>JACKKN010000013.1 GCA_024236415.1 Hyphomicrobiales bacterium
GACCCGCCGATTCGCGGCCGAATTCAGGCCTTCAGCTTGTAGCCGGTGGCGAACATGCGGTGGCACCCCAACCACAGCACCGTATTGACCGCGGCCATGACCGCCACGCCGACCCAGACCGAGCCGTCGGCGTGGCCGATGAACCCGGCGCGGAAGCCGTCGATCATGTAGAAGAAGGGGTTCAGGTGGGCGATCAGGCGCCCGGCCTCGGGCAGGCGCTCGATGGAATAGAAGGTGCCCGACAGGAACGACAGCGGCGTGATGATGAAGTTGGTCACCGCCGCGATGTGGTCGAACTTGTCGGCCCAGATGCCGCCCATCAGCCCCAGCAGCGACAGCATCAGCGAGGCCATCACCGCGTGGTAGGCGACCAGGAAGACGTTGTCGGGGGCCATGTCCACGAACAGCCCCATGGCCAGGGCCACCACCAGGCCGACGGCGACGCCGCGGGTGACCCCGCCCAGGGCCAGGGCCAGGGTCAGCTCGTGGGCCGTGAACGGCGGCATCAGGGTGTCGACGATGTTGCCCTGGATCTTGGAGATGATCATGGACGACGAGGTGTTGGCGAAGGCGTTCTGGGCGATGGCCATCATCACCAGACCCGGCGCCAGGAAGGACGTGAAGGGGATGTCGCCCACCGACCGCGCGGCGCCGCCCAGGGCCAGGCTGAACACGGCCAGAAACAGCAGGGTGGTGACCACCGGGGCCATCAGGGTCTGGGTGTAGACCTTGGTGAAGCGGCGCACCTCGCGCATGTACAGCGTCCAGACGCCCAGGAGGTTGGAGGCGGCGATGTCCGTCATGGCGGGTTCTTCCCTGCGGCGGAATGGGATAGGGTGCGGGGTACATCTAGGGCCACCCGCGACGAAAACCAAGCCTTTCCATGACCCAGCCCCCGCGCCAGCGCCGCCAGCCCCGCCCGGTCACGCCCGAGCGCCTGCAGAAGGCGGCCCTGGCCTACCTGGAACGCTACGCCTCGTCGGCCGAGAACCTGCGCCGGGTGTTGATGCGCCGGGTCGCCGCCTCGGCGCGCCTGCACGGCACCGACGCCCGCGAGGCCACGGACTGGGTCGAGGACCTGGTGGCCCGCTATTTGGCGGCCGGACTGCTGGACGACCGCGCCTTCGCCGAGGCCCGGGTGCGCACCCTGCGCGGGCGCGGCGAGTCGGCGCGCCTGATCCGCGCCCGCCTGGCCCAGAAGGGCGTCGCCGAGGACGACGTGGCGGCGGCCCTGGCGGCCGTGGACGGGGACCTGGACCAAGGGTCCGACCCGGAATGGGCGGCGGCCCTGGCCCTGGCCCGGCGCCGACGCCTGGGGCCCTTCCGCGCCGCCGGCGACCGTGACGCCCACCGCGAGCGGGACCTGGCCGCCCTGGCCCGGGCCGGGTTCTCCTACGACACGGCGCGGCGGGTGGTGGAGTCCGACGGCGCCGGGTTCGAGTAGCTTGCCAAACCGGGCTTCGGATTCCAGATTACGGCGAACCCGCCAGCCAACAGAAAGGACACCCCGGACCATGCCGGTCACGATCTATCACAATCCCCGTTGCAGCAAGTCGCGCACCACCCTGGGCCTGATCCAGGAGCGGGGCATCGAGCCCAGGATCGTCGAATACCTGACCGACCCGCCCAGCGCCGCCGAGTTGAAGAAGATCCTGGCCATGCTGGGCAAGCGGCCGGCCGAAATCCTGCGCCGCAAGGAAGCCAAGGAGGAAGGGGTCGACCCGGACCTGGACGACGACGCCCTGATTGCCGCCATGGTCGCCCACCCGCGGGTGATCGAGCGCCCCATCGTCGTCTCCGGCGGCAAGGCCGCCATGGGCCGGCCGCCGGAAAGCGTCATCGACATCCTGTAACGGAGGTCTGCGCCGCCGTGCTACAGCCCGCGAATCCAGCGTGGCCGCAGGGGTGCCGCGCCGCGTTGCGCCATGTCCACCAGGGCCACCAGGCGGTCGCGGTCGCGCGGCAGGTTGCCGGCCAGGGGCAGGCAGTTGGAGGCGTGGTTGGACCGGAAGATGACCGGCCGCGGCGGGTCCAGCAGGGACAGCAGCAGGCGCAGTTCCTCCAGCACCCCGGCGTCGTCCTGGGCGGCGAAGGGAGCGCCGTACTTGGCCAGGAACTCGTCCACGGCGTCCGGTTCCAGGTGCAGTTGCAGGGTCGACAGGTAGGTGGGCGGCGCGGCGTTGACCACCCGCGCCGTGCCTTCGATGTGTTCGCGCCAGCGGTCGCGCCCGCCCAGGCCCAGGACCACCGTGGCCGAGACCTTCAGGCCCGCCTCGGCGGCCCGGGACAGGGCCTGGACCATGGACTTCTCGGTCGCCCCCTTGCGGATGCGCCGCAGGATGTCGCCCGAGCCCGACTCGATGCCCACGTAGACCAGGCGCAGTCCGGCGTCGCGCAGGGCACGCAGCTCGTCCACCGACTTGCGCAGCAGGTTGGTGGGGGTGGCGTAGCACGACACCCGCGCCAGGTCCGGCAGGTTGGCGCGCAGCCTGTCCAGGATCGCCATCAGGGTGTCCGTGGGCAGGACCAGGGCGTCGCCGTCGGCCAGGAACACGCGGTGGGCGTCGGGCCAGTCCCGGGCCGCGTCCTCGATATCGGCGAACAGCACGTCCAGGGGCCGGGCCAGGAACTGCTTGCTCTTGTACATGGAGCAGAAGGTGCAGCCGTTGAAGCTGCACCCCAGGGTGGCCTGGATGATCAGGTTCTGGCCCTCGGACGGGGGCCGGTACAGCGGCATGTCGTACAGCATCATGATGGGCGTAATCTACTCCGCCGCGGCGCCGGCGTAACGGAAATTTCACCCCCGGCGTGGCACCATGGAGGCCGCGCCAGGCAAGGGAGGCGATCGTGAACACCCGCATCGGCGACATCCCCAACGCCCTGGACCACCGCGACGAGCTGCGCCGGCGCACGGCGGGTAAGCACCTGGCCGTGTTCCTGGACTACGACGGCACCCTGACCCCCATCGCCGAACGGCCCGAGGACGCGATCCTGTCCGACACCATGCGGGCCGTCGTGCGCGACCTGGCGCACCGCTGCACCGTGGCCATCGTCAGCGGCCGCGACCGCCACGACGTGGAGGACCTGGTGGGTATCGACGACCTGATCTACGCCGGCAGCCACGGCTTCGACATCGCCAGCCCCGGCGGCAGGACCCTGGAGCGCCGCGAGGGCACCGGGTTCGGCCCCCTGCTGGCCGAGGTGGACGCCGGCCTGCGCCGCGACCTGGCCGGCATCGACGGCGTGCTGATCGAGTTGAAGAAGGCCTCGGTGGCCGTGCACTACCGCCTGGTGGCCGCCGACCTGCGCGGCCGGGTCACCGACGCCGTGCAGGCGGTGCTGGCCGCCCACGACGACCTGAAGATGACGCCGGGCAAGATGGTCTGCGAGATCCAGCCGCGCCTGGACTGGGACAAGGGCAAGGCGGTGCTGTACATGCTGCAGGCGCTGGACCTGGACAAGGGCGACGTCCTGCCCCTGTACTTCGGCGACGACATCACCGACGAGGACGCCTTCGCCGCCCTCAAGGGCCGCGGCATCGGCGTGTTCGTGGGCGACGTGGACAACCCCGAGGTGGCCGGCCGCCATTCGGCCGCCGACTACCGCCTGGAGGACCCCGAAGAGACCGGCCGGCTGCTGTCGGACCTGGCGGCGTGACGCCCCGTGGCCGCGGCTGAGGACCGGCGCACGACCGTCGCCCGGCTGATGGACGCGGCGCGCCGCGACCTGGCCGAGGGCGGCCCGGCCCGGGCGCTGGAAACCTATGCCCGGGTGCTGGCCCTGGAACCCGACAACGCCGACGCCCTGAGCAACACCGGGGTCTGCCTGCGCCGCCTGGGCCGGCATGGCGCCGCCGTGGCCGCCTACCACCGCGCCCTGGCCACCCACCCCGGGGCGCCCGCCGTGTGGTCCAACCTAGGCAACGCGTACCGCGACCTGGGCCGCCTGGACGAGGCCGAGGCCGCCCTCAACCGGGCCCGCGACCTGTCGGGCGGGGCCGTCGACACGGTGTTCAACCTGGCCCTGGTGCTGAAGGACAAGGGCCGCTTCGACGACAGCCTGGCGCTGCTGGACGCGGTGCTGGCGCGCCATCCGGACCACGTCGGCGCGGCCTGGGACCGGGCCCTGCTGCTGCTGGAGACCGGCGACCTGAAACGCGGTTTCGACGCCTACGAGACCCGCTGGAAACGGGCCGACGCGCGCCGGCTGTCCCTGGACTCGCCACCCTGGGACGGCACCGACCTGGGCGACGGGACGCTGCTGGTGGTCCGCGAGCAGGGCTTCGGCGACATGATCCAGTTCGCCCGCTTCGCCGCCCAGGCGCGGCAACGGTGCGGCCGCCTGGTGGTGGAATGCCAGCCCGAGATGCTGCGCCTGATGGCCACGGTGCCAGGGGTGGACGCGGTGGCCAGCGAGCACGAGCCGCCGCCGCCCCACGACGCCCACGTGCCCATGCTCGGCCTGCCCCGCCTGCTGGGGACCGACCTGGACTCCATCCCGGCCCAGGTTCCCTACCTGCGCCCGCCGCGCCCGGCCAAGCCGGCGCCCCACTCCCTGCCGCGGGACCGGTTCCGGGTCGGCATCGCCTGGGCCGGCAAGCCGACCCACCGCAACGACCGCAACCGGTCCTGCCCGCCGCAGCGTTTCCTGGACCTGATGGAGGTGCCGGGCGCCGTCTTCGCCTGCCTGCAGAAGGGGCCGGCGGCGGCGGACCTGACCGGCCAGGTGCCGGCCGCCCTGCTGCCCGACCTGGCCGCCGCCTGCGACGATTTCGCCGACACGGCGGCGGTGATGCAGAACCTGGACCTGGTGGTCACGGTGGACACGGCCGTGGCCCACCTGGCCGGGGCCCTGGGGCGGCCGGTGTGGGTGCTGCTGCCGCACGTGCCGGACTGGCGCTGGATGCGCGGCCGCGACGACAGCCCCTGGTACCCCACCATGCGCCTGTTCCGCCAGGACCGCCCCGGCGACTGGGAGGGCGTCTTCCGCCGCGCCCGCGCGGCCCTCAGCCAGGCGGTTTCAGATAGCAGAGCACGGGCGGCCGGCGCCAGGTGACGACCGGTTCGCCCCGGGCCATGGCCGCCAGGGGCAGGTTCCCGTCCAGGTCGTCGGCGTCGAAATCGTCGGGCAGGGACAGGAGGTGGCTGGGGCATTGCCGGCAGTCGGTGCTGCCGAACCCGGGCGCCGGGACCGGCGCCCCGGACTGGCGCAGGGCGGCCGCGACGGCGCACTCGGACCCGCCGGGGAAGGCCGCCACGGCGGCCACACCGGCGCTGTTGGTCAGGCGGTCCACGTGCCAGCGCACGGTCTTGCCGCCGCGCAGGTGGCGCCCCACCCGGGCGCGGATGCCGCCGGGGCCGTTGGCGCTGCCGGCGTAGAGGTACCAGCCCGGCTCCAGGTCCACGGGCGGGCGGCCGGGCAGGGTCACGGCCAGGGGCCGGACCAGCTCCAGGACCAGGGCATAGGCCCCCGCCGCCGCCGGCAGGTCGGCCGCCTCGTCCACCCGTGTCACCCGCGATGGGCCGCCGTCCATGGTCCCGTTCCCCAGTCTTCGCCGCCTGCGGGACCATCCTGGCACGGCCGCCCGGCGCCGGCAAAACGTTCTGGAAAATGTTCTGGACAAGGCCGCCGGGGGGCGGGCTTCATGGTCGGCACATGAGCGAACACACCTACCGGGACGGCGAGGCCATCTACCGGGCGGGCGATCCGTCCGGCGCCACCTTCCTGCTGCTCCAGGGGCAGGTGGAGCTGGCCGAGGGCGGCGAATCGCGCCAGGTGTCCCCGGGCGAGATCTTCGGCGACGACGAGCTGCCCGGCGACCCCCGCGCCGCCACCGCCACCGCGCGCGGCGAGGTGATCGTCCAGCACCTGGGCGGCGGGCCCACCGCCAACCTGCCGGCCACGGTGCCCGCCGCGCGCCCGGTCCAGGCCGCTGCCTCCACGCCGGCGCGGGGCCTGTGGCAGGGTCTGCGCCGGGCCCTGTCCCGCCCGGCGCCGCCGCCCCGCCGCCCGGCCGGCATGCCGCGCCTGTTCGCCCTGCGCGCGGCCGAGCGGCGGGCCCCGCGCAACCAGCGTTTCGACGTCCAGTTGGCCACCCTGGCCGGGCAGAACAGCACCGCCGCCGTGCGCCAGCTGATGGACCTGCTGAACCAGGACCGGCACCTGAAGGCGGCCCGGGTGCTGACCCCCCTGGCCATTCCCGCCGAGGGGTCGGCGGCGGCGCGCCTGGGCGCCGTGCACGCCCAGGCGCGGCACCTGCTGGCCGCCTCGGGCGCCGACCTGCTGCTGCTGTGCGACGTGCCGCGCGAGGGCAACAGCCTGTCCCTGCGCGTGGTGGCGCCGGCCCGGGCCGACGACGGGCGGCCGGGCACCTTCCACCCGTTGCAGTCCCTGGACCTGCCCCTGCCCCTGCCGGCGGCCCTGGGGCCGGTGCTGCGCGCCGTCTGCTTCGCCACCCCGTGGCCGCGCATGCGCGGGCAGCGGACCATGCAGGTGGAGCGCCTGGTGGCCACCCTGGACCAGGCCGCGACCCTGGACGGACGCCAGGCCCAGGGCCTGTCGGCCGCGGCCCGCGTCGGGCTGAAGACCGCCTACGGCAACGCCGCCGCCGCCGCCGCGGGCCTGTCGGGGTCGGCCCAGTGGTACCGCAAGGCGGTGGACTCCCTGCGCGGCGCCGAGGCCGAGCTGCCGCCCGACCGCCTGCACCTGCAACGGGGCCTGGTGCGCCATTCCCTGGGCTCGGTCCTGGCCATCCTGGCCGAGGAGGACGACGACGGCACGGCCCTGCTGGAGGAGGCGGAACGCCTGCTGGCCGCGGCCATCGAGGACCTGCGCCCGGACCGCACGCCGGGGGTCTGGGCCGCCGCCCACCTGCGCCTGGGCGACGTGCTGTACCGCCTGGACCGGCGCGCCGGCAGCGGCCCGCGCCTGCGCGAATCCGTGGCCGCGACCCAGGCGGCCCTGCGCGTCCTGGCCGCCGACCGCTGGCCGCAACTGTGGATCGAGGGCCTGAACCAGTACGCCCAGTCGGCCCAGGTCCTGGGCCGCACCAGCAACAACGCCAAGCTGATCGAGAGCGCGGTGGAGGCCTGCCGCACCATCTGCGGACACCGGGACCGGGCGCGCACGCCCCTGCCCTGGGCGGCGGCCCAGAACAACCTGGGTTCGGCCCTGTTCCTGCTGGCCCAGGAGACGGGCCGGCGCGAGCCCGTGGAGGAGGCACGCGAGGCCTTCGCCAACGCCCGCCAGGTCTACAACGAAACCGGCCAGGGCCGCGCCGCCGACGTGGCCGCGCGCAACCTGAAGCGGGTCGACGACCTGGCCAAACGCCTGGGCCTGCGCCCCGCCGCCGCGCCGCGCCCGGCCAAGGAGCATTGGAGCGAGGAAGGAGAGGAACGGACATGACCGACGACGCCGCCGAGATGCTGGCCCAGATGCACCAGCTGTTCACCGAGGCCGGCGAGGGCGCCGGGAACGACGACGGGGCCCTGTTCGTGGACATGGACAACCTGGCCAAGGCCGGCCTCTCGTGGCAGGACTTCGTGCGCGGGGTGGACCCGGCCTGCGCCGTGGTCTGGCGCCGCGACATCATCGGCGCCAGCGGCCGCCACGGCCTGCCGCCCGGCGCCGTCACCCGCACCTACCTGGTGGTGGGCCGCGACGCGGCGCGCAAGGACGCCGAGTGGGCACGCCTGACCGCCGACGAGTTCCTGACCAGCCGCAAGCAGACCGTGTGCGAGGTGGTCTACGTGGACGGCGTCGAAGAGCGGCGCAAGAAGTACTGCATCCAGGGCCGCCAGGGGCCGGTGGTGCGCGAGGTCGAGTTCTAGGTGCCTACGCGCGCCGCCACAGCAGCAGGGCCAGGCCGACGCTGACCACGGCCACGCCGGCCCATTGCACCGGCGAGGGCCACTCGCCCAGCACCGGGATGGCGAGCAGGGTCGCCGCCGCCGGCACCAGGGCCGAGATGCCCGCCGTGGGGGTCGGCCCCAGGTTGCGGATGGCCAGGGCGAAGGCGATCACCGCGGCGAAGCTGGGACCCAGGCCCTGGAAAAGGCCCTGCAATACGATATCGCCCATGTCGGCCTGGGCCATGGTGCTGGGCAGGAAGAAGTACCACAGCGGCAGGAACACGATGGCGTTGGGCAGGCTGATCACCGCCAGGGCCTGGCGCGGCGCCAGCGACCACATGCGCACCCCCACCATGTAGGCCGACAGCACGGCGGCCGAGCACAGCAGCAGCAGGGCGCCGCTCAGGGCCCGGTCGCCCACGTGCTCGACGTCGAACAGGCCCAGCAGGGCGCAGCCGGCCAGGATCACCACGATCCCGAACATGCCGCGGGGGCCCAGGCGGTGCCCGACCAGGAAGTAGGCGAAGGTGGCGGTGAAGATGGGCAGCATGCCGTTGGAGAACACGCCGGCGTAGGCGGCCGGCGCCCGTTCCAGCCCCGAGTAGGCGAACAGGGAATAGATCACCCCCGGCCCCGTGGCCCCCAGCAACAGGGCCTTGGCCAGGGACAGGTTACGTGGCCACCAGGCCAGGGTGGTGGGAATCATGACCGCCCCCACCACGCCGAAACGCAGGGCCGTCAGATCGTAGGGGGTCAGGCCGCCGGTAACCCCGGCGCGCGACAGGACGATGAAGCCGGACCACACGGCGACCACGGTCAGGCCGCTGAGGACGCCGATCAACAGGCTGTTGGGTCCGCCCTGGGCGGTCGGGGAAGCGGCCATGGCGCCGTGGGGTCTCCTGTGGCGGGCCGGGGGGTGGGCCCGGGAAATGGAAAGGGCGGCCTAACCGGCCTTCAGGGCAGCGGTCTTCTCGCGCAGGATCTGCAGCAGGCCGTCCAGGCCGCCGCCGTCGCGGCGGATGATCGAAGCGAAGTCCGATCGCATGGTCTGGCCCAGGCTGGTGCCCTCGACCATCACGTCCAGGACCTTGAACTTACCGTCCTTGTTGGCGCCGACGCGCCAGTTGACCTTGATCGGCTGGCCGCCGGGGCGCTGGATCTGGGAGAACACGGTAGCGTAGTTCTCCTTGTCGGCCAGGGTCTTGGTCACGGTCAGGGATTCCCCGGCATACTGGGCGAAGCGGTCGACGTAGGAAACGACCATCAGGTCCTCGAACAGGGTCAGGTATTCCCGCCGCTGCTCCTTGGAGGCGTCGCGCCAGTACCGGCCCAGGACCCACTTGCCGATGGCGTCGACGGCGAAGCGGTCGTTGAACAGCTTGCGGAACCGCTCGATACGCATGCCGCGCTCGATGTTGGGCACGGTCAGGCTGCGCACGGCGTCGTCGGCCAGGGACAGGACGAAGGCCTGGGCGTCGGTCTCCAGGCTGGCGGCGGCGGCACGGCGCGGCGCGGCCCCGATCGCCGCCGGCCCCAGCACCAGGGCCGCGGCGCCGCCGCGCAGGAAACTCCGCCGTCCCAGAACCGCCATGGCCATCGAATTCCTCTCGCCCCGTTTGCCGCGCCGGCGGTCCGCACCGGCGCGGGAGTCCACTTAACATACCCCCGGTCCCTTGACCAGAACCCTTCGCGCCAAGGTTGATGGCCCGGCCCGTTCGCGGGCCGAACGGGGCGTTGACCGGGGCTCGAAAAAGATATAAAGATATCTTTATGTCTTTAAGCCATTACTGAGGGCAGCATGGCAGAGGAGAATCGGGAAGTCCGGCTGGATGGGGTGCTGGCGGCCCTGCGCGCCGCCGCCGAACCCACGCGCCTGCGCCTGCTGGCCATGTGCGCCGAGGGCGAACTGACCGTCAGCGAGATGATGCAGATCCTGGGCCAGAGCCAGCCGCGGGTGTCACGGCACCTGCGCCTGCTGACCGAGGCCGGCCTGCTGGAACGGTTCCGCGAGGGAAGCTGGGTGTTCCACCGCCTGGCCCGCGACGCCGACATGGCCGCCCGCCTGGTCGACCTGTTGCCGCCCGACGACGGGCAACTCGCGCTCGACCGCCAGCGTCTGGCCGAGGTCAAGGCGCGCCGCGCCGAGGCCGCGGCCGACTACTTCCGCCGCAACGCGCCGCAGTGGCGCCAGGTGCGCTCCCTGTACGTGGCCGAGCGCGAGGTGGAGCGGGTGATCCTGTCCCTGCTGCCCGAAGCGGGGGTCGAGGCGCTGCTGGACATCGGCACCGGCACCGGGCGCATGCTGGAAGTGTTCGGGCCCCGCGCCGCCCGCGCCGAGGGGGTCGACCTGTCGCGCGACATGCTGGCCGTGGCCCGGGCCAACCTGGAGAAGGCCGGCCTCAACCACTGCTCGGTGCGCCAGGCGGACCTCTACCAACTGCCCTTCGAGCGCGACACCTTCGATGTCGCCATCGTGCACCAGGTGCTGCACTTCCTGGACCACCCCGGCCGCGCCGTGCAGGAGGCGGCACGGATCCTGCGCCCCGGGGGCCGGGTGGTGATCGCCGACTTCGCGCCCCACGACCGCGAGGACCTACGCGACCAGCACGCCCACCGGCGCCTGGGCTTCGCCGACGGCGAGGTGGACGCCTGGCTGCGCGCCGCCGGCCTGGACACCCGTTATATCGAGCACCTGCCCGGCGAGCCCCTGACCGTCACCGTGTGGATGGCGGCGCGGCCCGCGCCGGCCGCGCCCGACACCTCCGAATCCCGATCCCAGACAGCGGAAGCCCCGGCATGATCCGACGCAGCCCCAATTCGACGCGCGCCCAGGCGCCGTCGCTGATGAACGTCTCCGCCGCCGGCCGTCCGCCGGCGCCGGGCCTGGCCGTGGCGGCGCCCCTGCCGCGGGACGTCAGCGTGTCCTTCGAGTTCTTTCCCCCGGCCAACGACAAGGCCGAGGAGACCCTGTTGAAGTGCGCCCGGCGGCTGGCGCCCCTGGGGCCCGAGTTCGTCTCGGTCACCTATGGCGCCGGTGGCGGCACGCGCGAGCGGACCCAGGACACGGTGGTGCGGCTGAAGAACCAGTTGGGCCTGAACCCGGCCGCGCACCTGACCTGCGTCGCCGCCACCCGCGACGAGGTGGACGCCGTGGCGCGCCAGTACTGGGACCATGGCATCCGGCACCTGGTGGCCCTGCGCGGCGACCCGCCCGACGGTGTCGGCGGCGCCTACACGCCGCACCCGGGCGGCTATGCCTATGCCTCGGACTTGGTGGCCGGGTTGCGGCGCGTGGCCGACTTCGAGATCAGCGTCGCCGCCTACCCCGAGGTGCACCCCGAGGCGGCCAGCGCCCAGGCCGACCTGGACAACCTGAAGCGCAAGATCGACGCCGGCGCCACCCGCGCCATCACCCAGTACTTCTTCGACGTCGAGGTGTTCCTGCGCTTCCTGGAACGGGCCCGGGCCGCCGGCATCGCCGTGCCCATCGTGCCGGGCATCCTGCCGGTCACCAACTTCGCCCGGGTGCGCCAGTTCAGCGCCGCCTGCGGCGCCACGGTGCCGGACTGGATGGGCGACCTGTTCGCCGGCCTGGACGACGACCCCGAGACCCGCAAGCTGATCGCCGCCACCGTGGCCGCCGAACAGTGCCGGGTGCTGCACGCCTGCGGCGTGCGCGAATTCCACTTCTACACCCTGAACCGGGCCGACCTGACCTACGCCATCTGCCACATCCTGGGGGTCACTCCGGCCCGGGACCGGGATGGCGGACGCGGCGATGGCGCGGACGAGACCCAGGACGTCAAGGAAGCCGGCTGATGCCCGATACCTCCCTGCAACGGCGCACGGCCCTGCTGGACGCCCTGTCGGAAACCGTGCTGCTGTGCGACGGCGCCTTCGGCTCGCGCATCCAGGCCATGGACCTGGACGTGGAGCGCGACTTCTGGGGCCACGAGAACTGCACCGACATCCTGACCCGCTCGCGCCCCGACCTGGTGCGGGCCATCCACACGGCATATTTCGAGGCCGGTGCCGACATGGCCACCACCAACACCTTCGGCGCCTCGCCGGTGACTTTAGCCGAGTTCGGGCTGGAGGCCGAGGCCTTCCACCTGAACCGCGAGGCCGCCGAGCTGGCGCGCGAGGCCGCGGCGGCGTTCCAGGACGGCCGGCGGCGCTTCGTCCTGGGCGACCTGGGCCCGGGGACCAAGCTGCCCAGCCTGGGCCATGTCGCCTACGACCGCCTGGAGGCGGCGCTGAAGGTGCAGTGCGCCGGGCTGATCGCCGGCGGGGTCGACGCCATCCTGCTGGAGACATGCCAGGACCCGTTGCAGATCAAGGCCGGGGTCAACGGCGCCCGCCTGGCCATGGCCGAGGCGGGCATCGAGGTGCCGGTCCTGGTCCAGGTCACGGTGGAGACCACGGGCACCCTGCTGGTGGGCGCCGACATGGCCGCCGCCGCCACGGTGATACGCGCCCTGGACGTGCCGGTGATCGGCATCAATTGCGCCACCGGCCCCCAGGAGATGGCCGAGCACGTGAAGTGGCTGTCCGAGAACTGGACCGGCCCCATCTCGGTGCAGCCCAACGCCGGCCTGCCCGAACTGGTGGACGGGCAGACCCGCTATCCCCTGGGCGCCGAAGAGTTGGCCAGGTGGCAGGCGCGCTTCATCGCCGAGGACGGGGTCAATATGGTCGGCGGCTGCTGCGGCACCGGGACCGAGCACATCGCCGCCCTGGACGCGGTCCTGCGCGAGCGGGCCGGCGGGTCCGCCAGGCCGCGCCCGGCGGCGCGCACGGCGCACTGGGTGCCGGCGGCGGCGTCACTCTACGCCGCCCAGCCCCTGCGCCAGGAGAACGCCTTCTTCTCCATCGGCGAACGGTGCAACGCCAACGGGTCGAAAAAGTTCCGCGAGCTGCAGGACGCCGAGGACTGGGACGGCTGCGTCGCCATGGCCCGCGACCAGGTCAAGGAGGGCTCCCACGCCATCGACGTCTGCACCGCCTTCGTCGGCCGCGACGAGGTGGCCGACATGACCCAGGTCGTCTCCCGCATGCGCGGCGCCGTGGCCGCGCCCCTGGTGCTGGACTCGACCGAGCTGCCGGTGCTGGAAGCGGGGCTCAAGCTCTATGGCGGCAAGGCCATCCTCAATTCCATCAACTTCGAGGACGGCGAGGCGCCGGCGGCCGCCCGCTTGGCCCTGGCGCGCAAGTTCGGCGCCGCGGTCATCGCGCTGACCATCGACGAGCCGGGCATGGCCAAGGACGCCGCCGGCAAGCTGCGCATCGCCAAGCGGCTGCACGACTTCGCCTGCAACCGCCACGGCCTGCCGCCGGCGGACCTGATGATCGACCCCCTGACCTTCACCATCTGCACCGGCAACGCCGACGACCGGCGCCTGGCGCTGGAGACCCTGGACGCCATCGAGGCCATCGCCGCCGAGCTGCCCGAGGTGCAGATCATTCTCGGCCTGTCCAACGTCTCCTTTGGCCTGAAGCCGGCGGCGCGGCACGTGCTGAACTCGGTGTTCCTGGACCACGCCGTGCGCCGGGGCATGACCGGGGCCATCTTGCACCTGTCCAAGATCATGCCCCTGCACAAGATCCCCGCCGAGGAGGTGAAGGTGGCCGAGGACCTGATCTTCGACCGCCGCGCCGAGGGCTACGACCCCCTGCAGGCCTTCATCGCGCTCTTTGCCGACCGCACGGCGGAAAGCGCCAAGGTGCGCGAACGCCCGGCCCTGGTGGAGGAGCGCCTGAAGCAGCGCATCATTGACGGCGACCGCATCGGGCTGGAGGACGACCTGGACGAGGCCATGGGCAAGTGGTCGCCGCTGGACATCATCAACGTCCACCTGCTGGACGGCATGAAGGTGGTGGGCGAGCTGTTCGGCTCCGGCCAGATGCAGCTTCCCTTCGTGCTGCAATCGGCCGAGACCATGAAGGCCGCCGTCGCCTACCTGGAACCGCACATGGAGAAGGCGGCCGGCCGGGCCAAGGGCACCATCGTCCTGGCCACGGTCAAGGGCGACGTCCACGACATCGGCAAGAACCTGGTGGACATCATCCTCACCAACAACGGCTACAACGTGGTCAACCTGGGCATCAAGCAGCCCCTGCAGGCGATCCTGGACGCGGCGCGCGAGGCCGATGCCGACGCCATCGGCATGTCGGGCCTGCTGGTCAAGTCGACGGTGATCATGCGCGAGAACCTGGCCGAGATGGCCCGCCTGGGCCTGGACACGCCGGTGATCCTGGGCGGCGCCGCCCTGACCCGCAACTACGTGGAGGAGGACTGCGCCAACACCTATGCCGGCGGCCGGGTGGCCTATGCGCGGGACGCCTTCGACGGTCTGGGGCTGATGGACAAGGTCGCCGCCGGCACCCTGGACGACCACCTGGACGGCATCGCCGCCCGCCGCGGCGGACGCAAGGCCAAGGCCGACCGCCGCCTGGCGCCGCCGGACCGGGCCCTGCGGCCCGTGGACCTGGACGAGCTGAAGCTGCGCAAGGCCGACCTGCTGGGCGATGTGGCGGTGCCCGAGCCGCCCTTCTGGGGCCCGCGGGTGATCGAGCAGGCGTCGATCCGCGCCCTGGTCCCCTACCTGAGCGAAACCATGCTGTTCCAGTTCCAGTGGGGCTTCAAGAAGGCGGGGCGGACCCTGGACCAGTGGCGCGACTGGGCCAACCGCGAGGTGCGCCCGATCCTGAACGGCCTACTGGACACCTGCGAGGCCGAGGACATCCTGCACCCGCGCGCCGCCTACGGCTACTGGCCGGCGGCGGCCGAGGGCAACACGGTGATCCTGTTTCACGAGGACGGGCAGACCGAGGCCGCGCGCTTCACCTTCCCGCGCCAGGACCGGCCCGGCGGCCTGTGCATCGCCGACTTCGTGCGCGACGTGGACGCCGGCCCGCGCGACGTGGTGGCGCTGCAGGTGGTGACCATGGGCCAGACGGCGTCCGAGGTGGCGCGGCGCTGGTTCGCCGAGCACCGCTACAAGGACTACCT
This sequence comes from Hyphomicrobiales bacterium, assembly GCA_024236415.1. Classification (GTDB taxonomy): domain Bacteria; phylum Pseudomonadota; class Alphaproteobacteria; order Rhodospirillales; family JACKKN01; genus JACKKN01. The sequence goes on from JACKKN010000013.1 coordinate 14,863, forward strand.
GTACCTGCACGGCCTGGGGGTGGAGATGGCCGAGGCCCTGGCCGAGTACGTGCACCGGCGCATCCGCGGCGAACTGGGTTTCGGCCACGAGGACGCAAGGGACATGCGCGCCCTGCTGAAGCAGGACTACCGGGGGGCGCGCTACTCCTTCGGCTACCCGGCCTGCCCCAACATGGCCGACCAGCGGGTGCTGCTGGACCTGCTGGGCGCCGACCGCATCGGCCTGGAGATGGCCGAGGAGGACCAGCTGCACCCCGAGCAGTCCACGGCCGCCATCGTCCTGCACCACCCCCAGGCCAAGTACTTCGCCGTGTGACGGCGGCAGGGCCCGTCAGTTGGCGGGGCGTACGTCGATGTCCTTGGTCTCCACCTGGCTGCCGCCGGGAGCCGAGACCTGCTTGACGAACCGCAGGCTGACCGGCAGGCCCGTCTCAAGGCTATAGACGTAGGTCGCCGTGGTTTCCAGGACGAACTGGTCGAACGGCAGTTCCGTGTCGGGGGGCAGCTCCTTGCCCGCCGCACGCAGGAACCCGGTGAAGAAGTCCTTGATCGCCTTGTGGAAGTCCTCGGGCTCGATCTCCCGCCGCATGTCGAAGGTCGCGGTGCCGGCGGCCCGGTCCACCTTCTTGGCGGCGAACAGGATACGGCTGCGCAGGGGCGTGCCGGTCAGGGGGAACGGGACCTCGTCGTCCAGGACGTAGGTTTCCCCCATCTCCAGATCCACGCCGGACAGGAAATACAGCAGGGTGAAGGGTTCCAGCAGGGAGTTTTCCAGCATGGACGGCTGGGTCAGCGGCGTCAGGACCCGGTCCAGCAGCTTGGCATCCACGGGCGTCTTGCCGGCCAGCAGTTCCTTCCGCGTCGCGGCGACCAGGTCGTGGGCGAAGGCCAGGGCCTGGTCCTTGTTGCGCAGGCCCTGGACGGACCCCTCGGGCGCCATGTCGAGGACGATGGGCACCGCCATGAGGCGGCGCATTGCGTCGTTGAAAACCTTGACCATACCGCCGGCCTGTTCGGATTCGGGCGGCATGGCCAGGTCCACGTCCACGGTTTCCAGGCGCAGCACGTGGCCGCCGTCGGCCGCCACCGCGTCGACCCGGGCGTTCAGGCGCCAGGTGGAACCGCTGGCCGTGTTCTTGCCGCCGCGGGTGCGGGATTTCGCCGATCTGATCTCCAGCACATAGGTCTCGCCCACCGTGCGCGCCGTGGGCAGGGTCACCTTCTCCACCTGCTGCGCCGCGGCCGGTGCGGCGGCGCCGATGCCCAGCAGGGCGGCGAGGACAACGGGAAAGACGGAAGCGTTGCGGACGGTGGATTTCAAGGTACGGGCTCCGTTGCGGCGGCGGCGTGTTCCGCCCCTGGGTCGCATGGTACAGGGCCCAGGCCCCCCTGTCCCGCACCGGCTCCGACTAGCCAGGGTTGCACGGAGCCTGTATCGTCGACGCGAGGCGAGGCGAAACAGCTCCGGGATCGACATGCGGATACATGGACTCCTCGCCGCCGGGATTCTGTTCCTGGCGGCCTGCCAGCAGACCACGTCCAACCAGGCGGCGCGCCCCGCCACCGAGGCGCCGCCGCCCGCGCCGGCGGCGGCGGCGACCCCGGCCGCCAAGACGGCGGCGCCCCAGGTGGCGGACGCCCTCGGCCCCAACCTGGACGCGAACGGCAACCTGCTGGTGGACGGCAAGCCGTTCTTCCCCCTCGGCATCTACGCCGTGCCCACGAACGCCATCCCGGCGGCCCGGGACCTGGGGTTCAACATGGTGCACACCTATTCCGCCGAAGGCCAACTGAAACGCCGGGGCAGCGCCAAGCCCATCCCTTGGCTGCTCGAATTCCTGGGCGAGGCCGAGGCGGCGGGGGTCAAGGTGGCCATGGGGCTGCCGCGGTACTCCGTCATGCACTGGAATGAGAAGGACCTGCGCGACCGGGTCGAGGCCCTGCGCCACTCCCCGGCCCTGGTCGCCTGGTACATGTTCGACGAACCGGACGATCCCGGCCACAAAATCCCCTATCAACGCCTGGCCGACATGGCGCGCCTGGTCGACGAGGTCGACGGCACCCGGCCCCGGGCCATCGTCGTGTCAAACCTGGCGGTTGCCCTGCCGCGCAAGGATTTCGACCACGCCCAGATCGCCATGGTCGACCCCTACCCGTACCGCACCCAGAACTCGGACCTGTACCCCGTGTACAAGGAGATCACCGACGCCCGCCTGGCCACCCTGGGCCGCAAGCCCCTGTGGCCGGTGCTTCAGCTCCATGGCAAGGGACAGGGCGGCACGGGATACGGCTATCTGGAGCCGCCCTACCGCGTGCTGCGCAACATGACCTACCAGGCCATCGCCGCCGGCGCCCGCGGCCTGTTCTACTTCACCTATACCGGCAGCCAGTTCCACCTCACGAAATCCCCCACGGGCCTGGAAAACGTGCGCCGGCTGCTGGCCGAGCTGAACCCCCTGACACCCCTGTTCCTGGCGCCCGACCCGGCGCGGGCACCGGCCCGCGTGGTCGCCGCCGGCGGTACGGTGTCGCGGGTATTCGAGCACGATGGATCGGCCTGGGTGCTGGTGGTGAACACGGGCAGAAAGGTGGTGGGATTCACGGTGCGCGGAACGTCGGGCAAGCTGCCGGCGCGCGTCTCGCTGCCCCTGGAGGACCGTGTCCTGGAAACCGTCGACGGCGCCCTGCCCGACCGTCTCGAACCCCTGGCCGTGCGCCTGTACCGCTTCCGCCTGGGGGCGCCGCCAACAAGCTGATCCGCCGGCCGCTACAACGCCATCTTCATGCCCAGGTGGGTGGCCTGGAAGCCCAGGCGCTCGTAGAACCGGCGCGCGTCGGTCCGTTCCAGGTCGGTGGTCAGCTGCACCAGGCCGGCGCCCCGGGCCCGGGCCCGGTTGATGGCGTGGCGGAACAGGGCCTCGCCGATCTTCTGGCCGCGCCGGTCCGACCGCACGCGCACGCTCTCGATCTGGGCCCGGGTCGCGCCCTGGCGCGACAGGCCGGGGATGAAGGTGAGCTGCATGCAGCCCACCACCTGGCCGTCATCCTCGACCACCAGCAGCTCGTTGCCCGCCTGGGCGGCTACGGCGGCGAAGGCGTCGTGGTATTCTTGGGGCAGGGGGTCCTCGGCGCGCTCGCGGGTGGCGCCGAGGGGGTCGTCGGCCAGCAGGGCGACGATGGCCGGCAGGTCGTCGATGCGGGCGGGTCGGATGTCCATGGCGCCCGTATAGCAGAGCTAGGACGCCGATGCATCCTCGACCAGGGCCTTGACCCCCACGTAATCGACCTTGCCCGTGCCCAGGACCGGGACGGCGTCGCGCACCAGGATGGTCTTGGGCAGCATCAGCTCGGGGATGCCCTTGGCGCGGGCGTCGGCGGCCAGGGCGTCGCGGTTCGCCTCGGCGCAGTCGGTGACCAGCACCAACTGCTCGCCCTTGCGCTCGTCGGCGACCGCCACCACGGCGTGCAGGTGGCCCGGCCACAGGTCGTTGACCTGGGCCTCGACGGCGCCCAGCGACACCATCTCGCCGCCGATCTTGGCGAACCGCTTGGCCCGGCCCAGGATGGTGACGAATCCCTCTTCGTCCACGTCGACGATGTCGCCGGTGTCGTACCAGCCGTCCTCGGTCGGCTCCAGCACGCCCGGGTTCTCGGCCCGCAAATATCCCAGCATGACGTTGGGCCCGCGCACCACCAGCTTGCCGCCCGCGTCGATGCCCGGCACGTCGTCGAGGCGATGCTCGATGCCCGGCAGCAGACGGCCCACGGTGCCGACCCGGAAGTGCATGGGGGTGTTGGTGGCCAGCACCGGCGCCGTCTCGGTGGCGCCGTATCCCTCCAGGATGCGCACGCCGAAGTTCTCCATCCAGGCGGTGCGGGTGGCGTCCTTGACCTTTTCGGCCCCGGCGAAGACGTAGCGCACGGAATAGAAGTCGTAGGGGTGGGCGACCCGGGCATAGCCCGACAGGAAGGTGTCGGTGCCGAACATGATGGTGGCATTGGTGTCGTAGACCAGCTCGGGCACGATGCGGTAGTGCAGGGGCGACGGGTACATGAACGTCTTGACCCCCGACAGCAGCGGCACCAGCATGCCGCCGTTCAGGCCGAAGGAGTGGAACACCGGCAGGGCGTTGAACACCACGTCGGCCGAGTTGAAGTCAACCCGCGCCGTCAGCTGGTAGCGGTTGGCCAGCAGGTTGCGGTGGCTGAGCACCACCCCCTTGGGCGTGCCCTCGGAGCCCGAGGTGAACAGCACCACCGCCGGGTCGTCGGGCGCGCCGCCGCGCAGCCCCTCGACAAAACCCGACAGGCGCGCCGCCAGGGCGCCCGCCAGCTTGTCCACCAGGCCGACCCCATCCCGCAGGTCCTCCAGGTAGACCAGGTCCACCTCCTGGGCCAGGCCCTCGGCCAGGTCGGTCAGGTTGCCGCGCTCGATGAACACGCGCGAGGTCAGCACCGTCTTGACCTGGGCGGCGCGGCAGGCGGCGCGCATGTTGGCCAGGCCGGCGGTGAAGTTCAACATGGCCGGCACCCGCGCCGTGGCCTGCAGGGCGAAGAAAGTGACCGCCGTGGCCACGGCGTTGGGCAGCAGCATGCCCACCTTCTCGCCGGCCTGGGTGAACCCGGCGATCTTGCGCCCCAGCACGTGGCAGCCGGTGACCATGCGGTGGTAGGTGATGGGTTGGCGTTCGATGTCCTCCAGCACCGGATGGTCGCCGCCGTGGATGGCGCGGGCCTCCAGCAGGGCCTCGAACAGGGTCTGGTCGGTGTTGCAGGTGCGCACGATGGCATCGGCCATGACGTCGTACAGGCTGGCGCCGATCAACTGGCGGCGCAGGCGGCCCTTGGTCTCGTCGGGCACCTCGAAGGCGCGCGGCTCCAGCACCGTGATGGCGATGCGCGGGAACAGGCGGCGCCGCACCTTGCCCTTGAGGCGCGAGAAGATGGAGTACTGGGCGCCGTCGATGCGCACCGGCACCAGGGGTGCGCCGGACTTGTCGGCGATCATGCCCGGCCCCTCGTAGACCTTCATCAGGGTGCCGGTCACGGTGATGCGTCCCTCGGGGAAGATGACGCAGCGCCGCCCGTCCTGCACCGCGCGGATCAGGGACTTGGTGGACATGGGCTTGGTCGGGTCGATGGGGAAGGCGTCGACCAGGGACAGGAACGGCCGCGCCCACCACTTCTTGGCCATCTCGGTGTTGACGGCGAAGGTGGGCCGCCCGGGCAGGAAGGCGGCCAGCAGGATGCCGTCCAGGAACGAAACGTGGTTGACCACGATCACCGCCCGCCGGCCGGCCGCCTCCAGGTTCTCGACCCCCTGCACCCGGACCCGGTACAGCAGGCGCAGCAGGCGCACGGCCAGGGCCTTGGCCACCTCGTGGGGCAGCAGTTGGACGGCCAGCACGGCCACGGCGCCGCTGGCCACCGCGATGGCCAGGAAGATCTGCGGCACCGTGGCGCCCCAGCCCAGCAGCACCACCGTGGCGGCGGCGCCGCCGACCACGAACAGGGCGTTCATGATGTTGTTGGCGGCCACGGCGCGGGCGCGGGCCCGCTCGTCGGACCAGGCCTGCAGGATGGCGTACAGGGGCACGATGAAGACGCCGCCGCACAGGGCCATCAGCAGCAGGTCTGCCAGCACCCGCCAGTTGCCCGGGTCGCGCACGAAGGGCGCCACCCCCACCAGCCCGGCCCCGGACGGCGCCAGGTCCGAGGCGGCGAAGAACAGGTCGACGGCGAACAGGCCCAGCCCGATGGCGGCGAAGGGCACGTACTTGGCGTTGATCTCGCCCTTCAGCAGGCGGTTGCACAACAGCGAGCCGAGCCCGATGCCGACCGAGAACACGGTCAGCAGCAGGGTCAGGACCTGCTCGTTGGCGCCCAGGTGGTCCTTGGTGAAGGCCGGCAGCTGGGTCAGGTAGGTGGCCCCCACCAGCCAGAACCAGGAAATCCCCAGGATCGCCAGGAACACGTTCTCCTGGGCCGCCGTGTCCTTGAGGATCTTCCAGGTCTCGGTCAGGGGGTTGAGGCCGATCTTCAGCCCCGGGTCCGCCACCGGCGCCTTGGGGATCAGCAGGCTGCCGCCCCAACCGGCCAGGGCGGTGGCGATGACGACGGCGCAGACCCAGGCCACCCCGTGCGGCTGCAGGACGATGGCGCCGCCCAGGATGGTGCCCACCAGAATGGCCAGGAAGGTGCCCATCTCGATCAGGGCGTTGCCGCCGATCAGCTCGTCCTCAGCCAGGTGGTCGGGCAGGATGGCGTACTTGAGCGGCCCGAAGAAGGCCGACTGGGTGCCCATCAGGAACAGCACGGCGACCAGGAACCAGGGGTCTCCGACGGCGAAGGCGGCGGCGCCCAGGGCCATCACCGCCACCTCGGCCAGCTTGATGCGGCGGATCAGCATGGCCTTGTCATGGCGGTCGGCGAGCTGTCCGGCGGTGGCCGAGAACAGGAAGAACGGCAGGATGAACAGGCCGCCGGCCAGGGTCACCAGCATCTGCCCGCCGGCGGCGTCGCCGTCGGCGATGCGGTACAGCACCAGGATCACCAGGGCGTTCTTGAACACGTTGTCGTTGAAGGCGCCCAGAAGCTGGGTCAGGAACAGCGGCATGAACCGCCGCGCCGTCAGCAGGTGGATCTGGTTTTGCATCAGGCGCCTCCCCTCGCAGTGCCGCGAGAATAGTTGGATTTTGCCGCCCTCGTCATCGCCCTTGATGCGCGCCGCGGCTGCGCACCTCCGGGGTCAGGTCCAGCGTATCCGGTCCTGGTGCGCCAGGGCGTGGCCCTCGGCCAGGGTCGCCGCGGTGTGACCAGGTGGCGGGGCGGCGCTGTCATTCTCCGTCCTCCACCCGGCCGTGGGCGACGATGGCGCCGTCCCGGTCCAGGGTGTAGTCGCTGACCGGCTGGCGCCAGTCGCCGTACAGGTGACACAGGTAGGTCTCGGCCGCCGCCGGCAGGGTCACCGTCCGGCCCAGGAAGTCCACCCGCCGGCCGTCGCCCAGCCAGGCCGCGTCGGCGGCGCACAGGTAGATCACGCCGCGTTCCAGAATTACCCACCAGTCCCGGTCGCCGTTGCGGCGGCGAACCTGTACGTCGGCGAACAGTTCGCGCGGGAACAGCAGGGACGGCGGGCGCAGGAAGCGCGCCATCCACAGGTCGCCGGCGCGCCAACCGCTGTCGCCGTAGTCGGACGGCGGCAGGACGTATTCCAGCACCCGCAGGCCGCGCCGCCGGGCGCCGTCGTAGGCGCGGCGCAGGGCGGGCAGGTCCTCCTCGCGTACGGCCAGGTCCATGTCCTCGTCCCAGGGGATGAAGTCCCCTTCGCGCAGGCAGCCCAGCAGGGTGCCGTAGTCGATCTGGAACGGCACCCCGGCGCCGTCCAGGGCGTCGGTCAGGTCGTGCAGCAGGCGCACGCCGCGGCGCCGGCCGCGGCCGCTCAACCGTTTCGGGAACAGCCAGAAGAACACAGCGGCCAGCCAGGGCCACCGGCCCAGGCGGGCGCGCAGGGGCGGTCGCACGGGTTGAATGGCGGCGGCCTCCGCGACCGCGCCGCGCGGTGGTCGGGTCTCCGATTCCATGGCGGACCATTATGGTCATCAATCCTCAATGAGCAACCGACGCAGCGTTCCCATTCCGCCGCCGCCGCGCAGGGCACCAGGGCCAGCCCGGACGCCCCGGCCAGCATGCGGTCGAGGCCCCAGTCGGCCAAGGCGCCGGCGGCGGATTGCGGACGCATGGACCATCGGAGTCCTCCTTGCCAAAGTAATTAAACAATGTTCAATTTAATCTCGAACCGTGTTCGGCGCAAGTCCTTCCCGCAGCCGGGAACCTCCCCCCTGCAGGTGGCTATGCAAAGACGGGACATCTGGTCTGGGGCACGGCGGGCTTGCCGCGGCCGGCGGGGCCATCGATAATTTTATGTAATCCTTTTCGGGAGACGACCATGGCCCCTATTCGCCTGTCCGCGATCCGCGCCCCCCTGGTCGCGTTCCTGGCCCTTTTCCTGGTCGGGGCCTGCGCCCAGACGCCACAGACCCTGTCCGAGGTCAGCCGCTTCCACGCCCTGGGGCCCAATGCCGGCGGCCGCACCTTCGCCGTGGCGGCCCTGGACCAGGCGCGCAAGGACGACCTGGAGTTCAGGAATTATGCCGCGCGCATCGAGACCGCCCTGCGCGGCCATGGCTTCCGCCCCGTCGCGGCGGGCGCCGAGCCGGATCTGATCGCCTTCGTCAACTACGGCATCGATGCCGGCACCCCGGTGACCTCCAGCAGCCCGCGCTATCACTTCGAGCCCGGCGGCTACCACACCTATACCGGCCACATCCGCACCGCCGCGGGGTTGCAGCCCTACGTGGTCACGGCCTTCACCCCCGGGCGCCACGTCTATGCCGGCGAACGGACAGTCACCCGCACCGTCTATGGCGCCTTCCTGACCCTCGACCTGGTGGAACGTGCCAGCCTGGGCACCGACAGCACCCGCAAGGTGTTCGAGGGGCGCGTCGTCACCAGCACCCGCCACCCGCTGTTGCCGACGGTGATGCCGGCCATGGTGCGGGCCCTGTTCCACCAGTTCCCGGGGCGCAGCGGCGAGACCTACACCCTGCCCTCCTTCGATCCGCCGGCCGACTAGCGGCTATTCCGGTTCGGGCCGGAAGATGGCGCCGGCGGCCACGGCGCGGGCGACCCGCGCCGCCACCACCACGATCACCGCGCTGGCCAGGGCCAGCAGCGCCACGGCCAGGGCCTGGGTCGCCATTCCCGGCACCAGGGCGTGGTAGCGCAGGGCGGCAGTGGCCATGGCCGCCAGGGGGAAGGTGTAGGCGGTCCAGGCCAGGCTGAACGGCACGCGGGCGAACAGGGGCGCCATGGTCAGCAGCACGGCGGTGATGAACAGGCCAACGTGGAACAGGACCCGGGCCAGGGGGTCCAGCACCCCGCCGTTCAGCAGCAGGACCGACAGGAATCCGATGGCCGGCGGCGCCAGCAGCACGAACAGGGTAGGCAGGAACTTGGCCGGCATCTGGTGGTGGAAGACGATGCGGTAGACCATGATGGGGAACAGCACGCCCCACAGCACGATGCCGACGGAAAAGAAGAACCAGCCCAGCTCCACCAGGCCCAGGGGGACGGCGCCCAGGGGCGCCACGATGTTGCCGACGATGGGGATGAACCAGGCCGGACTGGACTGCTGGATCTCGATGTTGTCGACGATCCAGCGGCGGAAGATGACCACCGCCAGGATGAACTGGACCGCCGCTCCGACCCCGCCCAGGACATGCGCCGGCAGCCCGGCATAGGGCTGCGCCGCCACCGCCAGCAGCATCATGGAGATGGAGATGGTGGGAAAGAAGTTGACCCGCACCGGATGGCGGAACTCGGCCGCCACCGCGCCCGGATGGCGCAGGGCCTTGAGGGCGTACAGCAGGGCCGTGGCCAGGAACACCAGGGCCGCCAGGGCCAGGATCCCCTCGCCCACCGCCGCCGGCCAGGCCAGCACGTGGGCGGCGGCGCGCCAGGCCAGGCCCAGCCCCGCCAGCCCCATGGTCATGGCGAACAGGGGCACGGGCAGGTGCGCCAGGCCGGCGGGTGGGGCGGCGGCGGGGGCCTGGACGGGCGGGGCCGGCGGAACGTCGGCGGGGGCGGAGATGTGGGACATGGCGGGCGGACCTTTTGTTTATTAGGATATGCTTATATAAATGCTCGGCCGCGCCGATGCAACGCCGTCGTCGCGGCATGGCGGGGCGGAATGGGTTGTAGCCGGCGCCGCGACGGCCTACCATTTCGCGACGCCGAGGGCTGGGGCAACGAAGAAAAGAGACATGGATCAACAAGATCGCGGCGGCGCACCCGCCCCCGAACCCCGCCCCGCCGCGCCGGGCATGGCGCAGGTCGCCTTCTCGGGCCGCCGCGGGCCCCTGTTCAGCCTGCTGCTGCGCAACGCCGCCCTGACCCTGGTGACCCTGGGCATCTACCGGTTCTGGGCCAAGGTCCGCCTGCGCCGGTACTTCTGGCACAACATCAGCGTCCTGGGCGATCCGCTGGAGTACTCCGGCACGGCCGTGGAGCTGCTGATCGGCTTCCTGATCGTCGTCGCCGTGCTGGTTCCCCTCAGCATGGCGTACGGCACCCTGGGCGCCATGGCCGCTGCCCTGGGACCCCGGGTGGGGATGGCGCTGGAGGCCGGTTACTACCTGGTCCTGTTCGCCCTGATCCAGGTCGGCTTCTACCGCATGTGGCGCTACCGCCTGACCCGCACCACCTGGCGCGGCATCCGTTTCGGCCAGGTGGGGTCGGCCCTGTGGTACATGTGGCGGGCCCTGGGCTGGATGGCCCTGACCATCCTGACCCTGGGCGTCGCCTATCCCTGGATGCGGGTGGACCTGACCGCCTATCGCCTGAACAACACCCAGTTCGGCGCCTCGCGGTTCAACTTCCAGGGTGCCGGGCGGGACCTGCTGGCGCCCTGGCTGTGGGCGCTGCTGGTCTGGCTGGTGCCCCTGGCGGTGTTCGTGTTTCTCAACCTCCAGCTGGTGACCGACCTGACCCAGTACATGGACGGCGAGGAGATGACCGACCTGTCGACCCCGGATGCCGCCGTGGTGCTGCTGCCCTGGCTGGCGGTGCCGATCCTGTTCCTGCGGTTCAAGGTGTTCGAGTTCCGCTACGTCGCCGCGCGCACCCGCCTGGCGGACACCGGGTTCCATTCCGACATCCGCACCTCGGCGGTGGTGGTGGCCGCCATGGTCACCGGGTTCGCCTTCGTCATCCTGCTGGGGTCCATCCCGGTGTTGTTCCTGGTGGTGGGCACCGGTGCGGCCATGCTGACCCAGTCGGTGATCTTCGTCACCATCCCCCTGGTCCTGTTCGTCATCTTCATGATGTCGATCCTGGGCTACCTGATCTTCCGCTACGAACTGGTGGCCGCCGTGTGCCGCACGCTGACCATCACCGATCCCCAGGATCTGGAGAACACCGTGCGGCGCACGGGCGAGGACCCGTCGTTCGGCGAGGGGCTGGCCGATGCCTTCGACATCGGCGCCATCTGACCGGCCGGCCGCGGCGCCGGACATCGCCGCCGTCTACAACGACGGCCACACGGCGCGCTCGCACCCGGGCCGGGTGCGGATGCGGGACGGCCACCTGGAATTCTTGGACGGGACCGGCATGGCCCGCTGCCGCTGGCCATTGGACGAGGTGCACCTGGTGGCGCGCCCCGGCGACGGCCAGCCGGCGCGCCTGCGCCATGGTTTTACCGGCGACGCCCGCATCACCCTGGACGACGAGGCGGACCTGCCGCGGGTCGCCGCCCACTGCCCCAACCTGAACGCCGCCGCGCCGTCCCTGGGCCGCACCTGGAAGCCGCTGGTGTTCTGGTCCGCCGGCGCGGCGGCCGCCGTGGCGCTGCTGTTCCTGGTGGTGATCCCCTGGCTGGGGGGGCGCCTGGCGGCGGTGGTGCCGCCGGCCATGGAACGGGACCTGGGCGAGACGGCGCGGTCCCAGGTGCTGGACCTGCTGGCCATCACCGAGGGCCGTGCCCGGGCCGACATGGTGTGCCGCAGCGACGCCGGCGATGCCGCCCTGCGGGCCCTGACCGACCGCCTGCTGGGCGGCCGCGACCTGGGCCTGACCCGGATCGAGGTGGTGAATTCAAAGATGGTCAACGCCCTGGCCCTGCCCGGGGGGTACATCATGGTCATGCGCGGGCTGCTGGACCAGGCCGGGAGTCCCGACGAACTGGCCGGGGTGGTGGCCCACGAACTGGGCCACGTGCAGCGGCGCCATGCCCTGATCGTGACCTTGGAGCGCGCCGGCAGCGCCGCCGTCATCGGCCTGCTGCTGGGCGACGTCACCGGCGGCACGGTGCTGGCCGCCCTGGGCCAGGCCCTGGTCGGCGCCAGCTATGGCCGCGAGGCGGAGCGCGAGGCCGACGCCATCGGCATCGAGATCATGCAGCGGGCCGGCGGCGACCCCGGCGCCCTGGCCCTGTTCTTCGACCGCCTGCGCAGGAAGGAGGGCGACCTGGCCAAATCCATGGGCCTGTTCTCCACCCACCCGGCGTCCGAGGACCGCATCCGCATCCTGCGCCAGGCCGCCAAGCCGGCGTCGCCGTCGCCGATCCTGCCGGCCAAGGGCTGGCAGGCCCTGAGGGGGATCTGCGGCGGCGGGTCAGACGGCGACTGACACCCACGCCACGATCTCGGCCACCTCGGCCCGGGCCAGGCGGCGGCGGGCCTGCAGGGCGCCGGCCACGGCGTTCATGGCCGACCACACCTTGGGCCCGTTGATGAAGCCCCGGGCCCAGGCCAGGGCCGGGTCGTCGGCGGCCATGCCGGCCGGCAGCAGGCGCGCCACCCGGGTCTCCCGCGCCCGCGCCTCGGCCATCAGGCCGGCGGCCTCGACCCGGCGGTCCCCGTCCGGCCCCTCCAGCCCCACCAGGCCCACCAGGCCGCCGTCGACGGCGACCGCCGCAAAACCCAACCCCAGGTCCAGGGCGGCCACGGCACGGCCCGCCAGGGCCGTGGCCTCGGGTCGCGGCACATAGTCCCCGTCGGCCCAGCGGTGCACGGCTCAGCTTCCCCGCGGTGGCAGACCCTGGCCCACGGTCAGGGGCGCCACGCCGGGTTTCAGGCGGCGGCCATCGAAGTCCTCCAGGGGATGGAACCGCAGCGGCGGCGTGGTCTCCACGGCGCGCAGACGGGCTTCGTAGTCGGCCAGCAAGGCCGCGCGCGCCGCCGCATCCACGCGGGCCGGACTGTAGGCGATATAGGGTGGCAGCACGTCGAAGCCGACGAAGTTCAGCATGCCGTTCTGGATCGGCCACAGCACCACGTCCAGGGCGCCGCTGAGGCCGTCGGCGGCGAAGCTGTCGGCGCCGCCGCCGGTTGTCATGGCGACCATGGCGCGGCGGCCGCGGAACCGGCCCTTGCTGAACCAACCCACGTCGCCGCCATAGGTGACCCCGGCGGCGAACACCCGGTCGACCCAGCCCTTGAGGATGGCCGGCAGGCCGAACCACCACAGGGGAAACTGCAGGATCAGCAGGTCCGCCGCCAGCAGCAGGTCAAGCTGGTGGCGGATGTCGGGCGCGAAGTCCATGCCGCGGGCCGCGGCCGCCGACTGCTCGGCCTGGACCTTGAAGAAGTCCGGGTTGGCCAGGGTGCCGAAGTCCTCGGCGTCGGCGGTGGCCTTGAAGTCGAGGGCGTAGAGGTCGGAGACGTTAACGTCGTGCCCCATCCCGCCCAGCACCCGCACCGCCAGGTCGCGCATGGCGCCGTTGAAGGACTTGGGCTCCGGGTGGGCATAGACGACCAGGACGTTCACGGCGCTCCCCCTTTGTTCCATTCGGCTGTCGCGCCGGCATGGGCGCCACTATACTGCGCCCATGCCCACAGCCGCCACCGCCGCCGTGATGCTGCCCGACGCCCCGGCGCTGACCGCCGGGGCCGCCGGGGCGGTGTGGCTGAGCGGTGACGGCGAAGTCGAGTCCCTGCCCCTGAAGGAGGCGGCGCGGCGCCTGGAGGCCGGTGCCGCGCCCCTGGTGTGCAACGGCCGCGCCATGGCCCGGCGCCTGGGCACGGCGCGGCTGCCCATGTTCGACCTGCTGGAGCTGTTCGCCTTCGCCCGCCCGGCCCGGTTCTGCCTGCCCACGGCGCGGGGCCTGGCCGAGGCCCTGGACCTGCCCGCGCCCGACACCCACGAACGCGAGGCCGAGACCCTGTTCACAGCCGCCGCCGCCCTGCTGGCCGACCTGGCGGCCCTGGACGCCGGGGCCGCCGCCCAGGCCCGCGGCGTGGCCTGGGTCATGGCCCGCGGCCACTGGCCCTGGGGACCGGCGGTACTACGCGCGCTGGGCGCCGAGCCGGGAACCTCGCCGCGCAGTCCGCTGGACGGCCTGCGGGTGTGGACCCGGCTGCCCAAGTGGGAGGACGACGGCCCGCTGCCGCCGCCGGGCACCCTGCCGGTGGAACCGGTGGAGGCGCGGGCCGCCCTGAAACGCCTGCTGGGCGCCGACAGCGAGGAGCGGCCGCAGCAGCGGGACTACGCCTCGGCCGCCGCCGCCGCCTTCCTGCCGCGCGACAAGCAGGGCGAGCCGCGCCTGGTCCTGGCCGAAGCCGGCACCGGGGTCGGCAAGACCCTGGGCTACATCGCCCCGGCCAGCGTCTGGGCGCGCAAGAACGAGGGCAGCGTGTGGATCAGCACCTTCACCCGCAACCTGCAGCGGCAACTGGACGGCGAGCTGGACCGCCTGTACCCGGACCCGGCCGAGAAGGCGCGCAAGGTGGTGGTGCGCAAGGGGCGCGAGAACTATTTCTGCCTGCTGAACTACCAGGAGGCCGTGGACCGCCTGGCCATCGGCGCCGCCGACCCGGTGGCGCTGGGGCTGATGGCGCGCTGGGCCCTGGCGACCCGCGACGGCGACATGGCCGGCGGCGACTTCCCGGCCTGGCTGACCGACCTGCTGGGCTGGGCCGCCACCCTGGACATGACCGACACCCGCGGCGAATGCACCTATGCGGCCTGCCTGCATTACGGCCGCTGCTTCATCGAACGGTCCATCCGCCGCGCCCGGCGGGCCGAGATCGTGGTCGCCAACCACGCCCTGGTCATGGTCCAGGCGGCCCTGGGCGGGGCCATGGGCGGCGGCGACGAGAGCACCCTGCCCGGCCGCTACGTGTTCGACGAGGGACACCACGTGTTCGGCGCCGCCGACTCGGCCTTCTCGGCCCACCTGACCGGATACGAGGCCGCCGACCTGCGGCGCTGGATCCTGGGCGCCGAGGATTCGCGGCGCTCGCGGGCGCGCGGCCTGCGCGGGCGCATCGACGACCTGATCGCCGACGACGAGCGGGCGCGCGAGCTGCGCGACGAGATCCTGCGCGCCGCCCGCGCCTTGGCCGGGCCCGGCTGGCGCCAGCGCCTGGCCGGCGGCACCCCCGTGGGTCCGACCGAGGCGTTCCTGGCCCTGGTGCGGCAGCAGGTCTTGGCCCGCGACGAGAACGTGGACGGCGCCTACAGCCTGGAGACGGCGACCCAACCGCCGGTGCCGGGCCTGATCGAGGCCGCCGACGAGCTGGCCGCCGCCCTGCTGCGCCTGGAGAAGCCCGTGGCCGGGCTGGTGGGGGCACTGTTCGCCACCCTGGACACCCGCGCCGAGGACCTGGACACGGCCACCCGCAACCGCATCGAGGCCGTGTGCCGCAGCCTGGAGCGGCGCGCCGTGCTGCCCCTGCGCGGCTGGCGCGCCATGCTGGCGGCCCTGGCGGCGGAGACGCCGCCCCAGTTCGTGGACTGGTTCGGGGTCGAGCGCGCCGACGGCCACGAGCGCGACCTGGGCATGCACCGCCACTGGGTCGACCCCACCCTGCCGTTCCACGAGGCGGTGACCGAGCCGGCCCAGGGGGTGCTGATCACCTCAGCCACCCTGCGCGACGCCTCGGGCGACGAGGACGCCGACTGGGCCGCCGCCGACGCCCGCACCGGGGCCGGCCACGCCCGGGCACCGGCGGTCCACGCCGCCGTGCCCTCGCCCTTCGACTACCCGGCCCAGACCCGGGTGCTGGTGGTCACCGACGTGGGCAAGAACCGGGCCGAGGACGTGGCGGCGGCGTATCGCGAGCTGTTCCTGGCCGCCGGCGGCGGGGCCCTGGGCCTGTTCACGGCCATCAGCCGCCTGCGCGCCGTCTATCAGCGCATCGCCGCGCCGCTGGACCGCGCCGGCATCGAGCTGCTGGCCCAGCACGTGGACCCCATGGACACCGGCACACTGATCGACATCTTCCGCGCCACCGAGGACGCCTGCCTGCTGGGCACCGACGCGGTGCGGGACGGGGTCGACGTGCCCGGCCGGTCGCTGCGCCTGATCGTGTTCGACCGGGTGCCCTGGCCGCGGCCCGACATCCTGCACAAGGCCCGGCGCAGGGCCTTCGGCGGCCGCGCCTATGACGAGATGCTGACCCGGCTGAAGCTGAAGCAGGCCTATGGCCGGCTGGTGCGGCGGGCCGGCGACCGCGGCGTGTTCGTGATGCTGGACCGGGCCCTGCCGTCGCGCCTGGCCGGCGCCTTCCCCGACGGGGTCGAGGTCACCCGCCTGGGCCTGCGCGACGCGGTGGCGGCGACGCGGGAATTCCTGGGCCCGGGTTCAGGAGGACTTGGGCGCCAGGACGATCAGCGCCAGGCCCAGGACCAGGGCGCCCACGGCGCCCCAGAAGGCGAGTGGTGAATAGGTGGGCACGTCGCCCATGAACCCGCCGGCCATGTTGCCCACGGTGCACAGGTCGGTGGTGTAGTAGAAGCACTCGCTGGCCTTCTTCACGTTCTCGCCCAGCATCGGCTCGTAGAACAGGAACCACCAGGCCGTGGCGCCGACCAGCAGCACCACGCTGAGGATGATGAACAGCTTGCCCAGGCGCGCGATCATGGTGGTGCGGAGGCTTCCTTCCCAAGGCGTGTGAGGGACCGCCGGCCGGCGGGGCGAGCGCGCGGGCGGCATCACCACCAGAAATAGTCCCATGGCGGACAGCGCGCAAGGGCCACGACAGGGGCGCCACCGGGGCCCGGAAAGGAGAAGGGCCGCGCCCTGGCGGACGCGGCCCTCCGGAAAGGTCTGGGATGGGGTCGGGCCTAGAAGCCCATGCCGCCCATGCCGCCCATGTCCGGCGCCGCCGGCATGGAATCCTTCTTCTCGGGCTTCTCGGCGACCATGGCCTCGGTGGTGATCAGCAGGCCGGCGACCGAGGCCGCGTCCTGCAGGGCCGTGCGCACCACCTTGGTCGGGTCGATGATGCCCGCCTTGACCAGGTTGGTGTAGACACCGGTCTGGGCGTCGAAGCCGACGTTGACGTCCTTCTGGTCCAGCAGCTTGCCGGCGACCACGGCGCCGTCGTGGCCCGCGTTCTCGGCGATCTGGCGCACCGGAGCCTGCAGGGCACGGGCGACGATGTCGACGCCCACCTGCTGGTCGTGGTTGGCGACCTGGACCTTGGACAGCACGCGGGTGGCGTACAGCAGGGCCGTGCCGCCACCGGCGACGATGCCCTCCTCGACCGCGGCGCGGGTGGCGTGCAGGGCGTCGTCGACGCGGTCCTTGCGCTCCTTCACCTCGATCTCGGTGGCGCCGCCGACCCGCAGCACCGCCACGCCGCCGGCCAGCTTGGCCAGCCGCTCCTGCAGCTTCTCGCGGTCGTAGTCCGAGGTCGTCTCCTCGATCTGCGCCCGGATCTGGTTGCAGCGGGCGGCGATGTCCTTCTTGGAACCGGCGCCCTCGACGATGGTGGTCTCCTCCTTGGTGATGACCACCTTCTTGGCCGTGCCCAGCATGTCCAGGGTCACGTTCTCGAGCTTGATGCCCAGGTCCTCGGAGATCACCTGGCCCTTGGTCAGGATGGCGATGTCCTCCAGCATGGCCTTGCGGCGATCACCGAAGCCCGGCGCCTTGACCGCCGCCACCTTCAGGCCGCCGCGCAGCTTGTTGACCACCAGGGTCGCCAGGGCCTCGCCCTCGATGTCCTCGGCGATGATCAGCAGCGGACGGCTGGACTGCACCACGGCCTCCAGCACCGGCAGCATGGCCTGCAGGTTCGACAGCTTCTTCTCGTGGATGAGAATCAGCGGGTTCTCCATGTCGCAGGTCATCTTCTCGGCGTTGGTGACGAAGTAGGGCGAGGTGTAGCCGCGGTCGAACTGCATGCCCTCGACCACGTCCAGCTCGGTGGCCAGGCCCTTGGCCTCCTCCACCGTGATCACGCCTTCCTTGCCGACCTTCTCCATGGCCTCGGCGATCAGCTTGCCGACCTCGGAGTCGCCGTTGGCCGAGATGGTGCCGACCTGGGCCACCTCGTCGCTGGTCTTGACGGCGCGCGAACGCTTGTGCACGTCGGCGACCACGGCCTCGACGGCCAGGTCGACGCCGCGCTTCAGGTCCATGGGGTTCATGCCGGCGGCCACCGCCTTGGCGCCCTCGCGGACGATGGACTGGGCCAGCACGGTGGCCGTGGTGGTGCCGTCACCGGCCTCGTCGCTGGTCCGCGAGGCGACCTCGCGCACCATCTGGGCGCCCATGTTCTCGAACTTGTCGGCCAGTTCGATTTCCTTGGCGACGGTGACGCCGTCCTTGGTGATGCGCGGCGCGCCGAAGGCCTTGTCCAGCACGACGTTGCGGCCCTTGGGGCCCAGCGTCACCTTCACCGCGTCGGCCAGGATGTCGACGCCCTGCAGCAGGCGCGTGCGCGCATCCGTCGAAAATTTTACTTCCTTAGCAGCCATGGTCTGTTTTTCCCTGGGTCCTGTGTCTTACTTCTTCTTCTTGGCGCCCTCGATGACGCCCAGAAGATCGGATTCCTTCATGATCAGCAGGTCTTCGCCGTTGATCTTGACCTCGGTGCCGGACCATTTGCCGAACAGCACGAGGTCGCCGGCCTTCACGTCCAGCGGCGCCACGGTGCCGTCCTCGCGGTGGGTGCCCGAACCGACGGCGATGATCTCGCCTTCCATGGGCTTCTCCTGGGCGGTATCGGGGATGATGATGCCGCCGGCGGTCTTCTCTTCCTGCTCGACGCGACGCACCAGCACCCGGTCATGCAGTGGCCTGAACTTCATTTTCCAGCCTCCAAAAAAAATGCGGAATTTCAAATGCGTTCGGGGATTGTTAGCACTCCCCCCTCACGAGTGCTAACGATCTAGTGGGGTGCCGGCGGCCTGTCAAGGGCGGGATGGGCAATTTCCGGCCTTTTCCGTCGGGCGCGGTCAGGTCCCGCGCGCGGCGATGGCCGGGTCGGCACGCACCAGGGCGGCGTCCCACACCACCAGAAAGCGGCCGCGGAAGGGCAGGATCAGGTCGGGCACTGCGTCGGTGGGCCGATGGGCGCGGTAGGAGATGACCTTGGCCCTGGGGTGGGTGTCCAGCCAGGCCCGGGTCTCGGCCCTGTCCAGGCCGATGGTGGCGATGGGCCGGCGCAGGCGGCCGGCGAAATTGAACTGGCCGTGGTACTTGGCGGCGTGGGCCAGGTCGTAGCCCTGGGCCTCCCACCGCGCCAACTGGCGCGCCGCCGGCCCCATGTCGAACACCCCCCACAGGATCGGCGCCAGGGCCAGGTGCAGGGCCACCACCGCGGCCACCGACAGGCCGGCCAGGCGCAGCGCAACCGGCACCGGCCGGGCCACCCAGGCCGCCGCCGCCGCGGCCAGCACCAGCAGGCCCCACCAGCCCTGGGGCGCGATGCCGTGGGGCAGGCGCAGGCGGTCCGCGAACAGGGGCGCGGCCACCAGGACCAGGCCGAACAGGCCGAACAGGACCACCGCCGGCGCCATGTCCCAGCGCCGCGTCGGGACGCCCCGGTCCAGGACCCGCGCCGCCACCAGGGCCAGGGCCGGGAACTCGGGCAGCAGGTAGTGGAGCTGCTTGCCGCTGATCAGGGAAAAGGCGACGAAGCTAACCCCGAACCAGACGGCGATCAGGCGCAGCCCGCCGTCTCCGCCGCCGTCCCCGTCGTACCTTGCGGCGGCCCGCCACAGCCCCGGCCAGATCAGCCAGGGCAGCACCAGGGGCGGCAGCACCGCCAGGTACCACCACCAGGGCCGGCCGTGGGCGAAGGATTCCACCATGCGCCCCGCCGACTGGCCCCAGAAGATGGCCTCGCGGTATTCGGCGCCGCCGGCGATGCCGGCGGAAACGGCCCAGACCAGGGACAGGGCGGCGCCCAGCAGCACCCCGCCCAGGACGCCGCCGTACCACCGCCGCCAGGGCACCGGCACGGCGCCCGCGCCCACCGCCGGCAGCCACCACGGCGCCGCCAGGGCCGCCGGCAGGACGTGCAGCAGGATCGCCGGCCCCTTGGCCAGCACGCCCAGCCCGATGCCCAGCCCGAACAGGGCGAACCCGCCCCAGGCCGCCGCGCCGGACCCGTAGGCCCGGCCGGCACGCACCAGCCCCAGCAGCCCGACCAGGGTGAAGAAGGCCAGCAGCATGTCGAACATGGTCAGGCTGGTATAGAGGGTCCAGAACAGGGCGCCGACCAGCACCACCGGCGCCAGCCGCGCCGCGCCGGGCGCCGCCGGCCACAGGGCGCGGGCCAGGCGCGCGGTCAGGAACAGGGAGCCGAGCCCGAAGGCCGGCGCCACCAGGCGCGGCCACCAGTCGTTGACCCCGAACAGGGCCCAGCCCAGGTTCATGAGCCAGAACAGCAGCGGCGGCTTGTGGCTGTAGGGCTCGCCGTTCAGGTGCGGCACCAGCCAGTCCTGGCGCAGCCACATCTCCCAGGCCACGGCCAGATAGCGGGTCTCGTCCACCGGCAGGTGCGGCCGCGACCACAGGGCCACGGCCATGATCAGGCCCCAGGCGGCCGTCCACAGCAGGGCGTCGCCCAGGCCCGGTCCGCGCACCCGCAGGTACCCGGTCACGGCGCCGCGCCTTCGGCCCGGCGCCGGCGGCGGTGGCTGCGGTAGAGCTGCACGCCCAGCGCGGCCGAGGCCACGAACAGCACGGCGCCGACCCCGATGCGCAGCACCGGGTCCACCTCGACGCCGCTGCCGACCAGGGCGAACACCGCCGTCTGCGGGATGAAGCCCAGAGCCGAGCCGGCCACGAAGGGCAGCAGCGGGATACTGGACACGCCACCGGCCAGGTTGGTGGCGAAGTTGCTGCCCACGGGCAGCAGGCGGATCAGCAGGGTGGCGGCGAAGGGATTGCGGCGCAGGAAGTCGTCGGCCCGGCGCAGGCGGTCCGGGAACCGCGCCGCCACGGCCCCGCGCCCGGCCAGGCGCGCCACCTGGAAGGTGGTGACGCAGCCCAGGGTGGTGGCCAGCAGGGCCCAGGCCGTGCCCTCGGCAAAACCGAAGGCGTAGCCGGCCAGGAACGAGACGATCTGGCGCGGCAGGCCCAGGGCCGTGAACGCGGCGCCGGCCAGGACGAACAGGGCCTCGCCGGCGAACCCCTGGCCGCGCACGTTGGCGTCGATCCAGTCCCGGTTCATCCAGTCGCCCAGGCCCGACGCCTTGAGCGCGAACCCGGCCCCGGCCAGCACGGCAATCAGGGCCAGGCCCTTGGCGATGGCCTTCAGGTTGTCGCCGCCGTTCCGGTCGCCCTTGCCGCTCACGCCGGCGGCTCCGCCGGGTCGCGGTCCAGTTCATGGACCACGGGGCGGCTGGCCCGGCGCTGCAGCCACATGACCCCCATCAGGTCGATGATGCCCACCCACAGGCGGTCCAGGGTCCCGTACTTGGAGCGTCCCCGGGCCCGCGGCCGGTGGTTCACGGGCACCGACACCACCCGCCCGCCGCGGCGGATCATCAGCGCCGGCAGGAAACGGTGCATGTGGTCGAACCGGGGCATGTCCAAAAAGGCGTCGCGGCGGAACACCTTCAGCCCACAGCCGGTATCCGGCGTGGCGTCGCCCAGCAGGCTTGCGCGGACCCCGTTGGCGATGCGCGACGACAGGCGCTTCAGCCACGTGTCCCGGCGCTTGGCCCGGCGCCCGGCCACCAGCAGGCGGTCGGCGTCGTCGGCCGACTGCAGCGTCGCCAGCAGGGCCGGGATGTCGGCGGGGTCGTTCTGTCCGTCCCCGTCCAGGGTCGCGATCACCGCGCCGCGGGCCGCCGCCACGCCGGTGGCGATGGCCGCGCTCTGGCCGCAGCAGGCCCGGTGGCGCAGGACCCGCAGGCGCGGCTCGCGGGCCGCCAGGTCGCGCAGGACTTCGTCGCTGCCGTCGCCGCTGCCGTCGTCCACATAGACGATCTCGTAGTCCAGGCGCCCGTCCAGGGCGGCCCGGATCTCGTCCACCAGGGGCGCGATGTTGGCCGCCTCGTCGTGCACCGGCACGACGACGCTGAGCGCCGGGGCGGCGCCGGAACGGGACGGGGGGGCGGAGGTGGCTGCGGTCATGTCTCGTCGTTCGGCCGCGATGGCGGCGCACCGCGGGCTGGGGCCGGAAGTCCCCGGTTAATACACCGCCACCGGCGCCACGGAAAGGGCTTTCCCGCCGCCCGCGGGGCGGGTGCTCAGTCGCCCTCGGCCGGGCGCAGGCGGTCCAGGCGCAGGCGGTGGCGGCCGTCGGTCAGGCGCAGGGTGCCCAGCGACAGGGCCAACAGCACGCCGATGCCGGTGGCGCCGGCGATCAGGAACATGATCAGGATCTGGTACTTGACCGCCTCCAGGGGGTCGGCGCCGGCCAGGATCTGTCCCGTCATCATGCCCGGCAGGAACACGATCCCGGCCGCCGACATGGCGTTGATGGAATGGGTCAGGCCGCCGCGGAAGGCCTCGCGCGCGACCGGCCGGATGGCGTCGGCGAAGGTGTGGCCCAGGGTCAGGCGGGCCTCGATGGCGGCGCGGTCGCGCACGGCCAGGGAAACCAGGCGGTCGAGCCCGATGCTGACCCCGTTCATGGCGTTGCCCAGGATCATGCCCAGCAGGGGCAGGGCGAACCGCGCGTCGTACCAGGGGTCGGGCTGGATCTGGGTGGTCAGGGCCAGCAGGGTCGCCAGGGTGCCGGCGACCATGATGCTGGCGCCGCCCAGGGCAAAGGTCCAGGGGCCGGTGAACACCCGGCCCTGGCGGCGGCGGATCTCGTAGCCGGCGACGATGACCATGACCAGCGCCACCGGGCCCGTCAGCCACAACGACTGGATGGAGAACAGGTAGCGCAGCACCAGGCCCACCAGCAGCAGTTGCGCCACCATGCGCGCCGCGGCGATGACCATGGCGCGCTCCAGGTTCAGGCGCAGGACCAGGGACAGCAGCGCGTTCAGCGCCACCAGCAGGGCGGCCGCCGCCAGGTCCCAATAGTCCAGAGCGACGAAGCCGGCGGGCCCGTTCATCAAGCGGCCTCCGTCAGGCGGCCGTGGTCCATGGCCATGCGGGTCCCGCCCAGGCGGTCGGCCAGGTTCAGGTCGTGGGTCACCAGCACCAGCGCCAGGCCGCCGCCCATGAGCTCGCGCAGCAGGTCCTCGACCCGTCCGGTGGCGTCCCGGTCCAGGCCCGAGGTGGGCTCGTCCAACAGCAGCACGGCCGGCTTGCCGGCCACGGCCCGGGCCAGGGCGATGCGCTGGCGCTCGCCGGTGGACAGGCGCTCGACCCGCCAGTCCAGGGCCTCGGCCGGCAGGCCCAGGCGCGCCAACAGGCCGGCGGCGCGGTCGCGGTCGGTGAAATGGTCGCCCACCACCGGCCGCCACCAGCCCGGCTCGGCCGGCACGTAGCAGACTCGCCGCCGCCATTCGGTGGCCGGCAGGGCCGCCCGGTCGACCCCGTCCAGGCGGGCACCCCCGGCGTGCTCGTCCAGGTCCGCGACGGCGCGCAGCAAGACCGACTTGCCGCTGCCCGACGGCCCGGTGATCACCAGGCAGTGGCCCGCCGGCACGGCGAATCCCGCGCCGTGGACGCCGGCGCGGGCAATGTCCCAGACCTCGAGCCCCTGCCCCACCATGATCTTCCCTCCCCGGCGATGGTAGTCGCCTTGACCGCGTGGGCATGGTACCCTGCCGTCGGTGCCACCGCCAGGGGCGGCGCGGGCGGCGCGGACCGGGCAATCCGGCCGTCGCCGGGGCCTCCCGGCCACCGGGGACAGGAGCGGTCTAAGCCCTTGGCGCAACGGTTTGAACGCCTCGTGGACGGGAATCGAACATCACAAAACCCTGAAACAAAGAATTTGCATTGCTCAGAAAAATGTGCTGTTTGAGCACATTTGGAGGCACAAAATAATACCAGCCGGCGAAAATCTGTCGGCTTAATGCTTGTAGTGATCGGACTCCTGAGGAAGCGTCGCATGGAAGCACCTGCCCTAGAACAGGTCACGGCTTGCGCGAAAAGCGCACTCGACCAGATGGTCATGAAGAAAATCTCCCCCGATCCGGACAATTTCACGATTTGGTATCACTACTTTGCCGGATCATTGCCGGACCTGAATCTCGTCCTTGACGAGATGCTGGAAAGCGGCACCGATTTCTCGGCCGAGCGCAACGCCGAGATCCACGCCCGCTTCTTCACCGTCGACCGCGAGGCCCAGACCCTGCACGACACCTCGGTGCGCATGGAATCCCTGCTGGCCGACATCCTCGCCCAGGCCGGCGCCATGGGCGAGGACGCCGCCGAGTACGGCGAGGTCCTGAAATCCGTCTCCGGCCAGATGGGCAGCGTGAAGGAACCGGACAACGTCAAGGCCATCGTCACCAACGTGCTGACCGCGACCCGGGTGATGGAGAAGAAGAACCGGGACCTGGAAACCCGCCTCACCGAATCCACCGCCCAGGTGGGCAAGCTGAAGGGCGACCTGGAGGACATGCGGCGCGAGGCCCTGACCGACGGCCTGACCGGCATCGCCAACCGCAAGAACTTCGACATGATCCTGCGCGCGGCGGCCATGGAGTCGGCCGAAAACGGCGACGACCTGGCCCTGTTGATGATCGATATCGACTACTTCAAGAAGTTCAACGACACCTTCGGCCACCAGGTGGGCGACCAGGTGCTGCGCCTGCTGAGCGCCACCCTGCGCGACTGCGTCAAGGGACAGGACACCCCGGCCCGCTACGGCGGCGAGGAGTTCAGCGTGATCCTGCCCCACACCAGCCTGAAGAACGCCTTCGCCGTGGCCGAGACGATCCGCATGCAGGTGGCCAACAAGAAGGTGGTCAACAAGAAGACCGGGCAGGACATGGGCCGCATCACCGTGTCGCTGGGCGTGTCGCGCTTTGACCACGGCGAGCCCCTGGCCCAGTTCATCGCCCGCGCCGACCAGGCCCTGTACCTGGCCAAGCGCACCGGCCGCAACCGGGTGATGACCGAAACCGACCTGGTCGAATCCGAAGCCGCCTGCTGACCCGCCGCGCCCGTCCGTAAACCCTTTTTCCACCTTTGGCTGGCACAGTCGGCCGCGGACGCCGTGCCGTCGGGAGGACCATGGCCAAGAACTGGTTCAAGGCGAGCCGCCTGCTCATGCGGCTGCGGAAGGTGGTGGGCAACGACCAGCTGGTCCTGTCCGCCCTGGCCGTGGTCGTGGGCGCCGGCAGCGGCGCCGGGGTGATCGCCTTCCGCGAGGCCATCGGCCTGATCCAGCACCTGGCCTACGGCACCGGCGACGATATCCTGTACCTGCACCTGCTGGACCTGCCGTGGTGGCGGGTGCTGCTGCCGCCCGCCATCGGCGGCCTGGCCGTGGGGCTGCTGGTCCACTTCGCCATGCCCGGCCGGCGGCCCCAGGGCGTGGCCGACGTGATCGAGGCCAGCGCCCTGCGCAGCGGCCGCCTGCCGCCCAAGGCCGGGGTCGGCGCCGCCCTGGTCAGCGCCGCGTCCATCGGCGTCGGCGCCTCGGTCGGGCGCGAAGGGCCGGCGGTGCACCTGGGCGCCGCCATCGGCAGTTGGATCTCGGCCCGCCTGCGCCTGACCCGCTCGCTGTCACGGGCCCTGCTGGGCTGCGGCACGGCGGCGGCGGTGGCGGCGTCGTTCAATGCGCCCATCGCCGGCGCCCTGTTCGCCAACGAGGTCATCGTCGGCCATTACGCGCTCAGCGCCTTCGCCCCCATCGTCATCGCCAGCGTCACCGGGACGGTGGTGTCGCGCGCCTATTACGGCGATTTCCCGGCCTTCCACGTCTACGAGCACCAGATCGCCTCGGTGCTGGAGTTTCCCGCCTTCATCGGCCTGGGCGTGCTGTGCGGGGTGCTGGCGATCCTGCTGTTGCGCAGCATCTTCCTGGTCCAGGACCTGTCGCGCCGCATCCCGGTCCCCGGGTGGGCCCGGCCCGCGGGCGCGGGTTTCCTGGTCGGCGCCATCGGCGTGTTCCTGCCGCAGGTGATGGGTGTCGGGTACGGCATCACCAACCTGGCCCTGAACGCCTCGGTGCCCCTGACCATGCTGCTGGTGCTGATCGTGGCCAAGGTGGCGGCCACGGCCATCAGCCTGGGCGGCGGCTTCGGCGGCGGCATCTTCAGCCCGTCCCTTGTGGTCGGTGCCCTGACCGGCGCCGCCTACGGCACCCTGGCCACCCAGGCGTTCCCCGAGCTGTCCTCGGGCCCGGGCGCCTATACCCTGGTCGGCATGGGGGCCATGGCCGCGGCGACCCTGGGGGCGCCCATCTCGACCACCCTGATTATCTTCGAGCTGACCGGCGACTATGCCCTGACCGTGGCGGTGATGATCGCCGTGGTCATCGCCTCGGTCGTCACCCAGCAGGCGGGCTTGAAGTCATTCTTCACCCGCCAGCTGCTGCGCCGGGGCATCGACCTGGACGAGGGCTACGAATCGACCCTGCTGCGCGCCGGCAAGATCCGCGACGTGGTGGCCACCGACGCGCCGCGGGTGACCCCCGACGTGACCCTGGCGGCCCTGCGCGAGGGGCTGCAGCATTCGACCCTGGGCGAGCTGTTCGTGGTCGGCGCCGACGACCGCCTGATCGGCACCATCACCCTGGCCGACCTCAGCGAGGCCGCCTTCGACCACGACATGGACGACCTGGTCTGCGCCGCCGACGTGGCGCGCCTGCACCCGCCCATGCTGTCCCTGGACGACCACCTGGAAACGGCCCTGACCCTCATGCGCGACAGCGGCGAGGAGCACATCGCCGTGGTCGACGGGCCCAACTCGCTGCATTTCGTCGGCTGCGTCCACGAGACCGAGGTCATGGCGGCCTACAACCGGGCCCTGCTGGAATCCCGGCGCGAGGAGCACTACTGACCCCGCGCGACCCCGCGCGACCCCGCGAGCTACTTGACGAAGTCCTTCTCCACCTGGATGTCCAGCCAGTCGTAGCGGTCCTCGGACTGCACCGAGACCTTGCGCACCTCCAGGGTCTCGGTCTCCACCGAGACCAGGTCCAGCGGGATGTCGGTGCCGGCGTCGCCCAGGGCCCAGACCTTGCGGAAATAGTCCGCCATGTCGGCGACGCGGCGGCCGTTGACCCCCAGGATCACGTCGCCGCGCTGGATGCCGGCGTTGTCCGCCGGGCCGCCCTGGACCACCCGGCCCACGAACACCCGGCCCTTGACCTCCTGCGGCTGCAGGCCCAGCCAGGGCCGCACCGGGCCGTGCGAGCGGCCCCGCTTCAGCATGTCGGCCAGGATCGGCTTCAGGTCGTCCACGGGCACGAACATGTTGCCCATCACCGGCTGTTCGCCCTGTGCTGCGTCGTTGACGAACAGGGACCCGATGCCCAGCAGCCGGCCGTCTTCGCCGACCAGGGCGGCGCCGCCGAAGTGCAGGTGCGGCGGCGCGGTGAAGATGGCGTCTTCCAGCAGGTATTCCCAGTACCCGGCGAAGGGCCGGCGCGAGACCACGCGCACGGGGGTCACCGGGCGCATGCCGTCCAGGCTGACCGCCAGGCCGCGGTCGCCCTCGCGCAGGCCGGCGGACTCGCCCAGCGCCATAGCCGGCACCCCCAGGTCCTCGCGGGCGCGCACCAGCCCGAAGCCCGAATTGTGGTCGTAGGCCAGGATCGCCGCCGGCACCCGGCGGTCGCCGGCCAGCACGATTTCCACCGTGTCCGCCTCCATGATCAGGTAGCCGATGGTCAGCACCAGGCCGCGGCCGTCGATGACCACGCCGCTGCCCTCGCGCTCCATGCCCAGGGTGCGGGCGGTGCGCGACCCCATGGGCACTTCGGCGCGCACGCCGACCACGGCGCGCAGCACTTCGTTGGTGGGCGTCGTGGCCTGCTGCGCCCACAGGTCCGCGGCCGGCAGGGCGGCGGCGCAGGCGAGGACGAGAACGAGGACGGCAAGGCGACGGGGCATCGGGCACCTCCCGACAGAATGGGCCTGGAATCTATTTAACCACGGCCGCGCCCGATTCAAAGATGGCGGCGCGAAAATCGTGTGCAGCCCGCGCGCTTGCCACCGGCCCGACGCAGTGCCATAAGGCACCATGACCGCCGTCACCTTCGCCGTCACCCTGTTCCTGCTGATGGACCCGCTCGGCAACATCCCGGTGTTCCTGGGGGTGCTGCAATCGGCGCCCGCGAACCGGCGCAAGCGCATCGTCATGCGCGAGATGGTGATCGCCTTGGTGATCCTGCTGGCGTTCCTGTTCTTCGGCAAGTTCATCATGGGCAGCATGGGCATTTCGGGCCCGGCCCTGAACATCGCCGGCGGCGTCATCCTGTTCCTGATGGCCATCCGCATGATCTTTCCCGGCAACCGCCTGGAACACGCCGAGGAGGACGAGCAGGACCCCTTCATCGTGCCCCTCGCCGTGCCCCTGGTGGCCGGACCCTCGGCCATGGCCCTGGTGGTGCTGATGGCGACCCAGCAGCCGGGGCGCATCTGGGAATGGACCCTGGGCCTGGTCTGCGCCTGGGCGGTGACGGCGGTGGTCCTGGTCCTGGCCGACAACCTGCGCGCCCTGCTGAAACAGCGCGGCCTGCGCGCCGTGGCGCGGCTGATGGGCATGATCCTGACCACGCTGGCGGTGCAGATGCTGTTGAACGGCATCGCCGGCTTCCTGACCGAGAAGGGCCTGGCGGCGGGATAGGCGGCGGCGTCTTGCGCCTGGGAAGGCCGGGACGGGCCGTGGTATACAGGAGTCCATGAACGATCCCTTCGAACTGGTGGACGGGCCGCCCGCGGAAACGGCGGCGCCCTCGCCCTACCTGGACAGCCTGAACGACACCCAGCGCCAGGCGGTGGAGGCCGTGGACGGCCCGGTCCTGGTGCTGGCCGGGGCCGGCACCGGCAAGACCCGGGTGTTGACCACGCGGCTGGCGCACATCCTGCTGGGCGGCCTGGCCTACCCCAACGAGATCCTGGCCGTGACCTTCACCAACAAGGCCGCCGCCGAGATGCGCGAGCGGGTGGGCATGCTGCTGGGCCGCCCGGTGGAGGGCTGGTGGGTGGGCACCTTCCATGCCCTGGGCGCGCGCATCCTGCGCGCCAACGCCGACGTGGTGGGCCTGAAATCCAACTTCACCATCCTCGACGACGACGACCAGCTGCGCCTGTTGAAACAGATCATCGAGCCGCGCCACATCGACCCCAAGCGCTGGCCGCCGCGCGGCCTGTTGAACGTGATCCAGCGCTGGAAGGACCGCGGCCTGACCCCCGACAAGGTCACCGACGCCGAGGGCTCGGAATACGCCGAGGGCCAGGCGGTGGAGATCTACGCCGAATACCAGGCCCGCCTGACGACCCTGAACGCCGCCGACTTCGGCGACCTGCTGCTGCACTGCCTGACCCTGTTCCAGCGCGACCCCCTGGTGCTGCAACGATACCAGCACCAGTTCCGCTACATCCTGGTGGACGAATACCAGGACACCAACGTGGCGCAGTACCTGTGGCTGCGCCTGCTGGCCCAGGGCCACCGCAACATCTGCTGCGTCGGCGACGACGACCAGTCCATCTATTCCTGGCGCGGCGCCGAGGTGGGCAACATCCTGCGCTTCGAGCAGGACTTCCCCGGCGCCCGGGTGGTGCGGCTGGAACGCAACTACCGCTCCACCCCGCACATCCTGGCCGCCGCCTCGGGCCTGATCACCCACAACGAGGGGCGCCTGGGCAAGACCCTGTGGACCGACCTGGACGCGGGCGAGAAGGTGCGCGTCATCGGCGTCTGGGACGGCGAGGAGGAGGCGCGGCGCATCGGCGACGAGATCGAGGCCCTGCAGGCCAAG
This sequence comes from Hyphomicrobiales bacterium, assembly GCA_024236415.1. Lineage (GTDB taxonomy): Bacteria > Pseudomonadota > Alphaproteobacteria > Rhodospirillales > JACKKN01 > JACKKN01. The sequence continues at coordinate 44,451 of JACKKN010000013.1, forward strand.
GGCGTGCGCCTGAACCAGGTCGCCGTGCTGGTGCGGGCCGGGTTCCAGACCCGCGAGTTCGAGGAGCGGCTGATCACGCTGGGCCTGCCCTACCGCGTGATCGGCGGGCCCCGGTTCTACGAGCGGCGCGAGATCCGCGACGCCATCGCCTACGTCCGGGTCACGGTGCAGCCCGACGACGACCTGGCCTTCGAGCGCATCGTCAACGTGCCCAAGCGCGGCCTGGGCCAGGCCACGTTGCAGGTGGTCCACGTCTACGCCCGGGCCCAGGGGCTTTCCTTGACCACGGCCATCGCCCAGCTGCTGGAGACCGAGGAACTGCGGCCCCAGGCGCGCGGCACCCTCGGCGCCCTGCTGGCCGACTTCGCGCGTTGGCGCGATCTGGCCGCGGTGCTGCCCCACCCCGACCTGGTGGCGCAGATCCTGGAGGAGTCCGGCTACCTGGACATGTGGCGCACCGACAAGAGCATCGAGGCGCCGGGGCGGCTGGACAACCTGAAGGAGCTGCTGGCGGCGCTCGACGATTTCGACGACCTGGGCGCGTTCCTGGAACACGTCAGCCTGGTCATGGAGAACGAGGAGTCGGCGTCCGACGAGAAGGTCAGCCTGATGACCCTGCACGGGGCCAAGGGCCTGGAGTTCGAGACCGTGTTCCTGCCCGGCTGGGAGGAGGGCCTGTTCCCCCACCAGCGGGCCCTGGACGAGGGCGGCACCTCGGGCCTGGAGGAGGAGCGGCGCCTGGCCTACGTGGGCATCACCCGGGCCCGGCGCCGGGCCATCATCAGCCACGCTGCCAACCGCCGCGTGTATGGCAACTGGCAGAGCGCCATCCCCTCGCGCTTCGTCGCCGAACTGCCCGACGACCACGTGGAGCGGGAATCGGCGCGCGGCCTGTCGGCGGGCTACAGCGGCCTCAGCGACGCCTGGGGCGACGGCGGCCTGTTCGCCCAATCCGCCTCGCCCCGGCGCATGCGGCGCATGGCCGCCGGCGCGTCCTGGCAGACCCCCGAACGCAAGGCCGCCGGCGCCTTCCAGGTGGGCCAGCGGGTGTTCCACCAGAAGTTCGGCTATGGCAGCATCCTGGAGATCGACGGCAACAAGCTGGAGATCGCCTTCGAGAAGGCCGGCACCAAAAAGGTCATGGACAGCTTCGTCGAGTTGCCCTGACGGCACCGGCGCGAAAGGGGGGACCCATGAAACAGGTCGAGTTCTACTTCGATTTCCTGTCGCCCTTCGCCTACCTGGCGAACCACCGGCTGGACGACCTGCCCGGCGACGTGGAGGTGGTGTTCCGCCCGGTCCTGTTCGCCGGGCTGCTGAACCACTGGGGCCACAAGGGCCCGGCCGAGATTCCGGGCAAGCGCCGGTTCACCTTCCGCCAGACCCAGTGGCTGGCGCGGCGCATGGGGGTGCCCTACCGCTCGCCGCGCAACATCCCGTTCAACCCCCTGCGCGCCCTGCGCCTGTGCCTGGCCCTGGGGGCGACCCGCGGCGCCGTGGACGGCCTCTTTGCCTGTGTCTGGCAGAAGGGCTGGCTACCCGACGACGACGACGACTGGCACCGCATGGCCGCACACATGGGCGCGCCCGACGCCTCCCTGCGCATCGCCGCGCCCGAGGTCAAGCAGGCCCTTCTGGACAACGGCGACCGGGCCACCGCCGCCGGCGTGTTCGGGGTGCCCACCTTCGTTGCCGACGGCCACCTGTTCTGGGGCGTGGACGCGGTGGACTTCCTGCTGGACTACCTGCGCGACCCGGCCCTGTTCGACGACCCGGCCATGCGGCAGGCCGACGCCATCGGTTCCTCGGCCCGGCGATGACCGAAGCCCCGGCGCCGGACCTGTGGCGCGTGACCCTGACCGTCGCCGCCAAGGACGTGGAAGGAGTCGCCACGGCCCTTGAGAACCACTGCGACACGGTGGCGTGGTTCGAGGACGAGGCCGCGGGCACCTGGCGCCTGGAAGGCTGGGCCACCGCCCGCCCCGACCCGGCCGCCATCGCCGCCGCCCTGGGAACCGGGGTGGCGGGCATCACCGTCGAGCCGGTGGCGCAGCGGGACTGGCTGGCCGACAACTTGCGCGCCTTCCCGCCCATCGCCGCCGGGCGGTTCTTCATTCACGGCTCCCACTTCGACGGCGCCGTTCCGGCCGGCAAGGTGGCTCTGCTGATCGACTCGGCGACGGCGTTCGGGTCGGGCGAGCACGCCTCCACCGCCGGCTGCCTGCGGGCCCTGGACGGGCTGGCGCGGCGGCGGTTCGGGCGGGTGCTGGACATGGGCTGCGGCTCGGGCATCCTGGCCCTGGCCGCGGCCAAGGTCTGGCGCGTGCCGGTCCTGGCCGCCGACATCGACCCCGAGTCCGTGCGGGTGGCGGCCCTGAACGCCGCCCGCAACGGGGTCGCGCCCCTGGTGCGGGCGGTGGCCAGCGCCGGCTACCGGCACCGGGCGGTGGCCGCCGGCGGACCCTACGACCTGATCCTGGCCAACATCCTGGCCCGCCCCCTGCGCGCCATGGCCGGCGACCTGGCCCGCCACCTGGCACCGGGCGGCGTGGCCGTGCTGTCGGGCTTCCTGGCCCGCGACGAGAACCTGGTCCTGGGCCCCCACCGGGCCCGCGGCCTGGTGCCGGCGCGGCGCATCACCATCGACGGCTGGCGGACGCTGGTGCTGCACCAACCTTGATTGGAGCTATCTCTGAATATATAATCTATTAAAATTTATAGATGGATATATACCGTGGCCCTGAGTATCAAGAATCCGGAGGTTGACCGCCTCGCCCGCGAACTGGCGGCGCAGACGGGCGAGACCATGACCGAAGCGATCCTGCAGTCCCTTCGCGAAAGGCTCGCACGGACCCGCAAAGATCAAAAGACCGACGACCTGCTGGCGGAGATGCGGCGCATCAGCCGAACCTGCGCCCGCCTGCCCGTGCTCGACGACAGGGATCCCGACGAGATCCTCGGTTACGGCGAGGATGGGCTGCCCCACTGATGGTCATTGATACATCTGCCATCGTTGCCATCCTCAATGACGAGCCCGACGCCGAACGCTACCGTGTGGCCATCGCCCGAGACCGTGTGCGGCTGATGTCCGCCGGCAACGTTCTGGAGGCCGCCCTTGTAATGGAGCGAAGACATGGCGAGGAAGGGGTCCTGATGTTCGACCTGCTCCAGATGCGAGCCGGAATCGAGGCCGTTCCATTTCTGCCCGATCAACTTCTGGCGGCACGAGATGCGTTCCGCCGGTTCGGCAAGGGTGTACATCCGGCCGGCTTGAACTTTGGTGACTGCTTCGCCTATGCCCTGGCGCGTACCAGCGGCGAGCCCTTGCTGTTCAAGGGAAACGACTTCGCGGCCACCGACATCCCGACGGTGGACCTGGCGTAGATCAGTCCGTCGCCGCCAGCATCTCCGCCACGGTGGCGAACTTGACCCGCGGGCAGGGGTCCGTGGCGGCCGCCACCTCGGCGGCGTCGATCTTTTCCCAGTCGGCGAAGGACACCACCCGCGCGCCGCGCTCGGCCAGCAGGGCGTCCAGGGCCGCGCCGCCGGGCTTGCCGCCGGCGGCGTCGGCCAGGTCGGCAGCCATGAGGTCGACCACCGCCAGGGAGTCGGCACGGTTGGTGGGGATGGTGCCGCTGGGGCCGCGCTTGGCCCAGCCCACGGCGTAGACCCCCGGCGCCACCCGGCCGTCGGCGTTGGCGACCACGCCGCCGTCCATGGGCAGGCCGTCCAGCGGCGCCGTGCGGTAGCCGATGGCGCTGACCACCAGGCCGGCGGCCACGTCGAAGGTCTCGCCCGTGCCCACGGCGCGGCCGCCCTCCAGGCGGGTGCGCTCGAAGCGCACGCCCTCGACCCGGTCGGTGCCCAGGATCGCCACCGGGGCGGCCCAGAACAGCATGTGGATGCGGCGCGGCTGGTCGCCGTCCCCGGCCGCGAAGCCGCGCAACAGCTCCAGGTTCTTTTCCTTGAACGGCTTCTCCCGGCCATCGACGTCGCCCACCCCTTCGGGCAGCACCACCGCATCGACCACCGGCCGGGCCCGGGACAGGTGGCCCAGTTCGCCCAGTTCGGCCGGGGTGAAGGCCGCCTCCACCGGACCGCGGCGGCCGGCCAGGAAGATGTCGCCCTGGGCCCCGGCCTGGATCGCCGCCAGGGCCGCGGGCGCGATGTCGGACAGGGCCAGCTCGCCGCCGGTCTTGGCCAGGATGCGGCAAACGTCCAGGGCCACGTTGCCGTTGCCGATGACCACGGCGCCGGGGCGCGACAGGTCGGGGTTCAGGCCGGCGAAGTCCGGATGGCCGTTGTACCAGCCGACAAAGGACCACGAGCCGTGGACCCCCGGCAGGTCCTCGCCGGGGATGCCCAGCCGGCGGTCCTCGTAGGCGCCCAGGGCCACCACCACGGCGTCATACAGTCCCTTCAACTCGTCCACCGAGACGTCGCGCCCGACCTCGACGTTGCCCAGGAAGCGCACGCCCTCCTTGCCCATGGTGCGGCCGAACTGGCGCACGATGGCCTTGGTGCCCTGGTGGTCCGGGGCCACGCCGCCGCGCACCAGGCCGTAGGGGGTGGGCAGGCGGTCGATCACGTCCACCCGCACGCCGGGCAGCTTGCGCAACAGCCCGTCCACGGCGTACAGGCCCGAGGGCCCGGACCCGATCACGGCGATGGATAACCCTGGGGCGGTCATGGGCGGTCACCTCCGGTTCTTGTTCGTGGGGCGGTCTCTGCCGACCGGTTATATCGCAAATGTCTCGCAGTTGAAATACGAAATTCGGTACTGAAATACCTATTTAGCCTGTACACTTCGTTTTGCCCCTCGCCCCCGGCCCGGGGTTCCTGTACAACCCCGCCAACCGACATCGCAGACCCGGGAAACATCCATGACCACGCTGAAGCTCGGCATCCCCAAGGGCAGCCTGGAAACCGCCACCGTCGACCTGTTCCGCCAGGCCGGCTGGACCATCTCGCTGCGCCACCGCAACTACTTCCCCACCATCGACGACGACGAGATCGGCTGCGCCCTGGTGCGGTCCCAGGAGATGGGGCCCTACGTGGCCAGCGGCACCCTGGACGCCGGCCTGACCGGCATCGACTGGATCCAGGAAACCGAGGCCGACGTCGAGGTGGTGGCGGACCTGGTCTACTCCAAGGCATCGGACCAGAAGGCGCGCTGGGTGCTGGTGGTGGACCGGGAGTCGCCGATCCAGTCCGTGGCCGACCTGCAGGGCAAGAAGATCTCCACCGAGCTGGTGGGCTTCACCCGCCGCTACCTGGCCGAACGCGGCATCGAGGCCGAGGTCGAGTTCTCGTGGGGTGCCACCGAGGCCAAGGTGGTCGAGGGCATGGCCGACGCCGCGGTGGAGATCACCGAGACCGGCACCACCATCCGCGCCCATGGCCTGCGCATCGTCGAGGACCTGCTGTACACCCACACGGTCCTGGTGGCCAACAGGGCGGCCCTGGCCGACCCGGCGAAGCGGGCCAAGATCGACCAGATCGCCCTGCTGCTGACGGCGGCCCTGGAGGCGCGCAACCGCTCGCTGCTGAAGATGAACGTGGCCGCCGACGACCTGGACGCCGTGGTCGCCCTGCTGCCCAGCCTGCACGCGCCCACGGTCAACAAGCTGTCCGACGAATCCTGGCTGGCGGTGGAAACCGTGGTCGACCGCGGCGAGGTGCGCACCCTGATCCCCAAGCTGAAGGCCGCGGGCGCCGAGGGGATTTTGGAAATGGACCTGCAGAAGATCTGTTGACCCGACCGGAGGGAACGGACCATGGACGGCGACGGCGTTTTCATCGGCAAGGGCGAAAAGGGCGAGTTCCTGGACCTGCGCCTGGCCAACCGGCACGGATTGATCAGCGGCGCCACCGGCACCGGCAAGACCGTGACCCTGCAGATCCTGGCCGAGGGGTTCTCGCGGGCCGGGGTTCCCGTGTTCCTGTCCGACGTCAAGGGCGACCTGTCGGGCATCAGCCAGCCGGGCGCCCTGCAGCCGTTCCTGCACGAGCGCGCCGCCGCCATCGGCTTGGCGGACTACGGCCCCGACGTGTTCCCGGTCACCTTCTGGGACCTGTTCGGCAAGCAGGGCCATCCGGTGCGCACCACCATTTCCGAGATGGGGCCGCTGCTGCTGTCACGCCTGCTGGAGCTGAACGACACCCAGGAGGGGGTGCTGAACATCGCCTTCCGGGTCGCCGACGACGAGGGCCTGCTGCTGCTGGACCTCAAGGACCTGCGATCCCTGCTGGTGTTCGTGGCCGAGAACGCGCGCGACCTGGGCGCCGCCTACGGCAACATCAGCCCGGCCTCGGTGGGCGCCATCCAGCGCCGGCTGCTGGTGCTGGAGACCCAGGGCGCCAAGCAGTTCTTCGGCGAGCCGGCCCTGAAGCTGGAGGACTTCCTGCGCTGTGACGACGACGGCCGCGGGTTCATCAACGTGCTGGCCGCGGACAAGCTGATGCAGTCGCCGCGCCTGTACGGCACCTTCCTGCTGTGGCTGCTGTCGGAGCTGTTCGAGGACCTGCCCGAGACCGGCGACCCGGAAAAACCCAAACTGGTATTCTTTTTCGACGAGGCGCACCTGCTGTTCCGCGACGCGCCCAGGCCCCTGGTGGACAAGGTCGAGCAGGTGGTGCGGCTGATCCGCTCCAAGGGCGTGGGCGTCTATTTCGTGACCCAGAACCCCACCGACGTGCCCGACGCGGTGCTGGGGCAACTGGGCAACCGGTTCCAGCATGCCCTGCGCGCCTTTACCCCGCGCGACCGCAAGGCCGTGCGCGCCGCCGGCGACACCTTCCGCCAGAACCCGGCCTTCGACGCCGCCGACGTGATCCCCGAGTTGGGCATCGGCGAGGCCCTGGTTTCGACCCTGATGAAGAAGGGCGTGCCCTCGGTGGTGCAGCGGACCCTGATCCGCCCCCCGGCCTCGCGCCTGGGCCCGGCCAAGCCGGCCGAGCGGCGCATGGTCATGGCCGGCAGCCCGGTGGCCGGGGTCTATGACCAGGCCATCGACCGGCGCTCGGCCTACGAGATCCTGGACGAGCGCGCGGCCAGGATGGCGGAAGCGGCGCAGGCCGAGGCCGCGCGCAAGGCCCGGGCGGCGGAGAAGGCCAAGGCGGCGCCGCGCCCAGGCAACCGGCAGAGCGCCGGCGAGGCGTTCTTCAAATCGACCCTGCGCAGCATCGGCCGGGTCCTGGGGCGCGAGTTGGTGCGCGGCATCCTGGGATCGCTGCGGCGCTGAGAAGACGACCGGTCAGGCGACCGGCGCGTCGGCCACCACCGGCTCCCCCACCTGCCGCGACAGGCCGCGGAACAGGGCCACGGCCATGCCGTCCTGGTTCGACACCACGATGTCGTAGACACCGCCGCGCCCCTGCAGGCTGACCTCGCGGCCCTCGGCCACCAGATCGTCGCCAAGGGCCACCGGGGCCAGGAACGTGATGTTGCAGTTCTGCGCCAGGGCCAGGCGATTGTGGCTGTTGCAGGCGGCGCCGAAGACCACGTCGGCCAGGGTGAAGGTGGCCCCGCCGTGGCCGATGCCGGCGGCGTTGGACATGTCGCGGCGCACGGTCATGCGGGCGCGGGCATAGCCGGGACGAACCTCCTCCAGGACAATGCCCAGGGTCTTGGCCATCAGGTCATGCTCGGCAAAGTGCCGGCCCGCCGCCTCCGCCGCGGCCTGGGCTCGGTCCTCCGGGTCCGCCACCGGGCTCAGCCGCCGGCGGGCGCGGTCAGGCCCATGCCGCCCAGGATCGGCGCCACGTCCTGCTTCCAGGTGGCCAGCAGCTCGGCGTTGGTGTGCTGGCGCAGGCCATAGGCCCGGTACTGCTCGTAGCGGGTCGAGTCCGAGCGGCCGAAGGTGTCGGCGATGCGCGGGTACCAGTAGTCCACCGCCACCTGGGCGGCGGCCGGCGAGCCGTCCCGCTCGACGGCCTGGCGCAGGCCCTTGATGGCGGCCTCGGCGTGCCCGCGCTCGCGCTCCAGGATGCCGGCCATGGTTTCGGCCAGGGCGGCGTGGGAGCAGTTGGCCACCTCGGTCAGGTGGATGATGGTGGCGGGGCCGAACAGGGCGTTCATGGTCACCGAATCGGTCCAGCCCTGAATCGGGTAGTGCAGCACGTTCAGGCGCTTGTCGTCGCCCACCTGGCGGGTGCCCAGGTCGACGCTGCGGTCCAGCCGCGCGGTCCAGGCGTGGGAACGGACGTACAGCTCGGGGTTGACGCCGAAGGCTTCCAGCAGGGCCAGCACCCGCTGCGCGTGGTCCAGCTTCTCGGCGACGATGCGCGCGGCCACCACCCGCTCGCGGATGCCCGGGGCGCGGTTGATCTGGTCGGCGTATTCGGAAACCCAGGCCAGCTCCGTGTCGACGAAGATGGTCATCAGGCGCACGACCTCGCCCCGGTAGCCGGGGGTCAGGGTGTCGTCGCCGGTGATCTTGCCGCCGGCCTTGACCTTTTCCAGAATGTCCGTCTCACTTACAGCCATGTCGATCCTCTTCCTCCCGTGCGCCGCCGCGCGGAAAACCCCGGGAACTATAGCCCAGGCGCCGATGGCTGCAAATCGCCGCGGCGGCGCCGATCAAAACATAGACACTAAATCGGTATTTTGGTATCAAAAAACGTATTTAATCCGCAACTGCAATTGAATATTGCACCAACGCATTGAATAATTTAGGTCTTCCCTAAGCGGCTTGGGCCCGGAGGGGGCCGGGGGGGACCTGGAGGACGCCGAGGATACATGGCTGACATCTTGATCGTGGTGGGGACGGAATCGGGCAACGCGCAGATGGTCGCGGAATGCCTGCAGGACGAGTTCGAGGGCAAGGGCCACGGGGTCGAGATCCTCGACCAGTGGGACCCCGGCCAGGCCAACCTGGCCGGGCGCGAAACCGTGCTGATCTGCTGCGCCACGCACGGCATGGGCGACCTGCCGTCCAACATCCAGCCCATGTACGACGAACTAGACGGCTCCAAGCCCGACCTGTCGCACCTGCGCTACGGCGTCATCGCGCTGGGCGACCAGACCTACTACGACACCTTCTGCAAGGCCGGACAGGAGATGGACGGCCTGTTCAACCGCCTGGGCGCCCGGCGCGTCGGCGAGCGCCTGGAGGTGGACGCCAGCACCCAGCCCCTGCCCGACGAGGAGGCCCTGAAATGGGCCGAGGAGTGGGAGACGCTGCTGTAGGTTGTCACGAGGTCAGGTAGACCAGCGCCAGCAGCACCAGCGACACCACCAAGAAAATGCCCCGGACCACGTTCCGCGCGTTCCACCAGAATTCCCGGTTGGCCAGGGACCAGGGCGGCGGCCAGGCCGGCGCCTCGGTGGGGCAGCGAATGCACCGGCCATCGCGACCGCATGGCTTGCCGCAGGTGGGACAGTGGGTGATAGTGGACACGGCATTCCGATCCGCTACGCGAGCACCTGCCGGACACTAGCAAGGAAAGGCTGTCCATGGCCAAGGTCTATTCCATCGACGGCCTGATCCCCGTCGTCCACCCCGCCGCCTTCGTCCACCCCGACGCCGTGCTGATCGGCGACGTGGTCATCGGGCCCGACTGCTACATCGGGCCCAATGCCTCCATCCGCGGCGATTTCGGGCGCATCGTCATCGGCGCCGGGTGCAACGTGCAGGACTGCTGCGTCATGCACAGCTTCCCCGGCAACGAGTGCGTGATCGAGGACTGGGGCCACGTGGGCCACGCCGCCGTGCTGCACGGCTGTCGCGTCGGCACGAACGCCCTGGTCGGCATGAACGCCTGCATCATGGACGGCGCCGTGGTGGGGGAATCGTCCATCGTCGCAGCCATGGCCTTCGTCAAGGCGGGCACCGAGATCCCGGCCCGCAGCCTGGCCGCCGGGTCGCCGGCGCGGGTGCTGCGCCAGTTGAGCGACGACGAGATCGAGTGGAAGCGCGGCGGCACCCGCGAGTACCAGGAACTGGCCCGCCGCTGCCACGCCAGCCTGCGCCGGGTCGAGCCCCTGGCCGAACCCGAACCCGACCGCCCGCGCATGCCCATCGCCGCCTACGATCCCCTGCACGCACGCAAGGCCAAGCAGGGCGGCTAGGCCGCCCGCGGCGGTGACGGAGGGGGGAGGCGCCATGCAGGTCCTGATGCTGCTGAACGGGCTGGGGGTGGTGGCCGCCGCGGCCCTGACCGGGCTGCTGGCGGCGCGGGGCCTGTTCCCCCTGGGCAGCGTGGTGGCCGGCCTGCTGTTCCTGTTCGGCGCCTTCTTCCCCTTCTTCCACGAATACGGCATCGTGCGCCGCGGCTTCCAGCGCCTGGAGGGGCAGTTGCTGACCCGCCTGCGGCGGCCGTTCCAGCCCCGGCCCGAGGTCGAGATCTTCCAGCCCGGCGCCGCCGCGCCCGAACCGGTCTGGCGCCAGCGCCGGGACCCCATCTGGCTGCTGCTGTTCCTAACCAGCTTCGCCGGGTTCCTGTTCCTGTTCGACCTGGTGGAATACCTGCCCGAGCTGCTGTCCGCCGCCCCCGACTCGCGGCCGATCACCAATTTCTAGGCCCGCATCTCCGCCAGGGCCGCGGCGATGGCGGCGGCCACGGCGGCGTTGTGGCGCAGCAGGGCCCGGTTGGCGGCCAGGGTGGCGCCGCCGGTGGCCGCGGCCAGGCGGGCCAGCAGGAACGGGGTCAGGGCCTTGCCGTCCACGCCCGCGGACGCCGCCGCGGCCACGGCGCCGTCGATGGCCGCCTCCACCGGACCCGGGTCCAGGGCGTCGGCGGCGGGGATGGGGTTGGCCACCAGCACCCCGCCCAGCCCCAGATCCCATTGTGCCCGCAGGATGGCCGCCGCCGCCACGGGGCTGTCGGCGCGGGCGTCCACGGCCAGGCCGCTGTCGCGCAGGTAGAAGGCCGGCAGGGTGTCGGTGCCGTAGCCGACCACGGGCACGCCCAGGGTTTCCAGCACCTCGCGCGTGCGCGGCAGGTCCAGGATCGACTTGGCCCCGGCGCTTACCACGGCCACCGGGGTGCGCGCCAGCTCGGACAGGTCGGCCGAGATGTCGAAGGTCCGCCCGGCGCCCCGGTGCACGCCGCCGATGCCGCCGGTGGCGAACACGCGGATGCCGGCCAGGTGGGCGCAGGCCATGGTCGCCGAGACCGTGGTGGCGCCGTCGCCGCCGGCGGCCAGCAGCGGCGCCAGGTCGCGGCGGCTGGCCTTGGGGACCGGGGAATCGGCCAGGCGGTCGAGCTGGGCGGCGGTCAGTCCGACCCGGATGCGCCCGTCCAGGATGGCGATGGTCGCCGGCACGGCGCCGCCGGCGCGCACGGCGGCCTCCATCTCGGCCGCGGCTTCGCGGTTGTGGGGGCGCGGCAGGCCCTGGGCGATGACCGTCGATTCCAGGGCCACCACGGCGCCGCCGGCGGCCAGGGTGTCCGCCACTTCGGGGACGACGTCCAGGTATCGGTCCGTTCCCCCGCCCACGTCACGGCCCCCACAGCAGCCAGACGGCCAGCAGGCCGCTGCCGGCGGCGACCCCGGCGGCGACGTTGCGCCGGGCGGCGAAGAAGGTGGCCAGGGCGACGCCGGCACAGGCCAGGCGCAGGCCGGTGCCGGTGGCCGCCAGGGGCCCCTCGGGCAGCAGGACCATGCGCGCGATCAGGGCTGCCAGCAGGCCGTAGGCGACGCACCCCACCCAGTCGAACAGGCGCGAGCGCGGCGACAGCGACCCGGCCAGCAGCACGCCAACCAAGCGCCAGACGTAGGTGGCGGCGGTGCCCACGGCCAGGGCGGCGGCCAGCATCCAGCCGGCGTCGGCGGGGAACAGGCCGTCAGCCACCGCCGGGCCCTCGCCGCCGGCCGTGGGCGGCCAGCAGGTACCCCAGGGTGCCCGCCGCCAGGCCGGCCACCAGCAGGCCCCAGTCCGGCGTCACCAGGTGCAGGACCGGCCCCAGGACGGCCCCCGCGGCCAGGGCGATGGTGCGGCCTCGGTCGCGCAGGTCCGCCACCAGCGCCAGCATGAAGTACAGCGGGTTGATGAACACCAGGGCCAGGGACAGGGCATGGGGCACCGTGCCGGCAAGCCAGAAGCCCAGCGCCGTGGCCGCCAGGGTGGACCACCACAGCACCATGGCCATGCCCATGAAATAGGCGAGGCGCTGCGACCGCGGCAGTTGCGGCAGGTCCCGCATGCCGGCGACCCAGGCGGTGACGGCGATCCAATGGGCGGCCAGGTACACGCGCCACCCGGGGCGGCGGCGGCGGCGCAGCAGGGGCACCAGCGCGACGGTCATGGGCAGCAGCCGGGCGTTGGTCAGCGCCACCGCCAGCCCGATCGCGGCCAGGGAGGCGCCCACGCCGTACAGCTCCACCAGCACGATCTGCCCGGGCAGGGCCCAGATGGTCAGCGTGGTCAACAGCCCGGGCAGCAGGCCGAAGTCCTGCTGCGCGACCAGCGCGCCGAAGCCCAGGAAACTGGCGGTGATGACCGCCGTGGGCGCGCCCAGGGCCCGCCGCGCGCCGGCGGCGAAGGGGTTGGCAAGCATCGGCTTGGCGGGGGGCAGCAAGGCCACGGACGTTTCCCTGGCGCCGGTGGCGCCGCGGTCAGGCGCCGGCGCGCAGTTGCGCGATGATGGATTCGAGCTGGTCGGCGGTGGCGGCGCGGCCGGCGTCGTCCAGCTTGTACAGGTCGACCAGCACCCGCACGCCGTCGGTTTCGTGGCGCAGGATTTTCTTGCTCTGGTCCTGGTCGTGAATGCCCTGCACGGCATAGGGCCGCACGTCGCGCTGGATGCCCTTGACCTTGATGGGCTCCCCCTCCACGGCGCTGATCTCGTCGCTGACCAGGGCATAGGTTTCGTAGCTCAGCGTGATGCCGTCGGGCTCGCAGATGCCCTCCAGGCGCGCCGCCAGATTCACCTCGCCGCCGATGATGGTGTAGTCCATGCGGGCCTCGCTGCCGAAGTTGCCCACGGTGCAGAACCCGGTGTTGATGCCGACCCGCATGTGGAACGGCTTCTCAATACCCGTCCCCATCCATTCCCGCTGCAGCTCGCGCATGCGCCGCTGCATGGCGACGGCCATGCGCACGCATTGCAGGGCATCCTTCTGCACCCCCAGGGTCTCGGGGTCGCCGAAAAAGATTACGACGGCGTCGCCGATGTACTTGTCGATGGTGCCGCCGTGGTTGAGCGCGATGGCCGACATTTCGGTCAGGTAGTGGTTCAGCAGGGCCGTCAGGTCCTCGGGCTCCATGTCGTCGGTGGTGGCGGTGAAATCCTTGATGTCCGAGAAGAAGACGGTCAGCTTCTTGCGCTCGGAACTGATCGAGACGTCGCGGTCGCCGGAGAAGATGGACTTGTAGACCTGCGGGGACAGGTATTTGGAGAGCTTCGACGACAGCGATTCCAGCATCGCGTTCTTTTCGTCCAGCGCGTGGGCGATGCGGTTCAGCTCGGCCTCGTTGCGGTCGCTGATGCGGACCAGGCGCCGCGTGTCCTTGAACAGCTTCTCGTAGCCCTTCAGCAGCTTGCCGAATTCCTCGCGCGCCACCTTGCTGCGCAGCTTGTCAGAGTCGAGCAGCGCCTTGCTGGCCTCGATCAACTGCTGTTCGCGCAGGAAGAGCTCATAGCTCATGTCATGACTCGAGTTTCTTCATCACGAAGGTGGCGTGTTCCAGGTCTTCGGCGAATTCCTCGCCCAGCTCCTCCATGGTGTCGTCTTCCTCGTCGTAGACCCAGTTGATGGTCACCGTGGTGCCGTTTTCGGCGGCCTCGTCCAGGGTGTCGAACAGGTGCATGAGGATCTTGGCGCTGCTGGAGTTGAAATAGATCAGCTCGAAGGTGAACTCCACCGCGTCACCGGGCGCTTCCTCGAAGTAGGCTTCCAGCTTCTCGATCACCGGTCCGTAAAAGGCGGTCACGTCCTCGGGATAGGATTCGCCCTTGACCAGGAACTGGTGGCTGGCGAAATCGAAGTCGATCTCCGGAGACCGGTCGGTGGCTTCGATTTTCAGGTTTTCCATGGTGTTACTCTCCCGGGCAATCAAACGTATGCCTTGAGGCAGAAAAAGGAGTGGACATCGTCGAGTTCCATAAAATCGAAGTCGATAATCTCGCTCGACCGCCTGGCAATCTCGATAAATCCGAGGCCGGCCCCCTTGCTGGTTTCCTCGGTGGGGCTTCGCAATTTTTCCTTGTAAAGATCCTTGAGCCCTTTTTTATCGAGTTGTTGCAGGACCGAGAGCCGCTCGGTCAGTCTCGGGACATCCTTGTTGAACACGCGGTTGCCGCAGGTGATGAAGAATTTGCCCTCGTGGGCGCCGATGGCCAGGACGCCATACCGCAGCTCGCTCTTCGGCTCCACCTCTTCTGGCGGCTCCTTCTCGGCGGAATAGCGGATGATGTTTTGCATCTGCTCGACAAAAATGGCGAACACGTTGCGCACGGTCGCCGTATCCGTGTCCTCGAACGATAGCTTCTTCTTCAGCGCCTCGCCGATCCCAGTCAGGATCGTTTCCGTCATGTACCCGCTGTAGCAGAAGATGATCCCCTGCTCCTGCAGGAGCTGCCTGAAATTGTAAAACGAGCTTGCCAGCATGGACCGTCGCTCCCGGTGCCTTTCCCGCGCCTATTCTTTCATGATGCGCACACGAAGCCAACCACGGTAATGTCGTCGCGGCGGCTCTCCGCCCCCTGGTACGCGTGCAGCGTTTCCAGCAGGGTCGCCTTCTGGTCCGCCAGCGCCAGGTCGGCCATGTCTTCCAGCGCCTGCGCCAGGCGCCGCTTGCCGAAGGTGCGGTTCCTGCCGCCCCCCACCTGGTCGACGAAACCGTCGGTGGCCAGGTAGAAACGTGTCCCCTCCTCGACCAGGACGCGGGCCGTGGCATAGTCCTGGTCCAGGGGTGTGCTGCGGTGCCCGATGCCGCGCCGGTGGCCCTTGACCTCCTCGACCACGCCGTCGCGGACCACCCACAGGGACAGGCCGGCGCCGGCGTAGGTCACCTCCCACCCCTCCGGGTCCATCAGGCAGATTCCCAGTCCCAGCCCGTCGTCGGATTCGCCTTCGGGTCCGACCTGGTTCAGCGCCTCCTTCACCATCCGGTTCATGATCGACAGGATCTCGGCCGGCCCGGCCAGGGGCCGCTCCAGCAGCGCCCGGTCCAGGGCACCGGTGGCGATCAGGGTGACGAAGGCGCCGGCCACGCCGTGCCCCGTGCAGTCGGCGATGGCGATCAGGTTGCCGCGCGGGTTCTCGCGCAGCCAGAAGATGTCGCCGCCGATCACGTCGCGCGGCTCCCAGATGACGAAATGCTCGGCGAAGGCCTCGTCCAGGGCCTGGCGCGACGGCAGCAGGGATCGCTGGATGCGCGCCGCGTACTCGATGCTGTCGGTCAGGATGCCGTAAACGTGGCGCAGGTTCTCCTCGGCCCGCTTGCGTTCGGTGATGTCGGTCGAGATGCCGCCGATGGCATAGGGCCGGCCGCCGTCGTCCAGCAGCGGGAACTTCAGGGACACATAGGTGCGTAGCTCCTTGCCGCGGGGCAGTTCCACCTCCACTTCCCGGACCTCGCGCCGGCGCGCCACCTCGCGGTCCACCTTGACCATGGCGTCGGCGATGTCCTTGGGGAACACGTCATGGGCGCTGAGCGTGGACGGCGGGACCTGTTCACAGCCCATGGCCTCGCGCCAGCGCCGGTTGGTCACCAGGTACCGCCCCTCCAGGTCCTTCATGTAGATAAAGGCCGGCGAGTTGTCGAGGATGGCCTGCAGCCGCTCCTGGCTCTCGCGCAGGTCGCGGAGCACCCGTTCCACCTCCTGTTCCGCCTTGCGCCGGGCGCTGATGTCGTTGACCAGCAGCAGCATGCCGCCGTCGCTGGTGGGCTCGCGGCGAATCTCGACCACGACGCCGTGCGGCAGGTCGACCTCGAACACCCCGACCTTGGTGAAGTCGGCGACTGCCGTCTCGGCCAGGTCGGCGGGCTTGCCGGGGCCGAACTGGCCGCGCTGCGCCATCTGCAGGCACACCTCGGGAATGCTGGCCCCCTCGTGCACCAGTTCGGGCGACGCCCGGGTCAGCTCGAGGTAGCGGTCGTTGGTGAAGACGATGGCCATGTCCTTGTCGGTGCGCAGGATGCCGCTGGGGATGTTGTCCAGGGTCAGGCGCAGCCGGGCCGACGTCTCGGACAGTTCCGCCGTTCGCTGGTCGGCCAGGTCCTGCAGGTGGTCCTGGTACTGGCGGATCTTGCGCTCGGCCTCGGCCTGGCCGCGCAGCATCTCGTTGTAGGCCCGCACCACCTGGCCCAGCTCGTCGCCGCTGTCCCAGTCCACCTCCTGGCGCAGGTTGTCGGTCTTCATGCGCTCGATGGATTGGCGCAGCGCCTCGATGGGCATGCCGAACACCCGGCGGGTGGCGAAGAAGGTGGCCCCCACCAGGGCCGCCAGCAGCACCAGCATGACCACCGCGTTTTCCAGGATGTGGACCCGGACGTCGCGGCGGATGTCGGCGCTGTGCAGGGTGATGACCAGCTTGCCGACCGTGTCCTCGACCCCGGCGGCCCGGTATACCAGGGGCATTTCGGCACGGAAATCGGGGGCCTCGGGCGGCAGGTCGATGTCCCCCACCTTGCCCAGCACGGCGCCCGAGGAATCGAACACCACGGCGCTGGCCACGTGCGGCAGAGTGCCGATCTCCCCCAGCCGGGTCTTGACGGCTTCCAGGTTGAATTCCCACAGCTCGTAGGCGAAGAAGCCGCTTTCCAGGACCAGGCGCTGGCGCAGCTCCTGCACGATCCCGGACCGCTGGGTGCGGTAGTACGACACCTCCAGCAGCGCGAACACCACCAACAGGCTGATCGACACCAGCGGCACGTAGATGGCCAGCAGCCGGGCCGTCAACGTACGGAACCTGATTCGCGCTTCGGCCAAGGCCTGCCTTTCCCCGTTGCTCCCCGAACCCTCGGATTCAAGCACGTTTCGCGTCAATGGGCCACCACGCCTTTGACGCCTGGCGTGGGTCCGCTCAGCGCTTGCCGCGGGCGATCTGCACCGGCCAGTCCAGGTCGACCCCCAGGTCGGCGGCGAAGCGCAGCGGCAGGTAGGGGTCGCGCAGGTAGGCGCGGCCGACCATGATCAGGTCGGCCTGGCCCGCCTCCAGGATCGCGTTGGCCTGGGCCGCCTCGGTGATCAGGCCCACGGCGGCGGTGGCGATTCCCGCCCGCTCGCGCACGGCCTGGGCGAAGGGCGCCTGGTATCCGGGCCCCAGGGCGATCTTCTGCGCCGGGTGCAGGCCGCCCGACGAGCAGTCGACAAGGTCCACCTCGCCGCCGGCCGCCAGTTGCTGGGCCAGCCAGACGGACTGTTCCAGGTCCCAGCCGCCCTCCACCCAGTCGGTGCACGAGAGGCGCAGGAACAGCGGCAGGTCGGCGGGCCATTCCGAGCGCGCCGCCGCCGCCATCTCGCGCACGAAACGGGTGCGGTTCTCCAGGGACCCCCCATAGTCGTCGCTGCGCCGGTTGCTGAGCGGCGACAGGAACTCGTGGCCCAGGTAGCCGTGGGCGGCGTGCACCTCGACCACCTGGAAACCGGCCTCGCGCGCCCGGCGCACGGCGGCGGCCATGGCGTCGGTGACCTGGGCGATGGTCGCGCGGTCCATCTCCTGCGGTGCCGGATAGCCGTCGTCGAAGGCCACCGGCGACGGGGCGATGGCGGCCCAGGGGTCCTCGTCCGCGGTCAGCGGCCGGTTGCCGTTCCACGGTTCGGTGACCGAGGCCTTGCGCCCGGCGTGGCCGAGCTGGATGCCCGGCACCGCGCCCTGGCCGGCGACGAAGCGGGCGATGCGCTCGAACCCGCGCTGCTGGTCGTCGTTGTACAGGCCCAGGCAGCCGTGCGAGATGCGGCCGCGCGGTTCCACCGCCGTGGCCTCGGTGAAGACGATGCCGCCGCCGCCCACGGCGCGCTGGCCCAGGGCGGCCAGGTGCCAGTCGTCGGGCACCCCGTCGCGGGCGCAGTACTGGCACATGGGCGACAGGGCGATGCGGTTGCGCGCGGTCACCGAGCGGAAGGTGATGGGCCGGAACAGCATCGGTCCGGCGGTGGCGTCGTCCATGGTGGGCATTCCCCCTTCTAAGGTCGGTTCCGGTTGTCCGGTTCGGCGGCCATTCTTAACCGGAACCGGGCCGTCCGCAAAGGGGCGCGGGATCAGGCGGCGCGGCGCAGCCGCCGCGGCGGGACCGGCCGCGGCCGCCGCCGGCGGCGGCGACCGCGGGTCCGGGCCTGGCCGCCCTGCAGGCCCACGTCCTGGCGCAGGCCGGGGAACTTCCGCTCGATCTCGGAGAAGTCGAGGATGCGGCTGGACCAGGTGCCCGTGTCGGGGTCGAAGGTGACCCACTGCTTGCGCTCGAACATCTTCATCATGAAGTAGCGCGGATCGCTGAGGTCGTAGCGCACGCCGGACAGGCTGCGGATGCCGCTGAAATCGGCCCAGGGCACCCGTTCCATCAGTTGGATCGAGGTCGCCAGGGCCTCGGTTTCCTCGCCGACCCGGGCCAGGCGGTCGATGTCCAGCACGCCGGCCTCGACCCGGCCGTCGCCAAGGCGCTTGAAATAGATGTTGGCCATGCGCGGGTCGTCCCAGCGGATCCTGGCCGCCGCCAGCTTGTCGAACAGCTCGATCACCGCCTTGCCGTGCCCGGGGGTCCATTTGCCGCTGGCGACCGCGTTGTCGATGGACGAGAACACGTCGTAGTCCGGCCCGTCGGCCTTCATTTGGATCATGTAGGGGATGTCGGCGTCCAGGTCGAAGCGGCTGACCGGCAGGTGCGGAATGCCCTCTGCGCGCAGGGTGTCCTGGGCCTGGCGCATGGCCGCGAACAGGCGCTCGACCTCGCCGTCCTTGCGCCGGTTGGGCACGAACTTGATGGCGTCGTCGGGGTGGCTATCCAGGGCGAAGGCCTGGGCATAGGCGCTGCGGCTGTCGCCGCCCAGGCGGCGGCCGATCCGGTAGGGAGTTTCGCCGCCGGTCCATGTTTCGCCGGTCCGCGGCACCCGGTCCTGGTCGGCCAGGTTGTTGCGCACCCAGTTGGGCGTGGAATCCGGGGTCACGTCGGAACTGCCGAGGGCGCTGCCGCCCGCCGCCCCGCCGGCGCCGGCCTGGTTGCGCGCCACCCGGCCGCGCGGCACCGGCTGGCCGGCGCCGGCGGCGGCCCGGGCCTGGCGCCAGTCGATGGCCAGCACGTTGTTGCCCTGGATCTGGGCATCGAACAGGTCCGCCGGCGTGCTCCAGCTCTTGCCGCTGCCCGGGTCGCCCACCGCCACCCACAGGCGGCCGTCGCTGGCGCTGACCTCGAAGTTCTCGACCCGCACCCAGTGGTAGGAGTCGGAACCGGTGCGGATCATGACGATCAGATCGCGGTCGGCGTCGAGCTGGCTGCGCAGCTCCAGCGCCGTGGGCTTGCGCCCGGCCCAGGCCACGTCGCCGCCGTGGCCGTTGATCCAGTCCGTCAGCTCGGCCCGGGTCATGCCCTTGCCCGGCTCGAACAGGTTGGCGTCCACGGCGGCCTTGCGCAGGGCCTCCTCCGAACGCAGCCCGGGCACCATGCCGCGGTCGCGCAGCACGCCCTCAAAGGCCATCAGGCCGCAGGTGTCGTTGTAGAACTGGGGCGGCGTGCCCTGGCCCCGGGTCGGCGACTTCAGCAGGTTGGGGTTGTTCCACAGCGTCGGCGTTTCCGAGTGGGCGATCAGGTTCTTGGCCTCGGCGTAGGCCTGCACCCGGCGCGCCAGGTCCTCGCTGGCCACGGGCTCGAACCCGGTATCGAAATCCACCCGGCCGCGGCGGGTGACCTCGGCCATGAAGTCGTCGCCGTCCTTGGCCGAGGCGGTGATCCATCGCCGCAGCAGGGCGTCGTCGGCCGCCGTGGCGGTGCCGTCGGCGGCGCGGGTCAGGACCCGGCGCAGCTCGCTCACCTGGGCGTCGGGCACCAGGCGCCCGGCGCGGCGCAGGATCTCTTCCTCCAGGCCGCGCACGGCGGCCTGGCGGGCCACCACCGGGGCCAGGGCGAAGGACTCCGGCGCGCCGGTCAGGCGGGCGATGTCGGCCTCGGGCACGCCGTTGGCCCGGGCCGCGGTCAGCAGGCGGTCCAGCTCGGCCTGGGCCGCCGACAGGCGCCTGGCCTGGCGGAAGGCCTCCACCGCCTCGGCGCCGACCCGGCCGCCGGTGGAGACTCCGTCGATGGCCGCGCGCAGGCGGGCGTCCGCCGCCGCCCGCAGGTCGCCCTCGCCCATCAGGTTCTGGGCCAGGCGGGCGCCGTTGTCCGGCGGCGGCGCCGGACGGCCGGCGGCGGCGGGACCGCCGGGGGCGTCGTTCCAGCCCGGGGCGCGGCCGGCATTGCCGCCGAAGGGATTGCCGGCGGCGGCCCGGCCCAGATTGGCGCCCGGCAGGTCCGCCCCCCGGGCCCGCGGCAGCATGGCCAGCAGCGAATTGCCGCCGTCGGGCGACACGAAGTCCACCAGCACCCCGGTTTCCTCGAAGATGCGTGCCTGCAGGCGCGCCAGCCTGGCCGGGTCGGCCTCGGGGGTGGCCACCCGCAGGGGCGCCGGCGTGCCGGACGCGCCGCGGCCCAGGTCATAGAGGCGCCGCTCGTTGGGGGCCAGGCGCGCCACCTCGGCCTCGGGCAGGTCCCGGGCCAGGGCGGTGAACAGGCGCGCGTCCTCGACCGTGTCGACCCCGTCGGGGAAGCGCAGGGCGGCGCCGTCGCGCCGCGCGAAGTCGCCGAACAGGCCCGCCGCGTCGTCGCCCAGGGCGTTGCGCGCCATGCGGTAGGCGTCCGACGCCGGCTTGCCGCCGCGGCCGAAGGCGACGTCCAGGAACCGGGCCGGGTCGTCGGCCGCCGGGACGAAGGCGTTGTCGTGGCCATGGCGCAGGACCGACTGGGCGTCGCGCCGCGCCCGCGCGGCGATGTCGTTGTTCAGGTCGCGCAGCTTGCCCAGCAGGTCGTTGGCCTTGGTCTGCAGCCGGGCGTAGTCCTCGGCGTCCAGGGCCGTGGTCTCGGTGCCGAAGAAGCGGGCGATGGTGGGGTCGCGCTCCTTGTAGAAGCGCCGCGCCAGGGACTTGGCCTCGCCCAGGAACTCGTAGGCCCTGGCCGGCACGCCCATCTCGTAGGCCTCGCTGAGCACCCGGTCCAGGTACTTCGACGTCTGGTAGCGGCGCAGGGCGGTCAGGGCGTCGCCGCCGGCCGCCTCGATCTGGTGCTCGAAGAAAGCGATGTTGCCCAGCACGGACTGGTACCGCTCGCCGGGGTCCACCCGCAGGACCGTGTCCTCCAGCTCGTTCAGGGTCCGCTGCACCACCAGCTGGTCGGCCACCCGCCGCACCCCCGGCTGCTGCCCCTTCAGCTCGCCCAGGTACTTGCGCAGGTCGTTGACGTTGCTGAACCGGCGCGGCGCCGTGCGCTGCCCCGGCAGGCGCAGCAGCAGGCCGGGGTCGGTGGCGTCGGGGTCGGGGCGCACCACCACGCGGCCGTTCTCCATGCGTGCCACCAGGGGCTGGTCGAACTTGACCAGGCCCTCCTTGAAGGTGACGGTCTGCTTGACCCCGCCGAAGCTGAGGTAGGCCTCGGGATCGTTGCGGTTGAGCGTCACCTGGATGCGGCTGACCTGGGCCGCCGCCTCGGCGTCCTTGAAGCCGCTGGCCACCAGGCGCTGGTAGGCCTCGTCCCGGGCCAGCAGCAGGCCGGCGCGGTCGACGTCGTCGGGCAGGGGGTGCCGGGCGATCAGGGCCTCGGCGTCGACCTCGGGAACCGAGCGCTTGAAGGCGGTCCAGGATTCGGGGGTCATGTTGTGCTTCAGGCGGGCGAGCTGCGCCGCCTCCACCACCTCGGCCAGACCGTCGCGCACGGCGACGCGCTGCGCCGGGTCGGTCAGGCGGTCGTAGATGTGGATCAGCTCGGGGTCGCCGAAGGCCGTGGAGTGCAGCTTCTTGTCCCAGTTCGAGCCCAGGCCGCGCACGCCGGGCGCGATCTCGATCTCCTCGGCCAGGAACTTCTCGATGGCCAGCTGGTCGCGGCCGGCGTTGGGGCCGGTGACCGAGAAGTCCAGGTCATTGCCCATCTTGCCGCTGGTGCCCGTGCGCACGGTGTTGGGCCAGCGCCGCTGCACCTGGTCCCAGGCCCATTCGCGGAAGTCGCTCAGCCCGGCCGCCAGCTCGGGGTCGTCGGTGGTCATCTTCTTGGACATGGTCTCCCAGTCCGGGGTCTCGTCCAGCAGCTTGGCCACCTCGGCGCGGCGGGCGGCGGTGGCGTCCACCTGGGACTGCATGTGGCGCAGCACGGCGGCGTCGGCGCCGTCGGCGCGAGCCGCGTCCAGTTCGCGGCGCAGGGCCCGGTCGTCCACGGCGCCGCCGGTGATGCGCTCGCGCAGGCCGGCGTTCTCGCGGCTGGACAGGGCGCGCTGGTAGTCGGCCGAACGCAGCCGGTCGGCCCGGACCTGGGCCTCGCCGGCCAGCTCGTCATAGACGCGCACCTTCTCGGCGTCGGCGCCCGACGTTCGCAGCTCGTCGGCACGGCTGCGCAGGCGCTGGGCGATGTCGTCGGCCTTGCGGCTGTCCAGGTCCACGGTGGCGCGGGCCGTGGGCAGGGCCGACGGGACCTCGTCGGGAATGGCGTCCGAGGTGTAGACGCGCTTGATGGCGGCCCGGTTGCCCGGCTCGAAGGCGCCGACCGAGCGCAACAGGGCGTCCACCTCGCGCCGGTGGTCGGCGGCGGCCGGGGCCAGCTTGCGCAGCGGCGAGATCTTCATGCCCTCGCGCAGCAGCAGGTGCGAGGCGGATTCGGCCTGGCGCACGAAATCCTCGATGTCGGCGTATCCGGCCTCCTTCAGGGCCGCCTTCAGGGCCGACTTGGAGCCGCGCTGGGCGTTGGCGGTCAGGGTCGCGCGGATCAGCCGCTCGGGCAGCACCTGGGTCAGGTCCACCCCGGCGCTGGCGGCGGCGTCCAGCTGCCGGATGAAGTACTTGCCCACCTTGCCCGCCGCCTTGGCGGCGTTGTCGCCGTAGCCGCCGGTGGCGCCCACCAGCTCGTTCAGCTCCTTGAACATGTTGGCCCGGTTCTCGTTGAACGAGTTCAGGTACCCGTTCACGGCGTCGGGGTCGGGCACCACGTCCTTGCGCTTGGGCACTGTCAGGCTGGCGAAGTTGATGGGCTTGCCGCCGGCCTGGATCTCGCCGACCACGTGGGCGATGGTGCCCTGGGTCTGGTAGGCCTCGCTGGCGTAGTACAGCGCCGTGCCCTGGCGGTTGCGCATCTGGTTTTCCAGGCCGCCCAGGGTCGCCGCCTTGAGGGCGTCGGCGCCGGCGATGTCGCCCTCGGCGTACAGGCGGCGGATCTTGTTCACAGCCTCGGCATAGGCCGTGCCCTCGCCGGTCAGGGACGAGGCCGGCATCTCCAGGTCCAGGCGGTTCGGGCCCAGGCGCGACAGGAAGTCGTGCTGGTTGCGGAAGTCGTCGATGGAGCCCAGCACCTCCTCGTACAGCTCGTTCTTGGCCTGCAGCTGCACGTTCTTGTGGCCGATGTCCTGGCCCGTGCGCCGGGCGATGTCCTGCATGCGCTGGTCCAGGCGCCCGCGCGCCGCCGCCTCGGCACTGTCCACCTGGCGCGCGGCGTTGCGGATCAGGTCGCGGGTCGCCTCGTCGGGCGCCGTGCTTTCCAGGATCTTGACGTGCTGGGCCCACTGCTGGTCGTTCAGGTACTTGCGGGTCGCCATCTGGTCGAACAGGAACTGGCGGAACTCGTCCAGCTCGGTGGGCGGCAGATCGAGCCCGGCCTTGCGCAGGGCCTGGCGCGAGAAGATGTTGTAGACCGGGTCGGTATAGACGTTGGTGTCGAAGAACAGGCCCGGCTCGCGCCCGAACTTCTTGCGGAAGGCGGCGTTGAACTTGCCCACCACCTTCTCGGCGCCCCAGCCGGTAACCGACAGGTCGTAGTCGCTGGTCAGGTTGGTCGAGCCGAACGCCTGGCGCGACAGCCTGTGGCCGGTCTCCTGCTCGACCTCGCGGATGGCGGCGTCCAGCATGTCGTCCACCACCTTCTTGCGGTAGGTGACCAGCTTGTGCATCTCGATCTCGGAGAGGCCCTCGTTCAGGGCCTTGGAGACCTTGAACCAGTCGCCGCCGTTGGCCCGGATCAGCTCGTCGGCCCAGGCCTCCTCGTCGGGGGTCAGGTCTTTGCGCTTGCCGCTCAGCCAGTCCAGGTCGGACTTGGACAGTTGTTGCAGCGCGTCGGGGTCCTCGGCCGCCTTCTTCAGGATCGACTGGCGCAGGGCCAGATCGTCGGCGGCCTCCTTGCGGGCCTTGACATAGTTGTCCCGCGTGCTGAGGCGGGCGTACTCCTGGCGCGCCGCGCGCACCTCCGCGGGTGTGGCCAGGTTGTCCTTAGCCTTGCGCAGGACGTCGTCGTAGGCCTCGCGCGCCGCCTTCAGGTCGTCGCCCGATACCTTGCCGCCGGGCACGTTGTCGGCGGCGCGGCGGGCCAGATTGGCGTTGGCCTCGGCGGCCCGGGCGGCGGAGTCCAGGTCGGCGGCCTTGACCGGTTCCGTCACCTGGGGCGGGCCGCGCGGCCGGTTCAGGGTCTTCTTGGCGTCCGGCGTGCCGACCGCGGCCGTGCCTGCCGGCGTCTCGGGCGCGTCGAAGACAACCGGGCGGTCGGCGTCGGGGATCTCGGCGTCCACCTTTTTGGCCCCACCGGCGGCGCCGCCGCCGTCGGGCGCGGCCCGGGCCACCTGGGTGCCGCCGGGAACCGCGTCGTCGGCGCCGTCGCGCAGGTTGCGCATCACCCGCTCGACCCGGTCCAGGTCGGCGACCTGGTCGCGCTTGGCCTTCACCGCGCGCAGGCCGGCTTCCCGCGCCTCGTCGGGGGCCCCGGCCAGGGCCCGTTCCAGGTTGTCGGCCTCGCGGGCCAGGGTGTCGCGCTGCAGGGCCGCCGACTGGGCCAGCTCGTCGGCCTTGCGGCGCAGGTTGGCGTCGGCCACGCCGTCGCCCTGGAAGGCGCGGCGCAGGTTGGCGGCCACCGCGTCCGGGTCCGTGGCGGCGTCGGGCACGAAGTCGTCCAGCACCGCCAGGGCGCGGCGGTCGCGGGATTCCTGGGCCGCCTTGCGCAGGGCCAGGGTGGCGGCGTCGGGCGCCTCGGCCGCCCCGGCGGCGGCGATGGAGGCGCGGCGCAGGGCCACCGACCCGGCCAGGTCGCCGCCGGCCTCGGCCAGGTCGGCGCGGCGGGCCAGGGCGGCGGCGGCGCGTTGCGGGTTCAGGCGCGCCACGTCGTTGGTCAGGCCGCCGACCTCGGCCAGCACGTCCATGGCCTTGGGGTTGGCGTCGAAGAAGCTCTGGGCCGTGCGCTTCAGGGCCATGGCCTCGTTCACCAGGGTGGCGATCTCGTCGGTCTTGTTGGACTTGGCGGCGCGGGCCAGCAGGTTCTCGGCCCGGCGCAGGGCGGTGGCCATGTTCTGGGCGTTCTGCACCTCGTGCAGGGAGGCCTTGGCCAGGCTGCTGCGCAGGGCCGGCAGGATGCCCGGCTGCAGGGCCTCGGGCACGGCGCGGGCCACCAGGCTGGCCGGCCGGTCGGCCACGTTCACCAGACCGCCCACCAGGGTGCGGGCGCCGGCGCGCAGGGTGCTGTCGGCGGAAATGGCGCGCCCGGCCAATACCCGCAGGCCGTCGGCGGCGTATTCGGACGCCCGGGACCAGCGCGCGGCCGTGGTCGCCACCTCGCCGCCGATCCGGGCCAGGTCGCTGACCTTGTCCAGCACCCGGGCCGTGCGCGACAGGGCGACGGCGGTCTTCTCCAGCCCGGTGGCGACCTTGACCAGGGCGCCCGAGCCGCCGGACAGCGCCGCGGCCACCACCTCGGCGGCGATCTGGCCGCCGGCGACGCCCCGGTTCCAGACCGCGTCGCCCTTGTCCAGCTTGCGGAAGAAGTCCTCCTTGATGTCATGGACGATGCGCCCGACGCCGCGCTCGTTGACCACCTTCAGCACGTTGTTGATGGAATCCAGGGTGTCCGTCTCGATGTCGGCGCCCAGCAGCAGGCCGACGGATTCGTAGGTGGCGTCGGCGGTGCCGACGGCCAGCTTGACCCCGCCCTCGACCATGCCGTACAGGCCCTTGCCCAGGCCCACGGTGTTGGCCACCAGGGTCTTGCCCAGCCACGGCAGGCTGGCCGCCTGGCGGATCGTGCTGTCCTCGCGGAAGGGGTTGAACTCGGACACGAACATGTCGCTCCAGGTTTCCTTCTCGCCGGTGACCTGCTGGTCCTGGTACAGCGTGACCAGTTCGCTGCCGCCCTGGCGCTGGCGGTCCAGCACCTCGGCCGGGGCCAGGTAGATGGCGTCCAGGTTGACCCCATGGTCCCGGGCCAGGACGTTGACGGCGTGCTCGCTGGTGGGGCCGACACCGTCCTTGCGGTTCTGGGCCACGAAGGCGTCCCACTCCTCGCGCAGGTTGCGGTCGCCGTTGTCGAACAGGCTGGAGCGGTAGCCCAGGGCGGCGCGGGCGTCGGACAGCTTCTGCTGCGCGATGCCGATCTGGCCGTCCAGGCTGGCCAGCTGCTCGTCGGCCTCCTCGGCGTCGATCTTGCCGTCGCGCTTCTTCTGCCACAGGTCGCCGCGGGCGATCTGCAGGGCCGTCACCTGGTCGTCCAGGGTGTCGATGTCGGTGCGGATCTGGCCCTCGGCCGCGGCGCGCTGCTGGTCCTGCTGTTTCAGGCGGCGCTGGATGTCCACGGCGCGGGAGAACCGGTACTGCTCCTCCTGGGCCTTGTACTGGGCGCTGACTTCCCACTCGCGCGGCACCAGGGTGTTGGCGGCGTCGTTGAAGTCGACGATGTTCTGGTTGCGCAGGTTGGCGGCATAGGTCTCCTGGTAGGTCATGACCGCCTGCTGCTGCGTGACCAGCTTCTTCAGGCGCTTGGCCTCGTCGGAATTGCCCTCCTCCTCGGCCTTGGCCTGGGCCACGCGCAGGCGCGCCAGTTCCAGCCGCGCCGAGGCATAACGGCTGTCGGCGTCCTGCTGGCGGATGGCGCCGTCGTAGCCCATCTCGACCCGGGTCTGCAGGGCGATCTGGCGTTCCAGGTCGGCGACCTTGGTCTTGTCGCCGGCGGCCACGGCCGCCTGGTGCTGGGTTTGCAGCCGGGTCAGCTCCTGCTGCGCCGCGGTGCGGCGGGCCTCAAGCGCGGTGCGGTCCAGGCCGCCCGCCTCCTTGATCTTGGCCAGGGCCTGCAGCGCCTCGTACTCGCGTTCGCGGGCGGCGGCGTACTGCTGTTCCTCGGCCTGGCGCTGGACCCGGGCGGCGTCGTCCTTGACCTTGGCGTCGGCGCGCAGCAGGTCCAGGTAGCTGGGCGCCCGCACCCCCGTGCCCTGGGGGTCCGCGTTGCCCGTGGCCAGGGCCGCCAGGCCCTTCTGCGCGCCGGACAGCATCTCCAGCGCCCGGTTCAGGTCCTCCTGGGCCATCTGCGTCTGGTGCAAGTTGGCGCTGGTGGGGTTGACCGCCGAGGCGGCCAGGGCCGTGGCCAGCCTGGCCTGGCGCTCGGCCACAAGGGTGGCGGCGCCGGTCAGGCGGTCCTGGCGGTCCTGCAGCAGGGCGTTGCCCGACAGGGCCTGGTCCACGGCCTTGGCGTCGGCGGCGGCCTCGCGCACCCCGTCCTGGGCCGTGCGCAGGCGCCGCTCGGCGCCGTACAGCAGGTCCTGGGCGAAGCCCACCTGGCGCCGGGTGTAGTCGCTGGGGTCCTTCTTGAACGCGGCCTCGGCGGCGGCCAACTCGGCGCGGCGGTCGGTCAGCAGCTGCTGCGCGTCGGCCAGGTCCTTCTGCGCCGCGGCGCGGCCGTCCAGGGCGCCGAACAGCTCCTGGCGGATCTGCGCCACGTTGTCGTTGTGCAGCAGGGACTTGCCGCCCATGCCGCCGCGGCCCGAGGTCATCCACTCGCCGATGTAGCTGGCCTCGATGGCCGCCTGGCCCTGGTCCTTGGCCGTGGCCAGGCCGCGCAATAGGTCCTGGCGCTGCCGCTCGCCGGTGAGGATGACCATCTCCTCCTCGGTCAGGGAGGCGTACAGGTAGTTGTCCTGGTCGGCGATGCTGACGCTCTTGGGATCGCGGGCGTAGGCCTCGCGCACGCGCTTGATGTTGGCCAGCTTGTCGCCGGCGGCGTCGACCTTGTCGAAATACTGCTGGATGTCGCGGCGGCGCCAGTACTCCTCGTTCTCCTCGGGGGTCAGGCCCTTCTGCGTGCCCTTGTCGCCGGCCCGGGCCTCCAGCTGGGCCAGGCGCGCCTTGTTGTAGTCGGGCGTGGTGCTGGTGTAGAGGGCGTTGTCGATCATGGTGCCCAGCATGTTCTGCTGGTCCACCACCGCCTGGCGGGCCGTGCCCTCGGCCCGGGTGGCGGCCTCGTAGGCCTCGCGGGCGCGGCGGATCTGGTCGGGCGTGGCCTTGGGGTTGGCCTGCGTGTCGCGCAGGGCCTTGTACCGGGCGGCGGCCAGCTTCTGCGCCGATTCATACGCCTTGGCGGCGGTCTGGATGGCCTTGCCCTGGGCGTTCATGCGGGCCAGCACCGCCGGGTCGTTGGTGGCGGCCAGGGCCTGGGCCTGGCGCGACACCATGCGCTTCTGGGCGACTTCGTCCTGGGCCTTGCGCAGGGCCGCCTGGGCGTCGGTATAGCGCTTCTGCAGTTCGGGCGTGTTGGGGATGCGGCCGGCGCGGGCCAGCTCGATGTCCTTCTGGGCCGCGGCCAGCTCGGCGGCGGCGCTGGTCTCGCGCCGCTCGGCGCTGATCAGCTCGTCCTCGTAGCGGGTGAACTGGCCGCGCAGGGCCTGGCTCTGGGCCGCCATCTGGCGCTGGAATTCCTCGGCCTTCTTGCGCGCCTCGGCCTGCTCGCGCAGCATCTGCTGTTCGGCCGCCTTGGCCATCTCGTAGGCGGCCTGGGCCGCCTCGGCGGCGATCCGCGCGGCCGCGGCCTCGGCCGCCGCCTTGGCCTTCTCGGCCTGCTCGCGCTCGTAGGCGCGGGCCTTCTCGGTCTTGTACTCGCCCTTCACCCCGTCGATCTCGTAGGTGATGGTGGCGGCGCCGGTGTCGTAGGCACGCTGGTTGGCGGCGCGGTCCTCCTGGATCTTCACCGCCTGGGCGTCGGCCATGTCGATCAGCGCCTTGACGTCGGCGTTGACGGTGCCGTCGGCGCCGGTGACCAGCTGCTGCAGGGCGGCGTACCCCTGGGTGCGTTCGCGGATGCGGGTGGCGATCTCGGTCACCTCGCCCGTCTGCTCGGCCAGCTTCTTTTGCAGGCCGGCCAGCTTGGTCTGCTCCCAGCCCCTCAGCTCGCGGCCTTCGTCCCGCGCCTTCTTCTCCAGGGCGGCGATCTCCTCGCGGGTTTTCTGCTCGGCGGCCAGGGCCTGGGCCAGCTTGTCCTTGTTGCGGTCGTAGTAGTCCTTCTCCTTGGCCAGGCGGGCGGCGATCTGGTCGTTGTATTTCTTGCCCACGTCGGCGGGCACGTCGATCAGGTTGCCGGCCGGGTCGCGGAACGGCTCGCCGCCCGGCCCCAGGTAGACGGCCCGCTTCTCGCCGCCGATGGTGACGTAGCCGACGGCCACGGCCCGGGCCTTGGCGTCGCGCCAGTCGGCGGCGGTGGTGCCCGAGAAGCGGTCGGCGGCGATCTCCAGATCCGGCACCCGGCCCTCCAGGCGGGCCGGGTTCTCGACCTCGACTCGGGCCTCGCGGATCCGCTGGTCCAGGCCGTAGAGCTGTTCGAGCTTCTTGTCGATCTCCTGCTGCAGGCGCTTGCGCTGGGTCTCGGTCCTGGCCGCCAGCTTCTGCGCCTCCAGGGCGCGGATGTCGTCCTCGATCTTCTTGGCGTCGTTGGTCAGGTCGATGACCTTGCGCTCCTCCCGCGTGTAGGAGGCGGCCTGGGCCCGGCTGGCCGACTCGTTGGCGGTGGTGGCCTGGTCGATCAGGCCCTTCTCCACGTCCAGCCGGGTCTGGGTCGCCTGGTCCAGCTGCGCCAGCAGGGCCTCGCGCTGGGCCCGCTTCTCGCGCGCCGTCAGGGTGGTGTCGGCGTCCAGGGCGGCCAGCTTGTCCTGGACCGCGCGCTGCGCCGCCTCGGCCTTCTGCACCGCCTCGGCGCGGCGCGCCAGGTCGTCCAGGATCTGCTGGGCGCGCTGCTTCTGTTCGGGCGTGCCGTACTTGGCCAGCCACAGGACGTCCTCGTTCAGGCCGCTCTCGCCCTTGCCGAACACGGCGGCCAGCACCCGTTCGCGGTACTTCTCGTCGCGCTCGATCAGTTCGTCGGCGCCCCAGGCCACGGCCCCGGTCTTGGTGTCGATCAGGTTGCCGGCGGCGTCGAATTCGAACCGGCCGTTGCCCTCCAGGGTGCGGGCCAGGGCCTCGGTGAAGGTCTCGCCGGGGCGCACCTGGATGTCCACCAGGCGGCCGCCCAGCTCGATGTTGCGGGCGGTGTAGCCGAAGCTGTCGGCGATCTGGTCGGCCAGGTCGTCCAGGGTGTCGGCGGTGGTCGGCGGGGTCGGCGGCGGCGGCGGCGGACGCCGGGTCAGCAGCGTCGAGACGCCGTTGTACTGTTCCTCCATGGCCGCCGTGTACTTGTCGTCATAGGCGCGCACCGAGTCGCCGGTGATGACCAGGTTGCCCTGGCCGTCGAGCCAGTTGCCGGCGGCATCCTGGGTGTAGCCCTGGGCCCGCAGGGCGTCGGCCAGGGCGTCGGTCAGGCTGGTGAAGCCGTCGATGGTCAGGGTGGCGTCGCGGCCGTCGGCCAGCTTGATCTTCACCCGCTTGGGCTTGTTTTCCAGGATCACCCGCTTGACCTGGGCCCCGGCCTTGGAATCGGCGCGCACCAGGTTGCCGGTGCGCGGGTCGCGGATGAAGTCGCCCGAGGCCAGCATCTCGACCTCGCGCTCGCGGCGGATCTCGTCGGGGGTCTTGAAGCGCACCTTGCCCGTGTTGGGGTCGCGCACGAAGTCGTCCTCGTGCTCGGCCATCATGCGGTTTTCCCACTGGGCCTTGGTCTCGAAGTCCCGGGCGCCGTACTCGCGGGCGCGGTTGAACATGCTGTCCACCTGGTCCTCGGACCAGCCGGCGTCCAGCAGGTCGAGGCAGGTGTAGGCCCGGCCCAGGCCGCCCAGGCGGCTCTGCACGAAGTCGCGCATCTGCTCCATGCTGTCGAACCGGTGCACGGTGACGAAGGGGCCCAGGCGCTCCTCCATCAGCTTGGCCACGTATTCCGGGTCCTCCAGGTCCGACTTCTTGTGCACCATGCCCAGGCCGCCGACCCGCTCCTGGGCGAACTGCTGCAGGGCGTCCACGCTCTCGAACTCGTGGGCCCAGCCCAGGCCGCCGACGGCCTGGTTGAACTCCTTGACGAAATTCTCCGGCTTCTCGATCTCCGAGCGCAGGCGCGCCACCCCCAGGCCGCCCAGGCGGGCCTGGGCGATGTCGCGCATCTCCTCGTCGCTGTTGAAGCGGTGCACCACGCCGTTGCCGGCAACCCGGTCGCGCAAAATCTGCTCCAGCCGGTCGGGGTCGTCCAGCACCTCCTTGGAATAGACCCCGCCGGCGTTGCCCGCGACCATCAGGTCGGCGCCGTCGCGCAGCTTCTCCTCCACCTCGCTGATCTTGAACACGGCGCCCGTCTGGCCGGTGAAGGACTGGGCCGGGTTGCCGGTGGCCGCCGGCACGGGGGCACCGGCGTCGGCGGACGGTGCTTCCTGGGGCAGCTTGACCAAAGCCGGGGCCTGGCCGGCGAAGGCGGTGAAGTTGTCCATGGCCTGCTGGGTGATGGTGCCGTCGGCGCCGCGCAGGACCGAGTTGGCGCCAACCCCGAAGGCGCCGGTGCGGGCGATGCGCTGGGTCAGCTCCTGGGTATAGCCCTTGACGTCGGTGCCGCCCGACCGTTCCACCACCTTGGCGTAGCCGGCGTCGGTGCCCAGGCGCAGGGTCTCGTCCTGCAGGGCCTCGGTGCTGGTGTCGAACCGGTTCAGGGCCTGGTACAGGACCGGCGACTTGGCGGCGGCACCGTCCAGCACGGCGCGGCGGCCGTCGACCTCGGCGGTCAGCTTCTTCAGCCC
Organism: Hyphomicrobiales bacterium; assembly: GCA_024236415.1. Lineage (GTDB taxonomy): Bacteria > Pseudomonadota > Alphaproteobacteria > Rhodospirillales > JACKKN01 > JACKKN01. The sequence continues at coordinate 76,509 of JACKKN010000013.1, forward strand.
CACCTCCAGGCCCTCGATGCGGTTGCCGGCCTTCAGCTCCTGCAATGCCGTCATGCGCGCGGCGTTCAGGGTCTTCTGCATCTCGGGCAGCTCCATGGCCGCCTTCTGCACCTTGGGCGCCAGGTCGCGGGTGGCGAACACCAGGTTCTGCTGGTCCAGGTCGACCCGGGTCGCCAGCTTGTCCTGCTTGCCGGCGTACAGCGACTTGGCCACCGCCACCTCGGCGTCGGCCCGCAGGGTGCGGGCCATGGTCAGGCGGCCGTCGTGGAAGGCCATGCGCTGCTGGTCCAGGGGCTGCAACGACTTGACCTCGCGGATGCCCATGTCGCCGGTCAGGGCCACCTCCTTGACCGCCTGGCCCCGGTCCAGGCTGACGCCGACGGTGCGGCCGGCGTCGGCGGTGGTGATCTCGCGCGCCGCCAGCAGGCGCTCCTTGCCGACGACCTCGGAATAGAGGACCTGGGCCGCCGCCTGTTCCAGGTACTGCACCGGCGCTTTGCCGGCAGCGGCGCGCACCCCGTCCTCCAGCTTGGACAGCAGGGGCATGGCCCCGGCCACCCTGGAGACGAAGGCCCGCGCCGTGTCCATGTCCTTGGGCAGCAGCATGGGGGTGCCCAGGGCCGGCACCGCCACCGACCGCGTCTCGGGCGTATCGGTGGCGCCCTTGGTCTGCACCACCACGGTCTGCGCCGCCTGGGTGCCCAGGTCGGCGCCGGCCAGGCGCTGGTACACCCGGCCCACGGCGGTGTTCAGGTCGGGCGGCAGGGTATCGCCGGGCCGGTACTTGGACAGCATGGGCCCCAGCTTGCCGATCTCGCCGCGGACGCCGGGATCGAGCACCTGTTTCATCAGCTGCGCTGCGGCGGCGCCGTCCGAGGGTTCCAGCAGGGGATGCACCGGGATGGCGCCGCCCGAATTGGCCGAGGACTCCACCAGCTTGGAGAAGGTGCGCAGGGGGTCCTGGACCGTGGCGTCGACCACGTTGCGCTGGATGCCCACGGCTTCCTTGTACTTGGCCTGGGCCAGGTCCAGCTCCACCTCGCCGGCGCCCGAGGCCATGGCCGTCTGCATCTCGGCCAGGGCCAGGTCCACCTTGCCATGGGCGCGGTCGCCGGGCAGCAGGTCGTCGGCGGCGTCGGTGTAGGCCTGCTGGGTGGCCTGGTCGGCGCCGAACTTGGCGGCGATGACGTCGGGGTCCAGGCTGCTGTACCGTTCCGCCGTCTGGCGGCAGCTGAACGGCGAGAACCCGCCGCCCCCGCCGCCACCGCCACCGCCGCCCCGGCCGCCGCCCCGGTCGCCGCCGCCGCCCTTCTTCTTTTTCTTCTTCTTGCCCGGCTTGGCGCCGACGTCGATGGTCACCGTGGCGACGTCGGTCTCGCCGCTGGAATCGGTCAGCATGTAGGTGAAGCTGTCGGTGCCGCCGTCGCGGAAGGTGGGGTAGTTCTTGTAGCGCCAGTTGCCGCTGCGGTACAGCACCATGGCGCCGTACTTGGTGCGCGAGATCAGGCTGACCCGGCCGCTGCCGTCGTGCTTGTCGTTGCCCATGACGTTGCCGCGCACCCGCTTGCGGTAGTCGGTGGCGGCCAGGTCGTCGACGGCGTCCAGCTCGTGGTCCTCGGGGTCGGGATCGGGGTCCGGAACCGGTGCCGGGATGCAGCAGGGCACCTCGTTGCCGCCGTTGATCACCACGCCCGGCTGCTGCGGGCCGGCCACCGGCGGTTCCTCCTTCTTCTTGCGCCGCGTGGTGGTGCCGCCCACGTCGTTGCCGCCGCCGTCGACATGGGCGACGCCGCCGTTGTAGATCCCTGCAAGCGAGTTGATCAGGGCGATCAGCGAGCCGGGCGTCGGCTTCGAGTAGATCATGCCGTCCAGGTTGATGTCGGCGGACTGGTGGATCAGGGCCTTGGCCCGGTCGGCCGAGGCGAGACGGGCCTCGCTGGCCACCTTCTGCATCTCGGCCCAGTCGATGCGGCTTTGGTGGTCGGCGGCGATCTGCTGGTCGCTGTGGCCCTTGGCGGACGAGCAGCCGTTGTAGGTCTTGGGCGGCACCTCCTGCTGCTGGGCGGTTTCGGCCGCCACCTCGGCGGCCAGCTCGCCGGCCGTCTCCGCCTCCACCTGGGCCTGGGACCTGGTCGGCTCCTTCGTCGCGGTCTTGTTGGCGGCGGGCGGCGGGGCGGTGGCGGTCTTGGCCGCCGGCTGCGCGGTTTCGGTTGTCGGGGTCTTGGCGGTCGGGGACTTGCCGTCCGCCTTGGCATCGCCGGCGGTGTCGGGCGGCGGCGCCATGTCCTTGGTGACGTCCTTCTTCTTGGGCGCGTCCTTGCGGTACTGCAGGCCCGAGAAGGGGTTGTCGGACTTCCCGGCATCGCCGCCGCCGTCCTGGCGCAGGCCCTGGGGGATGGTAAAAGACGGGGTGCCGCCGGCCTTGCGGTAGCCCAGTTCGGCGGCCATGCTCGAGACCACCAGCACCGGCGCCGCAACCACGGCCAGCAGCAACGCGGCCCCCGCGGCGCCGCGCCGGGTCGGCCGCAACCGGGTCCGGTTTGTGCGATACCTGGCCGTCATCCGCCGCCTCCGTCGAGGGGTGGGCCGGGCGGCCGCGGCCTCCCGGCCGGGGACGGGCGCGCTAGTTCTGCGCCCCTTCCATGACCACCAGGTCGCCGCGCTGGGGCTCCAGGTTGGACAGCGGCACGAAGCTGCCGAAGGCCAGCTTGTCCTCGACCCCGGTCAGCTCGATGGTGCCGACCACCTTCTTGCGCTTGCCCAGGATCTGGCCCGTGGACGGGTCGGTGAAGATCTTGACGATACGCTCCACCTGGAAGCGGTCGCCGACGCGCACGCCGGCGCGGCCGCCGGCGTTGATGTAGATCTCCTGCTGGTCGAACTCGACCACCTGGGCCGACCAGGGGGTCTGGTTGGCGCGCGCCGCCGCCTGGATGACGATGCGGGTGATGGCCTTGCGCACGGCGTGGCCCAGGGGCGTCTTGTAGAACTGGTTGGTGCCCATGCTGATGCCCTTGTAGCCCAGGCTCAGGTCCCAGCTGGAATTGTCGATGTCCTCGGCGGCGCGGAAGACCTCCAGGATCTCGGTGGTGGTGGTGTCGACGAAGCGCACCTCCAGCACCACCTTGCCCGACGACGACTGCTTGGACACCGCGGCGCTGAGCACGCTGCCCAGCAGGCCGCCGCCCCCGCCGCCGCCGCTGGAGCCCGAGGCGCCCAGGCTGAACCCGCCGCCCTGGTCATCGGCGCCGAACTCCACCACCGAGCCGTAGATCATGATGTTGACGCCGATGATCTTGCCGATCTGCGGCCCGCTGCCCTGGTGCACCAGCTTCTGGCCCTTCAGCTCCTGCTCGGACAGGATCTGGCTGACGTTGGCCCGCTCCAGCACGATGAAGCGGTCCGATTCCTTCAGCGCCGTGGTCAGCATGGACGACACCCCGCCGCCCACGTCCCAGTCGCCGTACTTCTGCTTGAAGGCGCCCACGGCGTCGAACTTGCCCACGGCGACCACCCGCTTGGGGCCCTGGATCTGGGGCACCGGGTCGGTCAGGACCTGCGCCTGTTCGTCGGCCACGGCCGGGCCGGCGGCCACCAGGGCCGCCAGGGCCAGGACCAGCCCGGCGGCGCGCCGGCGGAAGGGATTCTGTTGTCGGTTCATGGCTCTGCGCTCCCTAAACGTTGGCTGCCGGCGCCTGGGCCGCATGGCGGTGGCGCCGGTCGTTCGTTCGGTTTGTTTGTCGGCGCCGCCCGGCCCCGATCCTAGCGGACCGGGGTCCAGGCGCCGGTCTTGCGATCGATGCTGTACTCCTCGACCAGGGACCCGTCGGCGGTCACCACCTGGGCCGTGACCGCGTCTCCGCTCTCGCGCACCTGGCCCACGCGCAGGTGCGGGTTGCCCACCACCATCAGGCGGTATTCCAGGATCAGGCGGACCGACTTCTCGGTCGGTCCGTCGGGGCCATAGACGGCGGCCACGCCCTGGCCGCCGCCGGGGACCATGGGGGTTCCCGCCGGCGGCAGGATGCCGGTGCCGGCCGGATCGGCCATCTGCTGGATCAGGGCGCCCAGGCGGCGCATCTGCAGGCCCAGGGCGTAGTAGTCCACGTGGCGGTTGAATTCCGGTTCGTAGTCGACGGTGGGGTAGCCCAGGCGGCTGGCCGCCCGCGCCGCCGCGGCCTCGCGTTCGCGCTTGGCGCGCTGGTGCTGCATCTCCTCGGCCGTGGGGGCGCGGGCGCCATCGGCCCATGCCGCCATGGGAACGGCCGCGCAGCCGGCCAGGACGGCCAGGGCCAGGAGGACCGCATACGCTGGGAATCGTCGGGGAATCATGGTTCCTCGCACGTTGAGAATGGGTACCAGCCGCAAAAGTGTGGCAAATGACCGTTACATCGTAAAGTCAATTCGCCGAGAACGGCCCGCGGCCCGGTTCTCGGAATTGGCCGGCCGCGGCGCCGCCGTGGTATGAATCGGCGGGTTCCGGCAACAGCAAGGGGAGGACGCGGTGGCGATCTACGAACTACGCACCTACACGCTCTACGTGGGCAAGATGGCCGAGGCGGTGGCCCTGTACGAGGAGGTGGCCTGGCCGGCCCTGGCCCGCCGCCAGGGCAAGCTGGTGGGCTATTTCACCGGCGATATCGGCGCCCTGAACCAGATCATCCACCTGTGGCGGTTCGAGGACGACGCCGACCGCCGCGCCTTCTGGGCCGACCTGTTCGCCGACGAGGACTTCATGGCCTTCGCCCGCCGGTTCCGGCCGCTGGTCCTGAGCCAGGAGAACAAGCTGATGCTGTCCGCGCCCTGGGGCCCGGCGCCCGAGGCCGGCACGGTGCCTACAGCAGCACCAGGCTGATGGACGGCCAGTAGATCAGGATCAGCAGCCCGCCGATGATGGTCAGGATGAAGGGCAGCACCCGGCGCGAGATCTCCTCGATCTTCAGGCCCGAGATGCCGCAGGCCACGAACAGGTTGACCCCCAGCGGCGGGGTCAGGAAGCCGACCTCGCTGGTGACCACCAGCAGGATGCCGAAGTGGATCGGGTCGATGCCCAACCTGGTCACCAGGGGCAGCAGGATCGGGGTCAGGATGATGACCGTGGACAGGGTCTCCATGAAGGTGCCCAGCACGATCAGGATGGCCGCCAGCAGCAGCAGCATGAGGGTGCCGTCGTCGGTCACGGTCAGCAGCGAGGTGGCGATCTGCTGCGGGATCTGGTTCAGGGCCAGGAACTCGCCGAAGAAGATGGCCGTGCCCATGATCAGCACCAGCCCGCCGCAGATGGTGCTGGCCTCCGAGAGGGACTCCCACACCGCCCGCGGCCCGACCCGGCGCTTGACCAGCATGCCCACCAGCAGGGCGTAGACCACCGCCACCACCGAGGCCTCGACCGGCGTGAACACGCCCATGTAGATGCCGCCCAGGACGATGAACGGGGTCGCCAGCGAGAACTTGGCGCGCCACACCGTCTTCATGAAGGCGCGCGGGTCGAAGTCCCGCGCCTGGCCGCGGTACCCGGCCCGACGCGACAGGAAATAGGTGGTGCCGATCAGCAACGCCCCCATCATCAGGCCCGGCACGATGCCGGCCAGGAACAGGTCGCCGATGGAGACGCTGGCCAGCACGCCGTAGACGATCATGGGGTTGCTGGGCGGCAGCAGGATGCCCAGGGTGCCGCCCGACGAGGCGACGGCGGCGGCGAAGTCTTTGCGGTAGCCGTCCTGCACCATGGCCGGGATCAGCAGGGTGCCGATGGCCGCCACCGTGCCCGGGCCCGAGCCCGAGATGGCGGCGAAGAACATGCACGACAGGATGGTGACGATGGCCAGGCCGCCGTGGACCTTGCCGACGATGGCGCGCATGACGTTGATGATGTCCTCGGTGATGCCGGCGCGGGACATCAGCGCGCCGGCCAGGACGAAGCAGGGGATGGCCAGCAGGGGGAACTTGTCGACCCCGTCGAACAGGCTGTGCGCCAGGGCGGCGAGCGGGATCGGCGAGGTCAGCAGCTCGATCAGCGACGGCACGCCCAGGGTGGCGAAGATGGGCACCCCCAGGAACAGGCAGGCCAGGAATACGAGGGCGAAGACCATGGACGCGCCGCCCTATCCGTCCTGGCCCTCGGGCAACACCGAGGTGCCCGTGCGCCAGGCGGTCCACTGCCGCTGCACGATGCGCAGGATCATCAGGGCGTGGGCCAGGGGGATCACCGAATAGACCCAGACCATGGGCAGGAACAGGGCCGTGGAATAGACCGGGTGGGCGATCATCTTGTTGATCAGCATCACCCCCGAGGCCACCACGAAGGCGTTGAAGGCCACCCACACGCCGTCGGCCACCAGCAGGCAGGCGCGCTGGCCGCCGGGAAAGAAGTGGGTGGCGATGGTGACGCGGATGTGGGTGCCCTTCTGGGCCGCCAGGCTGGCCGAGATGTAGACGAACCAGATGAAGCAGAAGCGCGAGATCTCCTCGCTCCAGGTCAGGCCGCTGTGCAGGACGTAGCGGAAGAACACCTGCATGGCCAGGATCCCCACCAGCAGGGCCAGGCTCAGGTTGGCGACGGTCTTCTCCAGGCCGTCGAACAGGGTGTGCAGGCGTCGCAGGCTCATGGTGGGCCGGTCCCCGAGAGGTGAGGGTGGAAGGCGGCGCGGACGGCCCGTGCGGACCGTCCGCGCCCCGGGCCGGAGCGGCTACTTCAGCTTGCCGGTCTCCTTGTAGTGCATGGTCAGGTCGACCCAATCCTTGCCGCCGCCCACCAGCTTGTAAAGCTCGGGCCAGGCGCCGCGGGCGCGCTTCTGCCACTCGTCGGCGTCCTTCAGCTCGCAGAAGGTGACGCCGTGCTGTTCCTTCAGGGCCTTGCGCACCTCGGCGCCCACGTCCTTGACCCACTGGGCGTGGAACACGTCGGTCTCGTCCAGGGACTTCATGATCACGTCCTGGTCGGCCTTGGACAGGCCGGCGAACCAGTCGTTGTTGGCGATCACCACGCCGGCCATGGGCAGGTAGCTGGCCTCGGTGATGTACTTGATGTGCTCGTAGAAGCCCATCTTCAGGATCACGTCGGTGGGGCTGTCGAAGGCGTCGACCACGCCCTGGGCCACGGCGCCGTAGGTCTCGCCCCAGGCGATGGGATAGGTCGACACGCCCCAGGACTTCCACATGGCGGTCATCACCGGGTTCTTGGGGGCGCGGACCTTCAGGCCCTTCAGGTCGGCCAGGGTGCTGATGCACTTGCTCTTGGCGAACAGGCTGCGGAACGAGTTGGTGTAGCCGCCGACCACCCGCAGGGAGCCCGATTCGGCCATCACCCGCCGGTTCAGCTCGTCACGGTAGGAGCCGGCCCGCAACAGGCCCCCCTTGCCGGTCAGGTCGTCGACGCCGTTGTTCAGGTAGGGCAGCACCAGCACGTTCAGGGACGGCGCCAGCTGGGCCACGTTGTTCGAGGTGATGCCGGCCATCTGCACCACGCCCAGCTGCACCTTCTGCGCCGTGGCCTGCTCGGACCCCATGACGCCGCCGTCCAGGACGTCGACCTGGATCTCGCCGTTGGAGTTCTTGGCCACCTGGTCGGCGAAGTGGTGGGCATAGATGCCGAAGGCCTGGTCGGCCGGGCAGCAGTGGGCGTACTTGAGCGTCAGCCGCGGCTCGGCGAAGGCGCCGTTGGCGAAGGCGGACGCGGCCGCGATCACGGCCAGGGCGAACAGCAGGGTCAGTCGGGGTAGCTGGCGGGGTAGCTGGCGGGATAGCTGTCTGGGCAACATTGTTTCCTCCTTGTGCTCGATCCAGGTGTGTCGGAAGGACGGTGTTGTTGATTGCCTTCGTCCATCCGGGTTGCGTCGCGTGCCGCCCTAGCCCAGGAACGCGGGTTCGGGGAGGCCCGTGGCGCCGGTGCCGGTGATGGCGAACAGGCTGCCGGCCAACGGTTCCTCCCCGATCTCGTCCGCCCCCAGGGCGAAGGTGGCGGTGGTGACGTACAGGGTGTCCAGCCCGGGGTCGCCGAAGCTGCACATGGTGGGGTGGCGCACCGGCAGTCCGATGCGGCGCAGCAGGCGGCCAGCGGGGTCGAAGCAGGCCACGGCGCCGCCGGCGAACAGGGCGCACCAGTAGTTGCCGTCGCGGTCCACCGTGGCGCCGTCGATGCGGCCCTCCAGGCCCGCCGGGTCGACGAACCGGCGGCGGTTGGAGATGGCGCCGGTGGCGGTGTCGACGTCGTAGGCGTAATAGGCTTCGACCCGGCTGTCGGAGAAATACATGGTGGCGCCGTCGGGGCTCCAGGCGATGCCGTTGGAGACGGTGAAGCCGGTGTCCATGCGGTGCCAGGCCAGGTCCGGGTCCAGGCGGTACAGCGAGGCGTTGGCGGCGGCGAAGCCCTCGTTCATGGAGCCGCACCAGAACCGGCCCTGGCGGTCGCACTTGCCGTCGTTCAGGCGGGTGTCCGGCAGGTCCGGCTCGGGGTCGCCGATGGGTGTGACCACGCCCTTGTCCAGGTCGACGAAGTGGAACCCGCTGCGCAGGCCCGCCACCAGGCCGCCCTTGCGGCGCAGGGCGATGGAGCCGATGCGGTCCGGCATCTCCCAGGCGCGGCGGTGGCCGGTGGCCGGATCCAGGGCGTGGATGCGCCGGCCCAGGCTGTCGATCCACAGCAGGCGCCGCTCGCGGTGGTCCCACAGGGGCGATTCCCCCAGGGTGTCGGGATTCTGCAGGACGCAGACGATCTCCATCACCGCGCCCCCGCCGCCAGCTCGCGGAACCGGCGCAGGGTGTCGGCCACGCCGTCGGCCAGCGAGGTCGCCGGCCAGTCGCCGATCACCCCCTTCAGGGGCCCGTTGTCGAATCCGTCGCTGGGCGACACCCGCTGCCTGTCCGACGGCGTGATGGCGGCGCCGGGCACCTGGCCGCGGATGGTGGCGATCAGCTCGTCGGTGGTGCTGGTCTCGGTGGTCAGGTCCGACACCAGGGCGCCCTGCCAGCGGGCCTCGGTGCAGCGGCGGAAGATCTCGGCCACCTCGCCGGCGTACTGCAGGCAGCTTCGGGTCGAAAACGGCATGGCGTAGGGTTCGCCCAGGGCGGCGGCGCGGATGGCCTTGGTGATGGCCGCGGTCTCGCCGTCGTCGCGGCCGACGCCATAGACGATGAACGGGCGCAGGCCCAGGGACGGGATGCCGTGCTCCTCCCAGTAGATGCGGGCGATCTCCTCGTCGGTCTTCTTGAACACGCCGTACAGGTTGGCGGGCGCGTTGGCCGGGCCGCGCGGCTTGGCGGCCGCCGAGCTGGTGTAGATGATGCGGTCCACGCCCGCGTCCTTGGCCGCCTCGAACACGTTGATGTGGCCGATCACGTTGACCTGGGCGCAGGCCACCGGGTTGGCCCGGCAGGCGGGGATCTGCAGCGCCGCCAGGTGGACGATGGCCGACGGCGCGGCGTCGGCGACGACGGCACGCAGGGCGTCGCCGTCGGTGACGTCACACACCCGCCAGTCCACCGCCGCCAGTTCGGCCGCGGGCAGCACCTGGTCCAGGCGCCGGGTGTCGCGCACCAGGTCGGTAGCGACCACGGCGTGGCCGGCGCGCACCAGGGCGGCGATGGTCCACGAGCCCAGGAACCCCGTGGCGCCGGTGATCAGGACCGGTCCGCCGTCGCCGCTCATTCCAGGTTCCCCTCGTCCAGGGTGGCGCCCTTTCCCCGGCCCAGCAGGCGGCGGACCAGGGGCCAGACCAGGATGGCGAAGGTCAGCACGAACAGGGTCAGCGAGATGGGCCGTTGGAAGAAGGCCAGGAAGTCGCCGCGCGTGATCAGCAGGCCCTGGCGCAGGGAGTTCTCGATCATCTGGCTCAGCACCATGCCGATCACCATGGGCGCCAGCGGGAACCCGTTCTTGCGCAGCAGGAAGCCGCCGATGCCGGCGACGAAGGCGGTGATCAGGTCGATGGGATTGCCGCGCACGCCGTAGGCGCCGATCAGCGAGATCACCACCACCGTGGTCATCAGCAGGGGTTCCGGCACGCGCAGCACCCGGGTGAACGCCTGGGCGCCGATGGCGCCGACGATGAACATGGCCACGTTGACGGCGACCAGGATGAAGAAGATGGCGTACACCAGGTCCAGGTGCTCGCTGAACAGGCGCGGGCCGGGGGTCAGGCCGTGCACGATGAAGGTGCCCAGCATGACCGCGGTCACCGGGTCGCCGGGGATGCCCAGGGCCAGGGTCGGCACCATGGCGCTGCCGGTGACGGCGTTGTTGGCGCTTTCGGCCGAGATGATGCCGTCGGGCTCGCCGGTGCCCAGCTTGTCACGGTTGCGCGAACTGCGCTTGGCCTCGGAATAGCTGATGAAGGCGGCGGTGGCGGCGCCGGTGCCCGGCAGGGCGCCGACGAAGGACCCGATCAGGCAGGACTTCAACAGGATGCCCAGGCGCCCGCGCCAGTCGGTCAGCCGCGGCAGGCGGATTCCCACCTTGTAGGCGATGCTCTCCTTGACGACATGGGATTCCGAGGCACGGACGAACATCTCGGACAGGGCGAACAGGCCGACGATGGCGGGAATCAGCGAGATGCCGGCGGTCATCTCGAAGTTGTCGAAGGTGAACCGCATGTCGCCGGTCACCTGGTCGACCCCCACGGTGGCCAGGAACAGCCCGATCACCCCCGACAGCAGGCCCTTGGCCATGGCGCCGCGCGACACGTTGGCGATGCAGATCAGGGCGAACACGCCCAGGGCGAAGTACTCGATGACCGTGAAGTTCAGCGAGAAGGCCGCCAGTTGCGGCGCCGCCAGCACCAGCACGCCGACCGAGAACAGCCCGCCGATGGTGGACGCCGTGGTGGCCCAGCCGATGGCCAGGCCGGCGTCGCCGCGCTGTGCCATGGGGAAGCCGTCCAGCGCCGTGGCCGCGGCCTGGGGCGTGCCCGGGGTGTTGATGACGATGGCCGAGATAGAGCCGCCGTAGACCGAGCCGCAGTAGATGCCCAGCATCAGCGCCAGGGCCGGGATCTGCGGCATGGTGAAGGTGAAGGGCAGCACCATGGTGATGCCGATCACCGAGCCCAGGCCCGGCAGCACGCCGACCACGACCCCCAAAACCGTGCCGACCACGATGGCCGCCAGGGTCGGCAGGGTGAGGATATGTTCCAGTCCGAGGGCGAGGGTATCCATGGCGGGCGTGACCGGACCTTGACCTAGAAGGAATCGAACCAGGGGGACGACGGCAGGATGATCAGGAACACCTTCTGGAACACGTACCAGACCCCCACCGGATACAGGGCCGTCACCAACACGATGGCGACGGCGTTGCGGTAGCCCAGCAGCCACGGCAGCACGAACACGTAGGCGACCGTCGAGATCAGGAACCCGGCCGCGGTGATGCCCCAGATGTACAGCCCGGTAACCGCCAGGGTGGCGCCGACCAGCAGCGCCTGGTGGCGGGTGATGGCGCGCGGCGCCTCGAACCGGCCCTCGACCAGCACCACCGCCGACAGCACGAACATGAAGCCCAGCAGGATGCGCGGGAAGAACACCGGCCCCCGCCCGGCGGTCAGGATCGACACGTCATAGGCGGGATCGAAGGTGTGGTAGAACAGGAAGGCCGTCACCAGCAGGGTGACGCCTCCGACGACCGTGGTCCAGGACACGCGCGCCATGTTCCGCCTCCCGCGGGCGGACGGGGCCTGGCCCCGGCCGCGACCGCGAACGGGCCCTTGCCTAGTTCTTCTTCAGGCCGGCCTTGCGCAGCAGCTTCTCGTTCTTGGCGAATTCGCTCATCACGAAGGCCTTGAAGTCGTCGCCGCCCAGGTAGGTGACGGGCATGCGCAGCTGGGCCATGCGCTCGGAGAACGCGGCCGACTTCATGCCCGCCTCGCAGGCCTTTTCCAGCTTGGCGCGGGCGTCGGCGGGGATGCCCTTGGGCGCCACCAGGCCGCCCCAGATGGGGAAGTTCAGGTCGATGCCCTGGTCCTTGGCCGTGGGCAGGTCCTTGGCCGTGTCGACCCGGTGGTCCATCAGCATGGCGATGGACTTCACCTGGTCGCCGTTCTTGGTCAGGAACGAGATGTGGGCCACGAACATGTCCACGGTGCCGTCCAGCATGGCCTTGAAGGTGGGCGCACTGCCCTTGAACGGGATGAACTGGAAGTCGATGCCGGCCGCCTCGGCCAGGCCCAGCCCGGCGACGTGGGGAATCGAGCCCACGGCCTGGATGCCGTAGTTCAGCTTGCCCGGATTGGCCTTGGCGAAGGCGATCATGTCGGCCAGGTTGTTGAACTTGGAATCCTTGCGCACCACCAGCGACGAGGGCGCGGAATAGGCCTGGCAGATGTAGTCGAAGGAATCGGGGGCGTAGGGCAGCTTGCGCAGGTGCGGCTGCGTCGTCATGGGGCCCACCGGCATCATGCCGATGGTGTAGCCGTCGGCCTTGGCGCGGGCGGTTTCGGCGGCGCCGATGGTGCCGCCGGCACCGGCGGTGTTCTTGACCACGATGTCGCCGCCCAGGGCCTGGGCCATGGGGCCGGCCAGGGTGCGGGTGGTGATGTCGGTGCCGCCGCCGGCCTTGAACGGCACGATGATGGTGACCGGCTTGTCGGGGAACGCCTGGGCACCGGCAACGCCAAGGGCCAGAACCAGGGCCCCGGCCAGGGCCGGCACGGAATATCGCGAGCCTCGCATGTCTTGTCCTCCTCCCGATTGTTTGTGGTCCCGGTCATGGTCGCCGGGGATCCGAATCCGGTGGCCGTTCATGCCACGGCCGACACCATACCGATTCCGAAATTCAATTTCAAAAACAAAATTGAAATTCAATTCCAAAAAATATAACTTGATCCCGCGCCATAATCCATAAGGCCTGGGAGGGCCGCCAAGATGACCCGCAAGACCCTTTTGTCCGACGCCGAAATCGCCCAGTACCACGACGAGGGCCTGGTGATCCCCGACTACCGCCTGCCCGACGACGTGCTGGCCGGCCTGGGCCGGGCCGTGGACCGGCTGATCCGCGACCACCCCGACGTCCGGCCCGAGCAACTGTCGGGCCCGCACAACCCCTTCGGCCAGTCGGCCAGGCTGCTGGGCAACCACGACTTCCTGGGCTTCTGCCAGTTCCCCGAGATCCTGGACATGGTCGAGCAGCTGATCGGCCCCGACATCATCCTGTGGGGCAGCATGCTGTTCGCCAAGCCGCCCAAGGACGGCAAGGCCGTGCCCTGGCACCAGGACGGCCAGTACTGGCCCATCGAGCCGCTGGCCACCGTCACCGTGCGCGTCGCCATCGACGGCTCGGACCCCGAGAACGGCTGCATGCGCTACATCCCCGGCTCGCACCGGGACAAGAACCTGGGCCGCCACGAGGTCGCCGACCGCGAGGATTTCGCCATCAAGCAGTCCATGCCCGACATCGACGAATCCGTCGCCCGCGACGTGGTGCTGGAACCGGGGCAGATCTCGCTGCACGACGTCTATACGATCCACGGCTCGAACCACAACCGCTCGGGCAAGCGGCGCGCCGACTACGCCATCCGCTATATGCCGGCCACGTCCCTGTACGACCGGCGCGAGGACCATCCGGCCACGGCCTATGCCCGCGTGGTGTCGCCGACCATGAACTATCCCCTGCGCCCCATCTGGCTGGTCCGCGGCCAGGACCGGGCCGGCAACGATTTCCAGGTCGGCCACGGCGCCAGCGCCGCCTGACCGACCCCTCCCCCCCCTCGGGCGCCCGTGACGGGCGCCCGCCTTTTCGCCACCACCGCCACACCAAGAAACGCAAGAGGACTCGCATGCCCAAGACCAATGAACTCGTGGTCGACACCCTGATCGAGGCCGGCGTCAACCGGGCCTTCACCCTGCCCGGCCTGGGCGTCACCTGGTCGCTGCCGGCGTTCTACGACCGCCGCGACGAATTCGACGTGGTGCTGACCCGCAACGAGTGGATCGCATCCATCATGGCCCAGGTCACGGGCCGCCTGACCGGGCGCCCGGCGGTGCTGATGGGCCAAGGGCCCTGGCTGACCACCATCGGCGCCATCGGCGTCCTGGAGGCCCACTTCGCCGGCTCGCCCATGGTGGTGCTGACCGAAACCTCGGACTACGACGGCTATGGCCAGCAGGGCGTGTACCAGACCATGACCGGCGACTACGGCGGCGCCGACGCCATGGCCTCGCTGAAGCCGATCACCAAGTACTGCACCTACGCCACCACCCCGGCCGAGGCCGTGTTCGGCGTGCAGATGGCGGTCAAGCACGCCTCCCTGCCGCGCACCGGGCCGGCGGCGGTGATCATGAAGACCTCGATCATCCGCCAGGAGGTGGAGATGCCCACCAAGCCGGTGCTGTACGGTTCGCAGGGCTACCTGGCCTACACCCCGGCGCGCCCCGACCGCGACGCCGTGGCCCGCCTGGCGGCCCTGCTGGACGGCGCCAAGCGGCCGGTGTTCATCGCCGGCAACGGGGTCCTGGCCGCCAACATGGGGGCCCAGCTGCAGGCCCTGGCCGAAAGCGCCGGGGTCGCCGTGGCCACCAGCTACAACGCCAAGGGCGTGATCGCCGAAACCTCGGACGTGGCCGTGGGCATGTTGGGCACCTGGGGCGTCGCCACCGCCAACCGGGCGGTGGCCGAGGCCGACCTGGTGGTCATGCTGGGCGCCAGCATGGGCCCCGATTACACCCGCTTCCGCGACCCCGGCCTGATCCGCCCCGGCGACCAGACCCTGGTGCAGGTGGACGTGGACCCGCGCAACGCCGGTTGGGTCTACCCGGTCGACCTGGCCATCACCGGCGACATGGCCGACGTGGTCCCCATGCTGGCCGAAATCGGCCTGTCCGCCGCCGGCCGCGAGGAGCGCCTGGCCGCGGTCCGCGCCGTCAAGGAGCGCACCCGGTACAACGAGCTGCCCGACCTGCCGGCGGCCCAGGGCACGGTGCACCACGCCGACCTGGTGCGCGCGGTGCAGGACTTCCTGGGCCCCGACGACATGCTGGCCCTGGACGCCGGCTCCAACCGCATCTGGTCCACCTTCGGCCTGCGCATGCCCTATCCGCAGCAGCTGCTGGTGCCCGGCGGCACCGGGGTCATGGGCTGGGGCGGGCCGGCGGCGGCGGCGGCCAAGCTGGTCCACCCCGACAAGCGGGTCACCTGCATTTCCGGCGACGGCGGCTTCATGATGACCCTGCAGGTCATCACCACCTGCGTGCAGCAGGGCCTGTCGGTGGTGTACCTGGTGGACAACAACTCGGGCCTGGGCATGGTGCGCGACAACCTGGGCGAAAAGCGCATCGGCGTCGATTTCGCCGACATCGATTTCGCCACCGTGGCCGAGGGCATGGGCGGCAAGGGCCTGCGGGTCTACCACCGCGACGAGATCCGCGACGCCATCGAGGAGGGCCACCGCATGGGTGGCCCGGTGGTGATCGACGTCAAGGTCGATCCCGAGGCCAGCCACCACCAGGCGGTCGACAATGCGCCGCTTTGAGGGCCGGGCCGCCCTGATCACCGCCGCCGGCAGCGGGGTCGGCCGCGGAGTCGCCCTGCGCCTGGCCGCCGAGGGCGCCGACGTCACCGTCTGGGACCGCGACGCCGACGCCCTGGACGCGGCGGCGCAGGAGGCCGCCGCGGCCGGGGTCGCCCTGCGCACCCGGGCCCTGGACATGACCGTGGGCGCGGCCATCGACGACGGGGTGGCGGCCCTGGTCGCCGCCACCGGCCGCATCGATGTGCTGGTCAACAACATCGGCGGCTCCCTGCACACGCCGTTCCGCTTCCTGGAGCAGTCCGACGAGGACTGGGACCGGGTGCTGGATGTCAACGTCACCGCCTGCGTGCGCACCACGCGGGCGGTGCTGCCGCACATGGTCGCCGCCGGTTACGGCCGCATCATCAACATGGGGTCCAAGGCCGGCCGCTACGGCAGCCTGTTCGCCGGCGCCAACTACGTCGCCTCCAAGGGCGCCATGCAGGCCCTGACCATGCAGCTGGCCCAGGAGTTCGGGCCCCAGGGCATCACCTGCAACACGGTCTGCCCCGGCGCCATCCTGACGCCGCGGGTGCAGGGCCTGCTGGCCGAGCGCCAGACGCCCGAGGAGCGCGAGCGGGTGCTGAAATCGATCCCCGTGCGCCGCCACGGCGTGGTCGAGGACGTGGCCGCC
Organism: Hyphomicrobiales bacterium; assembly: GCA_024236415.1. Lineage (GTDB taxonomy): Bacteria > Pseudomonadota > Alphaproteobacteria > Rhodospirillales > JACKKN01 > JACKKN01. The sequence continues at coordinate 92,634 of JACKKN010000013.1, forward strand.
GCCATCGCCTACCTGACGTCCGAGGAGGCGGGCTTCGTCACCGGCGCGTCGCTGGACGTGAACGGCGGCCAGAGCATGGCCATCTGAGGCGCCGGGCGGGCGGCTCAGATCAGCCCGCGGGCCACGTGCTCGATCTGCCGCGCGACCCCCAGGACGCGCGGCCCCAGGTCCTTTTCCAGGCGCTCCTTGGTGATGATCGAGCGCAGGCCGCCGACGTTGAGGGCGTAGGCCGGGTAGCCGTCGGGGCGGCGGATCGCGGCGCCGGCCGAGTTCGCCTCCGAGATCCATTCGCCCACGGTCATGGCGAACCCGCGTTCCTTGGCCAGCTTGAGGGCCCGCGTCATGCCCTGTTCCAGGCGCGGCCAGTCGGCGCCGTGGTGCCGGGCCAGCTGGGCCACCATCTTGGCCCGGTCGTCTTCGGGCAGGGCCGCCAGGAAGGCCCGGCCCATGCCCGTGCTGGGCATGGGAATGCGCGACCCGACCCCCAAACGGATGGCCATCGAGGCCGGCGTGCGGCAGGCCTCGATGTAGATCATCTCCAGCCCGTTGGGCACCCCCAGGTAGATGGAGGCGTCGGCGTAGTCGGCCAGCTCCTGCATGTAGGGGCGGGCGATGTCGCGGATCTCCATCTGCGCCATCACGTCGTAGCCCAGGGTCAGGACCCCGGGCCCCAACAGGTAGCGGCCCGAATCCTCGACGTAGTTCAGGTACCCCAGCTCGGTCAGGGTGAAGGTGATGCGCGACACGGTGGGCTTGGGCAGGCCCACGCGCTCGGCGATCTCGGCGTTGCCCAGGGGCCGGTTGTCGGGGCCGAAGGCGCGCAGGACCGACAGCCCGCGCGCCAGGGCGGTCATGAACCGGTAGTCCTTCTCCTCGGCCGTACCGGCCGGCTTTTCCTTTCTCCGCGGCAAGGTGGCTCTTTCCTGTGTCGTCGTCCCCGTCGGCGCAGCCTATTTGAAATCCGTTTTCGAATCCACCGGCGCGGCCGGCAGCCCGCCGAGGGCACGGGGTCGCCCTGTCCAAGGCGGTGCGTTTCTGCTATAATATGACCTTGTTCAGACGCCCGTTTGCGTCACCGAATCTTGGACGGGAAACGGGGTCGGCGTGCAGGTCGGAGTGGACGGATGTCCGGGTTGCTCCGCAGTTACGTCAGTGGCCCCGGCCCCACGCCGCTTCGCGGCGAGACCGTGGGCGGCGTGTTCGACCGGGCGGTCGGCCACTGGCCCCATCATCAAGCCCTTGTCGTCCGGCACCAGGGCATCCGGTGGACCTACTTGGAATTGGCGGCACAGGTGGAATCCCTGGCCGCCGGGCTGCTGTCCCTGGGCCTGCGCCGGGGCGAGCGCATCGGCCTGCTGGCGCCCAACTGCGCCGAGTGGGTCGTCGCCCAGTTCGCCACCGCCAAGGCCGGGCTGATCCTGGTCAACATCAACCCCGCCTACCGCCTGCCCGAGCTGCGCCAGGCCCTGCGGTCGGTGGGCTGCCGCGCCCTGATCACCGCCGACCGGTTCAAGGACAGCGACTACCTGGCCATGCTGCGGCGCCTGTCGCCGGGGATCAACCGCCTGGCCTTCCCCAACCGCGAGCTGCCGGACCTGGAACGGGTGATCGTGCTGGCCGCCGAGGCCCCGGCCGGCACCCTGTCCTACGGCCAGGTCCGCCACGGCGCGACGGCGCGGGACCGCGCCCGGGTCGGCGACCTGGCCGAGGCGCTGCAGTTCGACGACCCGGTCAACATCCAGTTCACCAGCGGCACCACCGGCACCCCCAAGGCCGCGGTGCTGAGCCACCACGCCATCGTCAACAACGCCCGCCTGGTGGCCGCCAATATGGACCTGACGCCGTCCGACCGGCTGTGCGTGCCGGTGCCCATGTACCACTGCTTCGGCATGGTCCTGGGCACCCTGGCCTGCGTCACCGTGGGCGCCTGCGCGGTGCTGCCGTCGGCCGGGTTCGACCCCCGCGCCACCCTCGACGCCCTGGAGGCCGAGCAGTGCACCGCCCTGCACGGGGTGCCGACCATGTTCATCGCCGCCCTGGACGACCCCGAGTTCGCGCGCTTCGACCTGCACCACCTGCGCACCGGCATCATGGCCGGCGCGCCCTGCCCCGAGGAGCTGATGCGCCGGGTCATGGGCGACATGCACCTGCCGCAGATCACCATCGCCTACGGCATGACCGAGACCGGCCCGGTCAGCTTCCAGACCCGGGTCGACGACAGCGTGGCGCGCCGGGTGTCGACGGTGGGCCGGGTGTTGCCCCACACCGAGGTCAAGATCGTCGACGCCGAGGGCTGCGTGGTGCCCACCGGCACGGCCGGCGAGCTGCTGACCCGGGGCTACTGCGTCATGCGCGGCTACTGGGAGCACCCCGAGCGCACGGCGGCGGCCATCGACGACGCCGGCTGGATGCACTCGGGCGACCTGGCGGTGATGGACGAGGCCGGGTACTGCCGCATCGTCGGCCGCCTGAAGGACATGATCATCCGCGGCGGCGAGAACATCTACCCGCGCGAGATCGAGGACGTGCTGTACACCCACCCCAAGGTGGACGCGGCCGAGGTGTTCGGGGTGCGCGACGAAAAATACGGCGAAGAGGTCTGTGCCTGGATCAAGCTGCGCCGCGGCGCCGGCGCCACGGCCGAGGAGATCCGCACCTACTGCGGTGACCGCCTGGCCCACTTCAAGGTCCCGCGCCACATCCGGTTCGTGGTCGACTTCCCCATGACCGTCACCGGCAAGGTGCAGAAGTTCCGCATGCGCCAGGCCATGGAAGAGGCCCTGGCGGACGGCGGGCCGCGGGCGCGGCCGGTGCCGCGGGGGGACGCCGCATGACCGACCGCGTCGCCGACTTCCACGTCGATTTCACGCGCTTCCTGGCGCCCGACGGCACCGCCGTCGCCCCCCTGCCCGGCTTCTTCGACGACCCGACCCTGCGCCGCCTGTACGGCCACATGGTCCTGGCCCGGGCCTTCGACACCAAGGCCATCGCCCTGCAGCGCACCGGGCGCCTGGGCACCTATGCCCCGTCCCTGGGCCAGGAGGCGGTGGCCGTGGCCGTCGGCGCCGCCATGGTGGACACCGACGTGCTGGTGCCCTCGTTCCGCGAGCACGGCGCGCAGTTGGTGCGCGGCGTGACGCTGCAGGAGCTGTTCCTGTTCTGGGCCGGCGACGAGCGCGGCAACGACTTCGCCGGTCCGCGCCAGGACTTCCCGGTGTGCATCCCGGTGGGCAGCCACGCCCCCCACGCCGCCGGCGTCGCCCTGGCCTTCAAGCTGCGCCGCGAGGCCCGCGCCGCCGTGTGCGTGTTCGGCGACGGCGCCACCTCCAAGGGCGACGTCTACGAGGCCATGAATCTGGCCGGGGCCTGGACCCTGCCGCTGGTGTTCGTGGTCGCCAACAACCAGTGGGCCATCTCGGTCCGGCGCGCGCACCAGACGGCGGCGCGGACCCTGGCCCAGAAGGCCGTCGCCGCCGGCTTCGCCGGCGAGCAGGTGGACGGCAACGACGTGGTCGCCCTGTGCCACGCCCTGCGCCAGGCCCTGGACCGGGCCCGGGCCGGCGGCGGGCCGCACCTGATCGAGGCCCTGACCTACCGCCTGGGCGACCACACCACCGCCGACGACGCCAGCCGCTACCGCGACGACGAGGAAGTGGGGCGCCACTGGAAGGAGGACCCCATCGCCCGCCTGCGCGCCCACCTGACGGCGCGCGGCGCCTGGACCCGCGACGACGAGGAGGCCCTGCTGACCGACTGCGCCGCCCGGGTCGAGGCCGCCGCCCGGGACGCCCAGGCCCTGGCCCCCGAGCCGGCCGCGGCCCTGTTCGACCACCTGTACGCCACCCTGCCGCCGGCCCTGGCCGGGCAACGGGCGGCCCTGGTCCAGGCGGAGGCCGACCATGCCTGACATCACCCTGGTCGAGGCCGTGAACCTGGCCCTGGCGCGGGCCATGGCGGAGGACGACCGGGTCATCGTGTTCGGCGAGGACGTGGCCGTGGACGGCGGCGTGTTCCGCGCCACCGACGGCCTGCTGGCCCGGTTCGGCCCCGACCGGGTGTTGGACACGCCCCTGTCCGAGGGCCTGTTCGCCGGCCTGGCCGTGGGCGTGGCGGCCCAGGGATTCCGCCCGGTGGCCGAGTTCCAGTTCATGGGCTTCATGCTGCCGGCCCTGGACCAGGTCATGAACCACGCCGGCCGCCTGCGCAACCGCACCCGCGGGCGGCTGACCTGCCCGCTGGTGCTGCGCGCCCCCTATGGCGGCGGCATCCACGCGCCCGAGCACCATTCCGAAAGCTTCGAGTCCCTGTTCGCGCACGTGCCGGGGATCCGGGTGGTGGTGCCGTCGTCGCCGGCCCGGGCCTATGGCCTGCTGCTGTCGGCCATCCGCGACCCGGACCCGGTGGTGTTCCTGGAACCCAAGCGCCTGTACCGGGCGCGGCGCCAGGAGGTGCCCGACGACGGCGCCGGCGCGCCGCTGGACCGCTGTTTCGTGCTGCGCCCGGGCACGGACCTGACCCTGGTCACCTGGGGCGCCATGGTGGCCGAGACCCTGGACGCGGCCCAGGCCCTGGACCGCGAGGGGGTGGCGGCCGAGGTCATCGACGTCGCCACCCTGAAGCCCCTGGACACGGACACGATCCTGGCTTCGGTGGCCAAGACCGGCCGCTGCGTCATCGTCCACGAGGCGGCGCTGACCGCCGGGTTCGGCGCCGAGGTGGCCGCGCGCCTGGCCGACGACGGCCTGTTCGACCTGCGCGCGCCCGTGCGCCGGGTGGCCGGATGGGACACGGTCATGCCCTACCCGCGGCAGGAACGCCGGTACATGCCGGGCACCGACCGGATCCTGGCGGCGGCGCGGGGCCTGATGGAGTACGCATGATGGATGACCGCGACGACGCCGTGTTCCGCCTGCCCGACCTGGGCGAGGGCCTGCAGGAGGCCGAGATCGTCGGCTGGCACGTGTCCGCGGGCGAACACGTGGTCACCGACCAGCCCCTGGTGTCGGTGGAAACCGACAAGGCGGTGGTCGAGGTGCCCTCGCCCCATTCCGGCCGCATCAAGCGCCTGTGCGCCGAGGCGGGCGCCGTGATCCCGGTGGGCGCGCCCCTGGTCGAGTTCGAGACCGCCCCCGCCGCCGACACCGGCACGGTGGTGGGCGAGGTCGCGGCCGCGCCGGCACGGGTCAGGGCCGCCCCGGCGGTGCGCAAGCTGGCCGCCGACCTGGGCGTGGACCTGGCCGCCGTGACCGCCACCGGCCCCGGCGGCACGGTGACCGGCGACGACGTGCGCGCCGTCGCCGCCACCGGCGAAAACGGGGGCGGTGACGGCGACGACGAGCCCCTGCGCGGCCCGCGCCGCGCCATGGCCGCCAACATGGCCGCCGCCGACGCCGTGCGCGCCAGCGTCACCGACCGCGCCGACGTCGAATCTTGGTATGCGCTTGATAGCGGGGGTCAGGACGTGACCGAACGCCTGATCCGCGCCGTGGCCCGGGCCTGCGCCGCCGCCCCGGCGCTGAACGCCTGGTACGAGGCCGGGCGCGGTGCGCGGCGCCTGCACGCCACGGTCGACCTGGGCCTGGCCGTGAACACCGACGAGGGCCTGTTCGTGCCGGTGCTGCGCGACGTGGCCAACCGCGCAGCCGACGACCTGCGCGCCGGCCTCGACGCCCTGAAGCGCGACGTGCGCGCCCGCACCATCCCGCCGGCCGAGATGCGCGGCGCCACCATCACCCTGTCCAACTTCGGGCCCCTGGGCGGGCGCCACGCGGTGATGGTCATCCCCCGGCCCCAGGTGGCCATCGTCGGCGCCGGCCGCGCCGGGCGCGAGCCGGTGGCCGATTCCGCCGGCGGCATCGCCGTGCACTGGCTGCTTCCCCTGTCGGTCACCTTCGACCACCGCGCCGTCACCGGGGCCGAGGCAGCGGCCTTCCTGATGGCGCTGAAGGACGACCTGGAACGGAACGCATGAACGGGAGGACCCGGCCATGACCACCCCCTTCGCCTTCGCCGACGACCTGGGCCCCGAGAAGATCATCCACCTGTACGACCCGGCCACGGGCCTGAAGGCCATCGTCGTGGTCGACAACGTGGCCGCCGGGCCGGCCATCGGCGGCACCCGCATGGCCGCCGACGTGACCCTGGAGGAATGCGTCCGCCTGGCCCGGGCCATGACCCTGAAGAACGCCGCCGCCGGCCTGCGCCACGGCGGCGCCAAGTCGGTGATCGTGGGCGACCCCAGGATGCCGGCGGCGGACAAGGAGCGCACCATCCGCGCCTTCGCCAAGGCCATCGCCGACCTGCGCGACTACATCCCCGGCCCCGACATGGGCACCGACGAGACCTGCATGGCCTGGGTCCATGACGTGACCGGGCGGTCGGTGGGCCTGCCGCCCGAGCTGGGCGGCATCCCGCTGGACCGGATCGGCGCCACCGGGTTCGGCCTGGCCCAGGCCATCGACGCGGCGCGCGGATTCTGCGGGCTGGAGCTGGACGGCGCCCGGGTGGTGGTCCAGGGATACGGCTCGGTGGGCCGCCACGCGGCGCGGTTCCTGGCCGCCCGGGGCGCGCGCCTGGTCGCCGTGTCGGACAGCCGCGGCGCCCTGGCGAACCCCGACGGCATCGACCTGGACGCCCTGGACGCCGCCAAGGCCGCCGGCAAGGGCGTGGCCGACTGCGCCGCCGGCACGCCCCTGGCCGCCGACGACCTGGTGGCGGTGGACTGCGAGGTCTGGATCCCCGCCGCCCGGCCCGACGTGATCCACGGCGACAACGTGGACCGCCTGCGCGCCCGCCTGGTGGCCGAGGGCGCCAACATTCCGGCCACGGCCGGGGCCGAGCGCCGCCTGCACGAACGCGGCATCCTGGTGCTGCCCGACTTCATCGCCAACGCCGGCGGCGTCATCTGCGCCGCCGTGGAATACGCCGGCGGCACCCGGGCCGACGCCTTCGCCGTGATCGAGGAGAAGATCCGCGGCAACACCCGCGCCGTGCTGGAGGACGCCGCCGCCCGCGCCGTGCCGCCGCGCCAGGCCGCCGACGACCTGGCGGCCGCCCGCGTGCGCCGCGCCATGGCCTACCGCAAGACCTATTGACGGCCCGGGCTGATTGCCTGGGCCGATCGTCCCGGGCTGGCCGCCTGATCCGCCCGCCCGGGGGCCCCGCTGGCGGCCGATTTCCATGGGCTATTTGATCGATAAATTCGATCAAATAAATCTTAATTATCGCCTTTTGGAATTTATCGGGATCGGCTAAATTAGCATCATCTAATATACAGACCGCCGGCCAGACACCCCCGGAATCCTCCGACCGCCGAACCGGTGCCCTTCCAACCACAACACAAGGAGTCAAGATCAATGACCGACACCCAGACCGCCCCGTCCATGCCGCGCCTGAACGAGCGGGCCCCCGACTTCGAGGCGCCGACCACCCACGGCGTCAGAAAGCTGGACGACTACAAGGGCAAGTGGCTGGTGCTTTTCTCGCACCCGGCCGACTTCACCCCCGTCTGCACCACCGAGTTCATGGCCTTCGCCCGCGCCGCGGACGACTTCAAGGCCCTGAACACCGAGCTGCTGGGCCTGTCCATCGACAGCACCTTCTCGCACATCGCCTGGGAGACCAACATCCGCGAGAAGTTCGGGGTCGAGATCACCTTCCCCATCATCGCCGACCTGAGCATGAAGGTGGCCAACGCCTACGGCATGATCCAGCCGGGCGCGTCGGACACCTCGGCGGTGCGGGCGACCTTCATCATCGACCCCAACGGCGTGCTGCGGGCCATGGTCTACTACCCCATGTCCAACGGCCGCTCGATCCCCGAGTTCCTGCGCCTGGTCAAGGCGCTGCAGACCTCGACCGAGCACGGGGTGGCGACGCCCGAGGGCTGGCAGCCCGGCGACAAGGTGATCGTGCCGCCCCCGGCCACGGCCGCCGAGGCCGCCCAGCGCATGGCCGAGGGCTACGAGTGCACCGACTGGTACTTCTGCACCAGGAGCCTCTGACCAACCGGCGGCCGCCGCCGCCCGACGAGCAACGGGAACGCCCCCGGGCGTTCCCGTTTTCGCGCCTTCGGCCCGCGGCGCTGGCTTCGGACCGGGATCGGGTGGTATAATACACGTTCATCGCGTGAAATGGAGAACCCTGCTCCCGGTCCACGCACCAAACACCGCGCATCGATGGGGACGAGGAGATGCCGGTTTCGGTCAATCGAGTCGTTTGGTTCCTGGCGGTTCTCGTGGCCTGGACCCTGCCCGCGGCGGCGGACACGGTCCTGGTACCCGACCGGCCGCGGGTGGCGGTGGGTGACACCGTCGGGATCACCCTGCGCGCCGACGGCCTGCCCACGGGGGTGCGCTGGCTGGTCACCCGCGAATTGCAACTGGTGGGGTCCAACGATTCGCGCGCCCTGGTCAAGGGGGTCGCGCCCGGCGCCGGCCGGGTCCTGGCCGACGTGGGCGGCGCCCTGGTGCAGGCCGACATCACCGTCACCGCCAAGGACGACAAGGACTCCGACACCGGTCTCAGCGGCCCCGAGCTGCAGCGCCTGACATCGACCCAGCGCACCATGGCGCAATGGATGTACGAGGCCCGCCGCGCCCTGGCCGGCGGCGAGCCCGAGGGCGCGGTGGCCAAGCGGTTCTTCGACAAGGTGGCGACCCTGGGCCTGGACGCCCCTATGGTCGAGCTCAACCGCCTGAAGACCCGCCTGACCGAGGTCGGCTTGGCCGACGCCGCCCTGGGCGACAAGTTCGGCGGCGGCGGCACGCCGGTGGAGAAGGCCCTGCTGGTGCACCGCCGCCAGGTGACCCTGGAGGCCATCCGCGGCGCCGTGCGCCGGGTCGCCGGGCGCTTCGGCAGCGATGCCGTGGGCTCGGTGTTCCTGGCCAAGATCGGCAAGTGGGCGGTGCAGAACCCGGAGATGTTCGTGCTGGCCGGCGACATCGACTTCTCCTTCGTCGGTGCCCGGCCCGAGGTCATCCTGGCCCTGCGCGACGCCTTCGCCGACATCATCAAGACCGCCACCGGGCTGGACATGGTGGCCATCGATTCGGTGGCCACGGCGCACGGCTTCGCCGAGCTGATGGTGTACATGGGCATCCAGGGGCGCAAGTTCGCCGACGACGCCATGATGGCCATGGACCACGGCGTCGAGCGCATCGACTTCGCCAACCCGGACTCCGTGGGCACCGACGGGGCCGAGGCCGTCAGCGGTCGCCAGGCCCTGATGGAGACGGTGCTGGAGCAGGCGGCGCTGCGGTACCGCGACAGCCCCCACGAGGCCACCAGCCGCGACCTGGCGGCGCGCCTGGAAAGCACCTGGAACGACCGCCGCGGCCAGACCGTCGAGCCCATGCTGTCCATGGAAATGGTGCGCCACCTGCAGAAGGACATCGTCGCCAACGTGGACGTGTTCACGGCCCTCGACGTGGTCAAGAAGGGGTCCAAGTACCTGCGCCGCAGCAACGACCAGATCACCGGCGACCTGGGCCTGGGCGCCGCCGACCCGGCCTGGGCCGAGTTCGCCCGCCAGGTGGACGAGATGGCCAAGACCGCCACCGGGTCGGACATGGCCCGCTTCATCCACGACGGGCTGGCCCGGCTGGGCGCGCCGGGCCTGTTCGAGATGCGCGTCGTCGACGGCCGCGCCGAGCTGGACGTGGCGCCGGGCGGCGCCGAGGCGTTCCTGGCCAAGGTCCAGGAGATGATCTGGAAGAACGTCAGCAACGGCCTGGACACCCGCATCGCCGGCCTGACCGACGCCTTCAACGTGCGCGGCGCCGCCGCCGGGCCGGGCACCCCCGACGACCTGCGGCCCGAGCGCCTGGCCGACACCCTGCGCATGCTGGCCGCCGGGCTGGAGGCCATGAAGGCCGACGCCACCCCGGTCCCGGTGGACATCCTGCGCAAGGTCTCGGCCCTGACCAAGCTGATCGAGGGCCACGCCGGCCAGCGCGCCTTCGCCCTGCCCCCGGCCGAACTGGAGAAGATCCGCGAGCTGCTGCAGGACGCGGCCGCCCACAACGACGCCCTGCTGCTGCGCATGGGCGCCGTGGTCGGCCACATCGACACCTGGCTGGTGCGCAACTACGACGCCCTGGCGCGCAAGGCCCCGGCGGGCACGGCCCTGACCCTGGCCGACGCCAAGATCGACGCCCTGAACTCGGTCCTGGACATCCTGGACGACACCACCCTGGGCGCCCTGCGCGACCGCGGCGTGATCGCCCTGGACCTGGGCACCGACCCGGCCACGGGCAAGCGCCGCGCCATCGTCGCCAGCTTCCCGCGCATCGCCGCCATCAACCAGCGCCTGAACCAGAGCATCCTGGGCCGGCTGGGCAACAACACCGCCTTCAAGGCCTTCAACCTGGCGCAGGAGTGCGACGCCTACTACGCCGCCCTGACCCAGGCGGCGACCCCGGGCGAGGCCCTGCAGAACCTGTCGGCCGAGATCTTCCGCCGCCGCGTGCCCGGGGGCGGCGCCGCCGAGGCCCTGTACATGGGCAACTACCTGCGCGCCGGGGTCGAGGTGGTGTACATGATCTTCCCGCCCCTGGCCGTGCCCGAGGGGCTGTACGGCCTGGCCCAGTCCATGTACGACGCCGGCTACCGGGCCTGGTGGAACGCCGAGCTGGAGCTGCTGATCGACGGCCTGTACGCCGAGGCGGTCTTCGTCGACGGCGAGGACGGCGCGCCGCACCTGCGCAGCGTGGTCTACAACGGCAACCTCTATGCCCGCGACGAGCTGTTGCAGGCCCGCGCCTTCCTGCTGGACGAGGGCCTGGACCAGACCCTGGCCAACAACCTGCGCCAGGCGGACCCCTTCCTGCAGACCCTGGAGGAGTTGCAGAAGCACGGCGCCGCCGGCGAGAAGGTGGTCGCCCACTTCCAGAAGCAGGCGCGGGAGCGCTGGATCCAGATCAAGCGCGAGTTCGTCCACCACCTGGTCGAGAAGCTGGAGAAGCGCCGCGCCGCCGAGGTCGCCGAGGCCACCGGCAAGCTGCCGGCCCTGTACGGCGAGCTGATGGCCGCCGCCGACGAACTGGCCATCCGCGACCAGGTGGAGGCGGCCCTGGCCGAGGAGTGGGACACCGGCGGCCTGACCGATTTCGGCAACCGCCTGCGCAACGCCTGGCGCACCGGGGTGTGGGGCGGCCCGCGCACCGAGTCCGAGTCCACCCGGGGCGCCGTCATCATCATGCGCATGCGCGAGGCCTACCGCACCGTCCTGGCCGCCCGCGACGCCCTGGAGGCGGACGCGGCCGGCATCGCCAACCGCTATGGCCTGCCGACGCAGCCGCGCGAGCAGCACGGACAGCGCCTGCTGACCGGCATCGTGTTCCTGAACGGCCACGACGACCACGACCTGGCCGCCATCAGGCCCTGGAAGGGCGCCGTCGGGCGCATCACGGCGGCGGTGGAGCAGGAGTTGGGCGCCATCAAGACCCAGTACGGCGCCAAGCCGGACCTGGATTCCGACCTGGACCGGCGCACCGCCGGCTGGATCGCCGTCGAGGACCTGTGGCTGCGGGCCCTGAAGACCATGAAGGTGCCCGCCGTCTCGGCCGCCAGCTTCCGCCGCGCCGCCGAGACCCGCCAGGCCAGCCGCGACAAGCTGGTGCGCGAGTTCCGCGCCCGCTACGCCGGGGCCACCGGCACCGCCTCGGTGCGGGTGCTGGAGGAGGCGGACGGCGCCCCGCCCATCGCCACGGCGGCGGTGACGCTGCGGGTGGGCGACGAGGCGCGCCGCGCCGATCACCGCGGCGGCGGCCTGTACGAGCTTTCGGGCCTGGACCCGGGCACCTATCCGGTCGAGGTGCGGGCCGAGGGATTTACCTCGGCTTCGGGGCAGGTGACCGTGCCCGACCCGGACGCCGCCGCGGCCCCGGCCGTGCCGACCCTGCGCCTGCGCCGCCTGGGCGGCGACAACCTGCTGGTCGAAATCCAGGTCGACCCCGCCGACGGCCGCATCCGCGACCGCGGCGACGAGGGGGTCGCCCGCCTGGCGGCCCAGGTCACGCCCCTGGCCGACAGCGGGCGCCTGTCCTACCAGTGGGTGGTGGGCGCAGAGGTCCTGGCCCAGGGCGCGGGGGTGGACGCCATCGACTTCCGCGGCGAGGGCCGGGCCGGGCAGACCGTAACCGTGGACCTGGTGGTGGTCGACGAGAAGGGCCGCGAGGGCCGGGCCCAGGCGCAGGTGACCGTGACCTCCATCGATCCCCTGGTGGTGACCCTGGCGCCGCACCGCGCCGAGATCGGCGACGACGAGAGCGAGACCCTGGAAGTGACCGCGCCCCTGGACCCGGGGGTCACCTACCGCTGGCAGGTCCGCGACGGGGCACGGGTGCTGGTGGACAAGGAATGGGACCGCCGGTTCGTCATCAACGGCCCCGAATACGCCGGGCGGGAACTGACCGTGACCGTCGACGCGACCGCGCCGGACGGCCGCGCCGGGCGGACGGAAACCAGGATCAAGGTGCGCGGCCCCGCCGTGGCCTCGGACGAGCCCGACAAGGACGACGGCGGCGCCCAGCGGCCGGGCCGGCGCAAGTCGTCGGCGTCGGACGGCCCGGACACCGCGGCCATCGCCGCCGCCCTGGCGGCGGGGGACTGGCGGGCGCTGTCGGACATGCAGGACAAGGAGCAGTCGCGCGAGGACCGGTTCGACGACGTGGCCGCCTACGAGGCGCGCCTGAAGCCCATCTTCGACGCCCTGGAAACTTTGAAGCAGGAGCGCCTGGCCTGGGCCCTGGCGTGGAAGGACTACGTGAACGCCCTGGAGGGGGCGGATTGGACGGCCTGGAAGGCCGTGCTGGCGGCGGTCGAGAAGAAACGCACCGAGGTGGCCCTGGCCTGCGGCGAGAAATGCCCGGACCGCGACGATCCCTGCCGCGAGGCCTGCGTCGACAAGAGCTACGAGTTCTCGGAAGCCTGCATCGGCGATCTGGACGACCGCGCCCTGGCCGAGCGGCAGTTGATCCGCCGCGCCCAGAAGGAGGTCCACGACCGGGTGCTGACCCTGGAATCCGCCGGCTACCGCAGCTATCGCCACTGGTTCGAGGACGCCGAGGACATCGCCGAAACCTACGCCCTGCCCTTCCCCTACCCCGACCCGGTGGTGCCGCGCCTGGACTACCGCGTGGACTGCGCCACCGTCGACCTGCCCACGGCGCAGAAGAAGAAGGGCGACCTGACCGTGCGTGTCCAGGGCCCGGCCGGCAACGTGGCCCTGGGCCAGGCGGTCAGCCTGACCGCCACCGTGCAGGGCGGCAAGGCGCCCTATGCCTTCGCCTGGGCCGGCGCCGCCGGCACCGGCGCCACGGCCACGGCCACGGTCACGCGACCCGGCGCGCTGGAGGTGGTGGTGACCGTCGCCGACGCCGCCGGCAAGCGTGGCGAGGGGCGCCTGACCCTGCGCACGGCCGGCGGCCGGTGGCAGGTGGCGGGCGCCGCGGCCCAGGTGCCCTACGGCGGCACGGCGAACCTGGCCGTGCAGGGGCCGGACCTTGACGGCGGCGACCTGCGCGTGGTCTGGCAGGCGTCGCCCGAGCTGGCCTTCGCCCGGCCCACCAGCGGCCCGGCCGGCACCGCGGTGACCTGGGACCGGGTCGGCGAGGTCAAGCTGTGGTGCGAGATCCAGAAGCGCGACGGCGGCGCCTACGCCACCCTGGGCGAGTGCGACCAGGTCACGGTCCAGGTGGCGGCGCCCGCCTTCACCCTGGCCTTCGACCCGCCCGACGGCGCCGGATTCGTCGGCCAGGACGTGCGCGTCCTGGTGGTCGCCGAGCCGCCGGTGCCCGACGAGCTGCTCGACTTCCGCTGGATCAGCCCCGAATCCGCCAACCGCCTGGAAATCACGCCCAACGCCGGCGAGATCGCCTTCCGCCTGCGCGGTACCGACCCCACGGCCCTGCGCGTGCTGGCCCGGGTGCCGGCGCACGGCGACGAGATCGCCCAGGTGGAGGGCACCTATACCGGCCGGTCCTACACCGTCCAGGCCCGGGTGCGGCCACCGGCGAACCCGCCCATGGCGTGGGACGCCGCGACCGGCGGCCTGAAACCGGCGCCGCCGGGGGCCCACGCCGTCCACGACCGCATCTCGCTGACCGCCGAGCTGAGCGGCGGGCCGCCGCCGGCCACGGTGCGCTGGACCTGGACCGTCAACCCCGGCACCACCCTGGGCAACGCCCAGGTGCAGAACCCCACGGTGACCCGGTCCGAGGCTGGCACCGTGGAGGCCCAGGTCACCGCCCGCGACGGCGACGGGCTTGAGCTGGGCCGCGGCCAGGTGACCGTTACCGTGGTCGACCCCTCGCCGCCGACGCCAACGGGCGCGGACGGCGAAATCCGGCGGGTCCAGGCCGACACCCTGGCCACCCGCGCCCGCGCCGCCGCCGACGGCGGCGACCTGGCCGCGGCGGCGGCGGCGGTGGACGAGCTGCGGCGCCTGGACCCGGCGGCGGCGCGGCCGGTGGCCGCCCAGGTGGCGGCCAAGGCGTCGGACCGGGGCTGGCAGGCCGTGCGCGACCGCGACTTCCCGGCCGCCCTCGACGACCTGCGCCTGGCCCGCGACCTGGCCCCCGACAACGGTATCGTGGCGCAACGGCTGGCCGAGGCCGACCGCTTCGCCCCGGCCTGGCCGCGGGTCGAGGCCGAGGCGGCGCGGTTCGACGGCGAGATCGCCGCCCACAAGGTGTTCACGGCGCAGAAGACCATGCTGCGCATGCAGGACCTGCAGCACGACATGCCGGGCGGCATGGCCAATCCCCTGTCCCGCCGGGTCATGTCCGACTTCAACGCCGCCCTGGCCGACTACAACCGCTTCATCGCCGCCCAGCGCGCCAACCACGACCGCCTGGTGGCGGACGGCGACTGGGCCGGGGTGCTGGAAAACGCCGCCCAGACGCGGACCTGGGAGCTGTCGCCGGCCGAGGAGCGGAACCTGGCTTCCAGCGAGGCCCTGGCGCGGGATCGCCTGCGGGACGAGCGCCGGACGGCCCAGGAGCGGGGCCTGCCGCCGGGCAGCCGGTCCCTGGCCAAGGTGACCGGCAACAAGGGCGCCCAGGTGAACCTGCCCCTGCGCGCCGGCACGGTGGCCAGCCTGTGGATCTGGATCACCCAGCCGTCCGAGGTGACGGCCCGCGGCCACCCGGACAGCGCGCGGATCGGCGAGGTGCAAGTGTTCGCCGGCGGCCGGACCGTGCAGCCCGGCCGGATCACCGCCGAGTCCGACTACGGGCGCGGCTATTCCGCCGCCCAGGCCGCAGACGGGGTCACCGCCTACACCTACCTGAACCGGGGCGCCCGGGGCTGGACCTCGGCCCTCAAGGAGCCGGGCCAGGCGACCTGGCTGCGCCTGGACTTCGACCCGCCGGTGCGGCCCGACCGGGTGGTGGTGACCACGGCGCCGTCGCGCCCCTACCAGGTGCACAGCCTGGAGGTCCTGGGCGCCAGCGGGGCCGAGCCCGTGGCCGAGCCGCCGCCGCAGCCGGCGCGCACGGCGCCGGACATCGCCGGCACCTGGTACGAGGATGCCCCCGGGACGCCGCACGTGGTGCAGGTCAGTCAGACCGGCGACCGGTTCACGGCCCGCTGCAGCTACCCGTCCGGCGGCGGCACCGCCTCGTGGGTCATGGAGGGTACCATCGACGGCAGGGGCCATCTGGTGGCCCAGCTGCGCCACGACAACATGCCGCGCAGCCGGCCCGGCGCCTGGCAGGACCGGGACATGCAGCTCGGCGACGACGGCGCAACCCTGACCGGCCGGGCCAGCTGGTCGGGCGGCGGCCACGCCCTGACCTGGCGCCGCGAGGGGAAAGCGGTGGCGGAACCGGCGAAGCCGCCCCTGCCGCCGGGACCGGCCACCACGCCCGCGCCGGACGGCCTGCGCCGCACGGTCGCCCTGTCCCGGGGCTGGGACCAGTTCAACGATCCCCTGGGCCAGGGCAGCGTCACCTGGGGCGCGGTCACCCTGTCCAGCGGCGGCATCTTCTTCTCCGCCACCTTCGAACTGCGCGGCGCCCGGCCCAACCACACCTACGTGGCCGGCGTCCATTTCTTCGAACCGCCCGGCACCCAGGCCGCCGTGGTCGGGTCCTTCGGCGGATACAAGGTCGGGGCGGAACGCTCGCGGATCCGCCGCGAAAGCCGGACCGCCACCACCGTCGGCGCCTGGGACTTCGGCAAGCTGACCACCGACGGGCGGGGCGATGCCCGGGCCGTGTTCGAATTCCCGGTGCCGGCGCGGGCCTACCACCTGCAGTTCACGGTCCGCGTCGGTGCCTGCGAGCCGGCGCGCGGCGTCACCTCGGGCTGCGCCACCGTGTTCCGCAGCGGCGGCCACCTGGGCGAGACCCTGGAATCCTTCGGCGCCGACCTGCCCGCCGACCTGCCCGCCGACGGGGCCAAGACCGCCGAGACTCCGCCACCCTGGGGCGACAAGACGCCGCAGCAGGTGGGCACCTACGACGGGCCCGGCATCCGCGTGCGCACGGGCACCTACGGCGGCAACTGCGGCGCCCCCTTCGGCAACGTCACCCGCCACCTGGCCCAGGCCTGCGACGGCAAGGACCGCTGCGAATACACCATCGACTACAAGGTCATCGGCGACCCCAAGTACGGCTGCGCCAAGGACTACGTGGCCGTCTGGCGCTGCCCCGACGACGACGTCTGGCACAGCGCCGGCGCCTCGCCCGAGGCCGGCTTCCGCAAGAAGGTGGTGCTGGAATGCGCCGCGGCGGCCGCCGCCGCCACCACCGCCGGTGGCGACGGCAAGGCGGCGCCCGCCGTGTCCGCGGGCCGCACGGCCGCCCTGACCCGGGGCTGGGACCTGTTCGACGAGCCCCTGGCCCAGGGCGCCGTCACCTGGCGCGCGGCCACCCAGGCGGGCGGCGGGATCCGCTTCTCGGCCACCCTGGAGCTACGCGGCGCCCGGCCCAACCACGCCTACGTGGCCGGCGTCCACTTCTTCGAGCCGTCCGGCGCCCAGGCCGCCGTGGTCGAATCCTTCGGCGGATACAAGGTGGGGGCGAAACGCTCGCGGGTCACCCGCGACAAGCGGTCGGCGACGACCGTCGGCGCCTGGGACTTCGGCAAGCTGGCCACCGATGCCCAGGGCAACGCCCGGGCCGCCTTCGATTTCACCGTGCCGGCGCGGGCCTACCACCTGCAGTTCACGGTGCGGCGCGGCACCTGCCAGCCGGACCGCGGCGTCACCACCGGCTGCGCCGTCGTGTTCCGCAGCGGCGGCCACCTGGGCGAGACCCTGGAATCCTTCGGCACCGACCCGGCGCCGGCGGCGGGCACCGGCAAGGCGACGCCCGCCACGGGCCCAGAAACGGGCACGGGCACGGGATCGGGCCCGGAAACCGTCGTCGGCGTGGCGGGCCTGGTCAAGGTGGAAACCAAGCCCGGCATCTACACCGTCTCGGTCAGCGGCGACCGCATCCGCGTCACCAAGACCGGGCCCATGTCGGGCAACCTGCAGAACGCCGGCATGCGCCTGACCGAGCAGGCCATGGGCGGCACCGCGGCGGGCGACTTCGAGATCTACCTGCGCTATGACGGCGCCCGCATCGCCGGCTCCGGCCTGAACCAGATCGAGCTGCAGGCCACCTTCGAGGGCGGGCCGGTGTTCTTCGTCGTGCGCGACCGCGAGGGCCGGGGGTGCCACGTCTGGGCCCCGGGCCTGCGCGGCGACGCCCCGGGCGGCACCACGGGCACCCTGCGCATCGTGCGCCAGAACGGGCTGATCAGCGGCTACTGCGACATGAACCTGATCTGGTCCAACCGCATCGCGCAGCCGCTGAAGGACCTGCGCTTCGTGCTGCAGAACAACCTTGGTTCCAACGATCCCACCGACGTGACCTTCAGCGAGTTCCGCTTCAAACGCCTGGGCCCAGTGGGGGCGGCACAGGCCGGCACGGCCCGGGCCACCGCCACCCAGGCCGCCCTGACCGCCTTCACCTGGCACGGCATGGCCGAGGACCGGGTCGGCCAGTGGGGCAACGGCCGCCCCGACGGCACGCCCGACGGCCATTTCCGCCTGGGCCTGGACCTGCCCGCCGGCACGGCAATCACCAGCGTCGCCGTCTACAGCGCCGACAGCGCCGGCCGGAAGGCCGGCGGCCATGTCTGGCACAGCGGCAATTCCAGCTACTGGATGCTGGGCCTGGTGCGCGACGGGCGCCAGCTCAATCCGTCCCACGTGCCCGGCCTGGGCACCTTCGCCGGCGCCGTGACGCTGGACCTGTTCGCCAACTCGTCGGGAATCTTCCGGGCCGGCCAGACATTCCTGGTCGAGGCCACCCTGGGCGACGGCCGGGTGCTGCACAGCACCCTGCGGCTGTAGCCATGGGCGGCGCCGGCGACCGGCTGGTCTGGGAGGTGGACATCCCGCTGGCCACCAATCCCCTGATCCTGGGCGCCTGGGCCAAGGCACTGGCGGCCACCCTGGTCCTCTGCCTGGCCATCACCGTGCCGGTGTTCCTGTTCGCCGACGCGGCGCAGGTGCTGCCGCGCCTGGCCGGGATCCTGATCCTGGGCATCCTCGGCCTGGGGATCCTGGGGATCGTCATCATGGCGGCCGTGTTCGGCAACCGCTTCCGCGCCCGGTTCACCCTGGACGACCGCGGAATCCTGTACGAGGGAATCGACAGTCGCGCCCGCGCCCTGGCGCGCCTGACCGTGGTCGCCGGCAGCCTGGGCGGCAACCCCCGCACCGCGGGCGCCGGCATGCTGGCCATGGCCGGCGAGACCGTGGGCCTGTCCTGGGACGACGTGCGCGCGGTGCGCGCCCATCCGCGCCGCCGCGCCCTGGTGCTGCGCAACGCCTGGCGCGACGTGCTGCACGTCTACTGCACGGCCGACAACTACGACCGGGTCCGCGCCCGCATCGAGGGCGCGGTCACATCCTAGGGTTCCAGGATGGTGGACCCGGTGGTGCGCCGCGCCTCCAGGTCGGCGTGGGCGCGCGCCGCCTCGGCCAGGGGGTAGCGCTGGTTGATCTCCACCCGCAGCACCCCGTCGGCGATCAGGCCGAACAGGTCGGCCGCCGTCTCGGCGCGGTAGGCCGGGTCGCGCACGAACAGGCGCAGGCCGCCCCGGGTCACGTTCAGGGCCTTGGCCGCCAGGCGCGCCGTGTCCAGGGGCGGTACCGGGCCCGAGGACTGGCCGTAGCTGACCATCCAGCCGCGCTCGGCCAGGGCGTCCAGGCCGCGCGCGAAGGTGTCCCGGCCGACGGCGTCGTAGACCACGTCGACCCCGCGGCCGCCGGTCAGGTCCAGGGCCGCGGCGGCGAAGTCGATCTCGCGGTACGGGATCGGGTGGTCGCAGCCGCGGGCGGCGGCCAGGGCCGCCTTTTGCGCACTGCCCACGGTGCCCAGCACCGTCGCCCCCAGGTGCTTGGCCCACTGGCACAGCAGCAGCCCCACCCCGCCGGCGGCGGCGTGCACCAGCACCGTGTCGCCGGGCTTCACCCGGTACAGCTCGCGGACCAGGTAGCGCGCGGTCAGGCCCTGCAGGGTGGCGGCGGCGGCGGTCTCGTCCGCGGTGCGGTCGTCCAGCCGGATCAGGCGGTCGGCGGCAATGGTCCGCCGCGTGGCGTAGCTGCCCAGGACCATGCAGTAGGACACCCGGTCGCCGACGGCGAAATCCGCAACCCCGGCACCCACCTCCTCGACCACCCCGGCGCCCTCCATGCCCAGGACCACCGGCAGGGCCGGCAGGGGATAGGCGCCCGCGCGCTGGTTGACGTCGATGTA
Source organism: Hyphomicrobiales bacterium (assembly GCA_024236415.1). Classification (GTDB taxonomy): domain Bacteria; phylum Pseudomonadota; class Alphaproteobacteria; order Rhodospirillales; family JACKKN01; genus JACKKN01. The sequence goes on from JACKKN010000013.1 coordinate 112,394, forward strand.
GTTCAGGCCCACGGCGGTGTGGCGCACCACGACCTGGCCGGGCCCGGGGTCGGCAAGGTCCACGTCCTCCCAGCGCATGACGCCGGGACCGCCGGTTTCGTGGATGCGCATGGCCTTGGCGTGCCGTGTCATGGTCCCTCCCTTCCCGGCCCTTCCCTGGCGCCGTGGGGTTTCTGCCCCGCCGCCGGGCATCATACCAGGGCCGCCGGCGGTCCACATCCCGGATCGCCCGCGGACCCCCGTTTTGGCCGGTCCCGGCTGGTACAATACCGGCCAAGCACGCCCGAAAACGCGGGTTTTCCTGGAAAACGGCGGCGAGAAGGCGTATAGGCGTTTTTTTGCAATGGCGAAGGATACGAGGTTCGGCATGGCCGAGAAGTGGACGCCGCACAGTTGGCGGACCAAACCCATCGAGAAGGTGCCGGTTTACCCGGACGCGGACGCCCTGGCCGAGGTCGAGGCGCGCCTGCGCCGCTATCCGCCCCTGGTGTTCGCCGGCGAGGCGCGCAACCTGAAGCAACAGCTGGCCGACGTGGCCGAGGGCCGCGCCTTCCTGCTGCAGGGCGGCGACTGCGCCGAGAGCTTCGCCGAGTTCCACGCCGACAACATCCGCGACACCTTCCGGGTGATGCTGCAGATGGCCGTGGTGCTGACCTATGGCGCCGCCCTGCCGGTGGTCAAGGTGGGCCGCATGGCCGGCCAGTACGCCAAGCCGCGGTCCTCGGACACCGAGACCATCGACGGCGTCACCCTGACCAGCTACCGCGGCGACTGCGTGAACGGCATGGAGTTCACCCCCGAGGCCCGGACCCCGGACCCGCAGCGCCTGTTGCGCGCCCACAGCCAGTCGGCCATGACGCTCAACCTGCTGCGCGCCTTCGCCCAGGGCGGGTACGCCGACCTGCAGAAGGTGCACCGCTGGAACCTGGGTTTCGTCGCCGACAGCCCGCAGACGGAACGCTACGCCGACCTGGCCAACCGCCTGGACGAGACCCTGGCGTTCATGCGCGCCTGCGGCCTCAGCGACGTGCCGCAGATCCACGAGACCGACTTCTTCACCTCGCACGAGGCCCTGCTGCTGAACTACGAGGAGTGCCTGACCCGCGTCGACAGCCTGACCGGCGACTGGTACGACACCTCGGCCCACCTGCTGTGGATCGGCGAGCGCACGCGCCAGCCGGACCACGCCCACGTGGAGTTCATGCGCGGCATCGCCAACCCCATCGCCTGCAAGGCCGGGCCGGCCATGACCCCCGACGACCTGCTGGGCCTGATCGACGTGCTGAACCCGCGCAACGAGGCCGGACGCCTGACCATCATCGCCCGCATGGGCGCCGACAAGGTGGAGGCCCGGCTGCCGGCCCTGATCCGCGCCGTGCAGCGCGAGGGGCGCAAGGTGGTCTGGGCCTGCGACCCCATGCACGCCAACATGGTCCGCAGCTCGACCGGCTACAAGACGCGGCCGTTCGACCGCATCCTGTCCGAAGTGCGCGGGTTCTTCGCCGTGCACAAGGCCGAGGGTACCTATGCCGGCGGCGTGCACTTCGAGATGACCGGCCAGGACGTGACCGAGTGCGTGGGCGGGGCCAAGGCCATCACCGAGGCCCACCTGAGCGACCGCTACCACACCCACTGCGACCCGCGCCTGAACGCCGAACAGGCCCTGGAACTGGCGTTCCTGATCGCCGAGTCCCTGAAGGACGACCGTAGCAAGGAGAACGGCAGCGCCGTCGCCGCGGCCCGCTGAGCATCGCCCGATGACCGACACGCCCGCGCCCGAGGGGTCCCGCCCGGTTCCCTGGCCCTCCGATGACCAGGTCAGCCGCTGGACCGACCGCTATTTCGTCAAGACGCGCCTGACCATCGAGCGTTTCGGCGACATGCCGGTGACCTATGCCGTGTTCATGCGCCGGCCGGTCATCTGCGCGCCGCGGCTGATGGTCGACTGGATGCAGGCCATCGCCGCGGCCCGCGGCGTCGAATTCCAGATCCAGATGAACTACCAGGAAGGCGACTGGATTGGCGCCGGCGAGCCGATCATGTACATCACCGGCCCGTTCTCCAAGCTGGTGGACCTGGAAACCCTGTACCTGCAGAAGCTGGGCCCCGTCTGCGTCGCCGCCTACAACGCCTTCACCATGTGCATGGACCTGCCCCGGGTGGCCTTCCTGGCCATGGACGCGCGCCACTGCGCCGGCACCGAGATGGCCGAGATGATGGCCTACGCCGCCGCCGTGGGCTCGCAGGCGGCGCAGCGCGAGTTCGGCGCCGTGGGCTTCGTCGGCAACGCCACCGACGCCACCGCCCACTATTTCGGCAACGATCGCGGCCTGGGCACCATGCCCCACGCCCTGATCGGGTACGCCGGGTCCACCCTGCGCGCCGCCGAGATGTACGTGGAGGCCTTCCCCGACCAGCCGCTGGTGGTGCTGGTGGACTATTACGGCCGCGAGGTCACCGACGCCCTGGCCGTGTGCCGCCGCTTCCCCGAGCTGGCCGAGGCCGGACGGGTCAGCGTGCGGCTGGACACCCACGGCGGCCGCTTCGTCGAGGGCCTGGACCCGCAGCAGTCCTACGCCGTGCTGGACCGTCACGCGCCGCTGGCCATCCGCCGCTACCGCAGCGACGCCGACCTGCGCTACCTGACCGGCACCGGGGTGTCGGCGGCGGCCATCTTCCACATGCGCGAGAAGCTGGACGACGCCGGGTTCCCGGGGGTGCGCATCGTCGCCTCGTCGGGCTTCGACTTCTTCAAGTGCAAGGTCATGGCCGAGATCGGCGCCCCCATCGACACCATCGGCACCGGGTCCTTCCTGCCCGACCGCTGGCGCGAGAGCTATGCCACCGCCGACATCGTCGACTACGACGGCGTGCCCTCGGTCAAGGTGGGGCGCGAATTCCTGCTGCGCCGGAAATAGGCGGCGCGCCCCCTTCCATGACCGACACCCTGACCATCGCCCTGGCCCAGATGAACCCCACGGTGGGCGCCCTGGACGCCAACCTGGACCTGCTGCGCCGGGCCCGGGCCGAGGGCGCCGCCGCCGGCGCCGACGTGGTGGTGACCACCGAGCTGGCGGTGGCCGGCTACCCGCCCGAGGACCTGGTGCTGAAGGGCGCCTTCCAGGACGGGGTCGAGGCGGCGGTGCGCGCCCTGGCGACCGAGACCGGCGACGGCGGCCCGGCCCTGGTGATCGGCGCCCCCTGGCGGGTGGACGGGCGGCTCTACAACGCCGCCCTGGTGCTGGACGGCGGCGCCATCGCCGCCACGGTGCTGAAGCACCACCTGCCCAATTACGGCGTGTTCGACGAGATCCGCGTGTTCTCGGCCGGCCCCCTGCCCGAACCCGTGATGGTGCGCGGCGTGGCCATGGGGCTGATGGTCTGCGAGGACATGTGGTTCCCCGACGTGGCCGCCGGCCTGGCCGAGGGCGGGGCCGAGATGCTGGTGGTGCCCAACGGCTCGCCCTACGAGGCCGACAAGCTGGACGAGCGCCTGACCCACGCCCGCGCCCGGGTGGCCGAGACCGGGCTGCCCCTGGTCTACGTCAACCAGGTGGGCGGCCAGGACGAGCTGGTGTTCGACGGCGGGTCGTTCGTGGTCGCCGCCGACGGCGCCGTGCGGGCGCGCATGGCGGACTGGGAGAGCGGCCTGACCGCCACCCGCTGGACCCGCGCCGGGGCCGGCTGGACCTGCGCCGAGGGCCCCCTGGCCCCGGTGGCCGAGCCCCTGGAATCCATCTACCGCGCCCTGGTCACGGGCATCCGCGACTACGTCGGCAAGAACCGCTTCCCCGGCGTCCTGATCGGCATGTCCGGCGGCATCGACAGCGCGCTCAGCGCCGCCGTGGCGGTGGACGCCCTGGGCCCGGACCGCGTGCACTGCGTGATGATGCCCTCGCCCTACACCTCCCAGGCCAGCCTGGACGACGCCGCCGACGCCGCCGGCCTGCTGGGCGTGCGCCTGGACAGCATCGGCATCGAGCCGGCCATGCGGGCCTTCGACGCCATGCTGCGCGACCAGTTCACGGGGCGCAACGCCGACACCACCGAGGAGAACGTGCAGGCCCGCTCCCGCGGCATCACCCTGATGGCGCTGTCGAACAAGTTCGGGTACATGGTGCTCAGCACCGGCAACAAGTCCGAGATGTCGGTGGGCTATGCCACCCTGTACGGCGACATGTGCGGCGGCTACAACGTGCTGAAGGACGTGTACAAGACCACGGTCTTCGCCCTGGCCCGCTGGCGCAACGGCCACCGCCCCGCCGGCGCCCTGGGCCCGGCCGGCCCGGTGGTGCCCGAGGCCATCATCACCAAGCCGCCCACGGCCGAGCTGAAGCCCAACCAGACCGACCAGGACACCCTGCCCCCCTACGACGTGCTGGACGACATCCTGCACGGCCTGATCGAGGACGAGATGTCGCGCACCGAGATCGCGGCGCGGGGCCACGACCCGGAAACGGTGCAACGGGTCTGGCGCCTGCTGGACCTGGCGGAGTATAAGAGGCGCCAGGCCCCGCCGGGGGTCAAGATCACCCGCCGCGCCTTCGGCCGCGACCGGCGCTATCCCATCACCAACGCCTTCAAGGGCTGACCCGGGGGCCGACGAGCCGTGACCCTGACCCTCTACAACACGCTGCACCGCGCCAAGGAGGCGTTCGCCCCCATCGATCCCGGCCACGTGCGCATGTACGTTTGCGGGCCCACGGTCTACGACTACGCCCACATCGGCAACGCCAGGCCGGTGGTGGTTTTCGACGTCCTGGCGCGGGTGCTGCGCACGCTGTATCCCAAGGTCACCTACGTGCGCAACATCACCGACGTGGACGACAAGATCAACGCCGCCGCCGCCGCCAGCGGCGAGCCCATCCGCGCCATCACCGAGCGCACGGCCGCCGCCTTCCACGCCGACATGGCGGCGCTCGGCGACCTGGGCCCGGACGTGGAGCCGCGCGCCACCGAGCACATCCCGCAGATGATCGCCCTGGTCCAGGCCCTGATCGACGCCGGGCACGCCTATGCCGCCGACGGCCACGTGCTGTTCGACGTGCCCTCCATGCCCGATTACGGCCGCCTGTCGGGGCGCAACCGCGACGAGCAGATCGCCGGCGCCCGGGTCGAGGTCGCCCCCTACAAGCGCGACCCGGCGGACTTCGTGCTGTGGAAGCCCTCCACCGGCGACCAGCCGGGCTGGGACAGCCCCTGGGGCCACGGCCGCCCCGGCTGGCACCTGGAATGCTCGGCCATGAGCGGCCAGTACCTGGGCGAAACCTTCGACATCCACGGCGGCGGCCAGGACCTGATCTTCCCCCACCACGAGAACGAGATCGCCCAGTCCCAGTGCGCCCACCACGGCCGGGAGTTCGTCAAGTACTGGGTCCACAACGGCTACGTCATGGTCGAGGGCGAGAAGATGTCCAAAAGCCTGGGCAACTTCTACACCGTCCACGACCTGCTGGCCGACTTCCCCGGCGAGGCCATCCGCCTGGTGCTGCTGCAGACCCACTACCGCCAGCCGCTGGACTTCACCAAGGCCGGCATCGCCGAGGCGCGCAAGGTGCTGGACCGCTTCTACGGCGCCCTGCGCGGCATCGACGCCGCCCCGGCGGGCGCCGCCTCCGAAGACGTCATGGCCGCCCTGGCCGACGACCTGAACACGCCGCTGGCGCTCAGCCTGCTGCACGAGGCCCTGGGCCGTCTCAACAAGGCAGAGGACCCGGCCGAAAAGGCGCAACTGGCCGGCCAACTGCGCGCCGCCGCCGCGCCGCTCGGCCTGCTGGGCCAGGACCCCGAGGCCTGGTTCCGCTGGCAGCCCGAGGGGTCGGACAGCCTGGACGACGGCGCCATCCAGGCCCTGATCGACGACCGCCTGGCGGCCCGCAAGGCCAAGGATTTCGCCACCGCCGACCGCATCCGCGACGACCTGAAGGACCGCGGCATCGTGCTGGAGGACGGCCCCGGCGGCACCACCTGGCGCCGCGCCTGAGGGAGCCTCGGCGCCGAAAGCCTTGAGACTCCCCCGGAAATTGGGCATTCTCCCGCCCTTCCCATGACCGCGACGAAAAACGGGACGACAACGATGGCCGACAGGGGTCCAGATCCAGCGCGCGACGCCGCCGAAACCGAAGACGACCGGCGCGTCTACATCTTCGATTCCACCCTGCGCGACGGCGGCCAGACCCAGGGCATCGACTTCTCGGCCGCCGACAAGGAGGCCATCGCCCGCGAGATGGACCGGGTCGGGTTCGATTACGTCGAGGGCGGCTGGCCCGGCGCCAACCCCACCGACGACGCCTTCTTCGCCAACCCGCCGCGGCTGAAGCGGGCCAAGTTCACCGCCTTCGGCATGACCCGCCGTGCCGGGCGCAGCGCCGCCAACGACCCGGGCCTGACGGCCATCGTCAGCGCCGGCACCGACGCCGTCTGCATCGTCGGCAAGACCTGGGATTTCCACGCCGACATCGCCCTGGGCGTGGGCCTGGACGAAAACGTGGCCATGATCCGCGATTCCATCGTCCACGCCCGCACCAAGGTCGGCGAGGTCCTGTTCGACGCCGAGCACTTCTTCGACGGCTACAAGGCCAACCCCGAGTTCGCCCTGGCCTGCCTGCAGGCCGCCTTCGAGGCCGGCGCCCGCTGGATCGTGCTGTGCGACACCAACGGCGGCACCCTGCCCGACGAGGTGGAGCGCATCGTCACCGAGGTGGCCGCGCACATCCCGGGCAGCCGCCTGGGCATCCATTGCCACGACGACACCGGCAACGCCGTGGCCAACACCCTGGCCGCCGTGCGCGCCGGCGCGCGCCAGGTGCAGGGCACCCTGAACGGCCTGGGCGAACGGTGCGGCAACGCCAACCTGATTTCCGTCATTCCGTCGCTGGTGCTGAAGATGGGCTACACCACCGGCATCTCGGCCACCGACATGACCCAGCTGACCCACCTGTCGCGCATGCTGGACGAGCGCCTGAACCGCCAGCCCGACCGCGGCGCCCCCTACGTGGGCGAATCCGCCTTCGCCCACAAGGGCGGCCTGCACGTCTCGGCGGTGGAGAAGGACCCCCGCTCGTACGAGCACATCGCCCCCGAGTTGGTGGGCAACCGCCGCCACATCGTGGTCTCGGACCAGGCCGGGCGGTCCAACATCCTGGCCCGGTTCCGCGAGATCGGCCTGGACATCGACGCCTCGGACCCCAAGGTGGCGCAGCTGGTCGAGACCGTGAAGTCCCGCGAGTACGACGGCTACGCTTACGACGGCGCCGAGGCCAGCTTCGAGCTGCTGGCCCACCGGGCCATGGGCGACGTGCCCGACTACTTCCGCTGCAACAGCTTCCGCGTCATCGACGAGCGGCGTTGGAACGCCCGGCGCGAGCTGATCACCCTCTCGGAGGCCACCGTCAAGATGACCGTGGCCGACGCCGACTACATGTCGGTGGCCGAGGGCAACGGCCCGGTCAACGCCCTGGACGCGGCGCTGCGGAAAGTCCTGACCCCGATCTATCCGAACCTGGCCGACATCCACCTGGTGGACTACAAGGTGCGCATCCTCACCCCCCAGGCCGGCACTGGCGCGGTGACCCGGGTGATGATCGAGTCCGCCGACGACCACGGCGACCACTGGAGCACGGTGGGGGTTTCGACCAACATCATCGACGCCTCGTACAAGGCCCTGCGCGACAGCATCATCTATCGCCTGTACCGCGACGACGTGGGCGCCGCCCAGGCCGCCCAGTAGCCCCGCCCCAGTCATGGCCGGCACGGATTCCAGCAAGCGGGCGGCCGGCGGCACGCCCGGGGCCCCGGTGGTGGTGCTGGTCGACCCGCAACTGGGCGAGAACATCGGCATGGTGGCCCGGGCCATGCTCAACTGCGGCCTCGCCGACCTGCGCCTGGTGCGCCCGCGCGACGGCTGGCCCAACGAGAAGGCCACCGCCGCGGCCTCGGGCGCCGTGGCGGTGATCGACGGCGCCACGCTCTTCGAGACCACCGAGGAGGCCATCGCCGACCTGCACCGGGTCTACGCCACCACGGCGCGGTCGCGCGACATGACCAAGGCCGTGGCAACGCCGCGCGGCGCCGCCGCCGAGATGCGCGCCCTGGCCGCCGCCGGGGTCCGGGTCGGGGTGCTGTTCGGCCGCGAGTCCAAGGGCCTGACCAACGACGACGTGGCCCTGGCCGACACCATCCTGCAGGTGCCCCTGAACCCGGCCTTCAGCTCGCTCAACCTGGCCCAGGCCGTGTTCTGCATGGGCTACGAGTGGTTCCAGGCCGGCGACGGCACCGAGGCCGAAACCGTGACCCTGCCCAAGGAGACCCGCCCGGCGACGCGCGACGAGCTGCTGGGCTTCTTCGAGCACCTGGAACAGGAGCTCGACGCCTGCGGCTTCCTGCACGTGGTCGAGAAGCGCCCGGCCATGGTGCGCAACCTGCGCAACCTGTTCCACCGCGCCGCCCTGACCGAGCAGGAGGTGCGCACCCTGCGCGGCGTGGTCTCGGGCCTGACCCGGCACCGCAGCGGCGGTGAAGGGGAAATTTGACCGCAGGGGACGCAGAGGAAGCCAACGGAATTCCGGCCAGGTCCCGCCCACCTAACGAAACCCTGTCCCGGCTACGTCCTTTTGTGGTGGAATGTTACTCGGCAATGGAATGTTGTCTGAATTGTCGGTTCGAACTTGACGGTAGGCCCGGCAAACGGTTGTTTGGTCAACGCAGGATAGGCAATTGATTTCCATGGCCAAGAAGACGACGACCGGGGCCCACGTTCCGCACGGTATTGGCCCACACGACGGTCGCGAGTTGGACCTCATGCTGGCGGGCGCAAAACCTCTGGCAATGTTCTCCGATGTCATACCTTCGGATTTCGAATGGCCCGACGCGCTTTTCGCACCGCATGTTGCTGCGGGCAAGCTTGTCCGGGAGGAGTTTTGTACCGAGTCTGTCGATGGGCACTACAAGATCCGACATTTGTATTTCGCCCTACCGGTCGAAGCTTGGCGGATCCGCAGGGCGCACGCCTTGAGTCTGATGCACTTCGACGAATGGTGCGATGAAGCCGCGGACGCCTGTGAACAGCTCGGTCGCTTGCTCGGATATCGGGAGGAAGATATTCAAGCCTTCCTCGACTGGACCAAGAAATTACGGGCCACGCAGGCATGAATAAGGCCCGCGTAGCCCGTTCAAGTTACCTGTAGCCTTTGTTCCAACATTGCCAGCAGATACGTGGCGAGTAGACGCCACCATGGGGAGCGCCGCAGACGGTGCACCAGAACGTCGCGGCAATGTCCTCACCGTCGTCCAGCAGGTGACGTTCCGTTTCTCCATTTGGCTTCATCACGCCGTCAACCTTAAGGCTTTGATCATGCTGGAATCTTCTGATTGAGTCGAATAGATGCCGATCCGGGTATTCGGTCATCCCGTATTCCGGGACACGGTAGTATCCCCTGATTTTGAGATTCTGTTTGGTGGCCCATACATCATCAGGATCGCTCCCGAAGGATGATCCCAGCACTGTCTTGAGGCGATATGGTGTGTTCATTGAATGTTCTCCGATTTTTACCCGAGTCTCCTGGGCGTTGAATCAATGGAATCCCAATTGTCTCCGCACGATGTCGAGATCGCCGACCTGTCGTGCTGGGCTCCAGTTTTGTGCGGAGAACACTGCCGGTCACAGTTGCCTGATTGTTTGAGTTCAACAGCCTGACCGACAAGCGTCTTCCGCAGGGCGCGGTGAATGTGCTTTCCACACCCCGTTGAGTATTGCCGGTCATCCGGAAGTGATCCGGCCACTCCATTAGTGATATATTTCCTATTTCTCGTTTTTCAAGCCATTCATACGAATTTTTTCATATTTTTCTATGATATTGAAGTTACGGAGGTTTCTTAAGAGCCTCTTGATGTTTCCGAAATCGGTTTGCGGAATTTTGCGGTGGGATTTCGATGCCGTCCCGATGGCAGCCGGATGCGAAGAACCGGATCGTGGGTGGCAAATTTCACTAAATATTTCATTTGGTTATATATTATTTCCATCATTGATTGGCCTTTCCCAAGAAACCGAGCGGCAGGACCGATGGCCTCCACAACTTCCGTTCCCACGCACCCGGAAAAATGAATAAAATCTTATTCAAGCCACCGAAACGCCGTCGTCGTCGTTTGACTCGGGCAAAAAAGTTCGCTATTTGTTCACTAACCCGAACCGGCAGGAGCGGCACCATGGGCAAGATGAAGCGCGGACAGATCGAGCGCCAGGACGCGGCGCTGCACCCGGTCACCCTGGGCGAGATCGCCGACAAGGGGCTGGACGTGTTCTGCTGGTGCAACCGCTGCACCCACAGCGCCGTACTGCCCACGGCGCGCCTGCTGAAGGAGCTGGGGCCCGCCTACCCGGTGCCCGAGGTGGGGGCGCGGCTGGTCTGCTCGTCCTGCGGCAGCCGCGACGTGGCCACCCGCCCCGACTGGCCCAACCTGTGGGCGGCGCCGCGCGAGGCGGGATGATCGGCGGCCCCTACAGGTCTGCCACCTCCCGCGCCATGCGGGCGCGCAGGGCGGTGTCGGGCAGGGGGCCCAGGGCGGCGGCCATGTTCTGTTCCATGTGGTCGACCCGGGTGGTGGCCGGGATGGCGCAGGTCAGGGCCGGGTGGGCGACGATCCACTTCAGGAACACCTGGGCCCAGGTGGCGGCGCCGATCTCGGCGGCCCAGCCGGGCAGGGGCGCGCGGCCCACGTGGTCGAACAGGGCGCCGGTGCGGAACGGCCGGTTGGCGATCACCGCCAGGCCGCGCTCGGCGGCCAGGGGCAGCAGGCGGGCCTCGGCGTCGCGGTCCAGGATGTTGTAGGTGAGCTGCACGAAGTCCAGGGGCTCGCGCTCCATGATCCGCGCCAGCGTGCCGTGGCGCCGGCCGTGCGACGTGGTGACCCCGATGTAGCGGTAATCCCCCGCCGCCTTGCGCGCGCGCAGGGTCGCGAGGTGGCTTTCCCAGGCCAGCAGGTTGTGCACCTGCATCAGGTCGAAGCGCGGCACCCCCCACAGGCGGCGCGACGAATCCATCTGCCCCGGGCCCATGGCGCCCAGGGGGGTCCAGACCTTGGTGGCGGCGAACAGGCGGCGCGGTTCCGGCAGGCGGGCCAGGCAGTCCCCCACCACCGCTTCGGCGCTGCCGTACATGGGCGAGGAGTCGACCACCCCGCCGCCGGCGGCGAAGAAGGCACGCAGCACCTCGGCCCGCCGGCGGCGCAGGTGGGCCACGTCGCCCACGTCGAAGGTCAGCCAGGTGCCCATGCCGATGGCCGGCAGGCGCTCGCCGGTGGACGGGATGGGCTTCACCAGGCGCGGGCCGGGGGCGGCGCCCGGCGCGCCCGGCAGCAGGGACGCGGCGGCGGCACCGGCCAGGCCAGCCAGCACGGCGCGGCGGCCGGGGCGGTGCGGCGGCGGTCGGACGGGGTCGGGCATGGGCGCCTCCGGGTCCAGGCCCCCGACCCTAGCGCGGGCCGCGGCCCCTTGCCAAGGGGCGGCCGGATGTCAGAATGGCGCCATGGCAAAGGGTCCGACACCATGGCGCCGGCGGGGACCGGCGCTGCCGATGCTGCTGGTCCTGCTGGTCCCGCTGGACGGCGGCGGCGCCCAGGCGGAAGACACCGGCGACCCGGTGCGCGGCGGCGAGATCGCGCGCCGCCACTGCGCCCGCTGCCACGTGGTGGACAACCGCTTCGGCGGCATCGGCTCGACCCCCTCGTTCCGCATCCTGGCCACCGTTGCCGATTCCGAGGCGCGCATGCGCAGCTTCTTCGCCCGCCGCCCGCACCCGTCCTTCGTGCGCGTGCCCGGGGTGGCGCGGTGGACCGACCTGCCGGCCAACGCCACCGAGATCACCATCACCCCGGAACAGATCGAGGACCTGGTGGCCTTCACCCGCACCGTGGCGGCCAAGGCGAAGCGAAACTGAACGGAGCGCCCGACGCGGCAGGAATTGCCGGGCAGGGCCGTCAGGCGGGGTCGTTCCTGCCGGCCGCCGGGTCCGGGTCGGCGGGCCCATTGGCGGCCCCGTCGGCGCTCCGCTCGGCCTCCGCCGCCTGGGCCTGCTCCACCACCTGCAGCAGGGCCGGGCCGGCGCCCAGGCCCCCGGCGGCGGCCAGCAGGCGGGCGGCGACCCCGTCGCCATCGGTCCCGTCGCCGCCGATCCCGTCGCCGGCGGTGCCGTCGCCCTCGGTCTCCTCGTCCAGGGCGGCGGTGCCCAGCAGCAGTTCGCGGATGCGCCGGGCCACCAGCTTCTCGATCTCGGCCCGGCGCTGGGCGTCCATGTCCTTGAGGTCCTCCTCGGTCAGGCCCATGGCGCGCAGGATCTTCTCGCGCAGCTCGGCCATCTTCCGGGCCTGCAGCTCGTCCACGTAGGCGCGGAAGCCGGTGTCGCGCAGGCCGGCCATGTCGTCCGCGTCCATGGCGCCGAGGCGCCGCCCGCCGCCACCACGGCCGCGCCCGCACCCATGCCGCCCAGAAGGTCATCCATCGCCGTCGCCCCTTTTTCCCGTCCAGCCCGCCGGCCCCATGCCGGCCCGAATCCCAACCCCCCTTGCAGGTTCCGGGCCAACCCCGCCCCTCCAATAAAAGCGAAAAGGTGCCAGAAAAGGTGCCAGGCACCTTTTATTATTTCAAAAATAGTCCAAATTGAATTATATTAAAAGGTGCCTGGCACCTTATTTTGTACCTTAACCTTATTCCAGCGAGGTCCATCCATGCCAAGACCGCGGCGAGTGTCCCCCGGCGGGATCTGTTACCACGCCATCCAGCGCAGCAACGACGGCAGCACCGTGTTCCATGGCGACGGCGAATACCGGGCGTTCCTGGCCGCCTTGGGCGATGCCGACGACCGGGTGGCCATGCCACTGCTCGCCTACTGCCTGATGCCCAACCATGTCCACCTGGTGGTGCGCCCCGAGGCGGACGGGGACCTGAGCCGCTGGATGGGCATGCTGTTCACAACCTTTGCGCGCCGCTACCACCGGGTCCACGGCACCCGCGGGCACCTGTGGCAGGGCCGGTTCAAGGCCTTCCCCATCGAGGCCGACGACCACCTGCTGACGGTGCTGCGCTATGTGGAGCGCAACCCCCTGCGCGCCGGCCTGGTGGACCGCGCCGCCGACTGGACCCATTCCAGCCTGCGCGGCCGCGGCGGCGGGCCGGCGCCGGTGCCCCTGGCGCCGTCGCCCGTTCCCCTGCCCGCCGACTGGGCCGACTTCGTGGACCGGCCCCTGACGTCCCGGGAGCGGGAGGACGCCGATCTGGTCCGGCTGCGCCGCTGCGTCAACCGCGGCGCCCCGTTCGGGGGCGCCGGCTGGACCGCGTCCACCGCCGACCGCCTGAACCTGCGGTCCGCCATGCGCCCCCGCGGCCGCCCGGCCGGCCATGGCGGCCATGGGGGCGAGCACCCACCCCGCGGCGGCCCCTGAACGGGGCAAAAAAGGTGCCAGGCACCTTTTATTATTTCAATAAGTAGATGAAAATCACAATATTAAAAGGTGCCTGGCACCTTTTTGACACCTTTTACCGGCGTCCTGCCGGTGGCGGCGCGTCCGGTGCCGTCAGATCCGTTCGCTGAGCCAGATGGCCAGGCGGGAGCCGGCCTTGATGGCGGTGGTCAGCAGGGGGTAGGCCGGCGCGTCCTCGGCGCCGTGGGCCAGGCCGGTGTCGCGGTGCTCCACCTCCTCCTGGCGGAACCGCTCGCAGGTGTCGCGCAGGTCGGCCTCGTCGGGGCCCAGGCGCGCCACCTGGCCGGCGTAGTGGGCATCGATCACCTCCTCCACCGCCACGGTGCAGGCCATGGCCGCCTTGGGCCCCAGCAGGGCCGTGCCGGCGCCCAGGGCGAAGCCGGCCAGGTGCCAGACCGGGGTCAGGGCCGTGGGCCGGGCGCGGCGTGCCACCAGCAGGCGGTTGAAGGTGTCCAGGTGCTTGCGCTCCTGCTCGGCCATGTGGCGGATCACCGGGCCCTGTTCGCCCTTGCCCAGGACCGCCAGCTGCCCCTCGTAGATGCGCACGGCGCCGAACTCGCCGGCCTGGTCGACGCGCAGGATGCGCTCCACCAGGCGCGCCCGGTCCGGGTCGCCGGGCAGGCGGCGGGCCCCAGTGGGACGGGTATCCTCGGGACGGGTGGTCACGTTGTCGTTGGTGGAGTCGGGGGCGTCAGCCACGGCGCTTGTCCTCCTCGCTGCGTTTCATGAGGCGCAGGCCGACCAGGGTCGCCAGGCCCAGGGCGCCGGAATAGACCACGTTGTAGGTGGCGATGGAGATGCCCAGGAACTGGAAGTCGACCTCGTCGCAGGGCTTGACCCGGGGCTTCAGCAGGTCGGCTTTCATGGACTGGATGGACATCTCAGTGGGCAGGCCGCCGCCGCAGCCGGTGACCGAGTGCCACCAGTGCTGCTCGACCCCCACGTGGTAGAAGGCAAGGGCCGAGTTGGCGAAGAACACCACGGCGCAGACCACCACCAGCCAGGTGCGCCAGTTGCCGCGGATGCCGGCGAACAGCAGCAGCACGGCCAGGCCCCCGTTGACGAAGAACGGCACCCGCTGGTAGAGGCACAGGATGCAGGGCTCCAGGTCGAAGCCGTACTGGGCCGTGTAGGCCGTGGTCAGCGAGACGACGCAGGCCGCCAGGATGCCGAGCGGCACCAGGCGCCGCCATTCGTGGGTGTCGTAGCCGAGGATCATGGTGCGCTAACCTACCCCCTCGCACCGGCCCCCGCAATCGCCGCCTACAGCAGGTAGCGGATGGCCACGAAGCCGCCCACCAGCAGCACCACGAACAGCAGGGTCAGCTTGCCCAGGTGCTTCTCGATGAAGGCGCGGATGGGCTCGCCGAACCACCACAGCAGGCCGGCCACCAGGAAGAACCGGGCGCCGCGCGACACCACCGACGCCAGGCCGAAGGACAGCGGGTCCATGCCCGTGACCCCCGAGGCGATGGTGAACACCTTGTACGGGATCGGGCTGAACCCGGCCGAGAACACGATCAGCACGCCGTTCTCGTTGTACTGCTGGCGCACCCAGTCGAACTTGTCGGCGGCGTGGTAGAACTCCAGGATCGGCTTGCCCAGCAGGTCGAACAGCCCGGCGCCGATGCCGTAGCCGGCGAAGGCCCCGGCCACGCTGGCCACCGTGCACACCCCGGCGATCAGCCAGGCCCGGCGCCGCGCCGCCAGCACCATGGGCATCAGCAGCACGTCGGGCGGGATCGGGAAGAAGGAGCTCTCGGCGAAGGAAATGGCGGCCAGGGCCCACAGGGCGTGGGGGTGGGCCGACAGGCGCATGGTCCAGTCATAGAGGCCGCGCAGCACGGTTCCGGTCACTCCCGTCGCAAGGGGCGCCGGTTCCCGGGGCGTGCGGGGCGGCGCGGTGGGCCGGTGATAGCAGATTCGCCCGCGCCTGTCGCGCCGCATGTGGCCCCGGCTTCTTTGCGCTTGTATATGGTACATTGGTACATATATAACAAAATTGCAAAGGAGACGCGGCCATGGTGGAACGGGTGCAGACGGGGGTGCGGCTGGAGAAGCGCCTGTTGAAGGTGCTGAAGGGGCTGGCCGAATACAAGGACATGACCCTGGGCGACCTGCTGGAGGGGATCGTGCTGCACGCCTTCGAGGGCAAGGCCCCCCTGGGCGAGGCGTCCCTGGCCGTGGTGGCCGACCTGAAACGGGTCTACGGCCTGGACCTGACGGCGGCGGACAGCCACAGGCTGCGCGAGGACGGCCGTCCATGACCCCACTCGATGACGCCGCCTTCCTGGCCCGCCTGGCCGACACCACCCTGGACCCCAAGGCATTCAACCACCGCGCCCACCTGCGCGCCGCCTTCCTGGTGCTGCGCGACGCGGCCACCTTCGGCGCCGCGCTCGACCGCATGTCGGCCTTGATTCGCGGCTTCGCCGGCGCCCACGGCCAGGCCGACAAGTACCACGAGACCGTCACCGTGGCCTTCATGGCCCTGGTCAACGCCCGCCTGGCGGCCCAGGGAGGCGACACGGGCGGCGCCCCCGACTGGGAAACCTTCGCCGCCGCCCACCCGGACCTGCTGGACGGCGGCGCGGTGGCGGCCCTGTACCCCGCCGGGGCCCTGGACGCGCTCCTGGCCAAGCGCGCCTTCGTGCTGCCCGGCGACGCCACCGGGTAGATTTCCGGCCCTTGCGTACCCTGGGTTACAGACCGGTGGCGGGGGCCGGCCCTAGACTCCTGGCCAACGTCAACGCGCTTTCAGGAGACAGACCCATGGAAAAGATGCGCATCTTCGTCGACACCCACGACACCGCCAAGGGGACCTTCCCCGCCGGCCTGACCGAGGAACAGCTGCAGGCCTTCCTGGCCGAGTTCGACGCCGCCTGCCGGGCCGAGAACGTGGTCATGCACCAGGCCAACGTGGGCCTGGCCGACGGCCGCGCCTTCTGCATCACCCTGGCGCCGGACGCCGAGGCCGTGCGCCGCGCCCACGAGCGGGTGGGCCTGCCCTTCGACTCCATCACCGAGGTGCAGTCCATCAGCCCCAGCGCCCTGTTCCTCAAGCCCGCCGCGGCCTGAGCCCCGGCGTCGCGGGACCGGCGGCGATCGGGAGGCCGGGCCATGGACGCGGACCTGACCGCCGTCTCGGTCACCGGATCGCTGCTGGTCCTGGCCGCCGCGGCGGCCCTGGGGGCGCTGGTCCGGCGCGACCTGGCCGGCGCCGGCCCCGGCCCCGGCCCCGGCGCCGGCGCCGGCGGCGGCCTTTTCCTGGGCGCGGCCATGGGCACCGGCG
>JACKKN010000014.1 GCA_024236415.1 Hyphomicrobiales bacterium
TACCGCCAGAACGGCCGCGAGTTCGCGCAATGGACCGTGATCCTGCCGCGCGCCGCCGGCACGGTCACCCACGTGTGGTCGTTCGCCGCGCCGCGCGGGTCCTTCGATCGCTACCGGCCCCTGGCGTCGGCCATGCTGAAGACCTTCACAATCACCGGTTCGGGCCCCGCCGCGCTGGACACCGGGGCCGGGAAAGGAGGGGCCAGGTAGGCGACGGCCCGGGCGGAAATTCCGGATATTTCTTGTCCGCTCAACGGATAACGCTATTTTAATCAAGTCGCGCCTAGGCTCGGCGACAGGCAACACCCACCACGGCGCTGCGGAGCGATACCAAAGGTCAGAATGGCGAAAACGGCAACACAGCGCGGCGGCGGCCGGGTCAGGCTCGGCGCCATTTCGTACATGCCGGGCAGCATGTTCGACCTGGTCATGGCGTCGGTCTTCATCAACGTCCTGTCGCTGGCCCTGCCGCTGGCCCTGCTGCAGGTCTACGACCGCATCATCCCCAACCAGTCCAAGAGCACCCTGGTGCTGTTGATCGCCGGCGTCGGCACGGCCCTGGTGCTGGAGGTGCTGCTGCGCATCGGCCGCGCCTATGTCAGCGGCTGGATGGGCGCCCGGTTCGAGCACATGGCCGGCTGCGCCGCCATGGAGCGGCTGCTGAACGCCTCGATCACCGACTTCGAGCGCAACGGCACCGGCGTGCACCTGGAACGGCTGAACGCGCTGTCCATGCTCAAGGAATTCTATTCCGGCCAGGCCATCCTGGTGCTGTGCGACCTGCCCTTCGCGGTCATCTTCCTGGGGGTCATCGCCTATCTGGCCGACGAGTTGGTGCTGGTGCCGGTGGTGCTGATCGTGCTGTTCGCCATCACCGCGCTGATCACCGGGCGCCTGTTGCGCGGCGCCCTGGCGGCGCGCATGACTGCCGACGACCGCCGCTTCAACTTCATCATCGAGGTCCTGGGCGGCATCCACACGGTCAAGTCCATGGCCATGGAAGCGCAGATGCTGCGCCGCTACGAACGCCTGCAGGAAACCTGCGCCGGCACCGATTTCGACGTCGCCTTCCGCAGCTCGTCGGCGGTCACCGTGGGCACCGTGTTTTCGCAGATGACCCTGTTCACCGTGGTCGGCGTGGGCGCCACCATGGTGATCGACGGCATGCTGACCATCGGCGGCCTGGCCGCCTGCACCATGCTGGCCGGGCGCGCCATGCAGCCCATGCAGCGGGCGGTGGGAATCTGGACCCGGTTCCAGACCATCCGCCTGGCGCGGGACCGCCTGCGCAAGGTCTTCGAGATTCCCCTGGAGGCGCCGCCGGGCCTGCCCAAGCTGCCGCCGGTCAACGGCGAGGTGGTGATCGATAACGTCAGCTTCCGCTACCGCGACGACCTGCCGCAGATCCTGGACGGGGCCACCATGCACGTGCGCGCCGGCGAGGCGGTGGGCATCTGCGGCGGCAACGCCAGCGGCAAGACGACCCTGCTGTACATGCTGATGGGCGCCATGCGGCCCCAGGAGGGCCGGGTCAGCATCGACGGCAACGACCTGTCCGAATACGACCCGGCCAGCCTCAAGGAGCAGATCGCCTACCTGCCGCAGCACGGCGTGCTGTTCAACGGCACGATCATGGAGAACATCACCATGTACCGCGCCGACCGCGTGCAGGCGGCCGAGGAGGTGTCGACCCTGCTGGGCCTGGACAAGGCCGTGGCGCACATGCCCCAGGGATACAACACCCGGGTCGGGCAGGGGGCCCACGATTCCCTGCCGCGCGGCATCAAGCAGCGCATCGCCGTCGCCCGGGCCCTGGTGGACAAGCCGCACATCCTGCTGTTCGACGAGGCCAACTCGGCCATGGACAGCACCGGTGACGCCTACATGCGCGGCCTGCTGGAACAGCTCAAGGGCCGCTGCTCCATCGTCCTGGTCACGCCGCGCCCGTCCATGCTGCGCCTGGCCGACCGCATCTACGACCTGCAAGGCGGCCGCCTGACCGAACGGCGGCCCGATCCGCCGGTCGCCGGGATCGAATCGGCGGAGACTCCGGCATGAGCGACCAGAGCCTGACCGCGGCGGCGGCCACCCCGCGCGAGATCGACGGCTTCGTCGGCTCCCGGGGCGGCGAGTGGGCCGGCCTGGCGGCCCTGAAACAGGCCACCGACCTGTCGTCCTGCCTGGTGCCCCTGCTGGAGGCCCTGGGATGGCACGGCCCGCCGCGCCACGTGGCCGAATCCCTGCCGCATTTCATCGACGAGCTGGACCTGACGGGCTTCCGCAACGTCATGGCGCAGCTCAACTACAGCAGCCGGCCGGTGCGCGTGAAGCTGCGCGAGGTTGACCCGCGCCTGCTGCCCTGCCTGTTCCTGCCGGACAACGGCGACGCCATGGTGCTGCTGGAGGACGACGGCCACGACCTGCGGGTCTTCGACGGCGGCAGCGGCGAGTACAAGGCCCTCGAGGCGCGGCACAACCCGCGCGGTACGGCGGTGTTCTTCACCCCCCTCGAAGAGGACGATATCGGGCAGCAGAAGAAGAAGGTGGGCTGGTTCCAGACCATCACCGAACGGTTCCGCGGCCTGATCTACCAGACCCTGGGCATCACGCTGGTCCTCAATCTGCTGGCCCTGGCCACGCCCCTGTTCGTCATGGCCGTGTACGACCGGGTGATCGCCACGGGCTCGCTGTCGACCCTGGGCTACTTCGCCATGGGTGTCTGCATCGCCGTGATCTGCGACCTGCTGCTGCGCATCATCCGTTCGCGCATCCTGGCCTTCGTCGGCGCGCGCCTGGACAAGATCGTCGGCACCGCCATCTTCGAGAAGATCCTGTTCCTGCCGCCGGCCTTCACCGAGCGCGCCACCGTCGGCGCCCAGGTGGCGCGGATCAAGGACTTCGAGACCGTGCGCGAGTTCTTCACCGGCCCCATGGCGCTGGTGTTCTTCGAGCTGCCCTTCGTCTTCATCTTCGTGCTGGTGATCTTCTTCATCGGCGGGCCGGTGGCCTTCGTGCCGCTGATCATGGTCGCCTGCTTCGTGCTGATCTCGCTGATCATGGCGCCCTTCGTGCGCTCGTCGGTGGCCAAGTCGGCGCGGGCCTCGGCCAAGCGCCAGGAGGTGATCATCGAGGCCCTGTCGCAGATGCGGGCCCTGAAATATTGCGGCGCCGAGACCACCTGGTTCGACCGCTACCGCGACACCGCCGCCAAGGCGGCCCTGGCCAACTTCCACAGCTCCCAGGTGGCCTCGGTCATCAACAACCTGTCGCACCTGCTGATGGTCGGATCGGGCGCCATTACCATGACCTACGGCGTGTTCCGGGTGTTCGCCGGCGAGCTCAGCGTTGGCGGCCTGGTCGCCTGCATGATCCTGGTGTGGCGCGTGCTGGCGCCCCTGCAGACGGCGTTCATCAGCCTCAGCCGCCTGACCCAGGTGCGCTCCAGCATCACCCAGATCAACAACCTGATGTCCATCGCCGGCGAGCGGGACCCGGGCGCCGGGGTGGCGGCGATCAAGCAGCTGCAGGGCAACGTGTCGTTCTCGCGGGTGTCGCTGCGCTACTCGCCCGAGGCCCACCCGGCCCTGGTCGGCGTGTCCTTCGACGTCAACCCCGGCGAGGTGATCGCCATCGTCGGCGCCAACGGGTCGGGCAAGTCGACGGTGCTGAAGCTGATCGCCGGCATGTACACGCCCCAGGCCGGCAGCGTGCGCATCGACAACATGGACATCCGCCAGCTCGACCCCATCGAGCTGCGCCACGCCGTCGGCTACGTGCCCCAGGCGGCCGAGTTCTTCTATGGCACCATCGCCCAGAACCTGCGCCTGGCCCGGCCCACGGCGACCGAGGAGGAGCTGCACTGGGCGGCGCGCCAGGCCGCGGTGCTGGAGGATATCCTGGCCATGCCCGACGGGTTCAACACCCGCATCTCGGATTCCAGCGCCGGCTACCTGCCCACCAGCTTGCAGCAGCGCCTGAACCTGGCGCGGGGCTACCTGAAGCAGGCGCCGGTGCTGCTGCTGGACGAGCCGGGCAACGGGCTGGACTTCGAGTCCGACAAGGCCTTCATGGCGACCCTGGACCAGATGCGCGGCCAGGTGACGGTGTTCATCGTCACCCACCGGCCCAGCCACCTGCGCCTGGCCGACAAGGTCATCTGGCTGGACGCCGGGCAGATCCGCGGCATGGGCCCGGCCGAGGAAGTGATGAAACATATGCCCAAGGATTTCCTGTGATGAGCGACGAAATCAACGCGCCGATCGCAACGCGGGAGGACAGTCCGCCGGCGCCCCAGCCGGCCCCGCGCATCCGCCGCGGCAGCCGCCAGACGCGCTACCTGGCCCAGTCGGTGATCCTGGAGGAGGCCGGCAGCCCGGGCCTGATCCGCTTCGCCATGCTGACCATCGCCCTGGTCATCGCCGCCTTCATCGTGTGGTCCTTCGTCACCAAGGTCGAGGAAGTGGCGGTGGCCGCCGGCGAGGTGGTGCCCACCGGCCGGGTGCAGATGATCCAGCACCTGGAGGGCGGCATCATCTCGGAGATCCTGGTCGACGACGGCGACGTGGTGGACAAGAGCCAGGTGCTGCTGCGCCTGGACCCGGCCAGCGCCCGGGCCGAGTTGGAGCAGATGCGCGCGCGCCAGGCGGCCCTGCAACTGAAGGCCGAGCGCCTGCGCGCCTTCGGCGCCGGCCGCAAGCCCAACTTCGACATCGTCGGCAAGGAGTACGCCCACCTGATCGAGGACCAGCGGTCCATCTACGAGGTCCAGGTCAGCGGCCGCGAGAACAGGCGCCAGGTCCTGCTGGACCAGATCAGCCAGCGCAAGGCCGAGCAGACCCTGATCAACACCCGCGAATCCACCGTGCGCAACCAGCTCGCCCTGGTCAGCGAAGAGCTGTCCATGCACGAGAAGCTGTTCAAGAAGGGCCTGTCGTCCAAGATCAAGTACCTGGACGCCCAGCGCAAGGTGAACGAGGCCCAGGGCGAGCTGAACGACACCATGTCCGAGAAGCGGCGCACGGCCGAGGCCCTGGCCGAGGCCCGCTCGCGCCTGGCCGAGCTGGAAACCACCCTGCGCGAGGAGGCCCTGTCGGAGATGGGCGGGGTCACCGCCGAGCTGGCCCAGGTGCGCGAGGGCCTGAACAAGCTGACCGACCGGGTGCGGCGGCTGGAGATCGTCAGCCCCGTGCGCGGCATCGTCAAGGGGCTGAAGGCCCATACCGTGGGCGGCGTGATCGGCCCCGGCGGCATCGTGCTGGAGGTGGTCCCCCTGGACAAGGAGCTGATCGTCGAGTCGCGCATCAACACCCGCGACATCGGCCACGTCAGCGTCGGCCAGCCGGTGACCGTCAAGGTGGTGACTTACGATTTCGCCCGCTACGGCGGCATCACCGGGGTGCTGGAGGAGATCTCGGCCTCCACCTACGTCGACGAGAACGGCGTGCCCTACTACAAGGGCGTCGTCAGCCTGGACCGGGCCTACGTGGGCTACGACCCCGAGCAGAACCGGGTGCTGCCCGGCATGACCGTGCAGGCCGACATCAGCACCGGCACCAAGACCCTGTTCGAATACCTGCTGAAACCGGTCTACTCGTCCATCAACGAGTCGTTCCGCGAACGTTGATCTGCCGCGGCCCGGCGCGCGAAGCCCAGGTCGATCATCCGCGTGGTTTCCGACCACAGGCCCAGGGCCGGCAGTTCGTCGCGCCGGAACCAGGCGGCGTCGGCGGCGTCGCCGCCGGGGGCGACCCGGTCCGACTCGGCCAGGGCCAGGACGTCGACCAGGGTGTAGTGGTACTGCACCCGGCCCTCGCCGTCGGGGCGGATCGAGTCGACCACGTCCAGCAGGCCGACCACCCGCACCTCGGCCCCGGTTTCCTCGCGCACCTCGCGCCGCGCCGCCTCGGCCACGGTCTCGCCCAGCTTCTGGGCGCCGCCAGGCAGGCTCCACCGGCCGGCGCCGGGGGCCTTGCCGCGGCGGATCAGCAGCACCCGCTCGCCGTGCAGGACCACGGCGCCGACGCCGACGATGGGCCTGGGGGGATATTCGCGGGTCATGGGGGGCGACCTCCGTTGCGGGAAGGCAGACCCTAGTCCGGAATTTTGTTGGAAAACAATCGCTTTTTCCCGGACAATCCGCCCTGGCGTAACGGCAAGGGGGCGGCCGCATGTTCGAGGGGTTCGCCGAGCTTCAGGTCAAGACCGACGGGGCCACCATCTTCGCCCGGGTGGGCGGCGACGGGCCGCCGCTGCTGCTGCTGCACGGCTATCCCCAGACCCACGCCATGTGGCACAAGGTGGCGCCGGCCCTGGCCGAGCGGTTCACGGTGGTGGCCACCGACCTGCGCGGCTATGGCGACAGTTCCAAGCCGCCGTCGGACCCGCGCCACGAGACCTACTGCAAGCGCGAGACGGCGCGCGACCAGCTGGCGGTGATGGCGCACCTGGGCTTCTCGCGGTTCCAGGTCGCCGGCCACGACCGCGGCGGGCGGGTCGCCCACCGCCTGGCCCTGGACCACCCGGACGCCGTCGAGCGGCTGGCGGTGCTTGACATCATCCCCACCCACAAGCTGTTCGGCACCGTCAACCAGGCGGTGGCCACGGGCTACTACCACTGGTTCTTCCTGATCCAGCCGAACGGCCTGCCCGAGCACCTGATCGGCCACGACCCCGAGTTCTACCTGCGCACCAAGATGGGGGCCTGGAGCGGCGAGGGGTTCGCCTTCGACAAGGCCGCCTACGCCGAGTACCTGCGCTGCTTCTCGGACCCGGCCACCATCCACGCCTCGTGCGAGGACTACCGCGCCGCCGCCTCCATCGACCTGGCCCACGACGAGGCCGACATGGATCGAAAATTAACCTGTCCGCTCCTTGTGTTGTGGGGGCAAAGGGGGTTAATGGAGAAGGCCTACGACGTGCTGGCCACCTGGCGCGAGCGGGCCCTGGACGTGCGCGGCACGGCCCTGCCGTGCGGCCACTACCTGCCCGAGGAGGCGCCCGACGGGACGGCGCGGGAACTGCTGGCCTTCTTCACCGGCGACGGCGCGGATTGAACGGACTGGACCATGAACGATCGGCCCCCGGAAACGGACGCCAAGGACGACAAGGGAAGCGACAAGGCGAAGCGCGTCAACATGAGCTTCGGCGCCCGCATGCGCGCCTACTTCCTGGCCGGCATCCTGATCACGGCGCCGATCTCGATCACGCTGTACCTGGCCTGGTTGATCATCGAGGTGATCGATTCCCAGGTCACCCCCCTGATCCCGCACCGCTACAACCCCGAGACCTACCTGCCGTTCAGCATGCCCGGCCTGGGCGTGGTGGTGCTGGTCGCCATCCTGACCCTGATCGGCGCCCTGACCGCGGGCTTCGCCGGGCGCCTGTACCAGCGGGTGATCGAGCGCCTGCTGAACCGCATGCCGGTGATCCGCAGCATCTATGGCGCCGTCAAGCAGATCCTGGAAACGGTGCTGGCGCAGCAGTCCAACGCCTTCCGCCAGGCGGTGCTGGTGGAATACCCGCGGCGCGGCCTGTGGGCCATCGCCTTCGTCACCGGGCGCACCACCGGCGAGGTGCAGAACCTGACCGAGCAGGAGGTCATCAACATCTTCCTGCCGACCACGCCGAACCCGACCTCGGGCTTCCTGCTGTTCGTGCCGCGTTCCGACCTGGTGCCCCTGAGCATGACCGTGGAGGAGGCCATCAAGATGGTCATCTCGGGCGGCATCGTCACCCCGCCCGACCATCGTCCGCCCGAGGCCCAGGCCAAGCCCCAGGTGTCGGCCACCACCTACGAGGAGGTGGACATCCTGCGCGAGGTGGACGGCGCCCCGGTGCTGGTCGGCCGGCCCGTGGCGGAAACCCGCGAGGGCGAGTAGGGGCCCCATTTCCGCCCCAATCCCGTGCCAGCCTGGGACCATGAGACGGCTCGTGACCCTCGCCATCCTGGCCTGCATCTTCGCCTCGCCGGCCTGGGCCGGCTTCGGCGACCGCCTGGCCGCGGCGGCCCTGGAGCGCACCCGCCACGCCGTGGTCTACGACGGCCGCTACCGCCGCATCGCCTATCCCGGCGGCGACGTGGACCCGGGCCGCGGTGTCTGCACCGACGTGGTGGTGCGGGCCTACCGGGCACTGGGCATCGACCTGCAGCGCCGGGTGCACGAGGACATGGCGGCCCACTTCGGCGCCTATCCGGCCCTGTGGGGCCTGACCCGGCCGGACCCCAACATCGACCACCGGCGGGTGCCCAACCTGGGCGTCTTCTTCGCCCGCCACGGCCGCGCCCTGGGCCCGTCGTCGGACCCGTCGGTGTACCGCCCGGGCGACATCGTCACCTGGCGCCTGCCCGGCAACCTGCCGCACGTGGGCATCGTCGCCGCGGCGCGCACGGCCGACGGCCGCCGCCCCCTGGTGGTGCACAACATCGGCGCCGGCCCGCGCCTGGAGGACGCCCTGTTCGCCCATCCCGTCACCGGCCACTACCGCTACGCGCCCGGTTCCTGACGGCCACAGGCGGCTTGCCCCGCGGCCGGCGAGGGCGCATCATGGTAGGCGGACAAGGCGTCGTTCGACCCGCGGGAAAGGCCGCGGGGCAACAGGAGCGTCCGCCATGACGACAGCAACAACACCGCTCTTCCAGTGGGACGATGCCTACCTGATCGGCATCGACGAGCTGGACTACGAACACCGGGGCCTGATCGACAACCTGAACGAGCTGCACGAGGAGCTGCTGCGCAACGTCGACCGCGACCGGGTGGACCAGACCCTGGGCGACATCCACGCCCGCCTGACCGCCCACTTCGCCCTGGAGGAGCGGGTCATGCGCGACGGCAAGTACGCCGGATACGCCACCCACAAGCGCGAGCACGACGAGTTCCTGGACGACTACGTCGACTTCCTGTTCCTGTTCGAGAACAACCCCGGCCTGGGCTACAGCGTGATGATCGAGACCTACCTGAAGGACTGGGTGGTCAACCACATCCTGACCAGCGACCGGAAGATGAGCCAGATGATCCGCCACTAGGCGGTTCGGCGCCGGTTTCGGCCGGAAGTCGTCTCTCCAACCCCTTGAAACGGCTGGAAAACCGCCCCCACGGCGCGGAAATGTCGTCATCTGTCGTCATGGCGCGGTGCCCGGGGGCGGGGCAATCAATATTCACAATGGCAAAGAGCTGAGAGGAATATAGTCAGGTTTTTCGGCGATTCAAGGGCTCCCCCGCCACCACCGCGCCGCCCGCCGCAGCCACCGGTCGGCGGCCTCGGCGGCGCGCCAGCGCCAGGTCAGCAGGCGCCACTGCTCGCGGGCCCAGCCCAGGGGCGTGGCCATGGCCTCGGCCCGGGCCTGGCGCAGGGTCTTGCCGTACCAGGCGCGGTGGCGGGCGACAATGGCCTGGCGCCGGTCGGCGGGCACGCCATGCTTGGCAAGGATGCGTTCCATGTCGGCGGCCTGGGCGTCGGCGTCGCGCAGGCTGGCCCGGGCCTCGTCGTGGTCGCGGTAGTTGTAGGCCCGGGTCGGCACCACGCGCACGGTGGCGCCGTGTTCCAGCAGGGTCCAGATCATGTCGAAGTCGTCCACGCCGCTGTTTCCGGCATCCTCGTCGACGCCGCCCACGCGCAGCAGGGCGTCGCGGCGGAACAGGAAGAAGTGGGACAGGTAGTCGGCGCGCTGGTGGTCCTCGGCCAGGGCCTCGTAGCGGGCCTGGGAATAGGGCGGCACCATGCCCGGCACCTCGGTCACGCCGTCGGCCAGGAACACCCGGCATCCGGTGCTGACGATGTCGACGTCGTGGGGCAGGCAGGATGCGACCGCGTCCGGCTGCAGCCAGTCGTCGGACAACAGAAGGCCGACCCGCGCGCAGGCCGCGGCCGCGATCCCGGTGTTGATGGCGGCGGCGAATCCGGGGCGGGCTTCCGGCAGCAGGCGCAGGTTGCCGTGGCGCCGCGCCAGGTCGGCCAGGACCGCGTGGGCCGCGGCGCCGGTGCGCGGGGAATGGACCACCAGAACCTCGGTGGGCCGGGTCTGGCCGAGGGCCGATTCCACGCACTGGCGCAGCCAGTCTTCCCGCTGGTCCAGGACCGGGATGACGATGGTCGCGTCGCAGGGCGGGCCCGGGGCCATGGTCACACCGCGGTGGCCAGGAACAGCTCGTTGGCCACCTGGTCCAGGGTCGTCAGCCGGCCCATGCCGGCCAGGCGCGACAGCAGCCCGTCGTAGTGCGGCAGCCAGTGCTCGCCATAGCAGTCGTGCAGCCCGAAGGCGACGAAGCGGGATTCGGCCACCCGCCGCAGGGCCGTCCGTTCCCAGTCGTCGTAGGTCTGGGTCCCGCGGTACAGCGCGATGTCGTCGAACAGGGTAGGGATGCGGGCCACGGGGCCGTCCAACTCCGGGGCGTCGATGCCCAGCGACGCGCGACTGCTGACCAGCCAGTCGAAGTTGTAGTACGCCAGCCGGTTGGCGGTCAGGCTGGTCGCCAGCCGCGACCGCGGCGGCCGGTAGCCGCGGGTCCGGTAGTCGATCTGGCGGCACCGCGACAATTCGGCCGAATGCAGGCCGGCGCGGCGCTCGGCCAGGCCGGTGCCAACCTTGCGCAGGGACCGCACCGCCCGCAGGCGGTTGAGGATGCCCGGCAGTCGGGGTTTGCCCGGATCGGCGTGGTCGGCGGAATGGAAGGCCAGCGCCGCGCCGTCGTTGCCGATCAGGGCCCGCGCCTCGGGGAACAGGGTGCCGACCACGTTGTAGGTGGCGGCGACGCCGTGCCGGCGTTCGCAGGCGACCATGGATTCCACCGTGGCACGCCAGGTCTCGTCGGACCGGTCGGCGAAGGCCGGGTCGACGTGGCGATGGCCGAAGCCCGCCTCGGTGTCGTGGTAGAGGCAGATGGTCCGCGAACCGTCCCACAGGGCCTCGCGGCCCGTCGCCAGGGGGACCAGGCGCGACCGGTTGCGCGCGACGTCGAGGCGCCACCAGTCGCCGTCGCGTTCGGCGACGAAATGGCGGTTGACCGCGTGGTCGTAGATGCGCCGGAACATCTCGGGCCGGACCGTGCGCGCCGGGTCGCCCAGGGACATCACCAGGTCCGACATCGGCGAGCGGACCTGGCGGATGCCCCGTTCGGCCGCGAAGGACACAAGGGAATGGAACAGCAGGTACGGCCAGCCTCGGAACAGCGTGTTGACCCGGGTCCGGTGCGGCCCCGTCCGGTCCTGCCGCTGCACGATGTCGGAGACGTAAAACAGCCCGTGCAAGGCGCCGTCCCGTACCGCGAAGGTGGCGTAGGCGACGTGGCCGGACAGGCCGAACTGCTGGCGGTGCCAGGCCACGTCGTCGTCGAAGTACAGGCTGGCCGGCAGTTCCCGCGCCGTTGCCTCGCCGGCGAACAGGACCGCCTGCCACAGGTCGTCGGCGCGGCAGGGGCCGCACATGGCGCGTGCCCGCTTGAACGCGTCGGGCGCGCACTTGCGCATGAACACGACCCGGTGCGGGAACAGGTGGCGTTCCGGGTATCCCTGGGCCACGAAGCCCGGCAGTACGGACGGGTCCGCCTCGCGGAAGCGGTAGGTCGGGCGTTCGCTCATTCCTTGAATGCCGGCGGCACGGGTTCGACTCGTGGTGCGTCCCGGACCGGGACCAGCGGCCCCCGGGCCGTCGCCCAGGCGCCCGCCGGGCGCACCGGGACACGGCGGCGGGCGATTACCACGGTCAGTTCCATGCCGCATGGTATGCGGGTCCCGTGCCACCGGCAACGGCCTTCACAAGGCGCGTCCCCGTCACGTGAGCCTGCCCCATCGTGCCAGGGCCGGGTCGATACCGACGGCAGCGGCCGGACCGGCGGCCATGCCCATCTGCCGGCCACGGTCACGCCGCGGCGGCCAGGAACAGCTCGTTGGCCACCTGGTCCAGGGTCGTCAGGCGGCCCATGCCGGCCAGGCGCGACAGCAGCCCGTCGTAGTGCGGCAGCCAGTATTCGCCATAACAGTCGTGCAGCCCGAAGGTGACGAAGCGGGACTCGGCCACCCGCCGCAGGGCCGTTTGCTCCCACTGGTCGTAGGGCATGGCGGCGCGGTACAGGTCGTAGTCGTCGAACAGGACCGGAATGCGGGCCAGGGGTCCGTCCAGGACCGGGGCGTCGATGCCCAGGGAACCGCGGCTGCTGGCCAGCCAGTCGAAATTGTAGTGGACCAGCCGTCCGGTGGTCAGGTCGCGCCGCAGGCGGGACTGGGCCGGCCGGTAGCCGCGCGGGCGGTAGTCGATGCGCCGGCAGCCGTCCAACTCCGCCGAGTACAGCCCGGCACGGCGTTCCGCCAGGTTGGCGCGCACCTTGCGCAGCGAGCGGACGGCGCGCAGGCGGTTGACGAAGGACGGCATCCGGCCGCCGCCGCCGCCGCCGATCGCATGGTCGGCCGAATGGAAGGCCACGCAGGCACCGGCCCCGATCAGGGGCAGGGTTTCGGGCAGGATCTGGCCGACCACGCTGTAGGTGGCGGCGATGCCGTGGCGCCGCTCGCCGTCCGCCATGGCCGCCACCGCCGCGCGCCAGGCGGCGTCGGCGCGGGCGCTCAGCTCGGCGTCCTCGGGATGGCCCAGGCCGGCCTCGACGTCGTGCAGGATGCAGACGGTGCGCTCGGCGGCGGGCAGGGGGGCGCCGTTGGCCGGCAGGGGAACCACCCGGCCCCGGTTGCCGGCCAGGTCGATGCGCCACCACCGGCCGTCGCGCCGGGCGTCGAACAGGCGGGCGACCGCGGCGTCGTAGATGCGGTCGAACAGGGCCGCCTGGACCTGCCGCGACGGGTCGCCATGGGCCACCACCAGCTCGGCCGCCGGCGAGCGGACCTCGGTCAGGCCCCGCTCGGCGGCGAAGGAGACCAGCGCGTTCAACAGCAGGTAGGGCCAGCCCCGGAAGGCGGCGTTGATGCGGGTGCGGTGCGGTCCCGCCAGGGCCTGGCGCTGGACCAGGTCGGAGACGTAGTTGAGGCCGTGCAGCACCCCGTCGCGCACCACGAAGGTGGCGAAGGCGACGTGGCCGGGCAGGCCAAGCTGCTGGCGGTGCCAGACCACCCGGTCGTCGAAGAACAGGTCCGGGGGCAGGTCGCGTGCCGCGCCGTCGCCGGCGTGCAGCAGCGCGAGCCACAGGTCGCCGGGGGCGCAGGGGCCGACCATGGCCCGGGCCAGCTTGACGGCGTCGGGGCCGCATTTGTTCAAAAACGTGACCCGGTGGGGGAACAGGTGGCGCAGGGAGTATCCGCGCTCGACGAAGCGGGGCAGCAGGCCGGCGTCGGCCTCGCGGAAGCGGTGGACCGGCGGGGCGCTCATGGCCGCGGCGCCGCCTCCACCAGTTGGAAGTCCGGCGCGTCCCAGCGCGGCGCCAGGAAACCCAGGACCAGGAACCAGGCCCCCACCAGGCGCACCGGGACGTAGTTCCGGTACCGGCCGCGCAGGGCCAGTTGCGCGAAGTCCAGGGCCATCAGGGCCAGGGCGGCGGCGATGGCTGCCGCCTGCCCCGTGGCCAGGGCTGCCGCCAGCAGCGCCTGGGTCGCCAGCCCGGTGGCGACGCCGGCGAAGACGCTGTGCCCGTGCCACAGGCGCCGGGGCGCCGCCAGGTGCTTGCGGATCAGGGCCCCCAGGGGCCGCGTGTACTGTTCGCGGTAGAAGGCGCCGCGGCGGTCGGCGTGGTAGTAGGACACGGTGTGGTGGATGCCCATGACCATGGGCAGGGCCAGGATGCGGAACCGGCCGGACAGCCGGATGGACATGTCCGTGTCCTCGCACCGGGTCAGGCGGGGGTCATATCGTGGGCGGGCCGCGGTCACCGCGGGGCCCAGCATGACGATGCCGTGGAACAGGTGGCACGGGCCGCCGCCGCCGACGGCGTAGCGGTCGCCGCCCTCGGCGATGCGCCGGTGCTGGCCGTCGTACAGCACCTCGGGCAGGCGGCCGAACACGATGTCGGCGCGGTCCTCGGCCAGGGCGGCCAGGGCGGCGGCCACGAACCCGGGCTCGACGGCCACGTCGCCGTCGACGAGGAATACCGGGCCGGGCCCCGCCGCATCCAGGATCACGTTACGGGTGGCAGACAGGTTGACGTGGCCTTGCATGGACAGCACGCGCGTATCGGCGCGGCCGCCGGCAAACGCCTGCATGGCGGCCAGGGTGCCGTCGGAGGACCCGGAGTCGACCAGCACGAACCGCACCCCCGGCACCCGCGCCGCCACCGCGGGCAGGGCGTCCAGGCAGGCGGTCAGGTGCGGAAGCCCGTTGCGGCAGGCGATTCCGACGGTCAGGGTCAGCTCGTCCATGGCCCATGGTAGGCGGGCGCCGACGCCCCGGCAACGGTCTAGCGGGCACGGCACGCGGCGTCTGTATCGCCCGGCGCCCCCGTGGTAGGGTCGCCGCTGACCACCACCGGACGGACCGTTCCCGATCGCCATGCACGTCTGCCTGCTCTGCACCGAAATCTTCCGCTGGGGGAAGTACGGCGGGTTCGGCCGCACGGCGCGCGCCGTGGGCCGCGCGCTGGCCAGCCGCGGGGTGCGGGTGTCGGCCGTGGTGCCCCTGCCGCGGGGCAGCCGCACGCCGGTGCGCGAGGAATTCGACGGCATCACCGTGCTCGGATATCCGCCGGCGGCGACCTGGGCCAGCCAGGACCTGTACCGCCAGGTCGACGCCGACCTGTACCACAGCATCGAACCCTTCACCGGCACCTGGCTGGCGCAGCGGGCCATGCCCGACCGGGCCCACGTGGTGACGTTCCAGGACCCGCGCCTGTTCCGCGACTGGTGGATCGAGTTCCGCCACCCGACCCGGGCCCGCCGGCAGACGGCGACCACCTGGCTGTACTACGAAAACCCCATGGTCCGCGCCGCCGTGCGCCGCTGCCACGGCTGCTCCGTCGCCGCGACCTCCCTGAGCGCCAAGGCCATGGCCAAGTACGGCCTGGACCGGGAGCCGGCGTTCCTGCCCACGCCGGTGGCCATCCCCGAGACGGTCGACAAGGCGGCGCGGCCCACGGCCTGCTTCGTCGGCCGGTTCGACCGGGTCAAGCGGCCGCAGGTGTTCTTCGACCTGGCCGCCCGCTGCCCGGACGTGGACTTCGTGGCCCTGGGCGGCGCCCAGGACGCGCGGTTCGAGCGCGAGCTGATGGACCGCGCGCCGCTGCCGCCGAACCTGACGCTGGCCGGGTTCATCAACCAGTTCGAGAGCGACGAGCTGAACCGCCACCTGGCGCGCAATTGGATCCTGGTCAACACCTCGGCCAAGGAGGGGCTGCCCAACGCCTTCGTCGAGGCCGCCGCCCACGGCTGCGCCATCCTCAGCGCCTTCGACCCCGACGGCTTCGCCTCGCGCTTCGGGCATCTGGTGACGGACGGCGACTACGCCGCCGGCCTGGCGGTCCTGCTGCGCGACGACCTGTGGCGCGAACGCGGCGCCGCCGGGCGCGATCACGTGCGCCGCCACTTCGCTGTCGATCTGGTCATGGACCGGTACCTGGATTTCTACGCCGCGGCGCTGGCGCGGGCCGGTCGCGGTTCGGTTCGCGCCGGCGCCATGTGAGCATTCTGTGCATCCGGACCAAATTATGGACGAAATGGTCGAATTTCGCCGCATGCCTGCAATCATCGGGCGGCAGGCCGCCTGACACGCCGACGCCGAGCCTGGAAGTCCGGCAAAAAATTTTGGATACTCTGACGGTTGCGTGTGTTTTCGCGGTCGGCGATTGAACAGAAGTCGATTGCGCCGGCGTTCAGGGGGCCATGCCGTCATCCAACGAACAGTACCGCGGAATTGCCGACTGGCGGACCTGGGTTCTGCCGGCGGTCGCCTGCGCGGCCCTGGCCGCCGTTGCGGCCCTGAACTTCCTCCTGTTCCATACCCTGGCCGAACTGTTCGCCATCGTCGTCGCCCTGCTGGCCTTCCCCGTCGCCTGGTACACCTTTCCGTTCTCGCGCAACAACTACCTGATGTTCCTGGCCTGCGGGTATTTCTGGATCGCCGTCCTGGACACCGCCCACACCTTCGCCTTCAAGGGCATGGGCATCCTGCCGGCCACCGGGCAGGCCAACGCCGCGACCCAGTTCTGGCTGGCGGCGCGGTACTGCGAGGCGGTGCTGTTGGCGGTGGCGCCGGCCTATCTGCATCGGACGGTTGACCGCGGGATCGCCTTCGGTGCCTTCGGCGCGGTGGCGGTGACCTGCGGCGGGGTGATCCTCGCCGGGCATTTCCCCGACGCGTTCGCGGAAGGCTCCGGACTGACCGGGTTCAAGATCGCCAGCGAATACGTGATCATCGTCGTTCTGTGCGGCGCCTTGGCGCACCTGTTGGCGCGGCGGCGGGCCCTGGGACCGATCATGTGCCCCATGGTGGCGACGGCCATCGTGCTGACCGCGGTGGCGGAATTCTGCTTCACCACCTACGTGCAGGTCTTCGACACCGCCCTCGTGGTCGGCCACCTGTTGAAGCTGGTGTCGTTCTGGCTGATCTTCGTGTCGGTGGTGCATTCGTCCCTGGTCCAGCCGTCGCTGGATCTGCGGCGCCAGTACGAGGACCGCGAGCGCATCACCAGCGAGCTGCGCGCCTCGGAACGCCAGGTCCGCGGCATCCTCGATAACATGGCCGACACGTTCTACCGCACCGACGCCGACGGCGTGGTGGTCCAGGTCTCGCAGTCCGTGTACGACATGCTGGGCTACCGGCCCGACGAGGTCCTGGGCCGGCGCCTGGTTGAATTCTACAGCAATCCGGCCGACCGCGACGGACTGCTGGCGGAAATGGCGGCCAAGGGCGGCCGCGTCCAGGGTTACCGGGTGAAGCTGGTCCACAAGGCCGGGCACGAGGTTTGGATCGCGAGTAGCTCGCGGTTTGTTCTGGACGATGCCGGCGAGGTGGCCGGAGTCGAGGGGACGGCACGCGACATTACCGAGGACCTGCGCGCCGAGCAGGCCCTGCGCACCAGCGAGGAGCGGTTCCGCGCCCTGACCGAGAACGTCATGGACCTGATCGGCGTCCTTCGCCCCGACGGCAACGTCCGCTTCGTGTCGCCGTCGGTGCAGCGCGTGCTGGGATACGAGGCGGCCGAGCTGGTCGGCCGCAACGTGCTGGAATTCGTCCACCCCGACGACCAGCAGACCATGCAGGACGAGACAGGGCGGCTGCTCCTCGACCCGGACTATGTCAGCTCGGTCGAGGTGCGTTTCCGCCGCCGCGACGGCACCTGGGTGGTCTATGAATGCTTCGGCCGCAACCTGCTGGACAACGCGGCGGTCGGCGGGATCGTGGTCAACGGCCACGACGTGACCAAGCACCGCCTGGCCGAGGCCGAGGCGCGCCGCGCCCACGCCATGATGGTCGACGCCATCGACGCCATTTCCGAAGGGTTCGTCCTGTACGACGCCGACGACCGCCTGGTCCTGTGGAACAGCAAGTACCTGGAGATCTACGCCGACAGCGCCGAGGCCATCAGGCCGGGCAACTCGTTCGAGGACATCCTGCGCCACGGGATCGAACGCGGCCAGTACGCGGACGCCGGCGGCGACCCCGAGAAATGGATCCTCGAACGCCTGGCGCGGCACCGCAACCCGCAGGGTCCCATCGAACAGCACCTGTCGGACGGCCGCTGGCTGAGGATCGAGGAGCGCCCGACCAAGGACGGCGGCATCGTCGGCATCCGCGCCGACATCACCGACCTGAAGAACGCCGAACAGGACATCCGCCGCCGCGCCTACTACGACTCCCTGACCGGCCTGGCGAACCGCTCCAACTGCATGGAGCGGCTGCGCGATTCCATCGTCCGGGCGCAGCGCGCCCGGACCATGTTCGGGCTGCTGTACATCGACCTGGACGGCTTCAAGAAGACCAACGACACCCTGGGCCACTCCATCGGCGACCAGCTCCTGTGCCAGGCCGCCGAGCGCATCAAGTCCTGCCTGCGCGAAAGCGACCACGTGGCGCGCCTGGGCGGCGACGAGTTCACCGTGATCGCCGCCGACCTGAAGGACGAGATCGGCCTCTCGATCGTGTGCGAGACCATCAACCGCCGCCTGGCCGAGGTCTTCGTCATCGACGGGCACGAGGTCTATACCGGGGCCAGCATCGGCGTCACCGTCTATCCCGGCGACGGCGACGACGTGGAGGCGCTGCTGCGCAACGCCGACATGGCCATGTACGACGCCAAGGACTCGGGCCGCAACACCTTCAAGTTCTTCACCCGCGAGCTGACCGAGCGGGCCGAAACCTTCGTCCGGATCGAGAACGAGCTGCGCCGCGCCGTCCGGGAAGGGGAGTTCGTCCTGCACTACCAGGCGGTCTACGACCTGCAGCGCAACGGCGTCGCCGGGGTCGAGGCGCTGCTGCGCTGGCAGCACCCCACGCGCGGCCTGATCGGGCCGGACACGTTCATCGAGGTGGCCGAGCGCAGCGGGCTGATCGTGCCCATCGGCGAATGGGTGCTGGAGACCGCGGTGCGGGCCATGGCCGCCAGCGGGACGCCGGGCTTCGTCGCCGTCAACCTGTCGACGCGCCAGTTCCGCGCCGGCTTCAACGCCCGCCAGGTCTCCGAGACCCTGTCCCGCGCCGGCTTCGACCCCGGCCGCCTGGTGCTGGAGATCACGGAATCCCTGCTGCTGGAGGACAATGTCGAGGTGCAGGGCGTGTTCAAGGACCTGCGCGCCATCGGCGTCGCCATCGCCGTCGACGATTTCGGCACCGGCTATTCGGCGCTCAGCTACCTGCGGCAGTTCCCGGTGTCCAAGCTCAAGGTCGACAAGTCCTTCGTGCGCGAGCTGGAAACCAACGAGAGCGACGTGCGTCTGGTCGAGACCATCATCGGCATGGCCGACGGGCTGGGGCTGGACCTGATCGCCGAGGGGGTCGAGACGCCGCGCCAGCGCGACATCCTACGCGACCTGGGATGCCGCTTCATCCAGGGGTACTTCATCGGCCGGCCAGAGGCGGACATCGCCGCCGTCCTGGGCCGCGCCAACGCCGCTTGCAACTGAGCCGCCGCCGACCGGCATGTATTTGAAATCAACTTGAAGACATAATCATAATATCATGAAATTGAACGATATTGATTCCCTGACGGCGGACACCATCGTGCCCTTCATCTCCGCCATCTTCGACCGCCGCGGCGCCGAGGCCTACCTGGGCGAGCCGGTGTCCATGGCCGAGCACATGCTGCAGGGCGCCATGCTGGCCGAACGCGGCGGCCAGGACGAGACCGTGATCGTCGCCGCCCTGCTGCACGACATCGGCCATTTCACCAGCCGGTCGGGCACATTCTCCATGGACGACACCGAGGACAAGCTGCACGAGGTGGCCGGGGCCGAGCTGCTGCAACCGTTCTTCCCGCCGGTGGTGGTGGCCTGCGTGCGCCACCACGTGGCCGCCAAGCGCTACCTGTGCGCCACCCGGGCCGACTACTTCGCCCGCCTGTCGGAGCCGTCCAGGCACTCGCTGATGCTGCAGGGCGGCCCCATGACCGCCGCCGAGGTGGCGGCGTTCGAGCGCATCCCCGACCACCGCACGGTGATCAAGGTCCGCTACCTGGACGACGCCGGCAAGCGCGCCGGGGTCGCAACCCCGTCCTTCGCCCACTACGCGCCCATGGCGCAGCGGCTGGTGGACGCCCATTGCCCGGCCGGGTAGGCGGCGCCCCGTCGCGACCGGTCCCACAGGTCGGCGTCGCCGACCCGGGCGCCGGGCGCTATCCGTCGGCGCCGACGCGGAAGGCGATGCGGTGGCCCAGGTCGTCCTCGCCCTGGCCGACGGCGCCCCGGCCCTGGGAGGTCATGGTGCCCGCCGCCCTGCGGCCGTTGTCGCAGGCCAGCGTCCAGGTGCCCTGGCGCCGGTCGGCATAGGTGAACGCGCCCGTGCACAGGCCCTTGCCGCCGGGCAGGCCGACCAACAGGCTGCCGCCGGTGCCCTTGCGGCGAATGTCGATGAACCCGCTGGCACGTCCCAGGTAGCCCTGCCAGTCGACGTCGACGGGATGGCGTTCGGGCGCGGCGATGGCCATTTTCAGGTCATACAGTTCGACGCACTTGGCGGCGGTGGTGATCAGCCGGGTGCCGTCGGGCAGGGCACAGTCCATGACCGCGGCCGGGTCCGACCCGGTGTAGGCGATGCTGGGCACGCGGCCCGCGTCGGCGTCCTTCCAGACGACGACCCCGTCCCGTGCGTACACCTTGCAGGGCACGCCGTGGCTACCGTTCTGGCAGCCGTTGATGGCCACGTAGGCCGGATTGACGGAAGGGTCGCAAGCTCCGCCATGGGCGGGGCAATAGGAGTACGACGCCGATTTGCCGTCCAGGGAAACCGCGAAATCACGCCGGTTGGGGGTCGCCAGGTAGGCCTTGAAAGTGGCCTTGGCGAGGGGCGACAGGGTGACCGGCCCGCTGCCGAAATCCGAACTCTGGCAGGCGGACAGGGCCACCACGGCCGACAGCACGAACGCCGGGACTCGCATCGGATTTCCCCCCACAGCGCGAAACACTCAATGGTAGCCCGGGGGTTGATACGGAGGTAGTAAAATTTGCAACGGGCCAGGGCCGTCCGGTTCACGCCGCGCGGGTCAGGGAAATGGTTTCCCTGCCTCGTCCGGCGGGCATCCACGCCGGCGCCGTCCAACCGCTGCCGCGGCCTTGACCGGGCGGCAAGGTGCCACCCGGCCAGGGGACCCAAGGCGATGGCGGCCTAGGCCGCCGGCATCTGGAACCCGGGGGTCGATTCCGACAGGGCCCGCTCCTCGGCCGTCATGTCGGTTTCGATGCCCTCGAACAGGGGCGAGGAGAGGTAGCGCTCGCCGGTGTCGGGCAGCATGCACAGGATGACCGAGCCCGGCGCCGCCGTCTCGGCCACCTGCATGGCCACGGCGAAGGTGGAGCCGCCGGAGACGCCGGTCAGGATTCCCTCCTGCGCCGCCAGCTTGCGCGACCACTCGATGCCCACCGGGCCGGCCACGGGGATCAGGTCGTCGTAGTAGTGGTTGTCGATGGACTCCTGCAGCACCAGGGGGATGAAGTCCGGGGTCCAGCCCTGGATGGGGTGGGGCTGGAAGGCCGGGTGGCTTTCCGCCGGCGAGCCGTCGGCGGCCCGGCCCTGGGCGCGGCCGCTGCCGATCAGGGCGGCGTTGGCCGGCTCGCTGAGGATGATCCTGGTCTCGGGCCGCTCCTTCTTCAGCACCCGGCCGACGCCGGTCATGGTGCCGCCGGTGCCATAGCCGGTGACGAAGTAGTCCAGGCGCCGGCCGGCGAAGTCGCCCAGGATCTCGCGCGCCGTGGTGTTCTGGTGGATGGTGGCGTTGGCGTCGGTCTCGAACTGGCGGGCCAGGAACCAGCCGTTGGCCTCGGCCAGCTCGACGGCCTTGAGGTACATGCCGTACCCTTTCTGCTCCTTCGGCGTCAGCACCACCTTGGCGCCCAGGAACCGCATCAGGCGCCGGCGCTCGATGGAGAAACTTTCCGCCATGGTCACCACCAGGGGATAGCCCTTGGCGGCGCAGACCATGGCCAGGCCGATGCCGGTGTTGCCGCTGGTGGCCTCGACCACCGTCTGGCCCGGCTTCAGGGCGCCTCTGCGCTCGGCCTCCTCGATGATGGAGATGGCCAGGCGGTCCTTCACCGAGGCCAGGGGGTTGAAGTACTCGGCCTTGACGTAGACGGTCACGCCCTCGGGGGCCAGGCTGTTGACGCGGACGCAGGGGGTGTCGCCGATGGTGTCGACGATGCTGTCGTACAGGCGGCCGCGGCCGGAGGTTGTGCGTTGGGTCGGTGCGGTCATGGCAGGTCTCCCGAGGGGTCAGGTGGGTCGTGGGGGTCGTGGGTGCCGCGGCGGCCGGGGGCGCGGCCGGTCTTGCGGGCACGGGGATTATATCGCCATTAAAACAGTTCAGTTCAAGAGAATGACGATTTATTACATTAAATTTCCGGGAAATGAAGTCCGCCGTCCGGCTAGGCCGCCGGAACCTCTTTCAGCACCACGGTCATGTTGCCGAACTCCTCGGCGATGTCCTCGCCGGTCTCGTGCATCCCGTCGTCGTCGGACTCGTAGCACCAAGTCAGGGTGACGGCGTTGCCGCGGGCGGCGCAGGCGTCCAGGACGTCGAACAGCCCGAACAGCACCTGGGCGGTGCTGCTGTGGAAATAGATGAACGCACAGGTAACTTCGACCTGGGCCCCCTCCAGGGCCTCGAGATGTTGCGTCAGGGGGCCGAAGATGGGGTCGAAGAAGTCCTTGACGTTCTCGGGAAAGGAATAGCCGCCGATGGCGAACCGGTTGGCGGAGAAATTGAAGTCCACGGCGGGCAGGATGTCGGTGCCGTCCAATCGAATGTTTTCCATGGCAGAATGTCCAACCTCAAATGGTCGCGTGCGGCCAAGCGCGGCCCCGCGAGTCTTCAAATAAAGGGAAGTGGTACTCGAAGCGGCGCGTGGCCGGCAAGGGCGTTCCGCCGTACCCGCGGCCGGGGGCCGGCAGACGCCGGTGCCCGTGGGGGCAAGACGCGATGCGTCCGGTCCTGTCCATTGCCGCCGCCATCCCTCAGAACCGGAATCCGACCACGGCGATGTCGTCGACCCGGGGCGCCGTACCCTGGTGGTCGGCCAGCCGGGCCGTTAGTTCCCGGGCCTGGTCGGGCAGGGGCCGGTCCGCCGTGCGCGCCAGGGTGCGGACGAAGCGGCGCTTGCCGAACGACCGCCGGTGCGGGCCGCCGAACTGGTCCGGCAGGCCGTCGGTGGTCATGTAGTACCGGGTGCGGGCGGTGATCGGCACGCGCACGGTCTCGAACGTCCGGTCTGGCGGCACCCGGGCGAAGCCGATGCCCTGCCGGGCGCCACGGATCTCCTCGACCCCGTTCTCGCCGGCCACGAACAGGGAGAACCGGGCGCCGCAGAACAGGAACCCGCCGTCGCTGCCGTCGAAGAAACAGGCCCCCAGCTCCATGCCGTCGCGCGACCGGACCCCGTTCGGGTCCTGCATCAGGGCGGCGCGGATCAGGCCGTGCATGCGCTGGACCAGGGCCCCCAGGTCGCCCACCGGCACCGTCATCTGGGCCTGTTCCAGCGCGCCGGTGGCGATCAGCGTCATGAAGGCGCCGGGTACGCCGTGGCCGGTGCAGTCCCCCATGATCAGCAGCCACCCGCCGCCCCACGGACGCAGCCAGTAGATGTCGCCGCCGACCACGTCGCGCGGCTCCCAGATCACGAAATGGTCGGCGAACAGGGACTCGAAGGCGCCGGGCGCCGGCAGCACTGCACGCTGGATGTGGCTGGCGTATTCGATGCTGGCGTGGATCTCGGCGGTGCGCGCCTTGACCAGCTCTTCCAGGTGGGCCTGGTATTCGGCGATCTGGCGGTCGGCGCTTTCCTGGTAGGTCTGCATGTCGTTGTAGGCACGCACCACGACGCCGATCTCGTCGCGGCTGTTCCAATCGACCTTCTGGCGCGCGCGGCCGGACCGCGCGTGCTCGATGGCCGCCCGCAGCTTGGCCAGGGGGCGGCCGACGAACAGGCGGGTGGAAATCGAGGTGGCGCCGACCAGGGCCACGAACAGGGTCAGCAGGATCATGCCGTTGAAGCGGGCGTACTGGGCCAGGGCGGCGTTGATGTGGTCGTCCTTCACCGTCAGCACCAGGCGGCCCACCACCTGCCTGCGGCCGCCCTGGGCGAACACCACGTCTCCGGTACGCCGGAATTCGGGCTCGGCCGGCGGGCGGGCGATCTGACCCCGCGCGCTGAGCAGGGCGCCGTTGGTGTCGTACAGGGCGATGCTCTCGACCAGGGACAGCTCCTTGATTTGCGCCATCAGGATCTCGATGGCCCCGGTGTCGAATTCCCACACCGGGCCGGCGAAGGCCTTGGTCTCGACGGCCATCAGGTTGTCCAGCTCGGCCAGCAGGGCGGCCTTGCTCTCCTGGTGGAAGCGCCACGACTGGAACCCGAAGACCACGAGCTCGGCCACCAGCACGAGGGGGATGTAGACCGCGAGGGTCTTGAGCGCGAGCCTGTTCAGCCGCAATGCCTGTCTCCCCGCGCCGGTCGGCGGCGGCCGGGGTCGGGATCGCACCCGACGGGGCGGCGCCGGGTCTTTCCCGTACCGGCCGCGCATGCAACCGACGGGCGTTAAAGTCCGACGGTCTTGTCGCTCCTGACCAATCAGCCTACCATGTTGTTCACGCAACGCGGAAGCGGGAAACACGGCGGCGGAAGGAGTTGGCGATGACCCGTGCCGGGCTGGTCTGTCTGTTGGCGGGCCTGATGGGGCTGCCCCTGTGCGCCGTTGCCGGGGACACGGTCCGGGTCGGGTTCAAGTCGGGCAAGGCGCCCTATGTAATGGCGTCGGCGCCGTACACGGATTCCGACTACGACATGACCCGCCGCCTGGGCATCGAGGTCTCGCTCGTCCAGGAGGCCCTGGCGCCGTTCGGCAAGACCGTCCACCCCGTGTACATGAATTTCCACCGCATGCCGCGCCAGTTGTTGGACGGCAAGATCGACGCCGCCTCGAACGTGCCCGGGGACCTGCCCGGGGTCCTGTACGTGGAGCGGTTCCTGCGCCTGCGCGACCACATCATCGTCCGCGCCGACCTGGGCCGCCAGGTCGCCGGCCTGGGCGACCTGACCGGGTTGCGGGTGGCCGCGTTCCAGCGGGCCAAGGACTTCCTGGGCGACGACTACCGCGCCGCGGTCGCCACCTTCGCCAGCTACCACGAGATCGACGACCAGAAGAACCAGGTCCTGCTGTTCCTGGCCGGCCGCGCCGACGCCCTGGTCATCGAGCTGGGAATCTTCAAGTACTGGGCCAAGGCCCTGGGCGGCGAGCAGCCGGGCTACCACGCCACGCCGCTGCTGAAGGACCCGTTCTGGATCGGCGTCGGGTTCCGCGACCCGGCCCTGCGCGACCAGTTCGTCGACGGCCTGGCGCGCCTGGTCAAGTCCGGGCGCTACGACCAGATCTACGCCGAATACCTGGACTGAGGTCGCCCGCCGGCCGGGTCAGGCCCGGCCCAGGGCCGCCACCGCGGCGGCGACGCCGGACCCGGCCAGGGGCGCCTGGGCCGCGGCCAGGCCCAGTTCGACCCCGGCCAGCACCCCGGCCAGGCGGGCATCGTTGATCTCGCCCAGGTGGCCGATGCGGAACACCTTGCCCTTCAGCGGGCCCAGCCCGTTGCCGAGCGCGATGTTCGCCGTCTCGAGGATCACCGCGCGCAGGCGGTCGGCGTCCTGCCCGTCGGGCACGCGCACGGCGGTCAGGGACGGCGAGTGCTCGTCGGGGTGGCGGCACTGCACCTCCCAGCCCCAGGCGGCCACGGCGGCGCGGGTGGCGGCGGACAGGCGCCGGTGCCGCGCGAACACGTTGGCCAGGCCCTCCTCGGCCAGCATGTCCAGGGACTCGGCCAGGCCGTACAGCAGGTTGGTGGCCGGG
The DNA here is from genome assembly GCA_024236415.1 of Hyphomicrobiales bacterium. GTDB lineage: Bacteria > Pseudomonadota > Alphaproteobacteria > Rhodospirillales > JACKKN01 > JACKKN01. The sequence goes on from JACKKN010000014.1 coordinate 25,412, forward strand.
GTGTAGGGGAACAGGCCGTCGCCGTTCATGGCCAGCATGGGCGCCCAGTCCCAGTAGCCGCGGGGGAAGCCGGCGGTCTTGGCCGCCGCCAGGGCGCGCGGGCCGATGGCGTTGAAGCCCAGGCCCGGCGGCAGCATCAGCCCCTTCTGCGAGCCGCACACGGTCACGTCCACGCCCCAGTCGTCGGGGCGGTACTCGGTGCAGGCCAGGGACGACACCGTGTCCACCAGCAGCAGGGCGCCGTGGCCGGCCGCGTCCATGGCCGCGCGCACCTGGGGCAGGCGGCTGGCGACCCCGGTCGAGGTCTCGTTGTGCACCACCATCACCGCCTTGACGGCGCCGTCGCGGTCGTCGCGCAGGCGGTCCTCGATGGCCTGGGGGTCGGCGCCGTGGCGCCAGTCGCCGGGCAGGACCTCGGCGACCAGGCCCAGGCGGTCGGCCAGGACGCACCACTGGGTCGAGAACTGGCCGGTCTCGGCGCACAGCACCCGGTCGCCGGGCGACAGGGTGTTGACCAGGGCCGCCTCCCAGGCGCCGGTGGCCGAGGACGGGTAGGCGACCACCGGGTACTCGGTGCCGAACACGCCGCGCAGGCGCCCCAGCACGTCGCGGGCCAGGGCCTGGAACTCGGGGCCGCGGTGGTCGATGGTCGGCCGGGCCATGGCCCGCAGCACCCGTTCGGGCACGTTGCTGGGGCCGGGGATCTGCAACAGGTGGGGGCCGGGCGCGGCCATGGCGCGTCCTCCGTCGGTTGTGTCGGTCGGCGTCAGGATAGGGGCTGGCGCGGGCCGCGTACAGGTGGCCTATTCGGCGGCCGCGGTGGTGGCCGGGGTGCCGGCGTCGGCGCCGGCGTCGGCGGCGCGGCCCTCGGGCCGGCGCAGCTTGTCCAGGTACAGGTAGATGACCGGGGTCAGGAACAGGGTGATCACCTGCGACACGGCCAGGCCGCCGACCACGGTGATGCCCAGCGGCGCCCGCGCCTCGGCCCCGGCGCCGTGGCCCAGGGCGATGGGCAGGGCGCCGGCAAGGGCGGCGAAGGTGGTCATCATGATCGGCCGGAAGCGCAGCAGGCAGGCCTCGTAGATGGCCGCCTCGGGGGCCATGCCCTCGCGCTGCCGCTGCAGGGCGAAGTCGATCATCATGATGGCGTTCTTCTTGACGATGCCGACCAGCATGATGACGCCGACGAAGGCGTACAGCGTCAGCGGCAGGTCGAAGGCCATCAGCGCCAGCAGCGCGCCCAGGGCCGCCGCCGGCAGGCCCGACAGGATGGTCAGGGGGTGGATGAAGCTTTCGTACAGGATGCCCAGCACCAGGTACACCACTACCACCGCCAGGAACAGCAGCAGCCCCATGTTGCGCAGCGAGTCCTCGAACGCCTCGGCGGTGCCGCCGAACTGGGCCGACAGGGAGGCCGGCATCTGGATGCGGCTTTCCAGGTCGCGCACCTGCTGGATGGCGGTGCCCAGGGACACATCGGGCGCCAGGTTGAACGAGATGGTTACCGCCGGCAGCAGGCCCTGGTGGTTGATGGCCAGGGGGCCGACCTGGGTGGTCACCCGGGTCACGGTGTCGAGGCGGATCTGCTTGCCGTTGGCGGCGGTGACGAACAGTTGCGACAGGCCCTCGGCGCTGCGCTGGTAGGCCGGGTCGACCTCCAGCACCACCGAGTACTGGGCCGACGAGGTGTAGATGGTGGAGATCTTCTTGGACCCGAAGGCGGCCGCCAGCACCGTCTCGATGGCGCGCGCGTCGACCCCCAGGGCGGCGGCGCGGTCGCGGTCGATGCTGACCAGCACGGTCGGGCTCTTGATCTGCAGGTCGCTGGTCACGTCCTGGAAGCCCGGCAGCTTGCGGATCTCCTGGCGCATGATCTCGGCCCACTCGTTCAGCTTCTCCAGGTCCAGGTCCTGCAGGGTGTACTGGTACTCGGCGTTGCTGAGCCGCCCGCCGACCCGGATCGCCGGTGGGTTCAGCACGAAGGCGCGGATGCCGGGCACCGAGTTCAGCTTGCGCCGCAGGTCCTGGACGATGACGTTGATGTCCTTCTCGGGGCGGTTCTCGGGGGTCTTCAGGCGCAGCAGCATGAAGCCCTGGTTGTTGGTGCGCCGGCCGCCCGAGCTGCCGGCCCGCTCCATCACCGCCTCGATGTTGGGGTCGGCGGCGGCGATGCGCGCGATCTGGTGCTGGTAGGCCACCAGGGCGTCGTAGGACGCCTCGTCGCCGGCCTGGGTGCGCACCAGCAGGCGGCCGGTGTCCTCGGCCGGCAGGAAGTCCTTCTGGATCACGGAGTACAGGTAGACGGTGGCCAGGATGGTGGCGACGAACGACAGGAACACCACGAAGCGGTGGCGCAGGCACCAGCGCAGCCCGGCGGCGTAGCCGGCCAGCATGGCGCCGTAGGCGGCCTCGGTCCAGCGGAACAGGGCGCCGTGGCTCTCCCCGTGGCGGTGCAGGAAGCGCGAGCACATCATCGGGGTCAGGGTCAGCGACACCAGCCCCGAGGCCAGCACCGCGGCGGTGATGGTCAGCGCGAACTCGTTAAGCAGGCGCCCGATCATGCCGCCCATGAAGATGATGGGGATGAACACGGCCACCAGCGAGGCGGTCATGGACAGGATGGTGAACGCCACCTCGCGCGAGCCGACCAGGGCGGCGGCGCGGCCGTCCAGGCCCTTTTCGCGGTGGCGTACGATGTTCTCCAGCATGACGATGGCGTCATCGACCACGAACCCCACCGACAGGGTCAGGGCCATCAGCGACAGGTTGTTGAGGCTGAATCCCATGGCGTACATGGCGCTGAAGGTGCCGATCACCGAGATCGGCAGGGCGATCGACGAGATCACCGTCGCCATCAGGTTGCGCAGGAACACGAAGATCACCATCACCACCAGGCCGGCGGCCAGCACCAGGGTGAACTGCACGTCGTTGATGGAGCTGCGGATGCCCACCGAGCGGTCGTACATGACCTCGATGTTGATGGCCGCCGGGATCTGCTCGCGCAGCTTGGGCAGGGCCTTGGAGATCTCGTCGACGATGCGCACCGTGTTCGACCCCGGCTGGCGGTACACCGCCATCAGCATGCCCTGCTCGTTGCCGAAGAAGGTCGAGGACTTCTGGTTGTCGACGTCGTCGATGGCGCGGCCGATGTCCTTGATGCGCACCGGCGCGCCGTTGCGGTAGGCCACCACCAGGTCGTTGTAGCCGGCGGCCCGCTCCAGGCTGCCGGTGGTCTTGATCGACGCCTCCTGGCTGGCGCCGGCGATGGTGCCCGTGGGCAGGTTGGTGTTGCCGGCCTGCACCGCCTGCTCGACCTGCGGCAGGCTCAGGTTGCGGGTCACCAGGGCGCCCGGGTCGACCTGGATGCGCACGGCGTACCGCTGCCGGCCCCAGAACTGCACCTGGGCCACCCCGTCGATGGTCGACACCTGCTGTTGCAGCACCGTCTCGGCATAATCGTTGAGGGTCGCCACCGGCAGCGACGGCGAGCTGAGGCGCAGGTAGTAGATGGCGAAGTTGGCCGGGTTGCGCTTGCGCAGGGACGGCGTCTCGGGCATGTCGTCGGGCAGGGCCCGCTGCGCCGCCGAGATGGCGGTCTGGATGTCCAGCGCCGCGGCGTCGATGTCGCGGTCGAGTTCGAATTCCAGGGTCACGCTGGTCGAGCCCAGGGAACTGACCGAGGTCATCTTGCGGATGCCGGCGACCTGGGCGAACTGGTTCTCCAGCGGCGTCGCCACCGAGGCGGCCATGGTTTCGGGGCTGGCGCCGGGCAGGCTGGCGCTGACCTCGATCACCGGGAAGTCCACGTTGGGCAGCTCGGCGATGGGCAGGGCGCGGTAGGCGATGATGCCGAACAGCACCAGGGCGGTCATCACCAGGGTGGTCATCACCGGGCGATGGATGCAGACCTCGGGCAGCCTCATGACCGGGTCTCCTGGGCCACGGTGGGCCCGCTCTTGCCGTCACCCTTGGGCGCCACCTTGGCGCCCTTGAAAAGGCGCAGCTGGCCGTCGGTGACCACGGTCTCGCCGGCCTCGACCCCGCTGGTCAGGACCGTCAGGTCCTCCACCTCGGGGCCGGTGGTGACGGCGCGCAGGACCGCGGTCTTGTCGTCGCCGACCACCCACACGAACAGGCCCGTCTGGTTGATCTGGATCGACCGCGACGGCACCAGCACCGCCTCGTCCAGGGTCCTAAGCAGCACCCGGGCGCGGGCGAACTGGCCCGGCACCAGGCGCTCGTCGGCGTTCTCGAAGCTGGCCAGCAGCTCGATGGTGCCGGTGCTGGCGTCGACCTGGTTGTTGATGAAGAACAGCTTGCCGGTGGCCACCACCCCGTCGCTGGCCTGGGTGCTGAGGTCCACGCTCAGGGTCTCGCCGGCCATGCGCCGGCGCAGCTCGTCCAGGTGCCGCTCGGGCAGGCTGAAGGAGACGTAGACGGGCTTGGTCTCGGTGATCACCAGCAGCGGGGTCTCGTTGGCCTTGACGATGTTGCCCACCGACACCGGCAGGTTGCCCACCCGCCCGTCGATGGGCGAGCGGATGGTGGCGTAGGCCAGGTTCAGGTTGGCCAGCTCCACCGCCGCCTCCGAGGCGCGGACCGAGGCCCGGGTGGTGTCCACCAGGGTCGCGGCGTCGTCCAGCCGGGTCTGCGGCGAGAAGCCCTTGGCCGACAGGATCTTCAGGCGCTTGAAGTCGGCCACCGCCTTGTCGTGGTTGACCTTGTCGCGGGCCAGGGCGGCCTCGGCCTCCTTCAGGCGCGCCTGCAGGGGGCGGGCGTCCAGGCGGAACAGCACGTCGCCCCGGTGCACGGTCTGCCCTTCGCGCACCAGGGCCTCGATCAACTGGCCCTCGATCTGCGACTTGACCGAAACGGTGGAACGGGCCTTGACCGTGCCCACCCCCTCCAGGTGGATGGGCACGGCGCGCAGGATCGCCTGGGCCACCCGCACCGGCACCGGCCGGGCCTTGGCGCCGGCCGCCTTGGGCTGGGCCTCGGGGGTCGGCACCAGGAAGGCCGGCAGCCAGGGCGCCAGGGCCTGGCGGGCGTCGGGGAACAGGAGCGCCCCGCCTGCCAGGACGCAAAGCAGCAGCAGGCCGTTGAGCAGTCGTTTCACCATCAATCAAGATTCCAAGCGCGCGCCACGCGACCGTTCCGCGGCACCGGGCACCGGGCGGGATCGCGTGCCGTGGGCGGCCGGGCCGCCACACCATCTTTTCAACATGGGAACAATTCGCAGGTCCGGTCACAGTTTACAGCAAAAGCGGCGAAAAGACGCAAATGATTCTCACCTGGTCACGGGGCGCCGGCCGGGGGCTGCGACAGGCGCCGGGCCGCCACCTTGCGGCCGTAGTCCAGGGCGAAGATCAGCAGCGGCCCCAGCAGGGCGGCGCCATAGACCGGCATCGGAACCGGCCCCGTGCCCAGCACGAAACCCACCGCCGGCACGTACAGGATGGCCCAGGACGCGGCCAGCTCGAACAGCACCCCGGCCACCAGCAGGGGGTTGGCGAAGGCGCCGCGGTCGATCCCGGTGCCGAAGCGCGAGCGGCGGCCGAACAGGTTGCCGATCTGCATCAACAGGATCGACGACAGGGCGATGCCGGTGGCCGACCGGTACAGGGGATCGTCGGTGGCCAGGGCATCGCCCCAGTGCCAGCCGCCGCCGTGCAGGACCCAGAAGAACAGGGACAGCGAGAACGCCGCCTCGATCAGCCCCAGGAAGCCGTAGGAGTGGGCGATCAGGCCGGCGGTCAACAGGCCCTGGTGCCGGTCGCGCGGCGGCTGGCGCATGACCTCGGGGTCCGGCTTCTCCTGGCCCAGGCTCATGGACGGGATGATGTCGGTGCCCAGGTCGATGGCCAGGATCTGGATCACGGTCAGGGCCAGGGGCACGGGGAACAGGATGTACAGCAGGTAGGGGATGATCTCGGGCCCGTTGCTGACCAGCACGTAGTTGGTGAACTTGCGGATGTTGGCGAAGATGGTGCGCCCTTCCTCGATGCCGGCGACGATGGAGGCGAAGTTGTCGTCCAGCAGGATCACCTGGGCTGCCTCGCGGGCCACGTCGGTGCCGGTGCGGCCCATGGCCACGCCCACGTCCGCGGCCTTCAGGGCCGGCGCGTCGTTGACCCCGTCGCCGGTCACCGCCACCACCTTGTCCATCTGGTGCAGGGCGGCGACGATCTTCATCTTCTGCTCCGGCGTGGCGCGGGCGAACACGGCGGCGCCGGCCTGCAGCGCCGCCACCAGCTCGCCCTCGCGCAGGCGATCGAGTTCGTCGCCGGTGATGACCCGGTCCGCCCGGTCGTCGCCCTCGTCCAGGATGCCGGCGCGGCGGGCGATGGCGGCGGCGGTGTCCGGGTGGTCGCCGGTGATCATGACCATGGCGATCCCGGCGGCGCGGCACTGGGCGGCGGCGCCCGGCACCTCCGGCCGGATCGGGTCCTCCAGGCCCAGGAAGCCCAGCAGGGTCAGGTCGTGCTCCAGGGCGTCCTGGTCCATCCCGGCCTCGGCCGCCGCCAGGTCCCGCGCCGCCACGGCGATCACCCGATGGCCACGCCGGGCCAGGTCGTGGACCGTGGCCTCGGCGGCGGCCCTGTCGCCGGCCGACAGCAGGGGGGCGAGGGATTCCCAGGCGCCCTTGACCACGAAGCGCGCACCCGTGATGCCGGCCGAGCGCCGCTTTTCGACGTCGAAGGCGAAGTCGCGGGCCACGGCGGCGCGCAGGGCGGCCACGTCGCCGCCGTCGGCGGCCAGCCGCTCGGCGATGGCCACGTCCAGGGGGTCGCCCGAGAAGCCGCCGTCGCCCGCGGCCACGTCCGACGCCGCCAGGGCGGCGGCCAGCAGCGGGCCGGCCTCGGCCTCGCCGCCGTCGGCGCCGGCCAGGCGGGTCACGGTCAGGCGGTTGGCGGTCAGGGTGCCGGTCTTGTCGGTGCAGATGACGTGCACGGCGCCCAGGGCCTCGACCGCGTTCAGGCTCTTGACCAGGACGTTGCGCCGGGCCATGCGCAGGCTGCCCATGGCCAGGGACAGGGTGAAGGTGGGCAGCAGCCCCTCGGGCACGTTGGCGACGATGATGCCCATCATGAACACCAGGCTGACCCACAGGGACGCCCCGGTGGCGACGCCGTAGGCGAAGAAGGTGGCGCCCAGCCCGACCGCGATCAGGGACAGCACCCGCACCATCTGCGCGGTCGAATGCTCCAGCGGCGACACGGTGCGCCGGATGTCGCGCGACAGCAGGGCGATGCGCCCGAACTGCGACCGGAACCCGGTGGCGAAGACCACCGCCCGGCCGCTGCCGCGCTGTACCGAGCAGCCGGCGAACAGGATGTTGTCGGCCTCCAGCAGGGTGGCGTCCGAGGCCGTCGGGGTGCGCGGCAGGGGCAGGGACTCGCCGGTCAGGGGGGCGTTGTTGACCACCACGTCGGCGCCGGCGACCAGGCGCGCGTCGGCCGGGATGCGGTCGCCCTCGCGCAGGGCGACGACGTCGCCCGGCACCAGGTCCTCGGCCGGCACCGAGGATTCCGTGCCGCCGCGCAGCACGCGCACGTCGCGCGGCAGGAACTTGGCGATCTCCTCCATGGCCTTCTCGGCGCGGAACTCCTGGACGAAGCTGAACAGGGCGTTCAGCAGCGACACCCCGAACAGGGCGTAGCCCAGCACGTCCATGTTCTCGCCGGGCTGCACGGCCTCGCCGACGAAGCAGATGGCGGCGGCCAGGATCAGCAGCAGGGTGAAGAAGTTGGTGAACTGGCGCGCCAGCGAGCGCAGCCACCACAGGCCCTTGGGCGCCTCCAGGGTGTTGGGGCCGACCTCGGCCCGGCGCGCCGCCGCCTCGGCCGCGTCCAGTCCCTCGGGGCGGGAGCCCAGCAGGGCCGCCGCCTCTTCGGGCGCCACGTTCTGGATCTGGCTGCCGGGGGCCGGAAAGGGGGCGTCGCCGCTCATGCCGGCCCCCGGTACAGGGCCACGTCGCAGGGGGTGTCGCGCAGCAGCTCCTCCATGGGGTCGCCGAAGCGGAACAGGCGCGCCAGGCTTGCCCGCGGCGCCTCCAGGTAGATCAGGTCGCTGTCCAGGCGGCCGGCCTCGATCACCACCTGCTTGACCCAGTCGTCGGACACCCGCACCAGGGGATGGACGTGGGCCGGGTCCAGGCGCAGGGCGGCGGCGACCTCGGCGGCCACGGCCTGGGTCCGCTCCGACCCCGCGGCGCGCAGGCGCCCGGCGCGGCGCGCGTCCAGGCGGCGGAAGGCGACGCTGCCCAGGGTCACCACCCGCAGCACGTGGACGCGGCGGATGTCGGCCCCCAGCAGACCCAGGCAGGTCAGCCCCTGGCCCGGCTGGCGCGGGTGGTCGCCGACCGGGGCCAGGACCCGCCGCGCCACCCCCAGCAGGCCCGGCCGCACCACGCGCAGGGCCAGGGTGTGGAACCGCCCGTGGGCCAGCAGTTGGGCCGAGATGGTGCCGGCCAGGTAGCCGCGCCGGCCGCCACGCACGCGCAGGCCGCAGACCAGCACCGTGCCGGGCCCCGGCGGCAGGCGCTCGACCAGGCCGCGGAACACGCCGCCGTGGACCGGGATGACCTCGACCTCGGCGCGCACGCCCTGGGCCGCGGCCTGGGCGGTCAGGGCCTCGAACCGGTCGGCCAGGGCCGGGGCCGGCAGGCCCACGTCCTCGCCGTACAGGACCGTCAGGACGCGCTCGGGCGTGTGCGCCGCCATGCGCACGGCGTAGCGGGCGATCCAGTCGCCGTTGACCGAGCCGTCATAGGCCAGGAAGACGGCCATGGCCCGCTAGTCGTCCCGGACGCGGAAGGTGGCGTGGCACTCGCGGCAGACGGCGGTGATCTCCTGCAGGCGTTCCAGCACCCGGCGGTGGTCGTCCAGGCTGGGCGGGTCATAGGCGAACCAGGCCGCCTCGGCGAACCGGCCGGCGGCGGCGTGGAAGCGGATGGCCAGGACGCGGAACCGCTTGGCCGCGTCCACGTCGCCCGGGTCGGTCACGTTCAGGTCCGGGTCGCGGGCGATGGCCTTCTCCATGAACCGCCGGCGCACGGTCAGCACGTCCTCCTCGGACATGCCGCGGGCCAGCAGGGATTCCCAGGTCTTGTGGCCGAAATCCATGTGGAAGGCGGCGACCTTGGCGGCGCGCCGGAAATCGCCGGCCGCCACGGCGGCGACGATGTCGTCCAGGTTGCCCAGGTGGGCGCGCATGTCGGCCAGGAACTGGCCGCGCACCGCGTCGGGCAGGTTCAGGTTCTCGCGCCCGCCGCCCGCGGCCGGCGCCGTCCCGGCACCGCCCGCCAACACCAGCAGGGCCAGCAGCAGTCCCTTACCCAGTCCAGCACGCATCTCGCCCCTCCGTTCGATCCTTGGGGTCACTGGCCCGGCACCAGGGCCTGGCGCTGCTGTTCGGCGAAGCGGGCGATGGCCGCCGCCCCGGCGCGGTCGCAGGGCACGCACAGCAGGGCGTTGACCTCGTCCACCGCCTCGGGCGACAGCGGCCGGGCGGTGACCAGTCCCAGGTAGGTTCCCGCCAGGCGCAGGTCCGGGTCAACCTTCTCCAGCTCCTCCTGGTAGTTGGCCAGCAGGTACAGGGGCGATTTCCAGGCCGGGCTGTGGCCGGGCGCGATGGTGGCGCGCACGGCGTCCAGCCGGCCCAGGTTGCGCCCGGCCATGCGGTCGCCGGCGTCCTTGCGGGCGGGGGTGTCGGCGCACCAGCTGCGGTCGGCGGCGGCCAGGCGCGGCGCCTGGGGCCCGGCGCCGGTGACCGGCCCGGCCGCCGGAGCCGAGGCCGTGGGGACGCCGCCGTCGCCGCCGTCCCCGCCGCCGGAGTACCGGTTGCGGTTGGTGGGTCCGGGACCCGTGCCCTGGCCCTGGTTGCCGTGGCCGGCGGTGGGGCCGGGCCCGGCGCCCAGGCCCTGGGCCGCGGCCGGAACCGCGGTCCAGGCGACGGCCACCAGGGCTAGGGCCAACAGGGCGGCGAGCGACCGGCGGGCGGAGAGGCGTGGCGCCGTCCGCGTGGGGGAGCGGGCACTTCCGTCTCGGTCTTGGTCGCGACGTGTCATGGCGCACCTCTCCGCCGCACCGGTCACTCGCCGTGGCCGGCCAGGATGCCGGCGCGGACCTTGTCGGCCTTGGCGGCCAGGGCCGCCGTCTCGTCGGCGGTCAGGCTGAGGCCGAAAATCGTGTTCAGGGCGGTCACCGAGTCGGTGCCGATGGGGATCGACTTGTCCGACGCCGAGCCCAGGAAGATGGCCGCCAGGTCGAGCACCGAGGCCGGCGTCACGCCGGGCAGGGCGGTCTGCCGGTTGGCCAGCAGGTCCTTGTAGAGGCCCAGGTTCTGCAGCGGCGAGTCGATGCGCGGCGTGGTGGCGTAGGCGCCGGCCAGGGTGTCGGCAGCGCTTTCGGCGGTCGATTCATACAGCGCCGCCATGGTGCCGTCCCAGTTCGCCAGGGCCTCGTCCAGGGCGCGCTGGATCACGTGGCCCGGGGACCGCGCCACGTTCAGGCGGCCCAGTTCCACCTCGGGGATGCCGCCCTTGGCCCAGGCCGGGGCGCCGCCGCGGCCGCCGGACTCGTGGCCGGCCGCGCCGGGGTCGGAATCGTGCGCCGCACCGTGGCCGCCCTGGCCACCCTTGCCGCCCTTGCCCTCGTGGGTCCCTTCATGTTCGGTGTCGGCCTGGTCCTCGTGCTCGTGCTCCGAGCCGGCGGCGCCGGGCACGTGCGACTTGCCGCCGCCACCCTCGTGGCCGCTTTCCGGGTCGTGCTGGCTGCCCTTGCCCTTGTGGCCGGCGCCCTTGCGCCCGCCCAGGTGCTTGCCGCCCGACCCGTGCGCGCCGCGGCCGCCGGGCGCGGCGGCCTGGGCGGTCGGGCCGTCGGCCATCCGCACCACCGGCCCGCCGGGGCCGGGGTCGATGTCGATGCCGAGCACCCCCGGTGCCATCAGCGCGAACAGGCCGGCGCCGCCCAACAGGGCCGCCCGGCGGAATCCGTCAGTGAATGTCTTCATGGATCGCCTCCCGTTCCAGGGGCCGGCCGCGCTGGAGCGGCCGGCACCGGTGTCGGGCGGCGCGCAGGCGCCGCCCGCGGACGGAAGGCTATTCGCCGTGACCCGTGTTGATGGCGGCCCGCACGTCCTCGGCCATGTCGGCCACGGCGGCCACGTCGGCCTCGCTCATCGTCAACCCGAAGATGGTGTTGATGGCGATCACCGTGTCCGTGGTCACGGCCACCGTCTTGTCCGAGGCCGATCCCAGCAGGATCGCCGCCAGGTCAAGGGTCGACGCCGGGGTGACGCCGGGCAGGGGCGAGGTGCCGCTGGTCAGCAGGTCGCGGTACAGGCCCAGGTTCTCCAGGGGCGAATCGATGCGGACCACGTTGTCGTAGTCCGTTTCCAGCAGGTTGGCGGCGGCTTCGGCCGTCAGCTCGTAGAACGACTCCATGGTGGCGGTGTCGAAGTTCTTCAGCGCCTCCTCGACCGCGCTGTCCAGCACGTGCGCGGGGGCGCGGGCGACGTTCAGGCGGCCCAGCTCGACCTCCGGGATGCCCTCCTGGGCCCAGACGGGCTTGCCGCCGCCGCCGTCGGGCTTGCCGGCGCCGGAGCGCGGACCCTTGCCGTCGCTGTCGTCACCGGGGCCGCCCTGGCCCTTGCCGATTCCGCCGATGGCGCCGGGGCCGTTGCCCTGGCCGCCGCCGCCGGAACCCATGGCCTGCTTGCCTTTTCCGCCGCCGCCGCCGTCACCGTCCTCGTCGGCCAGGGCCGTGCCGGTCAGGCTGAGGCCGCTGTCCGTGAAGTGGGCGACGAGCAGGGGCGTGGCCACCAGGGCCAGCGCCACGGCGGTGGAAACGAGAAGCCTGTTGAGGATTAATTTTTCTGTGGTTTTCATCGTGCTTCTCCCTTCTCGATCGGAAGAGCCCACAGCGCGTCGCGACGGGAGTCCGCCATTCGTGGGTCAGAAGCACGGGCCGCTCGCCGCTGGCGAGCCTGGCATCTTCTCGAGCGAACCCTTTCAGGTTCAACGTCAATTGTACCATTTATCATAAATTATCGGTCCGCTAATATGACAGACCAAGTCGACAGGTTTTGCACGCCTGCCATGCCATAATCGCGCGGACGAATTTTTGTTGCGGGGCCCACGGCATTTTTCAAGGGGCCCGGCGGGCCGGGCCCGCCAGACAGCTTGAACGAGGGGGAATTCCATGCACCGCGGGCTCCGGCGCCCAGTCCCGAATCGCCTTGCGGCCGCCGTCCTGCTGGGCGCCGCCGCGGCGCTGGCCGCGGGCGCCGCCGCGGCCGGGGTGGCGCCGCCGTTCACCGGCCACTACGCCGGCGCCCAGGTCGGCTTCGGCGCCCTGGAGACGGACCTGGACGGCCCGCGCGCCGGCACCACGGCCGCCGACGACACCAGCGCCAACGGTTTCGTGGGCGGCCTGTTCGTGGGCTACGGCCGCGGGTTCGGCAGCCTGTACCTGGGCGGCGAGCTGGAGGCCGCCGCCGCCGACATCGAATCGGCGCAGCGCCTGGCCGGGGGCGGACGCCTGCAGGACCTGCGCAAGGGGCCCGAGGCCGCGGCCACCCTGCGCGCCGGCTACCTGGTGGACGGCCGCACGCTGCTCTTTGGCCGCGCCGGCCTGGCCTGGGGCCGGTTCGCCGCCGACATCCGCCCCGCCGACGGCTCCATCCACCGCACCGAGCAGGACCTGTGGGGCCTGCGATTCGGCCTGGGCGGCGAGTTCGCGGCCAGCCCGCACCTGGCCCTGCGGCTGGAATACGTGCACACCCTGTGGGACGCCTTCGGCCAGCCGTGGAGCGAGACCGGCGTGGCCGGGGTCGACACCTACGACACCGGCGAGGGCACGGTGCGGGTGGGCCTGGCCTGGCACTTCACGCCGCTCTACGACGGCGCGGCCGATGACGAACCGGGATACGTCCAGGCCCGGCGCGGCGCCGCGGGCGCCTACGTGGGCCTGCAGACCGGCTACCAGATCCTGTCCGTGCGCCAGAAGGGGCCGCGCGGCGCCGCCGACCTGTCGAAGAGCGACGACCTGGGCCGCGGCGGGTTCCAGGGCGGCCTGTTCGGCGGCTTCGGCACCTTCTTCGACCGCCTGTACGTGGGCGCCGACTTCGAGGGCAGCGGTTCGGACACCGAGCTGGAGTCGTCGCGCCTGCCGGGCAGCCGGGTGACCCGGGTGACCAAGCGCTACGACGTGGCGGCGGCGGCGCGGCTGGGCTACCTGCTGACCCCGGGGACCCTGATCTACGGCCGCCTGGGCGTGGCGGCGGCGCGGTTCAACACCGACGTGATCCTGGCCGACGGCCGCGCCTACGACCAGGACGACACCCAGATCGGCATCCGCGCCGGCGCCGGCGCCGAGGTCGCCCTGGGCGACCCGTGGTTCCTGCGGCTGGACTATGCCTACACCCGCTACAACGGCTACGAGGTGGACCGCACCAGCGCCGGGCAGCTCGCCGTCGGCGACGTGCACCTGGAGAACTTCGAGAACGAGGAATCCGCCTTCCGGGTCGGCCTGGGCTACCGCTTCGGCCAGCCGCAGCCGCGCGGCCGCACCACCGCCGCGGCCACCGGCCTGGCCCTGGGGTCGTTCACCGTGCACCCGACCCTGACCCTGTCCGAGACCTACGACGACAACATCTTCTCGACCCGGGCCATGACTGTGGACGACTTCGTCACCGTGATCACCCCGGCCCTGGCCGTCGAGTCGCAGTGGGACCGGCACCTGTTGAAGGTCAACGCCGACGCCGGCGTGGTCCGCTACGCCGACAACGGGGCCGAGGACCACGAGAACTACTCGGCCGCCGTCGACGGCCGCTACGACCTGACCGACAACGCCAACCTGTTCGCCGGCGCGGCCTATGCCCTGGAGCACGAGGGCCGCGAGTCGGCCGACGACGTGAGCGGCAGCGAGCCCACGCGGTTCGACCGGGTCAACGCCTATGCCGGCGCTTTCGCCCGCCGCGGCAACGCCTCGGTGCGGGCCGGCGGCACCTTCCGCCGCCTGGACTTCGACGACGTGCCGGCCACCGGCGGCATGATCAACAACGACGACCGCGACCGCCGGGTCTACACCGGCGGCGTCTGGGCCGGCTATGTGGTGATGCCGCGGGTCGAGCTGTACGGCCAGGCGGCGGTGGACGTCCGCCGCTACGACTCGGCGGTGGACGACGCCGGCTTCGACCGCGATTCCGACGGCCAGCGGTACCTGGGCGGGGTCAAGGTGGAGCTGCGCCGCGGGGTCAAGGCCGACCTGTACGCCGGCTACCTGACCCAGGACTACGACGACCCCAGGCTGGCCGACGTGACCGCACCCCTGATCGGCGCCAAGGTCGAGATCCCGGCCACCGCGGCCACCACCATCACCGGCTACCTGGACCGGACCCTGTCCGAGACCACCCTGGCCGGGGCCTCGGGCTCGGTCTACACCTCGGTCGGGCTCAAGGTGGGGCACGACCTGACCCCGGACCTGCGCCTGAACCTGGATGCGTCTTACGGCAACGACGACTACCGCGGCATCAAGCGCAGCGACGATATCCTGCAACTGGGCCTGGGCCTGAAATACGGCGTCACCCCCAACCTGTCCCTGGGCGCCAGCTACGGCTACCGCAACCGGGACTCGGACGTGCTGGGCCAGAACTACAGCGGACAGCAGGTGTCGCTGTTCGTGGAAGGGGCCTTCTAGCCGCGCTTGCGCGCGCGCCAGGCGGACCAGGCCAGGGTGCCGGCGATGGCCAGCAGCAGGGCGCCGCTGATGGGGCGGGTGGCGAACACCGTCACGTCCATGTCGTTGGCCACCAGGCCGTTGCGCAGGTTGACCTCGATGATGGGGCCCAGCACCAGGCCGATGACGATGGGCGCCATGGGGAAGCCGAACCGGGCCAGGACGTAGCCCAGCACCCCCAGCACGGCGATCAGCCCGACCTCGAACGGCGCGTTGTTGATGGCGAACCCGCCGGTGGCGCACAGCACGGCGATGAGGGGCAGCAGCACCCGCGGCGGGATGGTCAGGATGCGCGGCAGCACCCGCCGCGCGCCCAGGCCCAGGACCAGGGTCATCAGCGCCGCCACCAGCAGGATGATCAGGATCTGGGCGAACAGGTCGCCGTGCTCGATGATGAAGAACGGGCCCGGGTCGATGCCCTGGATCAGCAGGGCGCCGATCAGCACCGCCGTCACCGTGTCGCCGGGGATGCCCAGGGTCAGCAGCGGCACCAGGGCGCCGCCGGTGACCGCATTGTTGGCGGACTCGGCGGCGATCACGCCGCGGGTGGCGGCCGCCTCCTCGCCCAGGGCTTCCGCCTTGGCGCGGCCCGACTGGCCGAAGGCGATCCACGACGCGATGGTCGGCCCGGTGCCCGGCAGGATGCCGATGAAGGTGCCGATCAGCGAGCTTTTCAGCAACAGCCAGCCGTTGCGCAGCAGGATGCCCGGCAGGCGCGCCAGGGCCAGGACCTGCTGCGGCGGCAGGGCCGCCGCGTCCTGGCGGGCGGCCGCCTGCAGCAGCATCTCGGCGACGGCGAAGAAGGCGATCAGGGCCGGGATCAGGGGCACGCCGCCCTGCAACTCGTACAGCCCGAAGGTGAAGCGGGTGGTGCCGCCCACCTCGTCGATGCCGATGGTGCCCAGAAACATGCCCATGGCGGCGCCCATGATGCCCTTGACCAGGGACCCGCCCGACACGGCGGCGACGCAGATCAGCCCGAACAGGCCGAGGGCGAAATACTCGACCGAGGTGAACTCGAGGGCGAAGTTGGCCAGGTTGGGCGCCGCCACCATGAGGATGGCCAGGGAGATGAGGCCGCCCAGCACCGAGGCCACCACCGCCAGGCTGATGGCCAGGTCGGCCTTGCCGGCCCGGGCCAGGCGGTACCCGTCCAGCGCCGTGGCGGCGTTGCCGGGCGCGCCCGGGGTGTTGATCAGGATCGCCGGGATGGAGCCGGCGAAGTAGCCGGCCGAATAGATGCCCAGCAGCAGGGCCATGGCGACCTCGAAGCTGGCGCCGAAGGTCAGCGGCGTGGCGATGGCCACGCCGGTGGTGGCGGTCAGCCCCGGCGAGGCGCCGAACACGAAGCCCACCAGCACGCCGACCAGGACCCACAGCAGGATCTTGGCCTGAAACACGGCGGCGGCGCCGGCGAGGATGGTGTCGAGCGGGATCAGGTCCACGGCCCGGCCCTCAGAACCACACCGGCAGCAGCACGGTGAAGCCGTAGCGGAACAGGACGTAGACGCCGGCCGCCGTGGCCGCCGGCAGGACCAGCAGCTCCAGCGGCCGGCGCGACCCCAGCACCCACATGGCGGCGGCCATGAAGGCGAAGGTGCCCAGGCGGAAGTCCATGATCCGGAAGGTGAGGGCATAGGCCAGGAACAGGGCGGCGAAGGCCAGGCCGCGGCGGTCCAGCAGGCGCCCGACCACGGCGCCCAGCGCCGCCGCCCCGGGGCGCAGGGCCAGGGCCAGGCCGCCGGCCAGCAGCACGGCGGCCAGCAGGTAGGGGAAGAAGCGCGCCGACAGGGTCGGCTGGCTGTCCAGGATGTCCACCCGCGCGGTCGCCGCCGCCAGGGCGAGCCCGGCGGCGGCGGTGGCGATTCCGGCCAGTCTGTCAGCCTTCATGGGTGTGGTCCGGTGGCGGCGGGCGGCCGCCTACTTCATCAGACCGATTTCCTTCAGCACCACCGAATGCTTGGCCACGTTGGCGTCGATGCGCTGCTGGAAGGCGGCGCCGTCCAGGAACGCCTCGTGCAGGTTGAACTTCTTGTACAGCGCGCGGGTCTCGTCGGTGTTGGCCACCTTGGCCACCTCCATGCGCAGCTTGTCGACCACCGCCTGGGGCGCGCCCTTGTTGGTCAGCAGGCCGAACCAGACGGCGACGGTGAAGTCGTAGCCCTGCTCCTTGAAGGTGGGCGAGTCGGGCAGGTAGGGCACCCGCGTGTCGGCGGCGACGCCGATCACCCGCAGCTTGCCGGCCTTGGCCAGGGAGGTGTAGTTGGCGGCGCCGACGAACACGAAGTCGACCTCGCCGGACAGGGTCTTGGTCACCGCGCCCTTGCCGCCGCGGCCGCCGATGTGGGTCATCTTGATGCCCTGGTCCTTGGCGAAGATTTCCATGTTGATGTGCTGGGTGGCGCCGGGGCCGGGGGTCGAATACTTGATCTTGCCGGGAGCCGCCTTGGCCGCGTCGACGATGTCCTTGACCGACTTGAACGGGCTGTCGGCCTTGACCGCCAGGCCGATGGGCGACTCGACCAGCTGGGCGATGGGCACGAAGTCGTCGGTCTTGTAGCCCGGGTCCTTGATCAGCGGCCGCGCCGTCAGGGCGCCGGTGGACCCCATCAGCAGGGTGTAGCCGTCGTGGGCCGCCTTGTTGGCCTCGGCGGTGCCCTTGCCGCCGCCGGCGCCGGGAATGTTCTTGACGATGAACGGCACGCCCATGGCATCCTTCAGGCGGTCGGCGATGACGCGGGCCGACCCGTCCAGGGCGTCGCCGGCGCCGAAGGGCACGATGATCTCGACCGGCTTCTCGGGGTAGCCGGCGGCCATGGTCGGCGCGGCGGTGAAGGGGGCGGCGGCGGCCGCGGCGATCCAGGCGGCGGCGGCCAGTTTCTTCAGGTGTCCCATCGGGCCTCTCCCTTGTGTCGGTGGCGTTTCGTGTCGGCGGCGCGGCGTGGTGACTCGGCCGTTGACCGGGGCGCATAACTCATTTATACATGTATATACCAATTATCAAAACGGGTCAAACGGAAACTCCAATGACAGGCAACGGAAACGGCTCCGGGGACGGAGAGGGGGAGGGGCGCAAGCTGCGCCTGCGGGAAGTGCAGGCCGAGGCGGTCTCGCCGGGCGCCGCGTGGACTTCCGACCAGGAACCCCAGCCCCTGTACCAGACCATCAAGCGGTTCGTGACCGACCACATCGAATCGGGCGAGTGGAAGCCGGGCCACCGCATCCCGTCCGAGGCCCAGATCGTCAAGATCCTGGGCGTGTCGCGCATGACCGTGAACCGGGCCATCCGCGAACTGTCGGCCGAGGGCCGGGTGACCCGCATCCAGGGGGTCGGCACCTTCGTCGCCCAGCCGCGGCCGCGTTCGACCCTGCTGGACATCCGCAGCATCCGCGACGAGATCACCGACCGCGGCGGCGAGCATAGCTGCCGTGTGGTGGTGCAGGAGATGGAGACGGCCTCGGTGCCCGTGTCCCGGGCCCTGGCCATCGCCAGCTCGGTGCCGGTGCAGCACGTGGTGCTGCTGCACCTGGAGGACGGCCGCCCGGTGCAGGTCGAGGACCGGTACGTCAACCCGGTGGTGGCGCCCCACTTCCTGGACCAGGACTTCACCCGCACCACGCCCAGCGACTACCTGCTGAACCTGCTGCCGGTGACGGAGATCGAGCACAACATCGAATCCCGCCTGCCCGACGCCCGCGAATGCGAGCTGCTGGCCATCGGCGCCGGCACCCCGGTGCTGGAACTGCGCCGCCGCTCGTGGTCGGGGCGCGCCGTGGTCACCCGGGTGCGCCTGGTGGGCCCCGGGTCGGTGTTCAGCGTCGGCGGCCGGTTCCGGGTCGGCGACGTGGCCCCGGCCTGACGACCCCGGCGAGGAAGGATACCCCCCATGCAACGCATCGACGTCACCTACCTGAACCGCGACGACGTGGCCGCCCTGGCCCTGACCGACGACGAGATCATCAACGCCGTCGAGGAGGCCCTGCGCGCCCAGGGGCTGGGCCAGACGGTGATCGAGACCCGGGTCCACCTGGTCCCCGAGTCCTCGGACAAGGGCCACTTCAACGTCCTGCGCGGGGTGGTCAAGCCGCTGGGGGTGGCCGGGGTCAAGGTGGTCGGCGACTTCGTCGACAACTACAAGGTCGACCTGCCGTCCGAGGTGGCGGTGCTGAACCTGTTCGACCCGGTGACCGGGGTGCCCAAGGCGTTCATCGACGCCACCGCCATCACCGACATGCGCACCGGCGCGGTCACCGCCATCGGCGCCAAGTATCTGGCGCGCAAGGACTGCAAGGTGCTGGGCCACATCGGCGCCCGTGGCACCGCGTACTGGAACGTGCGCCTGCTGGACCACCTGTACGACTTCGACGAGATCCGCGTCCACTCGCGCCGGCCCGAGAGCCGCGAGGCCTTCGGCGCCCGCCTGTCCGCGGACCTGGGCAAGCCGGTCCGGGTGGTCGACAACTGGCACGACTGCCTCGCCGGCGCCGACATCATGGTCGAGGCCTCGCGCCTGCCCGAACCCAAGCCCCTGTTCCTGACCGACTGGGTCAAGAAGGGCGCCTTCGTGGTGCCCTACGGCACCATGAGCGCGGTCGAACTGTCGCTGACCGACATCATGGACAAGGTGGTGGTGGACGACTGGGGCCAGTGCAAGCCCGGCCGGCCCTTCGGCTCCCTGCGCCGCCACGTGGACGAGGGCAAGGTCACCGAACAGACCCTGCACGCCGAGATGGGCCAGATCGTGGCCGGCCACAAGCCGGGCCGCGAACGCGACGACGAGACCAACCTGTTCTGGCACCGCGGCCTCAGCACCACCGACATCGCCCTGGGCTGGGCCCTGATGGTCAAGGCCCGGGACCGCGGCCTGGGCCAGACCCTGCGCTTCGCCTGACCCGCCGCCAAGGAGGAACACGCCGATGACCGGAGGCAACGGGCACCATCCGCAGGACCTGCGGCATTTCCTCGCCGACTTCGAGGCCAGCCACCCGGACGAGGTGGTGCGCGTGACCGCGCCCGTGGACCTGGACTACGACGCCACCGCCGTCACCTTCGCCTACGAGAAGGCGGGCAGCCCGGTGCTGATCTTCGAGAACGTGGCCGGGTCGCGGTTCCCGGTGCTGGCCAACCTGTTCGGCCGCCGTTCGCGCTACGCCGCCGCCCTGGGCTGCGCGCCCGGCGAGCTGATCGAGCGCTGGGGCAACCTGGACGCCGCCCCCATCAAGCCGCGGCGGGTCGAGACCGGGCCGGTCCTGGACGTGGTGCTGACCGGTGCCGAGGTGGACCTGGGGCGCCTGCCCATCATGCGCCATTTCCTGGAGGACGGCGGCGCCTACCTGACCAACACCATCGTCGTCGCCCAGGACCCGGAGACGGGGGTGCGCAACGCCTCGTTCCACCGCATGCAGGTCAACGGTCCGACCCGCCTGGGCACCAGCCTGCACAGCCGCCGCCACCTGTGGAACTACGCCCGCAAGGCCCGGGCCATGGGGCTCGGCGAACTGCCGGTGGCGGTGGTGATCGGCTGCCACCCCCTGTTCACCTTCGGCGCCGGCCTGTGGAAGGGGCCCATCGGCACCGACGAGTACGACGTCGCCGGCGGCTTCTTCGGCGCGCCGCTGGAGGTGGTGGCCGGCGTCACCGGGCCGGTGGACGTCCCGGCCCAGGCCGAGATCGTCCTCGAGGGCCGGCTGCTGCTGGACGCCGACGAGGACGAAGGGCCGTTCGGCGAGTTCACCGGCTATGCCTCGGAACGGTCGACCCGCCACGCCATAGAGGTGACCGGCATCCTGCACCGCGGCGATGCCTACTACCACACCATCATCCCCGGCATCTCGGACGAGCACACCCTGCTGCTGGGCGTCTCGCAGGAGGCGCGCCAGCTCAAGGCCCTGCGCGTGCAATACCCGGCCGTCACCGCCGTGCACTATCCGAAATCGGGCACCTGCCTGCTGCACGCCTACGTCTCGGTCAAGGACCCGGCGCCGGGCGAGGCGCGCAACATCGCCGCCGCCGCCATCGGCGACAACCTGAGCGTGAAACTGGTGGTGGTGGTGGACGACGACGTCGACGTCTACGACGAGCAGCAGGTCCTGTGGGCCGTCTGCACCCGGTTCCAGGCCGACACCGACCTGGACGTGATCCGCCACGCCATGGGCGCCATCCTGGACCCGTCCAACGACAACGGCACCACGGCCAAGCTGATCATCGACGCCACCTGCAAGACCCGGCCCTATGCCCAGCGCCACACCCTGCCCGGGGCGTCGACCGAGAAGGCGCGGAGCCTGGTGCGCCCGCGCGGCTGATCCGGTCGCCGTCGCCCGGGGTGGCGGCGGGGATCAGTCGTCGTCGCCCTCGTGCATGTGCTCCTGCAGGTAGTTCTGCAGGCCCACCTGCTCGATGCGGGTGTGCTGGGTCTCCAGCCAGTCGATGTGCTCCTCGGTCTCCTCCAGGATGGTTTCCAGGATGTCCCGGGACACGTAGTCGCGTTTCTCCTCGCACACCGTGATGGCCTTCTTCAGGCAGCCCTGGTTGTTGACCTCGGCGGCCAGGTCGCTCTTCAGGACCTCGGGCACGTCCTCGCCGATGCCCAGCTTGCCCAGGGACTGCATGGCCGGGTGGCCGTCCAGCATCAGCAGGCGCTCGATCAGCAGGTCGGCGTGCTTCATCTCGCCGATGGACTCCTCGTATTCCTTCTTGGCCAGGCGGTGCAGGCCCCAGTCCTTCAGCATGCGCGCATGCAGGAAGTACTGGTTGATGGCCGTCAGCTCGTTCTTGAGGATCACGTTGAGCTGTTTCAGAACCTCGGAGTCACCCTTCATGCCTTGCTCCCTGCTGATCGGTGCGAACCGGCCCGGGCGGGGCCGGCCGGCGAAAAATCGCGTTGACGGTAATTCTCAATCTCACGGATAATGGCGTGAGAAACCGCGACGGGGTGCGAAGGTACGCCAGGCCATGATCCTATGCAACTGCAACGGCTTGACCGAAAAGCAGCTGCGCGCCGCGGTGCAGGCCGGCGCCCGGCGCTGGACCGAAGTCCTGGCCCACCACGGCTACGAGCCCGACTGCGAGTGCTGCGACGAGGAGATCGCCGCCCACATCCGCGCCATGGGCGAGGAAGCCCCGCGCTCCTGACCCCACGTTCCCCGACCGTATCCTAGGGCCGACGGATCACCTTGCGCAGGCCCGACGAATCCGTGCCGGCGCCGTATTCGGCGCGGATCTGGAAGTCGGTGACGTTGCCCAGCACCTGGTCCAGGCTGGCGGCGCCGCCGCCCAGCTGCCAGGAATCGGTAGCCAGGGGAACGGTGTAGGTGTGCCAGTCGCCATCGTGGTCGCGGGGCAGGTCGTGGCGGGCGCTGAGGGTGCCGTTGCGCAGCACCACGTCGCCGGCGGCGCCGTACTCGTCGGGCCCGGCATAGGTGCCGCCGGCGCTCTTCTTGTCGAATTCGAGCTGGGCGTAGGGACGCCAGTCACCGTGGTAGTGCGGCGGCGCAATGTAGTAGCTGGTGCGGCCGTCGCCGGGGGCGTCGTGCTCGATCCACGACACGGCCGGCTTGACCTTGCCCAGGTTGACGGCCCAGTCGGTGGCCCCGTTGGCGGCCACCGGGCGGTCGTCCACGGGCACCGCGGGGCGGGGCGCCTGTCCGGCTCCGGCGTCCGATGCCATCGGGGCCGGGGCCATGGGGGCAGGGGCCATGGGGGCGGACGCGGCCATGGGGTCCAGGGCCCGGCGCACGTTGCCCAGGCCCGAGCGGTCGCGGCCCTCGCCGTACTCGGCGCGGATGCGGAACTCGGTCACGTTGGCCAGCACGTCGGCCAGGCTGCCAGCGCCGCCGCCCAGGGTCCAGGCGCCGGTCGCCTCGGGCCCCGACAGGGGCACGGTGAAGGTGCGGTAGTGGCCGGTGTGGTTCTCGGCGATGTCGTGGCGGGCCCACATGGCGCCGTTGTGCAGGACCACGTCGCCGTCGGCGCCGTGCTGGTCCGGCGCATAGTAGCGGCCGCCCGAGCTCTTCTTGCTGAAGGTGAGCGAGCCATAGGGGCGCCAGTCGCCCAGGTAGGCGGCCGGCGCCAGGTAGTAGCTGGTCGTCTGGTCGTAGGGTTCCAGGAACTCGACCCGCGACCCGGCCACCCGCAGGCGCCCGGCGGTGGCCTGCCAGTCGGTCTTGCCGCCGCTGGCCACGGGCGGGTCGGGCTTGGGCGGCTCGGCGGCCGCCACCGCCGGCGGTGGCGGGGGTTGGACCGCCGGGGGTTGGACAGCCGGGGGTTGGACAGTGGCGGGCTGGACAGTGGCGGGCTGGACCGCGGGAGGCTGGACGGCAGGGGGCTGCACCGCCGGGGGCTGGATCGGCGGCGGCGGGACGATGGGCTGGGCGGCGGGCGGTTGCGTTGCGGGCGGTTGCGTCGTCGGCGGCTGGGTCGCGGCCACCGGCGTGCCGGCGGGCGCCGCGGTCCAGGTCAGGTCGCGGGTCTCGGGCGCGCAGGCGGGGCGCTCGGCGCCGGGCGGGAAGATCCGCGCCACCAGCTCGGGCGTGCCGCCCAGCAGGATGCTGCACACCCCGGGCGGGCCGGCGAAGGAATGGTAGGTGCCGGTGCCGTGCACGGTCCCGCCGGCCAGGTCGCCCTCCAGGGTCAGGCCGACCGCCTTGTTCATGTCGATGCTGGCCTTGGGGTCGTCGATGCCCGACAGCTTCTCCATCTCCTCGCCGGCGATGCCGGGGATGTCCGTGCGCAGGGTCATGCGGCTGCCGTCCTGGCGGCCGACGAAGCGGGTCGCCTGCTCGGGGTCCAGGGCCGGGGTCGTGGTCTGGCCGCTGATGGCGCCGTCTGCGGCAACCTCGAAGTCGAAGGTGACGGGGTTGTCCTCCAACCCCTGCACGGTGGCCTGCCAGGTGGTGCCCTGGGCGGCGGCCGGCAGGCCGGCCAGCAGGCCGGCGGCGAGCACGGCGCCCGCGCCAAACGTCGGTCTGGTCATTCGCTTCATGGCGCCATCCCCAACCCCGGAATCGGTCCCCGTCGACGGACCCCTCCAGCATAGCACACCGACGGCCGCGACAGGACCCCCGCCGGCGATTCCCGCGCGACCATGGGCGCGTGACATTCCCGGCAAGGTTCCGGAATCGGCCGGTTCCTGGTACCATCGGCAAAACGACAAGGTGTTCAGGAAGGCGAAACGGAGGCGGGCCCATGCGCCCATTCCCACGCGCGCTGCTGCTGGCGGCCCTGGCGGCCTGGGTCATGGCGCCCGGCGGCGCGCGCGCCTACGAGGGCGAGCACTATGCCTGGACCTATTACCTGGCCCTGCACGTGGGCTTCACGGAACGCCAGGCGTTCCAGATCGCCAGCGGCGCCTACGCCATCGACTGGCACCCCAACACCGGCCCCATGCCCGACGGCCACTGGGGCAACGTCGAGGGCGCGGCGGCGTCCACCCAGCCGCGGCTGCGCGCCATGTGGTCCAAGTTCCACGCCTTCGGCGTGCACGAGGTCCTGCGCCGCATCCACGACCGGCTGGGGGTCATGCAGCGGTTCGAGGTCTACGGCGGCCTGGACGACAAGTTCCGGCCCGAGATCGTCGCCGCCAAAGAGGCCCAGGAGCGGCGCCTGTGGGAGGACGGCCTGAAGGCCGGCAACCCGGGCCCCTTCATCCACTTCCGCCAGGACCGCTGGTCCCACAACGGCTGGTACGACCTGTTCGGCCACGGCGCGGCGAGCCATTTCCCCGACTACCTGAGCAACGACCCCAACGCCGCCTGGCAGATGACCCAGACCACGGTCGACGAGCTGACCCGGTTCCGCGCCGCCTGGTGCGCCGCCACCCCCCGGCCCAAGTCCTGCGACCGCCAGGTCGGCGAGGTGGACCTGGCGCGCATCCGCATCGTGTTCGACCGCCTGGTGGCGGCCAACCCCCTGCCGGTGGACGTGAAGGACCGGTTCGGGCTGCTGTATTCCCTGAAACGGTTCTCCCTGTCCTTCAACTACAACGGCGAGGCCAAGGCGCTGCACGCCCGGGGCGTCGACGAGCTGCCGTGGGCGGCGCGGTTCCTCGGCAACGTGGCCCGCGCCGCCACCGGGATCACCCTGCGCCTGTGGCAGAGCAACGCCGACGCCGGCGTGACCGACTGGCTGCTGGACATGCCCGGCCCCAACCTGGAGCGGACCCTGGACGTCGTCCGCCTGGCCATCGACGAAGACAAGGCGCGCGGTGCCGGGTTCGTGGATTTCACCGGCGGCGGCGAACTGGCCGCCCATGTTGCCGAGCGCAGCGCAAACGGCGTCCACAGGGACGAGCTGCCGGACCACTGGATCGACTACCAGTACGATTCCGAGGGGCGCATCGCCGCCGACCCGGACCGCTACGCCGTCGAGGACCCGGTGGTGGTCGCCGGCGGTGCCAGCGCCACCTTCGAGCGGCCGGCCGGCAGCGACCGGGTGACGGTCAAGCTGAGCGTGCCGCTGAGCCTGGCGGGGATCACGGACCTGGGGTTCCTGGACGAACTGCCGGCGGTGGCCGAGGCATCCCTGACCGGGGTCGCGACACCGGTGAAGGTCGTCAAGCGCAGCACCCTGGGCCGCAAGCGCAAGACCCTCAACCTGGAAGCCCAGGTGCCGGCGGCGGAGTTCAACTCGGTCACCAGCAAGTGGCACGTCAAGGTGGCCGCCTACGGCCTGCGGCCGCAGGAGTTCGAGTTCGCCTTCACCGCGCCGTTCCGCCAGCTCATCGGCTACGGCCTGGTCACCAGCTCCTGCCTGGGCGACGCCGCCGCCCTGGCCAACCAGATGCGGGCGGGGGACACGGCCAAGGAGACCGAGGTCTACTACGGCCCCGACGGACCCCCGTCCGTCGACGAGTTCCGCGCCGTCCGGCTCAAGGTCATGATCTGGGTGACCGAGGGGGCGGAGGTCCAGGGCTCGGTCCAGTTCTGCTATCCGGCCTATTTCTTCCGGGCGCCGCTGGCCGACGACGGCACCTTCGACCTGACGGTCGAGCAGGCGTTTCCGGTCTTCAAGGTGGGGCCCATGACCCTGCGCGGAACGGCCACCGGGCCCGATCCCAGCACCGGCCATTACCGGTTCAGCGGCGGCGGCGTGTTCACGGCGCCCAATACCCTGTGCCGGGGCACCGACGAAAAGGCCGAGAAGCGGTACGGCAAGCGCGACGCCGACTGCGCCTTCGAATGGAAGGCCAGCACCGATTGCTCGGAAGTTCCGGCCGGCACCCTGGTTCACCAAGACTGCCTGCGGGCCAACGGCGACTGACCATGACCAAGCCGCAGACCAGGAGAGACTTGCGATGGCCCCAAAATACCTGACCGCCTGCCTGCTGGCGGCCCTGACCGTCCTGGCCGCGCCGTCGCATCCGGCCCGGGCCTACGAGGGCGAGCACTTCGCCTGGACCTATTACCTGGCCCTGCAGGTGGGGTTCACCGAGCGCCAGGCGTTCCAGATCGCCAGCGGCGCCTATGCCATCGACTGGGACCCCCACACCGGGCCCATGCCCGACGGCATGTTCGGCAACGTCCAGGGGGCGGCGGCGGCGACGCCGCCCCGGCTGCGCCGCATGTGGTCCAAGTTCCACGCCTTCGGCGACCACGAGCGGTTCAAGGCGGCGCTGGACAAAATGGGCGAGATGGGCCGGTTCAACAAGTTCGGCGGATTCGAGGACAAGTACCGTCCCGAGGTGGTGGCGGCCAAGGAGGCGCAGCAGCAGCGCCTGTGGGACGCCGGCGTGGCGGCCGGCAACCCGGGCCCGTTCATCCACTTCCTGCAGGACCGCTTTTCCCACGACGGCTGGTACGACCTGTTCGGCCACGGCGCCGCCAGCCACTTTCCCGATTACCTGTCGCTTGACCCCGACGCGGCCTGGAAGATGACCGAGGCCACGGTCGCCAAGCTGGCCGAGTTCCGCGCCGCCCTGTGCGCCAACAAGCCGCGGCCCCGGTTCTGCCGGCGCAAGGTCGGGAAACCGTCCATGACGCGCATCCGCCAGATCTTCGGCCGCCTGGTGGCCGCCAACCCGCTGCCGCGCCAGGTGGAGAACCCGAAGGAGCTGATCAGGCAGTTGAAGCAGTTCTCGCTGACCTATGACTACCTGGCACCGTTGCAGACCCCCGCCGGCGGGCGCGGCCTGGAGGAGATCCCCCACGGGTTGAGGTTCTTCGGCAACGCGGCGCGCAGCGGCGCCGGCGTGCAGCTGAGCCTGTGGCGGAACGGCGCCGAGGCGTCGGCGCCCGACTGGCTGGTCGGCATGCCCGGGCCCAGCCTGCCCCGGGTGGTGGACGTGGTCCGCGAGGCGGTCCGGGCCGACAAGGAGCAGGACACCGGCGGCGGCGGCTTCTTCCCGTCCGCGGAACTGCGCGCCCACGTGCAGAACCTGGCGGCGTCGAACCGGTTCTCGCCCGACCTGCCCTACGACTGGCTGCCCTTCGCCTTCGACGACGAGGGCCGCATCGCGGCGCGGCAGACCGACTACCGGGTCGAGGACCTGGGCATCAAGATCGGCGAGTACGAGACCAGTGCCACGCCCGTGGGCCCCGGGCCCAACTCGCCGGTCAAGGTCGGGCTGACCCTGCCGGTGAAGGTCACCGGCATGGCCAACCTGAACTTCACCAACGACAAGCAGGCGGCCGTCGATTTCATGCCGCGCCTGCCGGCCGTGATCAGCGCCCTGGTCGGCGACCCCTATGCCGACAAGGTGACGGTCAAGCGCGACTTCCTGGACGGCAAGGGCAGCATCTTCCGGGCCGAGATCGAGATGTCGCGCGACGACTACTCGTCCGGCAAGTTCTATTGGGACGTGGCGATCGACGTCTATGGCCAGGAGCGGGGCTCGATCTGGGTCCCCATCGTGCGCCCGCCGAACCCGTTCCTGGCCGACGACCTCAAGCACTTCAAGCCCGAGTTCGAGCACCGCGGCGGCAGCCGGATGACGTTCCTGAAGCGGGGCTCCGCCGAGACCCTGGACGTCATCGCCGACATGGGGAACAAGGGCCTGGGCAACCTGGAGTACGCCCATGCCTATGTGGTGATCTTCCACAAGTCCTATCGCTATTCCGGCGGCGAGAACGGGGCCGAGTTCGAGTGGAGGAGCGCGCGGCAGAACGGGTCCAAGGAGCACGGCTGTCCCGAGTGCGCGGTGCTGCGCGACGAGGAGGGCGCCATCGTTTCGCAACGGGTGTTCAAGGGCGGCATGGCGGTGGAGATCGACAGCGTCCACCTGTACCGCGACCACGTCATCAAGGTCCAGTTGATCGGCAGCGGCACCAAGATCGTCGAACCGGGCAAGTCCCCGGTCTACAAGCGCCCCGACATCCCCGCCGTGCGGCGCTGGGTCGAGGCGCAGCTGCCCCGGGGCAAGGCCGCGGTCGACGACAAGCTGGCGCGGGACCCGCTCAGCGCCCCGCTCAGCGCCCGGTGATGCGCCCCCGGAGGCGGCGGTCGAACAGGGCGTGCAGGCGCTCCCAGTGGCGCTCGGCGGCGGTCTTGTCGTAGTCCGTCCGCAGCGGGAAGGCGAAGCCATGGCTGGTGCCGGGGTAGGTTTCGATGCGGTGCGTCACGCCCGCCTCGGTCATGATGGCGGGCAGGGCGTCCACCACCCCTTGGGGCACGTAGGCGTCGTCCGAGGCGAAGCCCAGGTAGATTTCGCCGCGGATGCGGCCCAGGGACAGATGCGGCGAGTCCGGCCGGTCGGTGATGATGCCGACCCCGTAGTAGGCGGCGACGGCGGCGAAGCCGTCGGGGTGGGCGGCGGCGGCGGCCAGGACGAAGCGGCCGCTCATGCAATAGCCGAAGCATCCCACGGGGCCGGACACCATGGCGTGGCCGGCCAGGTAGTCCAGCATGGGGCCGGTGTCGGCGGCGACCATGGCATTGCTCAGCGTGTTCATGACCGCGAACATCTTCTGGCGCTCGGCGTCGTCCTGGCTGGTGCGGGTGCGGTCGAACCCGTAGCCGCCCTCGCGCCCGACCCGGTAGTACAGGTTGGGCAGCATCACGAAGTAGCCGGCGGTGCCCAGGCGGCGGGCGAAATCGCGCAGTTCCTCGCGGATTCCCGGGGCGTCCATGTACAGGATGGCGGCCGGAAACGGTCCACCTTCCTCGGGATGGCAGGTGAAGGCGTCCAGGGTCCCGTCGGCGGTGGCGATGGTGATCTCGGCTTCGCGCATGGTGGCTTTTCCCCCCTGTTCATGGCGGTTTGCGGCCCATTCTAAGCGCCAGAATTGTCTTGACACAATGCGGGGCTCGGTTACGTTCCGGTGAAGAACCGCCGCAACGGCGGACCGAACGAAAACGACGTGGAAACGATGGGGAGTAAGTGGCGCGGCGCCAAGTCGCGCGGGGCAAGTGGCCCCATCGCGCGCCGATTGGACGATTCCCCTGACAACCTGCGTTGGACGTGACGGTTCGCCGGTCGGCAAACTGGCTGGGGAGCTGCATGGAGTACTTCGTTCAACAGCTGATCAACGGCCTGACCCTGGGCGCCATCTATGGCCTGATCGCCATCGGCTACACCATGGTCTACGGCATCATCGGCATGATCAATTTCGCCCATGGCGAGATCTTCATGATCGGTGCCTTCACCTCGCTGCTGACCTTCCTGGTGCTGGGCGCCGCGGGGATTTCCTGGGTTCCCCTGGCCCTGTTCCTGGCCCTTGCCATCACCATGCTGCTGACCCCCATCTACGGTTGGACCCTGGAACGGGTGGCCTACCGGCCCCTGCGCGGGTCGCCGCGGCTGGCGGCCCTGATCACGGCCATCGGCATGTCCATCTTCCTGCAGAATTACGTGCAGCTGCTGCAGGGCGCGCGCAACAAGCCCATGCAGCCGATCATCCGCGGCGGCTTCGAGCTGATGCGCGAAGGCGACTTCGTGGTCCTGCTCAGCTACCTGCAGATCTTCATCATCCTGCTGACCGTGGGCCTGATGATCGTGTTCACCCTGATCATCCACCGCACCGCCCTTGGCCGGGCCCAGCGCGCCTGCGAACAGGACCGCGGCATGGCCGCCCTGGTGGGCATCAATGTCGACCGCACCATCTCGCTGACCTTCGTCATGGGC
The DNA here is from genome assembly GCA_024236415.1 of Hyphomicrobiales bacterium. Taxonomy (GTDB): domain Bacteria; phylum Pseudomonadota; class Alphaproteobacteria; order Rhodospirillales; family JACKKN01; genus JACKKN01. The sequence goes on from JACKKN010000014.1 coordinate 55,209, forward strand.
GCGGCGCTGGCCTCGGTGGCCGGCTTCATCTTCCTCATCAACTACGGCGTGATCGACTTCTTCATCGGCTTCCTGGCCGGCATCAAGGCCTTCACCGCCGCCGTGCTGGGCGGCATCGGGTCGCTGCCCGGGGCCATGCTGGGGGGTTTCCTAATCGGCCTGATCGAGGCCTTCTGGTCGGGCTACTTCACCGTCGAATACAAGGATGTGGCGGCCTTCGGCATCCTGGTCCTGGTGCTCATCTTCCGGCCCACGGGCCTGCTGGGCAAACCCGACATCGAGAAGGTCTGAGGCCATGGGCGATACCACCGCACGAACGCCGGCCGCCAACCCGGGCGTGGACTGGGCCGCGCTGGCCAAGGAGTCGGTCCTGACCGCCCTGGTGGTCCTGGGCCTCAGCGTCTACATGATCGGCCTCAAGGCCGAGGACGTGACCGGCGGCCTGGCCATCATCACGCGATACGACAGCGTCGCCATCGTCACCGTCCTGGCCTTCCTGCTGCGCGCCGCGCTGGTGCTGGTGCGCTCGGGCGTCTATCTGCCGGTGATCCTGGTCTGCGGCGCCCTGGCCGTGGCCATGACCGGCCTGCTGGGGGCCTGGTGGGCGACGGGCGAGGAGATGTCCGCCTATCTGCCGTTCGGCGACCCGGTGGTCAACGGCCTGCTGGACCTGATGCTGATCGCGCTGGCGGTGCGCGCGGCGCTGCGCCTGCGGGCGTCCCTGCACGGCCCGGCCAAGGCCATGACCCAGGAGGAGAAGGAGGCCAAGGCGGCCCGCTTCGTCAAGAACTTCTCCATGTTCGCCGGGCCGGCGCTGCTGGCCTTCGCCCTGATCTATCCGTTCCTGCCGTTCGTGGACCGCTTCTACCTGGACGTGGCGGTGCTGGTCATGACCTACGTGATGCTGGGCTGGGGCCTGAACATCGTGGTCGGCCTGGCCGGGCTGCTGGACCTGGGCTACGTGGCGTTCTACGCCGTCGGCGCCTACAGCTACGCCCTGCTGGCGACCAATTTCGACCTGGGCTTCTGGGTCTGCCTGCCCTTCGCCGGGGTCATGGCCGCCAGCTTCGGCCTGCTGCTGGGCTTCCCGGTGCTGCGCCTGCGCGGCGACTACCTGGCCATCGTGACGCTGGGCTTCGGCGAGATCATCCGCGTCATCCTGCTGAACTGGTACCAGTTCACCAACGGGCCCGACGGCATCTCGGGCATCCCCAAGCCCACCTTCTTCGGCCTGCCGCTGGTCCGCCGCGCCGCCGACGGCGGCGAGACCTTCCACCAGTTCTTCAACATGCAGTACAGCACCACCGACCGCATCGTGTTCCTGTACTACGTGATCCTGATCCTGGCCATGGTCACCAACCTGTTCACCATGCGCATCCGCAAGCTGCCCATCGGCCGCGCCTGGGAGGCCCTGCGCGAGGACGAGATCGCCTGCCGCAGCCTGGGCATCAACCCCACCAACACCAAGCTGACGGCCTTCGCCATCGGCGCCATGTTCGCCGGCTTCGCCGGCTCGTTCTTCGCCACCCGCCAGGGCTTCATCAGCCCCGAGAGCTTCACCTTCATCGAGTCCGCCGTGATCCTGGCGGTGGTGGTGCTGGGCGGCATGGGCAGCCAGATCGGCGTGGTGGTGGCGGCGGTGATCCTGATCGGCCTGCCCGAAATCTTCCGCGACCTTCAGCAGTACCGCATGCTGGCCTTCGGCGGCGCCATGGTGCTGATCATGCTGTGGCGGCCGGCCGGCCTGCTGGCTTTCCGCGAGCCCACCATCCGCCTGTGGAAGGGCGGCGGCAAGCCGGAGCCGGGCAACGAGAAGGCGGCGGCGGAGGCGGGGCCATGAGCGACACCGCGACCGCGCCGCTGCTGGCCGTCGACCACCTGACCATGCGCTTCGGCGGCCTGGTGGCCATCGACGACGTCAGCTTCGTCGCCGCCGACCGCCAGATCACCGCCATCATCGGCCCCAACGGCGCCGGCAAGACCACGGTGTTCAACTGCCTGACCGGGTTCTACCAGCCGACCGAGGGGCGGCTGACCCTGACTCACCCGCGCAAGGGCCCGTTCCTGCTGGAGCGCATGGACGGCTACCGCATCCCCCAGGAGGCGGACGTCGCCCGCACCTTCCAGAACATCCGCCTGTTCTCGCAGATGACGGTGCTGGAAAACCTGATCGTGGCCCAGCACAACCGGCTGATGCGGGCCTCGGCCTTCACCCTGGCCGGGCTGGTGGGGCTGAGCCGCTATACCAGCGCCGAGAAGAAGGCGGTGGAGAAGGCGCGCTACTGGCTGGACAAGGTCAACCTGACCGACCGCGCCGACTGGGACGCCGGGCACCTGCCCTATGGCGCCCAGCGCCGGCTGGAGATCGCGCGCGCCATGTGCATCGATCCGGTGCTGCTGTGCCTGGACGAACCGGCCGCCGGCCTGAACCCGCGCGAGTCCCACGACCTGAACCGCCTGCTGCTGTCCATCCGTGACGAGGAGGGCATCGGCCTGCTGCTGATCGAGCACGACATGAACGTGGTGATGGAAATCTCGGACCACATCGTGGTGCTGGACTACGGGCGCAAGATCTCGGACGGCACGCCCGCGGAGGTGCGCGCCGACCCGGCCGTGATCCGCGCCTACCTGGGCGAGGAGGAGGACGAGGAGCTGCCGCCCGCGGTGGCCGAGGACCTGGCCGCCGAAAAGACGCACCCGGAGCGGCCGGGCGGGGAGGGCGCGTGATGCTGAGCGTATCGGGAGTCCATACCTTCTACGGCAACATCGAGGCCCTGCGCGGGGTCGACGTGGAAGTGGCCGAGCGCGAGATCGTGACCCTGATTGGCGCCAACGGCGCCGGCAAGTCGACCCTGCTGATGACCATCTGCGGCAACCCGCGGGCGACGACGGGGACAATCACCCTGAACGGCGAGGACATCACCCAGCGCCCCACCTTCGAGATCGTGCGCATGGGCGTGGCGCAGTCGCCCGAGGGGCGGCGCATCTTCCCGCGCATGACGGTGGAGGAGAACCTGCGCATGGGCGCGGTCACCGCCGACCCCCAGTACTACGACGAGGACCGGGCCCGGGTGTTCGACCTGTTCCCGCGCCTGAAGGAGCGGGTCGAGCAGCGCGGCGGCACCCTGTCGGGCGGCGAGCAGCAGATGCTGGCCATCGCCCGGGCGCTGATGAGCCGGCCGCGCCTGCTGTTGCTGGACGAGCCGTCCCTGGGCCTGGCGCCCATGGTGGTGAAGCAGATCTTCGAGGTCATCCGCGAGATCAACGAGAGCCAGAAGATGACCGTGTTCCTGGTCGAACAGAACGCCTTCCACGCCCTGCGCCTGGCCCACCGCGGCTATGTCATGGTCAACGGCCAGATCACCCTGACCGGCAGCGGCGACGAGCTGCTGGCCAACCCCGAGGTGCGCGCGGCCTACCTGGAAGGCGGCCATTGACATGGCCGGCACGGCGGCGCGCAAGGTGAACGAGGAGGGACGGTGATGGAAGAGGGGGCAGCCACCATCGGCGCGCTGGGCACCACGCTCTCGGTGTTCATCGGCGTGACCGTGATCCTGGCCGGGTTCGCCAGCTACATGACCGGCCAGGCCCTGGCCAATACCTGGAAGCCGGGCTGGCAGGTGGTGGTCTATGGCTGCCTGCTGGGCTTCGCCGACCGGTTCCTGACCTTCGCCCTGTTCGGCGGCGAGCTGCTGTCCGTCTCGGGGTACGTGATCGACACCGGCGTGCTGCTGCTGATCGGCCTGTTCAGCTTCCGCTTCAACCAGGTACGCAAGATGACGGCCCAGTACCCCTGGATGTACGAACGGGCGGGGCTTTTCGCCTGGCGCGAGAAGGGCGGATGACCGGCACCGCCGCGGCGGGGGCGCGGCAGGGGATGGCCACGGCCGGCTAAGTCACTGCAAAAGGCCGGCTTCGGGATGACAAATGCGCAATAATTCTTGCTCAGCGGCCCACACATGATAACGTTCCGTCAGGTTGGCCCTGCGGTGCGGGGCCGCTGCGTTTGCCCACCCGGGAACCGGTGCGGTTGCACCGGGCCCGATGGATTGTCCAGTACAGGGAGAGCATGAAGAATATGCGGTACATCAAGACAGCACTCGCCGCCGCCGCCATCATGGCCGCCGGCATGACGTCCGCCCAGGCGGACATCAAGATCGCCACCGCCGGTCCCATGACCGGGCAATACGCCTCCTTCGGCGAGCAGATGCAGCGCGGCGCCGAGATGGCCGTGGCCGACATCAACGCCGCCGGCGGCGTCCTGGGCCAGAAGCTGGAATTGGAGATCGGCGACGACGCCTGCGACCCCAAGCAGGCCGTGGCCGTGGCCAACAAGATGGTCAGCGACGGCGTGGTGTTCATGGCCGGGCACTTCTGCTCCGGCTCCTCGATCCCGGCCTCCAAGATCTACACCGAGGAAGGCATCGTCCAGATCTCGCCGGCCTCCACCAACCCGACCTTGACCGACGAGGGCGGCGACAACGTGTTCCGCACCTGCGGCCGTGACGACCAGCAGGGCATCGTCGCCGGCAACTACCTGGCCGACCACTTCGGCAAGTCCAAGATCGCCATCCTGCACGACAAGACGGCCTACGGTAAGGGCCTGGCCGACGAGACCAAGGCCCAGCTGAACAAGCGCGGCATCAAGGAGACCATGTACGAGGCCTACACCGCCGGTGAAAAGGACTACTCGGCCCTGGTGTCCAAGATGAAGGCCGCCGGCGTGGGCGTCATCTACCTGGGCGGCTACCACACCGAGGCCGGCCTGATCATCCGCCAGGCCCACGAGCAGGGCTACAAGCCGCAGATGGTCTCGGGCGACGCCCTGGTCACCGACGAGTACTGGAAGATCACCGGCCCGTCGGGCGAGGGCACGCTGATGACCTTCAGCCCCGACCCGCGCAAGAACCCGATCGCCGCCCCGGTGGTGAAGAAGTTCCGCGACGGCGGCTACGAGCCGGAAGGCTACACGCTGTACACCTACGGCGCCATCCAGGCCTGGGCCCAGGCCGTGAACGCCGCCGGCGGCACCGACCCGGCAAAGGTGATCAAGGCCCTGCACGCGGGCCAGTTCGAGACCGTGCTGGGCAAGATCGGCTTCGACAAGAAGGGCGACGTGACCGCCCCCGGCTACGTGTTCTACGTCTGGAAGGACGGCAAGTACGACTACGTCAAGTAGGACGTGACCGGTTTCCGGGGCCAGCCATGGCCCCGGAACGCCAAGGGCCGGCGTGCGAACGCCGGCCTTTTTTTGCGCCGCCGGCCTTTTTGTTGCTCCGAACGTGGATGGGCCACCGCCGGCTCAACGGCCGGTTTCGAACCAATTCCGGTGACTTGAGGGAGTTTTACTTGGCGCCGCGGCGCGTTGACTTGGGTTTTTCAGGGACCTGATCTTGCCCGTCGGCCTTGCGGCCCAAACCGATTTTCTTGGCGAATTCGGATCGTTGTTTGGCGTAATTGGGCGAGACCATGGGATAGTCCGGCGGCAGGTTCCATTTCAGCCGGTACTCTTCCGGCGACATGCCGTAGTTGGTCCGCAGATGGCGCTTCAGCATCTTCAGCTTCTTCCCGTCCTCCAGGCAGACGATGTAGTCGTCGGTGACGGAACGGCGAACGGGAACAGCCGGCTTCGCGCTTTCCTTGCGGGTGGCCGTGTCGTCCGAGCTCAGGGTCTCGAGGGCGCCGAAAACGGTGGAAATGACATCGGGAATTTGGGCCGAGGTGACGTTGTTTTGGCTGACATAAGCGGCCACAATGTCGACAGCCATGCGCAGTAAATCTTCCCGCGAAACATTCTCAGTAATTTCGTCGCTCATATGTCTGACCCGTGGTTCGAATTATCGAGGATGTATATTGGGATAGTTGAGCAGCATAAGTCAACAGACTTTGTTTTCAATAAAATCGCAGATCGGGGCAGAAATATGGCGATTTTTGATTTAACCCGCTTTTCAGTTCAATGTTTTCCGGCATCCTGCCCAACAAGGCACCGGTAAAATAAAAACCCCAGTTAAATGGAGCCTTATCGCCGCCGGGCAAATGAAGGGGGTGGGCGGACAATAATTCTTGGCCGGGAAGGGTGATCCCGTCCTATTTCTGTGGATTATTTGGAAACGGATTCCCCCGGCCCGAACCGGGAATTGGCGCCGCACCGACAGATTGTGGTGGCTTGGCACGGTCAGCCGACATATGGTATCAACATCCGAACACACGCCCACCATCCACAAGAAAAACCGATATGCCCAAAAACACCATCGCGATCGCCAGCGACCACGCCGGCTTTGACTTGAAGTACACCCTGAAACAGGACATCGCCGACCTGGGGTACGAGATCCTCGACCTGGGCCCCGATGTCCCCGATTCCGTGGACTATCCCGACTACGGGTACGCCCTGGCCACGGCCATGAAGGACGGCCGCGCCACCATGGGCGTGCTGATCTGCGGCAGCGGCATCGGCATCAGCATCGCCGCCAACCGCTATCCCCAGATCCGCGCCGCCCTGGTCCACGACGCCATGGGCGCGCGCCTGGCGCGGGAACACAACGACGCCAACGTGGTCTGCTTCGGCGGCCGCATGATCGGCGCCGACGTGGCGCGGGACTGCCTGCGGGTGTTCCTGGACACCAAGTTCGCCGGCGGCCGGCACGAGCGCCGGGTCTATAAGCTGTCCAACCCGATCTGATCCGCAACCCACCCGGGCCCGCGGCCGTCGCGGTCCGGCATCGCCCAGGGACGACCGCCATGTCTCTCGCCAACGCCGAATACCCGACCCACGAGCAGAACCGCTTCTTCAGCGCGTCCCTGGCCGATTCCGACCCCGCGGTCATGGCCTCCCTGCGCAACGAGCTGTCCCGGCAGCAGAACCAGATCGAGCTGATCGCGTCCGAGAACATCGTGTCGCGGGCGGTGCTGGAGGCCCAGGGCTCGGTGCTGACCAACAAGTACGCCGAGGGCTACCCCGGGCGCCGCTACTACGGCGGCTGCGAGTACGTGGACGTGTCCGAGGAACTGGCCATCGAGCGTGCCAAGCAGCTCTTCGACTGCGCCTTCGCCAACGTGCAGCCGCACTCGGGCGCCCAGGCCAACGGCGCCGTGATGATGGCCCTGCTGCAGCCCGGCGACACCATCATGGGCCTGTCCCTGGCCGCCGGCGGCCACCTGACCCACGGCGCCCCGCCGGCGCAGTCGGGCAAGTGGTTCAACGCCGTGCAGTACGGCGTGCGCCGCGACGACGCGCGCATCGACTATGACGAGCTGGAGTCCATGGCCAGGGAGTGCAAGCCCAAGCTGATCATCGCCGGCGGCTCGGCCTATCCGCGGGTCATCGACTTCCCGCGCTTCCGCCAGATCGCCGACGCCGTGGGCGCCTACCTGATGGTCGACATGGCGCACTTCGCCGGCCTGGTGGCCGGCGGCGTCCATCCCAGCCCGCTGCCGCACGCCCACATCACCACCACCACCACCCACAAGACCCTGCGCGGGCCGCGCGGCGGCATGATCCTGTCCAACGACGCCGAGCTGGGCAAGAAGATCAACTCGGCGGTGTTCCCGGGCCTGCAGGGCGGGCCGCTGATGCACGTCATCGCCGCCAAGGCGGTCGCCTTCGGCGAGGCCCTGCGGCCCGAATTCAAGCTGTATGCCCAGGCCGTGGCCGAGAACGCCCGGGTGCTGGCGGCGACGCTGCTGGAGCAGGGGTTCGACATCGTCTCGGGCGGCACCGACACCCACCTGATGCTGGTCGACCTGCGGCCCAAGGGGCTGACCGGGCGCGACGCCGAGCAGAGCCTGGAGCGGGCCAACATCACCTGCAACAAGAACGGCGTGCCCTTCGACCCCGAGAAGCCGGCGGTGACCTCGGGCATCCGCGTCGGCAGCCCGGCCGCCACCACCCGCGGGTTCGGGCCCAACGAGTTCCGCCGCGTCGGCGAGCTGATCGGCGAGGTGCTGGACGGCCTGGCCGCCAATCCGGACGACAACAGCCGCGCCGAGAACGCGGCCAAGGAAAAGGTGCGGGAGCTGTGCCAGCGGTTCCCGGTCTACGCCGAGTCGTGATCCACGGCTCGCCGCGAGTCTGAGGGGAGGGTACCATGCGCTGCCCGTTCTGTGGCCACGACGACACCCAGGTGAAGGACTCCCGGCCGACGGAGGACAACGCCGCCATCCGCCGGCGGCGCTATTGCCCGGCCTGCGGGTCGCGCTTCACCACCTTCGAGCGGGTGCAACTGCGCGAACTGACGGTGCTGAAGTCCAACGGCGACAAGGTGCCCTTCGACCGCGACAAGCTGATCCGCTCGCTGCACATCGCCCTGCGCAAGCGGCCGGTGGAGGAGGAGCGCATCGAGCGCATCGCCAACGGCATCCAGCGCCGCCTGGAGACCCTGGGCGAGAACGAGATCCCGACCAAGGTCATCGGCGAGATGGTCATGGACAACCTGGCCGACCTGGACCCGGTGGCCTACGTGCGCTTCGCCTCGGTCTACCGCAATTTCCGCGAGGCCAAGGATTTCGAGGACTTCATCGGAAACCTGGGTGGGCAAGACGACTGATCCCGGCCCGACCGGCACACCCGGCGCCGTGGCCGCGGCGGCCGACGTCGATCACATGCGCGCGGCCCTGGCCCTGGCGCGCCGGGGCCTGGGGCGGGTCTGGCCCAACCCGGCGGTGGGCTGCGTGCTGGTCGATCCGGCCGGCAACGTGGTCGGCCGCGGCTGGACCCAGCCCGGCGGCCGCCCCCACGCCGAGACCGAGGCCCTGGCCCGCGCCGGTGCCGCCGCCCGCGGCGCCACCGCTTACGTGACCCTGGAGCCCTGCGACCACCACGGCCAGACCCCGCCCTGTTCCCAGGCCCTGGTGGCCGCCGGCATCGCCCGCGCCGTGGTCGCCCTGACCGACCCGGACCCGCGGGTGGACGGCGGCGGCCTGGCCACCCTGCGCGGCGCCGGGATCGCGGTGCTGGACGGGGTCGAGGCCGCGGCGGCGGCCGAGGTCAACGCCGGTTTCCTGCTGCGCCTGGCCGCCGGGCGGCCGCTGTTCACCCTCAAGTCGGCGACCACCCTGGACGGGCGCATCGCCACCGCCGGCGGCGACAGCAAGTGGATCACCGGGCCCCGGGCACGGGCCGCCGGGCACCAGTTGCGGGCCGGCCACGACGCCATCATGGTCGGCATCGGCACCGCCCTGGCCGACGACCCGGACCTGACCGTGCGCCTGCCGGGGCTGGAGGACCGCTCGCCGGTGCGGGTGGTGGTGGACAGCGCCCTGCGCCTGCCGCCCGGCGGCCGCCTGGCCGCCACCGCCGCGGCCGTGCCCACCTGGGTCGCCACCACGTCCGGCGACGGCGCCCGGCGCCGGGCCCTGGAGGAACGGGGGGTCCAGGTGCTGGACGTGGCCGCGGGACCCGACGGGCGGCCCGACCCGGCGGCCCTGGCCGGCGTCCTGGGCGGGCGCGGCCTGACCCGGGTCCTGATCGAGGGCGGCGGCCGGCTGGCGGCGTCCTTCCTGGGCGCCGGGCTGGTGGACCGGGTGGCCTGGTTCCGGGCCGGACGCATCATCGGCGGCGATGGGGTTTCCGCGGTGGGGCCTTTTGGTGTAAATGCTCTCGCGGACGCGCCCGCCTTCGAACGCCGCTCCGTGCGGGAGCTGGGCGCGGACATCCTGGAAACCCTGATCCGAACCTCCTGAAAGTTCCGCATCATGTTCACCGGCATCATCACGGACCTGGGCCACGTCCGGGCGGTCGACCGCCCCGGCGACACCCGGTTCGAGTTCTCCACCCGTTACGACACCGGCGGCATCGACATCGGCGCCTCCATCTGCTGTTCCGGCGCCTGCATGACCGTGGTCGAGAAGGGACCCGGCTGGTTCGCCATCATGGCCTCGGCGGAATCGCTTTCGAAAACCACCATGGGCTCCTGGGCCGTGGACACCCCGGTGAACTTCGAGCGCGCCCTGGCGGTGGGCGACGAGCTGGGCGGGCACATCGTGTCGGGCCACGTGGACGGGGTCGGCCGGGTCGTGTCGGTGACCCCCGAGGGCGATTCCAAACGCTTCGTGTTCGAGGTGCCCGAGGGCCTGAAGCGGTTCATCGCGCCCAAGGGGTCGGTCGCCGTGGACGGCGTGTCGCTGACCGTCAACGAGGTCGACGGCGCCCGCTTCGGCGTCAACATCATCCCCCACACCCAGGAGGTGACGACCCTTGGAAAACTGGGTCCGGGCGATGCCGTAAACCTGGAAATCGACATGCTGGCGCGGTATGTTGCGCGGCTTTTGGAAAGGGACTGATCCGTGCCGCACAGCGACTACCTCTCGTCCGTCGAGGAAATCATCGAGGACGCCCGCAACGGGCGCATGTTCATCCTGGTCGACGACGAGGAGCGGGAGAACGAGGGCGACCTGGTGATCCCCGGCCAGATGGCCACGCCGGACGCCATCAACTTCATGGCCAAGCACGGCCGCGGCCTGATCTGCCTGGCCCTGACCGCCGAACGGGTCAAGGAGCTGGAGCTGCCGCGCATGGCGCGCAGCAACGAGTCCCGCCACGAGACCAACTTCACGGTGTCGATCGAGGCGCGCGAGGGCGTGACCACCGGCATCTCGGCCTCGGACCGGGCGCGCACCATCGCCGTGGCCATCGACGGATCGAAGGGCGCGCGCGACATCGTGTCGCCGGGCCACGTCTTTCCCCTGGAGGCCCAGGACGGCGGCGTGCTGGTGCGCACCGGGCACACCGAGGCGGCGGTGGACGTGTCGCGCCTGGCCGGGCTGAACCCGTCGGGCGTGATCTGCGAGATCATGAACGAGGACGGCACCATGGCCCGCATGCCGGACCTGGTGGCCTTCGCCCAGCACCACGGCCTCAAGATCGGCACCATCGCCGACCTGATCGCCTACCGCCTGCGCCACGACCGCATCGTCGCCTGCAACCTGGAGACCACCCTGCACAGCGCCTACGGCGGCGAGTTCCGCATGTCCGTCTACGTCAACAAGACCGCCTATGCCGAGCACATCGCCCTGATCAAGGGCGACGTGCAGACGGACGAGCCGGTGCTGGTGCGCATGCATGCCCTGAACGTGCTGGACGACGTGCTGGGCGACCACGACGGCGGCAAGGCCGGCGAGCTGCACCGCGCCATGTCCCTGGTCGGCGAGGCCGGCCGCGGCGTGGTGGTGCTGATCCGCGAACCCAACCGGCACAGCCTGTCGGCGCGCCTGCGCGCCAAGATGGGCCAGGCCGTGGAGCCGCAGCAGACCGGCAGCGAACTGCGCGCCTATGGCGTCGGCGCGCAGATCCTGCTCGACCTGGGGGTCAAGAACATGATCCTGCTGTCCAACACTCGGCGCACCATCGTCGGCCTGGAGGGGTACGGCCTGAAGGTCGTCGAACAGCGCCCGATCCCCGCCGACAAGACCCCCTGAACCTGAACCAAGGGTGACCCAGCCATGAGCGACACGCCCAACATCCTGATCATCGAGGCCCGCTTCTACGAGGACATCACCGACGAGCTGGCGCGCGGCGTGATCCAGGTCCTGGACGACGCCGGCGTGGGGTACGAGCGCATCGCCGTGCCGGGCGTGTTCGAGATTCCGGCCGCCATGCGCTTCGCCATCCGCGCCATGGAGATCCAGTCCGCCGCGCACCGCTATTCGGGGTTCATCACGCTGGGCTGCGTCATCCGCGGCGAGACCGACCACTACGACCACATCTGCCGCGAGTCGAGCCGGGCCCTGATGGAGCTGACCACCGAGTTCTGCGTCGCCCACGGCTGGGGGGTGCTGACCTGCGAGGATTACGAGCAGGCCCGGGTGCGCGCGTCGGTCGAGCAGAAGAACAAGGGCGCCGACGCCGCCGTGGCCTGCCTGCGCATGATGGCAATCAAGAAACAGATGCGCCTGTCGCCGCAATGAGCAAGGGTGCCACCGCCCGCAGCCGATCGGTCGCCCGGCTGTGCGCCGTCCAGGCGCTGTACGAGCTGGACATCACCGGCGCGCCGGTGGACCCGGTGCTGACCATGTTCATGCAGGACCGCTGGGACCTGGCCGGCGGCGTGGCCGGCGACGGCGACCTGGATGATGACGACGACGCCGCCTTCGCCCGGCCGCGGCCGGTGTTGCCGCCGGCGAAGATGAAGCGGCCCGAAACGGGCCTGCTGGCCGACCTGGTGCGCGGGGTCGAGGCCCGGCGCGGCGAGCTGGACGAGATGCTGATGGGCGGCCTGGAGCAGGACCGCCCCGTCGCCCGGCTCGAGGTCCTGGTGCGGGCCATCCTGCGCGCCGGCGCCTACGAGTTGCTGACCCAGGCCAAGACGCCGGCCAAGGTGGTGATCACCGAATACGTGGACGTGGCGCGGTCGTTCTTCACCGGCCCCGAACCGGGGCTGGTCAACGCAGTCCTCGACAAGCTGGCGCGGGTACTGCGCGCCGAGGAATTCGAGGACACGCGACCGCGCGGGGCCTGACGCCGTGGGCGCCGGTGGCAACCGAGGCGACGGCCAGGGCGAGTTCGCGATCATCGCCCGCCATTTCGCGCCCCTGGCCGCCGGCGAACCCGGGGCGCTGGGCCTGCTGGACGACGCCGCCGTTCTGGATATCCCGCCCGGCCAGCAGGTGGTGGTGACCACCGATTGCCTGGTCGCCGGCGTGCACTTCCTGGCCGAGGCCACGGCGGCCGAGGTGGCGCACCGGGCGCTGGCCGTTAACCTGTCGGACCTGGCCGCCATGGGGGCCGCGCCCCGGGCCTACACCCTGGCCCTGGCCCTGCCCGAAAACCTCAGAAAATCAGAGGACTGGATCGCGGCTTTCAGCGAAACCCTGAACGCCGTCCAGGGCGAGTTCGGGATTGTCCTGGCGGGCGGCGACACCGTGTCCACACCGGGGCCGCTGACCGTGACGGTCACCGCCCTGGGCACCGTGGCGGCCGGCCGCGCGCTGCGCCGGGGCGGCGCCGCGGCGGGCGAGGGGGTCTTCGTCTCGGGCACCGTCGGCGACGCCGCCCTGGGCCTGCGGGTGTTGCGCGGCGGCCTGGGAGACCTTGCCGAAGACCACCGCGCCTTCCTGGCCGAGCGCCACCGCCGGCCGACGCCGCGCCTGGCCCTGGGCCGGGCCCTGGTCGGGCTGGCCACGGCCGCCGCCGACGTGTCCGACGGCCTGCTGGCGGACCTGGGCCACATCTGCGAAGCCTCGGGCCTAGCGGCGCGGGTGGAGGCGGCGCGGGTGCCCCTGTCGCCGGCGGCGCGGGCCGCCGTGGACGGCGACCCCGCCCTGCTGGCCGAGGTGCTGACCGGCGGCGACGACTACGAGCTGGTGTTCACCCTGCCCGACGGCGCCGTGGACGAGGCCCGGCGCCGGGCCGCCGGCCTGGGTCTGGCCATCACCGCCATCGGCCGCACGGCGCCGGCGGGCGCGGCGGGGGCGGGGGTCGCGGCCGTGGACCGGGATGGCGCGCCCCTGGCTCTGGCGGCCACGGGGTACCGCCATTTCTGACGCCGCAGGGCCCGGGGCCGCTTCCACCGCCGCGGCATTCCGGGAATAATGGGGGAAGATTCGGAACCGTCCGGGGGCCGGCCCGCGCCGGCGACTGCCGCCCATGAAGAAGCTCGTGATCCTGGTCGTGTTGGTGCTGGTCCTGGCCGGGGCCGGGGGGGCGGCCCTCTTTTTCCTCAAGCTGGGCCCGTTCGCGCCGCCGCCGGGCGCCAAGTCGGCGGCGGCCCCGGCGCCCAAGCCCGATCCGCCCCGGTTCATCCCCATGTCGGCCATGTCGGTGCCCATCTTCCAGGGCGACCGGGTGGTCGCCACCATCCAGTTCGAGATCGTGCTGGAAACCCGGGACCCCGAGGTGGAATACGCGGTCAAGAAGGACCAGGTGCGCCTGAAGGACGCCTTCCTGCGCGACCTGCACGGCTTCATGCCGCGGCTGCTGCGCGACGCCGACAACATCGACCTGCTGGTGCTGAAGAAGCGGCTCAAGATGGTGGCCGACCGCACCCTGGGCGAGGGCAAGATCAGCGACGTGCTGATCCAGTCCGTGACCCAGCAGGGCGGGTGAGGGAATCCGGCCAGCGGATCGCCGCGGCGGCGCCAATTGATGGCCCCGGCAGGCATCTTTCACGGCGTCCGACGGGCGCGCCCAAGGCGGTAAAATGGGGATGCATCCGGGGCCCGGACCTGTCCGCCCCGGGCCGCGGTTTGCATCATTTAATCAACCACTTGGCCCCCATTCCCCGAGGCCGCCGGGAGATCGAATCCGGGCTTGATGACGTTGTTGCGTCGCAACATTCATTTGTTGCTTTATGCACCCGCTTCTGGCATTTTCCCGACGTTTTCAACGGCGGCCTTGCCTGGCGTCCCCGCCCAGACGCCGCCGGACAATCGGGGGACGTCCGAACGATGAGGGGAAATTAAGCATGTCGCTCGTATACGTACTGGTTCTCGCTTGCGGGGCCGTGGCCCTGCTCTATGGCGCCTACGCCGTGCGGTCGGTCCTGGCCGCCGACGCGGGAACCGAAAGGATGCAGGAGATCGCCGGCGCGGTGCAGGAGGGGGCCCGCGCCTATCTGAACCGTCAATACATGACCATCGCCGCCGCCGGCATCGTGATCGGCGTGCTGCTGGGCTGGCGCCTGGGCGTCACCGTCGCCATCGGCTATTTCGTCGGCGCCATCCTGTCGGGTGCCGCCGGCTACATCGGCATGAACGTGTCCGTCCGCGCCAACGTGCGCACCGCCCAGGCCGCCCGCACCTCGGGCCTGGCCGGCGGCCTGGACATCGCCTTCAAGTCCGGCGCCATCACCGGCATGCTGGTGGTCGGCCTGGCCCTGCTGGGGGTCGCCGGCTACTACGTGATCCTGCGCACGGTGAACGACGTCACCGCCGCCGACGGCATGCGCCACACCCTGGAGGCGCTGGTGGCCCTGGGCTTCGGCGCGTCGCTGATCTCCATCTTCGCCCGTCTCGGCGGCGGCATCTTCACCAAGGGCGCCGACGTGGGCGCCGACCTGGTCGGCAAGATCGAGGCCGGCATCCCCGAGGACGATCCGCGCAACCCGGGCGTGATCGCCGACAACGTGGGCGACAACGTGGGCGACTGCGCCGGCATGGCTGCCGACCTGTTCGAGACCTATGCCGTGACCGTGGTCGCCACCATGCTGCTGGGCGCCATCTACTTCACCGGCGCGCAGCAGGAGCTGATGATGGTTCTGCCGCTGATCATCGGCGGCGTGTGCATCCTGGGCTCGGTGGCCGCCACCTGGTTCGTCAAGCTGGGCTCCAGCCAGAACATCATGGGGGCGCTGTACAAGGGCTTCATCGCCAGCGCCGTCATCTCCGCCGTGCTGATCGGCGGCGTGGTGTCGATCTGGGTCGGCTGGGACTCGTCCTATGACATGGCCGGCCGCGCCGTCACCGGCACCCAGCTGTACGTCTGCGCCCTGACCGGCCTGGGCGTCACCGGCCTGATCGTGTGGATCACCGAGTACTACACCGGCACCGAGCACCGCCCGGTCAAGAGCGTGGCCGCGGCCTCGACCACCGGCCACGCCACCAACATCATCCAGGGCCTGGCCGTGTCCATGGAGGCCACCGCCCTGCCGGTGATCGTGATCTGCGGCGGCATCATCGTCGCCTTCCTCAGCGCCGGCCTGTTCGGCCTGGCCGTGGCCGCCACCACCATGCTGGCCCTGGCCGGGATCGTGGTCGCCCTGGACGCCTTCGGGCCGGTCACCGACAACGCCGGCGGCATTGCCGAGATGGCCGAGCTGCCCGAGGACGTGCGCAAGACCACCGACGCCCTGGACGCCGTGGGCAACACCACCAAGGCGGTGACCAAGGGCTACGCCATCGGTTCGGCCGGCCTCGCCGCGCTGGTGCTGTTCGCCGCCTATACCGAGGACCTGAGTCACTACTTCCCGGACCTGCAGGTGACCTTCAGGCTGCAGGATCCGTTCGTGGTGATCGGGCTGTTCATCGGCGGCCTGCTGCCGTTCCTGTTCGGCTCCATGGGCATGATGGCCGTGGGCCGGGCCGGCGGCCAGGTGGTGGTCGAGGTGCGGCGCCAGTTCAAGGAGATCCCGGGCATCATGGAAGGCACGGCCAAGCCGGAATACGGCCGCTGCGTCGACATGCTGACCAAGGCGGCCATCAAGGAGATGATCGTGCCGTCGATGCTGCCCGTGCTGGCGCCGGTGGTGATGTATTTCGTCATCAAGGCCATCGCCGACCAGACGGCGGCCTTCTCGGCCCTGGGCGCCATGCTGATGGGCACCATCGTCACCGGGTTGTTCGTGGCCATCTCCATGACCTCGGGCGGCGGCGCCTGGGACAACGCCAAGAAGTTCATCGAGGACGGCCAGCACGGCGGCAAGGGCTCGGACGCCCACCATGCCGCGGTGACCGGCGACACGGTCGGCGACCCCTACAAGGATACCGCCGGCCCGGCCGTCAACCCGATGATCAAGATCATCAACATCGTCGCCATCCTGTTGCTGGCCATCGTCGCCTGACGACGACGGCACCGACGACTCGCCGGGGCCGGCCACGGCCGGCCCCGGGAAAGAAAACCCCGGCGCCGCCTGGCGCCGGGGTTTTTCGTCTGCCGATCGGGGGACGGAAGGGCCGCGGCTATTTCTGCGGCGCGGCGGCGTCGCCGCTGAACCGGCCCAGGTTGCCCAGCAACTGGTCGAGGATGGTCATCTCGTTGCCGGCGGTGGGGGTTTCCCGGTCCACCGGGTCGACCTCGCGGCTGGCGTCCAGGCCCACGGTGCGCATGCCCGACAGCATGCCCTGGGAGTTGAACTTGAGGATCAGCACCTGGCGCTCCTCCACCTGGGGGGCGAAGAAGGCCGTGGTCTCGGTGCGCTCGGAGACGTAGAACCAGGTCTCCTCTTCGAACATGGCCACCGTCGACGGCGAGCCCAGGATCTCCTCCACCTCGTTGCGCGAGATCTCGCCGGGCTTGAGGTCGGCCAGCAGGTCGGGGTCGGGCAGGTTGCCGCGGGTGTCGATGCGCGGCGCGCAGGCGGCGGCGCCCAGGGCCAGGCCGAGGCACAGGGCCAGGGTGGCCGGGAACCGGTACCGGGAACGCTTTGCCGAGAACTTGGTCATGGCGGCACCGTCGAGGCTTGTGTGGGACCCTTCAACGGGTGATAAATCGCACTTGGCGGCCCGCGTTGTCAAACGTTGACGCGCGCGCCGCGCCACGCCGCACGGAGGATGGCCATGTTCGCCTGGTTCAAGGGGCGGTCGGGGACCGACGCCGCCGCCGACGCCCTGTACCGGGCCGTCATCGCCCAGGCGCGGCAGCCGGTGTTCTACGAATCCCTGGGCGTGCCCGACACCGTGGACGGCCGGTTCGACATGGTCGCCCTGCACGCCTTCCTGGTGCTGCGCCGGCTGCGCCGCGACGGGCCGGCGGGCCAGGA
This sequence comes from Hyphomicrobiales bacterium, assembly GCA_024236415.1. GTDB lineage: Bacteria > Pseudomonadota > Alphaproteobacteria > Rhodospirillales > JACKKN01 > JACKKN01. The sequence goes on from JACKKN010000014.1 coordinate 72,617, forward strand.
CCTGGGCCAGGCCCTGTACGACCTGATGTTCGCCGACATGGACGTGAACCTGCGCGAGATGGGAATCGGCGACATGGGCATCGGCCGGCGCATCAAGGCCATGGCGCAGATGTTCTCGGGCCGCGTCGCCGCCTATGACGCCGGGCTGGAATCGGCCGACGACGGCGACCTGGGCCAGGCCCTGCGCCGCAACCTTTACCGCAAGACCGAGCCGGAAGACGTTGCAATCGCGGCCCTGGCGGCCTATATGCGCCGGGCGGACCGGTGCCTGGCCGGCTGCGACCTGGCGGCCCTGGAGACGGGCGCCGCCGATTTCGGGCCCGCCCCGGCGGCGCCCGCGCCCTGACCGCCGGGAAAAGGAAGGACCGGACCATGACGGGGACCCCCGCCGTCGAGTTCTCGCGGCCCGTGGCCGTGGACTCCCTGGAGCCCGGGGAGCAGCGGCGCCGCATCGAGGCCACCGCCGCCGAGCGCGCCGCCCTGGCCGCCCGCTTCGGCCTGGTGGCCATCGACAGCCTAGCCGCCGACCTGGTGCTGACCCGCCCGCGCCGCGACCTGGTGGAGATGACCGGCACCCTGGAGGCCGAGGTGGTGCAGACCTGCGTCGTCTCGCTGCAGGACTTCCCGGCCCGCGTCGCCGAGCCCGTGGACCTGGTGTTCACCGAGGAGGCGGCCCTGCCGCCGGCCGCGGGCGAGGACCTGGAGGACGAGGAGGACCCCGATTCGGAGCCGCCGGAACCCATCGTCGACGGCCGCGTCGACCTGGGCGAGGCGGTGGCGCAGCAGTTGGCCCTGGCCCTGGACCCGTTCCCCCACGCGCCGGGAATCACCTTCGCCGGCTATGCCGTGCACGGCGGTTCCGGCGGGCCCGGGGAGGGGGCCGGGGAAGGGGCCGGCGCGGACCCCAATCCGTTCGCCAAACTGGCGGCTTTAAAGGAAAAACTTTGAACCGGCGCCCAGCGCAAGCTTGCTCCGCTGGTGATTATCGTTTAATGAGTCGCGCTCCCCGACCGCGCAATGTCTAGGATGGTTGAAGATGGCCGTACCGAAGAGAAAGATTTCCAAATCCCGCCGCGACTTGCGGCGGTCGCACCATGCCCTGAAGTCCTCGGCCTACGAGGAATGCCCCAGCTGCGGCGAACTGAAGCGCCCCCACCATGTCTGCGCGGCCTGCGGCACCTATAACGGGCGCGAGGTCCTCGAAGCCGAAGAGGTGGCCTAGCCGCGGTTTCTGGCAGGGATGTGAGGGCAAATCCCGTTGTCTGAAAACCTGATCCTATCCATCGACGCCATGGGCGGGGACAACGCCCCCGAGATGGTGGTCGAGGGATTGACCATTGCGCTGGATCGCCATCCGGACGCGCGCTTCCTGCTGTACGGGGACGAGGCGCGCCTGAAGCCGTTCCTGGACGCCCACGCGCGCCTGCGCAAGGTGTGCGAGATCAGGCACGCCGACGACGTCATCACCAACGACGCCAAGCCGGCCCAGGCCCTGCGCAACGGCCGCCAGAGCAGCATGCGCCTGGCCATCAACGCGGTGAAGGACGGCGAGGCCACGGGCATCGTGTCGGCCGGCAACACCGGCGCCCTGATGGCCATGGCCAAGTTCGTGCTGAAGACCCTGCCCGGCATCGACCGCCCGGCCATCGCCACCAGCTTCCCCACCATGCGGGCCAAGACGGTGATGCTGGACCTGGGCGCCAACGTCGAGTGCGACGCCGAGAACCTGGTCCAGTTCGCGGTCATGGGCGAGGTGTTCGCGCGCAACGTGCTGGGGCTGGAGCAGCCGTCGGTGGGCATCCTGAACGTGGGTCAGGAGGACCTGAAGGGCAACACGGCGGTGAAGCAGGCGGCGGCCATGCTGCAGGAGGCCGACCTGCCCATCAAGTTCTATGGCTTCGTCGAGGGCGACGACCTGGCCGCCGGCACCGTCGACGTGATCGTCACCGACGGCTTCACCGGCAACATCTCGCTTAAAAGCATCGAGGGCACGGCCAAGATGTTCGCCCACTTCCTGCGCGAATCCCTGATGGGCTCGGTGCGCGGCAAGCTGGGCGCCACGATCGCCAAGAAGGCGCTGTTGGAGTTCAAGGACCGGCTGGACCCGCGGCGCTACAACGGCGCCATGTTCCTGGGCCTGAACGGCATCTGCGTCAAGAGCCACGGCGGCACCGACGGGCTGGGCTTCTCCAACGCCATCCGGGTCGCCATCGAGCTGATCAATGACGGCGTCAACGACGGCATCAAGGACGACTTCGCCCACATCAGCGAAGCAATCCTCCTGGTCCGCGAGCGCGCCGAGGAGGAGGCCCGGGCGGCCGAGCGCGAGGCCCAGGTGGCGGCCGAGGCGGCGCGTAACGAGGGTAAGGACCGGGCGGTGAGCCTATGACGTCTTCCATCCGTTCGCGCATCGTCGGCTGCGGATCCTTCCTTCCCGCCCAGGTGGTCACCAACGAAGAACTGGCGGCGCGCATCGACACCACCGACGAGTGGATCACGGCGCGCACCGGAATCCGCCGCCGCCACATCGCCGCCGCCGGCGAGGTGACCTCGGACCTGGCCTTCCAGGCCAGCCGCCGCGCCCTGGAGAATGCCGGCATCAACGCCGACGCGGTGGACCTGATCGTGCTGGCCACCACCACGCCGGACAACACCTTCCCGGCCACCGCCACCAAGGTGCAGGCCATGCTGGGCATCCACCACGGCGCCGCATTCGACGTGCAGGCGGTGTGCTCGGGCTTCGTCTACGCCCTGTCGGTGGCCGACAATTTCGTCAAGGCCGGGCAGGCGCGGACCGCCCTGGTGATCGGCGCCGAGACCTTCTCGCGCATCCTGGACTGGGAGGACCGCGGCACCTGCGTGCTGTTCGGCGACGGCGCCGGCGCCGTGGTGCTGCGCGCCGAACCCCTGGCCGACGGCGCCGACCCGGTGCGCACCCCCGGCATCCTGTCCACCCACCTGTATTCCGACGGCCGCTACAACGACCTGCTGTACGTGGACGGCGGGCCGTCCTCGACCCAGACCGTGGGCCACGTGCGCATGCAGGGCAAGGAGGTGTTCCGCCACGCCGTGGTCAACCTGGCCGAGGTGGTGGGCGAGGCCCTGGCGGCCAACGGCCTGCAACCCGCGGACCTGGACTGGATCGTGCCGCACCAGGCCAACAAGCGGATCCTGGACGGCACCGCGCGCAAGCTGTCGATTCCCGCCGAGCGGGTGGTGGTGACGGTCGACCGCCACGCCAACACTTCGGCGGCGTCGGTGCCCCTGGCCCTGGACGAGGCCCTGCGCGACGGGCGCATCCAGCCCGGCCATCTGGTGCTGTTGGAGGCCATGGGCGGCGGCCTGACCTGGGGCGCGGCCCTGGTCCGCTGGTAGGCGCGCCGCCGCCGCGGCGGCGGAAAAGCCCCGAAATGCGCCGGTGGGGCCACTTCTAGGGCGCTTTGGGCGCTCTTAACGTTGTCTGGCATCCCTTTGATATTGACGGTTTTATCCGGCAACTGTACCCTTCCTTCATCGTAAGCACGAGGGGTAGGGTCGATGTCAGGCAGAACTATCACGCGCGCGCAGCTCAGCGAGGCTGTGTACCAGGAAGTCGGGCTTTCGCGCAACGAGTCGGCGGAGTTGCTGGAACTGGTGCTGACCCAGGTCTCCGACGCGCTGGCGCGCGGCGAAACCGTGAAGATCTCGTCCTTCGGCACGTTCTCGATCCGGCAGAAGGGGCAGCGCATCGGGCGCAACCCCAAGACCGGCGAGGAGGTGCCGATCCTGCCGCGCAAGGTCCTGGTGTTTCGGCCGTCCCAGGTGTTGAAGAATCGCATCAACGAAAAGCGCAAGCCTGACATGGCGTCGTAGCAATGGCGGACCAGGACCGGACCAGCGCCCGGGGCACGGACGGCAAATCGGCGGAGGCATTCCGCACCATCACCGAGGTGGCCAACCTGTTGGAGTTGCCGCAGCACGTGCTGCGCTTCTGGGAGACCAAGTTCCCCCAGATCAAGCCCCTGAAGCGGGGCGGCGGGCGCCGCTACTACCGACCCGAGGACATCGACCTGCTGCGCGAGATCCGCGGCCTGCTGTACGACGACGGGTACACCATCAAGGGCGTGCAGAAGCTGCTGCGCCAGAATGGCGGCAAGCCGCCGTCGGCGGCGCCCCCGCGGCCCCGCGACGAGGTGCCGGCCCCGCCCGCCCGGGTGGCCGCCGTCGACCTGCCCGGGTCCCTGCGGCGGGAGCTGGAAGGCGTCCTCAACGAGCTGGAAATCCTCAAGAAACTCCTGGCGGAGGCCGCCGGCGGCAAATCCTGAGGCGCCGCCGCGGCGGCGCGCGCGCGGGGAATCCCGGTGTTGCGCCCCGGGACCTCGCGAAGTATATTCGCCGCGATTCGAGACCAACGCGACGGAGCGTAGCGCAGCCTGGTAGCGCACCACACTGGGGGTGTGGGGGTCGTAGGTTCAAATCCTATCGCTCCGACCATGTCGAGCCGGGCGGCGCCGCGCGCGCCGCCCGTTTTCGCGCCGGACCGGGAGAGCAGGTGAGCGATACCCTCGACAGCCGCACCAAGACCGACCTGGGCGTGGAGCTGGGCTCCTTCGTCCTCGACCGGCTGCCCGACCCGGTGTTGCTGATCCGCGGCGACGAGCGGGTGGTGGAGGCCAACCGCGCCGCGGTCGGCCTGTTCGGCGAGGCGATCAAGGGCAAGAGCCTGACCCTGGCCGTGCGCCACCCGGAGATCCTGGAACTGGTGCGCGGCGTCCTGGGCGGGCGGGCGGTGGACAGCGTGGTGGTGTCCCTGGGCTCGCCGGTGACCCGGTTCTTCGAAGTCCAGGCGGCGCCCCTGCGCGGGTCCGGCGTGCTGATGGGGGGCGCGGTGCTGATCCTGCACGACGTCACCATGGCCCGCAACGTGGAGGAGATGCGCGCCGACTTCGTGGCCAACGTCAGCCACGAGCTGCGCTCGCCCCTGACCGCCCTGATCGGCTTCATCGAGACCCTGCGCGGCGCCGCCCGCGACGACCCCGACGCGCGCGAGCGGTTCCTGGCCATCATGGAGACCGAGGCCAACCGCATGGCGCGCCTGGTCAACGACCTGCTGTCCCTGACCAAGGTGGAGTCCAGCGAGCACATCCCGCCGCGCGGCGAGGTCGACGTGGCGGCCCTGCTGGACGGCGTGCGCGACGTGTTCCTGGCCCGGGCGCGGGAGCGCGACAACGCAATCGTGCTCGACCTGGCCGACGGCCTGCCGGCCATCGCCGGCGACGAGGACGAGCTGGTGGAGGTGTTCCACAACCTGGTGGACAACGCCCTGAAGTACGGCCGCGAGGGCACCGAGATCCATGTCTCGGCACGCGCCGTCGAGCGCATTCCCGACGTCGGCGGCGCCGGCGTGGCGGTGACCGTGCGCAACGAGGGCGAGGGGGTCGCGCCCGAGCACATCCCGCGCCTGACCGAGCGGTTCTACCGCATCGACAAGGGCCGCTCGCGCAGCATGGGCGGCACCGGCCTGGGCCTGGCCATCGTCAAGCACATCGTCAACCACCACCGCGGCCGGCTGAAGGTGGAAAGCCGGCCCGGAATCGACAGTTCGTTCACCGTCTACCTGCCCGCAAAGCACGTGGTTCCGCGGGTTTCGTCCACTCTGGCGATGTCATAAAACCATAATAATACCGTCACAAAAGGGAATCCGCCCCTCCGTATTGTGCGCTGCATCAAATCTCACATAGGGAGAGGGCATTAATGCTGAAACAGTCGATCGTGGTCGCCGCCCTGGTGGCCGCAGCCTGGACCGCGCCCGCAGAAGCGCGCGACCAGATTCGCATCGTGGGTTCCTCCACGGTTTACCCCTTCGCCACGGCCGTTGCCGAACAGTTCGGCAAGACCACCAGCTTCAAGACTCCGGTCGTCGAGTCGACCGGGTCGGGCGGTGGCCTGAAGCTGTTCTGCGCCGGCGTCGGCATCGAGCACCCGGACATCGCCAACGCCTCGCGGCGGATCAAGAAGTCCGAGGTCGAGCAGTGCAAGAAGAACGGCGTCACCGACGTCGTCGAGGTCCGCGTCGGCTATGACGGCATCGTCGTCGCCAACTCCAAGGCTTCGGCGCAGATGAAGATCTCCCGCCAGCAGCTGTTCCTGGCCCTGGCCAAGGACGTGCCGGCCGGCGAGGGCAAGCTGCAGCCGAACCCCTACAAGATGTGGAGCGACGTCGATCCCTCCCTGCCCAAGATCAAGATCGAGGTCCTGGGCCCGCCGCCGACCTCCGGCACCCGCGACGCCTTCGCCGAGCTGGCGATGGAAGGCGGCTGCAAGAAGATCAAGTGGATCGCCGCCCTGAAGAAGTCCGACAAGAAGAAGTACAAGGCGGTCTGCCACTCGGTGCGCGAGGACGGCGCCTATGTGGAAGCCGGCGAGAACGACGTGCTGATCGTGCGCAAGCTGGAAGCCAACCCCGACGCCTTCGGCATCTTCGGCTTCTCGTTCCTGGACCAGAACGCCGACAAGATCCAGGGTGCCCTGGTGGACGGCGTGGCGCCGGAGTTCGAGAAGATCTCCAGCGGCGAGTACCCGGTCTCGCGCTCCCTGCAGTTCTACGTCAAGAAGGCCCACGTGGGTTCGGTGCCCGGTATCAAGGAATACCTGGCCGAGTTCACCAGCGAGAAGGCCTGGGGCCCCGAGGGCTACCTGGCCGACAAGGGCCTGATCCCCATGTCGGACGAGGAGCGCAAGAAGTGGGGCTCCGAGGCCAACGGCCTGGTGGTCAACGTCAACGAAAAAATGATGTAAGCGACCGCCCGTCGGTCTAACAGCCGGAGGCCCCCGCGGCCTCCGGCCTGATGTTGGGGGTTGGTCATCGTGCAGACTTTCACGCTCGCGTGCGTCCTTCTCGTCCTTACCTACTTCGGGTTTCGCATGGGCCGGGGCCGCGCCCTGGGCCTGGTGGGCGGCAAGGCCACACGGCTTCATTCCCTTCCCGGCTACTACGGCTACTACGTGGCCCTGTGGTGCGGCATCCCGGCCTTCCTGATGGTGGCCGCCTGGCTCACGCTGGAGCCGACCGTGCTGACCATGCTGACCACCTCGTCGCTGCCGGCCGACGTCCAGAGCCTGTCCAAGAACGAACTGGGGCTGGTCCTGAACGACATCCGCAACCTGGCGTCGGGCAGCGCCGCGCGGGCCAACGTGTCGCCCGACATCGTCGCCGCCGCTGAACGCTACGCGACCATGCGCCACCTCGGCTTCGCCGCCATGGCGGTCGTCGCCCTGGCCGTCGCCGTCGCCGGCCTGACCTTCGCCCGCACCCGGGTGACGCCCGACATGCGGGCGCGCAACCGGGTCGAGCAGACGGTCCGCGTCATCCTGATCGCCAGCTCGACCATCGCCATCCTGACCACGGTCGGCATCGTGCTGTCGCTGCTGTTCGAGTCGCTGCGCTTCTTCGAGAAGATCCCGGCCACCGACTTCCTGTTCGGCCTGGAGTGGAGCCCGCAGACGGCCCTGCGCAAGGACCAGGTCGGCAGCTCGGGCCTGTTCGGCGCCATCCCGCTGTTCGCCGGCACGCTGCTGATCTCGTTCATCGCCATGTGCGTGGCGGCGCCGGTGGGGCTGCTGTCGGCCATCTACATGTCGGAATACGCCCACAGCCGGGTGCGCGCCGTGGCCAAGCCCATGCTGGAGGTCCTGGCCGGCATCCCGACGGTGGTGTACGGCTTCTTCGCCGCCCTGACCGTGGCGCCGTTCTTCCGCGACACCGGCGACCTGTTCGGCCTGTCGATCTCGTCCGAGAGCGCCCTGGCCGCCGGCGTGGTCATGGGGGTGATGATCATCCCGTTCGTGTCGTCCCTGTCGGACGACGTCATCAACGCCGTCCCCCAGGCCATGCGCGAGGGGTCCTACGGCCTGGGTGCGACCCAGTCCGAGACCATCCGGCGGGTGATCCTGCCGGCGGCCCTGCCGGGCATCGTCGGCGGCCTGCTGCTGGCGGTGTCGCGGGCCATCGGCGAGACCATGATCGTGGTCATGGCCGCCGGCCTGGCCGCCAACCTGACGGCCAACCCGTTCGAGGCGGTGACCACGGTCACCGTGCAGATCGTCACCCTGCTGGTCGGCGACCAGGAGTTCGACAGCGCCAAGACCCTGGCGGCCTTCGCCCTGGGCCTGGTCCTGTTCTGCGTAACCCTCGCCCTCAACGTGGTCGCGTTGACGGTGGTGAACAAGTATCGAGAGCAATATGAGTGAGGTCGTCCAAGTGGGTACGCCATCGGCCGCCGGCCGCCCCGTCGCCGTGCGCGACACCAAGGCCCTGGTGGCCAAGAGCCTGAAGCGGCGCTACGCGGCCGAACGCAGGTTCCGCCTGTATGGCGTCGCCGCCATCGCCTTCGCCGGGTTCTGCGTGGCGGTGCTGTTCGTCACCATCTTCTCCAACGGCTACACGGCCTTCTGGCAGACCAACATCCGCCTGGACGTGACGCTCTATCCCCAGGACATCGACCCCCAGGGCGACCGCAGCCCCAAGGCCCTGTCCACGGCCAACTACCAGAAGCTGATCAAGCAGGCCTTCGGCGACCTGTTCCCCGACGTCCAGAACCGGCGGGAGAAGCGCAAACTGTTCGACATGATCAGCCCCGGCGCCACCTTCGTGATCCGCGACATGGTGCTGAAGGACCCCGGCCTGATCGGCAAGCGGGTGCAGATCTCGGTGCCCCTGTCCGACGACATCGACCAGTTCGCCAAGGGCTTCATCAAGGCCGAGACGCCCGAGAGCGAGCGCCGGGTCAAGGACGCGCAGATCGACTGGTTCCAGCGCCTGAAGGACCGCGACCTGGTGGTGACCGAGTTCAACTCCACCTTCTTCACCGCCGGTGATTCGCGCGAACCCGAGCTGGCCGGCATCCTGGGCGCCATCATGGGCTCGGTCTTCACCATGATCGTGACCCTGGCCATCAGCTTCCCGCTGGCCGTGGGCGCCTCCATCTACCTGGAGGAGTTCGCGCCCAAGAACAAGTGGACCCAGTTGATCGAGGTCAACATCAACAACCTGGCCGCGGTGCCGTCGATCGTGTTCGGCCTGCTGGGGCTGGCGGTGTTCCTGAACTTCTTCAACCTGCCGCGCTCGGCGCCCCTGGTGGGCGGCATGGTGCTGGCGCTGATGACCCTGCCGACCATCATCATCGCCGCCCGGGCGGCGCTGAAGGCGGTGCCGCCGTCGATCCGCGAGGCGGCCCTGGGCATGGGCGCGTCGCCGGTGCAGGTGGTGTTCCACCACGTCCTGCCGCTGTCCATGCCGGGGATCCTGACCGGCACCATCATCGGCATGGCCCAGGCCCTGGGCGAAACGGCGCCGCTGCTGATGATCGGCATGGTCGCCTTCATCGTCGACATCCCGGGCAGCCCGGTGGACCCGGCCACAGTCATGCCGGTGCAGATCTACCTGTGGTCCGACAGCCCGGAACGGGCCTTCGTCGAGCGGACCTCGGCGGCGATCATGGTTCTGCTGTGCTTCCTGATCGTCATGAACGCCCTGGCCGTCGTGCTGCGCAAGAAATTCGAACGTCGTTGGTAGGAAAGAACATGGACATGACGAACGTCGCCACCGAAATGACCGATGCCGCCCCCCACCTGCCGTCGCACGGCCATTCCCAGGCTGCCGGCGAACCCAAGTTCGTGACCCGCGGCGTGACCGTGCACTACGGCGAGAAGCAGGCCCTGTTCGGCATCGACCTGGACATCAACACCAACGAGGTGACCGCCCTGATCGGCCCCTCGGGGTGCGGCAAGTCCACCTACCTGCGGTGCCTGAACCGCATGAACGACACCATCCCCATCTGCCGGGTCGGCGGTTCGATCGAGCTGGACGGCGAGAACATCCTGGCCAAGGAGGTGGACGTGGTGCACCTGCGGGCCCGGGTCGGCATGGTGTTCCAGAAGCCGAACCCGTTCCCCAAGTCGATCTACGAGAACGTCTGCTACGGGCCGCGCATCCACGGCATCGCCAGCGGCAAGGACGACCTGGACGAGATCGTCGAACGCAGCCTGGAGCGGGCCGGCCTGTGGAAGGAGGTCAAGGACCGCCTGATGGAGCCGGGCACCGGCCTGTCGGGCGGCCAGCAGCAGCGCCTGTGCATCGCCCGCGCCATCGCCGTCGATCCGGAGGTGATCCTCATGGACGAGCCCTGCTCGGCGCTCGACCCCATCGCCACGGCGAAAATCGAGGAACTGATCGACGAATTGCGTGAGAACTATACAATTGTCATCGTGACCCACTCGATGCAGCAGGCCGCGCGGGTGTCCCAGCGCACCGCCTTCTTCCATCTGGGTGACCTGATCGAACACGGTGATACGGACCAGATCTTCACGAAACCGAAGAACGAGAAGACCCAGGATTACATCACCGGCCGGTTCGGCTGACGGAGATAGGAAATCTCGATGAGCAAAGACCATATCGTCAAGACGTTCGACGACGACCTGAGCCTGCTGGACAACAAGATCGCCGAAATGGGCGGCCTTGCCGAGCTGCAGCTGTCGAACGCCATCGACGCCCTGCTGCGGCCCAACGCCGAGAAGGCCGAGCGGGTGATCCTCAACGACCAGCGCATCGACGCCCTGGAGAAGGAGATCGATTCCTTCACCGTGCAGCTGCTGGCCCTGCGCCAGCCCATGGCCGACGACCTGCGCATCATCATCGCGGCGCTGAAGATCGCCAGCGTGCTGGAGCGGATCGGCGACTACGCCAAGAACGTGGCCAAGCGGACCATCGCGCTGAGCCAGAGCAACAACGTCGGCAGCGCCACCAGCACCATCGCCCGCATGGGCAACGTGGTGCAGTCCATGATCAAGAATGTGCTGGACGCCTATGTGTCGCGCGACGTGGAACAGGCCCTGGACGTGTGGGAGCGGGACGAGGAGGTGGACCAGTTGCACACCAGCCTGTTCCGCGAACTGCTGACCTACATGCTGGAAGAGCCGCGCAACATCACCGCCTGCACCCACCTGCTGTTCATCGCCAAGAACGTGGAGCGCATCGGCGACCACGCCACCAGCATCGCCGAGCAGGTGCATTTCATGGTCCGCGGCGACATGCCCGACCTGAAGCGGCCCAAGGGTGACCAGTCCAGCTTTACAGTGGTCGAGGCCGAGGAGGGCGATTCGCCCGACGCGGGAAGTACGGCATGACCCCCAGGATACTGATCGTCGAGGACGAGCCGGCCCAGGTCGAGGTCCTGAAGTACAACCTGGCCAACCAGGGATACGCGGTTCAGGTCTCGGCCCGCGGCGAAGAGGCCATGCTGCTGGTCGAGGAGGACCCGCCGGACCTGGTCATCCTGGACTGGATGCTGCCCGACACGTCGGGCATCGAGATTTGCCGCCAGATTCGCACCCGCAAGGAGACACGGGACATCCCGGTCATCATGCTCACCGCCCGCGGCGAGGAGGAGGACCGGGTGCGCGGCTTCGAGAACGGCGCCGACGACTATGTGGTCAAGCCGTTCTCGCCCAAGGAGATGGTGGCCCGCATCCAGGCCGTGCTGCGCCGCTCGCAGCCGGGCCTGACCGAGGAGGCCCTGGAATACGGCGGCATCCGCATGGACCTGGGCGCCCACAAGGTGTTCCGCGACGACCGGGTGGTTCACCTGGGGCCGACTGAATTCCGCCTGCTGCGCATCCTGCTGGAGCGCCCGGGCCGCGTGTTCTCGCGCGAACAGCTGCTGGACAAGGCCTGGGGCCGCGACATCTATGTCGAGCTGCGCACCGTCGACGTGCACATCCGCCGCCTGCGCAAGGCCCTGAACGGCGACAACGCGGCCCCCGACCTGATCCGCACCGTGCGCGGGTCGGGCTACGCCATCGACGTCGAGAACGCCAAGGCCAGCTGATCCGCCGCGTCGTGCGGCATTTTCCGGGCAATCTGAAAAAAAGGCCGGCGTAGAACGCCGGCCTTGAGTTTGTGCTCTTGAGGGAAGGGAGGATTCGATTAAGAATCCATCCTACGGCATTAACTATATCCCGGACGCCGGCCCCCGGGTGTGATGGGCGTCACACCCGGGTTACTTTTCATGAAAATTCCCATTCAGGTTCGCCGAACCGCCACCGAACGACGGCCGCCGCGGCGTGCCCTTGCCCTGGGACCACTGCACCACCGCCAGGGCCTTGCGCTTGCGGTCGCGCACCCATTCCATCAGCACGTCGTAGCACGGCCCGTTCTTGCGCGGTCGCATGTCGCGGATGCCGTCGGCCAGGTTCTGCGCCACGTCGCGCTGCACCAGGACCCAGGCGTCCAGCTCGGGCTCGCCCACGGTGGCGCGCAGGTGGCGGTGGACCCGGGACCACTGCTCGGCCCGCGGCAGGGCCATGGAGACCTGGAACGGGTTCTCGCGCAGGTGGCGGTGGATCAGGCGCCATTTGTCAAGCTGCAGGCCGCAGTGCGCGCCGTAGTCGCCGCCGAAGGGTTCCAGGGTTTCCTCGCGCGCGCGCATCTCGGCAATCTGGGTATCGATGCGGGCCGTGGCGCGGCCGTTGTTTCGCGGTTTGCTGGCCATGGGGGCGCGTGCCGTCGGTTTCCTTATGCTCGGTGCGGCGCCGCGGGCGGCGCCGGGTTCCGGAACGGCAATGGTGACACCGGCCACCTGAATTTGCAACGCGGTCGCATCGCCGGAATGGCTGGCGCGGGCCCCGGGCGCCACCCCCATTGCGGGCGGTCCGGCCGCGGCCCTCGCGCCGGCGGCGTTGTTTTCGTTGTCACGGTTCCGCGAATCGGCGATCTTTCCCGGGGGCCCGACCTGGGGCGCCCGCCGCCGATCTCACCGGAGAGGACGCGCACCATGGTCAAGCACCAGGACGACTTCCACGACCTGATCGAGGAGAAGCGTTTCCTCGCCGAGATCGAGCAGGGCATCCGCTTCGCCAACCGCGAGATCATCCACCAGCGGATCCCCAGCCTGACCACCCAGCACATCCTGTCCTTCGCCGTCGCCGTGGGGCGCCTGCGGGCGCGCTACCTGGAGGCGGCCTTCAACATGGGGGTCAAGGACGACGGTGCCTCGCCGGACCGGGCGGTGGTCGAGGAGCTGCGCCTGCGCCGCGAGATGTACGAGGAGGCGCGGGACGCCTTCGAGGCCCTGCGCGAGGCCATCCACAAGGGCTATGTGGACGTGGACAAGGCCGCTCTGGCCGCCAAGGAAGGGAACACCGGCGGCGACGACTAGCTGGCGGCCACCAGGGCCTGTGCCGCCGCCACATCGGCGGCCATGGGAAACACCGTTTCCAGCCGCGCCAGGGTGATGACCCGCAGCGCCTGGGGGCTGGTGCCGGCCAGGGCGAAGCCCTGGTTCTGGGCGCGCGATTCCTGGAACGCCTCGACCAGGCTGGCGACCCCCGAGCTGTCGATCATGGTGGCGGCGCTCAGGTCCACGATCACCGGCTTGCCGCGCTCGACGGCGTCCAGCAGCAGGCGCCGGGCATGGTTGGCGTATTCCAGGTCGATCTCGCCCGCAAGCGTGACCAGGGTGTGGTCGTCGCGTTCGTCGGCGGTGCCGTGCACGAAGATCATCGGTTGCCCCCCCCGCCGGGCCGCCCGCTCCGGCGGCCCCGTTCCGTCAGTCGTCCAGGTCTTCCATGGTCTCGCGGCCGGCCTCGGTCAGGCGGCAGACCAGCCAGTCGGGCTTGATGGGGTTGGCGAACCAGGGCGCGGCCCAGCCGCGCTCGATGCAGCTGCGCACGGTCTGGGCGCTGACCCGCTGGCCCTCCTCGTCGAACAGGGGCAGCTTGCCGCCGGGCTGGGTCAGGCCGCGGCGCAGCCAGCGGGCCTGGACCTCGGACGGCCGGGCGGCGCCGGCCGCGTCCTCGGCCGGGGCGGTGTCGGCCGAGCCCGCCCGGGGGTGCAGTTCGACCACGGTCGCTTCGTCTGCCACGGGCGGGATCTCCTTCGCCGACGGGACGGGGCCGCCATGGTAGGATACTTCCGATTCCGGGCCAAGGCCCGACGTGAACCCGACGTAAACACGGGGAAAACCGGAACGGGAGGATGCCGCCATGGACCCGGTGCTGATCTACATCACCGCCGCCTCGGCCGAGGAGGCCCTGGCCCTGGGCCGCGCCCTGGTGGGCGAGCGCCTGGCCGCCTGCGCCAACGTGTGGCCGGCCATCACCTCGGTCTATCGCTGGCAGGGCGCGGTGCAGGAGGACGGCGAGGTGGCGCTGATCGTCAAGACCCGCGCCGCCCTGGTGGACCGGGTCAGCGCCCGGGTGCGCGACCTGCACAGCTATGACTGCCCCTGCGTGGTGGCGGTCCCCATCAGCGGCGGCAACCCGGCCTTCCTGGACTGGATCGCCGCCGAAACTGCCGATACAGCCGTTTAAACAAATCTCATAACTATTTGAAAAGCAGCTTTACGGTTCCGCCGGCAGGCGCACCGTGGCCGCCGCCTGGGCGGCGATGCCTTCGCCGCGGCCGGTGAAGCCCAGCTTCTCGGTGGTGGTGCCCTTGACGCTGACCCGGCCGGGGTCGATGCCAAGGATGCGGGCCACGTTGTCGCGCATGGCGGCGCGGTGCGGCGCCACCTTGGGCGCCTCGCAGATCAGGGTCAGGTCCACGGCCAGCACGGCGCCGCCGCGGGCGGCCACCAGGTCCGCCGCCTTGGCCAGGAACACCTCGGACGCCGCGCCGCGCCACTGCGGATCGCTGGGCGGGAAATGGTCGCCGATGTCGCCGGCGGCGATGGCCCCCAGGATGGCGTCGGTCAGGGCGTGCAGGCCCACGTCGGCGTCCGAATGCCCGGCCAGCCCGGCGCGGTGGGGGATGGCAACGCCGCACAGGACGACTTCGTCCTTGGCGGGGTCGAAGGCGTGCACGTCGAATCCCGTGCCCACCCGTGTCTCGGTCGCGGTCATGGTCGCCTCCGCCCGCTCCAGGTCCTCCTGGGAGGTCACTTTCAGGTTGCGCTCGTCGCCGTCCACCAGGGCCACGGCCAGGCCGGCGCGTTCGGCCACGGCGGCGTCGTCGGTCAGCTCGCGGTCGGCCTGTCGCCGGTGTGCCTCCAGGATGGCGGCGAACCGGAACCCCTGCGGGGTCTGCGCCCGCCACAGGCCGGCACGGTCCACGGTGTCGGTAATGCGGCCGCCGTCGCCGCGTTTCAGGGTGTCCACCACCGGCAGGGCGGGGATGGCGCCGTCGGCCTGGGCCAGGGCGCCGATCACCCGGCCGATGGTGGCGGCGTCGACGAACGGGCGGGCGCCGTCGTGGATCAGCACCAGGTCGGGGGCGTCGTCGACCAGGCTTTCCAGCCCCAGGCGCACGGATTCCTGGCGCGAGGCGCCGCCCGGCACCGGCGCCAGGGTCGCCAGGCCCTCGGCCGCGGCTTCGTACAGCGCCAGGTCGTCGGGGTGGATCACGGCGCGCACGGCGTCGACCGCCGGGTGGTCGGCGAAGGCGCGCAGGCTGCGCCGCAGGATCGGTTCGCCGGCCAGGCGGCGGTACTGCTTGGGCACCTCGCCGCCGAAGCGGGTGCCGCGGCCCGCGGCGACGATCAGGGCGACGCATCCGGCCATGTCAATCCCCCGTCCGATCCCCTATAATTCACCACCGCGGCGCCCGCCGCCGCGCGCCCGGGCGGGGCGGGGGACGCCGGCAGGACACTAGTCGGCCCGTGCCCTCTTGCCAAGGGGCCCAGTTCGGGTAAGGTGCGCGCGGCCGGCGGCCCCGCGGCCGCGTCGGCCGCCGCCCAGTGACGAGAGATGACGGCACACCCGCATGAGTGACGACTTCCTGTTCAGCCTGACGGCGCTGATCTCGCTGGTTCCGGCGGCGCTGGTCGCCTGGCGCCGCGGCGGACGGCGGGACGCCGTGTTCTGGGCCGCCCTGGCGGCGGGCATCGCCGGGCCCTCGGCCTGGTGCCTGCACCTGGTCGCCGACACCTGGCACACCGGCCTGTCGACGGCCCTGTGGTTCACCGTCGCCACCAGCATGTGGCTGTTCGGCCTGGTGGCCCTGGTGACCGGGCAGGGGTGGCGCCTGACGCCGCTGGTGGCGCCCTACATGATCGTCGTCGCCCTGCTGGCCATGGCCTGGCAGACGGGCCCCAAGGTCCAGGCCCTGGACGGGGACTGGGGCTGGCTCAGCCTGCATATCGTGGTCTCGGTGCTGACCTATGGCATGGTCACCATCGCCGGGGTCGCCGCCCTGGCCGCGTTCCTGCAGGAGCGGGCGTTGAAGCGCAAGCACCCCAACGCCCTGACCCGGCACCTGCCGTCGGTGGCCGACAGCGAGCGGCTGGTGGTGCGGCTGCTGTCCCTGGGCGAGGTGGTGCTGGGAATCGGCCTGATCACCGGCATGGCCCTGTCGTACCGCGAAACCGGAGCCCTGGCCTACCTCGACCACAAGACCGTGCTCAGCGTGCTGTCCTTCGTGGTCATCGGGCTGCTGCTGATCGCCCACTTCCGCAGCGGCCTGCGCGGCCGGCTGGCGGCGCGGGTGGTGCTGCTGGCCTACCTGCTGCTGACCCTGGGGTATCCGGGGGTGAAGTTCGTCACCGACGTGATCATGGCCACCTGACCATGATCAATTGGCGGGGCGCCCGGGCCCTGTACGCTTCGTGTGCAGTTTAGGTTGCAGGACCGTTGCATTTTCGCATCGTTTGTAGGATATTGCCCAAAACTTAGGCAGGGACACGGGCCTGCCGATGTTTGACTGGGGAAGGGGCCGGGACAACCCGGCCTGGAGCGCAGACTGAAATGACCTTGAAGATCGGCCCCATCCGGCTCGACTCGCCGGTTGTCCTGGCCCCCATGTCCGGGGTCAGCGACCTGCCGTACCGCCGCCTGGTGAAGCGCCACGGGGTCGGCCTGGTGGTGTCCGAGATGATCGCCAGCAAGGCCATGGTGATGGCGGCGCGGCGGTCGCTGAAGATGTCGACGAGCTGCGCCGAGGAGTTCCCCATGGCGGTGCAGCTGGCCGGCTGCGAGCCCGAGGTCATGGCCGAGGCGGCGCGCCTGAACGTGGACCGCGGCGCCAACCTGATCGACATCAACATGGGCTGTCCGGTGAAGAAGGTGACCCGGGGCGAGGCCGGCTCGGCGCTGATGCGCGACGAAGTGCTGGCGGCGCGCCTGATGGCGGCCACGGTCAAGGCCGTGAACGTGCCGGTGACCCTGAAGATGCGCACCGGCTGGGACCGCGACAGCCGCAACGCCCCGCGCCTGGCGCGCATCGCCGAGGACTGCGGCATCCAGGCCGTCACCGTGCACGGGCGCACCCGCAACCAGTTCTACAAGGGCCAGGCCGACTGGGCCTTCATCCGCCGCGTCAAGGAGGCGGTGTCGATCCCGGTCATCGGCAACGGCGACGTGGCCAGCCCCGAGGACGCCCGCGCCCTGCTGGAAATCTCGGGCGCCGACGGGGTGATGATCGGCCGCGGCACCTATGGCCGGCCGTGGCTGCCTTCCCAGGTGGAACGGTTCCTGGCCACCGGCGCCACGCCGCCGGCACCCGACCTGGCCGAGCAGATGGCGGTCCTGCTGGAGCACTACGAGGCGCTGCTGTCCTACTACGGCACCGGGCCGGGCCTGCGCATCGCCCGCAAGCACGTCAGCTGGTATTCCAGGGGCCTGCCCGGGTCGGCCGAGTTCCGCGCCCAGGTCAACCGCCTGGACGACCCCGACGAGGTCAGGCGCCGAATCCGCGCCTTCTACCTGCCGGTCATCGAATGCAGGGCGGCGTGATGGCGACCCCGGCCCCCGCCATCTCCCTGGACGAGAAGGCCGCCAAGAACGGCGGCCGGCTGGATTCCGACGCCGTCCTCAACGCCCTGCCGGCGGTGATCCTGGTGGTCGATTCGCAGCGCCGCATCCGCTACGTCAACGCCGCCGCCGAGCAGTTCTTGCGCGGCAGCAGCGGCCATCTGATGGGCCGCGACCTGGGCGAGTTCGTGCCCGCCGACAGCCCCGTGTTCGGCCTGATCGACCAGGCGCGGGCAGCGCGCAACACGGTGTCCGAATACCGGGTGATGCTGGATTCGCCGCGCATCGGCCGCCAGTACGTCAGCGTCCAGGCGGCCCCGGTCGGCGAGCAGGGCGGCGACCAGAACGGCGACGTGGTGCTGACCATGCACGAGCGGTCCCTGGCCGAGGCCATCGACCGCCAGCTCACCCACAAGGGGGCGGCGCGGTCGGTCACCGCCATGGCGGCCATGCTGGCGCACGAGGTCAAGAACCCCCTGTCGGGCATCCGCGGCGCCGCCCAGTTGATGGAAAGCACGGTCAGCGAGGAGGACCGCGAGCTGACCCGCCTGATCCAGGAGGAGGCCGACCGCATCTGCGACATGGTCGACCAGATGGACGCGTTCTACGACCGCGGCCCGCCCAAGCGCGAGCCGGTCAACATCCACCTGGTGCTGGACCGGGTGCGCCGCCTGGCGCAAAGCGGGTTCGGCCGCCACGTGCAGTTCGTGGAACGCTACGACCCGTCGCTGCCGCCGGTGCTGGGCAACCGCGACCAGTTGATGCAGGTGATCCTGAACCTGGTCAAGAACGCCGCCGAGGCGGCGCCCGAGAAGGGCGGCGAGATCCTGCTGCAGACCGCGTACCGCCACGGCATCCGCTTCGCCGTGCCGGGCAGCGAGAGCCGGGTCCACCTGCCGCTGATGATCTCGGTCCAGGACAACGGGCCCGGAATCCCCGAGGACATCCGCCCGCACCTGTTCGACCCCTTCGTGTCCTCGAAGCCCGACGGCAAGGGGCTGGGCATGGCCCTGGTGGCCAAGATCGTGGACGAGCACGGCGGCGTGATCGAGTTCGAGAGCCGGCCGCGGCGCACGGTGTTCAAACTGATGCTGCCCATGGCCGAGGAAGAGTCCCCGGTGGACGGCGGGGAGGCCTGAGATGGCGGGTCAGACGATCCTGGTGGCGGACGACGACGGCGGCATCCGCACGGTGGTCAACCAGGCCCTGGGGCGCGCCGGTTATGCCGTCAAGACAACGGGTAACGCTGCGACCCTGTGGAAATGGGTGAGCGAAGGCGAGGGCGACCTGGTGATCACCGACGTGGTCATGCCGGACGAGAACGGCCTCGACCTGATCCCGCGCATCCTCAAGGTCCGGCCGGACATGCGCATCATCGTCATGAGCGCCCAGACCACCCTGCTGACCGCCGTCAAGGCGACCGAGCGCGGCGCCTTCGAATACCTGCCCAAGCCCTTCGACCTGAACGAGCTGGTGGACACGGTGCGCCGCGGCCTGGAGACGCCGCAGGCGTCGGGCCACAAGCGCGGCGACGGTGAGGGCATGGAGGAGCAGCTGCCCCTGATCGGCCGCTCGCCGGCCATGCAGGACATCTACCGCACCCTGGCGCGGCTCATGGGCACCGACCTGACGGTCACCATCACCGGCGAATCCGGCACCGGCAAGGAGCTGGTGGCCCGCGCCCTGCACGATTACGGCAAGCGCCGCAACGGCCCGTTCGTGGCCATCAACATGGCGGCGATCCCGCGCGAGCTGATCGAGAGCGAGCTGTTCGGCCACGAGAAGGGGGCCTTCACCGGCGCCTCCGAGCGCACCACCGGCCGGTTCGGCCAGGCCCAGGGCGGCACCCTGTTCCTGGACGAGATCGGCGACATGCCGCCCGAGGCCCAGACCCGCCTGCTGCGCGTGCTGCAGGAGAACGAGTACACCACCGTCGGCGGGCACAAGGCGATCCGCGCCGACGTGCGCATCATCGCCGCCACCCACCGCGACCTGCGCCAGCTGATCCGCCAGGGCCTGTTCCGCGAGGACCTGTACTTCCGCCTCAACGTGGTGCCCCTGCACCTGCCGCCCCTGCGCGAGCGCACCGAGGACATCCCCGAGCTGGTCAACCACTTTCTGGCCAAGGCGTCGTCCGAGGGGCTGTCGTGGAAGGTCATCGACACCGACGCCATGGACCGCCTGAAGCGGTACGAATGGCCGGGCAACGTGCGCGAGCTGGAAAACCTGGTGTGGCGGCTGGTGGCCCTGCACTCGGGCGAGATCATCGGCGCCGAGGTGATCGAGGCCGAACTGGCCGAGGCCCCGGCGTCGCATCCGGCGCGGCGCGACGGCCGCGGCCTGGCCGAGTCGGTGGAACAGCACCTGGACACCTACTTCTCGGCCCACAAGGACGGCCTGCCGGCCTCGGGCCTCTATGAGCGGGTGCTGCGCGAGGTGGAGCGGCCGCTGATCATCCTGACCCTGCGCGCCACCCGCGGCAACCAGGTGCGGGCGTCCGAGGTGCTGGGCCTGAACCGCAACACCCTGCGCAAGAAGATCCGGGAGCTGAACATCCCGGTGGTCAGGGGCGGGCAATGACCGGCGCCGTCGCGTCGACGCCAAGTCGCTGGACGCCCCTGCGACAGTGGGCGCGACGGGTCAACCTGGGGCGCAAGTTCGCCTACCTGCTGGTGGTCGCCGCCGTGGCCTCGGGGCTGACCACCCTGGCCGCCATGACCGGCGGCCAGACCTCCACCGGGCCCGACCCGCGCACCGTGATCATGCTGCTGTACCTGGACGCGGTGCTGCTGCTGCTGCTGGGCGGCATCGTCGCCTACCGGGTGGCCAAGGTGTGGGCCGAGCGGCGCCGCGGCCTGGCCGGCTCGGGCCTGCACGTGCGCCTGATGCTGCTGTTCGGCCTGGTGGCGGTGACCCCCGCCGTGCTGGTGGCCATCTTCGCCGCCGTGTTCCTGAACATCGGCGTCCAGGCCTGGTTCAGCGAGCGGGTGCAGACGGCGCTGGACGCCGCCCACAACGTGGCCATGGCCTACCTGCAGGAGCACAAGCAGAGCATCGTCGCCGACACCCTGGCCATGGCCAACGACCTGAACCACCAGGCCGCCGCCCTGGCCCGCAACCCGCGCCTGTTCAGCCAGTTCGTGTCGACCCAGGCGCGCATCCGCTCGCTGGCCGAGGCCATCGTGGTGGACAGCCAGGGCCGGGTGCTGGCGCGCTCGGAGCTGAGCTTCTCGCTGGAATTCAAGCTGGTGCCGCCGTGGGTGTTCGAGAAGGCCGACCAGGGCGAGATCGTGCCGCTGACCTCCGAGGGCGACGACCGGGTGCGCGCCGTGGTCAAGCTGGACCGCTTCGTCGACGCCTACCTGGTGGTCGGCCGCTATGCCGACTCGCGGGTGCTGGAGCACATCGAGCGCACCCAGGGCGCCGAGAGCGAATACCGCATGCTGGAGAAGCAGCGCGACAAGTTCCAGATCACCTTCGTGCTGATCTTCGTGGTGGTGGCGGTGCTGCTGCTGCTGGCCGCCCAGTGGCTGGGCATGATGCTGGCGACCCGGCTCAGCCGCCCCATCAGCAGCCTGATCGAGGCCGCCGGCCGGGTCAGCGAGGGCGACCTGCGGGCGCGGGTGGACGACACCAGCTCGACCGACGAGATCGCCGCCCTGGGCCGCGCCTTCAACCATATGACCGGCCAGTTGAAGAGCCAGCAGGAGGGCCTGATCGACGCCAACCGTGAGCTGGACGAGCGCCGCCGCTTCACCGAGACGGTGCTGGAGGGCGTGTCGGCCGGGGTCATCGGCCTGGACGCCACCGGCCGGGTGACCCTGCCCAACCGCTCGGCGTCCGAGCTGCTGGGCCTGGACCTGACCCACGCCCGCGGCGCCCGCCTGGGCGAGACCGTGCCCGAGATGGCGCCGCTGCTGGCCCAGGTCATGGCCCGGCCCGAGCGCCTGGGCCAGGCCGAGATCAACGTCACCCGCGGCGGCCGCGCCCTGACCCTGCTGGTGCGGGTGGCGGCGGAACGCCTGGAAGGCACCATCCTGGGCTACATCGTCACCTTCGACGACATCACCGAGCTGCAGTCGGCGCAGCGCACGGCGGCCTGGGCCGACGTGGCGCGGCGCATCGCCCACGAGATCAAGAACCCGCTGACCCCGATCCAGCTTTCGGCCGAGCGCCTGAAGCGCCGCTACCTGAAGGAGATCACGTCCGAGCCCGAGACCTTCAAGGCCTGCACCGAGACCATCGTCCGCCAGGTCGAGGACATCGGCCGCATGGTCGACGAGTTCTCGGCCTTCGCCCGCATGCCCCAGGCCGAACTGAAGGACGAGAACCTGACCACCATCTGCCGCGAGTCCGTGTTCCTGGAAAGCAACCGGCACGCCGCCATCGCCTTCCGCACCCAGTTCCCCGACGCCGCCGTCATGCTGCGCTGTGACCGGCGCCAGGTGACCCGGGCCCTGAACAACCTGCTGAAGAACGCCGCCGAGTCGGTGGAGGCGCGCCTGGTCCGCGACGCCAAGGACGGCGGCGCCGGCGGCGAACGCGGGCTGGTCGAGCTGCGGGTCGAGGCCGACCCGGCCAACGTGCGGGTGTGGATCGAGGACAACGGCCTGGGCCTGCCCCAGGAGCACCGCGACCGCCTGACCGAACCCTACGTGACCACCCGGGCCAAGGGGACGGGTCTTGGACTGGCCATCGTCAAGAAGATCGTCGAGGACCACCACGGCGACCTGGTCCTGGAGGACGGGCCGCACGGCGGCGCCCGCGCCTGCATGGTGTTCGGCCCGCCGGCGGAAACCCCGGCCGGCCCGCCGCCGCGCCCCGACGACAGCGAACAACAACAAAGGGCCCAAGCCCATGGCACATGATTTCCTGGAACTGTCGCGAGACGTCTTGATCGTCGACGACGAGGCCGACATCCGCGTGCTGACCGCCGGAATCCTGGAGGACGAGGGCTACTCGACCCGCGAGGCGGCGACCAGCGACGAGGCCCTGGCGGCGATCCGGGCGCGGCGGCCCAGCCTGGTGCTGCTGGACATCTGGCTGCAGGACAGCGCGCTGGACGGCCTGGGCATCCTGGAGGAGGTGCAGCGCACCCACCCGGGGCTGCCGGTGCTGATGATGAGCGGCCACGGCACCATCGAGACGGCGGTGTCGGCCATCAAGCTGGGCGCCTACGACTTCATCGAGAAGCCGTTCAAGACCGACCGCATGCTGCTGATGATCGACCGCGCCATCGAGGCCGCGCGCCTGCGCCGCGAGAACGAGGAGCTGCGCCTGCGCACCGGCGGCCCGGCGACCCTGGTCGGCCGCTCGTCGGCCATCTCCCAGGTGCGGCATACGGTGGACCGGGTGGCCGCCGCCAACTCGCGGGTCCTGGTGACCGGGCCGGCGGGGTCGGGCAAGGAGGTGGTGGCGCGCCTGATCCACGACTGCTCGCGCCGCTCGGCCGGGCCGTTCGTGGTGCTGAACTGCGCCACCATGGACCCCGACACCTTCGAGGTCGAGCTGTTCGGCACCGAGGCGCCCGAAGGGGAGGGGGGCCGCAAGGTGGGCTCGCTGGAGGCCGCCGACAAGGGCACCCTGCTGCTGGACGAGGTGGCCGACATGCCGCTGGAGACCCAGGGCCGGATCGTGCGCGTGCTGCAGGAGCAGACCTTCGAGCGGGTCGGCGGCACCACCCGGGTGCAGGTCGACGCCCGGGTGATCGCCGCCACCACCCGCGACCTGGGCGAGGAGATGGCCGGCGGGCGGTTCCGCGAGGACCTGTTCTATCGCCTAAACGTGGTGCCGGTGGCGGTGCCGCCCCTGCGCGAGCGGCTGGAGGACGTGCCCCTGCTGGCCGCGTTCTTCATGGAGCAGGCGGCGTCCAGCCTGGGCCACCGCGCCCGCGCCCTGGGCGAGGACGCGGTCGCCGCCCTGCAACGCTACGACTGGCCCGGCAACGTGCGCGAGCTGCGCAACGTGATCGAACGGCTGCTGATCCTGGCCCCGGGCGGGCCCGAGGACCCGATCCGCGCCGACATGCTGCCGGCCGAGATCGTCGGCGGCGCCACCGCCGGCCTGGGCCACGACACCGGCGCCGAGCTGATGAGTCTGCCGCTGCGCGAGGCGCGCGAGATCTTCGAGCGGCAGTACCTGCTGGGCCAGGTGGCGCGGTTCGGCGGCAACATCTCGCGCACCGCCTCGTTCGTCGGCATGGAGCGGTCGGCCCTGCACCGCAAACTGAAATCCCTTGGGGTGAACAGCGATGATAAGCTGGTCAAGGCCCGCCAGTAGCGGCGGCGCCGGAACCCCGTCCACCCCCCTGGTCCCGTCGGGAGCGCAAACATGAAGGTCATCATCGCCGGCGCCGGCATGGTCGGGTACAACATCGCCCGCCACCTGGCCCAGGAAGGCAACGACGTCACGGTCATCGACCAGTCCGAGGACCTGATCCGCCGGGTCAGCGACAACCTGGACGTCCAGGGCATCGTCGGCCATGCCTCGCGCCCGGACGTGCTGGAGCATGCCGCGGCGGGCGACTCGGACATGCTGATCGCCGTCACCTACGCCGACGAGGTCAACATGGTGGCCTGCCAGGTGGCCCATTCCCTGTTCGACGTGCCGACCAAGATCGCCCGCGTCCGCCACCAGAGCTATCTGCAGCCCGAGTGGTCGAACCTGTTCACCCGCGACCACATGCCCATCGACGTGATCATCTCGCCCGAGATCGAGGTCGCCCGCGCCGTTACCCGGCGGCTGCAGGTGCCGGGCGCCTTCGAGATGATTCCCCTGGTCGACGACAAGGTGAAGCTGCTGGGCGTGCGCTGCGACGACAAGTGCCCCGTGCTGCACACGCCGCTGCGCCAGTTGACCCAGCTTTTCCCCGACCTGAACATCACCATCATCGGCATCCTGCGCGACGGCAAGCCCATCATTCCCACGGCCAACGACCAGATGCTGCCGGGCGACGAGGTCTACTTCGTCATCGACAGCAACCTGGAAAGCCGCGCCATGACCGCCTTCGGCCACGAGGAGAAGGAGGCGCGGCGCCTGCTGATCCTGGGCGGCGGCAACATCGGCCTGTTCCTGGCCGAGGAGATCGAGCGCAGCCACCCCGGGGTGAGCGCCAAGATCATCGAATTCGACAAGGCCCGGGCCGAATACGTGGCCGGCCGGCTGGAGCGCACCGTGGTGATCCACGGCGACGTCCTGGACATGGAGATCCTGGAAGAGGCCAACGTCGCCCACACCGAGACCGTGGTGGCGGTGACCAACGACGACGAGACCAACATCCTGGCCTCGCTGCTGGCCAAGCGGCACGGGTCGCAGCGCACCATCACCCTGCTGAACAAGGGCACCTACGAGAGCCTGGTCTCGACCCTGGGGGTGGACGTGGTGGTCAGCCCGCGCAACATCACCGTCTCGACCATCCTGCAGCACGTGCGCCGCGGCCGCATCCATTCGGTGCACACCCTGCGCGACGAGTTCGGCGAGCTGATCGAGGCCGAGGCCCTGGAAACCTCCAGCCTGGTGGGCGCGCCGCTGCGCGAGATCAAGTTGCCGGTGGGGGTCATGGTCGGCGCCGTGGTGCGCGGCGACAAGGTCATCACGCCCGACGGCGGCACGGTCATCCAGGCCCGCGACCGGGTGGTGCTGTTCGCCACCACCGAGGCCGTGCGCAAGGTGGAAAAAATGTTTTCCGTGCAGCTCGAATACTTCTAGAACAGGCCCGTCACCCCGCACCGCCCGCAACCCGCCACCCCCCAGAAGCGGAGACGCCCCGCATGTCGCGCATCGCCTACGTCAACGGCCAGTACGTCCGCCACGACGGCGCCGCCGTCCACATCGAGGACCGCGGCTACCAGTTCGCCGACGGGGTCTACGAGGTGATCGCCGTGCACGGGGGGCGCCTGGTGGACGAGGAGGGGCACCTGGACCGCCTGGCCTTCTCGCTGTCGGAGCTGGAGATCGACTGGCCCGTGGCGCCGGCGGCCCTGCGGGTGATCCTGCGCCAGGTGATCCGCCGCAACGGCGTCGCCAACGGCATCGTCTACATCCAGGTCACCCGCGGGGTGGCGCCGCGCGACCACGCCTTCCCGGCCGACACCGACAGCGCCCTGGTGGTCACCGCGCGCCGCAAGAAGCCGCTGGACCGGGCCACGGCGGAACGCGGCGTGTCGGTCATCACCATCCCGGACATCCGCTGGAAACGGCGCGATATCAAATCAATATCCCTGTTGCCTAATGTCCTGGGCAAGCAGCAGGCGGTGCGCGCCGGGGCCTTCGAGGCCTGGATGTACGACGCCGAGGACCGCATCAGCGAAGGCACCTCGTCCAACGCCTGGATCGTCACCGCGGGCGGCGAACTGGTGACCCGCCAGGCCGACCACGCCATCCTCAACGGCATCACCCGGCGCGCCGTGCTGAGGATCGCCGCCGAGCAGGGCCTGACCCTGGTCGAGCGGCCGTTCACCCGCGACGAGGTGCGCCAGGCCCGCGAGGCCTTCGTCACCAGCACCACGTCCTTCGTGCGCCCGGTGATCCGCATGGACGGCGCGGCCATCGGCGACGGCCGGGCCGGCGAGCTGAGCCTGCGCCTGCTGGACTACTATTTCGACCACATGCGGGCCCAGGACGCGGCGCCGTGACGGCGCCGCGCCCACGGGCCCTGCTGTTCGACTGGGACAACACCCTGATCGACAGCTGGCCCACCATCCACGCCGCCCTCAACCTGACCCTGACCGAGTACGGGCTGCCGCCCTGGACCCTGGAGGAGACCCGGACCCGGGTGCGCAAGTCCATGCGCGACGGCTTCCCGCTGCTGTTCGGCGACCGCTGGCAGGAGGCGGGTGCCTTCTTCCACGCCGCCTACGCCGCCCACCACCTGGAAACCCTGACCCCCATGCCCGGCGCCACCGGGGTGCTGCGCGCCCTGGACGAGGCCGGCCTGTTCCTGGGCGTGGTCAGCAACAAGAAGGGGGCCTTCCTGCGCGCCGAGTGCCGGCACCTGGGCTGGGACGGCTACCTGCGCAGCCTGGTCGGCGCCCAGGACGCGGCCCGCGACAAGCCGGCGCCCGAACCCGTGGACATGGCCCTGGCGGACAGTGGAATCGGCCGCGGACCACTGGTCTGGTTCGTCGGCGACACCGACATCGACATGGAATGCGGGGTCGCCGCGGGCTGCGTGCCGGTGCTGGTGCGGGAAATATCCCCAAAAGCTGGCGAGTTTGGCAAGAATGAACCTGTATTTCATGTGAATAATTTGCAAATGCTTCCCAAGCTCGTTGCCAGCATGTAGAGTGCTGGCATAAACGGCACGGGCCGGGACCTGCGCTCGAGCCGGCGCCCCCCGCGGGGGCAGCGGCAGCAGAACACCGGATGGGAAAAAAGACCCGTGCTTTACAGGGAAACCGGCCGGCGCCCGTGGCCTTCGGGACAGGCCCAATCTCAAGGGGTACAAAAAAAATGTCCACCGAGAAGTCGCAAAATGTCCAGGACGTGTTCCTGAACTACATCAGAAAGAACAAGACTCCCGTCACCATCTTTCTCGTCAACGGCGTCAAGCTGCAGGGCATTGTAACCTGGTTCGATAATTTTTCGGTACTGCTGCGCAGGGACGGGCACACGCAGCTGGTCTACAAGCATGCCATTTCGACGGTGATGCCGTCGGTCCCGGTCCAGTTGTTCGACCCGGACAAGGAAGGCGGCACGGAATAGACGGGGCAGCTTGACCGACTTCCCCACGGGCAGCCCCGCCGACGACACCGCCGCCACCAGCCGACAGGAACGCTGTCTGGTCCTGCACCCGGCCCTCAAGGGCGCGCGGGGTGACGCGCGCACGCCCCAGGCCCGCTTGGACGAGGCCATGGGCTTGGCCCATGCCATCGACCTGCAGGTGGTCGAGGCGCGGGTGGTGCCCGTGGCCCGGGCGCGGCCGGCGACCCTGTTCGGGTCCGGCACCGTGCAGCACCTGGGCGAGCTGGTGGCCGACCTGGGCGAGGGCGACCGCCCCGTCGGCCTGGTGGTGGTCGACGGCACCCTGACCCCGGTCCAGCAGCGCAACCTGGAGCGGGCCTGGAAGTGCAAGGTGGTCGACCGCACCGGCCTGATCCTGGAGATCTTCGGCGCCCGCGCCCGCACCCGCGAGGGCACCCTGCAGGTGGAGCTGGCGGCGCTGACCTATGCCCGCTCGCGCCTGGTGCGCAGCTGGACCCACCTGGAGCGCCAGCGCGGCGGCCTGGGCTTCGTCGGCGGCCCCGGCGAGACCCAGATCGAGACCGACCGGCGCCTGATCGGCGAGCGCATCGCCCGCCTGCGCAAGGAGCTGAAGGAGGTCAAGCGCACCCGCGAGCTGCACCGCGCGGCGCGGCGCAAGGTGCCGTTCCCCATCGTCGCCCTGGTCGGCTACACCAACGCCGGCAAGTCGACCCTGTTCAACCGCCTGACCCGGGCCCGGGTGCATGTGGAGGACCAGGTCTTCGCCACCCTGGACCCGACCATGCGGCGGCTGGAACTGCCGGCCGGGCGCACGGCCATCCTGTCGGACACGGTGGGGTTCATCTCGGACCTGCCGCACGAGCTGGTGGACGCCTTCCATGCCACGCTCGAGGAGGTCTGCGAGGCCGACCTGCTGGTCCACGTGCGCGACATCTCGCACCCCGACACCGAGGACCAGAAGCAGGACGTGCACCAGGTCCTGACCGGCCTGGGGCTGGAGCGGGCGGTGGCCGAAGGCATGGTCGAGGTGGCCAACAAGATCGACCTGCTGGACCCCGAGGAGCGCGAGGCCCTGCTGACCCGCGCCGGGCGCGGCAATCTGCCGGTGGTGCCGCTGTCGGCCCGCACCGGCGCCGGCTGCGGCGAGCTGCTGGCGGTGGTCGAACGGCGCCTGGCCGCCGCCGCCACGGTGCTGGAACTGACCCTGCCGTTCGAGGACGGCGCCACCCTGGCCTGGCTGCACGACCACGGCGAGGTCCTGGAACAGGCCGCCGGCGAGGACGCCATGCACGTCACCGTGCGCCTGGACCCGGCCCAGGCCGCGCGCTTCGAGAAGCGCCGCCCGGCCGGGCAGTGACAGGGGCGGCGGGTTACGAGGGTTTCCGGTCCAACCGATGGAGCGCCTGGCCGACCAGGCCGCCGCGCCGGTCGACGCTGTCCAGGGCCCGCTTCAGCATCTCCACCGGGCCCGGCAGGCCGTGGATGCCGTTCTCGGTGACGTGAAACGCGAACTCGATCGCCGGCAGGCGCAGGATGTCGGTGGGATCCCAGGCGGCGGGCCGGAACCCCAGGTCGAGCCAGGGCGGCGAGGTGTCCTGCGGCGCCTTGGCGATGCGGGTGCGGTCCATCAGGCCGCGCACCTCGTCGACCGCCAGGGCGCGCATGATGGGGACGCCGACGCGCAGCGCCACGCTGGGCCGCACCAGGCCCAGGACCGGGCCGCCCTGCCACGGCGGCGGCGCGCCCATGGCGGCGCTGAACTCGGCCGGCATCAGTTGCAGCTCGTCGGGCAGGTCGGGCCACTTGTCCTCGGCGGTGGCGGCGACCCGGCGCCGGATCAAGCGCTGCCGCGGATGGATCGGGGCCTCGCCCTCCAGCAGCACCCGTTTCAGCCCCGCGTGCAGCCGCACCACGCCGAGCGGGATGTTGACGGGCTGGGGCAGGCCCAGGGCCAGCAGCCGGTCGTCCACCCGGCGCACGTAGCAGTGGCCGTCGGCGACGAAGGCGCAGCCCACGTTCAGCAGCGCGGCGGTCATCGAGGTCTTGCCGGTCCCGGTGTCGGCGATGCCCAGGAACACCCCGTCCGGGGCCGCCACGGCGCAGGCGCGGAACCCGGTCCAGCCCTGTTCCTCCAGGTAGGCCACGGCCACCTCGCGCACCGTGTCGGCCAGGTGCAGGGCCGGCCACATGGCGCGGCTGGCGTGGATCAGGGCGACCTCGCGCGAGTCCGGGTCGACGCACCAGATCAACCCGCCGGCGCCGTCGATCAGCACCTGGCGGCCGTCGTGCAGGTCCACCTGGCGCAGCTCCATGCCGCCCGGGCCGCGCCGCAGCGGATGGCGCAGGCAGTCGGCGGCGGCCCGGTCCACCAGGTCGTCGGAATAGATCAGGGCGATGGTGCAGGGGGGCGCCGGGGCGCCGACCCGGGTCACCGGCTGCTCGGTCAGCAGCGGCCGCAGGTGGCGCCGGGCGAAGGCCAGGACCTTGGCCTCGGCGCCGCGCAGGACCACCTCCATGCCGCCCAGGTAGGCGCGGTCGACCCGCTCCAGCAGGGCCCGCTCGTGGGCCAGATCGTCGATCCAGGACTGCTCCATGGCGGCCATCTTGCCCGCCCGGGCCGGGGCCGGCAAGCCCCGTCCGACCGGCGCGGCGGGCTTGTCCTTTCCCCGGTCCCGGTTTACCAAGGAGCCGCAACAACCGGAGCCCGCGCCATGCCAAACACGCCGGACCGGCCGGACCTGCCCGACAGGGACGCCGTGGACCGCATCATCCGCGACGTGGCGGCGGCCGAGATCCTGCCCCGGTTCCGCAACCTGCGCGACCACCAGATCCGCGAGAAGAACCCCGGCGACCTGGTGACCGACGCCGACGAGGCGGCCGAGCGGGCCCTGGAGGCCGCCCTCACGGCGCTGCTGCCCGGCAGTGCCGTCATCGGCGAGGAGATGGCCGAGAAGCGGTCCCACCTGCTGGCGGTGATCGGCGAGGACCGCCCGGTCTGGGTCCTGGACCCGGTGGACGGCACCCACAACTTCGCCCACGGCGAGGGCCGCTTTGCCGTCATCGTCACCCTGGTGCGGGCGCGGCGCACCCTGGCCGGCTGGATCCACGCGCCGCTGACCGGGGTCACGTCCTGGGCCGCCGTGGGGCAGGGGAGCTGGCACCTGCCCGCCGACGGCCCGGCCGAGCCGGTGCGCCTGGGCCCGGCACCGCCCATCGCCGGCATGACCGGGTCCCTGGGCCGCAAGCTGCGCGAACGCCTGCGCCGCGACGGCGCCGTGGTGCCGGAACACCTGCTGCGCTACCGCTGCACCGGGCAGGAGTACATGGACCTGGCGGCCGGCGCGATCCACTTCGCCCAATACACGGGCCTCAAGCCCTGGGACCATGCCGCCGGGGTGCTGATCCACGCCGAGGCCGGCGGCTACGGCGCCCTGACCGGCGACGGCACCGGGCCCGGCATCCCCTATCACCCGGACACGGAGATCAACCGGGGCACCTTGCTGATGGCCCCCGACCCGGCCACCTGGGCCGAGCTGCGCGACCTGATCCGGTCGGTGATGTAGCGGGGTCCGTTTTCCGCATGGCGGAACGGGTTTCCTTGCCGGCCCCGGGCAAAGCCTGTTAAGGATCGGTCAACGCATGCATTGCGGCGAAAACACGGGGAGAGTCAGATCATGAGCAAGCCGACCACCGCCTTCGTGGGACTGGGCAACATGGGCTATCCCATGGCCGGTTTCATGCAGAAGAACGGGTTCGCCACCACCGTCTACAACCGCACCACGGCCAAGGCCGAGAAGTGGGCCGGCGAGTACGGCGGCGCCTTCGCCGACACCCCGGCCAAGGCCGCCCAGGGCAAGGACATCGTGGCGCTGTGCGTGGGCAACGACGACGACCTGCGCAGTGTCGTCTATGGCGACGACGGCGTGCTGGCGGGCATGGCCGCGGGCAGCATCCTGATCGACCACACCACCGCCTCGGCCGAGGTGGCGCGCGAAATCGGCGCCGCCGCCGCCGCCAAGGGCATCGGCTTCCTGGACGGCCCGGTGTCGGGCGGCCAGGCGGGGGCCGAGCAGGGCATCCTGACGGTCATGGTCGGCGGCGAGCCCGACGTGTTCGACCGCGCCTTCCCGGTCATGGACTGCTACGCCCGCGCCGTCACCCTGATGGGCCCGGTGGGCGCCGGCCAGTTGACCAAGATGGTCAACCAGATCTGCATCGCCGGCCTGGTCCAGGGCCTGTCCGAGGGCATGAACTTCGCCGTCCGCGCCGGCCTGGACGCCAAGAAGGTGGTCGAGGTGATCTCCAAGGGCGCGGCCCAGTCCTGGCAGATGGAGAACCGGGCCCTGACCATGCTGGACGACAAGTACGAGTTCGGCTTCGCCGTCGACTGGATGCGCAAGGATCTGGGGATTTGCCTGGCCGAGGCCCACGGCAACGGCGCCCTGCTGCCGGTGACCGCCCTGGTCGACCAGTTCTACGCCGAGGTCCAGGCCATGGGCGGCAACCGCTGGGACACCTCCAGCCTGATGCGGCGCCTGACCCGGGCCGAAAAACGCTAGGGCCCGGCGCCGGATGACGCGCAACAGGCGCGGCCCGCGCACCACCGCCATCCACGCCGGCGAGGGGGTGGACCCGGTCACCGGGGCCTCGGCCCCCAACCTGGTCATGTCCACCACCTACGCCGTCGATGCGTCGCTGGGCTTCTCGGCCCACGACCTGACCGAGGACGCGCCCTTCATCTACACCCGCTGGGGCAACCCCACGGTGCGCCAGTTGGAGGCCAAGCTGGCGGCCCTGGAGAACGGCGAGGCGGCGCTGTGTTTCGCCTCAGGCATGGCGGCCTCGGCGGCGGTGGTGTTCAGCCTGCTGGGCCAGGGCGACCACCTGGTCGCCAGCGACACCAACTATGCCGGCACCGCCGAGCTGTTCCGCGGCACCCTGCCGCGGTTCGGTATCGACCTGACCCTGGTCGACAGCTCGGACCCGGCGGCGGTGGCCGCGGCCCTGCGGCCGGAGACCAAACTGGTCTGGATCGAGACCCCGGCCAACCCCATCCTGCGCCTGACCGACATCGCCGCCGTCGCCGCCGTCACCGGGGCGCGGGGCATCCCCCTGGCGGTGGACTCCACCTTCGCCACCCCGGTGGCGACCCGGCCGCTGGACCTGGGCGCCGACTACGTGGTCCATTCCCTGACCAAGTACATCGGCGGCCACGGCGACGCCCTGGGCGGGGCGGTGGTGGGTTCCAAGGCGGCCATGGCGGCCCTGAACCTGGAGGCCGGCATCCATTACGGCGGCGTGCTCAGCCCCTTCAACGCCTGGCTGATCGCCCGCGGCGCCGCGACCCTGCCCCTGCGCATGGCCGCCCACGCCGACACGGCGCTGCAAGTGGCGCGGTTCCTGGAGGGCCACGCCAAGGTGCGCAAGGTGCTGTACCCGGGCCTGCCGTCCCATCCCCAGCACGACCTGGCGCGGCGGCAGATGGACAACTTCTCGGGCATGATCTCGTTCCAGCCGGCAGAGCCGGGGCCGGCCGTGGCGGCGCGCCTGGCCGAGCGGCTGCAGGTCATCCACTACGCCGTGTCCCTGGGCCACCACCGCAGCCTGATCTACTGGATCGGCACCGACGGCATCATGGACAGCACCTTCGGCCTGCACGGCGCGCAGCTCGACGCCTACCGCGCCTATGCCGGCGACGGGGTGTTCCGCCTGTCGGTTGGCCTGGAGGATGCCGAGGACCTGTGCGCCGACCTGGACCAGGCCCTGGCCTGACGGGTACCATGGGGGCCCGGGCGCCCGGACGCCCGGCGGCCGGGAGAGGAGGGCGCACCATGATCTGGGACCGCTTCGACGACGCCCACGACGCGGTGTTGGACCGCATCGATGACCTGGAATGCGAGATCCGCGACCTGCAGGCGGCCCTGAAGGCCGCCGGCCTTGCCTTCGACCCCTACCGGAAGCCCGCGCCCAGCGGCAAGTCCGGCCCCCAGGGCTGGTACGAGGACACCTGCGACGAGGAATGGGCCCTGCGCGCCCACCGAGACAGGCTGCGCGGCCTGCTGCCGCCGGACGACTAGGACCCGCCGTCCATGACCCAGCCACCCCGCGCCGGGGCGAATCCCGTCGTCTCGGTCGTCATTCCCGTGCACAACGGTGCCGCCACCCTGTCCCGGGCCGTGGACTCGGCCCTGGCCCAGGACCTGCCGGCGGGCTGGAATCTGGAGGTGGTGGTCGTCGACGACGGCTCGGACGACGACCCGCTGGCTGCGCTGGCGCACCGTGACCCGGCGGTTCGCTGCCTGCGCCAGGACAACGCCGGCCCGGCTGCGGCGCGCAATCGCGGTATCGCCGCCAGCCGTGGCAGCATCGTCGCCTTCCTCGACAGCGACGACGAATGGCTGCCGGGTCATCTGCGCGCCGGCATGGCGCCCATGCTGGCCGATCCGGGGACGTCCTGCGCCTTCTGCTGGGCGTACCTGCGCCGGCCCGACGGCAGCCAGCACCTGCGCAACCGGCGCTCGCCATCCCACGACCGCGAGCACCGCCTGCTGTGGCCGAATCCCATGCAGACCACCACCGGGACCCTGTGCCGGCGGTCGGCCCTGGACGCGGTCGGCGCCTTCGACGAATCGCTGCGCGTGCGCGAGGACCTGGACCTGTGGATCCGCCTGGGCGAGGTGGGCGAGGTGGCCGAGGTCCGCCGACCCCTGGCGGTCACCCACCAGTCGGCCAGTAGCTATTCCTTCGGCCACGAGTTCCATGTCCAGCGCGGCGACTACTTTCGCATCGTCGAGAAGTCCCTGGCCCGGACCCCCGACCGCTATGGCCCCCTGGCCGAACGCATTCGCGCCGAGGCGCACCGCTATTGGGGCCAGTACGCCCTGTATCAGGGCGACCGGGCCCAGGCCCGCGCCTGCCTGGGCCGCTCCCAGGCCATGAACCCGCGGCCCACGACCCTGGCGCTGGTCGCCATGGCGAGCCTGCCCGCACCCCTGC
The DNA here is from genome assembly GCA_024236415.1 of Hyphomicrobiales bacterium. Taxonomy (GTDB): domain Bacteria; phylum Pseudomonadota; class Alphaproteobacteria; order Rhodospirillales; family JACKKN01; genus JACKKN01. The sequence continues at coordinate 107,036 of JACKKN010000014.1, forward strand.
TGGCGTCCCTGCGGCAGGTCTACACCTGGTCCCGCCGCAGGGACCTCTGACCGGCGACGGCGTCGAAGAGTCCGGCCAGGCGCTGGGTGATGCGGCGGCGTTCGTAGCAGGCCTCGAATTCCGCCGCGGTCCGGCGCGGCGGCGGGGCGCCGGACCGCCAGCCAGCATGCAGCGACTCCAGGGCGGCGACCATGGCGTCTTCGCCGTAATTGGTGACGCAGGCGTGGCGGGTGGCGTGGCGCCGCACCAGGTCGATGTTGTCGCCGGCCGGGGCCACGGCCAGGATCGCCCGGCCCGTGCGCAGGTATTCGAAGGTCTTGCCGGCCACGGCGGTAACCTGGGACCCGCTGGGCTGCTGGTAGACCAGCAGGACGTCGGCGGCGGCCATGGCGCGCAGGGCGGCACCGTGGTCCAGGGGGCCGGTACAGGTGACCTGGTCGGCCATGTCGGGCGGCACCGCGCCGTCGCCCAGGACCGTCAGCCGCGCGCGCACGCCGCCGGCGTTGAACCGGGCCAGGGCGCGCAGGAACGGGGCCGGGTCGCGCCGCGACGACGCGAAGGCGCCGGCGTGGACGATCTGCATGTGCGCACCGGGGGCCGCGGCGGGGGCGGCCAGGCCGGCGAAGTCGGCCTCGTCATAACCGTTGGGCAGGTGGTGCATGCGCGGCGCCAGGTCCGGATAGGCGCGGCGGTAGGCGGCGAGGGCCGACGGCGTGTTCAGCACCAGGGCGGCGGAGCGGCGCAGCACCCGGCGTTCCAGCGCCGCGAACAGGGGCGGGGCCAGCCGGTGCATGGCGCGCGAGGGCTCGGGGTAGGGGCTGCGGGTCCAGGCGTCGCGGAAGTCGGTCACCAGCGGACACCGCAGGCGCCGCGCCGCCGCCACCGCCGCCAGGGCCGGCGGGAAGGGCGGGCAGGTGGCGAACACCAGGTCGATGGACCGGGTCCCGGCCAGGGCCGACGCCCGGCGCGCCGCCGCCGGAATCCAGCCCCAGGGCCGGAGGTTGAAGGGCCGGTGCGGGGGCAGCCAGGTGGGCACCCGCTCGACCCCGTCGTCGGGCAGGTCGCGGCCGCCCGGGTCCAGGGCCAGGACCACGGGCCGCCAGCCGAATTCGGGCAGGTAGCGGGCGAACTTCACGGCCCGAATGGACGCGCCCACCGAGGCGGCGGGCGGGTAGTCGTAGGCCAGCAGCAGAACCGTGCGCATGGCCTAAAGATATATATTTATGTGGCCGGCTTACACCAGCCCCGGCTGCACCAGGACCGTGACCATGTCGCCGTCGCCGGCGGTGGTCGAGTAGCTGGCGAAGGTTTGGCCGTCCACCTCCACGTCGGTGCCGGCGGTCCAGGTCTCGCCGCCGGCGAAGGTCAGGCTGTCGGCGGCGTCGCCCAGGACGCGCAGGGTCCGGTCCACGGCCTGGGTCACCTGGTCGGCGCCCACCACCAGGGCGTTGGCGGCGCCGTTGCCGGCGTCGATCTCCTCGATGGCGGCCAGCAGCCCGCCGGCGGTGAAGTCCTCGGCCCCGCCCATGGCCAGGACCAGGCGGTCGAACCCGGCGCCGCCGTCCACGTCGGCGACGTCGCCGAAGGCCAGGGTGAAGGTGTCGTCGCCGCCGGTGGCGGCCACCGACAGGCGCGGGATAGCCAGGCCGGCGGCGGCGGAGACCAGCACGTCCTTGCCGCCCAGGGCCGAGGCCAGCAGGTTCAGCCCGCCGGCGGCCTGGTACCCGGCATAGGTCCAGTGGCTGGGGTCCAGCAGGTCGATGGCGTCGCCGGCGTCGCCCAGGACCAGCAGGGCGTTGTCGGAATCGGTCACGGCCACCAGGTCGGCCACGTCGAAGCTGGCCGTGTTGGCGGCGCCGTTGCCCGACAGGTCCAGCACCTCCAGGTTGGCCAGGCGGCCGGCCGCCGCGTGCAGGTCGGCGTTGCCGGCGCCGGTCAGCGCCAGGGCGTCGGTGTCCGTGGTGGAGCCGTCGCGGCTGCCGTCCAGGCCGTCGAAGGCGCCCAGGTCGGCGACGTCGAAGGTGTCGTCGCCGCCCCATCCGTTCAGGTACAGGCCCAGGTCCTGGGCCAGCTCGGTCTGCACCTTCAGCACCGCGCCGTCGGCGCCGTTGACGTAGCGGGCGAAGCCGCCGGACTGGCCGTCGAAGGTCCAGTTCGTGGCCAGGTCGGAAACCAGGGCCCGGTCGGCGGCGTCGCCCAGCAGGGTCAGGGTGTTGGCGGCGTCGGTGGCGGCGGTGACGAAGGCGTGGTCCACGGTCACCGTATCGGCGCCGGCGCCGTCAGCGGTGGTGATCACCTCCAGCCCCGAAATGCCGCCGCCGGTGCCGGTGAAGTCGAAGTCGGTGGAGTATTCGTAGGCGGCGCCGGTCCAGGCGTAGGCATCCATGACCAGGGTGTCCATGCCGCCGCCGAAGGCGACGTTGCCGAACTGGGTGTCGGGCAGGGCCAGGGTGTCGTCGCCGTCGGTGCCGTCGGTCCAGTACCACCGCGGATGGGCGCCGAAGGAGGCCGAGACGTTGACGAAGGCGTCGCCGTCCAGGTGCACGAACTGGTACTGCACGTTGCCGAAGCGCGCGACGGTGCTGTCCACCACGTAGGACTGCCCGTTGCCGTAGGCCACCGTCTGCGCCGCGGCGTCGATGCGGCCGTTGTAGCGCCACTGGGATTCGTCCAGCAGGGTCACCCCGTCCACCCCGTCGCCGGCCAGCTCCAGCCCCCACACGTCGACGCCGCCGAAGTCCCTTGCCTCGGTCATGGCCACCACCGCGGCCTTGTTCAGGACCACGCCGTTGGTGCCGAAGCCGCGGGCGTCGACGATGTCGACCCCGCCGATGCGGCTGTAGGGGGCGATGGTCTCGGTGGTGTTGTCGGCCTCGGTGGCCGGGCTGTTGGCGCGGGTTACCGTGAACGGGGTGACGAAGTCGTAGTCGCCGTTGCCGCCCGCCGGGTCGGCGGGGTCGTAGAAGCTGAGCGTGTCGATGTCGCGCTTGCCCAGGTACAGGTACAGCATGTCCGGGTTGCCGGCGCCGGGCAGGGCATAGTGGGCGCCGGCCGCCTGGGCCCCGGCGAAGGTGCCGTCGCCGCTGTCGCCGACCAGGCCGAACTGACTGATGTTGGTGGCCTGGACGATGTTGTACTGCAGGGTCTGCGGCGCCTGGGGCGTGAAGTAGCCATTGGTGGCGCCGGGGACGTAGACGTTGCCGTCGACCAGGAACCGGATCTCGTGGGCGCCGTCGATGGACAGGGTCTTGAACGAATAGGCGCCGTAGAACTGGTGGAAGAAGTTGTGGGGGTCCAGGAACTGGACGAAGTCGCGGTCGGGCAGGCCGTCCCCGGTGCGGTCGAAGTCGTTGCCGGTCTGGCCCGTGAACTGCAGCGTGCCGGTCCCCGCCTTGGCCACCACCTGGCCGTAGGAATAGTACAGCAGCCCGAACACCGTCTGGTTGATCAGGTCGGGCGGCGGCGGGATGTAGATGTCGTAAGCCGTCTCGCCGCCGCCGCTGTCCGCGGGCGGCTCGTAGTAGCTGGAAAACAGGGTCCATTGCGGCTGGGTGAGCAGGGCGTTGGTGCCGCCCACCGAGTCGACCAGCACGTCCGACCCGTCGGTGGCGTAGGCCACCAGCGTGGAGTCCAGGGTCACGGGCGGCGGCACGAACTTGGCGATGTCGCCGACGGCGGCGATCAGCCGGCCCAGGCCGGCGTCCACCAGCAGGCGCGCCAGCTCGGGGTCCTGCTGCATCAGCCGCGCCAGCACGGCGGCGTCCTCGCCGCCGCCGGCCGCGGTCTCGAAGGCGTCCAGGTTCTCGCCCTCGGTCCCGGCGCCGGGCTCGGCCGCCGGCTCGCGGCCGCCGGTGCCCTCGACGGCGGCGACGAAGGTGTCGAAGGCCTGGGCCGCCAGGTGCAGGACCTTGCCGCCGGGCTGCGCCAGGGCCGCGGGCAGGGGCAGGTCGGGCCCGGCGAAGTAGCCGTGCACGACGATGACCACGCCGTCGGCCAGGGTGACGATCAGGGAGGAGCCGTGGGCATGCAGGTCGGCACCGGTCAGGTCCAGGCCGGCCAAGGGGCCCGATCCCGCCGGCGGGGCCGGCGCGGGGAGGTTTCCGTTCGCGGTCCGGGCAGCGGCATCGCCCGGGGCCGACAAGATCTGCTCGACCAATGCATGCTCCTGCATTGACTTGGAGTTCATCCCGCCGCCGGATCCATGCCGCTGCCGCTCAATCCGCCGGGTGGCAGGGGAAAAACCCCGTCCCTCAAGACGTTATGGCGTCAGTATACAGGAAATTTTGAATGATTGCAGTTTTTTGCAGGGGCGCCGGGCCGGGTCAGCGCATGCGGATGTCCAGCTTCGGCGCCGGGTCGCCCCAGTCCTTGATCTTCCACACATAGATGTGGTCGAAACCCTTGCGCACCACCTTCTGGGCGTTGTGGGACGCCACCGCCGCCGGGGTGATGACGCGCAGCTCGCCCTGCACCGTGAATCCCTGCTGGCGCAGGCGCTGGATGTCGGACCCGCGCAGGCTGCGCCCCTCCAGGGTCAGCATGCCCGTGGTCTTGACGTACTTGAGCGACAGGATCTGCTCGTTGCGGCGCACGAAGGTCATCATCTTCTGGCGGATGATGTCGCCCTTGCGCGCCCAGTGCACCTTGAACCGGCCCTTGCGCACGTAGTCGGCCTGGGTCACGGCGCTGTCGCGCTTCAGGTCGGCGACCACCTTGGCGCTCTCGTCCTTCTCCTGGCCGGCGCCCAGCTTGCCGGCGGCCAGGTCCGAGGCGAACGGCAGGGAGATGAGATAGCCGTCGAACAGGGCGTCGTAATAGCCCTGGCGGCTGATGCGCACCTCGGCGTCGAACCAGACCGGCAGGTAGCAGCCGACCAGGGGAAGCAGCAGGACCAGCGCCAGGGCGGCGCGGGCGAGGGGCCGGGCGGTGGCGCGGGGGCGGAGAAGGGGGCGGGGGGCCGTCACCGTTCCTCGTCCTCCTTGGCCCGGTTCCACAGGGCGTCCATGTCCTCCAGGGTGGCGTCCTCGGGCCGCAGGCCGTCGCGGGCCAGCAGCTCCTCGACCCGGCGGAAGCGGGTCTCGAACTTGAAATTGGCGTCGCGCAGGGCCGTTTCCGGGTCCACGTGCAGCTTGCGCGCCAGGTTGACGACCGAGAACAGCAGGTCGCCCACCTCGTCCCGGACCCGGCCGGGGTGGACCTCGCCGGTCTCGCCCGAGGCCAGCTCCACCTCCAGCTCGGCCACCTCCTCGTGGACCTTGCGCAGGGGGCCCAGGCTGTCGGGCCAGTCGAATCCGACCCGGGCGGCGCGCTTCTGCAGCTTCTCGGCGCGCATCAGGGCGGGCAGGGCCTGGATCACGCCGTCCAGCGCACTGTGGCCGGCCTCCTCGCCGCGGGCGGCAGCCTTGTCGCGCCGCTCGGCGGCCTTCTGGTCCTCCCAGGCCACGGTCTGGCTGGCGGTGTCGCGCTCGCGGGCGTCGGCGAACACGTGCGGGTGGCGGTCCACCATCTTGTCGGAAATGGCGGTGGCCACGTCGGCGAAATCGAAATGCCCGGCCTCCTCGGCCATGCGGGCGTGGAACACCACCTGCAGCAGCAGGTCGCCCAGCTCGCCGCGCAGCTCGTCCATGTCGCCGTCCTGGATGGCGTGGGCCACCTCGTAGGCTTCCTCGATGGTGTAGGGGGCGATGGTGGCGAAGGTCTGCTCCACGTCCCACGGGCAGCCGTCGCGCGGGTCGCGCAGGCGCGCCATGATGGCCAGCAGGCGGTCCATGGGCGAGAGGTCGGCGTGGTCGTCGGGCATGGGGCGGTCTTCCGTGACGGCGGAGGCCCCACTATCGTTCAGACCGGGCGCGGCGCCAAGTCCTTTGCCCGCCGGCAAAGGGCGGTTTCCGCTCGCGCGCCACCAGCCAGCCGGCGGCGGCGATCATCACCGCGCCCACGGCCATGTGGACCGTGGGCACCTCGCCCAGCAGCAGCCAGCCCAGCAGGGCCGAGAAGGCGATGGCGCTGTACGAAAGGGGGGTGACGCGCACCGCCTCCAGGCGCCGGTAGGCCTGCAGGTTGGCCACGTTGCCGGCCACCGCCAGGGGCCCCATGGCGCCCAGGATCAGCCATTCGGACAGGGTCGGCGCCTGCCAGGTGGCCACCGCCAGGGGCAGCAGCAGCAGGGTCGCGGCGCCGTTCAGCCACAGCACGGCCACCACGGCGCCGTCGCGGTCGGCCAGGCGGCGCATCATGACGCTCTCGATGGCCACGCTCAGGGCCGCGGTCAGGGCCAGCAGCGAGGCCGGGTTGGCCATCACCGACTCCAGGAATTGGGGCGACGGGCGCATGATGACCAGCGCCCCGGCCATGGCCAGGGCGACGCACCACAGGCGGTATCCGGTCAGGCGTTCGCCCAGGAACAGGGCCGCCAGCAGGACCACGAAAAGCGCCTTGCTGTTGGCCAGGGTCACGGCCTCGCTGACCGGCATGTGGCGCACGGCGAATACGGTACAGACCAGGGAGGTGACGGCGAACACCGCACGCAGGGCATGCCAGCGGGCCGCCCCGGTGCTGCGCAGGCGGCCCCGGCGCCGCGCCACCAGGGCCACGGGCAGGGCGCTGAGGAAACCGAACAGAAAGCGGAAGAAGGCGACCTGGAAGGTGTCCAGCCCGGTGCCCTCGACCTTGGGCAGGATGAACACGGTGGCGAACAGGAAGGCGCCCAGCAGGGCCAGGCCCACGCCCGCGAGGGTTTGCGATTCCAGACCTCCGGCGGCGGTCTCCGGAGGTCGCGGGGGCTGGGACATGGCGGCGGTACCGTCGTCGCTGGTTGCGCAGCCTTCCATGTGGGGCCAAAAGGCGCCGGCGCCAATGGCATTTTTTGCATGGGAGCCGCGCGGCGCCGACGGGCGCCCGATGGCGGGCGTCAGGATTTTCGCCAATGATGCGGTGGGCCGCCGCAAGGAATTCAGGTGCGGGGGACATCCAGGCGGCGGGGGACCGCTTGACCTGACCTTTGCCGACTCTTTGTAGGCCCGTTTCCGACGCCAGGGGACGGACGAAGCCTATTTGTGCCTGTTACTATAATTGTCGCATAATGTATATTATGATAAATTTTAGATTAATATGTTTTCGCAGATAGTTGGTAACGAATATGGAAATTCAAAATCATCAACTACCCTGTTCCAGCACCAGGCCGTCATAGGCCGGCTCCACCCCGTCCGGCAGCCGTGCGTTGAGGGTTTCGTAGTCGAACAGGCCGCTCAGGTGGGTCAGCACGGCGCGGCGCGGCCCCGCCCGCTCGATCCAGCCCAGAGCCTTGTCCACGTGGGCGTGGGTCGGATGCGGGTTGTCCACCAGGGTGCCGATGATCCAGGTGTCGACCCCCGCCAGCAGCTCGAAGGCGTCGTCCGGCAACTCGACCACGTCGGTGGAATACGCCATGTCGCCGAAGCGGAACCCCAGCGTGGTGCAATGGCCGTGGTCCTGCTCGAAGGCCAGGATGTCCACGGTGCCGATGCGCAGCCGGTCGCCGTGGCCGATGGTGTGGTGGTTCAGGGTCGGCTTGTAGAAGAACGGCGCGCCGTTGGCCAGGGGTTCCAGCACGTAGCCGAACCGCTGGCCGATGACGTCGCGGGTGTCGGCGTCGCTGTAGATGTCCAGCGGCGCGCCCATGAGCCGGTTGATGGGCCGCAGGTCGTCGATCCCGTGCAAGTGGTCGGCGTGCCAATGGGTAAATAAAACAGCATTCAATTTCTGCACCCTGGCGTTCAGAAGCTGCTGGCGCAGGTCCGGCGAAGTGTCCACCAGGATAGCCGTGTCCCCGTCCTCGACCAGGATCGAGGGTCGCAGGCGCCGGTTGCGCGGGTCCGCGGGGTCGCACTGGCTCCAGCCGAAGTCCACCGACGGCGTGCCGCTGGAACCGCCGCTGCCGAGGATGGTTATGCGCACGACGCCTCCGACGCTTCCGCCCGCACCACGCCGGGCGCGGCGCGGTCGATCTTGCCGAACAGGCGGAAGAAGTTGTCGCTGGTGGCCGCGGCAAAGGCGTCCGCGGGCTCGCCGCGCGTCTCGGCCACCCGGGCCGCCGTATGCGCGGTGAAGGCCGGCTCGTTGCGCTTGCCGCGCTTGGGCACCGGCGCCAGGTAGGGCGCGTCGGTCTCGACCAGCAGGCGGTCCAGCGGCAGGTCCCGGGCAATGGCCCGCAGTTCCTCGGCGGTCTTGAAGGTGACGATCCCGGAAAGGGAGATGTAGAACCCCATTTCCACCGCTTTTTCAGCCAGTTCTCGGCCCGAACTGAAGCAGTGCAACAGGCCGGGAAAGGCCCCTGCCCCGGTTTCCTCGGTGAGGATGGCCAGGGTGTCGGCGTCGGCGTCGCGGGTGTGCACCACCAGCGGCAGGCCGGTTTCCCGGGCCGCCCGGATGTGGGCCCGGAAACTCTTCTGCTGCGCCGCGCGCGGGCTGTGTTCGTAGTAGTAGTCCAGGCCCGTCTCGCCGAACCCCACCACCTTGGGGTGCTCGGCCAGGGCGATCAGGTCGGCGGCCGTCACCTCGGGCTCGCTGCCGGCGTTGTGGGGGTGGATGCCGACGGTGCAGAAGATGTTGTCGTACCGCTCGGCGATGGCCCGCACCTGGGCGAACCGGGTGACGTGGGTGCAGATGGTCAGCATGGTGCCGACGCCGGCCCGGGCGGCGGCGGCCACCACCCCGTCCAGGTCGTCGGCGAAATCCGGGAAATCCAGGTGGCAGTGGCTGTCGACCAGCATGGTCTGGGCGGTCCTTCCTCGCGAAACGGCGGTGCGCCTCGCGAATAAGCGGTGCGCCTTGCGCAACAACGACGGGCCCGGCGGTGCCGAACCCAGTCAGCGCCCCGCAATCTAACCGCCGCCGGCGGCGCCGTCCATTCCGTCGGCCCGTTTGCCGGCGCGGAACGGCCCGGCGGCCGCGCCGCTCAGTCCATCTTGCAGACCTCGCACTTGACCAGCAGGCCGTACATCCAGCAGCCGACGCAGAAGCCCAGCACCGCCTCGGCCCAGGTCAGGCCGAAACAGATGGCGACGACGCCGATGATCCAGGAGTTGTCCATCTCCAGCAGCCGCATGGTCAGGCAGGTGACGCCCAGGGCCGCGCCCAGGCTCCAGGCGAAGCGTTTCGGCTTGATGGGCTTCCAGGTAGGCTTGATCGGCATGGTGAGGGTGGTGCCCAGCAGCCCGACGGGGCTGAGCGGGGTCAGCCCGAAAATCGCCGCCACGGTCATGTCGAAGATCACGAACGGGCCGACGTAGATCACGGGGTCGAGCTGGGGATAGGCGATCAGCAGGAAAATGGTGGTCGCCGACAGGGCGTTCAGGAACCCCGCCCGGGCCCGGGTCGCGGTTTCGTTGATGCGCACGAAATCGCCCATGCGCTGGCCCATGGACCACCACGGATTGGTCAGGAACGTGTGAAAGTTCTCGCCAGTTACCGTCGACATCTTCTTCCCCCTCCCAAGAAGCACGATGCCGAATACTAGAATATTTGCAAATCCAATTCCAGTTCGACCATGAGTCGGCCGCGGTCCCGACGGCGCGGTCCGGCCTACCCGGCGTCCGCTTCCTCGACGAAGCGCGGGAACACCCCCTGGGGCTTGGGCAGGGCCGCGCCCGGGGTCAGCTCGTGTTCCGCGCCCAGGAACGAGAAGTCGCGGTGGTTTTCGGACACGGCGAGCTGGTCCAGCAGCCGCGCCGCCGCCTGGGGCACGAAGGGCTGGGCCAGCAGGGCCAGCACCCGGATGGTCTCGGCCAGCACGTACAGCACGGTTCCCATGCGGTCCGGGTCGTCCTTGCGCAACTGCCACGGGGCCTGGCGGTCCACATAGGCGTTGGCGGCGCGGATCACCACCCACAGGGACTCCAGCGCCTCGTGGAAGGCCTGCACGTCCATCTGCTCGGCCATGCGGTCCTTCAGGTCGTAGGCGGCGGTCAGCAGCTCCCGGTCCTCGTCCGTGCGCGGGCCGTGGGTCGGCACGGCGCCGCCGCAGTTCTTGGCGATCATGCTCAGCACCCGCTGCGCCAGGTTGCCGAAGTCGTTGGCCAGGTCGCTGTTCATGCGGTGCACCATGGCGGTGTGGGAATAGTCGCCGTCGTTGCCGAAGGGCACCTCGCGCAGCAGGAAATAGCGCACCTGGTCCAGGCCGTACTTCTCGACCAGGCCGATGGGGTCGATGACGTTGCCCAGGGACTTGGATATCTTCTGCCCCTCGTTGGTCCACCAGCCGTGGGCGAACACCCGCTTGGGCGGCTCCAGCCCGGCGCCCATCAGGAAGGCCGGCCAGTAGACGGCGTGGAAGCGCAGGATGTCCTTGCCTACCATGTGCAGGTCGGCGGGCCAGTAGGTGGGGAACTCCCCCTCCTCGGTCTCGGGGAAGCCGACGGCGGTGATGTAGTTGGTCAGGGCGTCCAGCCACACGTACATGATGTGGTCGTCGTCGCCGGGCACCGGGATGCCCCACTTGAAGCTGGTGCGCGAGACCGACAGGTCCTGCAGCCCGCCCTTGACGAAGCTGACCACCTCGTTGCGCCGGGTCTTGGGCAGGATGAAGTCCGGGTTCTCGTCATAGAACTGCAGCAGCTTGTCCTGCCAGGCCGACAGGCGGAAGAAATAGCTGGGCTCCTCGACCCACTCCACCGGCGCGCCCGAGGGCGCCACCTTGGTGCCGTCGGGGCCGTCGACCAGTTCCTTCTCGCCGTAGTAGGCCTCGTCGCGCACGGCGTACCAGCCGGCGTAGCTGCCCAGGTAGATCTCGCCCCGCTCCATCAGCCGGCGCCAGATCTCCTGGCACGACACCGTATGCCGCTGCTCGGTGGTGCGGATGAAGTCGTCGTTGCTGAAATTCATGAAGCCGGCCAGGTCGCGGAAGTTCTGCGACACCATGTCGGTGAAGGCCTGGGGATCCATGCCGGCGGCGCCGGCCGACTTCTCGACCTTCTGCCCGTGCTCGTCGGTGCCGGTCAGGAACTTCACGTCGCAGCCGTCCAGGCGCATGAACCGGGCCAGGGCGTCGCAGGCCAGCGTGGTGTAGGCGTGGCCGATGTGCGGCGAATCGTTCACGTAGTAGATGGGCGTGGTGATGTAGTAGCGCTTCGGCCCCGCCATGGCGGTCACTCCCGGGTTCGTCAGGTCTGGTTCGGCGGGATTCAGAGGGTCAGGATCGCACCGCGGCCTCGAGCGCCAGGAACACGTTCAGGGTCACCTGCTTGCGGTCCAGGTTGACCCCGTCCGCCTGCGCCATCAGCCGGTTGGTCTTTTCCCACACCTCCAGCAAGGGATCAAGGGCGCCGGTCCCGGCGCCAGTCCCCGTGGCAGCCGGCCGCAGCCGCGCCATCAGCGTCGCCTCGGCCTCGATCTCGGCCCGGCCACGGGCGGCGAAAACCGCCAGGCGCGCCAGCCAGGCGCGGAACAGCTCGCCGAAGCTGCGGAACTGGTCCTCGGCCCCGGCCCGGCCGACCCGGTCGCCGAACCGGTGCAGGGCGGCCACGTCCAGGTCCGGCAAGGTTTCCAGCAGCGCCACCATCTGGTCATAGAGCTCGAGCCCGCCCTGGGCCGCCAGGTCGAGCGCACGGCCGATGGAACCTTCGCACAGGCGCATCAGCACCGCCCGCTGGGCCGGGTCCAGGTCCGGGGCGTGGGCCCGCAGCAGGCCGTCCATGGCCGCGTCGTCCAGGGGCCGCAGGGCGAGCCGGCTGCAGCGCGAGCGGATGGTCGGCAGCAGCCGCCCCGGGTTGTGGCAGACCAGCAGCAGCACGGCGCGCCGGGGCGGCTCCTCCAGCACCTTGAGCACGGCGTTGGCGGCGTTGCGGTTCATCTCGTCGGCGGCGTCGATGACCACCACCCGCCAGCCGCCCTCGGCCGCGGTCATGGACAGGAACCCGCCGACGCCGCGCACGTCGTCGACCACGATCTCGGTGCGGCGGCGGTTGCGCTTGTCGTCGTAGGCCCGCTCGACGGTCACCAGGTCGGCGTGGCCGGCGGCGGCGACCCGCCTGAAAACCGGGTGGTCCGGATCGATGTGCAGGGAATCCGCCGGCGGCGCGGCGCCGAACAGGCCCCCTGCCCCGCCGCCCTCGGCGCCGCCGGCCAGCAGGAAGCGGGCGAACCGGAACGCCAGGGTCGCCTTGCCGATGCCGCGCGGCCCGGTAATCAGCCAGGCATGGGCCAGGCGCCCGCCGTTGACCGAGTCCAGCAGCAACCGCTCGGCCGCCCCGTGGCCCACCAGGTTTGGATTAAGGCGAGGCGTAAAGCTAGAAAACACGATCAAATTTTGATACTAATTTGAGTGGCCACATTGAATACATCAAATAGCAGCTTTTGAACAAAAGATAAAGGAATTTGAAATTGCATATCTCTGACAAAGACAGCATATCGAAAGTCCAGAATCTATTGGACGAAATATACTCTTCTGCAAATAGCCGAATCAGCGCAGAAGATATTTTGCTTAGACTTTCAGAAAACCTTGCATTGACATTTGATGTGTTGGGGCACAATCGTGATTCAGAAAACTTATTTGCAAAGGCACTTTCTTGGCTGTTTGCCTACTGCCGAGTTCTGGACGTTGATCTTCAAGATACAGTTATAGAGAGATACCCAAATGTCTGCCCGCATTGCATTTTGAATCCTTGCCAGTGCAATTTAACAAATAAACTTCCTTATGGAAGTACGATTCCGCTTTATCAGCGCAATAGCGAGTTGGCCCAACACGCAATGGTACTTCGGAACGCAATTAATCTTAACAAAAATGGGATATTTTCTCTTGATGATGCATCAGATATGCTAGATTCAATATACCCAAACAACGGTTCGATATTTATGATAAATCCATACTTTTTTTCAGCAAAGCTATCTAGAGAGTCTGGAAAGATCATTAATAGTTTTCGGAAATTTAGGTCCTCATCAGATTCAAGTTCAAGTCCTTATATCAGAAAGCAAATCGAGAAGGATATAGCAGATGTTTTTGCATGGACGATCGGATTCTGGCGATTGCGCATCATTGACACTGGCAATACGTCCATTCAAATCGAATTTGTAAAAAGGTATCAAACTGGATGCCCATATTGCAATGCCATACCTTGTGCATGTCCTGAGGAAAAGCGTCTTGGGCATCGAGCGGAATTGAAAGTGTTAAAAACTGAAAAAGAAATATCCGAGCTGGTCACGTTGCTCAAGTCAAAACTTGAAAGTATAAATAATGAAATAAACAGCATTCCAGAATTGGATCATGAACGCCAAATAAGACTTGAGCAAATAGACATTAGCGACAAAGGAAGCGTTTTAGGATTCCTCGATAAGGCGGCGGAAATCACAAAGAAAACAAAATCTACTACGAAAAATGTTGACAGCATACTGCTGAATATTTCGAAAATTTATGAATGGGTTGAGCGAACTTTTATGTAGCTTGGTCGAGGTGGAATCTTTGGACGATATGTTTCCAGATTTCCTCTGAGACCACAACGGTTTCCTTCCTGGCGTCAATGACCACGCAACGTTCTGGATTATTTGCTGCAATCTCTAGAAATCCTTTTCGAACACGCTCATGAAACTCTTTATCGAGTTTCTCAAAGCGATTTTCGTCCCCATCATCTCCGGCTGTGGCACGCTTAAGGCCAGATTCAATGTCAATATCCAATATAAAAGTCAAATCAGGTTTAAATGACTTGAGGACTAGTGCGTTGAGGGTTTCCAGATCTCTCAGTGGAAGTTGGTGGCCATATCCTTGATACGCAATCGTTGAATCTACAAATCTATCGCATACGACCCAACTCCCTTGTTTTAACGCTGGAAAAATTGTCATTTCAATGTGTTCTTTCCTGGCTGCAAAATTCAAAAGAGCTTCTGTTAATGCGTTCCATCTGTTTGTTTCACCAGTAACTAGCAAGGTTCGTATCTCTTCAGAACCGAGTGATCCTCCTGGTTCTCTCGTGGCTATGGCAGTGATGCCACGCTGGCGAAGTTTTTCAATAATAAGTTGCATCTGCGTCGACTTGCCCGACCCCTCGCCGCCCTCCAGCGTGATGAAGCGTCCGTACTCGGCCTGGTCCGACATCAGTCGCTGCTGCCCCAGACGATGTATTGCAGGGCCGCGCCCAGGCGGCCGACGAAGCCCAGCTGCTCGACCTCGCCGCCGGCCACCAGCGGGATCTCGCGGTCCTCGGTGCCCGGCGCCTTGATCACCAGGGTGGCGATCTGGCTGCCCTTGGCGATGGGCGCCGGGATCGGCTCGGCCATGCGCACCACCACCTTCATGTTCTTGCGCGCCTGGCGCGGCAGGGTGATCACCAGGTCGTCCGCGATCAGCAGCGGCACGGTGCCCTGGCTGCCCAGCCAGACGTTGGCGTCCATCACCGTCTCGCCGCCCTTGAACAGGGCGTAGTTGCCGAAGTGGCGGAAGCCCCATTCCAGCAGCCGCTCGGGCTCGCGCGCCCGCTCCTTGCGCGATTCGAGGCCGTTGACCACCAGCACCAGGCGCCGGTCGTTGCGCTTGACCGACGCGGTCAGGCCATAGCCCGCGTTCTCGGTGTGCCCAGTCTTCAGCCCGTCGGCGCCCATGTTCTTGTACAGCAGCGGGTTGCGGTTGTGCTGCTTGATGCCGTTGTAGGTGAACTCCAGCTCCGCGAAGTAGTGGTAGTACTCGGGGAAGTCGCGGATGATGCGCAGGGCCAGGGTCGCCAAGTCCCGCGCCGTCATGCGGTGCTCGGGGTCGGGCCAGCCGGTGGCGTTGCGGAAGTGGCTGTTCTGCAGGCCGATCTGCTGGCCCTTGCGCTCCATCTCGCGGGCGAAGTCGGCCTCGCTACCGGCCAGGGCCTCGGCGAACACGATGCAGGCGTCGTTGCCCGACTGCACGATGATGCCGCGCAGCAGGTCCTCCACCTTGGCCCGGGTGCGCGGCTTCAGGGCCATGGTCGAGGACCCGCTCTTGAAGCCGCCCTTCTCCCAGGCGTAGTCGCTGACCGGCAGGGTGTCCTCCAGCGAAAGCTGGCCGTTCTTCAGGCGCTCGAACACCAGGTACAGGGTCATCAGCTTGCTCATGGAGGCCGGCGGCATGGGCACGTCGGCGTCCTTTTCCAGCAGCACGGCGCCGGTGTCGGCGTCCAGCAGGATCGCCTCGCGCCCGGTGGTCTCGATGGCGGCGGCGTCGCCGGCCGTGGCCGCCGCCAGGACCGTCAGCAGGCTCAGCGCGCCCAGCAGCAGCGGCACGGCACGCGGAAAGGAAAAGGCGGGGCGGGTGGAATGGCGCGGATGGAACATGGAACGGGGAGTCTCTTCGCTGGTGACGGGGTCTGGGGTGGAGCGCGGCGGCAGTCTACCTCTCGAATGCGACGAAAATGGGGAACGCGGGACCGCGCTCCGCCCCTATTCGACGATGATCTTGGCGTCGGGGTAGCCGCTGTTGAGCACCTTTTCCAGGTGCATGTCGGCCTCCTCGACGCTGGCCAGGGGGCCCAGGCGCACGCGGAAGAAGTCGCGCCCATCGATCAGCACCTGGCTGATGCCGACCCGGCCCAGGGCCGCCAGGCGGGCGCGCACCCGGTTGGCGTTGACGTACTGGGTGAAGGCGCCGGCCTGGACGTAAAGCTGGGTCGGCACGGCGACGCCACTGGTGACCACGGGCGCCGGGTTTCCGCCCGGGTCAACAGCCGGGTCGACGGCCAGCGGCCGGGCCGGGGCCGACGGCGGCGCCGGCAGGGGCTCGGGCGGCGGCACGGCGCGGGCCACCTGGGCCCCCGGCGGCGGCGGCAGGGCCTCGCTGTCCACGGCCGCCTTGGGCAGCTTGTCGACGGTGATCGGCGTGTCGGCCGACGCCACCGAGGTGCCGCCGCGCAGGCGCGCCGCCAGGACCCGGCTTTCCTCGGCCATGATCTCGACCCGCACCCGGGCCGTGCCCTGCTGCTGGAAGCCCAGCAGCTGCGCCGCCCGGCGCGACAGGTCGATGATGCGGCCGTGGGCGAACGGGCCGCGGTCGTTGACGCGCACGATCAGGCTGCGGCCGTTGCCCAGGTTGGTGACGCGCACGATGCTGGGCAGCGGCAGGGTGCGGTGCGCCGCCGAGACCCGGTTCATGTCGAACACCTCGCCGTTGGCGGTGCGCCCGTTGTGGAAGTTGGGCCCGTACCACGACGCGATGCCGGTCTCGGCGTAGTCGTAGTCCTCGGCCGGGTAGTACCAGGTGCCGTTGATCTGGTAGGCGTTGCCCACCTTGTAGCGGCCGCCGTCGCCCGAGGGATGCTCGGCCCGGCCCATGCGCTTGGCCGTGTGGACCAGGAACTGGGTCTCGGAGCAGGCCGACAGCAGGGCCGACGCGGCGATCAGCCCCGCCACGGCCGCGCAACCCAGGCGCCACGTGCTCCGCCGCTGCTCCATGTGACTCCGGCCTCCGGCCCGGTGGTTCCCGCGTCCCGCGACTCTAGTCATCATTCCCCTCCCCGGCAACCGGCCTCACCCGCCCGCCTCATCCGCCCGCCTCATCCGCCCGCCTCATCCGCCCGCCTTGGCCGCCGCGCCGCGCAGGCGTTCCAGCAGGCCGAACGACGGATAGCCGTCGGGCGGCAGGTGGTTGGTCCGCTGGAACGCCTTGATGGCGTCGCGGGTGTTGCGCCCGGCCACCCCGTCGCTGCCACCGGTGTCGTGCCCCAGGCGGGTCAACAGGCGCTGCATCTCCATCACGTCGGCCCGCGACAGGGCCACCTCCTTGGCCGGACGCGGCGTCCGGAACGGCCCCTGTCCGGCCAGGCGATCCGCCAGGTGGCCCACGGCGACTGCGTACAGGATCGAGCGATTCCAGGCCAGTATGGAATGGAAGTTCTTGTATACCATGAACGCGGGCCCATCCCGCCCGGCGGGCAGGATGACCGACCCCGCGACGTCCACCGCCGGCAGGTCGCCGCCGCCCATCTTGCGCACCCCCAGCTTCTGCCACTCGGCCAGCTTCTTCTTCGTGCCCAGGCCCGCCAGCTCCAGGTCGAAGCCCTTGGGCAGGCGCACCTCGCGGCCCCAGGTGCGGTCGCCCTGCCAGCCGGTCTTGCCCAGGTAGTTGGCGGCCGAGGCGAAGATGTCGGGCAGGCTGTTCCAGAAGTCGCGCTTGCCATCGCCGTCGAAGTCGACGGCGTTGTCCAGGTGGGTGGTGGGGATGAACTGGCACTGGCCCATGGCCCCGGCCCAGGAGGCCTTGGTGCCGGCGTCGATGTCGCCCTTCTCCATGATGCGCAGGGCGGCCAGCAGCTGGGCGCGGAAGAAGTCGGCGCGCCGGGCGTCGTGGGCCAGGGTGGCCAGGGCGCCGAACAGGGGGAAGATGCCGGTGTGGTCGCCGAAGTTGCTCTCCAAACCCCAGAACGCCACCAGGAAGCGCGGCTGCACGCCGAACTTCTTTTCCACCCGCGCCAGCAGGGCGGCGTGCTTCTTCAGCATCTCGCGGCCGCGTTCGATGCGGGTGTCGGTCACCCGCTTGCCCAGGTAGGCCCAGAAGGTCTGGGTGAACTCGGGCTGGAAGCGGTCCAGCTCCAGCACCCGGGGAACGGGCTCGACCCCGTCCAGGGCCGCCGACACCACCGGCGCGGCGATGCCCTTGGCCGTGGCTTCGGCGCGCAGGCCGTCCAGCCAGGTGGCGAAGTCGGTTTCCGCGGCGGCGGCGGGCACGGCCGCGGCCAGGGCGGCGCACAGGGCGAGCATCGGCGCGCCGCGGCGGCGGCGCGGGGGCCGGGTGTTCGGGGCGGGTCTCAAGGTCGATCCAATCCTCATCCTGTGGTTCCGCTCACGCCGCGCGCGGCGCCGGGAACAGGCTGTCCGAGCGGCCGGTCAGCCAATAGAAAACAAGGCCCAGCACCTCGTGCACGCCCCGGGTCAGGTTGTACAGGCCATGCTGGAAGCTGAATTCCAGGACCGTGGCCTCGGGGCCGGCGGTCAGGAAGTCGGTGGGCACGGGGATGACCGGCCAGCCGACCCGGCGGAAGCAGCCCACCGCCCTGGGCATGTGGAAGGCCGAGGTCACCAGCAGCCAGGTCTCGCCCGCCGCCGGGGCGATCTGGCGCTTGGAGAAGACCGCGTTCTCGTAGGTGTTGCGCGACTGGTCCTCGTAGGCCACGCGCGCCGGGTCGATGCCCATGCGGCGCAGGAACGGCGCCACGAAATGGGCCTCCTTGAACTGCTGGCTGAACGGGTCGCCGGACCCGGCGGTGAACACCAGCCGCGCCTCGGGATAGCGGTCGGCCAGGTCGGCGAACTCGGTCAGGCGCTCGACTGCGGTGGTGACCATGGGCTTGCCCCGCTCGGCCGACAGGCGGGCGTTGATCATGCCGCCCAGGACGATGATCCCGTCCACCTTGGCCGGCAGGGGCTCGGGCGCCGGGAACCGGTCCTCCAGCACCGCCACCAGGCGGTCGCCGGCGGAAAAGACCGTGGTCGCCACCACCACCAGGGCCAGGAACCCCAGCACCAGGCGCAGGCTGCGCCGGAACCGGGTCCAGGACAGCACCGCCGCCAGCAACAGCAGCAGGCACAGCAGGTTGCCCGGTTGCGCCAGCACCCACAGGACCTTGGAGGCGTGGAAGAACATCGGGACGAACCGTCCCCCCGCATGCCGTTGAGCCTACCCGCCGGCGCTACAGCGACGACGACCTGGCATTCTTCAGCAAACGGATTACTCCTTCGTAAACGAGGCGCAGTTTCTGCCCGCCCGGCCGGTGATAGAACGGCAGCTTGGATTGGGCCCGGTCCATGGCCGTGTGGCCGAACACGTCGCGCACGTCGACCCGGGCGCCGTGCGCCAGCAGCACCCGCGACGCGTCCAGGCTGCCGCCCTCGGCGGCGATCATCAGGGCCGTCTGGCGATCCTGGTCGCGGCAGTTGACGTCGGTGCCGGCGGCCAGGATCTGGCGCACCTCGTCGGGCTCGTCGAAGAAGGCGGCCTCCAGCAGGGCGCCGCAGGAGCGGTCGTCGGCGGCGGCCGGCGCCGGAATCAGGGTCGCCGCGAGGGTCGCGGCCAGGGCGGCAGTCGGAAGCATCGGGCGAAAACGTCTCAATTCCACACTCCCCTTCGGCCCCCCTTTCGGCCCGGGACGGGTTTCCCGATAGTTTGCCAGAAAAGTCCTCAACGCGCACTGAGAATGCGAAAAAGTCTCCGTTCGGGCCGTGTTTGACCCGCGGCAGCGGCGAATTCATAATGGAAGGCCCTTGCAACCGGGGCCTGCGCGCCCCCAGGCGGAGGTGGAAGGTGGCCACCGAATCGGCGATCGGCGCCGCGACGCTGCTGCCCCTGGGCGAGCTGAACACGCCCCTGCGCGCCCGCCTGCGCGACCCCGGCCAGGCCCAGGCGCCGTCGCGCACCGTC
>JACKKN010000015.1 GCA_024236415.1 Hyphomicrobiales bacterium
CCGGCGTCGGAGTTGCTGAAACGGATCGCGGCGGAGAAGGCGCAGTTGGTAAAGGCAGGGGAGATCAGGAAGTCGAGACCGATTGCCCATATAGCCGACGACGAACTGCTTTTCGACCTTTCGCCCGGATGGGTCTGGGTGCGTCTTGGGCAACTTAGCCAGTTCGTGACCAGTGGCTCCCGTGATTGGGCCAAGTATTACGCGGATGAAGGTGCAATATTCGTTCGGATGGGCAATCTATCAAAGGATGATTACCGCCTTCGCTTGAACAGCATTCAGCGGGTGAGTCCTCCTTCTAGTGGTGAGGGCACACGCACACGCTTGGAAGGCGGCGACATACTCATTTCAATTACGGGCGACGTTGGGATGCTGGGGCTGATCCCGGATGACTTCGGTGAAGCGTATATCAACCAGCACACGGCGATGGTGCGCCCGATGCCCGAAATGAAAGGGCGCTATCTGCCGGAGCTGTTCCGCTCACCCTTTGCCCAAGACCAATTTAATGCACCGCAGAGGGGTATCAAGAACAGTTTTCGGCTGACGGATGTAACGCAGTTCATTGTCCCCCTCCCACCCCTCGCCGAGCAGCGTCGGATCGTGGCGAAGATGGACGAACTGATGGCGCTGCTGGACCGCCTGGAGGCGACTCGCACCGCGCGCGAGGCCACCCGCGACCGGCTGACCGCCGCCAGCCTCGCCCGCCTGACCGCGCCCGAAACGGACGACGAGGCCTTCCCCGCCCACGCCCGCTTCGCCCTCGACGCACTCCCCGCGCTCACCGCCCGCCCCGACCAGATCAAGCATCTCCGCCAGTCCATCCTTAACCTCGCCGTGCGTGGGAAACTGGTGGAACAGGACCCGGCCGATGAGCCGGCGTCGGAACTGTTGAAGCGGATCGCCACGGCCAAGGCAGCAGCCCAACGCGAGACTGGTGACGCAAGGATCAAGCCCGCTCCGTCACCAGACCCTGATGCGCTGCAAATGGAGTTGCCACCCGGCTGGTCTGCCGAGAGCTTCGAAAACCTGTTTCTCTTCATCGATTATCGCGGCAAAACGCCACCAAAAACCACAGAAGGCACTCCGCTAATAACGGCCAAGAACGTTAGAATGGGTAGCCTCGACCGGGAGCCCAGAGAGTTCATTGCCGAGAATACATTTAAGACTTGGATGACACGGGGTTTCCCGCAACTCGGCGACCTGTTCTTCACGACTGAGGCGCCGCTTGCGAACATCTGCATTAACGACATTGAGGAACCGTTCGCTCTCGCGCAGCGGGTGATCTGTTTTCAGCCGTATGCGGAAATCGACACGCGCTATCTGATGTTCGCGATCATGAGCGATGTCATTCAAAGCCTTCTCGAAGAGCATTCCACAGGCCTGACCGCAAAGGGTATCAAGGCCGCCAAGCTCAAGCCGCTACCGTTGCCGATCCCACCCCTCGCCGAACAACACCGCATCGTGGCGAAGATGGATGCACTCATGATCCTCTGCAACCGGCTGGAGGCCGCCCTCGCCACCGCCGACGCCACCTGCCAACGCCTCCTCGAAGCCCTGCTGCACGAGGCACTCTTCCCCGCTCCCGAGACCGTCACAAAGGCGGCGGAATGACACTCGCCATCCAGGACGCCGAAGCGGTGCTCCGGGCACGATTGGGGGAGCCTGCCAAGCCACCAACTGACTACGTGATCGGCTTCTTGACGCCGGCCGGCAAGGTCTTGGCCATTCACCGCGAAGCGAGCGAAACCCGCATTTGGTTCCAGCCACCCGCACCACCTGATCTTGACGGAATCGTCTTCATGGACAGCCCGTCGAACGGTAACTCCAACCTAAACGGCCCTCTCCAACCCCTTCGCGGGTCGACCACGCTCCGCGTCGAAGTCGACAGTCCCGATGCGCTCAACCGCTTCCTAGACTGGTATCTGGCCAGCGGCCCATGGTATTCCGACCGACCACATTCTGTGGTACCGGCGATAAGTGGCTTCGACGCTGCCTACCGAAGATTTCAGGAACTAATCACTGCCAAATCCGGCGACCCATTTCGCGGATTTGACGAAGGCCTTGCCGCCGTTTGGGAGAACTATAAACCGCGTCTGCGTGATCATGCCCGAGCGTTTCTGGATACCGAGTTGTGGTCAGAGGTTGAAGTCGGCTCGGGCGAAATCCTGAAAAGGACAATCGATGCGATCGAGATCCAGGACAACCGTCTCAACCTGACCAACAACCTTGTTTTCTGGCAGAACCGTTACGGCCACGCCAACCGCGATCACCGGCTGCTGCTGGAGGCGGTCAATAATGAGAAACTGCGTGCCGAGATCGAGAAACTACTATTCGACCTCTATCGGGGTGGCACCGAAGAAGGAGACGCCTTCGAACAGCTCAGCGGATTGACTGGTGGAAAGTATCCGCTCCTCGCCTATCTGTTTTTCCTTAAGGACATGGATCGGTTCATGCCGATTCAACCGACCGGATTCGACCGCGCGTTTCGAACCCTTGGGATCGAGTTTTCCACCTTACGACAATGCAATTGGGATAACTACGTCACGTACAATGCAACGCTCGAAGCACTGCGCCCGCTGATCGCAGAAGCCGCCTCCCTCGAGCATGTCGAGTTAGTCGACGCGCATTCCTTCTGCTGGATCTTCTCATCGCTGATTAAGGAAGAGACTCGGGGCGGGCTCGCAGGAATGCCCAGCCGCAAAGACGAAGGGCGTGTTTTGGGCAGCCGAGAGAAATCTATTGTTGCGATGCGATATTCAGTCGAAAACACCGTACGGAATGCTAACGGTCAAATCGTAGAGCGGACTGTGAAAAACAAGGATCTGAGGATGACTTCGGCCGAGCTTGAACAACATATTTATTACTTGTTGGATTTTCAGGGAAACTGTTGTGCGCTCACCGGCATCCCCTTCGATTTTCTCGGACCTGAATCGGACAAGAGTTTGCTCCCGTCTCTAGATCGGATCGACAGCAACGGTCACTACGAAGCCGGAAATCTTCAAGTTGTCTGTCAGTTCATCAATTTCTGGAAAAGCGACAGCGAAAACGAAGAATTCAAGCGCCTTTTGATGCTGGTTCGAGGCGAGGAGACGGCGGGATGACGATCCGCCTGGTTGACGCTGGATGGGGGGCTGAACTGACCAATGCACTGCGCGCGGACGCCAGCGAACTTCGGATCATATGCCCCTTTATCAAGGTTGGTGCTCTTGATCGACTAATGTCACTTGGACCGGCAAACACTCAAGTCATAACGCGCTTCAACCTCGCGGACTTCGCCGAGGGTGTCAGCGATGTGGCAGCGCTGCGGATCTTGCTCGATGCAGGTGCGCGCGTCCGGGGCATCCGCAACCTGCACGCAAAGCTCTACCTGTTCGGCGCCAGCAGGGCGATCATCACCTCGGCCAATCTCACGCAGTCGGCGCTCGACAACAACCACGAGTTCGGCCTGGTCGCCGAGGATGCGACGATCATTGCGACCTGCCACGCCTATTTCAATGACCTGTGGAGGCACGGAAAAATTGACCTTGTGCCCAATCAGGTCGATGCCTGGGCGGAAACTGTCACCCGCCATCGCGCCATGGGCGGACGTTCGAACAATCGAGCGGGCCTAGGAGATTTCGGAGCCGACGCCGGCGTTGCCCCGCCGCCACCCGTTGGGGTCGCGACAGCGGCCACCGACGCGCCTCAGGCGTTCGTAAAGTTTCTTGGTGCCGCCAATAATCGCGTTCCAATTTCGTGCCCGACAATGGAAGAGATCGAGCGTGCAGGCTGCCATTGGGCCGTCGCCTACCCAGCCACAAAGCGGCCGCGAAGTGTTAACGACGATGCCGTCATCTTCATTGCCCGGCTTATCAAGCACCCTAAAGATATTCGCATCTTCGGCCGTGCCCTCGGCATGGCTTACAAACCAGGACGTGATGATGCGAGTGCAGCAGACATTGATTTGAGACCGTGGAAATTAACCTGGTCTCGATACGTTCGCGTGCACCAAGCAAGATTCGTCGCCGGAACGATGGCGAATGGCGTTTCTCTTGACGAACTGATGGCCACATTGGGCGCCAATGCTTTTGCCGCGACACAACGAAATGCGGAACGCGGCGAAGGCAACACCAACCCGCGAAAGGCCTTTATGCAACAAGCGGCCGTTGAGCTTTCTAAAGAGGGACTGGTCTGGCTCAGTGAAAAGCTCCAAGCCGCGTTTGAGGCTCACGGGATGGTGCCGCAAGTTGAACTGGACCAATTGGACTGGCCACAACTGCCACCTGGACCTGAAACGGACGATGGCGGTTAACCATGGGCATCAACCTCGTCATCGCTGTCACCGACGGTGACTGGTTCGAGATGCTGCGGCGGCAGCCGGACCTGGGCGAGGTCAATTTCTGGGCGCCGTCGGCGGCGAACTTCCGGGCGCTCCAGCCGGGCGAGCTGTTTCTGTTCAAGCTGCACGCGCCGCGCAATTTCATCGTCGGCGGCGGCATCTTCGCCTATGCCAACGCATTGCCCTGTTCGCTGGCCTGGGAGGCGTTCGGGGTGGCGAACGGCGCGCGCTCGGCGCGGGAAATGCGGGCGCGCATTGCCAAGTACCGCCGGGCGGCACCGGACGACCGCAGCGACTTTGCCATCGGCTGCCGCATCCTGACCCAGCCGTTCTTTCTCGACGAGGCCGACTGGATCCCCGTGCCGGATAGCTGGTCGCCGACCATCGTCTCGTTCAAGACCTACAACACGGCCGACGTCGACGGGTTGGCCCTGTGGGAAGCAGTCAACGACCGCCTGAGCCGGCGCCCGGTCGCTGGCCTGGCGGAAGACCAGGCGCGGTTCGGCGCGCCGCATCTGATCCGGCCGCGCTTGGGACAGGGCGCCTTCCGAGTTCTGGTGACGGACATCTACGAACGGCGCTGCGCCGTGACCCGGGAAAGGACCCTGCCGGCGCTGGAGGCGGCGCACATCCGGCCCTATGGCGATGGTGGTGTCCACGAGGCCCGGAACGGCCTGCTGCTTCGCCGCGACATCCACAGCCTGTTCGACGCCGGCTACGTCACCGTGACGCCCGAGCTCCATTTCGAGGTCAGCCGGAGGATCAAGGAAGAATTCGAAAACGGTCGGGACTATTACGCGCTGCACGGCCGCCTCATACGTGCGCCTGAAGACACCTCGCTGAGCCCCGACCCCGATGCCCTTATCTGGCACAACGACCATTGTTTCAGGGAGTAGGGGTAAGTCTCGATGCGCGACACCGACCTGGACACCCTGATGCGGATGGCGGCTTTCGAACACGTTCGAAATCTGGCCGACATCTACGACCATCTGACCGCCACGGAACTGAATCCGGGGTTCGTCTTCGAGGGCCAACTGCTTGGCATTGATCCCGACTATCGGCTGCATGTTTCCGACCAGGTGCTCGACCAGGACGACGGGCCGATGCTTGAGGCGCTCGAGCAGTTGAATGGACAATCCCTGCACCTGCTGCACCGCGCCAAGGACCGACCTGACCGCGACTGGCTCGCCAAGCGGTTCGAGCAGTTCAAGGCGGTGGTATGAGCGTTCGCCGACTTCCCCACAAACCTTGTGGCCGGGAAGGGCAGGTTGAAATGGCAGGGGAAGGGGGCGACGAGTTATGAACGCTGTTTAATTTCGACTCCGCTACGCGTACGCGCGCAAGGCGCGTACGTGCAGGTCCATGGACTGGGAGTTCGATTCCACGAGGTGTTTCATCATTCGCGTTCGAACTGCTGTTCGGCCTTCCGGAACCTGGAATCCAGAGCCGGTTTCATGCCGTAGATCATGGCGACCGCAGATTTGAACTCTTCCTTCGTCATCCCGCAGGTGGCCACGCGGCGGTCGAGCTTCGCCAAGAGGTCGGCGTGGGGCGGCCAGATGCCGTGGTCACGGTGGATCAGGCGGACACGGAGTGCCTGCACGTGGCTGTGGTCGACCTCGGTGCCGATGTCCATGCGGCCCATCGCGGAGTCTTTTGCGCTCTGGCGGATGATGCGGCGGGCCTCGGCAACCGGCTGGGCCGCGCGGCGGATGCGGGCCAGGGCAGATCGCCGGCGTTCCGGCGAAAGCTTGGCATGGCACTCCAGCAGTTGAACCGCGGCCTTGAGAGTTCGCCGGCGGCGGGGGCTGATGTCTGTCGATTTCAATTCGTAACCCATTGAAATTATGTCGCCATTTCTGCGGAAGTTGATCTCCGGGTAGGTAGGGCGCCTGGAAGAAGGAGAAATGCTTCTGCGGCCGAAAAATCTGACCTGGCCTGCGACCAGACATTCACCGCCTCAAAAGATCGCGGTTGATCTGGGGCATGCAGGACACCCGGACACGCCCCCCCTTAAGGGGGGGGCGTGTCCGTTCGGAATGTCCGTGGTCGAGCCGGAAAAGGGGCGGCTTCGCGGACATGCGCTAGGCCCCTTTTGCCCAGGCAGCCCTATCCTGCAACCAAAACAGTCCGTTCCGGTGCGCCACGTGGCCCTTGTCCAGAAGGGCATCTCGCGCCCGGGCGAATGTCTTTTCCTTCTCCCCGAGGTCTTCTCCGGGCTTCAGCGCAAGGAACTCGGACAGCCAGTCTTTGCTCAGGACGCCATGGGCGCCTTCGGGGACACCGGACTTGCCGGTGGCCGGCTCGCCACGCTCCGCCAGGACGTTCAACAGCGCGGTATAGGCAACGCGGATGTCACCATGCAGCGACTTGTCGTCTCGCCGGCCTGACGGTGCAACGTGCTCAACGACACAGGAGGTCACCTGTCTTCCGCGCCGGTCGAGGCCTAACTCGACTTCCATCAGGGTGAAGCCGAATTCACCTTCGGCAGGCAGGTCTCGCTGCTTGGTGACCCGAGCCGTGACGACGCCCGTCTGTTCAGACCGGGTCACTTCGACCTCTGTGTCAGCGGCGGCGCGCAAAAGGGAATGACCACGAGCGCCCTTGTCGACGTCTTTGCCGCTGTGATGGATCAGCATCACATGAGCACCGGTCTCGTTGATGATGCCGCCAACGGACTTCACAAACATGCCCATGTCGGTGGAATGGTTTTCGTCCTTTCCTCCGAACGCGCGGGAAAGGGTATCGACAACGACAAGTTGAATGGGAGCCTTCGCGGCATTGCCAATGATCTTGATGGTCTCGATCAGTCGCTTGGTGTCGAGGCCGTCGACGAGATCGATGGAGGCCGGGATCACCGCGAACGGGGCGTGTTTGCTGTTGTCACCGTGTCGCTGCCGGATGGCCGCGATTCGGTTCGTGATGCCGCTGACGCCTTCCAGCGCAAGATACACGGCAACTCCCTGTTCGACCTCCCGATCAAACCACTTCCGGCCGGTCGCGACGTGGAACGCCAGATCCAAGGCCAGAAAGGACTTCCCGCAGTTGGCCGGACCATAGACGACCGACATCGCGCCTTTGCACAGGAACCCCGTGACAAAATCCGCGGTTTCCAGCATTGGGCCGACGTCATCAGCCCACATGAAATCAATCGGCGTCTTGGGATTGGGCAGGGTGTTGCGGACCCAGTTGTCATCGATCTCGTCGCGCACGGCTTTGTCCGACCTGTCACCCATGGTCGCACCCCCGCAACCGGTCGTTCCAGTCGATCCCGGCCGTTTCGGGTTTCGCGACGACAACTTCTGCGCCGGCCCTGTCCCAACGGTGGGCAAGTTGCTCCGCGGCTCGAATCCCGGCGTTGTCGTGATCCGCGAGAATGGTGAGAGCTTCGATGCCCCACAAGATGGGAAACGCGGCTAGGTTGCCAGCATCCAGACAGGCCCAAGCCGGATACCCCACGGCGATGCCGGTCAAGGCGGTCTCGATCCCCTCGGCAACCGCCAGGCCAAGAGCGACGTCCTCGTCGGGGATCAGCTTGATGCAGCCCCCGCGCTTGCTGCCGTGGATAATCCTGGGGGCTTCGAACGGGGCCTTGGTCTCGCCGGTGATCGACAGGAAAGTCAGGTGCACACCCTGGAATTCGTTGCTCCCGATGCCGACGATCGGCGCGACCATGGCCGGCCCGTCGACCTTTTCCAACGGGTGCCATACGGCTTGGTCATATCGCAGAGGGCAGCTGGACGGCAGCCGCAGACCGCGACCGTCAAGGTAGCGCTCGACGATCGTACCGGCGGCCGAGCGGGATTTTTCGAAGATTTGGCGCGCGCGCTGGATCTTATCGACACGGTTGGCGGTGGGCGGGGCCAAGGAAGCGGAGGCCTGGGGGAGACCACAGCGGTTGCGCGCCCAGGCATGCGCCTCGTCCGCCGACAGGCCAGCCACCCTGGTCAGGAGATCGATGACGCCACCGCCCTCCCCGATTTCGTGATCGAAGTAGCAGCCCTTCGACAGGTCCACGGACAGCGAGCCCTTACGACCGAAACGCAGGTTCCGGCGCGTCGACAGGACCTTGTTCGCGGCGCCGAGGAACTGGCAGCAGGCGGCGGACATCAAGCGGGAGTGGCTCACGCTACCGCGCCTCCCCCCACAGGCGAAGGGGCTCGGCGTCGATCATCTGCCGCAGTTCCTGGCGGGTCGGCCAGGACCAGTGGCGCGCGAGCATCGGCGTCTTCTCCTCGTCGATCGCCGTCGCCAACGCGGCATAGAGTTCCCGGATGTGCTTGGGCAGCGGCCGGCGGGGATCGCGTGGGCAAGCGCAAGCCCGAGGCAGCTTCTTGACTTGAACGTGCGAGGACGTCATTTTCGTGAAACCATTTCCTTGCCAGGAATGGAAATCGGATAGAAAAAATCACCCCGCCGCGCGTCACCGTGGCGGGGTTTTCTTTGGCTAATCGACCGATTTCTTGTCAGCGGTGGTGTTGTGGAGGTGCTGCTCGGCATAGGCCCGCAAATCGGCGCGGCGGTACTTGACCGCCCGAGCGCTGAGCTTCACATAGCGCGGGCCGGTGCCGCGGTAGCGGTAGGCCTGCATGGTGCGCGCCTTGAAGCCGAGGAACCGGGCGGCCTCGACTTCGTCGATCAGCTCGTACCAAAAGGCGGCATCGCCCTCGGCGTGAATGATTTCGTCGTTGGGGGGCATGGAGTTGCTCCAATTTGTTTCGATGGAGCAACTATGGACAGGACCAAGGAAATCCGATCCTGGACGCAATTACGGTTTTTGGGGCATTTGCGTCCTTAATCGAAATTCTTCAATGGCCTCACGCAGTGCTCGTTCCGGGACGGTCAATCCGGCTGGCTCCAGACACACGCGGACGAAGTGCGGAAACTCGCCAGACTCAGATCCGAAGTCTTCTCGATAGTGACGGGAGGGCATTTTTCCCGTTTTGTTGTGCCAGAGTTCGGCAAGCTCGAGAACCAGCCAAGACCAGTGTTTGGTCTCGGGATTTGGTCTGCGGCCTGGGCCTGTTTTCTTGTCGCTTTCAATCATACGCAAAAAAAATTGAAGTTCGTGGCGCAAATTCGGAATAAACTCATCTAAGTGACGGGACTGTTTATCTTCTAAAACACTCAATATTACTTTGATATTCTTAGGTAAATCGAGATATTTTTCAAACAGCCAGCCATCAACAGGGTGTTTTTTTATATTCTCGACCGCACCTCCGGCGAGGCCAACGAACAACTCAATCAGGTCAATGACCTCAGTATCGAATTCACCACCGGCGGCCAACAATACGCCACCGATACGGGTCCGCTCCTCTTCAGTATAATCAAGCTTCATGGGGCGCCTCCTACACGGCGCAGCCTACGAAGGGGATCGGAGCAGCGGCCCAGCGTAGGGACCGGGAGTTTCGACTCGCGACGTCTAGCCGCTCCGAACTCAAACCTAGCCGGCAGCTTCCGGGAAGTCGACGACCTCGGCCGGACCTGCCTTCCCAGAACGCTCCATCACGCGGCGTCCGTGTTCCTCCATCGCCTGCCGCGCTGGGTCGGCCCCCAGGCGGGCATAGATCAACGTGGTCGAGATGTTCGCGTGGCGCAGTCCATCGCGGATGACCTGCAGGTCCGTCCCCGCCTGAGCCATCCAGGAACCCACGGATCTCCGCAGGTCGTGGAGGCGGAAATCTAGAAGGCCCGGGCGAACCTCGATACCGTCAGCCTCTGCCGCGGCCTGAATTTCCGCGATTCGCGGTCGTCGCCCCAACTCTCTTGTCAGGCGCTTGATAAACACCGCGAGTTTGGGGTCGTTCGCCCACAACTTGAGCGTCGTGGCATCTCGGACCCGGTACCAAATCTTGTCCAAGCCGATGAGATGCTGGCTCTTTTTCTCGCCGGCGAAAATGTGCGGATTCCCCTCGGTCTTGGGCACCGCCTGCAAAATCGCCATCGCTGCACCTGACAGCGGCACAATCTGCTCCTCGCCGGACTTGGTGTCGGGCAAGCGGATCATGGCAGCATTCCAGTCGATCCAGACCCACTTAGCCGAAACCAATTCGGACTTCCGCATGCCAGTCAACAGCAGCAGCCAGATGACGGCGCGCCCCATGAGATTCGCTTCAGCATCGATGGCGCCAACCAGCGCCGCCCACTCCTCGGGCCTCAAGAACCGCTTCCGCTTCACTTCCTTGTTCCGGGCAATTCCTTCCGCCGGATTCTGTTTTGTCCCGTCCTCGAAGCCCGTGAACTCCCAGATACGTGCGAGGTTGAACATCTTGCGCAACACCTCGATCGTACGGTTGGCCTCGTAAGCCGCTCCGCCGCGACGGCGACGTGCTGGATCGATCGCGCCGCGGCGTGTGATTGCCACGTGCAGGTCAACGATCTCACCCCTCGAAATCGACGCCGCCGGCCGCGACCGCCATTGCCTCGGGATGTACAGATCGAACCGCTGCTCATCCTTGCGCCAAGTCTTCTTGCGCATCTTGGCGTGGCGTTCGATATAGGCGTCCATCAGATCTCCGAAGCTTTCCCCCAGGCGGGCCTTCTCCCTCGCCGCGAGCGGATCCTCACCCTCCCCGATCTGAACCTTCAGAGCCCGCGCCCGTTTTCGGGCTTTGTCCAAGGTCCAGGGGCCGCATTCTCCAATTTGGATCAGCTTCCGACGCCCTTGGTGCCAGTACTGGACAACGTAGACCTTACGACCCTTCGGGGACCTGTCCGTCGGCGGGAAAACGCGCACACCAAACCCCTTCTCGGAAACGTCCCAACGGATATCACGGCTGCGGCCATCCCCCTGGTAGGAAAACGCCTGAATCGTCGTTTTCGTCAGTTTGACTGTTGACATGATTCCCCTCCCTACAGGGTCGATCTACTGGGAGAGCACACCAAGTCGCGACCGGCACAGTCTCCGAACAGTCTCCATTGTAGGGCGTGCAGTCTCCGCAGTACATCGAAATCAATTCGATATTAACTTTTTGATTATAGTAATATAATGCAGCTCTGAAGAACTCCATGTGAGCTCTCATAAGCGGCTGTTAACCGCCTTGTCGCAGGTTCGAGTCCTGCCGCCGGAGCCAATCAAAGCAAGGCCCCAGCCGACCATCGGCTGGGGCCTTCGCCGTTCCGGCGCCGGACGCCGTCCCATCCCTTCGCTCATCCCCGCTCCATGGCAATTGCTTGATTGATGGGCAAATGCCTAATAGGTTACGGGCCTTGTCGAAACCGCAGCGACCGCCGCCGACCATGCCACGGGACCCGAAATCCGACCGCCTCCGCCTGGACGACGCCGCCCGGGCCGGGTGGCTCTATTACGTGGCCCAGAACACCCAGGACGAGATCGCCGCCAAGATGAACATCTCGCGCCAGTCGGCGCAGCGGCTGGTGGCCCTGGCCATGCGCGAGCGGCTGGTGAAGTTCCGCCTGGACCACCCCATCGCCCGCTGCATGGAGCTGGCCCAGGCCATCCGGGACCGCCACGGCCTGTCCTTTTGCGAGGTGACCCTGGTCGACCCCACGTCCGACAATCCGGCCCTGGGAATCGCCGAGGTGGCGGCGGCCGAGATGGAGAAGTACCTGAAGTCCGAGCCGCCCATTGTCATGGCCCTGGGCACCGGGCGCGAGATCCGCGGCGCCGTGGACCAGGTGTCGCGCATGACCTGCCCGCAGCACAAGATCGTGTCCCTGGTCGGCAGCCTGGCGCCCGACGGCTCGGCCAACGTCAACGACCCGATCACGGTCATCGGCGACGCCACCGGGGCGCCGCGCCATCCGCTGGCGGTGCCAGTGGTGGCGACCTCGAAGGAGGAGCGCGACATCATCTGCGCCCAGATTCCCATCCGCCGCAACATCGCCCTGGCCCAGTCGGCGGACGTGGCCTTCGTCGGCATCGGCGAGCTGAACGACGCCCCGCCCCTGCTGACCGACGGCTTCATCACCCGCCGCGAGTTGCAGGAGCTGCAGGCGGCCGGCGCCGCCGGCGAGATCCTGGGCTGGGTGTTCGACGACCGCGGCCGGCTGCTGCACGGCCTGACCAACGACCGGGTGGCCAGCGTGCCGCTGTCGCCAACCCCGGCGCGGCCGTTCATCGGCGTCGCCCGGGGGCCCAACAAGCTGCGCGCCATCCGCGCCGCCCTGGCCGGGCGATGGGTTTCGGGCCTGATCACCGACGAAACCACGGCGGCGGCCCTGACCGCCTGAGCCCTCCCCCACGCCCCATCCAACCTGTTGTTTTTGAAATGGATTAATTGCCCACACCCAGGGCAATTGCGCATTTTCTTGCGTTCCGGGGCAAATTTCTTTTGACTCCGACCGTTTCATATCGAATAATTACTCAAAAGATAAGCAATTGCTCAACTTTGCGTAACGGAGGAAGACGTGAAAATTTTCAATCGCTTACTGGCCGGAGTCGCGGTCCTGTCCCTGACCGCCACGGCCGCGCTGGCCGAGAAGCTGACCATCGCCACGGTCAACAACGGCGACATGATCCGCATGCAGAAGCTGTCGGGCGACTTCACCGCCCACAACCCCGGCATCGAGCTGGAGTGGGTGACGCTGGAAGAGAACGTCCTGCGCCAGCGGGTGACCACCGACATCGCCACCAAGGGCGGCCAGTACGACATCATGACCATCGGCACCTACGAGGTTCCGATCTGGGGCAAGAAGGGCTGGCTGGTTTCCCTCAACGACCTGCCCGCCTCCTACGACGCGGACGACATCCTGCCGGCCATCCGCGGCGGCCTGACCGTGGACGGCAAGATGTACGCGGCGCCGTTCTATGGCGAGAGCTCCATGGTCATGTACCGCACCGACCTGATGCAGAAGGCCGGCCTGACCATGCCCAAGGCGCCGACCTGGGACTTCATCGCCAAGGCCGCCGAGGCCATGACCGACAAGAAGGCCGAGGTCTTTGGCATCTGCCTGCGCGGCAAGGCCGGCTGGGGCGAGAACATGGCCTTCCTGACCGCCACCGCCAACTCCTTCGGCGCCAAGTGGTTCGACATGAAGTGGAAGCCCCAGTTCGACACCGCGCCGTGGAAGAAGACCCTGACCTTCTACCTGGACATGATGAACAAGTCGGGCCCTCCGGGGGCGTCGTCCAACGGCTTTAACGAGAACCTGGCCCTGTTCCAGTCCGGCAAGTGCGGCATGTGGATCGACGCCACCGTCGCCGCCTCGTTCGTGACCGATGCCAAGAACAGCACCGTGGCCGACAAAGTCGGCTTCGCCCTGGCGCCCGACACCGGCCTGGGCAAGCGCGGCAACTGGCTGTGGGCCTGGTCCCTGGCCGTTCCCGCCGGCTCGAAGAAGGTGGACGCCGCCAAGAAGTTCATCGCCTGGGCCACGTCCAAGGAATACCTGGCCCTGGTCGCCGACAAGGAAGGCTGGGCCAACGTGCCGCCGGGAACGCGCAAGTCCCTGTACGCCAACCCCGAGTACGCCAAGGTGCCGTTCGCCCAGATGACCCTGGACAGCATCAACTCGGCCGACCCGACCAACCCGACCGTCGACAAGGTGCCCTACGTGGGTGTCCAGTTCGTCGCCATCCCCGAGTTCCAGGGGATCGCCACGGCCGTCGGTCAGCAGTTCTCGGCCGCCCTGGCCGGCACCATCACCGCCGACCAGGCCCTGAAGAACGCCCAGATGCTCACCGATCGCGCCATGCGAAAGGCGCGGTACTACAAGTAGCCTCTCCGCGCGCCTCCGTGGCGGGGGCCGGCCGCCGGCCGGCCGGCCCCCCGCTTCCCCGTCACCGACCCCCTGTCGATCGGAGTGCATGCCATGGCCACCGACCACTCGCGCCTTGCCGGGCGATTCATGATCTCGCCGGCCGTCCTGTTGCTGCTGGGCTGGATGATCGTGCCGCTATCCATGACGATCTACTTCTCCTTCCTCAACTACAACCTGCTGTCGCCGGGGATGGAGGAGTTCATCGGCCTCACCAACTACGAATTCTTCCTCACCGACCCCGCCTTCTTCGACGCCCTGGGCAACACCCTGCTGCTGGTGGGCGGCGTGCTGGTGATCACCATCATCGGCGGCGTCGGCCTGGCGCTGCTGCTGGACCAGCCCATGTGGGGCCAGGGCATCGTCCGCATCCTGGTGATCGCGCCGTTCTTCGTCATGCCCACGGTCTCGGCCCTGGTGTGGAAGAACATGTTCATGAACCCGGTCAACGGGCTGTTCGCCCACGCCGCCAAGTTCATGGGGCTGGAACCCTTCGATTTCCTGGCCCACGCGCCGCTGTTCTCCATCATCCTGATCGTGGCCTGGCAGTGGCTGCCCTTCGCCACCCTGATCCTGCTGACGGCCCTGCAGTCGCTGGACAAGGAGCAGCTCGAGGCGGCCAAGATGGACGGCGCGCGCAAGTTCCGCCGCTTCTACTACATCGTGCTGCCGCACCTGGCGCGGGCGATCACCGTGGTGATCCTGATCCAGACCATTTTCCTGCTGTCCGTGTTCGCCGAGATTCTGGTCACCACCAACGGCGGCCCGGGCACCGCGTCCACCAACATCACCTACCTGGTGTACCTGCAGTCCCTGCTGCAGTTCGACGTGGGCAGCGGTTCGGCGGGCGGCATCGTCGCCGTCGTCCTGGCCAACATCGTCGCGTTCTTCCTGATGCGCATGATCGGCAAGAACCTGGAGGCCTGAGCCATGGCACGCAAATCGTTCAACATGAACAAGGTCTACTTCACGGTGGCCGCCTGGGCCGTCGGCCTGCTGATCTTCTTCCCGATCCTGTGGACCATCCTGACCAGCTTCAAGACCGAGGCCGAGGCCATCGCCTCGCCGCCCCTGTTCCTGGGCTTCGACTGGACCCTGGAGAACTACGCCGAGGTGCAGGAGCGGTCGGACTACTTCCGTCACTTCTGGAACTCGGTGGTGATCTCGCTGGGCTCGACCCTGGTCGGCCTGCTGATCGCCATCCCCGCCGCCTGGTCCATGGCCTTCGTGCCGGGCCGGCGCACCAAGGACGTGCTGATGTGGATGCTGTCCACCAAGATGCTGCCGCCCGTCGGCGTGCTGGTGCCCATCTACCTGATCTTCCGCGACACCGGGCTGCTGGACACGCGCACGGGGCTGGTCATCGTCCTGACGCTGATCAACCTGCCGATCATCGTCTGGATGCTGTACACCTACTTCAAGGAGATCCCCGGCGAGATCCTGGAGGCGGCGCGCATGGACGGCGCCGGGCTGTGGTCCGAGATCGTCCACGTCCTGACCCCCATGGCGGTGCCGGGCATCGCCTCGACCCTGCTGCTGAACATCATCCTGGCCTGGAACGAGGCGTTCTGGACCCTCAACCTGACGGCCGCCACGGCGGCCCCGTTGACGGCCTTCATCGCCAGCTACTCCAGCCCGGAAGGGTTGTTCTACGCCAAACTCTCCGCCGCCTCGACCATGGCCATCGCGCCCATCCTGGTGATGGGCTGGTTCAGCCAGAAACAGCTTGTGCGCGGCCTGACCTTCGGCGCTGTGAAATAGGAGCGGACCATGGGAAGCATCAATCTGGAGAACGTGTCGAAGAGCTTCGGCGAGACCCGGGTCATCCCGCCGCTGAACCTGGACATCGAGGAAGGCGAGTTCGTGGTTTTCGTCGGCCCCTCGGGGTGCGGCAAGTCGACCCTGCTGCGCCTGATCGCGGGGCTGGAGGACGTGACCACCGGCACCATCCACATCGACGGCGCCGATGTGACCGAGGTGCGCCCGGCGCGCCGGGGCCTGGCCATGGTGTTCCAGTCCTACGCCCTCTATCCGCACATGTCGGTGCGCAAGAACATCGCCTTCCCGCTCAAGATGGCGGGCATGGACCCGGGCGAGATCGACCAGAAGGTGGATCGCGCGGCCTCGGTCCTGAACCTGACCGACTACCTGGAACGGCGCCCTGGCCAGCTCTCGGGCGGGCAGCGCCAGCGCGTCGCCATCGGCCGCGCCATCGTCCGCTCGCCCAAGGCGTTCCTGTTCGACGAACCGCTGTCGAACCTGGACGCGGCGCTGCGGGTCAACATGCGGCTCGAGATCTCCGAACTGCACAAGAACCTGAAGACGACCATGATCTACGTCACCCACGACCAGATCGAGGCCATGACCATGGCCGACAAGATCGTGGTGCTGCAGGCCGGCGTGATCGAGCAGGTGGGCTCGCCCATGGAGCTGTACCGCAGCCCGGCCAACCTGTTCGTGGCCGGATTCATCGGCTCGCCCAAGATGAACTTCATCGAGGGCGCCGAGGCCGCCGCCCGCAACGCCAAGACCATCGGCGTGCGGCCCGAGCACCTGCGCCTGTCCACCGACTCGGGCACCTGGAAGGGCACGATCGGGGTGTCCGAGCACCTGGGGTCCGACACCTTCTTCCACGTCGCCGCCGAGGGGATCGGCAACCTGACCGTGCGGGCGCCGGGCGAGGTCGAGCTCAGCTACGGCGACACCGTCTTCGTCACCCCCGAGCCCGACAAGGTCTACGCCTTCGACGACAAGGGGCAGGTGGTCCGGTGAGACGCCTGGAGGGCAAGTCCGCCCTGGTCACCGGGGCCGCCCGTGGCATCGGCCTGGCATTCGCCCGCGCCTACGCCGCCGAGGGCGCCCTGGTGGCCATCGGCGACATCGACGTGGCCCGGGCCGAGGCCAGCGCCGCGGCCATCGGCGCCGGGGCCTACGCCGTGCGCCTGGACGTGACCGACCAGGGGTCCATCGACCGGGCCATGGGCCAGGTCGAGGCGCAGGCCGGCGGCCTGGACATCCTGGTCAACAACGCCGGCGTGTTCGACATGGCGCCCATCGTCGAGATCACCCGCGAAAGCTACCGCCGCGTGTTCGACATCAACGTGGCCGGCACGCTGTTCACCCTGCAGGCCGGCGCGAAGTCCATGATCGCCCGCGGCCGCGGCGGCAAGATCATCAACATGGCCAGCCAGGCGGGCCGCCGCGGCGAGCCCCTGGTGGCCGTCTACTGCGCGTCCAAGGCGGCGATCATCAGCCTGACGCAGTCCGCCGGCCTGAACCTGATCAGGCACGGCATCAACGTCAACGCCATCTCGCCCGGCGTGGTCGAGGGCGAGCACTGGGACGGGGTCGACGCCCTGTTCGCCCGCTACGAGAACCGGCCCCTGGGCGAGAAGAAGCGCCTGGTCGGGGAAGAGGTCCCGTTCGGGCGCATGGGCACGGCCGAGGACCTGGTGGGCATGGCCGTGTTCCTGGCCAGCGCCGACAGCGACTACGTGGTCGCGCAAACCTACAACGTCGACGGCGGCAACTGGATGAGCTGAGACATGCGCCCGGACACCGCCCAACCCAACGAGGCCGACACCATGGCAGCAAGACTTGGCCAAGACACCCTCGGCACCCTGCCCGCGGCGGTCGCCGTTCCCGCCTACGACCGCGCCGGGCTGACGCCGGGCATCCTGCATTTCGGCGTCGGCAACTTCCACCGCGCGCACCAGGCCTGGTACCTGGACGCCCTGTTCAACCTGGGCCGCGACCACGACTGGGCCATCATCGGCGCCGGGGTGATGCCGTCCGACGCGGCCATGCGTCAGGTCCTGGCCGAGCAGGACTTCCTGTCCACGGTGGTGGAGCAGGAGGCGGACAGCGACCGGGCCCGGGTCACCGGCCCGATGATCGACTTCTTGGCGCCCGGCGACACCGCGGCGGTGCTGCGCGCCCTGGCCGACCCGGCCATCCGCATCGTGTCGCTGACCGTGACCGAGGGCGGGTATTTCATCGACCCCGGGTCCGGCGCCTTCGACTCGTCCCACCCGCAGATCGCCCAAGACGCCGCCCATCCGGACGCACCGAACACCGTGTTCGGCCTGATCGCCGCCGGCCTGCGGCGGCGCCGGGATGCCGGGGTCCGACCCTTCACCGTCATGTCGTGTGACAATCTCCCCCACAACGGCAGGGTGACGCGCAACGCCGTCGCCGGGCTTGCGCGGTTGTCGGACCCCGGCTTCGCCGACTGGATCACCGCCAACGTGGCCTTCCCCAACGGCATGGTCGACCGCATCACCCCCGCCACCGGCGACCGGGAGCGCGAGATCGTGCGCCGTCACCACGCCGTCGAGGACCGCGCGCCGGTGTTCTGCGAGGGCTTCGCCCAGTGGGTCCTGGAGGACGACTTCCCCGCCGGCCGCCCGGCCCTGGAGGAGGTCGGCGTCCAGTTCGTGCCCGACGTGACCCCCTACGAGAACATGAAGATCCGCATGCTGAACGGCGGCCACGCCGTGATCGCCTATCCGGCCGGGCTGATGGGCATCCACTTCGTGCACCAGGCCATGGAGCATCCCCTGGTCCGCGCCTTCCTGGAAAAGGTGGAGACCGACGAGATCATGCCGGTGGTGCCGCCGGTGCCGGACACCGACCTGGGCGACTATTTCAGGCTGCTGCAGCGGCGCTTCGCCAACCCCAAGATCGGGGACACGGTGCGCCGGCTGTGCCTGGACGGCTCCAACCGGCAGCCCAAGTTCATCATCCCGTCCATCGCCGACCGCCTGGCGGCGGGCGCCGGGATCGCCGGCCTGGCCCTGGAATCCGCCCTGTGGTGCCGCTACTGCTACGGCACCACGGAAAGCGGCCACATCATCGAACCCAACGACCCCAACTGGGACCGCCTGGTGGCGGCCGCCCATGCCGCCCGCGAAACCCCCCTGGCCTGGCTGGCCCTGGAAGACATCTACGGCCCGGTCGCCAAGGCCGAAACCTTCCGCCAGGGCTTCGCCACGGCGCTGGGGGCCCTGTGGTCCGACGGCGTGCAGGCGGTCGTGACCCGCTACCTCCAGGGTGCGGGGACGGACTAGGGGGGTCCCCGTGTACCTCGGACTGGACCTGGGCACCTCGGGCGTCAAGGCGCTGCTCATGGACGGGGCGCAGCGGGTCGCCGGCTCGGCGACCGCGCCCCTGACCGTGCAGCGGCCCCACCCGGGCTGGTCCGAGCAGGACCCCGACCAATGGATTACCGCCGCGACCGCGGCCCTGGACCGGCTGGCCGCCGACCACGGCCCGGCCCTGGCCGCCGTGCGCGGGATCGGCCTGTCGGGGCAGATGCACGGGGCGACCCTGCTGGACGCCGGCGACCGGGTGCTGCGCCCCTGCATCCTGTGGAACGACACCCGCAGCCACCGCCAGGCCGCGGCCCTGGACGCCGACCCCCAGTTCCGCCGCCTGTCCGGCAACATCGTCTTCCCCGGCTTCACCGCGCCGAAGCTGCGGTGGGTGGAGGACAATGAACCTGAAATCTTCGCCCACACGGCCAAGGTTCTGTTATCAAAAGATTTTCTGCGGCTGTGGCTGACCGGCGAGCACGCCGGCGACCCGTCCGACGCCGCCGGCACCGGCTGGCTGGACACGGGCGCGCGGCGCTGGTCGGCGGACCTGCTGGCGGCCGGCCACATGGCCCCCGAACAGATGCCGCGGCTGGTCGAGGGCACGGAGCCGTCGGGCACCCTGCGGCCGGAACTGGCCCGGCGCTGGGGCCTGGGCGGCGGCGTGGTGGTGGCCGGCGGCGGCGGCGACAACGCCGCCTCGGCCGTGGGCATGGGCGCCGTGGCCGACGGCGCGGCCTTCGTGTCGCTGGGCACCTCGGGGGTGCTGTTCGCGGCCACCGGCGACTACCGGCCCGCCCCCGCCAGCGCCGTCCACACCTTCTGCCACGCCCTGCCCGGCACCTGGCACCAGATGGGGGTGATCCTGTCGGCGTCGGCGGCGCTGGACTGGCTGGCGGGGGTCACCGGCACCCCGGCGGCGGACCTGACCCGGGGGCTCGGCGACACCCTGCGCCCGCCGGGCGCCCTCACCTTCCTGCCCTACCTGTCCGGCGAGCGGACCCCCCACAACGACGCCGCCGTCCGCGGCGCCCTGGTGGGGATCGCGCAGGACCACGACGGCGCCGACCTGACGCGGGCGGTGCTGCAGGGGGTGGCCTTCGCCCTGCGCGACAACCTGGACGCCCTGCGCCGGGCCGGCACGGACCTGAACCGGGTCATGGCCGTGGGCGGCGGCTCGCGTTCGCGCCATTGGCTGCGGATCATCGCCACCGCCCTCGGCCTGCCCGTGGACCTGCCGGCGGACGGCGACTTCGGCGCCGCCTTCGGCGCCGCGCGGCTGGGCCTGATCGCCGCCACCGGGGCCGACCCGGCGGCCGTCTGCACGCCGCCGGCCATTGCCGAGACCCTGGCGCCGGACCCGACGCTGCGCCATGCCTACGAGGAAGCCCATGGCCGGTTCCGCGCCCTGTACCCGCTGCTGTCGGGGATCGCGACACCGGCGGAAAAGCGGGAGGACGGACCATGATCGTCTGCTGTGGCGAAGCCCTGATCGACATGCTGCCGCGGCGGTTGCCCGACGGCGGCGACGTGTTCCTGCCGGTGCCCGGCGGCGCCGTGTTCAACACTGCCGTGGCCCTGGGGCGCCTGGGCGAGGAGGTGCAGTTCCTCTCCGGCCTCTCGACCGACATGTTCGGCCGCCGCCTGGTGGCCCACCTGGAGGAGTCCGGGGTCGGCACCCGCCTGTGCAAGCGCTGCCCGCGGCCCACCACCCTGGCCTTCGTGACCCTGACCGACGGCAACGCCCAGTACGCCTTCTACGACGAGGGCACGGCCGGGCGCATGCTGGACTCGGCCGACCTGCCGGACCTGCCCGCCGGCACGGCGGCCCTGCACTTCGGCGCCATCAGCCTGATCCCCGAGCCCTGCGGCTCGGCCTACGAGGAGATGATGCGCCGCCACCGCGACGGCGCGGTCATCTCCTTCGACCCCAACATCCGCCCCGGCTTCGTCGACGACGAGGACGCCTACCGCAAGCGCCTGCACCGCATGACGGCCATGAGCGACATCATCAAGGTGTCCGAGGAGGACCTGGCGTGGCTGGAGCCGGACCGGGCCTTCGACCAGGTGGCCCGCGACTGGATCGACAACGGCGCCAAGGTCGTCGTTCTGACCCGCGGCGGCGACGGGGTGCGCGCGGTAACACGGACGCAGGACGTCCACGTGCCAGCGCGCCGGACCACGGTGGTGGACACCGTGGGCGCCGGCGACAGCTTCAACGCCGGCTTCCTGGCCGGGCTGCGTCGCGGCGGCGACCTGGCCAAGGCCCGGCTCGCCGCCCTGCCCGGCGACGCCCTGGTCCACGCCCTGGACTTCGCGGCCCAGGTGGCCGCCTTCACCGTCGGCCAGTCGGGCGCCAACCCGCCGTGGAAGGACCAGGTGGCGTGGCAGGACGCGCCGTGACGTCGGGCCCCGTGACGGTGGGCGCCGTCCCCGTGTTGCCTTCCCGGCCCGCATCCGCTACCACGGGACCCGGACAACAGGCCGGCCCGCAGGGGGCCAATGGAGAGCGACCGTCATGGAGCATGAGGTTCCCGAGGGGTTCATCCCCTTCCCGCCGCGCAGCGGCTTCGTCGACCAGTCGGGGCCGTACTACTTCCATGCCGGCGCCGACCCCTTCCTGGCCCGCGACGGCGCCCCCGTCACCTTCGGCTTCCTGACCGACCAGCGCCACGTCAACCCCGCCGGCATGGTCCACGGCGGCGCCCTGCTGACTTTCGCCGACACGGTCATGGGGGCCACGGTGTTCCACACCGTGGGGCGGAATTGCGCCACCATCACGCTCAATTCCGAATTCGTCTCGGCCGCCCTGCCCGGGCGCTGGATCGAGGCCAAGGTGACCCTGACCCGGATCACCCGGACATTGGCCTTCGTCAAGAGCGAGCTGCGCAGCGGCGAGCACATCCTGCTGAACGCCTCGGGGGTGTGGAAGGTGTTCGAGGCCACGGCGCGCGAACGCCCCGGCCCGGCGGTATGACGGCCGTGGACGCCGCCGACACCCTGCCCATCCCGCGCCTGATGGCCCGGGCGGCGGCCCGCTTCCCC
This sequence comes from Hyphomicrobiales bacterium, assembly GCA_024236415.1. Taxonomy (GTDB): domain Bacteria; phylum Pseudomonadota; class Alphaproteobacteria; order Rhodospirillales; family JACKKN01; genus JACKKN01. Next base: position 22,174 of record JACKKN010000015.1, read on the forward strand.
GACCGACCGGCCCTGGTCTGCGACGGCAGCCGCGTGACCTGGCAGGCGTTCGACGCGCGCTGCCGCCGCGTGGCCAATGCCTTGATTTCATTAGGGATCGGCCGGGGCGACCGGGTCTGCATCCTGTCGCGCAACTCCATCCCCATGGTCGAGGTCTACGCCGGCACCCTGTACGCCGGCGCCTGTGCCGCGCTGCTGCCGACCATGGCCAGCCCCGACGCCCTGGCGCGCATGGCCGCCGACGCCGCGCCCAAGGCCCTGTTCGTCGACGGCGGCCTGGCCGACCTGGGCCAGCCCCTGGCCGCCGGCCTGCGGACGCTGGCCCCCGGCGGGTGCGTGGCCGTAGGGTTCGAGGCGCCCGGTTGGGTGGCCTATGAAACGCTGCTGGCCCATGCCGCGGAGACGGACCCGGCGGTCGTCGCCGACCCGGCGGACCCGTTCAACATCATCTACAGCTCGGGCACCACGGGCATCCCCAAGGGCATCGTCCACGACCACGCCATGCGCTCGTTCCAGCTCGGCCGCATGGCGGCGTTCGAGGTCGACGAGACCTCGGTGGTGGCGCTCTCGACGCCGCTGTATTCGAACACCACCCTGGTCGGGTTGATCCCGGCCCTGGCCACCGGGGCCTGCACGGTGATCATGCCCAAGTTCGACGTGGCCGGGTTCCTGGACCTGTGCCAGCGCGAACGGGTAACCCACACCATGCTGGTGCCGGTGCAGTACCAGCGCATCATGGCGCACCCGGACTTCGACGCCTACGACCTGTCGTCCATGCGGGTGAAGTGGTCCACCAGCGCGCCCCTGCGCGCGGCCGTGAAGCGCGACATCGTGGCCCGCTTCCCGGGCAAGATGATCGAGATCTACGGCCTGACCGAGGGCGGCCCGGTGGCGGTGCTGAGCGCCACCGAGTTCCCGGACAAGCTGGAGTCCGTGGGCCGTGCCGGCGAAGGGGTGGAGTTGAAGGTCATCGACGACGACGGCAACGAGCTGCCCCAGGGCGCCGTCGGCGAGGTGGTGGGCCGCTCGGGCGGCATGATGGCGGGCTACCACAACCGCCCCGACCTGACCGCCGAGGTCCACTGGCGGGACCGGGACGGCCGCCTGTTCTACCGCTCGGGCGACATGGGCCGGTTCGACGAGGACGGGTTCCTGTACCTGTCCGACCGCAAGAAGGACGTGATCATCTCGGGCGGCCTGAACATCTACGCCGACGACCTGGAACGGGTGCTGCTGGCCGTGGACGGGGTGGTGGACGCGGCGGTCATCGGCGTGCCCAGCGACGCCTGGGGCGAGACGCCCCTGGGCCTGGTGGTCCTGGCCGAGGGCGGCGGCGGCGACGCCGGCGCGATCCTGGCCGCCGCCAACGCCCGCCTGGGCAAGAGCCAGCGCCTGTCCGCCGTGGAGGTGCGCGACTCCCTGCCGCGCAGCCCCATCGGCAAGATCCTCAAGCGCGACCTGCGCGCGCCCTACTGGCGCGACCAAAGCTAGTCCCCCCCATGGCCGGCGCAACGCCCCCAGGATCGCCCAGGTCGCCGTCGCGGCGGGCCTTCCTGGGCGGCCTGGCGGGCCTTGTCGCGGGCGGCGCGCGGCGGGCCGCGGCAACTCCGGCGGGTGAATGGACCGCCCTGTACCGGCAGACGGCCGCGGAGGCCGCCCTGTGCCCGTGGCAGGAACACGCCGGCAGCGCCTATGACTCGCGCCGCCACCGCCTGGTCGTGTTCGGCAGCGACACCCACGGCACGGACTGGACCAACAGCCCCCTGTTCCTGGACCTGGACCGCCCGGCCTGGCGCCGCGCCCACCCCGATGACGCCCACGCCACCTACCGCGCCGACATGGCCGGCGACGCCGTGGCCGGCGACGGCCATCCCTGGGCCATGCACACCTTCGGCGCCGTGGAATACGACCCCGACGGCGACCGGCTGATCGTCGCCAGCCACCCCGACCACCTGTCGCCGGGCCGGTTCACCGATGCCATGGCCGGCCCGTGGCGCCATGTGCGCCGGCATCCCACCTGGACCTACGAATTCGGCGGCGGCGGCTGGCGCCGCCTGCCCGGCAACGCGGTCAGTTGCTTCGCCCACGCCACGGTCCTCGATACCGACCGGAACCGGGTGGTGGGAATCACCGGCACCGGCGTCCACGAGCTGTGGCCGGACCCGCGCAACCCCCTGGGGCCCTGGCGCCGGGTGGCGGCGCCCGGGCCGCTGAGCTGGGGCCTGAACGCGGCCTACGACAGCCGCCACCGGGCGGTCGTCATGTTCGGCGACCACCGCCGCCGCGACACGGTGGCGGTGTACCGCATCGGCGGCGTCCGCGTGGAAACCATGCCGACCCTGGGCCGCCGGCCGCCGGGCGACCGCTACGTGCCCCTGGCCTTCCACCCGCGCCTGGGGGTCACCGTGGCCCTGGTCCAGGTCTTTCCCGACGGGGATTTCCAGGCTCCGGCGGCGCGGCGGCGCATGGAGACCTGGCTCTACGACCTGGGGCGGGATGCGTGGGAACGCCTGCCGCGGGCGACGCTGCCGTTCGGCTGGTACATGAACTACCACCTGCACTACATGGCGCGGCAGGACCGGCTGGTGCTGCTGGCGCGCCCGCCGGGCGGGCCGGTGACGCTCTATACGCTAGAAATCTAGGCGGCCGAGCCCAGGGCCGCCTCGATGGCGTCCAACGCGCCCTGGGCGCGCGAGGCGTCGGGACCGCCGGCCTGGGCCATGTCGGGGCGGCCGCCGCCGCCCTTGCCGCCCACGGCCGCCGAGCCGGCGCGGACCAGGTCCACGGCGCTGATGCGCCCGGTCAGGTCGCCGGTGACGCCGACCACCAGAGACACCTTGCCGTCGGTGACGCTGACCAGGGCGGTCACGCCCGAGCCCACCTGCTGCTTCAGGTCGTCGGCCAGGTTCTTCAGGTCCTTGGCCGGCACCCCGTCCAGCAGCCGCGGGATGAACTTGACCCCGCCCACGTCCTTGACCTGGGCGGCGCCGCCGCCGCCACCGCCAGTGGCCAGCTTGCGCCGCGCCTCGGCCAGTTCGTTCTCCAGCCTGCGGCGCTCCTCCAGCAGGGCCTCGACCCGTGCCGGCACCTCGCCCGGCTGCGCCTTGAGCAGGCCGGCGACCTGGGCCAGGGCCGCCTCCTGGCGGTCGTAGTAGTCCAGCGCCGCCTGTCCGGTCAGGGCCTCGATGCGGCGCACGCCGGCCGACACGGCGCCCTCGGACACCAGCTTGAACAGGCCGATGTCGCCGGTGCGCCGCACGTGGGTGCCGCCGCACAGCTCGGTCGAGAAGACCCGGTCGTCGCCCTCGGCGTCGCCCATGGACACCACGCGCACCTCGTCGCCGTACTTCTCGCCGAACAGCGCCATGGCCCCGGCCTGGACCGCCGTCTCGGGGTCCATCAGGCGGGTCACCACGTCGCTGTTGTGGCGGATCTGCGCGTTGACCCAGGCCTCGACCTGGTCGATCTCGTCGGGCACCAGGGCCTTGGGGTGGCTGATGTCGAAGCGCAGCCGGTCGGGCGCCACCAGCGAGCCCTTCTGCGTCACGTGGTCGCCCAGCTTGCGGCGCAGGGCCTCGTGCAGCAGGTGGGTGGCCGAATGGTTGGCGCGGGTGGCAGCGCGGCGCTCGTGGTCCACGCGCAGCAGGGCGTCGTCACCGACGGCCACGGTGCCCTCCTCGACCCGGCCCAGGTGCACGAACAGGTCGTCCACCTTCTTCTTGCAGTCGGTGACGGTGATGCGCGCCCCGCCCGCGGTGGTGATGGTGCCGGCGTCGCCCACCTGGCCGCCGGACTCGCCGTAAAAGGGCGTCTGGTTGGTGACCACGGCCACCTCCTGCCCGGCGCCGGCGCTGTCGGCCGGGGCGCCGTCCACCACCAGGGCCTTGACCTGGCCCTCGGCGGACTCGGTGTCGTAGCCGAAGAACTCGGTGGCGCCCACCTTGTCGCGGATCTCGAACCACACCGCCTCGTCGGCGGCGTCGCCCGATCCGGCCCAGGCGGCGCGGGCCTCGGCGCGCTGGCGCTCCATGGCCTGCTCGAAGCCGCCGGTGTCGACCCCGATGCCGCGCGGGCGCAGGGCGTCCTGGGTCAGGTCCAGCGGGAAGCCATAGGTGTCGTACAGGCGGAAGGCGGTCTCGCCGTCCAGGGTGTCGCCCGACCCCAGCTTGCCGGTGGCGTCGTCCAGCAGGCGCAGGCCGCGGGCCAGGGTCTTCTTGAAGTTGCGCTCCTCCAGCTCCAGCGTGGCGGTGATCAGGGTCTGCGCCCGCACCAGCTCCGGGAAGGCCTGGCCCATCTGCTGCACCAGGGCCGGCACCAGGCGGAACAGCAGCGGGTCGGTGGTGCCGATCAGCTCGGCATGGCGCATGGCGCGGCGCATGATCCGGCGCAGGACGTAACCGCGGCCCTCGTTCGACGGCAGCACGCCGTCGGCGATGAGGAAGCTGGTGGCCCGCAGGTGATCGGCAATGACCCGGTGCGACACCTTGTGCGGGCCCGCCGGGTCGGTGCCCGTGGCCTCGGCCGAGGCGTGGATCAGGGCCTGCATCAGGTCGATCTCGTAGTTGTCGTGGGTGCCCTGCATCACGGCGGCGATGCGTTCCAGCCCCATGCCGGTGTCGATGGACGGGCGCGGCAGGTCGATGCGCTTGTCCGGCGTCACCTGCTCGTACTGCATGAACACCAGGTTCCAGATCTCGATGAACCGGTCGCCGTCCTCGTCGGGGCTGCCGGGCGGGCCGCCGGGGATGTGCGGGCCGTGGTCGTAGAAGATCTCCGAGCACGGGCCACACGGACCCGTGTCGCCCATGGCCCAGAAGTTATCCGACGTGGGGATGCGCAGGATGCGGTCCTCGGGCAGGCCGGCGATCTTCTTCCACAGGTCGAAGGCCTCGTCGTCCTCGGCGTAGACGGTGGTCAGCAGCCGATCCTTGGGCAGGCCGAACTCCTTGGTCACCAGGTTCCAGGCCAGCTCGATGGCCAGGTCCTTGAAATAATCGCCGAACGAGAAGTTGCCCAGCATCTCGAAGAAGGTGTGGTGGCGGGCGGTATAGCCCACGTTCTCCAGGTCGTTGTGCTTGCCGCCGGCGCGCACGCACTTCTGCGACGTCACGGCGCGCGAATAGTCGCGCTTCTCGGCGCCGGTGAAGACGTTCTTGAACTGCACCATGCCGGCGTTGGTGAACATCAGGGTGGGGTCGTTGCGCGGCACCAGGGGGCTGCTGTCGACCACCCGGTGGCCGTTGGCGGCGAAGTAGTCCAGGAACGCCTTGCGGATGTCGTTGACGGTTTGCATGGGCTTCATATGGGTCCGGAGAACGGATTTGAACAGCCGTGTGTTGTAGCGCCTGCGCCGAACCCTGTCCAGCGACCCGTGGGCGAACTTTTGGGTGTGTGGAAATCAAAAATATCAAGTATTCATTATATTTATAGTGAATAAAATTTTATTCTTTTAAATAATAAAATAAACAACAAATAAACACCTCAAATACATGCTTATTATTATTTTGCATACGATTCTATTTTCCCTGATTATTATATTAGGTAACTTTGGGATTTGTGGATCATGCCCAGGAACTTGAAGAAACTCCTCTTGGACGATGCGGGCGGCACCGCCGTTTACGTGGCCTTCTTCACCTTCATTCTGGTGGGTGCGGGCGCCCTGTCCATCGACTTCGGCCGCATGACCGTGCTGCGCACGCAGATGCAGAACCGCGCCGACGCCGGGGCCCAGGCGGGCGCCGTGTACCTGGACGGCCGCCCAGGCGCGCGCAACCGCGCCATCGCCGTCGCCCGCGACGTGGCCACCAAGTCCACCCTGCTGGCCATGGACAGCACCACCCTGTCGGTGCAGACCGTGAACTTCTACAGCAGCGTCGTGCCCCTGACCACCGCCTCGGGCGACGACGACAGCAAGTTCATCGAGGTGGTGCTGGAGCCGCGCAACATCGCCCTGATGTTCGAGCCGGTGCTGAACAAGAGCTCGACCCGGGTCGAGACCCTGAACGCCCGCGCCGTGGCCACGGCCAACCCCTTCATCTGCCACGCGCCGCCGCTGATGGTCTGCGACCCCGGCGAGACCAACGGCGCCGACGACCTGACCCTGCCGGCCAACGTGGGCCGCCAGATCGCCCTCAAGCCGGCGCCGGCCAGCGGCTTCTGGGCCGCCGGCAACTACGGCCTGCTGGCCCTGCCCGACGGCAGCAAGGGCGCCAACGACCTGTACCACGCCCTGGCCGCCGTGCAGCCCCAGGACTGCTACTCCCTGGACGTGACCACGGCCACCGGCGTCAAGATGAACAAGATCAAGGACGGCATCAACGCCCGCTTCGAGCTGCCGGCCGGCACCCCCGACCCGGCGCCCAACGTCATCAACTACCCCCAGGACCCGGAACTGGCCGGCGCCGTCACCGGCGTGCTGGGCTCGGGCGACTGGGATCAGGCCGGCTACTGGGCCGCCAAGCACGGCGGCACCCTGCCCGCGGCCCTGGCCGACGGCACCCGCTACCAGACCTACCTGTACGAGCTGGGCGAGACCTTCGCCCGCAACGGCCGGCTGACGGTCTACCCCGTGGACGGTCCGGTGCCTCCGGGTTACACCCTGATCACCCCGCCCGGCGCCGCCATCCCGGTCGACGCCGGCCAAGCCGACGACCCGGACCATGACGGCATGCCGGCGGGCAGCGTCGCCGCCAACGGCCCGGCGCGGCGCCTGGTCCAGGTGGCGGTGCTGCAATGCCAGTCCGAGGGGGTCAAGGGCTCGCACACCTATCCCACCAACGGCCGCTACGTCGAGATGTTCGTGACCCAGGCGGTGCCCAGCGCCCCCGAAGGCACCATCTACGGCGAGCTGGTCACCACCCTCCACCCCGACAACGATCCGGATTTCCACGCCAATGTCACGCTTGTTGAGTAGATTTCTGGGCGACCGGCGCGGCAATTCGCTGCTGGAATTCGCCTTCACCCTGCCGCTGATGGTGCTGCTCCTGTCCGGCACCATCGAGATCGGCAATCACCTGCGCCAGGCCAACACGGTGGAGAAGTCCCTGAACGCGGCGGCCCTGTACATCGCCCGCAGCGACAACCCCAACGACGCCGCGGTCCAGTCCCGCGCCGCCAACCTGGCCCGCACCGGCACCCTGGACGGGTCCGGCAACCCCCTGGTCACCGGTTGGGACTCGTCGGACTCGATCCTCGACATCTCGGTCGCCTCGCACCCGGCCGGCGACGGCGACGTGCCGGTGATCCGCCTGGAAGCCACCGTGCCCTACGTGCCCCTGGTGCCCGGGCTGATGTCCTTCGTCGGCATCACCAAGGGAATCATGAGGTTGAGCCATGAGCAAGCCTACGTCGGCAACTGACCCCCGGCCTGGCCGGCGCCGGTCCTGGACGCGGCATGTCCGCCGCCTGGTCCGCAGCGACGACGGCGTCGCCCTGATCGGGTTCGGTTTCACCCTGCCCCTGCTGGTGGCCATCAGCTTCGGCATCCTGGAATTCACCCTGCTGATGTTCGAGTTCCACCGCGCCACCGAGGCCACCCGCCGCGGCGCGCGCCTGGCGGCCATCAGCGCCCCGGTCACCGACATCAGCGCGCTGGGCGCCGGCGCCAGCGTCACCTGCACCCTGACCGCGGGCGCGGTCTCGTGCAGCAACGGCGCCGCCACCTCGACGGCGGCCTTCGACAACGTGCTGAAGCACATGCAGGCCATCTTCCCCGCCGTCGCCGGCGAGAACCTGCACATCACCTATTCCAACAGCGGCATCGGCGACGCGGACACCCCCGGCGGCATCCTGCCCATGGTGACCATTGACCTGGTGGACCTGCGCCACGACTTCATGGTGCTGCAGGCCATCCCCGGCAGCATCTCGTCCATCACCCTGCCGCGCTTCACCACCAACTACCTGGCCGGCGGCCAGGGACCGTCCACGTCGTGATGACCCCGCCCTGACCGGGGGCCGGCGCCCGCCCCCCTTCCCAGCCAGGCGCCGGCAACCGGTCTGCCCGCGGATCCAACCGGGGTCTTAAAGGGGGAAAGGCGCCTCGGACGGGTCCGCGGGCGCCTTTCCGGATGCCGGCCCCGTGCCCCAGGCGGGGCCGGCGGCCTTTCGTTTGGGTGGGCCGCGCCGGCCCGTGGTGCGGCGGGCGGCGGCGCGCCGGGATGGTGCGCGCCGGGGTCACGGGCGGGATGGGAAGAACTCCGCCCGGGCGCGGCCCTGGGGTGTGGCCCTGGGATATGGCCCCGGGGTGTGGCCATGCGGTGCCGTATTGGCGGCCGCGGCTCAGAACTCGGGGGTGGCCTCCCGGACCTCGCCGTCGCCGTCCTCGTCCATGCCGTCCGGACCGGCCATCATGGCCTCGGACACCAGGCCGGCGTTGCGCCGGATCTGGGTCTCGATCTCGTCCGACACCGCCGGGTTGTCGCGCAGGAACTGCTTGGCGTTCTCGCGCCCCTGGCCGATGCGCTCGGAGTTGTAGGAGAACCAGGAACCGGACTTCTCGACGATGCCGGCCTTGACCCCCAGGTCCAGGATCTCGCCCTTCTTGGAGATGCCCTCGCCGTACATGATGTCGAACTCGACCATCTTGAACGGCGGCGCCAGCTTGTTCTTGACCACCTTGACCCGAGTCTGGTTGCCGACCACCTCGTCGCGGTCCTTGATGGCGCCGATGCGCCGGATCTCCAGCCGCACCGAGGAATAGAACTTCAGCGCGTTGCCGCCGGTGGTGGTCTCGGGGTTGCCGAACATGACCCCGATCTTCATGCGGATCTGGTTGATGAAGATGATGGTGGTGCGCGACTTGGACACCGACGCCGTCAGCTTGCGCAGGGCCTGGCTCATGAGCCGGGCCTGCAGGCCGACGTGGGTGTCGCCCATCTCGCCCTCCAGTTCGGCCCGCGGCACCAGGGCGGCGACGCTGTCGATGATCAGCAGGTCGACGGCGCCCGAGCGCACCAGGGTGTCGGCGATCTCCAGGGCCTGCTCGCCGCCGTCGGGCTGCGAGATCAGCAGGTCGTCGATGTTGACCCCCAGCTTGCGGGCGTAGATCGGGTCCAGCGCATGCTCGGCGTCGATGAAGGCGCAGGTGCCGCCCAGCTTCTGGGACTCGGCCACGGCGTGCAGGGCCAGCGTGGTCTTGCCCGAGCTTTCCGGCCCGTAGACCTCGATGATGCGGCCGCGCGGCAGGCCGCCGATGCCCAGCGCGATGTCCAGGTTCAGCGACCCGGTGGGGATGACCTCGGTCTCCACCGTCTCGCGCTGACCCAGGCGCATGATGGAGCCCTTGCCGAAGGCCCGCTCGATCTGTCCGACGGCGGCCTCGAGGGCCTTTTGCTTGTCCATGTTGTCCTTCTCGACGAGACGTAACGGGCTCTGCGACATCATTCCAACCCCTTATTCCATAGGCCACGTACCGATGCAATCTCCGGCCAATGTACCGTTTTTGTTCTCATGAGCAAGAGGTTTTTATAACTTATTGAAACAGAACGGAAATTCTCCCTGTATTCACGGAACGTTCCGGCGAAAAAGCGGCCCGCAACCGGGCCCGGCGCCATGGGCGGGCGGGGGAATCGGCGGCCCCTCAGGGGCCGGCCAGGACCTCCTTCACCTTGAGCGCCAGGTCGGTCAGGCTGAACGGCTTGGCCAGGAAATGGATGGTGCGGTCCTCGACCACGGCCTCGCCCACGGTCTCCTCGTCGTAGCCTGACATGAGGATCACCTTGACCCCGGGCATCTCCTGGCGGACCAGGCGGATCAGGGTGTGCCCGTCCATGCCCGGCATCACCACGTCCGACACGATCAGGTCGATGCCGCCGCCGTTGCCGCCACCGTTACCATTGCCGTCGCCGCGGTCCAGGAACTCCTTGCAGCGGTCCAGCGCCGCCTCGCCGTGCTCGGCCTCGATCACGGTGTAGCCCTTGTCGCGCAGGGCCCGGGCGCCGAACAGGCGCACCGCCTCTTCGTCCTCCACCAGCAGGATGGTGCCGCTGCCGGCCAGGTCGGCGCGGTTGACGTCGTCGGCCCAGGCCTGGGACGGCGGCGGCGGCTTGAGGCGCGCGTTGTCCAGGTCCGGCCGCCCCTGGGGCTCGGCGTAGGCGGGGAAGTAGAGGCTGAAGGTGGTGCCCTCGCCCAGCGCGCTGTCGACGAAGATGAAACCGCCGGTCTGGCGCACGATGCCATAGACCGTGGAAAGCCCCAGGCCGGTCCCCGCCCCCACCTCCTTGGTGGAGAAGAAGGGCTCGAAGATCTGCTCGATGTTCTCCTTGGCGATGCCGGTCCCGGTGTCCTCGACCATCACCTGCACGTAGTCGCCCGCCGGCACCTGGTCGTGGCCGCGGGCCATGGCCTCGGGGATGTTCACGTTGGCGCTGCGGATGGTCAGGGCGCCGCCGCGGGCCATGGCGTCGCGGGCGTTGACGGCCAGGTTGATCACCACCTGGTCGAACTGCCCCGGGTCGGCGCGCACCGGCCACAGGTCGCGGCCCAGGTCCATGCGCAGCTCGATGGTCTCGCCGATCAGGCGGCGCAGCAGGTTGGACATGTCCGACAGGGCCTCGTTCACGTCCAGCACCACCGGCTGCAGCCGCTGCTTGCGCGAGAAGGCCAGCAACTGGCGCACCAGGTTGGTGGCCCGCTTGGCGTTGCGCTTGATGTGCATGATGTCGCCGTGCGACGGGTCCTTGGGCGGGTGGCGGGTCAGCAGCAGGTCGCAGAACCCGTTCATGGCCGTCAGCAGGTTGTTGAAGTCGTGCGCCACGCCGCCGGCCAGCTGGCCCACGGCCTGCATCTTCTGGGACTGGGAGAACTGCACCTCCAGGTGCTTCTGCTCGGTGGCGTCGATGACGTGCAGCAGGATCGCCGTGGCGCTGCCGTCGCCGCCGTCCACCGGGTTGGCGTGCAGGGTGGCGGCCAGCTCGCGCTCCTCGCCCACGGGCAGGCGCACGTCCAGCTTGGCCGCCGGCATGGTGCCCATGACCAGCTTGGAGAGCTGGCCCTCGAAATCCTCGCGGTCCTCGCGCACCAGGCGCTCGCGGAACGGCCGCCCCACCACCCCGGCCCGGTGCAGGCCGGCCATCTTGAGGAAGGTGCGGTTGCACTCCACCACCTGGCCCGACAGGTCGAGCATGAGGATGCCCACCGGGGCGCCGTCGAACAGGGTGTGCAGCATCTCGGCCGGGGTCGGGCCGTCGTCCTGGCCGCCGGCGGTCCACACCGCGTCGCGGAACACCAGCGACCGGGTGTAGGCCCCGGCCCGGCCCAGGCCGCCGCCCTCGGACTGGGCCAGGCAGGCGCGGAAGGTGTCGCCGTCGCGGGCCCGCAGGGTCACCTCGCCGTGGGATTCATGCTCGCCGCCGGGGCCGGCGCGGCGCACCGGCACGCTCTCTTCGGCGACCACGAAGTCGGCGAACAGGGCCTGGCCGTCGCACAGCTCCTCCACCGCCACGCCCAGCCAGCCGGCCAGGGTGCGGTTGGCGTACAGCACCCGGCCCTCGGCGTCGGCCGAGAAGAACCCGGCCGGCATGTTGTCGACGAAGTCGGCCATGCGCGCCCGCTCGGCGTCGGCGTCGATGGCCGCCTGGCGCTCGCTGTCGATGTCCACCGCCCGCCACAGGGCGCAGTCGGCCGTGCCCGGCACCGGCGTCACCGACACGCGGCGCCATTCCAGGCCGCCCGCCGGCATGTGCACGGGCACCTCGGCCTCGTCCACCACCCCGGTGCGGGCGCAGTCCACCAGGCGGGCGAAATCGTGGCGGCAGGCGCCGCCGCCGCCCACCAGGTCCGACAGGGCCGCGACCGAGTCCACTGGCCCGTCGGGCAGGGCGAACAGGCGGTGGAAGGCGGCGTTGGCGTAGACGAAGGAGCCGTCCTCGCGGGTGATCAGGCGCGCCTCGCGGCCGCCGTGGGCGGCGGCCAGCAGCATGCGCTCGACCGGGTCCAGGGTGCGCGTGCGGCCGACCGAGAAGCCGAACCCGAACAGGGCCCCGGCGGCCATGGTGCCCACCACCCCGGCGGCCATGGGGGCGATCCACACCAGCCCGCCGGCCAGGGCCAGCGTGACCGCGGCGGCGGCGGCCCAGGCGCCCGGCCGCGTCAGCCAGCGCGCGGCCCGGCGCGGCTGCCAGCCGGCCGGGTTGGGCCGGATGCCGGAACCGCGGGTCAATTGGGCAACCTCCCCTTCAATCGCATGACGTATCCGATCACTTCCGCCACCGCCTGGTAATACTCGGCGGGGATTTCCTCGTCCAGTTCCACGGCCGCGTACAGGCCGCGCGCCAGGGGCGGGTTCTCGACCAGGGGCACGTCATGCTCCTCGGCGGTCTCGCGGATGCGCTGGGCCAGGCTGTCCACGCCCTTGGCCACCACGCGGGGCGCCGGCATGGTCTCCATCTTGTATTCCAACGCCACGGCGTAGTGGGTCGGGTTGGTGATCACCACGTCGGCCTGGGGCACCGCGGCCATCATGCGCTGCTGCGCCCGCTCCTGGCGCAGGCGGCGGATGCGGGCCTTGACGTGGGGGTCGCCCTCGGCCTGCTTGTGCTCGTCCTTCACCTCCTGCTTGGTCATGCGCAGGTTCTTGTACTGGGTATAGCGCTGGTACATGAAGTCCAGCGCCGCGATCACCGTCATGACCATGACCGTGGCCGCCGCGATCACCAGCGAGATGTCGTGCAGGCGGTCCAGCACCTGGGGCAGTTCCAGCATGGGCACGATGGCGATGTCGCTCATCATCGGGATGGCCAGGCCGAAGGCCACCACCGAGACGAGGCACAGCTTGATGATGCCCTTGGTGAACTCGACCAGGTTGTTGAGGGAGAACTTGCGCTTCAGCCCCTTGACGGGGTCGAAGCGTTCGAACTTGGGCTTCAGTCGGCTGGGCGCCCAGATCAGGCCGATCTGGCCGATCCCGGCGGCCAGGGCCAGGACGACCATCAGCAGGAAGAAGGGCCCCAGGACCCCGGCCATGGTGGCCAGCGCCGTGTCCAGCAGGACGCGCATGCCGCCGCCGTCCAGGGTCACCTGGTGCAGGTTGGCCATCACCGACCGGCCCAGGCCGAACAGGTCCGACATCATGCCCGGGATCATGAACATCAGGGCCGCCGTGCCGCCGGCCAGCAGCACCCAGTTGTTGACCTCCGTGGAGCGGGCGACCTCGCCCTGCTCGCGCGCCTTCTGGCGCTTCTTGGGTGTCGGTTCCTCTGTTTTTTGCGAGTCGTCCTGTTCGGCCATGGCGTCCTACGGGGTCAGGAATTGGCCGATCTTGTCGCCGAAGGCCGTCAGGAAGGCCATCATCATGGCCGACAGGGTCAGGCCCAGGACCATGATCTGCAGGGTGATCTGCACCGGCAGGCCGAAGAAGAACACGGGCAGGGCCGGCATCAGCCGCCCCAGCAGGCCCAGGCCCAGGTAGTAGGCCACGGCGGTGACCACGAACGGCGCCGACATGCGCACCCCCAGGGCGAAGCTGTCGGCGGTCAGCCGCGCCACCGAATCGGCCATGTCGCCCACCGGCAGCAGGTGCCCCGGCACGAACAGGACGTAGCTGTCCACCGCCGCACGCAGCATGGTGTGGTGCATGTCGGTGACGAAGATCAGCAACAGCCCGGTCACCGACAGGAAGCCGGCGATGGTCGAGCTCTGCTGCTCGGCCACCGGGTCCTGGACGAAGGCGTTGGCCATGGACGAGAAGTACGAGATCATGGTGCCCGCCGTCTGCAGGGCGCCGATCAGGATGCGCGTCGCGGTGCCGATGAAGGCGCCGGCGGTGAACTCCACCAGCAGCACCATGAACAGCTGGATGCCGCTGTCGGGCAGAGGCGGCAGGCGGTCGGCCACCACCGGCAGGACCAGCAGCGACAGCGCCAGCCCCAGGGTCAGGCGGGCCAGCACCGGCACGTAGGCGGCGCTGAACCCGGGCATCAGCGCCATGGCCGTGCCCAGACGGGTGAACACCACCAGGAAGCCGTAGACGTTGGTGTTCAGAAGCTCCTGCAGCATGCCGCGCGCCCTACCCCAGGGCGACGATGCGGTCGAACAGGGAGGCCGAGAATTCCAGCACCGTGGTCATCATGAACGGCAGGAACACGACGATGGCCAGGAAGATAACCAGGATCTTGGGCACGAAGGTAAGGGTCATTTCCTGGACCTGGGTCAGGGCCTGGAACAGGGCGATGATCAGGCCCACCACCAAGCCCGCCAGCATGATCGGGCCGGCGGTCTTGATCACCACCCACAGGGCCTCGCGCCCGACTTCCAGGACGGCGACTTCGTTCATGGGGCCTCCCGGGCCGGGCCGCGCGCGGGCGCCGTTCTGGCGGGCGCCGCCGATGCCGATGCCCTACATGGGCATCTTGATGATTTCGCGATAGGCCTCCAGGACCTTGTCGCGCACGGCCACCACCGTGCGCAGGGTGACCTCGGCCTCGGCCACTGCCGTGACCACCTGGTTCAGGTCGGCCTTGTCGTTGATGGCGGCCATGGAGAGCTGCTCGCCGCGCTGGCCGATCTTCACCGCCTCGTCCATGGCGCCGCGCACCAGGGCGGCGAACTCGCCGCCGCCGGGCGCGCCCTCGCGCGCCTCCAGGGGCGGGCGGTCGAAGCCGCGCGCCGCCTTGGCATAGGCGCCGGCGGCGGCGGCGATGTTCTTTGCGATCATGTCGGCCATGTGCGGGGCCCCTTGCCTAGCGGAGGATCTCGATGGTGCTGGACAGCATCGCCTTGGACGAGCGGATGACGTTCAGGTTGGCCTCGTAGGACCGCTGCGCCTCGCGCATGTCCATCATCTCGACCAGGGTGTTGACGTTGGGCGCCAGCACGTAGCCGTCGGCGTCGGCGGCCGGGTGCGAGGGCTCGAACCGCTTCTCGAACCCGGACTTGTCGGGCCGCACCTTGTCCACCCGCACGGTGTCCAGTCCCAGGGTGCGGTCCAGCTCGTTCTTGAAGGTGATCACCTTGCGCTGGTACGGCCGCTCGCCCGGCTTGGTGGGCAGGGAATCGGCGTTGGCGATGTTCTCGGAGATGACGCGCAGGCGCGTGCCCTGGGCCTTGAGGCCGGCCGACGAGATGCGCAGGGTCTTGAGGATGTCGTCCATGGTCGCCTATCCGTCCGCGCCTAGCCCTTGCCGATGGCGATGCGGATCATGTTCAGGTGCTTCTTGTACAGTTCCGAGGTCAGCTTGTGGGCGGCGCCGGTCTCGTTCAGCTTGCCCATCTGCTCCTCCAGGATCACGGCGTTGCCGGCCGGCGCCGTCTCGAAGGGGCGGCGCTCGGTCTCCTCGGCGAAGTCCCGGATGCGCTTGCGCCGGCCGCCCTGGTGCCCGGGCTGGGACACGGCCATGTTCAGCTCCGCCCCCTCGCGCCGCACCAGCTCGCGGAACTGGAAGGCGCGCAGGTCCTTGGGCCGGTACCCGGGCGAATCGGCGTTGGCGATGTTCTGCGCCACCACTTCCTGGCGCTGCGCCAGCCAGGCCAGGCGCTTCTTCACCATGCCGAACAGGGTCAGCTTGTTCAGGTCCATCGTCACCGCTTTCCTTGGTTGGGCGGGCGTCCAGGGGGTCAGTATCCCCGGCTCCCCTTAAGATTCGGTAAAGCATGGCGATGCGCCCGTAATGAATTGATTTTAAAATATTAATTCCGCGATTTGCCGCTCTCGCCGGCGGCCGGCTTAAGGGTTTCTTAAGCTTAATTGCCCAGACTGGCGCGCAGTTGAAACCCCCACCGCCAACCAAGGATCTCCGGCCCTGAACGACGCCGACGACCGCGATGACGGCCCCCAGGGCGAGCCCGGCGACGGCAAGGTTCCGGTCGCCGTCGCGCTGGACTACGACCCGGCGGCGGACCGGGCGCCCCGGGTGGTGGCCGGCGGCCGCGGCGCCATCGCCGAGCAGATCCTGGCCATCGCCTTCGCCCACGACGTCAAGGTGCGCGAGGACGCCGACCTGGCCGAGCTGCTGAGCGCCATCGACATCGACAGCGAAATCCCCGTCGAGGCCTTCGCCGCGGTGGCCGAGATCCTGGCCTACGTGTACCGCGCCAACGGCGCGCCGGCGGCCGACCCCGGCGGCGCGGCGCCATGAGCGCCCGGGCCGAATTCGACGCCGAGGCCGGCCGGGTGGCCGACCTGATCGCCGACGCGCGGCGCCGGGTGGCGGCCGGCGAGTCGGTGGACCTGGTGCGCATGCCGATCCAGGTGGCGCACCTGTGCGAGCTGGCCCTGGCGGCGCCGGCGGACGACCGCCCGGACCTGCGCGCCGTGCTGGACGCCCTGATGGTGGACCTGGACGCCCTGACCGCCGACCTGACGGCCCAGGAGGAATCCCGGGCCGGAGGCGGCGGCGAACCGTGAGGGCCCGGCCGTGGAGGTGACCGAATACCTGCGGTTCGTCCTGGCGCTGGTCTTCGTGCTGGCCCTGGTGGGCGTGCTGGCGGTGGTGGCGCGACGCCTGGGTGTGGGTTACGCCGCCGCCGGGCGGACCAGCCGCAACCGGCGCCTGGGCATCGTCGAGATATTGCCCATGGACGGCAAGCGGCGCCTGGTCCTGGTCAGCCGCGACGGGGTCGAGCACCTGCTGTTGCTGGGCGCCGCGTCGGAGACGGTGGTCGAGGGCAACATCACCCCGCCGCCGGCCTTCGCCGACGCCCTGGCCGGTTCCGCCACGGGCGGCCCGCCGGAAAAGCGGGAGCCGACCCTGTGACCCGGCGCCTGCTGCTGCCGGCGCTGCTGCTCGCCGTCCTGGCCTTCCTGCCCCTGGCCGCCGACCCGGCGGCGGCCCAGAGCCTGAGCCTGGACCTGGGCGACGGCGACTCGTCGTCGACCGGCCGCATCGTCCAGCTGCTGGCGCTGATGACCGTGCTCAGCCTGGCGCCTGGCATCCTGATCATGGTCACGTCCTTCACCCGCATCGTGATCGTGCTGTCCTTCGTGCGCACGGCCATGGGCACGCAACAGTCGCCGCCCAACCAGGTGCTGGTCAGCCTGGCCCTGTTCCTGACCATGTTCGTGATGATGCCGACCTTCGAGCAGTCCTACCAGCAGGGGATCAAGCCCCTGATCGAGGGCCAGATCGACGAGTTTCAGGCCTTCGACCGCTCGGTGGCGCCCCTGCGCACCTTCATGATGGGCCACGTGCGCGAACAGGACCTGGCCCTGTTCGTGGAGTTCGCCAAGGTGCCCGAGGAGGAGGTGCGCCGCGAGGTGCCCCTGCGGGTGCTGATCCCGGCCTTCATGATCAGCGAGATCCGCCGCGCCTTCGAGATCGGCTTCCTGATCTTCCTGCCGTTCCTGATCATCGACATGGTGGTGGCCTCGGTGCTCATGTCCATGGGCATGATGATGCTGCCGCCGATCATCATCGCCCTGCCCTTCAAGATCATCTTCTTCGTGCTGGTGGACGGCTGGTACATGGTGGTGGGCAGCCTGGTGCGCAGTTTCGGCGGCTGAACTCCCCCGATTCCGGCGTTCTTTCCCCTCGGCCATGCGGGACGGACATGGCCGACCGCCGGCATTAACACACCATATTCAATGTTGAATACATTATCATATTTATTGTTAGGGAATGGCGTTCCCCCCCGACCGACTCGATCGGAGGGGATTCCAAGGCAAGGGCTTTTGGAATGGAGGTACGTCATGTCAGTCATTGTCAAGAAAGAGGATGTCAAGGCGACCCCGGAAAAGACCGCCGAAAAGGCGATGTCTCCCGTCGAGCGCCCGCTGACCCATCCGCTGCAATCCCTGCGCACGGAAATCGATCGCCTGTTCGATGACTTCTTCCCGGGGTTCCATCGCGGCGACCTGTGGCGGGGGTTCAACCTGGATCCCTTCGACCTGTTCAAGCGCGAACCGGTTCAGTTTCGCGCCCTGACGCCCAAGGTGGACGTCGAGGAAACGGCGAAGGCCTTCACCATCACGGCCGAGATGCCCGGCCTGGACGAAGGTGACATCGACGTCACCCTCGCCGACGGCATGCTGACCGTGAAGGGCGAGAAGAAGTTCGAGCGGGATGAAACCAAGAAGGACTTCCACCTCATGGAGCGCAGCTACGGCTCGTTCCGCCGCAGCTTCCGTGTGCCGGAAGCGGTCGACGACGGGAAGGTCACGGCGACCTTCGACAAGGGCGTCCTGACCCTCACGCTTCCGAAGACCGCCAAGGCGCGGAAGAACGTGAAGAAAGTGCGCGTGACCAAGACCCCGTAGGGCTTGGAAGCGCAAACTTGCCTTCACTTACCCCCAGTACTGGGCCGATCCTCTGGATCGGCCCCTTTTTGACGGCTTGACGGGTCCGGTTCCGGCCCCGGCGGGGTTCAGTCCATCAGGCGCGAGATGTAGCCCGGCAGGGCGAAGGCGCCCACGTGCAGGCCGGCGGTGTAGTACCGCAGGTCCAGGCCCGCGGCGGCGACCCGGGGCGCGATGTCGGCCACCGTCTGCCGGCGCAGGGCCGCGTTGTCGCTGGCCCAGGCCAGGGTCATCATGCCGCCCACGTAGGTGGGCACCACGGCCACGTAGAAGGACGCGTCGGCGAAGATGGGCGCCAGGCGGCGGTGGGTGGTGGTCACCTCGCGGGGCTGCATCATGGGCACCCCGTTCTGGGTCACCAGCACGCCGCCGGGGGTCAGGCAGCGCCGGCAGTCGGCGTAGAAGGCGGACGTGAACAGCACCTCGCCGGGGCCGATGGGGTCCGTGGAATCGACGATGATCACGTCGAACCGCCGGTCCGTCTCGGCCATGAACTTGACCCCGTCGGTGATGACCAGCTCGGCGCGCGGATCGTCGAAGGCGCCGGCGCTGAGGGACGGCATGTATTCGCGGCACAGGTCCACCACGGTCCGGTCCAGCTCGACCATCACCGCCTGCTCCACCGTGGGGTGGCGCAGCACCTCGCGCAGGGCGCCACCGTCGCCGCCGCCGACGATCAGCACCCGGCGCACCGCGCCGTGGGCGAAGATGGGCACGTGGGCCAGCATCTCGTGGTACACGAACTCGTCGCCCTCGGTGGTCTGGATCACGCCGTCCAGCGCCAGCACCCGGCCGAAGGCCGCGGTGTCGAAGATGACCAGTTCCTGGAAGTCGGTGTCGGCCTCGTACACCATGCTGGAGACGCGGAAGCGCTGGGCGTAGCCCGGGCCGTCCTCGTTGGAATACAGACGCTCGTCGAACCAGATGTCGGCAGCCTTCACCTCAACAGGCCCCGCCGCTGCTCGTCGCAGTCCATGCGGTCGGGTCGGAAGGCATCGCGCAGGATGGGCAGCGCGTCGTGGGGGTCACAGTCGCCGCACATGAAGATGTCGACGGCGGCGAAGTCACGCTCGGGCCAGGTGTGGATGCTGATGTGGGACTCGGCCAGGACCACGACGCCCGAGACGCCGCCGTTGGGCGAGAAATGGTGGAAATGGGAATGCAGGATGGTCGCCCCGGCGGCGCGGGCCGCGCCGCACAGTGCGCGGTCGATGCCGGCCGGATCGTCCAGGCCCGTGGCGCCCCACAGGTCCACCAGCAGGTGCATGCCGGCGAACTTCTGTCCGTCGCGCTCGACGAAATAATCGGTGCCGTTGTCGATCGTTTCGGTCGTGTCGTCGACGTCGCGGGCAAGAAGGTCCATGCGTAATCCCCCCACCGGCCGGATTGCAGTTGCTGAGAAGTGGGGGTTTTAGTGCTCCGGTCGTCCGAACGCAAGCCAAATCACGGCCGGCGGGAGCCCGCGCCGGACCCGGTTCCGGTGTCGATTGCCGGCTCAGTTCACGTCGCTCAGGCGGCCGTTGCGCAGGTCTTCGCGGTAGCGGGCCATGAAGGAGACAAAATTCTCGGCGCCGCGCACCCGGGCCGCCACCTGCGCGGGTTCTAGCAGGCCCCGCTGCGGCGGCTGGGTGACCAGACGAAAGGCGTCGCGGAACCGGCTGGCGTCCATGGCCTGGCCGAGGTCGGCGCGCAGGCGGGCGACGCCGCGCTCGTTGTCGGACAGGGTCAGGGCCACGGCCAGGTTCATGACCAGGCCCGCCTGCTCGGGTGACAGGGGGATGCCGGGCCGAACCCCGGCCCGCGCCGTCAGGCTGCGCAGGGACTGGGCCGCCTTGCGCCAGTCCGGCTGGCGCCAGAAGATCTCGGTCCGCAGCTCCTCGGCCTCGCGGCCGTCGTCCTCGGCCAGCAGGGCCAGGGCGTCCTCGAACCGGTCCAGCGAGGTCAGGGCGCGGGCGCGCAGGCGGGCGCGCTGGGCGGTCAGGTCCGGCGGCAGTTGGTCGGCGGCCGAGTCGTCCAGGGCCTTGATCGCCTTGTCCGGCGCGCGGCCCAGGATGCGCACCAGGGCCAGGCGGGCGCCGACCCGGGCCTTCTCCTCGCCCTGCAGGCGGAACTCGACCTGGTTCTCCAGCAGCGCCGCCGCCTGGTCCAGCAGGTCCACCCCCACCAGGCGGTCGGCCAGCTTGCGGATCATCTCGTCGCCGGCCGCCCCCGGCGGGGTCAGTTCGCGGAACTCCTCATAGAGGGCGATGGCGCTGACCGGCGGCAGGCGGTCGGCGGCACCCTCCTGGAACAGGTAGCGGAAGGTGTCGGCCATGCGCTGGGTCACCTGGGCCGCCTGGGGGTGGTCGCGGAAGTGGGTCGCCGCCTGGCGCAGGGTGCGCAGGCCGCGGCGGAAGTCTCCCTGCTCCAGGTACAGGTTGCCCAGGCGGCGCAGCAGGTTGAACTCGAAGTCGTCGCCGCGCCAGGTGAAGCGCAGCGACTCCAACTCGTCGATGGCCTCGGCCGGGGTCATCTGGCCCTCTTTCAGCAGCAGCTCGGCGCGGGCCATGGTGGCGCGGGCCCGGCTCGGCCGGTGGGCGCCGTTCTGCACCGTCTCCCACCGCGCCACGGCGTTGTTGAACTCGCCCTTCAGCTCCTCCAGGCGGCCGTCGACGAAGGTGATCTCGTCGCGCCGGACCGGCGGCGGGTCGCCGGCCAGCAGGGCCTGCACCTGGCGTTCGGCCATGCCCACGTCGCCGGCGTCCACCGCCGCGTCGGCGATGGTGATGCCCAGCGGCGTGCGCAGGGCCTTGGGATAGGGCAGGACGATGGCCCCGGTGCGCTTCAGCTCGGCCGCCGCGGCCGCCCCCCTGCCCTGCCTGGCGGCCAGCACCGCGCGCCAGAAGGCGCCCTCGTCGCTGCCGTCAAGGCTGGCGTGGTCCAGGTCCGGCGCCGCCTCGGCCGGGCGGTCCATCATCAGGTTGGCGCCGCCGCGCAGCAGGTGGAACTCGGCCTCTTCCAGGGACTCCGGCCGCTCGCGGGCGACCGTGGCGAGCACGCCCAGCGCCTCGGCGCCATAGCGGTTGGCGAAGTAGAACCGGGCCAGGTCCATGCGCGCATCGTGGCGCTTGTCGGGCTCGGCCGTGGCGACGGCCAGTTGCAGGGCCTCGCGGTTGTCCACGAAGTCCTCCAGGGGCAGGCCGCGCCAGCGCTCCAGGGCCAGGATGCGGGTCAGGGGCTCGCTCGGCGCCAGGCGGCTCTCGGCGCGCTCCTCCTCGGACACCGGGGTCACCAGCAGTGGGGTGGTGCTGGTCACCTCGACCCCCTGGCGGATGGGCCGCACGCGCAGGCCGTCGGTGCGCGGTTCGACCACGATCCCCTGGGCCGTGGCCGGGAAGCGCATCTGCGGGTAGTCGTAGCCGTTGCGCAGGCCGTGGCCCAGGGGGATCACCGGCACCACCACCAGGTTGTCGCCGACCTCGGGATCGGTCAGGGCGATGGCCCGGCCCGGCTCGGCCACCGGCAGGAACAGGCGCGCGCCCAGGGGCGAGTCGAGCTGGGTCTTGGACTCGATGGGCACCACCGCGGCCAGGGGCTGCTTCTTGAAGTCCAGGACCCAGGCCAGGTTGTCGCGGTGGATCTCGGGGTTCAGGCCGGCGATGGTCTGCACCCGGAACACGGCGGCGTCGCCGGCCGGCACCCGGTCGATGCGCCGCACCGCCGCCGCGGCCCCCTGGCGCAGGGCCTCGGGATCGAAGTCGCGGTCCTTGTCGAACACCACCCACAGGGCGCCGGCGCGGCGGAACACCGCCGCCGCCACCGGGCTGTCCCAGTCGAACCGCAGGGCGGTGCCGGCCGCCGCCGGCGGTGCGGCGCCCTCGGCGGTGGCGCCCGGGGATGCCTCGGCCGCGGTTGCGGTGTCGCGCTTTTCGGGGATCAGCGACAGCGGCGGTGCCATGCCCGGCTTCTCCGCCGCCGCGGTTTCCGCCGGGGGCGCGGCCGCGGGGGCCGCGGGGGCCGGAGTTGCGGCGGGAGCCTCCGCCGGCGGCGCGGATGCGGCTTCCGGGGCGGGCGCGGGCGCCGGTGCCGGCGCGGGTTCGGGCTTTGGTTCCGGGGCCGGTGCCGCGGCCGCGGCGGTTTCGGGCGCCGGGGCCGGGGCGGGTTCGGCGGCGGCCGCCGGGGCCGTGATCGGGGCCGGGGCCGGGGCCGGGCTCGGGGTCGGCGCCTCGGGCGGGGCGCCGATGTCCACCACCACCTTGGGTCCGGACCGGAAGTGCCGCAGGCGCGCCGCGGCGGGGATGCCCAGGGTGACGGCCAGCTTGCCGTCCGTCACCTCGGCCGCCAGGCGGCGCAGGTTGTCCAGGGCCGGCGGCCGGCCGGTGACCAGGCGCCCGGGCCGGTCGAAGGTAATCACCGCCCGCTCGCCGTCCCGGGTCACCTCGTAGGGCACCGCCGTGGGCCAGTCGAACACCACCCGGTCGAAGCCCTCGTGGACGCCATAGCGCACCCCCAGGGCCGGGACCTCCGACGCCGCCGTGTCCTCTGCCGGTGCCGGCGCCGGCGCCGACTCCGCGGTGGCCGCCGTTGCGCCGTCGTCCAGCAGGTCGACCACCACCATGGACCCCAGGTCGAAGCTGCGCAGGGCCAGGGGCCGGCGCAGCACCACCTCGACCGAGCGCCCGTCGGCCCCCGCCGCGGCGCCGGCCACATAGGCGCGCAGGGTGCGAACCAGGGGGCCGTAGTCGGCCTCGATGTCGCGGTCGAAGCGCACCGTCAGGCGGGTGCCGTCCACGGCCGCCTCGAACCCCACCGGGCTGGGCCAGGTGAAGGCGATGCGGCCGAACCCCTCGTGCACGCCGCCGCGCACGCGCACGGGGTCGGCCACCGCCCGCCCCGGCAGGCCGGCCACGGCCAGCACCGCAAGGGCGGAAAGGAGGAACAGGACCCGGTGCAGGAAACGACCCATGCGGCTTTCCCCGTCAGCTACCCACCGTCGGCAATATCACGATGTCCACCCGCCGCGCCAGGGCCCGCTTGCGCTCCTCGGGCAGGTCCGGCAGGTCGGCGTAGCGGCTGTCGGCCAGCCCGTAGGCCAGGATCTGGTCGGTATAGCCCGAACGGCGCAGGGCGTTGACCACGGCGATGCCCCGGGCCAGGGACAGCTCCCAGTTCGAGCGGTACTCGGCGCTCTGGATCGGGATCGGATCGGTGTGGCCCGACACCGCGATCTGGTTGTCGATGTTGCGCAGGATGCCGCCCAGGTGGAACAGGGCCTGGCGCGCCGCCTCGGACAGCACGGCGCGGCCCTTCTCGAACAGCAGGTCGCCGGGCAGGGCCATGACCAGGCGGTCTTCCAGCAGCACGATGGCCGAGCGCGACAGCAGGTCGTCGCCCCGCGCCGTGTCCGCCAGCACCGCCTCCAGGTAATCCAGGTTGACGGCCCGCTTGCGGAAGCTGGTCGAGATGTTGTGCTTGGCCGTGGCCGCCACCAGGGTCTTCTCCCGGGTCGGGTTCAGGGTCTGCGACAGGCCGTCGATCATCTCCTCCCAGCGGTCGATCTTGACCGACGACATGGAGAACAGCAGCACGAAGAAGGTCAGCATCAGCGACACCAGGTCGGTGAAGGTGACCATCCAGCCCATGTTGGGCGGCGCCGGCGGGGGAAGCTCGTCGTCGCCCTGCATCACTCGTCCCCTCCCTGGCCCGGCGTTCCCTGGTCCGGGGCGGCACCGGCCGGTGCCGCCTCCTCCACCGCCCGGCCGAAGGCCTCCAGGCGCACCCGGGCCTCGTCGCGGCGGCGCACGTGGAACTGCAGGCTGACCTGGTCGGGGCTGCCCGGCGCCATGGCCACGGCCAGGCTGTCCGCCGGCAGGCCGCGCGCCGCCATCTCCTGGGCGAAGGCGCCGGCGCGGCGCATCTCCAGGGTCGAGCCGATGGGCAGGCCGGCCCCCACCGCGGGCGGGCTGCCGATGACGAAGTCCAGGTCGTAGCGCAGCCCGTCGGGCCGGTTGGAGATGGCGGCGACGATGCGGTCCAGCATCTCCTTGCGCGCCTCGCGGACCCGGTCCTCGCCGTCGTGGAACATGCGGTCCGACGGCAGGGTCACGTGCATCAGGCGCCCGGGGTGGATGACCTCGACCTTGGCCACCGGGAAGGTGGTGGCGAAGATGCCCGTGACCTCCTCCTGGAACTCCTGCCCGGCCAGGAACTCGCCCTCCTGGGAGGTGAAGGCGGACAGGGTGGTCGAGGCCGGGAAGATGGAGGCGAAGGTGGACGACAGGCTCTGCATCACCGCCTTGGACTTCACCTCTTCGAGGGTCGAGATGGTGACCAGCAGGATGAAGAAGGCCAGCACCAGCAGGTAGAGGCCTAGGAACAGGGCCAGGGTGTTGTCGCGCGGCTCCTCGGGCTTGGCGATGTCCATGTCGTCCATGGTCGGTCCGCCCCTGGGCCTCAGCCCGCCGTGCCCAGCACGCGGGCGATGGTCCGCTGCAGGGCCGGCGCGTCGAAGGGTTTCAGCACGTATTCCGACACCCCGGCCGCGCGCGCCTCCTCCAGGTTCTCGCGCCGGGTCTCGGCGGTGACCATGATGAACGGCAGGTCGCGCCAGGCGCCCTCGGCCCGGACCGTGCGCAGCAGCTCGATGCCGCTGACCGGCTCCATGGACCAGTCCGAGATGACCAGGCCGTAGTCGCCCCGGCGCAGCATGTCCAGGGCCATGGCGCCGTCGCTGGCCTCGTCCACCTCTTCAAAGCCGATCTGCGCCAGCAGGACGCGGATGACCTTCAACATGGCGTTGCTGTCGTCGACGATCAGCACCCGCATGGCCCGCCGCGTCCTCCTTCCAATTCCTCTTCTTGTTCGGCCCCCGGCGCCACCCTATCCGCCGTTCTGGCCGGCGGCGGCGGTGGTGGGCAGGTTGCGCAGGCGGGCCAGTTCGACCGTCACCTGGCGCGCCTTCTCGGGGTTCATCTTGCCCATGATGGGCGCCAGCTTGCGCTCCTTCATGCGCTCGGCGACCATCAGCAGGGTGTCCATCTCCAGGTCCTCGAAGATGCGCGCCGCATCCTTGGGCTTCATGTTCTCGTAGATCTTGACCAAGCTCAGGACCTTGGCCGACTGCTGCTTGTTGAACTCCTTGACCAGCTCGTCGATGGTCTGTTGCAGCTTCTTCATCTCGGCCACCTTGCCGTCGATGCGGCCTTCGGCGGCCTTCAGCAGGGCCAGCCGCCGCTCCAGCTCGCGCTCGCGGCCGTCCAGGGCCTCGCGCCGCTCGGCCAACTGCTGCAACAGGTCGATCTCGGCCTGGGTCAGCAGGGTGGGGTCGTCCTCCAGCAGGCCGGCGCCGCGCCGCGCCGGCTTGGCGGCCATGTCCTGGCCCCCGGCCGGCGGGGTCCCTTCGCCGGCCGTGGGTTTTTGTTCCGCCGTTGGCGCCGGCTGGGGCGCCGCCGGCTGCTGCTGCTGCGCCGCCGCCTGGGACACCGACAGGGTCGGATGGATCAGGCCGTCCATGCCGTCCCAGATGTAGCCCACCCGCACCGTCAGCATCAGCGCCGCCACGAAGATGGTGACCGGCAGCAGCCGGATTCTCGCCAGCCAGTCCGTCATCGCCCGCCGCCCCTCACCGCGCCGACTGCAGGGCTTGCAGCAGGGTGCGCTCGGCGTCGGACTTGCCGTCGTCGACCTCGCCCGCCGGCGCGGCGCGGCCGCGGTTGGTGCGCACCGCCCCCTCCAGGCGGTCGGCCAGGCTCTCGCCGCGGTCGGACATGAAGGCCAGGTCCTCGCCCACCGACCTGGCGGCGTCGATGCGCTGCTGCAACTCCTCGGCGGTGGCGCGCAGGCGGCCGATGCTCTCGTCGGCGCGGGTGGTGGCGTCGGCGAAGGTCTTGGCCAGCTGCTCCAGCTCCTGGCGGTCGCGGCGCAGGTTGCCCAGGCGCCGGTTCAGGATGATGGCGTAGACGATGGTCACCACCAGCAGCACGGCGATCAGGATATCCAGCATCAGGGATAACGGCACGGCTTGCTCCTCACTCCCAGTCCGTCACGGCCGCTTCTTGGCCTTGCCATCGATGCGCACGGCGATGTGGTCGCCCCGGCGGCCCATCTTGCCCGTGTACAGCGGGATGGTGCCGCTGCGCACCTCGATGTCGGAATCCGGCCTGGCATTCAGCATGATGCGCGACCCGACCCGCAGGTCGAACACGTCCTTGAGGCGCATGACCTGGTGGTCCAGCACCGCCTCCAGTTCCACGTCGGTCAGCCACAGTTCCTCGGCCAGGTGGGTCTCCCAGATGGAGTCGCGGCCGAACTTCTCGCCCATGAACATCTGCAGCAGCAGCTCGCGCACCGGCTCCAGGGTGGCGTAGGGCAGCAACAGTTCCAGCCGTCCGCCGCGGTCCTCCATGTCGATGCGCAGGCGGGCGACGATGGCGGCGTTGCTGGGCCGCGAGATGGTGGCGAAGCGGGGGTTGGTCTCCAGCCGCTCGAACCGGAAGGTCACCGGCGACAGGGGCTCGAAGGCGGCGCTCAGGTCGCCCAGCATGACGTGGATCATGCGCTCGACCAGGCTGCGCTCGATGGTCGTGTAGGGGCGCCCCTCGATGCGCATGGCGGCGGTGCCGCGGCGCCCGCCCAGCAGCACGTCGACGATGGAATAGATCAGCGACGAGTCGACCGTGATCAGGCCGAAGTTGTCCCACTCCTCGGCCTTGATGACGCTGAGCATGGCCGGCAGCGGGATCGAGTTCAGGTAGTCGCCGAAGCGGATGGAGGCGATGTTGTCGAGGGACACCTCGACGTTGTCCGAGGTGAAGTTGCGCAGACTGGTGGACATCAGCCGCACCAGGCGGTCGAACACCACCTCCAGCATGGGCAGGCGTTCGTAGGACACCAGGGCCGAGTTGAGGATGGCCTGGATGCCGGCGTTCTCCTCGCCCTCGTGCTTCTCCTCGTCGAAGCCCAGCAGGCTGTCGATCTCGTCCTGGTTCAGGACCCGCGAGGACTCGCGGGCGGCGTTCGTCATCTCGCCGGGGTCCACGGTCTTGCCTTCGCCCTCGACCATGGTTTCCCAGTCCGACGCCAGGTCGTCCTCGGCCTTGGCGGCGGCGTCACCGTCCTGGTTCTCGCCGGTCATGGCGGCATCCCATTCGGCGGCCGTCTGGTCGGCATCCTGGTCGGCGGGGGGCGTCATTGCACCAGCATCTCCTTGAACAGCACGTCGTTGACCTTGGCCGGCGCCACCGCCGCGGCGACCCGCGTCAGCAGCTCCTCGCGCAGGCGGTAGATCCCGGCCGAGCCCTTCAGATCCTCGACCCGCAGCTCGCGCAGGTATACCTGGAAGTTGTCCATGATCCGGGGCAGTTTCCGTTCGATGCCAGGTATGTCCTTGTTCGAGTCCAGTTCCAGGCTGACCCGGATCTTGAGGAAGGTCGACTTGCGCTGGCCGGTGTTCAGGTTCACCAGCAGCTCGGGCAGGTCGTAGAAGACCGTCTCGCCCGGCGCCATGCCGGCCTCGGCCGTGGCGCCCTCGCCCGCCTCGGACTTGGGCGGCGACCCCAGCATGGCCATCACCGGGTCCAGGAAGCCCATGAAGTAGGACCCCGCCAGGCCGCCGACCACCAGCACCAGCACCGCGACGATGACCAGGATGAGCTTCTTCTTGCCGCCCTTGGCCGGTGAACCGCCTTCACCTTCGCCGTCTTCCGGCCCGCCGCCTTCCTCCACTTCTTCAATGTCGTCGGCCATCGCGTGGTGTCGTCTCGCCTTCACCGGCCGCGCGCAAACGTCGCGCCGGGCCGCCCTGATCAGGCCGCCACTATAAGGTTGTGATGGTTAATAACTTGTTGAAGGGGCCCGGCCGCGGCCGGGCGCGGCGGCGGCGGCAATTCCTGCCGGGAGGACGGGTCGATTGTTGCCCCTCGGACCGGCAGTGGCGATCAACGCGCGCGGGTAACTCATTGTTTTTATTACCAACACCGATCTGGCATGGGGGATGCAACGGAGCCGGCGGGATTGTGCACCGGGCTGAAACGGACTTGCCGCCATGGAAAACACATCGCTGATCGCCCTCTCGCGCCAGGCCGCCCTACGCCGGCAGATGGCGGTGGTCGCCAACAACATCGCCAACATGAACACGGTCGGGTTCCAGGGCGAGCGCATGATGTTCGTCGACCACCTGGTGCGCAGCCGCGGCGGCGAGCGCCTGCTGGGCGAGAAGCTGGCCTTCACCCGCGACATCGCCACCATGCGCGACACCGCCGAGGGCCCGGTGCGCCAGACCGGCAACCCCTTCGACCTGGCCGTGCGCAACGGCGCCTACTTCGTCATCGAGACGCCCCAGGGCGAACGCTACACCCGCAACGGCCGCTTCCAGCTGGACGAGGCCGGACAGGTGGTGACCCAGCACGGCTTCCCGGTGCTGACCGAGGGCGGCGGCCCGCTGATCCTGGCCCCCGACGACCGCGAGGTCACCATCTCGCGCGACGGCACGGTGGCCACCCGCAACGGCGAGCTGGGCCGCCTGCGCGTGGTCAAGTTCGAGAACGAGCAACAGTTGCGCCCGGTGGCCGGCGGCTATTTCCAGGCCCCGCCCGACGCGACCCCCACGGCGGACGAGCCGGCGCGGCGCGACGTGGTCCAGGGCGCGCTGGAGGACTCCAACGTCCAGGGCGTGGTCGAGATGACGCGCATGATCGAGGTGCACCGCGCCTACGACACCGTGCGCAAGCTGATCGAGGTCGAGGACCAGCGCATGAAGCGCATGTCCGAGGAACTGTCGAAACCGGTTTGACCCGGACACGACCGGCGCCGGCAACGATCCGGCGCCGGGACCAAGGCAACGAAAGGACGGGAACATGAGAGCACTCAACATCGCGGCCACGGGCATGCTGGCCCAGCAGCGCAACGTGGAGGTGGTGTCCAACAACCTGGCCAACATGAACACCACCGGGTTCATGCGCCGGCGCACCGAATTCCACGACCTGCTGTACCAGAACCTGCGCCGGGTCGGCGCCACGTCGTCGGACACCGGCACCGTGGTGCCGTCGGGCGTGCAGCTGGGCCTGGGCGTCAAGCTGGCCGCCGTCTACCGCATCCACGAGCAGGGCAACCTGTCGGCCACCGACAACACCTTCGACCTGGCCATCCAGGGCAACGGGTTCTTCCGCGTCCAGATGCCCACGGGCGAGACCGCCTATACCCGCGACGGCACCTTCCAGCTCAACGCCGACGGCCAGATCGTGACCCACGACGGCTACACCGTGCTGCCGGGCATCACCGTGCCCAACAACGCGGTCGACGTGGCCGTCAACTCGTCGGGCGAGGTGCTGGTCAAGCTCGAGAACCAGGTCAACCTGCAGAACGTGGGGCAGTTGCAGATCTCGGTCTTCCCCAACGAGCCGGGGCTGGAGGCGGTGGGCGACAACCTGTACATCGAGACCCCGGCCTCGGGCGCCCCGGTCACCGGCAACCCGGCCTCGGTGGGCTTCGGCTCCATCCTGCAGGGCTTCCTGGAAACATCCAACGTCAACGCGGTCGAGGAGATCTCCAACCTCATCTCGGCCCAGCGCGCCTATGAAATGAACTCCAAGGTCATCCAGACCGCGGACGAAATGATGGGCACGCTGTCGAACATGCGATAGGAGGCCGGTGATGCGAACCCTCCTTGCCCTGCTTCTCGTGGCCGCCGTCGCGGCGGCGGCCCCCGCCGCCGTGCGCGGCGCCGACCTGCACGCCCAGGTGCGGGTCAACAGCAACGTCCTGGTCGAGGGCCCGGTGATCCTGCTGGGCGACCTGTTCGCCGGCATCGGCGACCTGGGCGAGACCGAACTGGCCAAGGCGCCGCCGCCCGGGCGCCAGGTAACCCTGGGCGCGCGCTGGCTCTATCGCGTGGCGCGGGCCTACAAGCTGGACTGGCGGCCCCTGGACGACAACGACGTGGCGGTGGTGCGCCGCGACAGCCAGGTGGTGGCCCGCGCCGACGTGGAAGGCGCCATCCTGTCGCGCCTGGCGGACCTGGGCGCCGAGGGCGACATGAGCGTGATCATGGGCAACCGCCTGCTGCGCCTGCACGTGGCCGTGGACCAGGTGCCCAGCGTGGCCGTCGACGACATCGTCTACGACCCGCGCTCGCGCCGCTTCACCGCCGTGCTGCGCGCCCCCGCCGACGACCCGGCGGCGCCGCGGGTGCGGGCCTCGGGCCGGCTGCAGCGCATGAGCGAGATCCCGGTGCCGGCCCACGACATCGCCCGCGGCACCGTGATCCGGGCCGAGGACCTGAAATGGGTCAAGGTGCAGACCCGCCGCCTGCACGACCAGGTGGTGGCCGACAGCGCCGACCTGATCGGCAAGGCGCCGCGGCGCAGCCTGCGCCGCGACCACCCGGTGCGCCAGTCCGAGGTGCAGGCGCCGGTGCTGGTGGCCAAGCGCAGCCTGGTGACCATGCACCTGGAGGTCGGCACCATGTCGCTGACCGCCCGCGGCAAGGCCCTGGACGACGGCGCCCTGGGCGAGACCGTGCGCGTCACCAACCTGCAGAGCAACACCGTCGTCCAAGGCGTGGTGACCGGCCCCGGCCGGGTCGCCGTCAAGCCGCCGGCGACGGTCGCCATGAACTAGGCATGGGCCAGGAGACACAGCCATGACCGCCCCCGCATTGCACCCCGCCGCGCGCACCCCCGCCCGCCTGGCCTTCCGCCTGGTCACCGTCGCCCTGCTGGCTGCGGCGCTGCCGGCCTGCAACCTGTTCACCCGCCTTTCCGAGGTCGGCGACGGGCCGCAGCTGACCCCCATCACCAACCCCATGGCGCGGCCCGACTACCGCCCGGTCAGCCTGCCCATGCCGGCTCCCCAGGCCAACGTCTCGAACCCCAACTCGCTGTGGCGCTCGGGCGCGCGGGCCTTCTTCCGCGACCACCGGGCCAAGGAGATCGGCGACATCCTGACGGTGAAGCTGAACCTCAACGACTCGGCCAAGCTGGACAACAAGACCGAGCGCCAGCGCGACGACTCGGAAGACACCGACGTGACCACCCTGCTGGGCCTGGAGGCCGAGTTCTCCAAGTTCCTGCCCCAGGGGGTGGCCAACGGCGGCACGCTGATGAGCTTCGGCAACCAGCACGAGACCTCGGGCGACGGCCAGATCGACCGCAGCGAGGCCATCGAGCTGACCTTCGCCGCCGTGGTCACCCAGGTCCTGCCCAACGGCGCCCTGGCCATCATGGGGCGCCAGGAGATCCGCGTGAACAACGAGCTGCGCGAGCTGAAGGTGTCCGGCATCGTGCGGCCCGAGGACATCGAATCCGACAACACGGTGACCCACGAGAAGATCGCCGAGATGCGCGTCGCCTACGGCGGCCGCGGCACGCTCAGCGACCTGCAGGCGCCGCGCTGGGGCACCCAGATCTGGGACATCGTGTTCCCGTTCTGACCCGGACAGAGTTCCCGTTCCCGGCCGCCGCCCCCGCGGGGACGGCCGGCCGGAACTTCCTCACCGGCGCTTCGGCGCCGGTTTTTTTTGTTTGCGCTCAAGCGCCGCTTCGCCCTCCGGGCTTGGCTTACGGGCCTTAATGGCCCGGGGTCCTCGCTGACGCTCGTCCGCGCCAACCGGCCAGACCAAGCTTGCGGCCGGAGCACTTCCGGGCGGCGTGGCACCGGCCCCAAATACGCTGGCGCCGACTGGCCCGGAGGAGCACAGCGACGACCCCGGGCCGCAGGCCCGCAAGCCAAGCCCGGAGGGCGAAGCGGCGTCTGAGCGCACAAAAAGAAAAGGCGCCTCGACGGCGCCTTCCGGGCGGCGTGGCACCGGCCCCAAATACGCTGGCGCCGACTGGCCCGGAGGAGCACAGCGACGACCCCGGGCCGAAGGCCCGTAAGCCAAGCCCGGAGGGCGAAGCGGCGTCTGAGCGCACAAAAAGAAAAGGCGCCTCGACGGCGCCTTCCCGAATTCACCGATCCGTCACGCTCAGTCGTCGCGGTGGGTCTTCTCCATGCGCTCGTGGCGCTCCTGGGCCTCGATGCTCAGGGTGGCGATGGGGCGGGCCTCCAGGCGGCGCACCGAGATGGGCTCGCTGGTCTCTTCGCAATAGCCGTAGCTGCCGTCGTCGATGCGGTTCAGGGCCTCGTCGATCTTGCCGATCAGCTTGCGCGCCCGGTCGCGGGTGCGCAGTTCGAGGGAGCGGTCGGTCTCGATCGAGGCGCGGTCGGCGATGTCCGGTTCCAGGACGCCGCCCTCCTGCAGGTGCTGGAGCGTCTCGTTGGATTCGCTCAAGAGCTCGGCGCGCCAGCGCAGCAGCTTCTGCCGGAAGTACTCCAGCATCATCGGACTCATGAAATCCTCTTTTTCGGAGGGCTTGTAGTCCGGCGGCAGGGTGACGTTCATTGTGGCACGGCTCCCAGCTTGTAGGATTGGACGGGCGGGAATATAGGCACCTGGGCCCGTTGCCGCAAACAAAACTTATGCTGCACCGCAATAGCGGGAATATCTTTCGCTTTCAATATTTTATGGTCGCAAAGGGAGGGTCCGGGGGCGGCCGGGCCCGGGCCGGGGGCTCACCCGCCGCGGGTCAGCTTGGCGATCTCCACCTCGGCGCGCAGTTCGATCTCGTCCAGGATCTCGCACAGGTGCGGGTCGTCCACCTGGCGCCGCCGGGCGCGCATGACCTGGGCGATGGCGGCCAGTTTCTCCTTGGGCAGGGCGCCCACCAGGATGGCGTCGCGGATCTCGTCCAGCTGGTCCAGCAGCAGCTCGCCATAGGCCACGGCCTGGCGCCGGGCGCGGCCGGCGCCGTCCTCGTCGGCCTCCTGCACCGCCAGCACGGCGTCCACGGCGCCCACGGGCTGGGCGCCCGAGACGGCGGCGGGGCCCTCGGCGGTAGTGGCGCCGCGCAGGGAATCGGCGAAGTCGGCGCCGTCGGCGCCGCCCGCCTTGCGCTTGCGCTTGACCCCGTCGACGCCCTTGGCGCCGCCGGTCCTGTCGACCTTCATGGACATGCGAGCACGGCTTTTCCACCTGCGGCGGCGCGTCCGGGGCGCCGCCCATGGCGCCGAGTCTGCCGAATACGGCCCGGAAACGCCAGGGTTTTCCGGCCCGCCCCCTACCCGCCGCCGCCGTCCAGCACGCCGAGCTGCGGGTCGCAGGCCCGGGCCAGGCGCTCGACCAGGGCGTCGACCACCGACCCGTCCGCCCGCCCCGCGGCCCGGGCCTCGCGCACCGCGCGCGCGGCGACCAGGGCAACGCCGCTTCGCATTCGTTTCCCCTTCGCGGATCGATCGTCCCGGCCGCGACGGCTCGCCCGGTCCGCGGCGGTCATTTGCTGTCGGCGCCGTCCAGTTTCTTGCGCGCCGCGCAGACCTCCTTCAACTTCGGGACCAGCGCATCGACCGCGGACACGTCGCCGCGGCCGGCGTCCTTGGCCTCCCGGGCGGCTTCCGTCGCGAAGATCTGGATCGCCAGCCGTGTCATTGACGTTTCGCCGCCGCCATACAGGCAGTCGAACAGCCATTCTTCCGGCTCGCCGGACCGCTTGATCAGGTACCAGGCGTCCAGCACGCCGGTGACGTAGGCCAGTTTGAGGACGGCGTCCCATGCGGCAAACATTTCCGCCTGCTCGGAAACCAGCCGGTCCTGGTCGGCCATGGCTTTCGCCGGCGCCACCAGCAGGAGCGTACAGGCGAAAACGAGTGCCCAGCGTCGTGTCAAATGAAACCTCGCGTTTCTGCAGGACCGGATCCCGTTGCAGACCACCGGTTCTTTCCGTCGTTCAAGCGTGGCAACGCCGCTTCGCTTTCGCTTCCCACCGCGGGCCGGTCGTCCCTGTTCGCGGTCGTCATCTGCTGTCGGCCCCGTCCGGCTTCTTCTGCACCGTGCGGACCTCCTTCAACTTCGGGACCAGCAGGTCGATCATGGACGCGCCGCCGCGGCCGGCGTCGATGGCCTCCTTGGCGGCTTCCGTCGTGACGATCTGCAGCGCCAACTGCGTCATTTCAATTTCGCCGCTGCCGTACAGGCAATCGAACAGCCACCGTTCCGGCACGCCGGACCGCTTGATGCGGTACCAGGCGTCCAGCACGCCGGTGACGTAGACCAGCCTGGCGACGGCGTCCCATCCGACAAACGATCTCGCCGGCTCGAAAACCGGCGGGTCCTGGTCGGCCATGGCTTTCGCCGGCGCCGCCAGCAGGAGGGTACAGGCGCAAACGAGTGCCCAGCGTCGTGTCATTTGGAACCTCGCGTTTCTGCAAGACCGGTCGTGCCGCGTCCCGGGACGCCGCCATCCTTCGCGGAACAGGGCCGTGGCCCGAAGCACCGACCCATCGGCCGGCACACCCAGGGCCGGACCAGAAGGTCGGCCGGCCCTGCTCCTCCAGGTCCAGGTACCAGTCGGTCTTCCTGGGCCGCGAGTCGGTGCATGGGTGGTCGTGTCTGGTGATAACTTCAATTGTGCAGACCTACGTCCCCGTCTCTCGTCCGAAGTTTGATCCAATCCCTAATTCTGAAACCGGAACCCGTTTACAATGCATCGACGTCAAACGCCGCCCCTATCTTGCGGCACGGGTCTGGCAAGAAGTATTTCCCTATTGATAACACTGATGAGCCAAGCGGAAAAATCAGTCTTCAGTAAACTATGCGCCATGACCAACGTGAAATGAACGACGGAGATATAACGCGGAAGTTGATAAAAACCGTCCCATCGGAAAAATCGCAGTGCTTCTCCTTTGTGATCACCATCAAACCAATAGGACGTCAAGGGCCCAGCAACGCCTCGCACAACCTTAATATCGTGATTGCGACCAGCGTCCAATCGTAGTTCATCCGCGAGGGAATCGGCCGTTCCACAACTATCATTTTTTGAGTCAAAGCCGGGCAAATACCAATCGGCACGCAACGATAAAGTGGTCCATTCTTCTTCGTCACGCGGATCAAAGCACTCGGTCAATCCCCCGTCCGCATCATCGGTCGTCCATTCCTGGGGCAACGCCATGAGAACGCCACCAGGCAACACATGCAAACGCAGTTGAGGCACCTTTTGCGGAGATCGGAATGCCGGAATTTCCGGCTTGATGTGTCCAGAGAACCCGAGTTTTAATACTTGGTTTCGAAAGAATTCAACATATTTGTCGTCCTCTTCGGAACTGGACTTTCCAGCATCATTGACAAGCATTATTTTGATTAAAATCGGATCGGCGTCATGGCTAATTTTACAAAAAACTTGTTGATGAATTCCCTCGTTGTAATTTTCTCGATTGACCCTACCTTCGACTAAGACATAGTCAGGCTCCATTTTCTTCGTTACATCTGTGAGTTTTTCTTCCGAACAGACGAAATCCACGATGACTTGGGAATCGCCAACCGATCCTCCACCATACTGGGAAGGCGATTTGGAAAACGGCCCCTTGGGCCGAATTGATGATAACGATCCAACCAGGGGGAAGGCTTTCCATTTGCCATCTGGAGAAACAGAAAACATACCCTCGGCAGGATCTATCCCGCATTCCCATTCGACTGGCACGCGGAGTTTGAAGTCCGAGATAACAACATCTTTGTATTTTGCTTGAAACAACTTCAAACTCCGCTAGATTTGTTGCCAGACTACTCCTAACTCTATTTTGTCTTTTTCAGCTGCCATGCTTTGGGAACGATTAACACGTGGACAGGCTTTCCGTCCACTCGTTGTTTCCGCATGTCAAAAGCGGCATCTAATTCACGTTGTTTGACGTTCCCATGGCGGTCGACATCGGCATGCTGTACAACCAGGATCGATCCGTCGGGCAGGCGATATGCCAGATCGGCCCAGCGTCCCCCGGGGACACCCGATCCACCTCGCCCCTACTCGTCTTTCCACGCCGCGCCTGGACCCGGAAACCAGAATTCTTTCTTGCCTGGTCCGCCTCCAATCAACACCCAATCGGGATGCAACCTTCGGATTCGAGAATCAATCCGTGAAACCTCTCCTTGAGTTTCGTCATTGCCTTTTCGGTTTTCAACGATTTGCGGACCCGTCAGTTCTTCTGGCGGCATCGGATAGATCCAGACCTGGGATTCGCCGTCGCCGCTGATCGGCAAGACCTCGGTGCCGGGAAGTTGCGGTGGGTTGGCCGGAAATTCCTCCCTGTTGGAAGGCGGTTTCGCAAGCGGCTCGCGGCCGGGCAGTGGCGGCGGCGGATCCGCAATGGCGGTGCGCTCGGAAGACTCTTCTAAGGCCTTTTCTCCAAGCTCTCCCCGCACCCCCCTGTGAACCATTTCCTGGACAACGATCAGAGGAAAGACTCGTTCGAAAAAGACCTTGCCGGCCGCCCGGTCAAGGCCCCGTGCGAATCCCCGGTCCAGTGCCTCAATCGCCCCAAACCCGGGTCTCGAACTGGCAACCTGGACCTCGCCGGTTCCGCCATCGTTGCCGTGTTCCGGTGTCGAGTCCGTTTCTTGCAACAGGTTGGCGCCCGAGACGTTTCCG
The DNA here is from genome assembly GCA_024236415.1 of Hyphomicrobiales bacterium. Taxonomy (GTDB): domain Bacteria; phylum Pseudomonadota; class Alphaproteobacteria; order Rhodospirillales; family JACKKN01; genus JACKKN01. The sequence continues at coordinate 58,828 of JACKKN010000015.1, forward strand.
GGGTCGCCGAGTTTGGTCCGCAACACCCCCTCCAGCGCCCCCTCCGTCTCGCCGCCCGGGCGCATCCAGGCGTCGGGCTTGAGGCCCTGCCGGGTCTGGAAGGCGCGCAGGCCCTCGAACAGGTCGGCGTCGGGGCGGCCGTCCTCGGTGCGGACCCGGTCCGCCGGGTAGTGCCCGGCCCAGGCCAGGGCGCGCTTGGCGGCGATGACGTCGCGGCGGCCGTTGGCGCGGCCGTGGCCGATGCTGCCCGCCAGGCCGAAGTTTTTGGGCTGCCAGAGCTCGTCCTGCCAATCGTGCTCGCCGGCGACGATGTTCGCGCCGGTTCCAACGCCCTTGGCGAGGACCCGGCCCAGGCGCTTCGCCGTCGGCCCGCCGGGCTTCATCAGGCCGTCGGCGGCAAGGTCGTGGTCCCGCTGGAACGCGGTGATGCCCTCGAAAAGGGGTTCGTCGGGATAGGGGGTCATGCCGTAGCGGGGGGTCCTGTAGTATCCCAGGCCGCGGAAGGCGGCCTTGGCCGCCAGCACGTCGTCGGGGTCCGTGTTGTGGCTGCGGCCCAGGGTGTTGTTCAATCTGAAATCCAGTGACATCCGTGGTCTCCTTGGATGGCGCGCGGAGCGGGCGGCGCAGGGGGCCTGGCCCGCGCCGCGCGCAGGGGTTGCCGTTCGCGGCGAACGTCGGTTTCGCCGCGCGGGGGCCCGGGTCCTGTTGGGGAGCGTCCACCGCCACTGGGTCGCCGGCCGCTGGGCGGCCGCCTTGGCGCGAAGCGCGCCGAACCTGGCGGTGCGTCCGGCATGCGGACGGGCATTGTGGGGAAACGTTAGCACATTTTTTCATAAATGTCAAGTGTTTTTTCCTATTTTGGCATTAATTCTTTTCCCACCTCGCCGCCGCGGCTCTCCGCGAATACCCACACGAAAAACCAGGTCATTTGTTGCGAACGAGTTGCAAATGCGTGCCCGCCGGTGTATAGAGTGGCGGAGCCGCATTAATGAAAATGACATTCATTCTCATTTCATGACCGGCGGTGATCTAGTTTCCACGCGGACCGGCCCCGTGGGACGACCCGGGCATGGCGCTCGGGCCCCTGGCGCCGTGTGACAACGGGACCCGAAACACATGACGACTTTCCACCCCATCGCTTCTGCCGGCCCTGCGAACGCGGCCCTTCGGGGAACCCTGGGTTCCCCGGGGGCCGTGGCCCGGCGGGCCCGGCGGGCCCGGCGCGGATTGGCCCGACGCGGATTGGCCTGGCGCGGATTGGCCCGGCTGCTGCCGGCCGCCGTCCTGGCGGCCACCGCCCTGGCCCCCCTGCTGGCCCCCGCCCCGGCCCGGGCCGCCGAAGAGGTGAACCTGTACTCGTACCGCCAGCCGTTCCTGATCCAGCCGCTGCTGGACGCCTTCACCGCCGAGACCGGCATCAAGGTGAACATCGTCTACGCCCAGAAGGGCATGCTGGAGAAACTGAAGGCCGAGGGCATGAACAGCCCCGCCGACGCGGTGCTGACCGTGGACATCGGCCGCCTGACCGACCTGGTGGACGCCGACCTGGTGCAGCCGGTGCAATCTAAGGTGCTGGAGGCCAACATCCCCGCCCACTACCGCCACCCGGACGGCAAGTGGTTCGGCCTGTCGGCGCGGGCGCGCATCTTCTGGGCCAGCAGGGACCGGGTGAAGCCCGGCGAGGTGGCCAGCTACGACGACCTGGCCAAGCCCGCCATGAAGGGGCGGCTGTGCTTGCGCTCGGGCAAGCACGCCTACAACGTGTCGCTGATCGCCGCCCGCATCGCCCACAACGGCATCGACGCCACCCGCGACTGGCTGGTGAAGGTGCGCGACAACCTGGCGCGCAAGCCCCAGGGCAACGACCGGGCCCAGGCCAAGGCCATCTACGAGGGCGTGTGCGACCTGGGCGTGGCCAACACCTATTACACCGGCAAGATGGCCACCAACGAGAAGAAGACCGAACAGCAGGACTGGGCCAAGGCCGTGCGCGTGGTGTTCCCCGACCAGGACGGCGTCGGCACCCATGTCAACGTGTCCGGCGCCGCCGTGACCAGGGCCGCCAAGCACCGCGACAACGCCGTCAGGCTGCTGGAGTTCCTGAGCGGCGACGCGGCGCAGAAGCTGTACGCCGAGCGCAACTTCGAATACCCGGTCAAGTCCGGCGTGGCCCTGCACCCCCTGGTCGCCTCGTGGGGCGCCTTCAAGGCCGACACCATCTCGCTGGCCGAGGTGGCCAAGCACCGGGCCGCGGCCTCGCGCCTGGTCGACGAGGTCAAGTTCAACGATGGCCCCGGCAGCTGACCGGTCCTCCGGGGCCGGCGCTTGACCTCGGCCCCCGCATCCGCCGCCGCCACCGCCGTCCCGGCCCCGGGGCGGCGGTGGCGCGTTGACGGCTGGACCGCCGGCACCTTGTTGGTCGCGGCCCTGGCGGCGGCGCCGGTGGCGGCCATCGCCGTGCTGGCCCTGTCGCCCAGCGACGGCATCTGGCACCACCTGGCGACCACGGTCCTGCCCGGCTACGTCGTCACCAGCCTGACCCTGATGGTGGGGGTGGGCCTGGGCACGGCCTTCGGCGGCGTGGCCACGGCCTGGCTGGTGACCATGTACCGCTTCCCCGGGCGGCGGGTGTTCGAATGGGCCCTGCTGCTGCCCCTGGCCGTTCCGGCCTACGTCAACGCCTATGTCTTCACCGACTTCCTGGAATACGCCGGCCCCCTGCAGACGGCCCTGCGCGATGTCTTCGGCTGGACCAACCGGCAGGACTACTGGTTCCCCGAAATCCGCTCGGCGGGCGGGGCCATCGCCATGATGACCCTGGTGCTGTACCCCTACGTCTACCTGCTGGCCCGGGCCGCCTTCCTGAGCCAGCCGGCCTGCGTGCTGGAGGTCAGCCGGACCCTGGGCAAGGGGCCCTGGGCTAGCTTCTTCCGGGTCGCCCTGCCCCTGGCCCGGCCGGCCATCGCCGTGGGGGTCAGCCTGGTGCTGATGGAGGTGCTGAACGATTTCGGCACCGTCGACTTCTTCGCCGTCAACACCTTCACCGCCGGCATCTACGACGTGTGGATGAACATGAACAGCACCGCCGGCGCGGCGCAGCTGGCCCTGGTGCTGCTGCTGTTCGTGGTCGCCCTGGTGCTGATCGAGCGCCACAGCCGCCGCGACCAGCGGTTCCACCAGACCACCACCCGCTACAAGGCCCTGCCGACCCAGCCCCTGGGCCCGGCGGCCGGGGCCCTGGCCATGGTGTTCTGCGCCCTGCCCATCGCGCTGGGTTTCGTCTTTCCCGCCGCCGTGCTGGGGCGCTATGCCCTGCAGCACTACCAGGTGACCCTGGAGGGCGACTTCCTGCTGCACGCCTGGCACAGCCTGGCCCTGGCCGGCACCAGCGCCCTGGTGGCCGTGGCCGTGGGGCTGTTCCTGGCCTACGGCGCGCGCCTGGGCGGCGCCGCCACCCGGGCCGGGGTGCGGGTCGCCTCCCTGGGCTACGCCGTGCCGGGGGCGGTGCTGGCGGTGGGGGTGATCGTGCCCATGGCGGCGCTGGACAACTCGGTCGACGGCTTCATGCGCGCCACCTTCGGCATCCCCACCGGGCTGCTGCTCAGCGGCACGGTGGTCGCCGTGGGTTACGGCTACCTTGTGCGCTTCCTGGCCCTCTCCTATGGTGCCGGCGAGTCGGGCCTGGCCCGGGTGACCCCGGCCATGGACGGGGCGGCGCGGACCCTGGGCGCCACGCCGCTGGGCGTGCTGCGCCGGGTGCACCTGCCCATGCTGCGCGGCAGCCTGCTGACCGGCGGCATCCTGGTGTTCGTGGACTGCATGAAGGAACTGCCCATGACGGTGATCCTGCGACCGTTCAACTTCGAGACCCTGGCCACCTTCGTGCACCAGTACGCCTCGGACGAGCTGTTGGAGGAATGCGCCCTGGGCGCCCTGGCCATCGTCGCCGTCGGCGTGCTGCCGGTGGTGTTCCTCAGCCGCTCCCTGCGCGGCCTGCGCCCGGGGGGAGAGGAGGCTTCCTGATGCACGGCACGACCGGCGGACTGGCCTTCGAGGGCGTCAGCCACGCCTTCGGCCCCAAGGTGGTGGTGGACGACGTCACCATCGCCGTGCCGGCCGGGGCCCTGACCTGCCTGCTGGGGCCGTCGGGCTGCGGCAAGACCACCCTGCTGCGCCTGGCCGCCGGGCTGGAACCCCTGCGCCAGGGCCGCATCCTGATCGGCGGCGCCGTGGTGGCCGACGGCGCGACCCGCGTCGCCGTGCCGCCCGAGCGGCGCAACGTGGGCCTGATGTTCCAGGACTACGCCCTCTTTCCGCACCTGACCCTGCGCCAGAACGTGGCCTTCGGCCTGGCCGGGCGCAACGACGACCGCCGTGCCTGGGTCGACGAGGCGATCCGCCGCATCGGCCTCGACGGCCTGGCCGACAAGTACCCGCACACCCTGTCGGGCGGCCAGCAGCAGCGCGCCGCCCTGCTGCGCGCCCTGGCGCCGCAGCCCGGGGTGCTGCTGCTGGACGAGCCGTTCTCGGGCCTGGACGTGACCCGCCGCGCCCAGATCCGCGAGGACACCCTGGCCCTGCTGCGCGACAGCGGGGTGGCCACCCTGATGGTCACCCACGACCCCGAAGAGGCCATGTTCATGGCCGACCGCCTGATGGTCATGGACGGCGGCCGCGTGGTCCAGGCCGGCCCGCCCGAGGAGATCTACTTCAAGCCCGCCAGCGCCTACGTGGCCGGGCTGTTCGGCAAGGTCAACCGCCTGACCGGCACGGCCCGGGACGGGCGGGTGGACACCGCCGTCGGCCCGGTGCCCGCCCGCGGCATCGGCGACGGCACCGCGGTCGAGGTGCTGATCCGGCCCGAGGGCCTGGCCGTGCTGCCGGCCGAGGCCGTGCACGGCACCCCGGCGCGGACCCGCTTCGCCCGCCTGCTGGGCCGGTCCAGCCATGTCCACGTGGCCATCGCCGGCGACCCGCCGGTGGAGATGGAGGCCCGGGTGCGCGACGTCTACCTGCCCGCCGACGGCACCGAGGTGCGGGTCGAGCTGGACCCGCGCCAGGCCTTCGTGTTCCCCCTGGCCTGAGCCCGCCGCCCGGCAAGAATTGCCCGCCGCCCGGCCGGATCGGCCGCCCCGCGCGCCACTCCCCAAACGCGGAATTCCCGAAAATCAACGACTTGGCCCGGCCCCGGCCCTGGCACCCTTCTTGCTTGAAGGAATCGAAGCCACGGGCGGATTGTGCCCGCGGCGCCGCGACCAGTTACCGGAGCGAACGGCCATGAGCGTGATCGGATGGTTCACCCCCTCGGTGACGGGCATGAGTGCCCAGGCCCACGCCTTTTCCACCATCAGCACCAACGTCGCCAACGTCAACACCGGCGGCTACAAGGCCACCGAGACCCGCTTCGCCACCCTGGTTAGCGACCAGATCATCCGTGACCGGGACTTCGGCGGCGTGCAGACCCAGGACCACGCCCGCATCGGCGTCCAGGGCCTGCTGCTGGCCAGCGACCGCAAGCTGGACGTGGGCATCAACGGCCAGGGGTTCTTCGTGCTGAACACCCAGCTCGACGGCTCGGGCGAGACCCTGCTGACCCGCGACGGCAGCTTCCAGGTGGCCACCGGGCCCGACACCACGGCCATTGCCGACGACGGCTCCACCATCACCGTGCAGGAAGGCTACCTGGTGGACAAGAACGGCTACTACGTGCAGGGCTACACCCCCAACGCCGACGGCACCTTCACCGCCTCGTCCACCACCACGTCCCTGCGCATCGACAACTACGCCTTCGCCTTCGCCGGCGAGGCCACCACCACCGCCACCCTGAACCTGAACCTGCCGTCCGACGCCGCCGCCGGCGACCTGGAGACCTATGCCGTCTCGCTGGTGGATTCCGACGGCGTGCTGCAGACCGGGCTGCTGAACTTCACCAAGACGGCCAATCCCGGCGAATGGGACGTGACCGTCACCACGTCCAACGCCGGCGACACCGTGAACGCCGCGGCCGGGACCCTGACCTTCGATTCCTTCGGCGAGTTGGCCGCGGGCAGCCCGCTGACCGTGGACGTGACCTGGGCCGGCGGCGCCACCACCGTGGCCAGCATCGACATGACGGATTCGACCCAGTTCGGCGACAGCTTCTCGCCCTTCAACTACGTGCGCGACGGCTACGTGGCGGCCGACATGATCAGCGTCGAGTTCGACACCATGGGCCGCATCATCGGCAACTTCGGCAACGTCTTCACCCGGCCCGTGTACCAGCTAGCCCTGGCCACGGTGGTCAACCCCGACAGCCTGACCGAGCGCAACGGCAACGTCTACGTGGCCGGGCCGGACTCGGGCGACATCCAGTTCACCACCGCCGCCGACGAGGGCTTCGCCACCTTCGAGCCCTCGACCCGCGAGATCTCGAACGTGGACATCGCCACCGAGTTCACGCGCATGATCATCGCCCAGACCGCCTACAACGCCTCGGCCACCACCTTCCGCACGGTGGACGAGATGGTGCAGGTGGCCCGCGACCTGAAGCGATAGGGCCGTCTCCGCCCGCGACCCGGCAAATTCTTCCCGCCGCGGAATCCTTTTCCCGCCCCGGCGCCGCCGCCCTCTCTTTAAAGCATTGATATTATTGAATTTTATGTGTGCCGGGCTTTGGCACGGAATTCGCAACGCCGACACTGGTTTGGGATTTCCGTTGAGTGGGCAGACACCATGACCGCTGAAACGAACACTGAGACGGGCATGCACGCCGAGGAACGTTCGGGCCTGGTCCAGGGCATCGTCGCCGCCCTGCTGGGCCTGCTGGCCGGCACCCTGATCACCATGGGCGCCGCCCAGGCGACGTCGCGCATCAAGGACATCGTCCAGTTCGAGGGCGTGCGCGACAACATGCTGGTGGGCTACGGCCTGGTGGTCGGCCTGAACAACACCGGCGACACCATCCGCGACGGCCATTTCACCAAGCAGAGCCTGCAGGCCATGCTGAACCGCCTGGGGGTCAAGCCCACCAACGAGGGGCTGGACTCCAAGAACGTGGCGGCGGTCATGGTCACCGCCGTGCTGCCGCCCTTCGTGCGCCAGGGGGCGCGCATCGACGTCACCGTCAGCGCCCTGGGCGACGCCGACAGCCTTATGGGCGGCACCCTGCTGGTGACCCCCCTGCTGGGCGCCGACGGCGAGGTCTACGCCGTTGGCCAGGGGCAGCTTGCCGTGGGTGGGTTCTCGGCCACCGGCCAGGCGGAAAGCGTGGTCAAGGGCGTACCCACCAGCGGCCGCATCGCCAACGGCGCCATCGTCGAGCGCGAGGTCGGCTTCCGCCTGAACGGCCTGAAGCACGTCAACCTGAGCCTGCGCAACCCGGACTTCACCACCGCCCGGCGCATCGCCCGCGCCATCAACGCCTTCCTGGGCACGGCGGCGGCACGGGCGGTGGACCTGACCACGGTCAGCGTCGACGTGCCCAAGGACTACCAGGACAACGTGGTCGACCTGATGACCGACATCGAGCAGCTGCGCGTGGAGCCGGACCAGTTGGCCCGCATCGTCATCGACGAGCATTCGGGCACCATCGTCATGGGCGAGAACGTGCAGATCAGCACCGTGGCCATCGCCCAGGGGTCGCTGACCATCCGCATCACCGAGACGCCGCAGGTGTCGCAGCCCGGCCCCTTCGCCGAGGTCGGCGAGACCACCGTGGTGCCGCGCACGGACATCCAGGTGGACGAGGACGCCAAGAAGCGCATGACGGTGCTGAACGCGGGCATCACCCTGCAGGACCTGGTCAACGGCCTGAACGCCCTGGGCATCGGCCCGCGCGACCTGATCACCATCCTGCAGGCGGTCAAGGCGGCCGGCGCCCTGCAGGCCAAGATCGAGGTCATGTGATGGGCCCCTACGGCATGGCGGGCGGCGACGGCGCCCTGGCTCTGGCCCGGGCCTCGGTGGCCGCCGGGCGCGCCCCGGCCGCGCCCCAGGCGGCCAGGGACCTGTCCGCCGCCGAGGTGGCCCGGGCGCGCAAGGTGGCCCAGGACTTCGAGGCCTTCTTCCTGAGCCAGGCCCTGCAGCCCATGTTCGCCGAGCTGACCCCCGAGCAGCCCTTCGGCGGCGGCAACGCCGAACAGATGTGGCGGTCGCTGCAGGTGGAGGAATACGGCAAGGCCATCGCCCGCCAGGGCGGCATCGGCCTGGCCGACTCGATCATGCGGGAAATGTTGAAAGTGCAGGAGGCACCCGTCCATGGACAATAACGCATCCCCCCACACCCCGGCCCCCCAGACCCCCGCCCCCCAGCCACCGGCTAAGGGCATGGACCCGGCCAAGCGGGTCAACGACGTCATTCTGCTGAGCGGCCGGCTGATCAACCTGCTGACCCGCGAGAACGACGCCCTGCGCCAGAAGCGCAGCCGCGAGGTCTCGGCCCTGCTGGAAGAGAAGAACGCCCTGTGCCGGGCCTACGAGAGCCGGGTGCGCGGGCTGATGAAGGAGCCGGACACCCTGGCCCGCCTGGACGGCGAGACCCGCGGCCGCATGACCACCTTCGGCCACAAGGTCGAGGCCCTGATGGACGAGAACGCGCGCCTGCTGAAGATCGCCATGGAGGCCAACCGCCGCATCCTGGAGATCGCCGCCGAGGCGGTGCAGGCGGCGCGCGGCGCGCCGTCGGTCTACGCCGCCAACGGCACCCTGGGTGGCCGCCGCGTCGCGGCCCCGGCCGGCGTGCCGGTGTCGTTCAACAAGACCCTGTGACGAAGGGATAGGCCCACCATGTCCGGCAGTCTGGTCCTTGCGCTGCGCACCGCCCAGTCGGGCCTGCTGACCCACCAGGCGGCCCTGGACGCCATCGCCAACAACGTCGCCAACGTCAACACCGACGGCTATTCGCGCAAGATCGTGCAGCTCGAATCCCGGGTCGTCGACGGCACCGGCGCCGGGGTGCAGATCGGCGAGATCACGCGCAGCATCGACGAGGGCCTGCTGCGCAGCCTGCGCACCGAGCTCAGCAACTACAGCTCGCTGGACGTGCGCACCAACTACTACGACCGCCTGCAGGAACTGTTCGGCACGCCCGACGACAACACCTCGATCAGCCACCTGTTGACCGAGCTCTCGAACGCGCTGGAGTCCCTGGCCGTGCGCCCGGACCAGGCCCTGGAGCAGGCCGAGGTGGCGCGCTGGGGCGCCGAGGTCACCAGCCGCCTGCAGGACATGAGCGACGTGATCCAGGAACTGCGCCGCCAGGCCGACGTGGCCATCGCCACCGCGGTGACCGAGATCAACGACCTGGTGGCGCGCATCGGCGACCTGAACGACAAGATCGTGCGCAACTCGTCGGTCGGCCAGGACGTGACCGACCTGAAGGACCAGCGCGACCTGGCGCTGGACCGCCTCAGCGAGCTGGTGGACATCAGCTACTTCAACCGCGGCGACGGCGACATCGTGGTCTACACCACCGGCGGCCGGACCCTGGTGGACAACATCCCCGGCGTGCTGACCCACGACGCCGCGGCCTCGGTCACGCCCACCACCACCCATGCCGAGGGCGATTTCGGCGGCCTCTACATCGGCAGCACGGCGCTGACCACCAACGACATCACCAACGAGATCCGCGGCGGCGAGCTGAAGGGCCTGATCGACCTGCGCGACGGCGTCCTGCCCGACATGCAAAGCCAGCTGGACGAGCTGGCCGCCGAGATGCGCGACGTGTTCAACCAGATCCACAACCGCGGCGCCCCCTTCCCCGGCATGCAGACGGCCACGGGCACGCGCGAGTTCGTCGACTCGTCGACCCAGACCATCACCTTCGGCAGCGGCGACACCACCATCGCGCTGTTCGACGGCAACGGCGAACAGCAGGCGCTCAGCACCCTGGTCACCATCCTGGGCGGCACCGGCCCGTTCACCGTGGACGCGGTGGCGGCCGGCATCGAGACCTGGCTGCAGGCCAACGGCGCCGCCGCGGCCACCGCCGCGGTCAACGCCGACGGGTTCCTGGACATCAACCTGAACTCGACCACCCTGAACATGGTGCTGCGCGACGAGACGGCCACCGCCAACGGCAGCACCGCGTCCGACGCCACCATCCAGTTCGACGCCGACGGCGACGGCGACATCGACGAGACCGTGTCGGGCTTCTCCTACTTCTTCGGCCTGAACGACTTCTTCGTCGATGGCCAGCCGGACAACGTGTGGGAATCCGATGTCCTGCCCGGCGCCACCACGGCCACGGTGGCCACCCTCACCTTCCGCGACTCCACGGGCCTGCTGGGCAACATCGCGGTCAGTGCCGGCGACACCCTGGACGAGATCGTCACCGCCGTGAACAACGCCGGCATCGGCATCACCGCGTCCAAGGTGCCCGACGGCGCCGGCTACCGCCTGCGCTTCGCCAGCGACGACGGCACCTCGATCACCGTGACCCAGGACGTGGGTGGCGGCGACAGCCTGCTGACCGACATCGGCCTGCACTCGGCTGACGTGCGGGTGGCCAGCGCGCTGGAGGTCCGGTCCGACATCCTGGCGGCGCCGGGGCTGATCGCCGGCGGCGCCATGCAGTGGGACGCCGACCTGGGCACCGCCGGCGAATACCGCATGGGCGTGGCCGACGGCACCATCGCCGTGTCGCTGGCCAACGCCTTCGCCTCCACCAACGCCTTCGACACCGCCGGCGGCCTGGTGGGGGTGACCAACACCTTCGCCCAGTTCGCGGCCGCCATCGTGTCCGACAACGCCACCCTGGCGGCGACCAACACCGCCGACCTGGATTACCAGAAGACCCTGACCCAGAGCCTGCAGACCAAGTCCGACACCACCCGCGGCGTCAACCTGGACGAGGAGATGGCCGAACTGATCGTGTTCGAGCAGGCCTATTCGGCGGCGGCCCGGGTGATCAGCATCATCCAGAACATGTTCGAGGCCCTGGACGCGGCCGTGTCCTGATGACGAGGAGCTAGGAAATGTCGTCCCGCATCGCCAACCTGGCCGCCAACAACCAGTTGATCAGCTACCTGCTGCGCACCCAGTCACGCCTGCACCAGACCGAGGTGCAGATCGCCACCGAGAAGGTGTCCCAGGACTACGCCGGCATCAACCGCGAGTCCCAGCGCCTGCTGAACATCGAGAACACCCGCGCCACGCTGGAACGCTACACCCAGAACAACGAGCTGCTGGACCTGCAGCTCGAGATCACCGAGACCACGCTGGAAGGCATCGAGGGCACCATCCACGATTTCCGCGAACAGCTGTTCCTGTACGAGTCCGGCAGCTTGGAGGACGAGCAGCGGGTCAAGGACATCCAGGACGCCGCCATGCGCGCCCTGCTGGACATGGAGGTCCACCTGAACACGGACGTGGGCGGCCGGTTCCTGTTCTCGGGCACCCGGGTGACCACGCAGCCGGTGGACCTGAACACGGATTCCCTGGCCGACTTCCAGGCCGAATACGACGGCGAGGCGGTTGTCTACCCGATCACCCGCGACGCCCACGTGGGCACCAACCTGACCACCGACGCCACGGTCACCGGGGCGCTGACCTTTTCGGGCGGCGACACCATCACGGCGGCCAACGCCGGCACGCTGTCGTCCATCTCGGTCGGCTCGCAGATCACCCTCGCCGGCAGCGCGGCCAACGACGGCACCTATACCGTGGTCTCCAACGACGGCACCAACATCACCATCAGCGGCACCATCGCAGGCACCGCCGTGACCGTGACCAACACCGTCACCAACGGCGGCCCCGACGCCGGCGTGACCATCGCCGCCAGCAGCTATTATTCCGGCGACTCCATCGCCACCACCCACCGGGTCGAGGACGACCGCTCGATCACCCTCGACCTGACCGGCATCGACCCGGCCTTCGAGAAGGCGATCCGCGCCATGGGCATCATCGCCCAGGGCGTGTTCGGCACCAACGGCGGCCTGGACCAGCACCCCGAGCGCATCGACCAGGCGCTGTACCTGCTGACCTCGTCCCTGGAGCCGCCGGGCGTGGGCACTCCGCCGTTCGGCACCGAAGAGACCAGCAACATGAGCCAGGTGGAGAACGACTTCGGCTACCACCGGGTGCTGGTGGACCAGATCAACACCCGCCACGCCTCGCTGATTGGCTTCTTCGAGCAGCGCGTCGCCGACGTGGAGAACGTGGACAACCTGGAGGCGACGACCCGGCTGCTGGACGATTCGCAGGCCCTGGAGGCGTCGTACCAGGCCCTGGCGCGCATCAAGCAGCTCAGCCTGACCAACTTCCTGTAAGCGCCTTCCCCCGGGGTGGCTTCCCCGTTAACCTTGTGTGACGATTCCCCCGCGTCGGAGACATCCTTGACCGACTCACCGCGCAAGACCCTGGTCACCGGCGGCGCCGGCTTCATCGGCAGCCACCTGGTCGAACACCTGCTGGCCCGGGGCCACGAGGTCATCGCCCTGGACAGCCTGATCAGCGGCACCACCCGCAACCTGGCCGGCGTGCAGGACAACCCGCGCTTCCAGATGCTGGCCGCCGACATCAACGAATCGGCCACCATCGCGCCCGCCTTCGCGGGCGTGGACTGGGTGTTCCACCTGGCCGCCCTGGCCGACATCGTGCCCTCGATCCAGCATCCCCTGGTCTACCACCGGGCCAACGTGGACGGCACCGCCTCGGTGCTGGAGGCGGCCCGCGCCGCCGGGGTCAAGCGGTTCGTCTATGCCGCCTCGTCGTCCTGCTACGGCATTCCCGACACCTACCCCACGCCCGAGGACAGCGCCATCCGGCCCATGTACCCCTACGCCCTGACCAAGAACGTGGGCGAGCAGTACGTGCAGCACTGGCACCAGACCTATGGCATGGAGACCGTGTGCCTGCGCCTGTTCAACGTCTATGGCCCGCGGGCCCGCACCGCCGGCACCTACGGCGCCGTGTTCGGCGTGTTCCTGGCCCAGAAGCTGGCCGGCAAGCCCTTCACCGTGGTCGGCGACGGCACCCAGACCCGGGACTTCACCTTCGTCACCGACGTCTGCGCCGCCTTCGCCCAGGCCGCTGCCTCGGACCTGTCGGGCGAGGTCCTGAACGTGGGTTCGGGCCAGACCTACAGCGTCAACCGCCTGGTCGAGCTGCTGGGCGGCCCCGTGACCCACCTGCCCAAGCGCCCCGGCGAGCCCGACTGCACCTTCGCCGAGACCAGCCGCATCCGCCAGCGCCTGGGCTGGCGGCCCCGGGTGCCGTTCGAGGACGGGGTGGCCATCATGCTGGACAACATCGAGTACTGGGCCGACGCCCCGGTGTGGGACCCGGCCAGCATCAAGGAAGCGACGGCGGACTGGTTCCGCTACCTGGGCGACGGGACCCCGGGCGGGGGGTCGGCGCCATGAACGAGGCCGCCGCCCTGATCCCGGCCCTGCCGGCGGGCAAGCTGAAGACCGTCGCCGAGCTGGCCGAGATCGCCGAGCGCGCGCGCCTGGCCAAGGCCACCGTGGTGCTGGCCCACGGCACCTTCGACCTGCTGCACATCGGCCACCTGCGCCACCTGCGCCAGGCCAGGCGCGAGGGGTCGATCCTGATGGTTACCATCACCGCCGACCATCACGTCAACAAGGGCCCGGGCCGGCCCGTGTTCTCGGAGCACATGCGCGCCGAGATGCTGGCGGCGCTGGAATGCGTGGACTACGTGGGCATCAGCCAGGCCCCCCTGTCGGTCGAGGTGATCGACAAGATCCGGCCCCAGGTCTACGCCAAGGGATCGGACTACAAGAACCCCGACGACGACGTCACCGGCGGCATCACCGAGGAGCGCCGCGCCGTCGAGCGCCACGGCGGCCGCATCGTGTTCACCGAGGACATCACCTATTCCTCGTCGTCGCTGATCAACCGCCACCTGGCGGTGTTCGACCCCAGCCTGGACGAGTTCCTGGAGGCCCAGCGCGAGAAGGAGATCCTGGACAATCTGCTGGACCTGATCGACCGCATCAAGGACTACCGGGTGCTGATGGTGGGCGACGCCATCATCGACGAGTACCAGTACGTGTCGGCCATGGGTAAGTCGCCCAAGGAGCACATGATCGCCACCCTGTTCGACAGCCGCGAGGTCTTCGCCGGCGGCATCTTCGCCGCCGCCAACCACGTGGCCGACTTCTGCAAGGAGGTCGAGGTCGTCACCACCATCGGCGACGACGGCGACTACGACAAGGTGATCCGCCAGTCCCTGAAGCCCAACGTGCGGCTGCAGGCGTTCCGCCGCCCCGACGCCCCGACCACGCGCAAGGTCCGCTTCATCGACCAGAGCTACCTGCGCAAGATGTTCGAGGTGTACCACATGGACGACACCCCGACGGCGCCCCGGATCGAGGGCCAGATCGACCAGATCCTGCGCCAGTCGGCCGGCGACTACGACCTGGTGATCGTCAACGACTTCGGCCACGGGCTGGTGACCCCGACCCTGATCGCCACCCTGGAGCAGCAATCCAAATTCCTGGCCATCAACGCCCAGTCCAACAGCGCCAACATGGGCTACAACCTGATCACGCGGTACCCCAAGGCGGACTACATCTGCATCGACGCGCCCGAGGCGCGGCTCGCCGTGTCGGACCGATATTCCGAGATCGAGGCCATCGCCGCCCAGGTCCTGCCGGCGCGCATCGACTGCCCGCGCTTCGTCATCACCCACGGCCGCCACGGCTGCGTCGGCTATGGCCGCACCGACGGCATCGTTCACGTGCCGGCCTTCACCAAGACGGTGGTGGACACCGTGGGCGCCGGCGACGCCTTCTTCGCCGTCACCGCCCCCATGGCCGCCGCCGGCGGTGCCATGGACTCGTTGCTGTTCATCGGCAACGCCGCCGGCGCCATCAAGGTGGGCATCGTCGGCCACCGCAATTCGGTGGAGCGGGTGCCGCTGATTAAGTTTCTGACAACCTTATTGAAATAGACTCCTTCGCCGTAGGCGGACGGGATTTATTCGGCCATGAGCGACAGCAAGAAATGGAGCGTCCTGGTGACGGGCGGGGCCGGTTATGTGGGCTCGGCCCTGGTGCCGCGCCTGCTGGAGGCCGGGCACAAGGTCACGGTGCTGGACCTGTACCTGTACGGCGAGGACCTGTTCAGGGACCTGCGCGGCCCCAATCTGCGCGAGGTCAAGGGCGACCTGCGCGACGCGGACACGGTGGCCCGGGCCCTGGACGGCGTCGACGCGGTGATCCACCTGGCCTGCATCTCCAACGACCCCAGCTACGACCTGGACCCGGACCTGGGCCAGTCCATCAACCACGGCGCCTTCCTGCCCCTGGTGCGGGCGGCCAAGGCGGCGGGGGTGAAGCGGTTCGTCTATGCCTCCAGCTCCAGCGTCTACGGCATCAAGGACGAGGCCCAGGTGACCGAGGACCTGCCGCTGGAACCCCTGACCGACTACTCCAAGTTCAAGGCCCTGTGCGAGGAGGAACTGCTGGGCGAGCGCGGCGACGGCTTCGTCACCTGCATCATCCGCCCCTCCACCGTGTGCGGCTACGCGCCGCGCCTGCGGCTGGACCTGACCGTCAACATCCTGACCAACCACGCCATCAACAACGGCAGGATCACGGTGTTCGGCGGCGGCCAGAAGCGGCCCAACATCCACATCCAGGACATGGTCGGCCTGTACCTGTTCCTGCTGCAGCAGCCCGACGAAAAGATCGACGGCAAGACCTTCAACGCCGGCTACGAGAACTTCACGGTGATGGAGATCGCCGAGATGGTGCGCCACGCCCTGGGCGCCGAGGTGGACATCGTGGTCACCCCCACGGACGACAACCGGTCCTACCACGTGTCGTCCGAGAAGATGCGCCGCGAGCTGGGCTTCGAGCCCAGCCACACCATCGAGGACGCCGTGCGCGACCTGAAGGCGGCCTTCGACGCCGGCCTGGTGCCCGACCCCATGACCGACCCCGTCTACTACAACATCAAGCTGATGCAGAAGGTGCACCTGCATTGAACCCGGCCCGGGAACCCTCGGACCAGGAATTGCGCGACCTGTACCGCGCCATGCTGCGCATCCGCCTGATCGAGGAGGAGATCGCCGCCCGCTACGCCGAGCAGGAGATGCGCTGCCCCGTGCACCTGTCGGTGGGGCAGGAGGCCGCCGCCGTGGGCGCCTGCGCCGCCCTGCGCCCCGCCGACCAGATCACCAGCAGCCACCGCTGCCACGGCCACTACCTGGCCAAGGGCGGCGACCTGCGGGCCATGCTGGCAGAGATCTACGGCAAGGCCGCCGGCTGCTGCGGCGGGCGCGGCGGCTCCATGCACCTGTTCGACCCCGACGCCGGGGTCCTGGCCAGCGTGCCCATCGTCGCCAGCTCGGTGCCGCTCGCGGTGGGCGCGGCGCTGGCGTTCCAGCAGCGGGCCGAGGACGGGGTCGCGGTGGCCTTCCTGGGCGACGGGTCGCTGGAGGAAGGCGTCACCCACGAGAGCCTCAATTTCGCCTCCCGCTTCCACCTGCCGGTAGTGTTCTTCGTCGAGAACAATTTCTTCTCCGTCTACACGCCGCTCGACCAGCGCCAGCCGGCCCGCCCCCTGGCGGCACTGGCCGCGGCCCACGGCATGCCGGCCCTGGAGGCCGACGGCAACGACGTGCTGGCGGTGCTGAAGGCCACGAAAGAGGCGGTCGCGGACGCGCGGGCCGGCGCCGGGCCGACCCTGATCGTGGCCGAGACCTACCGCTGGCGCGAGCACTGCGGCCCCAACTACGACAACGACCTGGGCTACCGCACCGAGGACGAGTTCCTGGCCTGGAAGGCCCGCGACCCGGTGGCCGCCTTCGCCGCCCGTTTGTCCGAGCTGGGCGCCATGACCGACACCGACAGCGACGCCATGGCCGGCGCCATCGGCGCCGAGATCGACGCCGCCTTCGGCTTCGCCAAGGCCGCCCCCTTCCCCGACGGCGCCACGGCGGCGGAGCGGGTCTATGCGTGAGCCCCGCGTCCTGACCGCCGCCGAGGCCATCCTGGAGGCCCAGGACCAGGCCCTGGCCGCCGACCCGGCGGTGTTCCTCATGGGCGAGGGCGCCGCCGACCCGAAAGGCATTTTCGGCACCACGGCGGGCCTGGTGGACAAGTACGGGCCGGCGCGGGTCATGGAAATGCCCGTGTCCGAGAACGGCTTCACCGGCATCGCCGTCGGCGCCGCCCTCATGGGCCGCCGCCCGGTGGTGATCCACCAGCGGGTCGAGTTCTGCCTGCTGGCCATGGAGCAGCTGTTCGGCAACGCCGCCAAGGCCCACTACGTGTCCGACGGCCGGCACCGCGCGCCCCTGGTGGTGCGCCTGGTGGCCGGGCGTGGCTGGGGCCAGGGGCCGCAGCACGGCCAGGTGCTGGAAAACCTGTTCGCCCTGGTGCCGGGGCTCAAGCTGGTGCTGCCCGCGGGCCCCGCCGACGCCAAGGGCATGCTGCTGGCGGCCATCGCCGACGACAACCCGGTGATCTTCCTCGAGCACCGCTGGGTCCACTACGTCAGCGGCGAGGTGCCCGAGGCGCCCCTGCCGGCGCCCCTGGACGGACCGCGCCGCATCCTCGCCGGCGGCGACGTGACCGTGGTCGCCGCCTCCTACATGACGCTGGAAACCCGCCACGCTGCCGCCGCCCTGGCCGCCGAGGGCGTGGCGGTGGACCTCTTTGACCTGCGCGTGGCCCGCCCCCTGGTGACCGACGCCATCCAGGAGTCCGTACGCCGCACCGGCCGCCTGCTGGTGGTCGACACCGGCTGGAAGACCTTCGGCCTGGGGGCCGAGATCGTGGCCCGGGTCACCGAATCCTGCTTCGCCGACATGGCAGCGCCGCCGCGGCGCGTGGGCCTGCCCGACCACCCCACCCCCAGCTCCCGCGCCCTGGCCGAAGCCTACTACCCGCGCGCGGAACACGTGGCCGGCGCCATCGGCGCCCTAGTGGGCCTGCCCGACGCCCGCGTCGCCGCCGTGCACGCCACCCTGGCCGCCGAGCGGCGCCAGGTGCCGCTGGACATCCCCCATCCGTCCTTCAAGGGGCCGTTCTAGAGATGAAGGTTCGCTATTCCTACCTGCCGCAGCAGTTCGCCGACGCCGACGACCTGTGGGACGAGCTGAAACGCTTCGTGCCCACCGGCGACTTTACCCTGGGCGCGCCCCTGGCCGAGTTCGAGCGCCGCTTCGCCGCCCTGATCGGCACCCGCCACGCCATCGGCGTCGGCTCGGGCACCGACGCCCTGAAGCTCCCCCTCAAGGCCCTGGGCCTGGGCCCGGTGGACGAGGTGATCACCGCCGCCAACACCTTCATCGCCACCGTGGGCGCCATCAACGAGGTCGGCGCCCGGCCCGTGTTCGTGGACTGCGACGACACCTTCTGCATGGACGTCGCGCAGGTGGAGGCCGCCATCACGGAGAAGACCAGGGCCATCATGCCGGTGCACTTCACCGGCTACATGACCGAGATGGAGCCCCTGATGGCCATCGCCGCGCGCCACGGCCTGCCCGTGGTCGAGGACGCCTGCCAGGCCATCCTGGCCGACATCGGCGGCAGGCGGGCCGGCACCTGGGGCGCCGCCGCGGGCTTCTCGCTGCACCCGCTGAAGAACCTGAACGTGTGGGGCGACGGCGGGGTCATCGTCACCGACGACGACGCCCTGGCCGACCACCTGCGCCTGCTGCGCAACCACGGCCTGGTGAACCGCGACGAGATCGGCCTGCTGGGCTACAACTCGCGGCTCGACACCTTCCAGGCCATCGTCGGCAACTGGCTGATCGGCAGCACCGAGGAGATCACGGCCAGGCGCATCGCCAACGCCGAATACTACGACGCCGCCTTCGCCCAAATTCCGCAGATCCGCATCCCGCCGCGGCCCAGGGACCGGCGCCGGGTCTACCACCTGTACATCGTCTTTGCCGAGGACCGGGACGCGCTCTACGCCCACTGCCAGGGGCGCGGCATCGAATGCAAGGTCCACTACCCCATCCCGCTCTATCAGCAGGAGGGATTGAAGCCCTTCGGCTACCGGGCCGGGGACTTCCCGGTCACCGATCGCCACGCCGGCGAGATCATCACTTTCCCCGCCGACCAGCACCTTTCCCGCGCCGAGCAGGACTACGTCATCGACGCCGTGCGCGACTTCTACGCCGGGACCTGAGCCCGTGGCCGGCATCCCCTACGTGGACATGGCGGCCCAGTTCGCCGCCGAGCGCGAGCGCCTCATGCCCGTGGTCGAGTCGGTCCTGGCCGGCGGCATGTGGGTGGGCGGCGCGGCGGTGGAGGCCTTCGAGGCCGCCGTCCGCGCCTACACCGGCGCCGCCCATTGCGTGGCCCTGAATTCGGGCACCGACGCCCTGGCCCTGGGGCTCAAGGTCCTGGGCGTGGGCCCGGGGGACGAGGTCATCACCCCGCCCAACTCCTTCGTCGCCTCCACCGCCGCCATCGTCCAGGCCGGCGCCGTGCCCGTGTTCGCCGACGTGCTGCCGGACCAGAACCTGGACCCCGAACGGGTGGCCGCCGCCGTGACGGCGCGCACCCGGGCCATCATGCCCGTGCACCTGACCGGGCGCATGGCCGACATGGGCGCCATCATGGACATCGCCGCGCGCCACGGCCTGGCGGTGATCGAGGACGCGGCCCAGTCCATCGGTTCCATGCTGCACGGCCGCCAGGCCGGGACCGTGGGGCACCTGGGCTGCTTCTCGGCCCATCCGCTGAAGAACCTGAACGCCGCCGGCGATGCCGGCTTCGTGGTGACCGACGACGGCGACATGGCGGACCGCCTGCGCCGCCTGCGCAACCACGGCATGGTGGACCGGGACACGGTGGCGGAATGGGGCGTGGTCTCGCGCATGGACACCTTGCAGGCGGCGATCCTGACCGCACGCCTGGAAACCCTGGACGACGTCATCGCCGCCCGCCGCGCCAACGCCGCCCGGTACCGCGCCCTGCTGGACCCCGCGGCCGTGTTCATGCCGCCCGACGGCAACGGCGAGTTCAACACCTACCACACCTTCGTCGTCCAGGTGGACCGGCGCGACGCCCTGCGCGCCCACCTGGCGGAACGGGGCATCGGCTCGGCCATCCACTACCCGGTGCCCATCCATTTGCAGCCGGCGGCGGCGGCCCTGGGGCACGGCCCCGGGTCCTTCCCCGTGGCCGAGGCCCAGGCCGGGCGCATCCTGTCCCTGCCGGTGCACCAGTTCCTGGCCCCGGCCGACATCGAAACGGTGGCCGTCGCCGTCAACGGGTTCCTGGCATGAGCGGGGTCATCGACTACGACGACCTGATGGCCGCCTACCAGGCCGACCTGGTGGACACCCTGCGCGGCTTCGGCGCCCAGTCCGAGCTGCTGGAACTGTGGGTGCCCGACGAGGACCCCGTGCGCAGCCTGGCCAACATGGTCGACGCCGCCGCCGCCGCGGGGGCCGAGCGGCTGTCGGTGCGGGTCGGTCCGGCTACGGCCCCGGCCATCGACCGGGCGGCCCTGCTGGCGGCGCTCGACGGCCTGGGCAAGGTGGCCCTGGCCGAGGAGCCCGGCGGCTTCCTGCTGGCGGTCTGCGGCCTGGGCAAGGAGGTGACGGAAAATGCCGTCCACGCCCTCGCCGTGGCCGAGGACGCGGTGGTCCTGGAGGCGGGCTCCACCGTCGACGACCGCCCGATCACCCAGCCGGCGCAGATCGCCGCCCCCTACCGCGCCGCCCTGGCCGGCGCCGTCACCCACATGTCCCACGAGGGAACGGCCGGCGACCTGCGCGCCGAGGTGGACGGCGCCGTCCTGACCCTGGCGGTGACGGACCATCGGGTCCGCGCCGCCCGCCACACCGGCGGCCGCACCGACCTGGCCCGCGCCCTGCTGGACCGCTTCTGCGCCCTGATCGAGGGCCTGCCGATCCAGGAGGCCGCCGACCACGGCGCCGTGCGGCTGGAATTCGACCTGCGCGCCGCCGACGCCGTCCCCGTGCCCGGGGTCATCACCCCGGCCGCCGCCGACCCGGCCTTCCGCCTGCCCCAGGCGCTGATCCGCCAGGCCCTGGCCGCGCACCGGGCGGCAACCGGCTGGACCGACACCGGCAACGACTACGACACCCGCCCCGGCCCGGCCTGGACGGCGGCGTCGGACTGGGAACGGCGCGAGATGCTGGCCGAGGCCCTGATGGCCCTGGGCGGCGAGCGCGGATTCGACCCCGAGGACGTGGTCCTGCACGCCATCGAGCACGACGTGCGGGTGGTGGTGGAGCTGCGCGGCGCCCTTGCCGCCGGCGACTGCCAGCCCCACATGATGATGTTGGAGGCCGGCATCAAGCAGAAGGTGGACCGCCGGCTGGAACTGTTCCAGCGCGAGCGTGTGGACGAAAACGCCATCCGCCGCCTGGGCGCCGACGGCACGGGAGAATCCCCATGACCGCCTTGATGCCCGACCATACCAAGCTGATCCTGGACGGCACCAAGATCGCGTGGCACGCCGAGCGCGTGGCCGCCTGGCAGCGCGGCGAGCGCATCGCCCCCATCACCATCGACATGGCCCTGACCCGCGCCTGCAACTTCGCCTGCGAGTACTGCTACGCCATGTTGCAGGAGAACGACCGCAAGGTGATCAATCGCAAGGTCATCTTCGAGTTCCTGGAGGACTGCGCCGAAATCGGGGTCAAGGGCATCAGCTTCGTCTCGGACGGCGAGAGCACCATCTCGCCGGTGTTCGCCGACGCCGTGCGCTACGGGCACGAGCTGGGCCTCTCCATGGCCGTGGGCACCAACGGCTTCGTCCTCACGCGCCGCAAGCTCGAGGAGATCCTGCCGCACCTGACATACCTGCGCATCAACATCTCGGCCGGCGAGCGGGACCGGTACGCCGAGATCATGGGCGTCAAGCACCACTGGTTCGACCGGGTGTGCCAGAACATCCGCGACATGGTCGAGATCAAGCGGCGCGACGGCCTGGCCGTGACCATCGGCCTGCAGATGGTGGTGATGCCGCAGTACCACGACCAGATCCTGCCGCTGGCCGAGCTGGGGCGGGAGCTGCGCCCGGACTACCTGATCTTCAAGCACTGCTCGGACAGCGAGGACGGCAGCCTGGGGGTCGACTACGGCGGCTACGAGGCCCTGTACGACACCCTGCGCGCCGCCGAGGCCCTGTCCGACGACGATTACCAGGTCAGCGTCAAGTGGTCCAAGATCGGCGACCGGGGCGGGCGCAGCTACCAGCGCTGCTACGGCCCGCCGTTCATCATCCAGCTTTCCGGCTCGGGCCTGGTGGCGCCCTGCGGCATGCTGTTCAACGAACGCTACAAGAAATTCCACATCGGCAACATCTGCGACACCCGGTTCAAGGACATCTGGGCCGGCGACCGCTACTGGCAGGTCATGTCCTACCTGGCCTCGCCCGACTTCAACGCCCAGAAGATGTGCGGCTCGCTGTGCCTGCAACACAAGGTCAACGAGGCCCTGGACGCGGTGCAGAAGGGCCGCGCCGACCTGGTCACGCCCCAGGGCCCGCCGCCCCGGCACCTGAGCTTCATCTGACGGGTCCCATGGACACGGTCGCCACCCTGCTGCGCGCCATCGGCCACTTCCAGGCCGGCGAGCTGGACGCGGCCGAGGGCCTGTACCGCCGGGTCCTGGAATCCGAACCGGACCAGCCCGACGCCCTGCACCTGCTGGGGCTGGTGATGCTGCAACGGGGCGACGCCGCCGGGGCCGTCCGGGCCATCGCCCATGCCGCCGCCGGGCGTCCCGACGACTCCGAAATCCTGTGCAACCTGGGCCACGCCCGCCGCACGTCCGGCGACTTCGCCGGCGCCACCGAGGCCTTCGGCCGCGCCGCGGCGCTGGACCCGGGCTCGCTCGACGCCCACCACGGCCTGGGCGTGGCCCGGCACGCCGGCGGCGACCCGGCGGGCGCGGCGCGGGCCTTCGAACGGGCCACCGAACTGGACCCCGGCGACGCCGGGGCCTGGAAGAACCTGGGCAACGCGCGGCGGGCCGCCGGTGACGCCGACGGCGCCCGCGCCGCGTTCGAACGGGCCCTGGCGCTCGACCCCTCCTACGCCCAGGCCCACGCCGACCTGGCCGCCCTGCTGCGCGAGAAGCGCCGCTTCCGCGCTGCCGCCGAGGCCGCCGGCTGGGCCCTGGCGCTGGACCCGGACCTGGTGTCGGCCTACCGCACGCGGGCCCACGCCCTGGCCCAGATGGGCCGCACGGACGAGGCCGCCCGGGTCCTGGCCGACGGCGCGGCGCGCACGGGGGACCCGGGGCTGGCCGTGCGCGACGCCCTGCTGGTGCCGGTCCTGCCCGCGGGCGTCGACGAGATTACCGCCGGCCGCGCCCGGGCCCGCGACCGCCTGGCCCGCCTGCGCGCCGCCGGCCCGCGCCTGGACGACCCCCTGCGCCAGGTCGGGGTGACCAACTTCTACATGGCCTACCAGGGCCTGGACGACCGCGACTTCCAGCGCGACCTGGCCGGCCTCTACCTGGATGCCTGCCCGGGCCTGGCCTGGACCTCGCCCGAGACCCCGGCCGGCGGCGGACGGCTGCGCCTGGGCATCGCGTCCAACTACCTCTACCCCGGCCACACCATCGCCAAGCTGTGCGCCGGGCTGGTCGCGCACCTGCCGCGGGACCGGGTCGAGGTGGTGCTGATCCGCCCCGGCGCCGGCGACGACCCAATCGGCCGCGCCGCCGACGCGGTGGTGGCCCTGCCGCCGGACCTGGCGCGGGCGCGCCAGGCCGTGGCGGCGGCGCGCCTGGACGCCCTGCTGTACACCGACATCGGCATGGACCCCCTGACCTACTTCCTGGCCTTCGCCCGCCTGGCGCCGGTGCAGATGGTAACCTGGGGCCATCCGGTGACCACCGGCATCCCCGGCCTGGACCTGTTCCTCTCGACCACCGACCTGGACGGCGCGGCGGACCAGGCCAGCTATACCGAGACCCTGGCGCGCCTGCCGGTCCTGCCCGTGCACTACGCCCGCCCGGCGCCGCCCGACCCGGCCCGCAACCGCGCTGCCCTGGGCCTGCCCGAGGGCAGGCGCCTTTATGTCTGCACCCAGACCCTGTTCAAGATCCACCCGGACTTCGACGCGGCCGTGGCCGCCATCCTGCGCCGCGACCCCGACGGGGTAGCCGTGTTCATCGCCGGCAACATGCCGGCCCTGGCCGAGCGGTTCCGGGACCGCCTGGCCCGCGCCCACCCCGACATCGTGGACCGCCTGCTGTTCCTGGACTACCTGCCCCAGGCCGACTTCACCGCGCTCTGCGCCGCCGCCGACGTGCTGCTGGACACCTTCCACTTCAGCGGCGGCAACACCAGCTTCGAGGCCTTCGCCGCGGGCACCCCGGTGGTGACCCTGCCGTCCGGCTTCCTGCGCGGACGCTTCACCGCCGGGCTGTACGCCAAGATGGGGATCGCCGACCTGATCGCCGGGACGCCCGAAATCTATGTCGACCTGGCCCTGCGCGCGGCCCGCGACCGGGACTGGAACAGGCACCTGCGCGACCGCATCCTGGCCGCCGGTCCGCACCTGTTCGAGGACCGGGCCGCCGTGGCGTCCTTCGCCGATTTCCTGGTCGACACGGCGCGCGGCCGGCCGGCCAAGGCGCGGCGGGCCAAGGCGCGTCGGGCATGAGCGGCGGGCCCGTCGTCGCCGCCTTCCTGGGCACCCAGGCCCTGGGCGACTTCGTCATGTACCACCTGACGGCGGCCTCGGTGGCGCGGTCCCTGCAAGGCGCCCGGCTGGTCGTGGTCTACCGCGCCGACCGGCCCTACAAGGACTTCGTCACCCGCCTCAACCCCTGGGTCGCCGACACCGTGGTCCTGCCCGCCGACCCGGGCCGGGTGGCGCCGCTGGACTGGCTCGACGGCGGCGGGCCCCTGCCCCGGCCCGACATCCTGCTGACCCCCTCGATGCTGGAGGTGAACCGCTGCCTGGGCCGCCCGCCCCGGTTCCGGGTGCCGGCCGAGGCGGCGGCCGGCCTGGCGGCGCGGCTGGCCGCCCGCGGCGTCGACCCCGACCGCTGGTTCGCCGTGCTGCACGTGCGCGAGACCGGCTACCAGTTCCGCCGCGACGTGGACGCCGCCCGCTGCGCCGACCCGCTGACCTATGTCCCCGCGGTGGAGGACATCATCGCCCAGGGGGGCCAGGTCGTGCGCATCGGCGACCCGACCATGGCGCCCCTGCCCGCCAGGACCGGCCTGGTGGACCTGCGCCATGACGGCACCTTCGAGGACCAGGCCCACGCCATCGCCCGGGCCCGGTTCTTCCTGGGCACGGACTCGGGGCCGACCCAGCTCGCCTGCGCCCTCAAGACCCCAGTGGCCACCACCAACGCCGTGCAGTTCGGGGTCTGGAACGACGGCGACCTGGCCCTGGCCAAGCGCTACCGCCTGGCCGACGGCCGCGTCCTGGCCACCCGGGAACTGATGGACATGGGCGCCCTGAACGCCCACGGCAAGCGCCCGGGCGGCATGGTCCAGATGGACAACACGCCCGAAGAACTGCGCGCCGTGGCCGCCCGCATGGTCGCCGCCACCGCCGACTGCCCCGGCTGGCGCGGCGACGCGGCGGCCGACGGCGGCGCGGCGACGGATGATGCCGTGACGCTGCCCCTGGCCTGGCGGGCCATGACCGACATGGGCCGGGTGGAGGTGTGGGAATGAGCGCCGCGCGCCCGCACGTGGCCGCCTTCCTGGGCACCCAGGCCCTGGGCGACTACGTCATGCAGCACCTGGCGGCGGCCTCGGTGGCGCGGGCCCTGGGGGCGCGGCTGACGGTCCTGTTCCGCGACGACCGGCCCTACAAGGGCACCGTCAACCGCCTCAATCCCCGGGTCGACCGCCTGATCGGCATGCCCGAGAATTCCGAGGACCTGCTGCCCCTGGACGTGATCGGCCAGGGCGACGACCCGCCCGACATCCTGCTGACCCCTTCCATGCTGGACCTGGGGCGCTGCGTCGGGCCGCCGCCGCGCCTGCGCCTGCCCGCCGACCTGGACGATCCATTGCGCGACCAGCTGGTGGCCCGGGGCCTGGCCCCGGACCGGTGGCACGCCTGCCT
Organism: Hyphomicrobiales bacterium; assembly: GCA_024236415.1. Classification (GTDB taxonomy): domain Bacteria; phylum Pseudomonadota; class Alphaproteobacteria; order Rhodospirillales; family JACKKN01; genus JACKKN01. The sequence continues at coordinate 84,815 of JACKKN010000015.1, forward strand.
GCACCTGCGCCAGTCCGGCTACCTGTGGCGCCTTGGCGCCGACCCCCACCGCAACGTCGATCCCCTTTCCTACCTGCCCATGGTGCGGCGCATCGTCGAGGACCATGGGGGCCAGGTCGTGCGCCTGGGCGATCCGTCCATGACCCCGTTCCCGGCCCTGCCCGGCCTGGTCGAGCTGGGCCGCGAACCCGACACCTTCCCCCTTCAGGTCCATGCCCTGGCCCACGCCCGCTTCTTCATCGGCACGGACACGGGCCCGACCCAGTTGGCCTGCGCCCTGGGGGTGCCGGCGGCCACCACCAACGCCCTGGGCATCGGCGTGTGGAACGACGGCGACCTGGTGCTGTTCAAGGGCTACCGCCGCCGCGACGGCGGCGACCGGGTGCCGGTGGCCGACCTGGTTGGCATGAACCCGATGCTCGGCAACGAGCGGCCCTCGGGCCTGGATTTCGAGGACGCGGCGCCCGAGACCCTGGTGCGCGTCGCCGACCACATGGTCGCGGTCACCGACCACCCCCGCCCGGCGCCGGAAGCCGCCCCACCACCGGTCCCGCGCCTGCCCTTCCCCCTGCCCTGGCGGGACATGGCCGACATGGCGGATCTGACGGTCTGGGAGTGAGACCCGTCCGTCGTTCCTGCCTGCGGGAAGGGACGCACGTTTCTCCGGCCGGCCGAAACGCCGGAAATCAATCAATGCAAGCGTCATCCCCGCGCAGGCGGAAGGGTGGACTCACGATCGAAGTGCAACGGATTTCAGGAGTTCCGAGAATACCTCGGCGCCGTTCAGGACCAGGTCGTAACCAGGCTGGCCTCGGTCTGCGCCAGGGGCAGGGCCAGGCCCTCGGCGGGGGCCATGTCCGCCATGGCCGGGTCCGGGCGCCAGCCGGCGCAGTCGGCCGTGCGCGCCAGCAGGTCGCCGGCCATGGCCGCCAGGCGGTCGGGCGGGAGCGGCCCGGCGGCCGGGATCAGGTCGCCGGCGTTCCACAGGTTGGCCAGGCCGGCGGCGCGGTCGAGCGCCGCCGCCGGCACGCGGAAGGCCGAGGCCAGGGCCAGGTCGTCGGCCGCCGTGGCCAGGACGCAGCGCGCCCGGGCCAGGGCCAGGACCCGCAGCGGATAGGCATTGCGCGGCAGGCGCGACAGGTCCAGGGCGCCGGGCAGGGCCGCGGCGGCGCGGTCCAGGGCCACCAGCCGCGCGTCCGCCCCCTCAAGGACCGCCACCAGGGCCCGCCGCGCCTCGGCGCCCAGCCCCTCCAGCCCGACGCAGACGTGGGCCCGGTCGGGCGCCAGGCCCACCCGGGGTGCCGCCGCCTGCAGCGCCGCCAGCTGTGACGGCGGCAGGCACAGGGCCGGCGGCGCCTCGGCCAGGCCCGCCACCCGCCCCGGGTCCAGGCCCAAGGTGCCGGGCACCAGGAACAGATCGGGCTCGTTCAGCTTGCGCGCCTTCCAGGTCTCGTCGGGGCACTGCACGGGCGCCCCGGTGCCGATGTCGAACCAGTCCAGCGGCATGGTCATGGGCGCGTCGGCCGCGGCGCGCATCTCGGAATGGAAGGCCGGGTTGCAGTCGGTCAGGAACCCGCGCGCGCCCCAGTCGTCCCGGAACACGGCGACCACATAGGCGGCGGGGAACCGGCGCACGCAATGGGCGGCGACGATGTTCTGGCGCACGAAGGCGGCGTGGCCGTCGCCGGCCAGGTAGGCGATCACCTTGCGCACCGGCGGCCGGCCGCGCTTGGCCCGGGCCAGTTGCTTGAGGTGGGCGACCGCCGCGTCGAATCCGCTGTCCGCCATGGTCAGTACAGTACCAGCCGCCGGGTGCCGCCGGAACCGGGCGCCAGGTCCGCCAGCCGGGCGAACTGCAGGAACTCGCCATGGCCGGGCCAGGCCTGCGGGAACACCGCCTCGACCACCCCGGGGCCGTCCGGGTCGGCGGTCTCGAAAGCGCCCTTGACCAGCGGGTTGCCGCCGCCGCCGGCGAAGTGCAGGAACCAGGTGTTGCGCAGGGCCACGTGGGCGCACAGGCGCGCCAGCGCGGCGTGGCGCTCGCCCATCAGCGCCGGGTTGAACAGGAACGGGTAGTGCTCGGCCGCCACCTGGGCCCAGATGGTGTTGAAGCGGCGGTCGATGTAGCGCACCCGGCCGTCCACCTGCAGGTCGTGGGACAGGGGCGTGTTCTCGAAGTCGACGAAGTCGCGGTCGTAGCGGGCGTAGACCTCGGCCAGGAACGGGGCGTCGCGCCGGGGGTCGAACACCAGCACCCCGGTGTTGATGAAGCGCTCCGCCTCGCCGGTCAGGCCGAAGCGCCGGTGGTAGGCGGCCAGGTTGCCGTCGGTGACCACGGCGTCGGGGGTGGCCGGGTCGAGGGCCCGGGTCATCAGGTAGTTCAGCACCAGGAACCGGGCGTGCAGGTTGAAGTGCTCGTCGGCGCGGCGGAACACGTCCGAGATGTCCACGGCGCCGATGCCGTCGGCGGGGCTGGCGGCGACGATGCACGGCGCCAGGCGGTGGTTGATCAGGATGTCGCCGTCCAGCCAGACCACCCGGTCATAGGCCTGCACCTGCGGCAGCAGGCCGACCAGCAGCTTCTGCCAGTGGAAGGACTTGCGCGCGAAATCGCAGTCGCCGTCGATGGGCTCGGACACCATGACCAGGTCGTAGCCGTGGCGGGCGCAGTACTTCTCCCAGTTGGGATAGGTCTTTTGCAGGAAGTTGCGGGTGTAGGCCTCGCCGATGGCCAGGGTGACGATGGCCTTGTCGTGCTTCTGTTCCATGGCGGCCTTCGCGGGCAACTCCGATCCCGGCAAGACCCTATGGCGCAATGCTAAATATATATTTAAGGGTTTCCGCCCAGACTCCCCCCATGGCGCGGCAGGAACGGACCCCACGGACGGCATCGACATGACCGGCGACGCGGACGGCCTGCTGCGGGCCGCCTTCCAGCACCACCAGGCCGGCGAGTTGCAGCAGGCCGAGGCCCTGTACCGCCAGGTCCTGGACCTGCAACCCGACCACGCCGACGCCCTGCACCTGCGCGGCCTGATCCTGCAGCAGGTGGAGAGGCACGACGAGGCCGTGGCCCTGATCGGCCGCGCCGCCGACCTGGCGCCCGAGGCCGCCTTCTACCGGGTCAACCTGGCCAATTCGCTGATCGCCCTGGGCCGCGCCGCCGAGGCCGCCGACACCCTGCGCGCCGCCCTGGCGGTTGACCCGGACCTGGCCGACGCCCACTACAACCTGGGCAACCTGCTGACCGAGCTGGGCGACCCCGCCGGCGCCGCCGACGCCTTCGCCCACGCCGCCGGGCTGCAGCCGGGCTGGGCCGAGGCCCAGTACGGCCTGGGCCTGGCCCTGGTCGCCACCGGCCGGGGCGCGGCGGGGGCCGAGGCCCTGGTCCGCGCCGCCGCCATCCGCCCCGACTGGGCCGAGCCGCGCGCCGCCCTGGGCGCCGTGGCCGCCGACCGCCGGGCCTGGCGCGAGGCCGAGGGCCACTACCGCGACGCCCTGGAGCGCGACCCCAACCTGGTCACCGCCCTGGTCGGCCTGGCCGACGCGCGGGTCAAGCAGCACGACTGGGAGGAGGCCCGCGCCTGCTACCTGCGCGCCGTCGAGGTGGCGCCGGACGACATGGCGGCCAAGGTCCAGCTCGGCCAGCTGCTGGTCAAGCTGGGCACCTTCCTGCACCACTACTACCGCTACCCCGAAGGCGACGCCGCCCTGGACGAGGCCCAGGCCCTGTTCGACCAGGCCCTGGCCGCCGACCCCGACGACGTGCCGGCCCTGGCCGGCCTGGCCAACCTGCACATGGAGCGCGGCGACTGGGAGGAGGCCGAGGTGGCCTGCCTGCGCGCCCTGGCCATGGAGGCCGAGTTCGAGCCGGCGCGCCACACCCTGTCGCAGACCTACCTGTACCTGGGCCGCCTGGACCAGGCCGAGGACGTGGGCCACGCCCTGCTGCGCGACGCCCGGGACCCCGGCTCCATGGCCTGCGTCGCCACCCGCCACGTCCTGCCCCACGTGGCGCGCTGGCGCGGCGCCCTGGACGGGCTGATCCGCTATGGCGACGGCCTGCCCGACGCCGACGGCGACCTGCCCGACGCCGCCTCCCTGCGCGCCGTGGGCACCGCGCCCCTGGCGGTGCTGGCCGACCACGATTTCCGGCTGGACGCGACGTTCGCCGACCTGCCGGCCGACGGGCGGCGCCACCTGCTGCTGGCCGACCAGCCGGCCACCCGGGGCGCGCGGGCGGCCCCGGGCGGCGGCTTCGGCTACCAGGTCACCTGGGAGGCGGCGGGCCACCCGGCCCTGTCCCTGGGCGACGGCACCGCCTGGACGATCCTGGACCACGCCGCCCTGGGCGGCGGGCCCGGCGGCGGCCGGGGCTTCCACCTGCGCCTGACCCGCCGCGGCGGCCTGCTGGCGGCCGAGGTGGACGGCGAAACGGTGCTGCGGGTGCCGCTGGACTTCGACCACGCCATCCCCGGCGACACCCTGCGCGTGGGCGAGGGCCCCTGCGCGCCGCGCCGCCTGCGCCTGTACATCGACGCCGCCGCCCGGCCCGGGCCGGCGGGCCGGCAGCGGGTCGAGCTGCTGACCGTGTTCTACGGCGACATGTTCAGCCGCATGCTGTGCGACACCCTGTTCCCGTCCCTGATGCTGCCCGGGAACCTGCCGGCCCTGATGGCCGAGCGCGAGGTGGTGCAGAACATCTACTGCACCAGCCGCGAGCTGCCCCTGATCCGCCGCCACCTGCGGGCCCTGGACCGGGCCGGGATCGGCCACATGGTCGACACGGCCATCCTGGACGCCGGCGGCGACTGGGTGCGCAACCGCATCTACCTGGCCGTAGTCGACCAGATCGAGCGGGCGCTGGACACCGGCGCCGTCATCGTCATGGCGCCGCCCGACCACATCTTCGGCCGCGGCCTGGCCCGGACCGTCGGCGCCATGGGGCCCGGCGACTACCTGCTGGCCGGCCATCCGCGGGTGGACATGGACGCGGCCTACGTCCACTTCCGCGACCTGTTCCGCGACCCGGCGGCCACGGCGGCCCTGGACAACGCCGCCCTGGTGGACTTCGCCATGCACCGCCATCCCCACCACGTGGTGACCACGGGCCTGGCCAACCCGGACGAGCCGTGGTGGAACGCCCGGCGCGACGGCGACACCTACAAGGCGCGCTTCAAGGAGGCGCCGCCGCTGGCGTTCCAGCCCAGCCGCGACCTGATCGGCGTCATCACCGGCGCCCCCTACGCGCCGCCGTTCGAGACCATCGACCACGACATCGTCGACCTGATGCAGCGCACCGGGCGGCTGAAATGGATCGACGATTCACGCGACTTCTTCTGGATCGAGTACTGCAAGATGAGCCGCAACGTGCCCACCATCCGCAACACCTATTGGAGCCCGGCGGCGCGCCTGCTGTCCGAGGCCGAACTCACCTGGCACCTGTGATCCGGTCATAGAGCGCGATCAGGCGGTGGATCTCGCGGTCCATGCCGTGGTCGCGGTTGAAGGCCCTTATGGCTGCCACGGCGGCGGCGTAGTCGAAGGCGGCGATGCGCTCGGCCACCCGGTCCAGGTCGGCGGTGGCGATGCCCAGGCCGAAGCCGCCGTCCTCCAGGATGCGCGCCATCTCCTCGTACTCGGCGTTCATCAGCACCGGCAGGCCGGCCTCGAAATAGGCGAACAGCTTGGTGGCCACCACGCCGCGGCGCTGGTCCGGGTTGGTCAGCACCGTGTCCAGGTCGTACTCGAACAGGTGGATGCCGAAGTCGTAGGGCGCCAGGGCCGCCGACAGCCGGTCCGGCGGTACCCCGTCGAGGATGCGGAACCGGGGATAGCGGTCCATCAGCGCGAAGAAGTCGGCGTAGGCCGGGTCTTCCCGGCGCACGGGCTGGTGCGGGTTGTGCAGCACGTCGATGGCCAGGCCCTGGGCCAGCAGGCGCTCGAACCCGGCGGCGGTGCCGGCCTCGGGGTACAGATAGGACGGGTCGACGATGAGCGAGCCGGCATAGACCAGGCGCGTCACCCCGTCCGCCGCCGACAGCTTGCCGGTGCCGTAGTCCGTGAACTCGGCGCAGGCGTAGGGCAGCATGCGCAGGTAGGGCGGCGCCGCGCCCAGGCGGTCCATCCAGCGCCCGGCGATGTCTTCGGGGAACCGCCCCACCACGGCGTCGGCATGGCGCAGGATGTGGCCCTCCATGGCCAGGTCCAGGTCCACCATCTCGCGCGGCCAGTGGCGGCACAGGACGTCGCGCGGCGCGTAGATGGAGGTGACGTCGTAGAACTCGCAGACCACCGCCGCGCCGCCGCGCAGGTCCAGGGCCAGGCGGCCCAGGAACAGGCTCCACATCCAGCACTGCACGTGGAACACGTCGGGGCGCAGCATCTGCAGCAGGCGGCGCAGCAGCGGATAGCTGCGCCGGGCGTCGATGACGCCGTCGAAGGCGCCCGCGAACAGGGGCCGCAGGTTGGGCGACAGGGGCTCGTGGCTGACCAGGAAGGCGCGGTGGCCGTTGCGGCGGAGGTACATGGCCTCGCGCATGATCAGGAAATAGGGCTGGTGGGCCAGGAACACCACCGTGCGGCCGCCCGGCCCACCGCCGTTGATCCGTGCCGCGAAGGGTTCCAGGTCCTGTTCCACCACGCGCCCGTCGTGGCGCGCCACCACGGCCTGCAGGCCGCGCGCCCGGGCGATGCGGGCCAGCGGCCGCAGCGAGCGCCAGGCCGTGTCGTCGTCGGGGTTGCCGTCCAGGAACCGGGCGAAGTTGCCGGCCAGGCCGGCGCCCTCGGCCGGCGGCAGGTGGTCGGCCAGGTCGGCGACGAAGGCCGCCGCCTGCTCGCGCGTGCAGGCCAGGGGGTCGTCCCCGGCGAAGAAGGCGCGGTACGTCTGGTCGACCTCGTCCTCGGTCAGGGGGGGCGGCGCGGCCGCCGGTTCGCTCATGGTCACCTTCCCGCCCAGTGGCGGCAACGATCCTGGCGGCAAAGCCTTGAGATCGCCTTAACCGGCGCCGGACGGGTTCTGCAAGTGCGAGCGAATTTCAGAAACAAACCTTGCGCGAATCCGCTATAATCGTCAGATTCCAGATACGAAGCGCAGAAAGCCTTCACGGGCGGTGAGGAAGAATGCCGCAACCACCATCGACACGCGCCAAGCGGATTCTGTTCGCGGTGATGCCCTACGAGGGCGAGGTCCGCGACCGGGTGACCGCCAAGTTCTACAAGAACAGCGCCGTCAAATACATGCCCCTGGGCGTGCTGAGCGTCGCTGCCTGCGTCGCGCCGGCCCACGAGGTGGCGGTGCTGGACGCCGCCAGCCTGGGCCTGACCCTGGACGAGACCATCGCCCGCATCGAGGCCTTCGCACCCGACATCCTGGGCCTCTCGGTGGTCACCTACCGGGCCTGGGCCATGGTCGAAATCCTGCGCCGCACCTCGGCCCCCATCAAGGTCGTCGGCGGCCCCCACGCCAAGTACAACCACGACACCATCCGCCGCCAGGGCGCCCACGCCGTATTCGTGGACGACGCCGAGCGCACCTTCCCGCAATGGCTGGCCGACGGCTGCCCGCCCGGCGTGTTCTTCGGCGGCTCGGTGGACCTGAATTCCATCCCCCTGCCGGCCCGGAATCTGGTGGACCTGGACGATTACCGCATCGAGCGCAACGGCGACCTGCTGTTCGACGTCGGCCCCCTGCGCCTGCCCATGTACAGCTCCAAGGGCTGCCCCTTCGCCTGCATCTACTGCGACGTGCAGCAGAAGGACTTCAACTTCAAGGCGCCGGACCGCTGCGTCGACGAGTTCCTGGCCCTGCTGGACCTGGGGGCCACCTCGATCCACATCCTGGACGACGCCTTCAACGTGCGGAAGGAGCGCGTCTCGGGCATCTGCGAGGCCCTGGTCGAGCAGGGGGTGGCGACGGACTGGAGCGCCCGGGGCACGGTGGAAATCCGCGAATCCGTGATCGCCGACCTGGCCGCCGCCGGGTGCCGGCGCCTGCACGTGGGCATCGAGAGCCTGGACGACGGCGTGCTCATGAACCTGAAGAAGGCGACCCGGTTCAAGCACATCCGCACCTTCTGCGAGCTCTGCGCCAAATACGGCATCACCATCCTGGCCTATTTCATCATCGGCGCGCCGGGCGAGACGGCGGCCTACCGCCGCGCCCTGCCGGGGATGATCGAGGATCTGGGCATTCGTTTGCCCTACTTCAACCTGCTGACCCCCCTGGCCGAAACCCCCTACTACAACGACCTGCTGGCCGCCGGCCGCTTCCCGCGCGACCACTGGGCCGACTACTGCGCCGACCCAGTCCGGGACTTCGAGATCCCCGACGTGCGCGACCCGGCCGAGGTGGCGGACCTGCAGGCGGTCATCGACGGTTACGTCGACCACTTCCGCCGCCAGGACATGCCGGTGTTCGTGTCCTAGGGCCGCGCGGCATCCCATCCTTCGAGGCCCGCATTCGCGGGCGCCTCAGGATGAGGTTTTCCCTGGCGTGCTCTTCACCCTGAGGCGCCCGCGCAGCGGGCCTCGAAGGGCCCTACCCCAGCCGCTGCACGATTTCGGGCATGCGCAGGTCCGCCGCCAGGCGGCGCAGGTCGGGCGCGTGCTCGCCGATCAGGTGGTCGACCATGAACACGTGGTGGGGTTTCAGGACCTCGCGGTGCTGGCCCGGCTGCCCCTTGCGGAAGTGGGAGCCGGCACCGGACTTCTCGGCATCGGCCTTCATGGCCGCGAAGTCCGAGCTGTTCAGCAGGGCCCGCCGCGCCGCCCCATCGGGCGCGCCGCCCAGGAAGGCGGCCAGGCGGTCGAGTTCCGCCTCCTTGCGCGTGACCAGGCGCTCGTAGGACGTGATCAGGGCCCCATGGTCGCGGGCGAAGGCCATCATGCGCGCGGTCTGGGCCAGGTGCGGGCCCAGGCCGGGCCAGCTCGCCCCCGGCGCCGAATAGCCGCAGATGGACATGGCCAGCCCGTCGTCGCGGGAGAAGCGGGCCAGGAAGTCCGCCTGCCCCGCCGACCTGCCGATGTCGGCGTCCACGTCGCGGGCGAAGTGGTGGTACTGCGACACCGCCAGGTCATAGACGTTGCGCACCAGCAGGACCACCCGGGCCCGTTCCGCCAGCAGCCGGTCGGCCACCTGGGGCGAGATGTCGGAATGCCAGCTGAAGAAGGCGCCCGGCTCGAACCGGATCAGCCCCGGGTCGCCGTAGTCGGCCGGGCCGTGGCCGTGCGGCGGCTCGATGGCGCGCAGGCCCGTCAGCCCGGCGACCATGTGGCGCAGCAGCCAGGTCCCGGACTTGAACAGCGAGGCGACGAAGACCCTGTCGTCCACGGCGGCCCTACCAGGACAGGCGGTAGCCGAAGCGCTCGTAGAGCGCCCGGGCGTCGGGCTTCAGCAGCTTGGCCAGGGCCTCCTTCTTCCAGTCCGGCCAGGCGTCGTACAGCTCGCGCGGCACCACGCGCAGCTTCTCCTCGCCGCGGAAGGGGGTGTCGACGATGGCGTAGGCGGCGTCCAGGATGCCCTGCGGGAAGGTGCAGCGCCCCTTGGTCAGGAAGGACACCAGCCGCTGCAGGTGGTCGGGGTCGCGGACCAGGGATTCCAGCTTGACGTGGGTCACCCGGCCCGTGGAGTCGCGCAGGATGTCGTTCATCATGTGCATGCCCTGGTAGGCGGCCCAGATGTGCGGCTCGTCCTGGCCATAGGGCTTCAGGCCCAGCTCCTTGAAAAGCTCGTGGTGGGCGATGCCCCACTCCCATTCGATGGGGCCCAGGGACCCGTCGGGCATGCGCATGTTGCTGGACCGCCAGCGCACGTAGAACTCCAGCCAGGCGATGGGATGGCGCACGATGTTGACCACCGGGACGGCGTCGCCGAAGGCGTCGCGCAGGGGCGGGATCTGCCAGCCACGGTAGGAGTAGAAATCGCCGATGGCCTCGTAGGTCATGCCCATGTCGCTGAGGAAATGGGTGAAGGCGACGATGTCGGGCCGCTCGCCGCGGGTGCGCTCCTTCAGGTACTTGGGGCGCGAGCCTTCGTGGGCCAACAGGGCGAAGATCTCGGGGTGCATGTTGAACACCTTGGGCAGCCAGCCGTACCAGTGGTCGGCGGCGTATCCCTGGGCCGTCACGTAGAAGACGCGGATGTCCTGGGCCAGTTCGGGGCGGATGGTGGGCATCGGTCTCCCTTCCCGTGTGCCGCCCAGGGTAGCCGGCAAAGGCTAATGTTTGGTTAGAGCCTGTTTCCACATCCCGCGCAGGGCATGGGCGAACCGGGCGGCGAAGGCCGGCGCGTCGACCAGGGGCGAGGCGTCGACCCGGCCGCGCAGGGTGGCGCGCAGGTCCGCCAGGCGGTCACGGTCCGATGCCAGGGCTACGGCCAGGTCCACGTAGCCGGCCGCATCGGCGGCCACCAGCTCGTCCAGCCCCGCCGCGCGCAGGTGGCTGGCGGCGTGGCGGCCGCAGTACCGCTCGCCGGCGAAGGTGACCACCGGCACCCCCATCCACAGGGCCTCGCAGGTGTTGAGCCCGCCCGAATAGGGGAACGGGTCCAGCGCCATGTCGATGTCGGCGTAATGGGTCAGGAACTCGCGGTGCACGGCACCCTCGCGGAACTCGATCCGGTCCGCCGCCACCCCGCCGGCGGCCAGGCGGCCCCGGCACCGGTCCCGCGCCGCGCCGTGCCGGTATTCGGGGCCGTTCAGCAGCAGGCGCGCGCCGGGCAGGCGGCGCAGGATGGCGGCCCAGGCGTCCAGCGCCCCGTCGCCGACCTTCTGCGCCGTGCTGAAGCAGCCCAGGGTAACGTATCCGTTCTCGCGGAACGGCGGCGGTGCCGGGTCGCCGGCGTAGCCGGGCGGGCCATAGCACAGGCAATCGGGCGCCAGGCGCACCACCTGTTCCACATAGAACCGGTCGTCCTCGGGCGGCACCTGCACGGCGTCGGCGACCAGGAAGTCCATGGCCGGCAGGCCGGTGGTGTCCACGTAATCGAGCCAGGCCGCCTGCACCGGCGCCGCGCGGCGGGCGAACAGGCCCGGCCGACCGTCCTTGGTGTGCCCGGCCAGGTCGACCAGGATGTCCACCCCGTCGCCGCGGATCTGGTCGACCAGGGCCGCGTCGTCCAGGCCGGCGGTGTCGCGCCACAGGTCGGCGGCGGCGCGGAAGCCGTCGGTGTAGGGGTCGCCGCGGGCGACGCCGCTGTACAGCGCGATCTCCCAGTCCCGGCGCGGCCAGGCGCGCAGCACCGGCAGCAGGAAGAACGACACGGCATGAAACCGGAAGTCCGCCGACAGGAATCCCAGGCGCAGGCGCCGGTCCGGGTCCGGGTCGCGCACAGGCACCGGCTGCGGCGCCGGGGCGTGGCGCCGGGCCCATGCCAGGTGCTCGTCGAAGATGGCCTGGCGGGAGATCCCCGGCGCATAGTGCAGGGCCATCAGCAACGTGCCGTGGATGCGCGCGTCGTCCGGGTCGGCGGCCACGGCGGCGCGGTACTGCGCCACCGCCCCCGCCCCGTCGCCGATCAGGGCCAGGGCTGACCCCAGGTTGAACCGCGCCACCGCCAGGCCGGGCTTCAGGGCCACGGCCCGCTGCCAGGCGGCGATGGCGCCGCCCAGGTCGTCCAACTGGCGCCGGCATTCGCCCAGGTTGGACCAGGCCAGGCCGTGGCCCGGGTCGGCGGCCACGGCGTGGTCGGCCAGGTCCCGGGCGTCCTCGAACCGGCGCCCGGCCATGCGCACCAGGCACAGGATGTTCAGGGCCTCGGCATGGGCCGGGTCGGCCGCCAGGACCGGGCCCAGGGCCGCCTCGGCCGCCGCCGCGTCCCCGCTGAGGCGCAGGGCGTTGGCCAGGTTGACCCGGGCCTCGACCCCGCCCGCGTCGGCGGCCGGGCGCAGCACCGCGACGGCCTCTTCGAACCGGCCCGCGTCCACCAGCACCGTGCCCAGGTTGTTCAGGGCCACCGGATCGCCGGGGCGCGCCGCCAGGGCCGCGCGCAGGGACTCCTCGGCCGCGTCCAGGCGCCCCAGCGCGCGCAGCAGCACGCCGCGGTTGGCCAGGGTTTCGGGGTTGCCGGGCTCCAGGGCCGCGGCGCGGTCCAGCGCCGCCGCGGCCCCGGCCAGGTCGCCCAGGGCGTGGCGCGCTACCGCCAGGTTGCAGTGGTAGTCGGCGCGGCCGCCGTCCAGCACCACGGCCCGTTCCAGGTCCGCCGCGGCGCCGGCGGCGTCGCCCAGGCCGTGGCGGGCCAGGCCGGACAGGTGCCAGACCCGGGCGTCGCCGGGGGCGTGTTCCAGGATCTGCCCATAGACCGCCAGGGCCGCGGCCAGGTCGCCGTCGCGGTGGTGGGCCACGGCGTCGACCAGGCGTTCGTCGACCAGGGAGATGGTGGTGGCGGACATGGGGCGGGCCTCGCGGCGGTGGTCGAAGGTTGGCGGCGAAGTCCTTGGTTTACCGCCCTTTCCGGCCATGATACTATGGCATCGCAAGCTAACAGTAGGTTTACGACCAAGCGCGAGAATCGCGACCATGACCGTCCTGTCGGGAACCAACGGCAACACCGCCCTGCTGACGATCCTCAATCAGATGCAGGTGGCCCAGGAACGCAAGTTGTCCCTGGCCGTTAACGGCGTGCAATCGGAATACCAGACCAAGATCAACGTGCTGGCGCGCGAGGAAGTGCGCTGGGAGGACGTGAAGGAAGGCACCGACGACGCCCGCGCCGTCTTCAGCGGCGCCGTGGGGCGGCTGGAAAGCATCCGCAGCCGCCTCAACGCCCTGATCTCGTCGGTCAACAAGGCCGAGCAGGAATCGGGCACCGTGTCTGACCTGTCGGGCTACGGCGCCGCCTTCGACTCGATCCTCAAGGGCATCAACGACAGCACCACCAAGACCCGCGACAACCCCAACCTGATCAGCGCCAAGGCCGCCAGCCTGACCTACGTGACCAGCATCACCGGGGCGTCGCTGACCGTGTCCAGCTACGATTCGGGCAGCAGCTACACCATCGTCGATTCCAGCGGCAAGAAGTGGGTGCCCAACTTCGACGCCAAGCTGCTGAAGCGCTGGGACACCTACCCCACGGACCCGGCCACCGAGGCCGGCGCCTTTCGCGGCGGGCTGCAGCTGGACAGCGTCGCCGGCGATGCCGTCACCTTCACGGTGGCGCCGGGCACGGCCTCGCCCCAGTCCTACTCGGGCACCATCACCAAGACCGGGCTGGGCGTGGTCAACGCCTGGTACTACGACGAGCTGTCCACCTCCGACGGGCGCCAGCGGGCGCTGGACGACCTGGAGACGGCCGTGGTGGGCATCAACCTGGAGATCAAGCGCCTGGAGTTGGCGCGCGACCTGGCGACCTTCCACTCGGCCCGGGCGCAGAAGCGCATCGAGGGCCTGGGCGACAAGTCCAACGACCTGCTGGTCGAGCAGGCCCGCGCCGTGCAGGAGACCCAGGAGCGCCTGCAACGCGAGTTCGACACCGTGGCCACGGTGCTGGCCGGCACCGCCCAGCAGCAGCAGGAGTACGCGGCCCTGCTGTCCCCCCTGTTCAGCCAGGACCCGTTCTCCGAAGCCGTGGTCGATGTGTTCGCCTGACCGGGCGCGACGCTACGACCGCGCCCTCCTGATCACCAACAAGGCCGCCAACCACGCACACACCGGCATCCTCGCGGGCCTGCACCACGGCCTGCGGGCCCGGGGCATCGAGTCGCGCCTGTTCATCGTCGAGCAGGACGGCCGCGACCTGGGCCCGTTCGTCGCGGCCGTCGAGCAGGCCAAGGCCACGGCACCGGACCGCACCTTCCTGCTGGACCTGAACGGCAAGATGCGCTTCGCCCTGACCAAGGAGCTGAAGAAGGTCAGCGCGCTGATCGACCATCCCTTCGCCCATTTCGAGCCCCTGTTCGACGCCCCGGCGGACGCCCTGATCGGCTACCTGGACCGCAGCCACCGCGAAATCCTCGACGCCGTGGGCCTGCCCCAGGCCAAGGCCTTCCTGCCCCACGGCGGGCCGAACCCGGACCCCGATCCCCTGCCCCTGGACGAGCGGCCCCTGCCGGCCCTGTTCGTGGGCCGGCTGGAAACCTCGCCGCGGATTGCCGACCTGCGCGCCGGCCTGGCCGGCAACCCGGACATCGTGCGCGACATCGTGCTGGAGACGGCCGAGGCGGCCGCCGCCCGGGTGCCGCTGTACACCGGGTTCGCCGCCGCCTGCCGGGCCCGCGGCATCGGCCCCGACGCCTTCGACCTGGCCGGCATGGCCGAGGCCCTGCACCGGGCCAGCGACTGGGCCGAGGCCCAGCATCGGCACCGGGTGCTGACCGGTCTTGGCGGGATCGAAATTCACCACGTGGGCGCCGTGGCGCGCGACTTCTTCGCCGCCGCCCCGGACAACGTCGTGTTCCACGGCGCCAGGCCGTTCGCAACCTGCGTCGAGATGATGGGCCGGGCGCGGGCGGTGCTGAACTCCGTCACCGTGTTCCCCGACGGCTCCCACGAGCGCGTCTGGTACGCCATGGCCGCCGGCGCCGCCGTGGTCACCGACCCCAGCGCCTTCGTGGCCGAGACCTTCACGGACGGCGAAAACATCCTGGTCTGGCCGGACGGGGACCTGGCCGGCCTGGCCGCCACCCTGGCGGACGCGGGCCGCTTGCAGGCCATCGCCGCCGCCGCCGCCCCCGTCTACGCCGCCCACCACACCTGGACCCACCGCGCCGCGGTCATCGATCGGGCGCTGAACGGGGGCTGAACGGGGACTGAACGGGGGCTGAACAACTTTCCGCAGAAGCCCGTCGTTCCCGCGCAGGCGGGAACCCATTCCGTCATCATGGTGGCCATGGGCGGCGGGGCCGGTTGGCCGCCTGGTCCCGCTTGAGGTTTCCCGGCACGTCGCCCGGAAACGCCGGCGGAATGGATTCCCGCCTGCGCGGGAATGACGGTGGCTCTGGCGATGTTCGGACGTGACCGCCGGCCTATTCCCCCACCCACTCCACCCAGCGGCCGTGGAAGTCGGCGCGGGCCAGCAGGCGGTCGGCGCCGCCGGGGCCCAGGGTCAGGTGCAGCTCGGCGTGGGCCAGGTCGGGCGACGGCTCCATGCGCAGCCAGGCCAGGGGCTGGCGCACGGCGGCGACCAGGGCGCGGATGCGGTCCTGCTCGACCGGGTCCACGTACTGCCACATGATGGAGTGGAACAGCACCGGCACCGTGTCGGCCTTCTGCCGGCCCAGGCGCGCCGCCAGCCAGTCCGCGGCCGCGGCCTTGTCGACCCGCACCGGGTCGCGCGCCATGATCGCCAGCGCCGCGTCCATGCGCCGGCGGCGGTCCGGCTGGTCGGGCCAGATGTAGGCGCGCAGCCGCAGCCGGTCGGCCGGGTCCAACGGGTCCACCGGGTCGCGGTCGCAGCCGGCGCGGGCGGCGACCAGGGCGCGGGCGTCGGGCGGCGGCGGCCCGGTCCATTGCGGCGCCAGGTGCAGGGGCGAGTCCGGGTCGCCCCACCTGAGGCCGCCCAGGTCGTAGGAGAAGGCGGCCCAGTTCAGGTTCAGCCCGGCGGCGGCGCCGATCTCCAGCAGCGACAGGGGCCGCCCCGCCTCGGCCGCCACGGTCAGGAATCCGCCGGCCAGGACCCCGGCCCGGGCCACCTCGTTGGTCTGCGGCGGGCGGGCCAGGAAGCCGAGCAGGAAGCCGGCGTGGTCGGCCAGGGCCCGGGCCACGGTGGGCCAGTCGACGGCGCCGGCGCCGTAGGCCGCGGCCAGGGCGCGGTCGCGGCCGTCGATGACCAGGGCGTGCAGGCCGCCGGCCAGGCGCAGGGCCAGGGCGTCGTGGCTCGCGCTGCCGGCCCAGCCCAGCACGGCGCCACCCACGGCGCCCGCCGGGTCCAGGTTGTCGGCGCACAGGTCCAGCAGGTCGGCGGTGAAGGACGAGCCCAGGCCGCGGCAGGCCCGGGCCTGGCCGCGGAAGTGGTCGCGGACCGCCGGCGCCCGATCGTCAGTCAAGGAAGAAATCGGGCATCAGCGGGTTGCCGGGCTTGAAGGCGTAGCGGTCCAGGTCGGTCACGCCGGCGGCGGCCAGCACCTCGTCGTCGATGAAGAAGTTGCCGGTGCAGGCGCGGCTGTCGCGGACCAGCACGGCGTGGGCGGCGTCGGCCATGATCTCGGGCTTGCGCGACATGGCCATCAGTTCGTCGCCGCCCAGCATGGCGATGGCCGCCGTGGCGATGCCCGTGCGCGGCCACAGGGCGTTGACGGCCACGCCGGCCTCGGCGAATTCGGCCGCCATGCCCAGGACGCACATGGACATGCCGTACTTGGCCATGGTGTAGGCCACGTGGTCCTTGAACCACTTGGCGCTCATGTTCAGGGGCGGCGAGATGTTCAGGATGTGCGGGTTGGCCGCCTTCAACAGGTGCGGCAGGCAGGCCTGCGAGCACAGGTAGGTGCCCCGGGTGTTGACCTGGTGCATCAGGTCGAACCGCTTCATGGGGGTCTCCAGGGTGCCGGTCATGCTGATGGCGCTGGCGTTGTTGACCAGGATGTCGATGCCGCCGAAGGTGTCCACGGTCTGCTGCACCGCCGCCGTGACCTGGTCCGCCTCGCGGATGTCCACCACCAGGGGCAGGGCCCTGCCGCCGGCGGCCTCGATCTCGGCCGCCGCCGTGTGGATGGTGCCCGGCAGCTTGGGGTGGGGCGCGGCGGTCTTGGCGGCGATGGCCACGTTGGCGCCGTCGGCGGCGGCGCGCATGGCGATGGCCAGGCCGATGCCGCGGCTGGCACCGGAGATGAACAGTGTCTTGCCGGCCAGGTCGGCCATGGTTCGGTCCCCCTACTTGCCCGTGAAGTCGGCCTTGCGCTTGTCGCAGAAGGCGCGCACGCCCTCGGCGAAGTCGGCGGTCAGGGCGCAGTCGGCGAAGGACTCCATCTCGCGGTGGAGCTGGGTCGCCCGGTCGGTCTCGAAGGTCGCGTTCAGCAGCATCTTGGCGTTGCCGTAGGCGTGGGTCGGGCCGGCGGCCAGGCGCGCCGCCAGCTTGGCGGTCACGGCCGCCACCTGGTCGGCCGGCACCATCTTGTTGGCCAGGCCGTAGTCCAGCGCCGTGGCGGCGTCGAACCGGTCGCCCAGCAGGATCAGCTCCATGGCCCGCTTCATGCCCACCATGCGCGGCAGGAAGTGGGTCGACCCACCGTCGGGCGAGGTGCCGATCAGGCAGTAGGCGACGGTCAGCACGCAATCGTCGGCGATCACCGCCAGGTCGCAGGCCGCCAGCAGGCTGACTCCGAACCCGGCGATGGCGCCGTTGGCGCTGGCGATCACCGGCTTGCGCATGTCGCGGATGTTGTCGATGGCGTCGTGGACCACGCCGATGATGGCCTCGAAGGATTCGCGGCGGCGCATCTGCGGGTCGTCCAGGCCGTCGCGGAAGTACAGCACGTCGCCGCCAGCCTGGAAGTTGCCGCCCTCGCCGCGCAGCACCACGCAGCGCACGGTGTCGTCGGCGGCCAGCGCCGCGGTGGCGTCGCGCAGGTCCTCGGCCATGGCCTGGTTCAGGGCGTTCATGGCCTGGGGCCGGTTCAGCACGATATGCGCGATGGCGCCGTCGCGCTCGACGCGCAGTGTCTCACTCATCTGGTTCCTCCCGTCGTTATCATTGTCGCCGGCGGCACCCCGCCCCGGCGTCCGTCCTTCGAGGGCGCCCCTGGGGCGCCGCCTCAGGACGAGGGCACCCACCGGGCCTCACCCTGAGGAGCCCCGCAGGGGCGTCTCGAAGGGTCGTTTTCAGCGCGTCAGAACGCCGCCTCCTCGAAGTCCATCAGGGTGTCGGCGCCGGACATGAGGGCGGCGAACAGGGCGCTGGACTGGGGCAGCAGGCGCTTCATGAAGAACCGCGCCGTGGCCACCTTGGCGGCGTAAAACTCGCGCTCGCCGCCGTCCATGTTGGCCAGGGCCACCTCGGCCATGCGCGTCCACACATAGGCCAGCGCCACCAGGCCGAACAGGCGCAGGTAGTCGGACGCCGCGGCGGCCGCCTGCTCGGGGTCCTTCATGCCCTCCTGGGCGATCCAGCCGGTGGCCTGCTGCAACCGGCCGAAGGACTTGGCCAGCGGCATGATGAATTCCATCAGGGCCGGGTCCGACGACTTGGCCTCGATGTACTCGCTGACCGGATGGAAGAAGAAGCGCAGGGGCCGGCCCATGTTCATGGGCAGCTTGCGCCCCACCAGGTCCAGGGCCTGGACGCCGTTGGCGCCCTCGTAGATCTGGGCGATGCGGGCGTCGCGCACGTACTGCTCGACCCCGGTCTCGCGGATGAACCCCATGCCGCCATGGATCTGCACCCCCAGGTTGGCGACCTCGAAGCCGCAGTCCGTGAAGAACGCCTTGGCGATGGGGGTCAGCAGCGCCGCCAGGTCCTCGTGGTCGGCGCGCACGGCCGGGTCGGGGTGCTTGGAAACGTAGTCCAGCGCCCGGGTGATCCACAGCGCCAGGGCACGGTTGCCCTCGGTATAGGCGCGCATGGTCAGCAGCATGCGCCGGATGTCCGGGTGCACGATCAGGGGATCGGCCGGCTTGTCCGGGTGCTTGGGACCGGCCACCGACCGGCCCTGCAGGCGCTCCTTGGCATAGGTGGCGGCCATCTGGTAGGTGGCCTCGCCCAGGCCGATGCCCTGGCAGGCGACGCCCATGCGGGCGGCGTTCATCATGGTGAACATGGCGCGCATGCCCTTGTGCGGCACGCCCACCAGCCAGCCGGTGGCGTCATCGAAGTTCATGACGCAGGTGGACGAGCCGTGGATGCCCATCTTCTCCTCGATGGAGCCGCACATGACGCCGTTGCGCGCGCCCAGCGAGCCGTCCTCCTTGACCATGAACTTGGGCACCAGGAACAGGCTGATGCCCTTGATCCCCGGCGGGGCGTCGGGCAGCTTAGCCAGCACCAGGTGGATGATGTTCTCGGTCATGTCGTGTTCGCCGGCGGTGATGAAGATCTTGGTGCCGGTGATCTTGAAGCTGCCGTCGTCCTGGGGCACCGCCCTGGTGCGCACCATGCCCAGGTCGGTGCCGCACTGCGGCTCGGTCAGGCACATGGTGCCCGACCACTTGCCGGCCACCATGTTGGGCAGGTAGGTCTGCTTCAGGTCGTCGCTGCCGTGGGCCTTGATGGCGTTGAAGGCGCCCACGGTCAGGCCCGGATAGGTGCCGAAGGCCAGGTTGG
Source organism: Hyphomicrobiales bacterium (assembly GCA_024236415.1). GTDB lineage: Bacteria > Pseudomonadota > Alphaproteobacteria > Rhodospirillales > JACKKN01 > JACKKN01. The sequence goes on from JACKKN010000015.1 coordinate 104,007, forward strand.
TGGCGCAGACCATCTCCTCGATCAGGAAGTCCAGGGTCTTGGGCATGCCCTGGCCGCCGTATTCGGGGTCCACCGACAGCGCCGGCCAGCCGGCCTCGGTGTAGGCCTCGTAGGCCGCCTTGAACCCGGGCGGGGTGCGCACCACGCCGTTCTCGTAGGTGCATCCCTCCTCGTCGCCGATGCGGTTCAGGGGCAGCAGCTCGTTCTCGCAGAACTTGGCCGCCTCCTCCAGCACGGCGTCGACCAGGTCCGGCGTCGCCTCCTCATAGCCCGGCAGGCCCGTCAGCTCGGCCCCGTCATAGAGCTCGTGGTAGAGGAAGCGCATGTCCCGCAGGGGGGCAGAATAGGTCGTCATGGTGTCAGTTCCTCAAAGGCTTGCCGGTGTTCAGCATGTGCTCGATGCGGGCCAGGGTCGCCGGCGTGTGCAGCAGGGCGACCAGGGCCTCGCGCTCCAGGTCGTAGATGTCGTCCTCGGCCAGGGTCTCGGTCACGTCGGTGTCGCCGCCGCTGAGCACCTCGGCCAGCCGGCCGGCCACCACCACGTCATGGTCCGTGGCCTTGCCCGAGCTGTGGAAGTCGCGCACGGCCATGGCCAGGGCGGTGCGGGCCGCGGCCCCGGGCAGGCGGATCTCCGGCTCCGCGGGCGGGGCGTAGCCCTCGGCCATGGAGAGCGCCTTGGCCTTGGCGTCGGCCAGCAGGCGGTCGCGGTTCATGGTGATGCCGTCGGTCGGGCGCAGGAACAGCATGGCCTGGGCCTCGGCCGCCGACTTGGCCACCTGGGCCGTGCCGATCAGCTCGAACGCCTTGGCCACCGGCGGCATGGGGCCGCGCGGCGCCTTGGGGTTGCCGGCCCAGCGCACCAGCAGCTCCTTGCAGCCGCCCCAGCCCGGCACGATGCCGACGCCGGCCTCGACCAGGCCCATGTAGGTCTCGGCGTGGGCCTGCACGGCGCCGCAGTGCAGCAGCACCTCGCAGCCGCCGCCCAGGGCCATGCCCGACGGCGCGCCGACCACCGGGAACGGCGCGTACTTGAGGGCCTTGAACGCCTGCTGGCCCTTGGCCACCATCTCGTCCACCTGGCCCCAGGCGGCCAGGTTGGCGGCGAACAGGATCAGACCCACGTTGGCGCCGACCGAGAAGTTGTCGGCCTCGTTGTGGATCACCAGGGCCTTGAACTGGCGCGGCACGATGCGCAGGGACTTCTCGATCATGGCGATGATGCCGGGATCGAAGCTGTTCATCTTGGTGTGGAATTCCAGGCAGGCGACGCCGTCGCCCACGTCCCACAGGCTGGCCGAGCCGTTGCCGTCCACCCGCTTGCTGCGGCGCTTGACGTCGGACAGCAGCAGCACGCCCTCGGCCCGCGGCACGGCCTGGTACGAACCGTCCACGGCCAGGAACTGCAGCACCCCGTCGTGGACCCGGTAGAAGCCCTCGGCCCGGGCCTTCTGCAGCAGGTCCGGTACCGGCCGTCCCTCGGCCTCCAGGCGGGCGGCGAACCAGTCGGCGCCGACCCGGTCGATCAGCTCGAAGGGCCCGTACTTCCAGGCGTAGCCGGTGCGCATGGCCTCGTCCACGGCGGCCACGGTGTCGGCGATCTCGGGCACCAGGGACGCCGCGTAGGCGAGCGTGCCCGACATGACCTTCCAGGCGTACTGCCCGCCCCGGTCGTCGTGGGACATGAGCGCCTGCAGGCCGCCCTTGCGGGCGGCGCCCAGGCTGTCCAGCGCCGCCTTGCCGGACTTGGCGTAGGCGCCCGTGCGCAGGTCGATGGATTCCTTGACCTTGCCGCCGCCGTCGCGGTTGATGCGGTAGAAGCCGCCCTTGCCCTTGCGGCCGCTGTAGCCGTCGCCGATCATCTTCATGACCAGGTCGGGCACGCCGCCCAGGTCGCGCAGCGCGTCGCCGGCCGGCAGGGTCGCGTCCATGCTGGCCGACACGTGCGGCATCAGGTCGATGCCCACCAGGTCCATCAGGCCGAAGATGCCGGTCTTGGGCACGCCCACGGGGCGGCCCATGACGGCGTCGGCCTCCTCGACGGTCAGGCCGCCGTCGATGGCGGCGGTGACCGCCGCCTGGGTCCAGTAGGCGCCGATGCGGTTGGCGATGAAGCCGGGCGTGTCCTTGCAGTCGACCACGCACTTGCCCAACGCCCGGTCGCCGAAGGCGCGGATGGCCTCGACCGCGTCGGGCCGGGTCTTGTCGCCGGCCACCAGCTCCAGCAGCCGCATGTACCGCGGCGGGTTGAAGAAGTGGGTGATCAGGAAGTCGGCGGCGAAGTCCTCGGGCAGGCCCTCGACCAGGAACTTGAGGGGGATGGTCGAGGTGTTGGACGACACGATGGAGCCCGGCTTGCGCACGGCCTGGACCTTGGCGTACAGGTCGCGCTTGATGTCCGGGCGCTCGATCACCGCCTCGACGATCCAGTCGACGTCGGCCAGCTTGTCCAGGTCGTCCTCGATGTTGCCGGGGGTGACCAGGCGGGCGTTGCGGCTGTGCATGAAGGCCGCGGGCTGGGCCTTCAGCAGCTTGGCCAGGGCGCCCTCGGCGATGGCGCTGCGGTTGGCCGCGCCCTCGGGCACGATGTCCAGCAGCACCACGGGCAGGCCGGCGTTGGCCACGTGGGCGGCGATGCCGGCGCCCATGACCCCGGCGCCGATGACGGCGACTTTTTGGATGGCGGACATCACAGGGCCTCCACGATGGTGGCGATGCCCTGGCCGCCGCCGATGCACTGGGTCGCCAGCGCGTACCTGGCGCCTTCGCGCTTCATGATGGCCGCGGCCTTGCCGGTGATGCGCGCGCCGGTGGCGCCCAGGGGATGGCCCAGGGCGATGGCGCCGCCGTCCAGGTTGACCTTGGATTCGTCCATGCCCAGCTCTTCCATGCAGGCCAGGGCCTGCACGGCGAAGGCCTCGTTCATCTCGATGACGTCGATGTCGCCCAGCTCCAGCCCGGCCCGGGCCAGGGCCTTCTTGGTGGCGGCCACGGGGCCGATGCCCATGATCTCGGGGGCGCAGCCGGCCACGGCCACGGACCGCAGGCGGGCGATGGGGGTGATGCCGTTCTTCTCGGCATAGGCCTCGCTGCACACCAGCACGGCGGCGGCGCCGTCGGTCAGGGGCGACGAGGTGCCGGCGGTGACGGTGCCGTTCTCGTCGAAGGCCAGCTTCAGGCCGGCCAGGCCGGCGGCATCGGTGCCGGGGCGGATGCAGCCGTCCTTGGCCGCGTTGCCGACGGGGATGATCTCGTCGTCGAACTTGCCGGCGTCCTGGGCGGCGGCGGCCTTGGCGTGGCTGGCGACGGCGAACTCCTCCTGCCGGTCGCGGGCGATGCCGTACTTCTTGGCCAGGTTCTCGGCGGTCTCGCCCATGCCCATGTAGGCGGCGGGCAGGTCCTCGTACAGCCGCGGATTGGGCATGGGGTTGAAGCCGCCCATGGGCACCCGGGTCATGGATTCGATGCCGGCGCAGACGAAGGCGTCGCCGGCCCCCATCTGGATGGCCCCGGCGGCCATGTGGATCGACTGCATGGACGAGCCGCAGAACCGGTTCACGGTGGTACCGGCCACGGTTTGCGGCAGGCCGGCCATCAGGCCCACCAGGCGGGCAATGTTCAGGCCCTGCTCGCCCTCGGGGATGGCGCAGCCCATGATCACGTCCTCCAGGTCCTCGACCTTGACCCCGGTCCGCTCCACCAGGCCCTTGACCACGGCGGCGGCGATGTCGTCGGGGCGCACCCGCGCCAGGTCGCCCTTGTGGGCGAAGGTGAAGGGCGAGCGGACGTATCCGCCGATCACGACATTGGTTTGCATGCTCAGTTCACTCCCTTGGTTCGGGTGCCGTTGGTGCGGGGCGCGGCGCAGGCGGCGTCGGGCCTGGACCCATTCGCTCCCTTGCCGCGCAGGTGTTCCATGACCTGCGCGTCCATGGCGCGCATCTCGCGCAGGGTCTCCTCCAGGTCGTCGCGCTGCAGCTCCAGGGCCACGATCTTGCGGTGCAGGATATTGTGCAAACGCGACATCTGTTCGATCTGGTCGGGGTCGGTGTCGTACAGGTCCAGCCACTCCTTGACCTCGCGCAGGGTGAAGCCCAGGCGTTTGCCGCGCAGGATCAGGATCAGGCGGGCGCGGTCGCGGCGGGTGTAGACGCGGGTGGTGCCGGCGCGCTGCGGCGTCACCAGGCCCTTGTCCTCATAGAACCGCAGGGCCCGGGCGGACACGCCCAGCTCGTCCGACAGCTCGGTGATGGAGAAGAAATCCTTGGTCACGGAACGCCCCGCCCTGCCGTCGCGGCCCGCCGCCCCGACCCTGGGGCGCCGATCCGCGCGTGAATTTCCGTTATAGTAACTTGCTTGACGTATACGTCAAGTAAAAAATCCCCCGTCCCGCGCGCGGGCTTGACCCTGCCGGCCCGGCTGTGTTTTTGTCCCAGGCGTGGGAAGTCTGAGCATCCCACCGCCCCGTGTCGTCCCGACGACCGAATTGCAGCGGATTCTGTCGGGGGGCCGGATGGACCGGGAACTGAAACCTTTAATCGGCGACTCAAGAAAACCGACACAGGAAACGAGGGAACAGGAACCGTGAAAAGAATTCTCGCGCTCGCATGCGCTCTCGTCGCGGCCGGCGTCGCGGTGCCCGCGGCCGGCGAGCGGTTGAACACCCCCATCTACGACCCCGTCACCAAAAGCTATTTCGAGCTGCGCAAGGGGGTCTCAAGGGGCCTGTGGAAGAACGCCCTCGCCCAGGCCACCCGCCTGACGTACAAGGGCGTGCACGGGCGCCTGGCCATGCTGCCGAACCAGGAAACCAGCGACCGGGTCTACCGGGCCCTGGACCTGCGCCACCTGCAATATCCCTACGTCTGGTTCGGCATGCGGTTCTGGTGCAAGCACCGCAAGCTGATGTGGTCGAACGGCGACATCCATCCGCTGAAGGGCTATTCCAACTGGCGGTCGCCCTGGTACAGGACCGAGAAAATCACCTGCCGCACCGCGCTGCGCAACGACCGCCAAGGCTACATGCCCTTGTCCCTGGAGACCAAGACCGGGTTGTGGATGGCCACCGGGCCGGGCAAAGGCTACGACTATTTCCTGGTCGAATACCCGACCGGCAAGGAATAGGCCGCCCGGGCAAGGTCACTCCTCGCGCGCCGGATCGGCCAGCAGGCCGGCGAACGAATCGATCTCGCGGCGCACGCTGTCGGCGGCCTTCTTCTCCATCTCGCGGTAACGGGCCAGCACGTCCCGGCCCAGGGGCGTGACCACGGCGCCGCCGCCGCCGCGGCCGCCGGTGGCGGTGACCACCAGGTCCGACCGGAAGGCCCGGTTCATGCTGTCCACCAGCACCCAGGCGCGGCGGTACGACATGCCCTTGGCCCGGGCCGCGGCGGAAATGGAGCCGGCGCGGACGATCTCCTCCAGCAGGTCCACCTTGCCCGGCCCCAGGGCCGTGGCGGCGCCGATCAGGATGCGCACCTTGGGTCGCGGTCGCTTGGCCATTCGATTTCCCCCGCACGGCATGGCGCCCCGGCCATGAAAGGCGGGCGGGCGGCGGATGTCAACGGCCGGACGGTCAGCCCACCTGGCGGCCGATCATGGGGCCGATGGCGTTGGCGACCGGCAGCGGCAGGCGCCGCCAGACGTCGATCATCAGCTTGTACTTGGGATTGTTGGGGTTCACGTCCGGCAGCGGGCCGCCGCTGCGCATGCGGAACTCCAGCACCACCGGTCGCGGCTCGAAGCCCCAGTTCTTCTTGAACGAATAGGGCCCGGTGCCCTCCTTGCTGCGGCCGAAGTCGAACACGGTGTAGCCCCGCTCCACGGCGCGGCGCATGACCCGCCAGTACTGCAGGTCGGCCGCACCCGTGCGCCGCGCCTCGGGCGCCGCCCCCGTGTAGTAGGGCATGACCCGGTCCTTGAAATAGAAGTTCAGCACCGACGACAGGGGCCGCCCGCCCTGGGACACGGTGACGATGTCGCAATCGTCGCCGAATTCGTCGACCAGGTTGGCGATGAAGCGGCGCCCGAACACCGGCGTGCCCAGGTTGCGCATGCTGAGCGAATAGAGGTCGTAGAATTGGTCGATGTCGGCGTTCACCTCGTCCACCAGGTCGGACTTCAGGGCCTTGCGCACCACCGCGCGCTGCTTGCGCGGGATCTGCTTCAGGTTCTCGTCCTCGTCGGCCTCGATGGGGCGGTCGAAGGTGGCGTACAGCCCCTCCTTCTTGGGCCAGTCCGGATGCGGCCGGGCCGGGTCGCGGTATTCCAGGTATTCCGCCTTCAGCTCGTCCATCAGCGCGACGGCGCGGGCGTCCAGGGCCGCCATGGCGCCGTCCTCGGTCACCGCCGGGGCGCCGCCGACGCAGAACCCGGTGGCCACCAGGCGGTTGCCGAAGATGGGGCTCCGGACGTGCACCAGGGGCAGGACGCCGCGGATCTCGCCGTCCCGCTCGGCGGCCAGGAAGTGGCATTTCTGGCCGAAGCTGTCCTCGATCACCCGATGCCAGCCGGCGCGGTGGAAAAAGGTGGCCTCGGGGCAGGCCTGCACGAAGGCATCCCAGCGGTCGCGGCCGGCCGCGTCGAGGGGGCGCACGTCGTAGGTCATGGACACGGGGTCCTCACGCGGCCTTGGATTCGGGCGTGCCCGGCTCGTAGAACACGCGGTCCATGCGGTCCCAGGCGAAGTCCCGGCACAGGCGCGCCAGGCGCCCCTCCATGGCGTCCAGGTTCAGGTAGTGGCGGAACCGGGCCTTGGCCGAGATGCCGGGCATGCGCGGCTGCTCCGGGTCCACCTCCCAGGGATGGAAATAGAAGATGCAGGCGTTGCCGTCCGCGCGGTTGACCCGGCGCATGGCCCAGCGCGACACCGGATAGGGCAACAGGCGGAAATACCCGCCGCCGCCGCAGGGCAGGTTGCGCGCCCCCACCTGGACCGTGGTGATGGGGTATTCCTGGATGCCGTCGCCGGCCGGGAAGAAGGCGAAGCGCGGCGCCTCGGGCATGCCATAGAGGTCGTGGTGCACCGGGTACAGGCTGGAGCTGTAGACGTGCCCCTCCTCGGCCAGCACGTCGAAGGCCCACAGGTTGTCGCGGCGGATCGAGAAGGTGGCGGCGCGATACCCGCGCACCTCCTGCCCGGCGATGTCCTCCAGCAGACGCTTGGTGTGGCGCACGTCGGCGCGGAATTCGTCGGGCGTCTGCTCGAACACCCGGTGGTGGGCGAAACCGTGGCTGCCCAGCTCGTGGCCATCGGCGATGATGCGGCGGATCAGGCCGGGGTGGCGCTCGGCGACCCAGCCCAGGGAGAAGAACGTGGCGTGCACGCCGTGGGCGGCGAACACGTCCAGCACCCGGTTGGTGTTGCGCTCCACCCGCTGCTGATAGCCGTCCCAGTCGGACCGCGCCACCCGGTCGGCGAAGGCCTGGACCTGGAAATAGTCCTCCACGTCCACGGTCATGGCGTTGACGATGGCCCCGTTCCGCTGCGGCGGCGCGAACTGCTTGGCGACGAAGGCGTCCGGCCCCGATTTGCGCGTCGCGCTCATGGCTCTCCCGACTTGCGCAGGTCGCCGCTGACGGCCTGCAGATAGTCCGAGAAGGTGTTCAGCGCCTTGCGGAAGGTGCGGTCCCACCGCTGCACGCTGTCCTCCAGGGCGTCCATGCGCTCCTCCAGCTTGGCAATGGCCACCGTATGCTGCTGGTTGCCGCCGCCGGACAGGCTGATGTGGGGCACCGGCTGGTTGTCCTCGCTGTGGTCCAGCACGGTCTCGGTCTCGCGCTCCAGATCCTCGGCCACCTGCTTGACGTCCTCGGCGCGCAGGTGGTGGCGCTCCTCCAGGCAGCCCAGCAGCAGCAGGCGCGAGAACAGGGCGTTGATGCGCCGCGGCACGCCGCCGGTGGCCTCGAACACGCCCGGGAACACGGCCTCGTCCACGTGCGGGTCGTCGCGCCAGCCCACGGCGCGCAGGCGGTGGCGGATATACTCGGCCGTCTCCTCCTCGTTCAGCGGACCCAGGTGGTAGGACGCGATGATGCGCTGGCGGAACTGGTCCAGGTCGGTGCTGGCCAGGGTGCGGCGGAACTGGGGCTGGCCCAGCAGGAAGCTCTGCAGCTGGGCCTGGCCGCCGTTCTGGAAGTTGGACAGCATGCGCAGCTCTTCCAGGGCCTGGAACGACAGGTTCTGCGCCTCGTCCACCACCAGCACGCAGCGCCGGCCCTCGCTCTGATGGCCGGTCAGGAAGGCCTCGATGCGTTCCAGCAGCACCGCCTTGTCGGCGCCCTCGTGGGGAACGCCGAACACCGAGGCGACCATGCGCAGGGTCTCGTCGCCGCCAAGTTGCGTGGTGACGATCTTGGCCGCCACGTACTTGGAGCTGTCCAGGGTGGACAGCAGGTGGCCGACCAGGGTCGTCTTGCCCGCGCCCACGTCGCCGGTGACGACGATGAACCCCTCGCCCTGGCTCAGACCATAGGTCAGATAGGCCTTGGCGCGGTTGTGCACGGAACTGTTGAAAAAGAACCGGTGATCAGGCGTCAGCTGGAAAGGCGCCGCCTCGAACTTGTAGAACTCGACATACATGTATTAGGACCTAAAAGCTCTTTCTAAGCCTTACTGCAACTACATTCTCCATGAAGTCGTTGCTGACATCGCTGTCGCGAACAACCAGGTTGTAATCCACGGTCCCACTCAGATCGTTGCTGAAGTTATAGGCGTAGGACGCCGAGCCTGTGTAGGTGTCCACGCTGGCACTGTTGACATTGGCCGGAATGCTTTTCGAGTACGCGGCGCGCACCGTTGCATTCGCTTTTGGCGTCAAGCGGCGGCTGAGGCTGCCGTTCAACGCGAAGTTCTTGTCCTGGCCCCCGTTGGAGCCGATGTCCCGCTTGGTGAAGTTGGTGGACACGGTGAAGGAGTTGCGCCCGCGGCTGCCGTTCAGGCCCAGCGAGAAGGTCTCGGTGCGCAGGGTCGCGTCCACCAGGGTCACGCCGAAGTTCGTGAAGTCCACCGGCAGGCCGGTGTCGGCGTCCACCAGTTCGCCCTGGTCGTTGAACACCAGGTTGTTCAGGCTGGCGGCGAGGGCCTCCTGCTGGGTCTGCAGGCTGACCGTATAGGAGCCCTGCACCGAAGTCTGCGGCGAGAACCGGTAGCTGAAGTTGCCGGTGATGTTTTCGTTGTTGTAGCGGTGGCCGTACTGCACCGCCAGGCTGGTGCGCGGGCTGGGCGTCAGGTTGACACCGGCGCGCCAGAAGATGCCCGAGTTCTGGTCGTTGGGGTTGTTCTTGTCGCGCACCTTGTCGTGGCCGGCCGAGGCGGTCAGGGTCACGAACTGGTTGAACCGGTAGCTGCCGTTGACGTCCAGGCTGTCGCGGCGGCTGCGGAACTTGTTGCTGGTATAGGACCAGACCGTGCTGCCGTGGATGCCCCAGCCGAACACCGAGAACCGCCGCCCGCTGGTCAGGCTGGAATTGATGGTGTGCGTATAGCTGGACGGCAGCGCGCCCGAGGTGCCGGCGACGGCGGTGCGGAAGGTCCGGACCTGGCTGAAGGTATAGCTGAGGATGGAATCCGCCCAGCCGTCGTTGCCGTGGCGGAAGGTCGGCGAAAAGCCGTAGTTCAGCACCCGCGTGCGGTTAGTGGAGGTGCGGTCCGAGGCGGTGTCGGCGCCGGCCTGGTTGACGATGGATTCGGAAACCGACGCCCGGGCGTCCAGCGTCAGGTATTCCTCGTACAGGTCGATCGAACCGGCGCCCAGCATGGAATGGCGGAAACCGTCCAGTTCCGAGTGGTCGGCATAGGTGTCGCGCGACAGGTTGTAGTTGAAGTTGGCCTGGGTGCGACCGCCCCGGCCGTTCAGGGCGATGCCCGCGTTGGTGGTGTTGACGGTATCGAACTCGGCGCCGTCGTCGACCGACAGGACGTTGTCGGTGAAGGTCTGGGTCGTGCTCAGGCTGGGGGTGATGGTCCAGCTTCCGGCCTGCGCGGCGCCGGCGCCCAGCACCGCCATTCCCAGCGCCCCGGCCCCCAGGGCCGCAAATCCCAGGCGTCCCGCCACGGCGAACCCCAGGCGTCCCGCCACGGCAAACCCCAGGCGTCCCGCCACGGCGACCGGACCGCGCGACCGGGTCCGACCCGCCGCCTCTCCTGGTCCCCGCTGGGCGCGAAGGCGGTTGAGCTTCCTTCTGAAATCAACCTTCGACATGGCGCCTACGGCTCGTTACCCCTCTTCGGCGATTCATGGATAGGGGAGGCCTTGGCCTCCCGCTATCCCATCGAACCCCCGCGATGACTCCCGCCCGTTTGCCGCGCCCGGGGCGCACCCCAGCCGCAGCCCAGGCCCGGCCTAGAACCAGGCCTGCGGAATGATCAGAACGTCGCCCGGCAGCACCGCGGCGTTGGCGGACACGTCGCCGTCCTTGATGAGGTCGTCCAAGCGGACCCGATAGGTCTCTTGCTTGCCGTCCACGTTGCGCAGGATCACCGCCCGGTTGCCGGCGGCGAAATCGGTCAGCCCGCCGACCGAAATCATCAGGTCGAGGACCGTCATGTGCTCGCGGAACGGAATCGCCTTCGGCGACGAGGCCTCGCCGACCACGCGCACCTGCTGGTCGAAGGGCCCGTTGAAGCCGGTCACGATGATGGTCACGATGGGGTTCTGCACGTACTGGGCCAGAACCTTCTCGATGTCGCGGGCCAGTTCGGTGGGCGTCTTGTTGGCCGCCTGCAGGTCCTCGATCAGGGGCACGGAAATCTTGCCGTCAGGCCGCACGGGAACGTTCGTCGACAGTTCCGGGTTGCGCCAGACGAAGATCTTCAGGTTGTCCTGCGGACCGATGCGGTAGTTGGGCGATTCGATCTTACCGGGCGCCACGTCGGCCGCATCCTGGTAGCTGGAGCACGCCGCCGCGCCCAGGGCCAGGAGACCGATCGCCAGCAATTTCAATCCCGACTTTCTGATCAGAAGGAAACTCACGGTGACCCCCTCAAAACTGTTGTGGGCGCAGTATCCTACAATGCAACGATTGACGCAACATTAAGATTTTCAGTCGCGAAGCCGCCAAAAACAGTTTAATCTCGCGCGGTAACTGCCTGTCTTTCCTGGCGCAAATCGGGGCGGCGCCAAGACCGCCGGATCCGGGAATCGGGCCCCGGAACGGCACGCGGGAGGCCCGGCGCCGGGGGCCCGCGGGGGCGATTCGGGACCTGGAAAGGGGCGCCGGCACCGATGCCGCGCCTCCCCGCCGCGGGTGCGGGCTCGATCCCCGGGGCGGTGCGCCGGCGGGCCACGGCGGCGCCGGCCGAGGTGCCGCAGGCGGCCTGCGCGGGTCTACCCTAGACGTTGAAAATGGGCGGTTTTTGAGAAAACTGAGAATTGCCGTGCAGAGAAACACTGCTGAAACAAAATTCCGCCAAAAAGCACGGACCAAAGTATGCCACAACTTTTGCCACGATGAACCCATGCCATGAATGAAACCCTGTCGCAAATCCTGTCCTTCATCCCCGGTCTCTGGCGGCGGCGCTGGCAGGTCCTGATCCTCACCTGGCTGGTCTGTGTCCTGGGATGGGCCTTCGTCAGCCTGTTGCCGGACCGCTACGTCTCCACCGCCAAGATCTATGTCGACACCGACAGCCTGCTGCGGCCCCTGCTGCGCGGCATGGTGGTGGAAACCAACACCATGGGCCAGGTCGAGCTGATGCAGCGGACCCTGACCAGCCGGCCCAACCTGGAAAAGATCGCGCGCATGACCGACCTGGACCTGCAGGCGTCCACCCAGGCCGACACCGAGCGCCTGCTGCAACGCCTGCGCAGCACCATTTCGGTGCGCCGGGACCGCAGCAACCTGTTCACCATCGGCTACCGCAGCAGCGACCCCCAGCTGGCGCAGCGCGTGGTCCAGGCCCTGCTGACCATCTTCGTCGAGGGCAACATCGGCACCAGCCGGCGCGAGCTTGACGCCGCGCGCCAGTTCATCGACGAGCAGCTGCGCATCTACGAGGAGCAGATGACCTCCTCGGAGCAGCGCCTGACCGAGTTCCGCCAGCGCAACATGGCCATGCTGCCGGGCGGCGCCGGATACTACAAGAAGCTGCAGAACGAGCGCGGCCGCCTGGCCGCCCTGCAGGCCGAGCTGGCCGACCTCCAGAACCGCGGCTCCAACCTGCGCCGGCAGCTGGCGGAGACCCCCGAATTCATCGAGATCGAGGGCGACCTGTCGAGCGGCGGCCCGACCTCGGGCCTGCAGCTCCGCATCCTGGACCTGCAGACCAACATCGACAACATGCTGCTGCGCTACACCGAGAAGCACCCCGACGTGATCGCCGCCAAGCGCCTGCTGGACACCCTCAAGAAGCAATACGAGGAAGAGCTGGCCGGCGACACCTCCGGTCCGGGGGGGGCCGCGGCCGGCCCCGGTTCCGAGGACGGCCCGGGCAAGGGCAAGCCGAAGAAGCAGATCCAGAACCAGATCTACCAGAACATCAAGCTGCAGCTGGTCAACGTCGACGCCAAGGCGGCCGAGCTGCGCGGCCAGATCGAGCGCCAGAACACCACCGTGGGCGAGCTGAAGGAGCTGGCCAACCGCGTGCCCGAGGTCGAGGCCGAGCTGACCCGCCTGCAGCGCGACCACAACATCGTCAAGCGGAACTACGAGAAGCTGCTGTCCCGCAAGGAGTCGGCGATCATCTCGGAGAACCGCGAATCGAAGGGCGAAGAGGTGCAGTTCCGCATCATCGAGCCGCCCCAGGTGCCGGTCCTGCCCACGGGGGTCAAGCGCTCGCTGATGCTGACCGCCGTCCTGGGCATGGGCATCGCCGCCGGCGTCGGCCTGATCACGGTGCTGGTGATGCTGCAGACCACCTTCTTCAGCACCTACCGCCTGATGCAGGTGTCCGAGCTTCCGGTGATCGGCAGCGTCTCGATGATCGTGTCGAGCGGCCAGCGGTCGCTGAAGTTCGCCGGCCTGACGGTGTTCGCCCTGGCCTGCTTTTCCCTGGCCGGCACCTACGGCGGGCTGATGATCGCCGAGCGCAACGTGGGCCTGCCCAACCTGATGCCGACCGATGTCCGCGCCAAGGTCATCGACGTCATGCCGGAGCAGTTCGCCAAGCAGTTCCGCTAGACCCCAAGCCACCCGGAGAACCCGAGTTGACAACTTCGCGTTCAAACGAACCCCACCGCGAAAGGACGGTCGTTCTGCCATGGACCTGATCGAAAAGGCCGCGCGAAAGATCGAGGACAAGAAGAAGACTCCTCTGATCGAGCGCGCCGCGGCTCGCTTCGCCGCGGACTCGGCGCCTGCCACACCGGCGCCGCAGACGCAACCCGCCGTGCCCTCGCCGCCGCCGCCGGCGGCCCCGCAGGCTCCGCAGGCCGCGCCGGCCCCGCAGGCCGCAAGGCCGAGGCCGCCGCCGCCGCCGCCCCGCCGCCGCCGCCGCCCCGCCGCCGTCGGCCGAGGCGCCCCGCCCGGCGCCCACCGCGCACCCGCCGGTGGTGCGGCACGTTCTGGACCTGGACCGGCTGCACGCGGCCGGCATGGTGACGCCGCGCGGCGACCGCACCCGCATCGCCGAGGAATACCGCCGCATCAAGCGGCCGCTGCTGATCAAGGCCTTCGCCGGCGACGAGTCCCAGGTCGACAAGGGCAACCTGATCATGGTGACCAGCGCCATCCCCGGCGAGGGCAAGACCTTCACCGCCGTCAACCTGGCCATGAGCATGGCCAAGGAGCGCGACGTCTACGTTCTGCTGGTGGACGCCGACCTGAGCCGGCCCAAGGTTTCCGAAACCCTGAACCTGAAGGCCGAGAAGGGCCTCGCCGACCTGCTCGAGGACGAGACCATGGACGTGGGCGACGTGCTGATGCGCACCAGCGTCGAGAACCTGTCGATCATTCCCGCCGGCCGCCCCCACCCCATGGGCACCGAGCTGCTGGCCAGCGACCGGGCGCAGCGGGTCATCGGCGAGATCTCCCACCGCTACCCCAACCGCATCATCCTGTTCGATTCGGCGCCGGTGCTGGCCAGCAACGAGGGCGGCGCGCTCAGCCGCTTCGTCGGTCAGGTGGTGTTCGTGGTCGAGGCCGAGAAGACCTCGGAGTCCGAGGTCAAGGGCGCGCTGGAGGTGCTCAGCGCCTGCAAGCACATCGGCCTTGTCCTCAACAAGGCGCGCACGCGCCTGTCGACCGGCCGCCTGGGCGGATACTATGGTTCCTACTACCAGGAAGGAGCGGCCTGAGCCAGCGCGCGGCACGCCGGCGCGGCGCCTAGAAAGGGTCAACGGAAATCACTAGCCACGGGCAAAAACCGGCGGGCACGATGAAGCAGGTGCAGGAACCAACCGCCTCGACGACCGGCGCCGCCCACGTCGGCATCGTTTTCGCCATCGGCCTGGGCCTCTGCGCGGCCCTGTTCTGGGACGCCCTGGCGGCCATGGTCGACGTCTGGTACCGGTCGTCCTCGTTCAACCACGGCTTCACCATCTTCCCCATCGCCGGCTATCTGGTGTGGGAGAGGCGGCACGCCCTGGGGCAACTGCGGGCGCGGCCCACGGCCTGGGGCCTGCCGCTGCTGCTGGGCGCGGCCCTGTTCTGGCTGATCGGACGGGTCACCGGGACCATGGTGATCCAGCAGTACGGCATGATCTTCGTGCTGCAGACCTTCATGTTCACCCTGCTGGGGTGGAACCTGACCCGGCGCATCCTGTTCCCGCTGGCGTTCCTGCTGTTCGCGGTCCCGTTCGGCGAGTTCCTGGTGCCGCGGCTGCAGGATTTCACCGCCGCGGTGGTGGTCCTGGGCCTGAAGCTGGTGGGCATTCCGGTGTTCGTCGACGGCGTGTTCATCACCATCCCGTCGGGCAACTTCGAGGTCGCCGAGGCCTGCTCTGGCCTGCGCTTCCTGATCGCCATGGTCGCCCTGGCGGTGCTGGCGACCCAGTTCTTCTACCGCAGCATCTGGCGCATGCTGGTGTTCATGGTCCTGGCCCTGGCCATTCCGGTGTTCGCCAACGGCCTGCGCGCCTTCGGCATCGTCATGCTGGCGCACGCGTCCAACAACACCATCGCCACCGGCGTCGACCACATCATCTATGGCTGGGTCTTCTTCTCCCTCGTCATGCTGATCGTGCTGGGCATCGGCATGCTGTTCCGCGACCGCGACCTGCACGCCGAGCTGCCGCCGGCGATTCCGGTGGGCGGCGCCGGCGCCGGCACCGGGCGCCTGGCCGCCATGACCGTGGCCGCCTGCCTGGTGGCGGCCCTGGCCCCGGGCTTCGTCTACTATTCGGAATCGGCCCTGGCCGGGCGCACCGTCGGCCGCCTGGCGGCGCCGACGACCAACCCGCCCTGGCTGGCCGTGCCGGCCTCCGAGCCCGACTGGCGGCCGGCCTATCCGGGCACCGACGGCGAGCTGTTCCAGACCTACCGGGCGGGTAAGCGGCAGGTGTCCCTGTACATCGCCTATTACGCCTACCAGCGCGACGGGTCCGAGGTGGTGAACTCCACCAACCGGGTGGCCGACGGCGAGGTCTGGAAGCGCGCCGCCCTGGGCCACGCCGCGGCGCGGGTGGACGGCGCGCCGCTGCAGGTGATCCAGACCCGCATCCTCGCGCCCCAGGGCAACCGGCTGGTCTGGAGCTGGCACTGGGTGGACGGCGTCTTCACCGCCGACGCCAAGGAGGCCAAGCTGCGCCAGGCGCGCGCCGTCCTGCTGGGCGGCTGGCCCGAGGCCGCGTCGATCGCGATTTCGGCGCCCTACAACGAGAAACCGGAGGAAGCACGCAAGGTGCTGCAGGATTTCCTTGACCAGCACCGGACCGTTCATCAGGTTCTGGCGGCGGCCCGGCGATAGGCCGGCGCCGGGGTGCGGCCCGGCAGGGCAGATTGGAGTAACAAGAACATGTGCGGGATCGTAGGAATCTTCGACCAGCGGGGGCAGCGGCCCATCGACCGCGACCTGTTGCGCCGGATGAACGACAGCCAGAGCCACCGCGGCCCGGACGAGACCGGGCTGTTCGTCGGCCCGGGGGTCGGGCTCGGCCACCGCCGGCTGTCGATCATCGACCTCTCGTCCGGGCAGCAGCCCATGTACAACGACGACAACTCGGTGGTCATCGTCTACAACGGCGAGGTCTACAACTACCAGGCCCTGGCCACCGAGCTGCGCGCCATGGGCTACACCTTCAAGACCAACTGCGACACCGAGGTGATCCTGCGCGGCTACGAGGCCTGGGGCGAGAAGTGCGTCGAGCGCCTGCGCGGCATGTTCGCCTTCGCCATCTGGGACCAGCGCAACGAGACCCTGTTCCTGGCCCGCGACCGCCTGGGCATCAAGCCCGTCTACTACGCCCACCTGGCCGACGGCACGGTGCTGTTCGGGTCCGAGCTGAAGTCGATCCTGCCCTACCCCGACCTGCCCCGCACCATCGACCTGCGCGCCGTCGAGGACTACTTCGCCTACGGCTACATCCCCGATCCCAAGTCCATCTTCCAGCACGTGCACAAGCTGGCGCCGGGCCACGTGATCAGCTTCAAGCGCGGCGCGCCCGCCCCGTCGCCGCGCCAGTACTGGGACGTGAATTTCAACAACGTCCAGCCCATGGACGAGGGCGAGGTGGGCGAGGAGCTGATCCGCCGCCTGCGCGAGGCCGTGGGCATCCGCATGATCGCCGACGTGCCCCTGGGCGCGTTCCTGTCGGGCGGCGTCGATTCCAGCGCCGTGGTGGCGCTGATGGCCGAGCAGTCGGACAAGCCGGTGGACACCTGCTCGATCTCGTTCGACCACAAGACCTTCGACGAATCCCAGTACGCCGCCATGGTGGCCGAGAAGTTCGCCACCAGCCACCGGGTCAAGAAGGTGGACCCGGATTCCTACGACCTGATCGACCAGCTGACGTCGTTCTACGACGAGCCGTTCGCCGATTCGTCGGCCATGCCCACCTTCCGGGTCTGCGCCCTGGCGCGCGAGAAGGTGACCGTGGCCCTGTCCGGCGACGGCGGCGACGAGGTGTTCGCCGGCTACCGCCGCTACCGCTGGCACCACTACGAGGAGAACGTGCGCTCGATCCTGCCGCACGGCATCCGCGGGCCCCTGTTCGGGTTCCTGGGCACGGCCTATCCCAAGCTGGACTGGGCGCCCAAGTTCCTGCGCGCCAAGTCCACCTTCCAGGCCCTGGGCCGCGATTCCGAGGAAGGCTACTTCCACAGCGTCTCGGTCATCAACGACACCCTGCGCCGGCGCCTGTACAGCGAGCGCACCCAGCGCGACCTGCAGGGCTACCACGCCAACGAGGTGCTGCGCGGGTTCATGCGCAACGCGCCCACCGACAACCACATCGCCCGCGCCCAGTACGCCGACCTGAAGACCTACCTGCCCGGCGACATCCTGACCAAGGTGGACCGGGCCAGCATGGCCACCTCGCTGGAGGTGCGGGTGCCGATCCTGGACCACGAGTTCATCGAGTGGAGCGCCACCGTGCCGGCCAACCTGAAGCTGCGCGACGGCGAGGGCAAGTACGTGTTCAAGAAGGCGCTGGAGAAGATGCTGCCGCACGACCTGCTGTACCGGCCCAAGATGGGTTTCGCCGTGCCGCTGACGCACTGGTTCCGCGGCCCCCTGAAGCAGCGCGTGCGCGACGCCGTGACCGGCCCCGTGCTGGCCGAATCGGGCCTCTTCAACCAGAAGTACCTGGAGACCCTGGTCAACCAGCACCAGTCCGGGGTCAACGACCACAGCCCCGCCCTGTGGGCCCTGGTGATGTTCGAATCCTTCCTGCGCGAGACGGAGGGTTCGTTCGAGCACGATCGGGAGCCCGACCGCCTGCGCGCCTGATCCCGGCCCGTGGGCGCCTTCTTCCTGGTCGAGGGCGGCGGCGGCGCCGAGGCCGCCCTGGCCAAAATCCTTGCCGAGCAGGAGTTCACGGACCCCACGGTCCTGGCCGTGGGGCCGCGCCGCCTGTACCTGTACCCCAAGCGCAACGCCGCCGCGCCCAGCCTGCACCGGGTCGACGACCGCAACTTCTGCGCCGCCACGGGGACCCTGCTGTACCGCTCGAAACTGGGGTCCGCGGCCCTGGCGGCCCTGTTCGCCGACGTCACCGGCGCCGGCATCGACCCCGACGAGCTGTTCGGCTGCTTCTGCCTGCTGGTCTGCGTCGACGGCGAACTGCGCGTGTACGTGGACGGCCTGGGCATCTATCCGGTGTGGCACGACGCCGGGCATGGGGTGCTGTCCAGCTCGTTCCCCGCCGTGGCGGCGGCCCAGCCGCGGCTGACCGTCGATCCCCAGTGCGTGTACGAATACCTGTTCCAGGGCGCCACCTACGGCTGGCGCACGGTGTTCGACCAGGTCTCGGTCTTCGACTGCCGCCGCGGGCTGGCCTTCGGCGAGGCCGGAGTCCGCCCCTGCGACCCCCTGCCCGCCCCGCGGCGGGCCCCGGTCGCCGGCGGGTTCGACGACCACGTGGCGCGCAACGTGGACAACATCCGCCGCTATTACCGCGCCATCGTCGCCGCCTTCGGCGACCGGGTGGATACGGCGCTGTCGGGCGGCTACGACTCGCGCCTGACCCTGGCCCTGCTGCGCGAAGGCGGGTCGGCGCCCAACATCCACGTCTATGGCCGCGACACCGACGCCGACGTGCGCGTCGCCAAGGCCATCGCCGCCGGCGAGGGCTTCGACCTGAAGCACGAGGACAAGGGCGGCCGGCCGCGCGTCGCGCCCGACGCCTTCGCCGACGTGGTGCGCCGCAACTTCCTGAACTTCAACGGCTGCCCGGTGGACGGCCTGCTGGACAACGGCACCGACCTGGCGACCCGGCTGACCCGCTGCGCCGGCGGCGAGCTGATGCTGAACGGCGGCGGCGGCGAGATCTACCGCAACTTCTTCTACCTGCCGGATGGGAACTACCAAGTCCGCGACCTTTTGTGGTCCTTCTACAGCCGCTTCGATCCCCGGGTCTGCACCGCCGCCTTCGACGAGGGCGCCTACCACGCGGCCCTGGGCGACAAGGTGCGCGACGTGCTGGGCCTGGACGGCACGCGGATGACCCGCGCCCAGGTGGAGTTCCTGTACGTGGCCTTCCGCTGCCGCTTCTGGATGGGGCTGAACAACGGGGTCAACAACCGCTTCGGCAGCAGCCTGACCCCCTTCATCGACCCGGCCACGGTGCCCGACGCCAACGCCGTGCCGCTGGCGTTCAAGAACCACGGCCGCCTGGAGGCGGCGATGATCGCCGCCGTGGACCGGCGCCTGGCCGGCTATCCGTCCGACTACGGGCACGACTTCCTGACGCCGCCGCCCCTGAAACGCCGGCTCAAGGACCTGACCACCCTGCTGCGCCCGCCGCGCCTGCGCCGCCACCTGTACCGCCTGAAAACCCACACCCGCGCCGGCTGGCCCTACTTCCTGGGCGACGACTACGTGGGCCGGGTGGTGGACCCCGCGTTTCCCCGCATGGGCCGGTTCATGAAGGTGGCCGCCGTCGCCGACCCGGCCCAGTACAATCGCCTGTGCACGCTGGAATACCTGTTCCAGACCCTGGGGGCGGAAACCTGACCCGGGGACAAGCGCCTTTGCAACCCAACCGCGATTGGGTACGGTTTCCGCCAACAATGCACGGTAAGCGGCGGAGGTGCGGGGTTTGAAGCGGGGGTTCGACCGGAAGAAGGCGCTGGTGGCGGCGGGGCTGACGGTCCTGGGCGTGCTGTTCGCCGTGCTCGGCCCGCGCCACGTACAGTTCCTGGCCAGCGCCGAGAACTGGGTCACCGACCTGCGCGTCGCCACCCTGACCCCCGACACCGGCGAGCTGCACCCCGACATCGTGGTGCTGGAGATCACCGAGGCCGACCTGGCCAAGCTGCCCTACCGCTCGCCGCTGGACCGCGGGTTCCTGGCCAACCTGGTCCAGGCCATGGCCGGCGCCGGGGCCCGGGCCATGGGCCTGGACATCCTGTTCGACCAGGCCACCGAGTCCGACAAGGACGCCCGCCTGCAGCAGGTCCTGCGCGACGCCCCCATGCCCGTGGTGGTGGGCTGGACCGACCGCGAGACGGGCCTGACCGAGGCCCAGTACGCCTTCCAGCAGAAGTTCCTGGAAGGCATCCGCGCCGGCTACTCGAACCTGCGCACGGACGCCGTGGACCTGACCGTGCGCTCCATCTTCCCCGGCCGCGTGGACCCCGACGGAAACGGCGATTTCCACCTCGGCTGGGCCGCCGCCATCGCCCAGGCGGTGGGAGTCACGCCGCCGCGCGCGCCGGTGCGCCTGGTCTACCGCGGCTGGGGCAAGGGCAAGCTGGGATTCCGCAGCTTCGACGCCTCGGCGGCCCTGGCCCTGGCCCGGTTCAAGAAGGACTGGTTCCAGGACAAGATCATCCTGGTGGGCGCCAACCTGCCGTTCGAGGACCGCCACCGCACCCCCTTCTCGGCCGTGTACGGGGGCCGCGAGGGCACCCTGGCCGGCATCTACGTGCAGGCCAACAGCCTGGCCCAGATGCTGGACGGCCGCGCCCCGCCCACCGGCCGCCTGGGGCTGGAGGTGGCCATCGTCGCGGTGCTGTCGCTGCTGGCCCTGGTGCTGACCTTCGTCGAGATGCCCTGGCCCATCAAGGCGCCGTCGGGG
>JACKKN010000016.1 GCA_024236415.1 Hyphomicrobiales bacterium
AGTCCTTGGCCAGGCCGTCGACGGCGGCGGTGTCCATGAACTCGGTGATGACGATGTCGGGCATGGGATTGGCCTTCTCCTTACGCGACCGGACGCTGCCGGCGCGGCGTCACTCGAACAGGGTGCCCACCGGCAGGGGCACCAGCAGGGCCTTGGCGAACAGGGCGTAGAAGCCCAGCACCACGACCACCCCCACGGTCGGGTAGACCACCTGGCGGAAGCGGGTCCAGGGGTCGTGCATGGCGATTGCGATGATGGCCAGGAAGGTGCCCATGCCGGCCAGCACGAAGCCGATCCAGGGCATCAGCCCGGCACAGACCATCATGGCCGCCACCAGCAGCACCCGGCGCAGGGTCGAGGGCGGACCGCCCTCCTCCTCTCCGGGCCGGGCCATGGGGCCGCGCGCCAGGGTCCAGGCGATCAGCGCCACCGAGAACACGATCATGGCCACGGCGATGGCGCGCGGGAACACGAAGGAGTCGGAGTCCGCCATGTCGGTGGTGTCCCAGATGGCGGCGGCGGCGGTGACGATCAGGATCGCCGACACGGCCACCGTGCCCAGGTCGCGGGACTTGTCAGGTTCCATGGCGGCGGCTCCTGCGCTCGATCCACCGTTCCCGCACCACCGGATAGAACAGCGAGATGAAGATGAAGGCGATGATGCCCAGCGAGATGGGCCGGCCGAAGAACATGCCGGCCAGGTTCTCGGTGGCGGCGCCGATGGTCCAGGCCTGGACGAAGCCCTGCTCGGCGATGGGCCCCAGGATCAGCCCCAGCACGATCGGCGAGGCGGAGAAGCCGAACCGGTTCAGGACCCAGCCGACGACCCCCAGGATGATCATCAGGAACACGTCGGAGACGCTGTTGCGGATGGCATAGGTGCCGATGATGGTCATGAAGGCGACCCCGGGCACCAGCAGGGCCTTGGGCAGGGTGACGATGGTGCGGTAGGCGTAGCGTCCGATGACCAGGCCCGTGGGCAGCATCAGGATGGTGGCCAGGAACAGGCCGAAGATGAAGGTGTAGACGATGGAGCCTTCGCCCTGGGTGAACAGGTTGGGCCCCGTGCGCACGCCCTGGATCAGCAGGGCGCCCAGGATCACGGCGTCGGGCGGCGTGCCGGGAATGCCCAGCACCAGGGTCGGGATGAAGCCGCCGCCGACGGTGGCGTTGTTGGCCGACTCGGTGGCCTGCACGCCCTCGGGCTCGCCGGTGCCGAAGTACTTGGACCGTTTGGACGAACGCCGCGCCTCGGAATAGGCCACCAGGCTGGCGATGGAGCCGCCGGCCCCCGGCAGGATGCCGACGATGGTGCCGATCACCGAGCTGCGTACCAGGTTCATCTTGTGCCGCCACGAGATGCCGAGCGCCTCCTTGAACCGGAAACCCTTGGACTCGTGGGTGATCTTCAGGTGCCGCCCGGGGGTGGCCACCAGGTCGATCAGCACCGGCAGGCAATAGAGCCCGATCAGGGCCGACACCGTCTCGATGCCGCCCAGCAGCACCTTGGTGCCGAAGGTGAAGCGGATGTCGGAGCTGATCTCGGCCACGCCGACGCAGGACAGCAGCAGCCCCAGGCAGGCCCCGATCAGGCCCTTCATGAGGTTGCCCTCGGACAGGGACGCGATCAGGGTCAGGCCGAAGATGGCCAGCCAGAAGTATTCCACCGGCCCGAAGGCCAGGGCCACGTTGGCCAGCGGCGGGGCGAGGCCCAGCAGGAAGGCCGCCCCCACCAGGCCACCGAACACCGAGGCGATGCAGGCCAGGGTCACGGCCAGGTCGCCGTCGCCGCGCTTGGCCATGGGATACCCCTCGAAGGTGGTGGCGATGGCCGACGGCGTGCCCGGCGTGTTGATCAGGATGGCGGAATAGGCGCCGCCATAGATGGCGCCGGTGTAGATGGCGCCCATCATGATCAGGGCCGAGGCCGGTTCGAGGGAAAAGGTCAGCGGGATCAGGACGGCCACCGCCATGGTGGCCGTCAATCCCGGCAGGGCCCCCACCACGGTCCCCGCGACCACGCCGCCGAAGGCGAGGAGCAGGTTGAGCGGGGTGAGGGCCGCAAGCAGGAAGTCAATGCCCGGCATGGGCGGTGCCCCCCCTTGGCGCCGCGGTCAGCGGCCAGCCGTCACTTGATGACACCAGCCTCGCGGGCGGCCTTCTCGTAGACCTCGGTCATCTCGGCCATGAACGCCGGCATGCCCTTGTAGTCCACGTCCAGCAGCGCCATGCCGTCATTCTCCATGCGTTCGATGAACTTGGGCATGGCGTTGATCTTGCCGATCATCTCGGAAAGCTGCACGCGGATGGCTTCGGGGGTCGACTTGGGCACGGCGATGCCGCGGTAGGCGCCGGACACCAGGTCGAAGCCCAGTTCCTTGAAGGTCGGCGCGTCGGCCAGCTTGGGATGGCGCTTGTTCATGGCCACCGCCAGCAGGCGCACCTTGTCGGCGTGCTTGGCGCCGACCGAGGTGTAGCCCCAGGAGGCCAGCACCTGGCCGCCCAGCAGGGCGGTGACCGAGGCGCCGGTGCCCTTGAACGGCACGTAGGTGGTCTTGATGCCGGCCATCTTGTCGAAGCGGACCTGGGCCAGGTGGTTGGCGGTGCCCTTGCCCGAGCCCGAGAAGGTCACCTTGCCCGGGTTCTTCTTGGCGTAGTCGATCAGGTCCTGCAGGGTCTTGAAGTCGCTGTCCTTGTTCACCACGATGGCGTCGGGCGTGTAGTGGAACATGTACACCCCGGTGATCTCGTCGGTCTTGTAGCCCACGTCCTTCTGGCGCGGCTGGATCACGATGTGCGGCAGGTTGATGCCCATGATGGTGTAGCCGTCGCCCTTGGCCGCGTTGAGCTGGGCCCAGGCCACGGCGCCGCTGCCGCCCGGCTTGTATTCGATCACCAGGTCCTGGCCGAACAGGCCCTTGAAGAAGGCCTGCTGGTGGCGCGCCGTGATGTCGGACTCGCCGCCGGGGCCGAACGGGATGATGTAGGAGATGGGCTTGTCCGGAAAGGCCCAGGCGGTGGAGGCCGCCAGGACGCCGACCACGGCGGACAGGGCCAGAGTTTTCAGAGTACGCATGCTTAAATTCCCCCTTCCATTGACTTGTGATCGTCAAATGTGACTGGACGTCGCCGCAAGGGAAAAGGCCGCCCCGCCCGCGGCGGAGGCGGGGCGGCCGCGTATCATGCGCCGGTCAGGCGCTGCGGTACAGCTTGGTCAGCACGAACTCCCGGTGTCCCAGGGCCTCGGCCGCGGTGAAGCGGCCGTTGGCGGTGCGGATGGCCATCTCGATCAGGCCGTCGCCGGCCTGGTCCAGGTTCATCTCGCGGCGCAGGATGCCCGAGCAGTCGAAGTCGATGTGCTCGGCCATGGTGCGCACGGTGCGCGGGTTGGCGCTCAGCTTGATCACCGGCTCGATGGGGTTGCCGATGATGTTGCCCTGCCCGGTGGGGAACAGGTGCACCACGAACCCGGCGGCGGCCTGCAGGGTCACGCACTCGGCGGCCGCCGAGGAAGTGTCCATGAAGTACAGGCCCGGGCCCTTGGCCGGCGCCTCGGCGGGCTCCAGCACGTCCACGTACATGGCCTTCTTGCCGATCTTCTCCAGGTTGCCGAACGCCTTTTCCTCGATGGTGGTCAGGCCGCCCTCGATGTTGCCCTTGGTAGGCTGGCTGTCAGACAGGTCCGACGTCTTGAAGGGCTCGATCACCTCGTCCATGTAGGCCTGCCAGGTCTTCATGAACTTCTCGCCCGCCGCCTTGGTGGCGCCGCGGGTGGCGCAGACCATCTCGGCGCCGGTGATTTCCGACGTCTCGCCGAAGCAGGTGTAGGCGCCCCACTTGTCGAACTTGTCGATGAAGTTGCCCACGGTGGGGTTGGACGCCAGGCCCGACGTGGTGTCGGACTCGCCGCACTTGACCGAGACCCACAGCTCCTCGATGCCGCATTCCTCGCGGTGCAGCTCGCTGGCCCAGTGCACGAACTCCTTGGCCTGGCGGCTGGCGGCGGCGATGGTCGCCAGGTCGCCGTTGCGCTCGATGGCGAAGCCGGCCACAGGCTTGCCGGTCTTGGCGATGCCGTCCACCACCCGCTGGGTCCAGCCGGGCTCGATGCCGATCACCACCACGGCGGCCACGTTGGGGTTGCAGCCGGTGCCGATCAGGGTGCGGAAGTGCAGTTCCAGGTCCTCGCCGAACTGCAGCCGGCCATAGGGGTGCGGGATCGCCATCGTGCCCTTGACGTTGTTGCCCACCGCCTCGACGGCGGCGTTGCTGAGGTCGTCCAGCGGCAGGATGATGACGTGGTTGCGCACGCCGACGCGGCCGTTCTCGCGGCGGTAGCCCCAGAAGCTGGGCTTGCCGCTGCCGGACCGGGGCTTGACGTTGCGCGGGTTGGGGATGATGACCGCGGCCTCGCCCACCTGGACCGGGACCTTGGGGGCCTTGGCCGGAACGGCGCGGGGCGCCTTCTTCACCTTCGTCACTTTCTTCGCGGCCATGGTCACCACCTCTTGGTCTTGACGTTGTGGACGTGCACGTGGCCGCCCTTGGGGATGTCGGCCACGGCCTTGCCGATGTCATGGCCGTACTTGATGATGGTGTCGCCGGCCTTGATGTCCTTCAGCGCCACCTTGTGGCCGATGGGAATGTCATCCAGGGTCTCGACCCGAATGGTCTTGTCGTTCTCCATGATCCAGCCGCTGATGCGGTTGCCCGCCTTCACGGTCTCGACCACGATCACGCCGACGGTGTCCGCCTTGTCGTGGGCGATGAAATCCGGTGCCGCCACGTTGTCCTCCACTGTCCTAGGATTGGGGGCGCACCCCATGCGCCCGACCATCTGCAATATACCCGCGGAATTCCCTTGTCAAGGCTCTCTTATAACTCTTATATAAGAGTTCGTCGACCGGAGGACTCCCATGGCCCGCATGCACACAGGACTGCGCCTGACCGCCGCCACCGGCCCGCTGTACGTGCGGGTGCGCGAGGGCATCGTCAAACGCATCGCCGAGGGCCACTGGGTGGCCGGCCACATGCTGCCCAGCGAGATCCGCCTGGGCCAGGAGTTCGGGGTCAGCCAGGGCACCGTGCGCAAGGCCCTGGACGAGCTGGCCGCCGCCAACATCGTGGTACGGCGCCAGGGCAAGGGCACCTTCGTCGCCACCCACACCCACGAGCGGGCCCTGTTCCACTTCTTCCACCTGAACCGCGACGACGGCACCCGCGAGCTGCCCGAGAGCCGGGTGCTGAGCTGCCGCCGGCGCCGCGCCAGCCGGCTGGACGCCGCCCGGCTGCGCCTGCCCGCCGACGCCCGGGTGATCGTGATCGAGCGGGTGCGCGACCTGATGGCGCAGCCGGCCATCGCCGAGACCGTGATCCTGCCCGAGGCCCGCTTCCCCGGCCTGGGCAAGCCGCACGCCCGCGACCTGCCCAACACGCTCTACCAGCTGTACCAGGAACGCTACGGCGTCACCGTGGCGCGGGCGGTCGAGCACCTGCGCGCCGTCGCCGCCGACGCCGCCGACTCCCGGGCCCTGGGCGTCCCCGTGGGCACCCCCCTGCTGGAGATCGAGCGCCTGGCCCTGACCCTGGACGGCGCCCCGGTCGAGCTGCGCCTCAGCCGCTGCGACACCGCCGAGCACTATTACGAGAGCGTGATTGAGTGACCGGGCGCCCGGGCGCAGACTGCCCGGCGACATGGACCACGCCACCCCATCCCTGCCAACCGCCCTCCTTCTCGGCCCCTTCGCCGGCGGGCCGCACGGCGCCTGGGTGATCCTGCACCTCGTCGCCGTCGCCGGCCTGACCGTCCTGACCCAGGTGGGCGGACTCGTGTACTGGGTGGCGGTCGGCGCCGCGCGCGCCGCCGGGCGGGGCTGGCTGGTCGTCCCCGTGTTCCTGGTGCTCTACGGCGTCGTATCGGCGGCGGTGCTGCCCGTCGCCGCCCCGGCGGCCGGCCGCGTGCCCCTGCCCTGCCTCTCGGGGCTCAACCTGGAACCGGCCTCGCCGCTGTTTTGCCTGCTCAACCGCCACTACGTGCGGCCAAAGGTCGCCGAGGTCGCCTTCGACGTTGCCGGCGATCTGGCGCGCCAGTTTCCCGGCACACGGGTGGCCTTCCTGGACGGTGCCTTCCCGTTCCTGGACGCCTTCCCCATCCTGCCGCACCTGACCCACAACGACGGGCGCAAGCTGGACCTGGCGCTGTTCTACGAGGGCCGCGCGGCCGGCGGCGCCTGGCCCCTGGGCTATCTGGCCTTCGCCCCGGGCGCGGCGGTGGCCGGCGAGGCCTGCCCCGAGGCCGGCTGGCGCCGCTGGGACGCCGCCTGGCTGCAGCCCCTGTTCGCCGACGCGGTGCTGGACCAGGCCCGCACGGCGGCCCTGGTGCGGGCCCTGGCCCGGCACCCGGACGTGGGCCGGGTGTTCTTCGACGGCCGCCTGACCTGGGCCCTGGGTCTGGACGGCGAAGCCCGGATCGGCCGCGCCGGCTGCCACGCGGCGCGCCACGACGACCACGTGCATTTCCGGCTGCGCTAGGGACCCAGCCTCCCAATCCCTTTTGTCGTCATGCCCGTACTTGACAGGGGCATCCACGCCCCTTCACGCACCGAAGCGTCGCGACCGCCAGTGGACCAACGGGTCAAGCCCGGTGTTGACGAGACTTCTTGAAGGCAAAAACAAGGAATGGCCGCAATCAGGATGGGCGTGTCCGCCGGCCCGCCGCCCGCTCCAGCCGCACGATCACCTCGCCGACCAGGCCGTGCGGCAGGTACATGACCACCACCACGAACACGCCGCCCAGGACCAGCAGCCACCATTCGCCCAGCAGCGACGAGAACTGGCTCTCGGCCCAGCGCACCAGGATGGCGCCCAGGCAGGCGGCCAGCAGCCGGCCGCGCCCGCCCACGGCGACCCAGATCAGCACCTCGGCCGACAGGCCGAAGCCGATCAGCGGCGGCGAGACGAAGCCGAACTGGGTCACGAACAGGGCCCCGGCCAGGCCGGCCACCGCGGCCCCGATGGTGAAAGCCGAGACCTTGTAGCGCGCCGTGTCGTAGCCCAGCATGCGGGTGCGCGCCTCGTGGCCGCGAATGGCGCGCAGCACCAGGCCGTAGCGCGAGCGCATCAGCGCCGACAGCACCGCCACCCCCGCCGCCAGCACCGCCAGGTTGGTGTAGTACAACGGCCAGGCGTCGAACACCTCGGCGCCGCCGCCGTTCAGCCCGGTGTTGATGGGCGGCACGTTCATCAGGCCGTTCAGGCCGCCGGCGTAGTCCCAGTTGATGGCCAGACGCTCGACGATGAACGCGATGGCCAGGGTGACGATGCCGAAGAAGGCGCCGTGCAGGCCGCCGGCCAGGAACAGGAAGCGGCCGATCAGGTTGGCCAGCACGGCCGGCACGATGACGGCGGCGGCGAAGCCGAGCCAGGTGGAGACCACCCCCTCGGCGCCCGGCACCATGCCCAGGGTGACGAGGCTCATGGCGTAGGCGCCGGTGCCGAAGAACACGGCCTGGCCCAGGGACAGCAGCCCGCAGTGGCCCCAGACGAAGGCAAGGCTGCCGGCGAACAGGGCATAGGCGAAGTAGATGGCGATCTCGCTGACCAGCCATTCCTCGACCACCAACGGCAGGACCGCGAACAGGACCAGCACCAGCAGGCCGGCGCCGTCCTCGACCCCGTGGCCGCGGCGCTCGCGGCCGCTCACGACTCCCGCCTCCGGGCCGCGACCAGGCCGCGCGGCAGCACCCGGATGACGACGATGGCGGTGACGAAGACGACCAGTTGCGCCCACACCGGCGAGAAGAAGGTGGCGGTCAGGTTGTCGGTGGCGCCCACCGCGGCGGCCCCGGCCAGGGGCCCGGCGATGGAGCCCAGGCCGCCCACCAGGATGGCCAGGAAGGCCGGCACCAGGTAGCCGAGCCCCATCTGCGGGTCGAGCGAGATCATGGGCGCCATGACCGCCCCGGCCAGGCCGGCCAGGGCGGCCCCGTAGGCGAAGGTCAGGCGGTCGAGCCGCCGGGTGTCGATGCCCAGGCAGGAGGCCATGTCGCGATTGGCGATCACCCCCCGGGCGGCGAGGCCGAAGCGGGTGCGGAAGAACAGCCAGAAGGTGAAGGCGACGGTGGCCACCGCGACGGCCATGATGAACAGCCGGAACGCCGGATAGGGCGTGCCCAGGATGTCCACCGACAGGTCCATGGGGGTGGTCACCGAGAACGACCCGGGCCCGAACAGCAGCACGATGGCCTGCTTGAACAGCAGCGACAGCCCCCAGGTGGCCAGGATGGTGTCCAGGAACCGGTGGTAGATGCGGCGGATCACCACCTCCTCGACCAGCAGGCCCACGGCGCCGACCACCAGCGGCGCCGCCACCAGCCCCAGCCAGTAGGTGCCGCCGGCCCGCTCCACGGTCAGCACCGTGTAGGCGCCCAGCATCATGAACTCGCCGTGGGCCATGTTGATGACGTTCATCAGCCCGAACACGATGGCCAGGCCCAGGGCGACGAGCATCAGGATCAGCACGTAGTTGCTGGCATCCAGCACGGTGATCAGGGCGTCGGCCATGTCCCCTCCCCCCGCCTCAGAACGCCAGGTAGCGGTCGAGGATGGCCGGGTCGGCGCGCAGGGCCTCGACCGGGTGCTCCTCGGCGATGACCCCGCCCTCGATGAAGGCGCAGCGCTGGCACAGGGCCAGGGCCATGTCCACGTTCTGCTCCACCAGCACCATGGCCACCCCCTGCTCCGCCGCGGTGCGGCGCAGGACGTCGGCGATCTCGGCGACGATGGACGGCTGGATGCCTTCGGACGGTTCGTCCAGCAACAGCAGGCGCGGGTTGCCCATCAGGGCGCGGGCGATGGCCAGCTGCTGCTGCTGCCCGCCCGAGAACGACCCGGCCAGGGAGTCCCGGCGCTGCTGCAGCACCGGGAAGGCGTCGAAGGCGACCGAGAAATCGTCGCTGTCCAGGTTGCCCAGGCGCAGGTTCTCCAGCACCGTGAAGTCGGCGAAGATCTCGCGCCCCTGGGGCACGTAGCCGACCCCCAGGCGGGCGATCTCGAACGGCCGCAGACCGGCGATGGGCCGGCCGGCGAAGCGGATCGTCCCGGCGCGCGCGCGCAACAGCCCCATCACCGTCTTCAGCAGGGTCGTCTTGCCGACCCCGTTGCGGCCCAGCAGGCCCAGGACCTCGCCCTCGGCCACGCGCAGGGAGGCGCCGTGCAGGGCCACGCCGTCGCCGTAGCCCGACACCACCCTGTCCAGTTCCAGCATGGGTCCGGGGCCCGATTCAGGCATGGCCTTCCCCCAGGTAGGCCTGGCGCACCTCGTCCATGCCGCGCACCCGGGCGAAGGGGCCGTCGGCGATGATGCGCCCGGCCATCATCACCGCCACCCGGCAGTCCAAGGCCTCGACGAAGTGCATGTCGTGCTCGATCACCACCATGGCCAGGCCGTGGTCGCGGTGCAGGGCGCGGATCAGCTCGGCCGTGGCCCGGGTCTCGCCGCGGGTCATGCCGGCGGTGGGCTCGTCCAGCAGCACCAGGCGCGGCGCCGCGGCCAGCACCATGCCGATCTCCAGCCACTGCTTCTCGCCATGGGAAAGCTGCCCCGCCTCCAGCCGGCGGCGGCCGTCCAGGCGCACGGCGCCCAGCCCCGCGCCGCGCCCCCGCCCCGGCGCCGGCCCGCCGCGCGACCGCCACAGGCCGGCCAGGCCGTCGCCGCCGGCGGCGGCGTGCAGGGCCACGTCCAGGTTCTCGGCCACGCTCAGGTCGTCGTACACGCTGGGCACCTGGAACTTGCGCCCCACTCCCAGGCGGGCGATGCGGTGCGGCGGCAGGCGGGTCAGGTCCCGCCCGTCCAGGCGCACCTCGCCCTCCGACGGCCGCAGGACTCCCGTGATCAGGTTGAACAGGGTCGTCTTGCCGCAGCCGTTGGGGCCAATCAGGCACAGCATCTCGTCGCCGGCCAGGGCGAGGTCCAGGCCGGCCACGGCCCGCACCCCGCCGAAATCCCTGGCCAGGCCGGAGATGCGCAGGAAGTCGGACACCGGGTCCTCCGTTCCGCCCGCGCGCGTCGCTCCTTCGCCGGCCGTCCCGTTTCCGGGCAAGCCGCCGGTCAGCCGCAGCCGGCCTTGGGCGCCAGGCGGCCCAGGGGCTCGACGATCTTCAGGCCGTCGCCCTCGGTCTTGGCCAGGTACATGTTCATGGTCACGTGGTGGTCGGCGGCGCCGATGGCCGCGCTGCCCGTGGGCGTGTCGAAGGCCAGGCCCTCCAGGCCGTCGATCAGGGCCTCCTTGTCCACCTTGCCCGCCTTCTCCAGGGCGCCCTTCAGGGCCATCATGGAGTTGTAGTGGGTCATGACGTAGTGGCTGATGGGCACGCCGTCGCCGGCCTCGGCGCGGATGCGGGCGACGAAGTCCTTGACCCCGGGCTCGTCGCTGGAGGCGGCGAAGGGCACGGTGACCCACATGTTCTGGCCCTTGCCGGCGCCGAAGGCGCCCAGGTAGGTCTCGGCGAAGCCCAGGAAGGCCACGGTCACGTCCTTCAGCAGGCCCAGGTCCTCGGCCTGCTTGACGAAGGTGATGCCGTCGGCGCCCGGCAGGGCGAACACCAGCACCTTGGCGCCGGAATCCTTGATGCGCCGCACCACGGGGGCGAACTCCTTGACGCCCCAGGGGGTGAACTCCTTGCCCACGGTCTTGCCGCCCATGCCGTCGACGATCTTCTCGGCGGCCTCGAACATCTTCTGCGGCCACACGTAGTCGGCGCCGAACATGTAGTACGACGTGCCGGCGCGCTCCTGCATGGCCGGCAGCAGCTTCTCCAGCTCCTGGTTGGGCACGGTGTTGAAGCTGAACAGGTAGCGGTCGCAGGCGCCGCCCTCGTAGTTGGTGGCGTACAGCAGCGGCGTTTTCAGGCGCTTGACCGTGGGCGCCATGGCGTCGCGCGCGCTCGAGGTGATGGGCCCGCTCAGGGCCAGCACCTTGTCGCGGCGGATCAGCGACGTGGTCCGCTCGACCGAGGTCTTGGGATCGGTCTTGTTGTCCTCGTACTTGACCTCGACCTTGTGGCCCATGATGCCGCCGGCGGCGTTGATCTCCTTGACCGCCAGGTCCAGGCCCAGCTTGGCCTGGTTGCCGAACAGCTCCAGCCCGCCGCTGAACGGCTGCACCGCGCCGATGGTGATGGTCGAGGCCGCGATGGCCGGGAAACCGCCGGTCGCCGCCAGGGCGCCCGTCGCCGTGGCCCCGGCCACGAAGCCACGGCGGGTCAACATGCCGCCCGAAGTCCTGCCCTTCCGAGAATTCGCCATTGTCTTGATCCTCTCCTGTGATGTTCCGCCGTCCGCCCGTCGGAATTGATTTTCAGTTGCCCGAGTCTAATCCCGGCCCCGTGCGCAAGTCCACCGCCAAGGCGGCGGTTCCGCACCCTTGGCACGGCGGCCAAAACAGGGCATGAATCGGGGTCCGACCTCGCCGCCACAGCCCAGGGGGAGCCGGCGCCATGCCCGAACACGACAACGACCTGTTCCTGATCATCGACGTGCAGAACGACTTCTGCGCCGGCGGCAACCTGGCGGTGCCCGACGGCGACGCCGTGGTGCCGGTGATCAACGCCCTGGGCGAACGGTTCCCGCACCGGGTCCTGACCCAGGACTGGCACCCGGCCGGGCACGCCTCGTTCGCCAGCAGCCACGCCGGGCGGTCCCCTTTCGAGTTGATCGAGGTGGCCTACGGGCCCCAGGTGCTGTGGCCCGACCACTGCGTCCAGGGCACGGACGGCGCCGCCTTCCACCCGGACTTGGCGGTCACCGGCGCCGAGATGATCGTGCGCAAGGGGTTCCGCGAGCAGATCGATTCCTATTCCGCTTTCTTCGAGAACGACCAGAAGACCCCCACGGGCCTGGCCGGCTACCTGCGCGAGCGCGGGTTCTCGCGCCTGTACATTGCCGGGCTGGCCACCGACTACTGCGTCGCCTACTCGGCCCTGGACGCGCGGCGCCTGGGGTTCCAGGCCATCGTCATCGACGACGCCTGCCGCGCCATCGACCTGGACGGGTCCCTGGGCGCGGCCCTGCGCCAGTTCGAGGAAGCCGGGGTCGAGCTGGTCACCAGCCACGCCGTGTGAGCGCGGCGCGCCGCCCTCAGCGCATGGCGGCGATCAGCATGCGGGCCTGGACCTCGCAGCCGTGCTCGGCCATCCACACCGCCCGGTGGGCGTCCGACACCAGGCCCTCGGGCACCCGGTGCAGCACGAACTTGGCCGACTTGCGGCCGATCTTGGCGACATAGGTGTCGCCGTCCACCAGCGGCACCTCGCCCGGCCAGGGGATCACCGCCACCCCCGGCGGCCACTTGACGTTGGCCTCGGCCTTGCTGGCGACGTGCTTGAGCGAGATCTTCATGGACTTGCGCGACGGCTTGCGCTGCAGGTCCGGCGCCCCGCCCGGCGGCGCACAATGGTCGTCGGCCCGCGCCGGCTCGATGGCGTAGGGCGAGTCGGGCGCGCTGGCCGTGGCGCTGCGGGTGGCACCGACGAAGTTGGTGCTGGCGCTGCGCCCGGCGATGAGCTGCGACAGGGCCGAGGCGACGCCGGCCTTGCCGCCGCCACCCCCGCCGCCGCCGTCCAGGCTGCCCGAGAACGGCCCGCTCACCTCCTTGCGCTCGCCGCTGTCCGAGATCAGCACCACCTTGGCCCCGGCGGCCACGGTCAGGGTGGCGCCGCCGGAAACCACGGCGCCGGCGGCGAGGGCACTGTCGGTCGAATCGATGATCACGAAGTCGGCCGCCCGGGCGCCCGGCGGCGCGGCCAGGGCGAGGGTAGCGAGAAGAAGGGCTGCGAGGGTGAATTGGGCCAGCCTGGGCATGGTGGTTCCTGCTCCGCTTCCTGTTCCGTCCGGTGCCCCCGGGCCGCCGGGGCGTCGTCCGGCCGGCGCGGGAGAGGTCCCTCGCCAGGGCCGGCGCCGACCGCCGCGGCGCTCCGACGCCAGGGTACCATTCCACGGCGCCGACCTCAACGCGCCGCGGAACGCACCATGAAGGTTGATATTTTCGTCGCAAATCCGCAGAATCCAATGAGAATTGAAATCATGAGGCATTCGGGAGCCTTTTCGCGTCGAGGGGTGTGACATGGGATTGCAACGCAGAGGTGTGGGCGCCGCCGCGGTGGCGGCGCTGGTTTTGGCGGCGGGACTGGCGGTTTCCGGCTGCGTGCGGGAGGTCTATCCCTCCATCGCGCACACCCACATCGGCCATGCCCTGACCGGCTGGCACACCACTCCCGACAAGAAGGGCCTGTTCATCGTCGCCGAGGCCGAGGCGGCCGTCGCGCTGGAGCACGCGGGCTATGCCTTCAACGGGGTCGAGGACCTGGACGAGATGAAGGTCCACACCAAGCACGTCCTGCATGCCATTGACCCGAAACAGTTGACCAAGGCGTCCATCGCGCCGCGGTCGGCCCTCGGTCTGTCCGAGAACGCCAGCTTCTGGCGCCGCGACGTGGTCGCGGACACGACCACCGGCGCCGCGACGCCGACCCAGACCGCCCAGGCCGACGGCATGCCGGGCCTGGGCTTCGGCATGCAGCGGGCGATCAAGGAGGCCAGCGACCACATCGGCTTCGCCGGCACCTCCAAGGACGCCTCGGCCAACATCCGCGCCGGCGCCGAGGGCTTCGTCGCCAACGCCGCCATCATCGCCGAGCGCAACGAGCTGATCATCGCCCTGGGGCAGGAGGTCCTGGCCTCCAACTCGGTGCCCGACGCGGCGGCCCTGGTGGAGGAAATCCTGCGCCTGTGCCGGTCCAACGTCGAGGGCGTGGACCACGACGGCAACGGCGCGATCGGCTCGCGCCCCGACGAATACGGGCTCAAGCAGTTGCGCGTCCACCTGTCGGACATGATCGCGCGGGAACAGCCGCCCTACGTGCCGGTGGCCGAGAAGTACCTGTTCGGCCTGATCCGCCTGTCCAACGGCGAATGGGCGTTCAAGAAATCCGGCGGCGGCGGTTTTTACGGTTACGGGGCTGGACAAGGCGGGGGCAGCGGGACCTATTGATGACACAGTGAATGGGCCGGCGGCGCGGGACAGGCGCCCCGGCACGGAAAGATGGTGAAACAACAAAGAAGCGCAAAGCTCTTGGGAAGGTTTCCGGTCGGACCCGCCGCGGCATGGGGCGCGGCCCTGGGCCTGATGGCGCTCGTCCACGGCCAGGCCGTCGCGTCGCCGGCCGACGAGCGCACCTGCAAGACCGGCGACGGCACCTACGCCATGGCCGCCTGCCGCCGCGCCATCGCCGACAACCCCACCGCCGAGGACCTCTACGTCACCTATGGTGAGCGCCTGAACAAGGCGCGGCGCTATAAGGAAGAGACGGAGCTGTACCGCAAGGCCGTGGCGGCCTTTCCCGGCAGCGCCAAATTCACGCAGAAGTTGGAACTGGCGGAAAGCAACCTGCGCGAACAGGAATGGATCCGCGAGCGCAAGGCGCAGCAGGACCGGTCCAGCCGCGACCAGGTGGCCAGCAAGCTGGACATCATCCGCTGCCAGCGCCTGAGCGGCGCCGCCGCCCTGGTCGCCTGCGACAAGGGCCTGCGCAAGGCGCCCACCAACCCCGACCTGCTGGTCGGGCGCGGCAATGCCCTGCTGGGCCTGAACAAGATCGACGCCGCCATCGAGGCCTTCGAGAAGGCGCTGCGGGTCGATCCCGCCAACCAGGACGCCAAGCACCAGCTTGATTCCCTGGCCGCCCTGCGCACCCCGGCGCGGCCGGCGGCCCCGGCCGCCAAACCGAAGGCGGCGAGCCCGATTCCCGTCCAGCCGGCCCGGCCGGCCGCGCGCCCAGGCCCAGTTCGCCGCCGCGCCGCCGCCGCCGCCGGTCAAGCCCGCCGCCCCCGGCGCCAACGCCGACGCCGCGGCGGCCGCCGCCGAGGCGGCGAAGCAGAAGGCGGCCGAGGAGGAACGCCTGGCCGCGGCCCGCCGCGCCGAGGAGGAGCGCCTGGCCAAGACCCGCGCCGAGGCCGAAGCCCTGGAGGCCCGCATCAAGGCCGCCCGGGAGGAGCAGGCCCGCCTGGAGGCCGAGCGCGCCGAGGCCTCCCGCCTGGCCGCGGCGAAGGCCGAGATGGACCGCCTGGCCGCCGAGAAGGCCGAACAGGAACGCCTGGCCGCCGAGAAGGCCGAACAGGAACGCCTGGCCGCCGAGAAGGCGGAGCAGGAGCGCCTGGCCGCCGAGAAGGCCGAGCAGGAACGCCTGGCCGCCGAGAAGGCCGAGCAGGAGCGCCTGGCCGCCGAGAAGGCGGAGCAGGAGCGCCTGGCCGCCGAGAAGGCGGAGCAGGAGCGCCTGGCCGCCGAGAAGGCCGAACAGGAACGCCTGGCGGCGGCGAAGGCCGAGGAGGAACGGCGCGCGGCGGCGGGCGAGGTGCAGACTGCCGAGCTCACCCGCTCGGCCACGGCCAAGGCGATCATGCCACCGGCGCCCACGCAGCCGGTGCCGGTGCCGTCCGCCGGAACCGACGTGAACACCGCCGACGTCCTGGCCCAGAAGCGCGAGCTGATGACCCAGGTGCGCCTGCTGACCGACCTGCACCAGCAGGGCCTGATCAGCGACGAGGAATACAAGCAGCGCAAGAAGGCGATCCTGGATTCCGTCTTCACCCTGGCCACGCGCCAGGACGCCGGCGGCAGCGCGGATACGGGCGGCACCCGTGCCGCCGGGGCCGAGGCGCCGGCGGCCAAGGAGGAGCCGAAGACCGATCCCATGGCCGCCTTCGCCGACGTGGAGTTCGGCAGCTACCACGCCCTGGTGATCGGCAACAACGCCTACGAATACATGCCCAAGCTGCACATGGCCGAGACCGACGCCCGGGCCGTGGCCAAGGTGCTGAAGCGGGACTACGGGTTCAAGACCCGGCTGCTGATCAACGCAACCCGGCGCGACATCCTGGCCGAAATGGCGCACCTGCGCCGGTCGCTGACCGAGGGCGACAACCTGCTGATCTACTACGCCGGCCACGGCATCCTGGACGAGGACGCCGAGCGCGGCTACTGGCTGCCGGTGGACGCCGAGGAAGACATCAAGGCCAACTGGATCTCCACCGCCGACATCACCGACGCCCTGAAGGCCACCGACGCCTGGCACGTGCTGGTGATCGCGGATTCCTGCTATTCCGGCACCCTGGTGCGGGCCGGGTCGACCCGCGTCATCCGCGGCGGCGGCGACCGGGTGCCGCTGATCAAGCGCCTGGCCATCAAGAAGTCGCGCACGGTGCTGACCTCGGGCGGGCTGGAGCCGGTCAAGGACTCGGGCGGCGGCGACCATTCGGTGTTCGCCAAGGCGTTCCTGGACGCCCTGACCGAGAACGCCGACGTCATGGAAGGCCAGGAGATGTTCACCAAGCTGCGCGGCAAGGTGGTCATGAACGCCGACCAGACCCCCGAATATGCCGACGTGCGCAAGGCCGGCCACGACGGCGGCGACTTCGTGTTCGTGCGCAAGCGGAGATAGCCGCGTTGGAAATAAAGTGGCTCGAGGATTTCCTGTCCCTGGCCAACACCGGCAGCTTCTCCCGTTCCGCCGAGGAACGCAACGTCACCCAGTCCACGTTCAGCCGTCGCATCCGCGCCCTGGAGGAATGGGTGGGGGTGGACCTGGTGGACCGCAGCTCCTACCCCGTGTCCCTGACCCGGGCCGGCGACCAGTTCCTGCGCACGGCCGAGGACACGGTGCGCCGCCTGTACCTGGGCCGCGCCGAATCCCGCGCCCGCGGCCGCGGCCAGGGGGCACCGGTGGTCATCACCGCGCAGCATGCCGTGGCCCGCAACTTCTTCCCGCGCTGGATGAAGGACATCTCCCTGCGCACGGGCATCGGCAGCGTGCGCCTGAAATCCGACGACCTGTCCGCCTGCATCGAGGACCTGGTGGAGAACCGGGTCGATTTCATCCTCTGCTTCGACCACCCGGAGCTGGGCAACTTCATCGACCCGCGGCGGTTCCCCAACCAACTGGTGGGGGTCGAGTGGGCGGTGCCGGTGTCGGCGCCCGACGCCGACGGCGAGCCCATCTTCCGCCTGCCCGGCACCCGCGAGGCGCCGCTGCCCATGCTGACCTTCGGCCCCGACGCGCCGGTGGGCTGGAACTTCGAGCGGCGGACCGAGCACCTGGACCGGGATTTCTACGTCAAACCGGTGTTCGAATGCGCCGTCGGCGAGGTGCTGCTGGAATACGTGCTGGACGGCCGCGGCCTGTGCTTCCTGCCACAGCGGCTGGCCCTGAAGGAGATCGCCCTGGGCAACCTGGCCTACGCCGGGGACGAGTCCTGGTACACGCGGGTCGAGATCCGCCTGTACCGCGCCCTGGCCCCCGGCCGCACCCAGGTGGAGGCGATCTGGAAGGCGGCCCGGGCCATGCGCCCGGAGGCCGCCGAATAGGGTGCCGATTTATGCACAATTCGCATAATATCGTGCGATAATTTCATTGGCGCGTGACCGGGCAAGGGATGTACCGTTACAATCGCGTGATGGGTAACACCAAAATCGTCCAAGATTAAAATAAGCGTTTCCAAAGCGCTATGGTGGATCAATTCCACCCGGGGTGGATGAGCAAGGGAGAAGAAGGTCAATCAGGGCGCGCAGGTTTGACGCCCGGACTTCCCCGTTGATTTCGGGAATCCGGGTAAAAGTGGTGCCCTTCCGGCGCCGTCGCGACCCCCGGCCTTTGACCTTCCCGACGCCGTCCCGGAGGAATGTGTCGACGGGAACGGGAAAAGGGGCTGCGTTGGGGATGACCGCCTGTGCTGGATGACGCCACCGCCACGCGGATCCGCGAAGCGGTGGATGCCGGGTTCGAGGAACAGCTCGCCTTCACGGCGGATTTGGTGCGGTTCCCGTCCCTGCGCGGGCAGGAGCACACGGCCCAGGACTTCATGGCCCGGGCCTATGGCGCCGAGGGCCTGGACGTGGACCGCTGGCAGGTCCGGGTCGAGGACATCCAGCACCTGCCGGGTTTCTCCCCGGTCTCCATATCCTACGACAACGCCTACAACGTGGTCGGCAGCCACCGCGCCGCCGTCAACGGCGGGCGCAGCCTGATCCTGAACGGCCACATCGACGTGGTGCCCGAGGGCCCGCACGAGATGTGGAACTCGCCGCCCTACGAGCCGCGCACCCAGGGCGGCTGGATGTACGGCCGCGGCGCCGGCGACATGAAGGCCGGGCTGGTCGGCTGCCTGTACGCCTACAAGGCGGTGCGGCGCGCCGGCTTCACCCCCACCGCCGACATCTTCCTGCAGTCGGTGATCGAGGAGGAGTGCACGGGCAACGGCGCCCTGGCCTGCCTGGCGCGCGGCTACCGCGCCGACGCCGCGGTGATCCCCGAGCCCAGCGGCGAACGCCTGGGCAAGGCGCAGACCGGCACCATCTGGATCCAGGTCACGGTCAAGGGCCTGCCCGCCCACGCCGCCTATTCCGAGCGCGGCTTCAACGCCATCAAGGCGGCGATCCGCCTGATCCGCGCGCTGGAGACCCTGGAGGCCAAGTGGAACGCCGAGAAGGACCGCCACCGCCACCACGCGCACCTGCCCCACCCCATCAACTTCAACATCGGCAAGATCGAAGGCGGCGATTGGCCGGCCTCGGTGCCGGCCCGGTGCACCTTCGACCTGCGCGCCGCCATCTACGCCGACGACGACATCAAGGCCCGCTGCGCCGAGCTGGAGGCCTGCATCCGCGAGACCGCCGCCGGCGACGAGTTCATGAGCAACATGCCGCCCGAGGTCGTCTACCATGGCTTCTTGGCCGAGGGCTACATCCTGGAGAACGCCGAGGAACCGACGGCGGTGCTGGAGGCCTACCACAAGCTGGTCACCGGCACCGACCTGGAGGGCCGCGCCGGCACCGGCACCACCGACGCCCGGTTCTTCGGCCTGTACGCCGACACGCCGGGGCTGGTCTATGGCCCGGTGGCGCGCGACGTGCACGGGTTCAACGAATGCGTGGACCTGGACAGCGTGCGCCGGGTGACCCAGACCATCGCGCTGTTCATCGCCGACTGGTGCGGCGTGCAGGAGACCTGAACAAACGACACGTCCCGGCGGAGGGAGCCAGACTACCGAACCCCGAAACGACCCTTCAAGTGAGAGACAGAGGAGGACCACAAATGAGAAAACTGTTTACCGCCCTGACCTGCGCGGCGCTGTCCGTGGCGGTCGCGTCGACGGCGGTGGCGGAACCGAAGCGTGGCGGCACGCTGACGTTCTCGTACCGCCTGATGGCCGGCCACTTCAACCCGGCCATTGCCTCGGGCACGCCCACGGGCATCCCGGGCACACAGCTGTTCGCGGCCCTGCTGCGGTTCGACGACAAGTGGAACCCGCACCCCTACCTGGCGGAAAGCTGGAACATCTCGGACGACGGCCTGACCGTGACCGTGAAGCTGCGCGACAACGCCCACTTCCACGACGGCCACGACATCACGTCCGAGGACGTGAAGTTCTCGATCGAGACCTACAAGGCCCAGCACCCGTTCAAGCCCATGTACGCGCCGGTCGAATCCATCGACACGCCCGACAAGCTGACCACGGTGTTCCACCTGAGCAAGCCGCACCCGGCCATCCTGCTGGCGTTCTCGTCGCAGTTGGGCGTGGTGATCCCCAAGCACATCTACGGCGAGGGCGACATCCGCAAGAACCCGCGCAACAGCCAGGACGTGGTCGGCTCGGGCCCCTTCAAGCTGAAGGAGCACAAGCCCGGCGAATACATGATCCTGGAGCGCAACGACGACTACTTCATGCCGGGCCTGCCCTATGTGGACCGCATCGTCTACAAGAAGATCGTCGAGACCACCAGCCAGACCATCGCCCTGGAAAAGGGTGACGTGGACATGACGGCCTTCGCCGTCGATCCGCAGCTGCTGAACCGCCTGAAGAAGAACCCGGACCTGACCCTGACCCCGAACGGCTACTCGGCCATCGGTCCCCTGGAATGGCTGGCCTTCAACACCAAGAACAAGCCCTTCGACGACAAGAAGGTGCGCCAGGCGTTCGCCTATGCCATCGACAAGAACTTCATCATCAATGTCCTGTACGGCGGCTACGCCCAGCGGTCCCTGGGCCCCATCCACCCCGGCAGCGTGTTCGCGCCCAAGGACGTGAACCCCTACACCCTGGACCTGGAGAAGGCCAAGTCCCTGCTGGACGAGGCCGGCTACAAGCCCGGCGCCGACGGGGTGCGCATCCACACCACCCTCGACTACATCCCGGGCGGCGCGGCGTGGAAGCGCAAGGCCGAATACGTCAAGGCCCAGCTGAAGAAGATCGGCGTCGACGTCACCATCAAGACGTCGTCGGACTTCCGCGCCTGGATCAAGACCGTGGCCAACCACAACTTCGACATGACGCTGGACTCGGTGTTCAACTGGGGCGACCCGGTGATCGGCGTGCACCGCACCTACCAGGCGTCCAACATCCGCGCCGGGGTGCCGTGGCACAACACGCAGCAGTACGTGAACCCCGAGGTGGACAAGATCATGGACGAGGCCGGGCAGGAGCTGGACCAGGAGAAGCGCAAGGTCCTGTACCAGCAGATGCAGAAGATCGTGGTCGACGACGCGCCCATCGCCTACCTGCACACGTCGCCGTACCACACCATCTACAACAACAAGCGGATCGGCAATCCGCCGGTGAACTCCATCTGGGGCGTCTGCGCGCCCTGGGACGAGGTCTACATCAAGTAGCCGCCTGATCGCCAACCAGGCCATGGGCCGGGCGGTTCGGGGCATTCCCGGGCCGCCCGGCCGGCGATATCCGAACCCGGAGGCGGCTGCGCCATGAAATTCCTGAGCGTGATCCTGCAACGGCTCTTCTACGCGGCGGCCCTGCTCCTGGCCGTGATCGTCTTCAACTTCATCCTGCTCTCGCTGGTGCCCGGCGACATCGCCGACACCCTGGCCGGCGAGAGCGGCGGCGCCAGCGCCGAGGTGATGGCCGAGATCCGCCGCAGTTACGGCCTGGACCGGCCGTTCTACGTGCAGCTGGGCACCTATGTGGCCAAGGTGGTGCAGGGCGACCTGGGCAAGTCCTATTACTTCAACGAGCCGGTGATCAACCTGATCCTGGAGCGGGTCGGCCCGACCCTGCT
The DNA here is from genome assembly GCA_024236415.1 of Hyphomicrobiales bacterium. Lineage (GTDB taxonomy): Bacteria > Pseudomonadota > Alphaproteobacteria > Rhodospirillales > JACKKN01 > JACKKN01. The sequence goes on from JACKKN010000016.1 coordinate 21,123, forward strand.
GCTGGTGGTCACGGCCCTGGTGATGGCGATCCTGATCGGCACCCTGTTCGGGGTCATCGCCTCGAAGAAGCCCAACGGGCTGTTCAGCCACTTCGTCACCGTGCTGGCCCTGGTCGGCTTCTCGGCGCCGGTGTTCTGGACCGCCTTCCTGCTGATCGTGCTGTTCGTGGCGATGCTGGAGATCATGCCCCTGTCGGGCCTGGCCGACCCCACCACGCCGCGCGACACCTTCGCCTGGTACCTGGACGTGGCCCACCACCTGATCCTGCCGGTGCTGTCGCTGTCCTCCATCTACCTGGCCCAGTACAGCCGCCTGGCGCGCGCCAGCATGATGGACATCCTGGGCTCGGACTTCATCCGCACCGCCCGGGCCAAGGGCCTGGGCGACACCGCCATCACCTACAAGCATGCCCTGCGCAACGCCGTGATCCCGGTGATCACCATCGCCGGGCTGCAGTTCTCGCACATCTTCTCGGGCGCCGTGGTGATCGAGACCGTGTTCACCTGGCCGGGGCTGGGCACCCTGGCCTTCGAATCGATCCTGCGCGGCGACACGCCCACGATCATGGGGATCCTGTTCTTCTCGGCCATGATCGTCGTCATCGTCAACCTGCTGACCGACCTGGCGTACCGGATCGTCGATCCGCGCATCCGCTCGGCGCGCAACGCATAAGGGGACCGGACATGGCCGACACAGAAGCCCCGCCGACACCCATGGACGATACCGAGCCGGTCCGCATCGAGCATCCGGTGGTCGAGTTCCTGCGCATGTACCTGCGCAACTGGGCCGCCATCGCCGGGTTCCTGATGTTCATGGCCATCGTCTTCGCCGCCCTGTTCGCGCCGGCGCTCCTGCAACGGGACCCGTTCGAGATGGTGTGGATGCCGTTCAGCCCGCCGGGCAAGGACGGCTACCTGCTGGGCACCGACAACCTGGGCCGCGACCTGCTGATCGCCGTCATCTACGGCGCCCGGGCGACCCTGGCCGTGGGCGCCTCGGCCGCCGGCATCACCATCTTCATCGGCATCACCATCGGCTCGCTGGCCGGCTACTACCGCGGCTGGGTCGACGAGGTGCTGATGCGCATCACCGAATTCTTCCAGGTGCTGCCGCCGCTGCTGCTGGCCATGGTGCTGGTCAGCCTGTTCTCGCCGACCCTGCCCACGGTGGCGATCGCCATCGGGGTGGTGAGCTGGACCGGCGTCGCCCGCCTGGCGCGGGCCGAGTTCATGCGCATCCGCGAGCTGGAGTTCGTCAAGGCGGCGCGGTCCATCGGCTCGCGCGACCGGCGCATCATCTGGCGGGTGATCCTGCCCAACGCGCTGCCGCCGCTGATCGTCAACGCCGCCCTGACCGTGGGCGTGGCGATCCTGTTCGAGGCCGCGCTCAGCTTCCTCGGCCTCAGCGACCCCAACGTCATGAGCTGGGGCAAGCTGATCGGCGACAACCGCGACTACCTGCTGGACGCGCCCTGGACCGTGACCATGCCGGGGGTCGCCATCTTCCTCACCGTGCTGTCCGTCAGCCTGATCGGCGACGGCCTGAACGATGCCTTCAACCCCCGCCTGCGGGAGCGCTGAGCATGGACGCCACCACCCCGCTGCTGGAAGTCGAGGGCCTGAAGGTCGAGTTCAAGACCCGCCGCGGCATCGCCAAAGTGCTGGAGGGCGTGACCTTCAACCTGGAGCCCGGCAAGACCCTGGGCATCGTCGGCGAGTCCGGCTGCGGCAAGAGCATGACCGCGCTTTCCATCATGCGCCTGGTGCCGATCCCGCCCGGGCGCATCTCGGCCGGGTCCATCCGCCTCAAGGGCGAGGACCTGCTGCAGGCCAGCGAGAAGCGCATGCGCCAGGTGCGCGGCAAGGACATCTCCATGATCTTCCAGGAGCCCATGACCTCGCTGAACCCGGTCTATTCCATCGGCGACCAGATCGCCGAGACCGTGCGCGTGCACGAGGGGCTGAGCCGGCGGGCGGCCTTCGACCGCGCCGTCGAGATGCTGAAGGCGGTCAACATCCCCGCCGCCGAGAAGCGGGTCAACGAGTTCCCGCACCAGATGTCCGGCGGCATGCGCCAGCGGGTGATGATCGCCATGGCGCTGGCGTGCCGGCCCAGCGTGCTGATCGCCGACGAGCCGACCACGGCGCTGGACGTGACCGTGCAGGCGCAGGTGTTCGACCTGCTGAAGGAGCTGCAGGAGAAGACCGGCACCACCATCATCCTGATCACCCACGACATGGGCGCCATCGCCGAGATGGCCGACCGGGTGATGGTCATGTACGCCGGCCGCGCCGCCGAGGAGGCGACCACCGAACAGATCCTGACCGCGCCCAAGCACCCCTATACCCAGGGGCTGATCGCCTGCGTCCCGCACATGGCCGACAAGCCGCCGCCCGAGCGGCCGCCCCTGACCGAGATCCCGGGCGTGGTGCCGGCCCTGACCGACCTGGGGTCCGGCTGCTCGTTCGCGCCGCGCTGCCCGCACGCCATGGACCACTGCCACAGCCAGATGCCCCAGCCGCAGGAACTGGGCGGCGGCCACCGCGTGGCCTGCTGGCTGTACCAGGAAGGAGCCGTGGCATGAGCAGCGCGCCGAACCTGAACGCCGACGCCGACAACCTGCTGGAGGTGTCGGGCCTGAAGGTCCACTTCCCGCTGCCGCGCAAGAACCTGATGACCCCCGGCGGCACGGTCCATGCGGTGGACGGCATCAACTACAACGTGCGCCGCGGCTCGACCTTCGGCATCGTCGGCGAGAGCGGCTCGGGCAAGACCACGGCGGCGCTGGCGGCCATGCGCCTGGTGCCCATCACCGCCGGTTCCATCCGCCTGGACGGCACCGAGATGACCACGCTGGAGGGCGACGCCCTGCGCGCCATGCGGCGCAAGATCCAGATCGTGTTCCAGGACCCCTACTCGTCCCTGAACCCGCGCATGCGCGCCGGCGCCATCGTGCGCGAGCCCATGGACCTGATGGACGTGGGCTCGCCGGACGAGCGCGACCGGCGGGTGGCCGAGCTGTTCCGCCGCGTCGGCCTGCGGCCCGAGCAGGTGGCCCTGTTTCCGCACCAGTTCTCGGGCGGCCAGCGCCAGCGCATCGGCGTCGCCCGGGCGCTGGCCACCCAGCCCGAGCTGATCGTCTGCGACGAGCCGGTGTCGGCGCTGGACGTGGCCATCCAGGCGCAGATCCTGAACCTGCTGCGCGAGCTGCAGCGGGACTTCGGCCTGACCTACCTGTTCATCTCCCACGACCTGGGGGTGGTGCAGTACATCTGCGACGACATCGCCGTCATGTACCTGGGCGAGATCGTCGAGCAGTCGGACCGCATCTCGCTGTTCTCGACCCCCCTGCACCCCTACACCTGGGCCCTGATCTCGGCCGTGCCCTCGGCCCGCCACCGCAAGGGCGAGGAGGACAACCGGGTGCGCCTGCAGGGCGACCCGCCCAGCCCCATCGACCCGCCGCCGGGGTGCCATTTCGCGCCGCGCTGCCCCTTCGCCGAGGACCGCTGCCACCGCGAGAAGCCGTCCCTGCGCGAGGTCAAGGCCGGGCACCTGGTGTCCTGCCACCTGGTGGGCGAGGACTGCGTGCCGCCGCACGTGAAGACTGCCGCCGCCTGACCGGCGGCAACCCGACCGACAACAAGGAGACCCGCGCGATGCGTATCGCCATGGCCGTCATGCGCCACGAGACCAACACCTTCTCGCCCCTGCCCACCGAGCTGTCCAGCTTCAACCGCGGCTCGCCCGACGCCATGCCCATGGAGGGGCAGCAGGCCATCGACACCCTGTCGGGCACCAACAGCCCCATCGCCGCCTACCTGGACATCGCCCGCGCCGCCGGGGCCGAGATCGACCTGGCCGTGGCCGGCAACGCCAACCCCAGCGGCAAGGTGGCCGACGCCGCCTTCGACTACATGGCCGGGCGCATCTGCGACGCCGTGGCGCGCGGCTGCGACGCCATCATGCTGGACCTGCACGGGGCCATGGTGACCGAGAGCTTTGATGACGGCGAGGGCGAGCTGCTGCGCCGCGTCCGCGCCATCGCGCCGGACACGCCGCTGGCGGTGGCGCTGGACTTCCACGCCAACTTCTCGCCGGCCCTGCTCGCGAACGCCACCGTGCTGACCGGGTACCGGACCTACCCCCACGTCGACATGTACGACACCGGCAAGCGCGCCGGCACCACCCTGATGCGGGCCCTGGCCGGCGAGGTGACGCCGGTGATCTCGTGGCGCAGCCTGCCCATGCTGACCCACATGATCCGCCAGACCCCGTCCAAGCAGCCCATGAAGGACATCATGGACCGGGCCATCGCCGCCGAGGCCGAAGGCCGGGTCTTGAACGCATCCCTGTTCGGCGGCTTCCCCCTGGCCGACATCCCCTGGGCGGGCCTGACCGCGGTGGTGGTCGGCGACGGCGACCCGGCCGCCGCCGACGCCCTGCGCGACGAACTGCTGGCCATGGCCTGGGACCGGCGCCAGGACTTCGTGTTCGAGTTCGAGACCATCGAAGAGTCCATCACCCGCGCCAAGGCCGTGGCCGAGGGTCCGGTGGTGCTGGCCGACCACGGCGACAACACCGGCGCCGGCGGCCAGTCCGACGGCATGGCGGCCCTGGCCGAGGTCATGCGCCAGGGCCTGGACGACGTGGTTGCCGGGCCGTTCTGGGACCCGGCCGCCGTGGCGCGGCTGGTCGAGGCCGGCGAAGGCGCCCGGGTCACCCTGGACGTGGGCGGCAAGACCGACATGCCGGCCCTGGGCCTGAAGGGCCGGCCCCTGACCCTGACCGGCACCGTGGTGAAGATCACCGACGGCCGCTTCACCGTGACCGGGCCCATGATGACGGGCCTGAAGATGAACCTGGGCCGCACGGTGGTGCTGGACACGGGCAAGGTGCTGGTGTTCGTCAGCGAGAACCGCTACGAGCCCTTCGACACCGGCTGCTTCACCCACGCCGGCGTCGACCCGGCGCAGAAGAAGTACGTGCTGATCAAGTCGCGCCAGCACTTCCGCGCCGGGTTCGAGCCCATCGCCAGGGAGATCATCCTGGTGGCCGGGCCGGGGGTGTGCAGCTCGGACTACGACCTGTTCCCCTTCAAGCACCTGCGCCGCCCCATCTATCCGCTGGACGACATGGCCACCCCCGACGCCGCCTGAACCTCCGGGGGCGTCACCCCGGCTTGCGGCAAACAACCTGGACCGGGTGCGTGCGGCGCTCTTCGATATTGCGCGCGGCGTTCGCCGTCTTCGCCGGCGCCGTCTCGCCCATCAGGAGGTGCGAGCCGAAGGGCGGCAGGGCGCCCTCGGCGGCCAGGGCCAGGGCCCGCTTGTACCCGGCCAGGTATTTCGGGCCGGTATCCTCGACCTCGATCGCGACGAAACCGGCCCGTTCCAGACAGGCCACCGTTTCCGCCGGCGGGACCAGGTAGGCGCCACTGCCGTCCTCGGACCAGGGCAGTGGATAGTGGGGGTCGCCTTGCGGCCCGAGTCCGTGCTCGGTCAGGGCGAAGAACGCGCCCGGCTTCAGCACGCGGTACGCCTCGCCGAAGAACCGGGGTCGATCAGCGACGTTCATGGTCACGTGCTGGGTGTAGCCGCCATCGAACTCGGCGTCGCCATAGGGCAGATGCTGGCCGTCGCCCAGGTCGGTGCGTACCTGCCCTTCCAGGCCCACCAGCGCCGTCAGCCTGTTTGCCGCGTCGATGAACGGCGGCGTAATGTCGATGCCGCTGACGCGGCAGCCGAAACGCTGGGCGATGTAGCGGGCCGGCCCGCCGATGCCGCACCCGATGTCGACGATGTGCTGGCCGGCGGCGATGGGCAGGGTGTCGGCCAATTCGACGGTGGCCGGAAAACCGCGGGCGTGGAAGTGATCGACCGGTGCCAGTTGCTCGACCGTGACGCCTTCGGCCTCGATGCCTGCCGCGGCCATGGCCTGCAGGATCCGGCCGAAGACGTCGCCGGTTCCCCAATGGTCGGAAATACCGTCCCTGTCAGCCATCGCCGTTCTCCCTGATTACTGCAGTATGTTCATGGACTTTCGGCGGGATGTCTACAGGCCCGCTCCAACGCCGCGGTCCAGGCGCCGCCAGGGGGCGTGGCCGAAGGCCTCGACCAGGAAGTCCAAGAACACCCGCACCGCCGGCAGGCGGCGGCGACCCGGCAGGTAGAGGGCCGAGATCTCCACCGTCCCCGGATGGTGCCGGTCGGCCAGCAGCGGCACCAGCAGGCCGGCACGGATGGGGTCGCAGACCATGATGTCGCCCAGGCGCAGGATGCCGGCCCCCTCCAGGGCCAGGCGCAGGGCCGTGTCGCTGCTGTCGGTGGCGATGGTGCGCGACAGCGTGGTCATGGCCACGCCGTCGCCGGCGGCGAAGGGCCAGCCCTGGCCGGCGGCGGGGAAGAAGGTGATGCAGGTGTGCTGCGCCAAGTCGGCGGGCCGGCGCGGCGTGCCGTGGCGGGCCAGGTAGGCCGGCGCGGCGCAGATGGTGCGGCCGTAGGCGGCGATGGCCCGGGCGGCCAGGGGCGTGTCGCCCACGGGGCCGGTGCGGATGGTCACGTCGGCGTGCTCCTCGTCCAGGTCGACGACCCGGTCGGTGGCCGACAGTTCGACCTGGACCTCCGGGTAGCGGGCCAGGAAACCGGGCATGGCCGGCGCCAGCTGGTGCACGGCGAATCCGCTGCTGGTGTTCACCCGCAGGCGGCCCCGGGGCACGGCGCGCAGGCGCGCCACCTCCAACTCGGCCTCCTCCATGTCGGCCAGAATGCGCCGGGCGCGGTCGAAGTACTGCTCGCCCTCGCTGGTCAGGGCCAGGCGCCGGGTGGTGCGATGCAGCAGCCGTACCCCCAGGTGCGCCTCCAGCCGCCCCACCAGCTTGGACACGGCCGAGGGGCTGAGCCCCAGCACCCCCGCCGCCTTGGCGAAGCTGCCCCGCTCCACCACCCGCACGAAGGCCAGCATCTCCTGGTTGGCCGCCAGACTCATTCCATTACGTCATCAATTTAAGTCCATGGATGCTGATTATCCCCCAATTGGAACCGAATACAATGGCTGGACGACTTGCCGCCTGAACGAGAAAGGGAGAGGCCCATGTCCGAAGACGCCGCGAAACTGACCCGCATGGCCGCCGAATACGCCGCCGCCTGGAGTTCCCGCTCGGCCGAGGCCGTGGCCGATTTCTATGCCACCGACGGCCAGATCACCATCAATCGGGGCGACGTGCTGAAGGGCCGGGCGGCCCTGGTCGAGATGGCCGAGGCCTTCTTCGCCGCCTACCCCGACCTGGTGGTCCACTGCGACGACGTGCGCGGGGCAGGCGGCCACGCCCTGTTCGCCTGGACCCTGGAGGGCCACCACGCCGAGACCGGCAACTACGTCAAGGTCGGCGGCTGGGAGGAATGGGAGCTGGACGGCGACCTGAAGGTCAAGGCGTCCCTGGGCTGGTACGACGCCGCCGAGGAGCAGCGCCAGATCGCCGGCGGCGGCTGATCACCGCCGGTAGGTATCGGCGTACCGGGTGCGCAGTTCGTTCTTCTGCACCTTGCCCATGGTGTTGCGCGGCAGTTCGTCGACGAAGAACACGCGCTTGGGCTGCTTGAACTTGGCCAGGTGGCCGTCCAGCGCCGCCAGGATGGCGGCCTCGTCAACTTCGGTGCCGGCGCCGCCGTCGCGCACCACCACCGCCGTCACCCCCTCGCCGAAGTCCGGGTGCGGCAGGCCGACGACGGCCGATTCCCGGACCCCCGGCACCTCGTCGATCAGCAGCTCGATCTCCTTGGGATAGACGTTGTAGCCGCCCGAGATGACCAGGTCCTTGGCCCGGCCGACGATGGTCACCCGGCCGTCCTCGGCCATGGTCGCCATGTCGCCGGTGATGAAGAAGCCGTCGCGGCGGAATTCCTCGGCGGTCTTCTCGGGCATGTTCCAGTATCCCTTGAACACGTTGGGGCCCTTGACCTCCAGCACCCCGGTCTCGCCGCGCGGCAGCTCGTGCCCGTCGCCGTCGGCGACCCGGGCAATCACGTCCGGCAGCGGATAGCCCACGGTGCCGGCCACCCGCTCGCCGCCGGCATAGGGGTTGGACGTGATCATGCCGGTCTCGGTCATGCCGTAGCGTTCGACGATGCGGTGGCCGGTGCGCGCGGTGAAGGCGTCGAAGGTCTCGGCCAGCAGCGGCGCCGAGCCGGCCAGGAACAGGCGCATGCTGGCGCAGGCCCCGGCGCCGAAATCGGGGTGGTCCAGCAGCCGGGTGTAGAAGGTGGGCACCCCCATGAACACCGTGGCCCGGGGCAGCAGCCCGGTCACCCGGGCCGGGTCGAAGCCCGGCAGGAAGATGGTGGTGGACCCGTTCAGCAGGGCGCAGTGCAAGGCCACGAACAGGCCGTGCACGTGGAAGATGGGCAGGGCGTGAAGCTGCACGTCGCCCGGCACCCAGCCCCACAGCGCGTGCAGGGTCTGGGCGTTGGACGCCAGGTTTTCGAGCGTCAGCATGGCGCCCTTGGACCGCCCGGTGGTGCCCGAGGTGTAGAGGATGGCGGCCACGTCGTCGCAGGACCGTTCCGCCACCACGTCCAGGGGCGCCAGCCCGGCGGCGCCGGCGGCCAGGGTGCCGCCGCCGTCGGCGGCCAGGGTCAGGACGTGCGCGACCCCGGCGGCCGCGGCGACGGCCTGCGCCCGTTCCGCGTCCTGGGGCCGGCAGACGAACACCCGCGGCCCGGCATCGCCCAGGAAGTAGGCCACCTCGTCGGCCGTGTAGGCGGTGTTCAGCGGCACGTAGACGGCGCCCAGGCGCAGGCAGGCCAGGTACAACAGCACCGCCGTGGGCGACTTGTCCACCTGCACCACCACCCGATCGCCGGCGGCCACGCCCAGGCCGTCCAGCAGCGCCGCCAGGCGCCCCGTCTCGCCGTCCAGGGCGGCGTAGGGCACGGACTGGCCGTCGGGCACCTCCAGGAACAGGGCGTCCGGGTCCTGGGGGAAGTGGGACCGGAACAGGTCGTAGAGGTTGCGCGCTGTCATGGGTGTCCTCGCGGGTGGAAAGGCGGGGTTCGGGAACGGGGCGGTCAGCCCCCGCCCAGGGATTTGACCTCGTGCAGCAGGGCCAGCAGCTTGTCAAGGCGCTTGCGGCCGACCCGGGCGTTCAGCCGGTCGTGGCTTTCCTCCAGGGCCGGCGCGATGCTGTCGAACAGCTTCTCGCCCTTGGCCGACAGGCTGATGCAGGTGCGGCGGTGGTCGCTGTCTGGGCGGCGGCGCTCGATGAAGCCGTCGCGCTCCATGCGCTTGACGATGCCGGTCAGGCTGGGGCTCAGGATGCAGCACACCTCGGCCAGGTGGCGCGCCTCCAGCTCGCCGTTCTCCTTCAGGGCGCGGATGATGCGCCACTGCTGCTCGGTCACCGAATGCTGGTTCAGGATCGGCCGGAAGTACTCCATGGTGACCTCCCGCGCCTGCAGCAGCACCATGGGCAGGGACTCGCTGACCTTGCGCATGGGTGCCCTCTCTTGCCCGTTTTCTCGTCGTCCGCCTGTAATATCACGGTTCCCGCCCAGGGCAAACCGGGGGCAAACCGGGGGGCAAACCGGGGGGGGGCCGGACGGCGAACCGGGCCGGGCGGCTAGGGTCCGCGGGTCTCGGCGTCCAGGGCCAGCAGGCTGGCGTTGCCGCCCGAGGCGGTGGTGTCGATGGACAGCACCCGTTCGGTGACGAAATCCAGCAGGCCGGCACCGCCGTCCAGCAGCGGCAGGATGGGGCCGTCGCGCCCGGCCAATGCCTGGCGCAGGCGCCGGCGCCGGTCCGCACCGCCGTCGGCGGCCACCAGGGCCAGGGGCCGCATTTCGGCCAGGGCCGCCTCCACCGCCGCCGCGTCCGAGGCCACCGCCTGCACCACCCCGGGCGGCGCGCCGGCGTCCTGCAGGGCGCCGTCCAGGCCGGCCAGGACGTCGCCGCCAACGGCCACCACCGTGTTGCCGCCGGCCAGGGCCAGGGCCGCCTGGCGGGCCAGGGTGGCGGGATCGGCGGCCAGGCACAGGGCGACCCCGCGGCCGTGCAGGGTCAGGCTGTTGCTCTCGCCGGTGGGGCCGCGCAGCTCCTGGGGCTGGCGCGGGTGGGCGTCGGCCTCGGCCAGGGCCGCGCGCAGGGCGTCGGCCAGCACCCCGCCGCCGTCCAGGCGCCCGGCGCAGCGGCGCAGCACCCCCAGGCGCCCGGCCAGCCGGTCCCAGCCCGGGAAGGCGGCGCCGGCGCGCTCCAGGGCCGCCGCCACCTGGGCCACGGGGACGGTGCCGGCGGCGGGCGGAGCGTCGTTCTCCTGCCCCTCCTCCGCCGCCGCCACGGCGGCGAACCGGCGCAGGTAGTGCGGGCCGCCGGCCTTGGGCCCGGTCCCCGACAGGCCCTCGCCGCCGAAGGGCTGGACCCCGACCACGGCGCCGATCTGGTTGCGGTTGACATAGATGTTGCCGACCCGGGCCCGCTCGGACACCCGGCGCACGCGGTCGTCGACCCGGCTGTGGATGCCCAGGGTCAGGCCGTAGCCGGCGCCGTTGATGGTCTCGACCACCCGTTCCAGATCCTCGGCGCGGAAGCGGATGACGTGCAGGGCGGGGCCGAACACCTCGCGCTCCAACTGCTGGAAGCGGTCGAGCGTAAAGGCCGCCGGGGCGACGAAGGTGCCGCCGGCCAGGGGCTCGGGCACCGGCAGGCGCTTGACCAGGCGGCCGGCCTCCTCCAGGCGCTCGCAGTGGCCCTGGATGTCGATGGCCGCCGCGGCGTCGATCACCGGACCGACGTCGGTGGACAGGTCCAGGGGGTCGCCCAGGCGCAGGGCGGCCATGGCGCCCGACAGCATCTCCAACACCGGCTCGGCCACGTCCTCCTGCACGAACAGGGCGCGCAGGGCCGAGCATCGCTGGCCGGCGCTCTGGAACGCCGAGGCGACGATGTCACGCACCGCCTGCTCGGGCAGGGCCGTGGAATCGACGATCATGGCGTTCAGGCCGCCGGTCTCGGCGATCAGCGGCGCCGCCGGGTTGCCGGTGGCGGCCATGGCCCGGTTGATGGCCTGGGCCGTGGCCGTGGAGCCGGTGAAGCAGACCCCGTCCACCCGCGCGTCGCCGACCAGGGCGCCCCCCACCAGGGCGCCGTCGCCGGGCAGCAGCGCCAGGGCGCCGCCGGGCACGCCGGCCTGGTGCAGCAGCGCCACCGCCCGCGCCGCCATCAGCGGCGACTGCTCGGCCGGCTTGGCGATGACGGCGTTGCCGGCGGCCAGGGCCGCCGCCACCTGGCCGGTGAAGATGGCCAGGGGGAAGTTCCACGGGCTGATGCACACGAACACGCCGCGCCCGCGCGCCGCCGCCTGGGCGCCGCCGGGGCCGAAGTCGGCGCGGGCGCGCAGGGCGTAGTAGCGCAGGAAGTCCACCGCCTCGCGCACCTCGGCGACGCCGTCGGGCAGGGTCTTGCCCGACTCGCGCGCCGCCAGGGCGATCAGCTCGGCGGCGTTGGCCTCGTACAGGTCGGCCGCCCGCTCCAGGCAGGCGGCGCGGTCGTCCACCGGGGTGGCGCGCCAGCCGGGCGCCGCCGCCACCGCCGCGTCCAGGGCCGCCGCGACCTGTTCGGGCCCGGCCTCGGCCACGGTGCCGACCACGCGCCGATTGTCGGCCGGCGAGTTCACGCCGCGCACCTCGCCGGCCGCCGGCGCGCCGCCGATCACCGGCACCGCCGACCAGCGGTGGTCCAGGAACGGCGCCATGGCGCGGCGCAGGGCGTCCACCGTGCGCGGGTCGGCCAGATTGAAGCCGCGCGAGTTGCGCCGCGCGCTGCGGTACAGGTCCACCGGCAGGGGGATGCGCGGGTTGGCGACGGCGGCATAGGATTCCACCTCCTCGACCGGGTCGCGCACCACCTCGGCGGCCGGAATGTCGGCGTCCACGATCTGGTTGACGAACGAGCTGTTGGCCCCGTTCTCCAGCAGGCGCCGCACCAGGTAGGCCAGCAGGTCCTTGTGCACCCCCACCGGGGCATAGATGCGACAGCGCCGGCCGTGGTCGGCGCGCAGGACCTCGTGCAGGCCCTCGCCCATGCCGTGCAGGCGCTGGAACTCGAAGTCGGCGCCCTGCCCGCCCCCGCCGCCCTTGGCCATCTCCAATACCGCCGCCGCGGTGTGGGCGTTGTGGGTGGCGAACTGGGGATAGAAGGCGGCCGGATCGGCGAACAGCTTCTCGATGCAGGCCAGGTAGGCGACGTCGGTCGACGCCTTGCGCGTGAACACGGGATAGCCGTCCAGGCCCTGGACCTGGGCCAACTTGATCTCGCTGTCCCAGTAGGCGCCCTTGACCAGGCGCACCATCAGGCGCCGGCGGTGGCGCCGGGCCAGGTCGGCCAGCCAGTCCAGCACCTGGGGCGCGCGCTTCTGGTACGCCTGCACGACGATGCCGAAGCCGTCCCAGCCGCCCAGGTCGGAACTGGCCGACACCGCCTCGATCACGTCCAGCGACAGGTCGAGCCGGTCGGCCTCCTCGGCGTCGATGGTGAAGCCCATGCCGGCATTCTTGGCGTGCAGGGCCAGGGCCGCGACCCGGGGCACCAGCTCGGCCATGACCCGGTCGCGTTGGCCGTATTCGTAGCGGGGGTGCAGGGCCGACAGCTTGACCGAGATGCCCGGGTTCGTGCGCACGTCGTCGCCGTCGCACTTCTCGGCGATGGCGGCGATGGCCTTGGAGTAGGACAGGAAGTAGCGCTTGGCGTCGCCCTCGGTGCGCGCCGCCTCGCCCAGCATGTCGAAGGAATAGGTGTAGCCCCGCGCCCGCTGCTTGCCGGCCCGCTCCAGGGCCTCGCCGATGTTGCGGCCCAGCACGAACTGGTGCCCCAGCACGCGCATGGACTGGGCCACCGCGTTGCGCACCACCGGCTCGCCCAGGCGGCGGATCAGGTTCTGGGTGGTGGCCGGCACGTCCCAGTTGTCGGAGTCCTCCTTGCGGATCACCTTGCCGGTCAGCAGCAGGGCCCAGGTGGAGGCATTGACCAGCGGCGAGCTGCTGCGCCCCAGGTGGCGGGACCAGTCGGCGGCGGTCAGCTTGTCGCGGATCAGGGCGTCCATGGTGCGCTCGTCGGGCACCCGCAGCATGGCCTCGGCCAGGCACATCAGCGCCACCCCCTCCTCGGTGGTCAGGCTGTACTCGTGCAGGAAGGTCTCCATGATGCCGGCCGCCTCGCCGGTGGCGCGCAGGCGCTCGACCATCCCGGTGGCGGCGGCGGCGATGGCGGCGCGGCCCCGGGGCGGGATGGCCAGGCCGGCCATCAGTCGGCGCACCACCTTGTCCTCGTCGGCGACGTGCACGTCGCGGATGGCCTCGCGCAGGTGGTGGGTTTCGGTCGGAACGGCGTGTTCGGGCATGGCCAAGTCCTCGGCGGCGGGTGGCGCGGCGATGGGACTCCATATTGCCTGTTCAGGCCCAGGAATTGTCTCTATTTTGAGCCGGAAATTGGGTATTTCGACTGCTTTTTTTGAATTTGACAGGTGTAAATTTCATGATCGACCCGGACGACCAGTCCCTCGACCGCATCGACCGCCGCATCCTGGCCGAACTGCAGGACCACGGCCGCCTGTCCATGGTCGAGCTGGCGCGGCGGGTCAACCTGACCAAGACCCCCTGCACCGAGCGGGTGCGCCGGCTGGAGCGCGACGGATTCATCCGGGGCTACGCCGCGCGGCTGGACCCGGACCGCCTGGGCAGCGGCCACGTGGCCTTCGTGCAGGTGACGCTGGACCGCACCACCACCGACGTGTTCGACCGCTTCCACGCCGCCGTGCGCCAGGTGCCCGAGGTCCAGGCCTGTCACATGATCGCCGGCGGCTTCGACTACCTGCTGAAGGTGCGCACGCGCGACATCGCCGCCTACCGCCAGGTCCTGGGCGACCGCATCGCCGCCCTGCCCGGGGTGCAGCAGACCCACACCTACGTGGTCATGGAGACGGTCAAGGACGGGGCCGCCGTCGCCGTGCCGTGACCAGCCATGCCAGGCCGACCACGAGCAGCGCCAGCGTTCCCGGCTCGGGCACCGCGGCGTCGTCGCCATCCAGGCTGAACTGCAGGGACAGGCCGTAGAACCCCATGACGCCGCCCATCAGCTCCAGGTCGTCGGCCGTGGCGAGCTTGAGGAAGTCGTCGGGCGAGGAGAAATCGAAGCTGACCTCCAGGCCGTTCAGGATGTCGGTGGTGTCGAAGATGGCGGCGATGGCCGCGTCGTCGATCTCCAGACGGTGGAAGCCGAAGCCCCCGGGCGGCTCGTCGTCCAACACCAGGTCGCCGACGGGAATTCCGTTGATCAGCACGCCCACGGGGGCGCCGCCCAGGCTGAACTCGTCCAACGTCTGCAGCACCAGGGCCGGCTGGTCCCAGCGGGTGTAGATGTAGTCGTCCAGCAGCAGGCCGGTCAGCGGCGACACGGCCTCTTCGGCCAGCAGGCTGGCGGTGCCGTGCCCGCCGATGCGGTCGGTGGGGTTGGCCTGGGTGAACAGGGCACCGTTGCCCAGGCCCAGGTTGGCGCCGGTTGTGTTGGAGGCCTGGACCTTGCTGCCGTGGCCGATGACGACCACGGTCAGGTGCTCGTCCTTGTTCATCTTGGGTTTCAGCGCCTGCAGCTTCTTCTGCAGGTTGGACGGGATCGCCAGGTCGTCGCGCAGGTTGGGCGGCCTGTGCTCCTTCTGGGCATCCGACAACTCCTTGCCGTCCGTGTTGGACAGGGGGGTCAGGATGTCGATGGAAGTGAAGCCCGCCTTCTTCAGGGCGTCCACGGTCTTCTTCTCCTCCTCGGCGCTGACGTCGCGGCCGTCGGTGCGGTAGATGATGGCGTGGTTGCTGCTTTTGCCCGAGGCCAGCTTGGCGGCACCGGGCTTGTCGGCGCTCTGGTCGTTCTGCGGTTCCTGGACGCGGGTCTCGCGGCCGCCCTTGTCCCACTCGGGCGGGATCTCGACGGCCGGCTTGCCCTCCTTGGCGCGCTTCTCGTTCAGGCGCTTCAGGTAGTTGCGGTAGGCCTCGTACCTGGCCTTCGCCTTGGCCTCATCCTCGGCCGACTTGGGCAGGCGCGGCTCGCCCTTCTTGCCCTCCTCCACGTGGCTGTCCACGGACTTGGTGGGGTCGGCGTTGACCGAGTCCCAGAATGCGGGCAGGAAGCCCGTCAGCTTGCCGTCTGCCTCCTTGCGCACCCGGGTGGTCTGGTCGCCGTTGCAGGTGGTGACGATGTTGTGTGGCCCCGACAGGGCGGCCTTAAGGGCACCGATGCCGGCGCCCGAATGGCAGGTGTTGATGACGGCCGTCACGAGCTGGTAGTTGCCGGCCCCGATCTCCTTCTCGATCATGGTGCCCAGCTCCTTGCCGGTCATCTGGCCACCGCCGGTGAAGGACCAGCCGCCGGCCCCGTCCGTGGTCAGGCGCGGGGTGCTGACGGCCAGGTCACCGTTGCCGGCGTCGGCCGGCGGCGTGCCCGCGACCGCCAGCAGGACGACGGCGACGATTCCGAAAAACCGTGATGACAGCGCTTGCATGATTTCCTCCCACGCCGATGGACGACGGGGACACCGTGGCGATTTCGAGGATCATGCCGCGTGACGGGTGACGCGCTGGTCCGCGAGGCGGCCCGGCTTCTTTTCTGTCCCTTGCATATTTTTTCATGCAAGAATCGTACCCGAACGGGTAAATCCTTGCGCCGCAAGTCCTTGGCCGGAAACGGCAAATTGGAATTGCTCCAAGCCGTCAAAAAAGCCGACGTTCAGGCCCCCAGGGCGTCGGCCAGGGCGGCGAAATCGTCCACCACCAGGTCCAGCGACGGATCGGGGTCTGGGTCCGGCGGGCCGGCGGGGCCCCACTCGTCGGGGCGGCGCACGAAGGCGGTGCGGAAGCCCACCGCCTGGGCCCCCAGCAGGTCGAAGTTGTGGCAGGCCACCATGACGATCTGCGCCGGGTCCAGGGCCAGCCATTTGGCGCAGGTGGCGTAGGACGCGGGCAGGGTCTTGTAGGTGCCGATCATCTCGCACGACACCACGGCGTCCCAGGCGAACCCGTTGTGGCGGGCCACGTCGACGATCAGCGAGGTGGTCAGAATGGTGAACGAGGCGACCACGTATTTCCGGCGCAGGCGCTGCAGGGCCGGCACGAATCCGGGCCAGGCGTCCAGGCGGTGCCAGGTGGCCCAGATCCCGTCGCGGTCGCCGGCGGTCAGGGCGCCCAGGTCGAACTCCTCGGCCACGGCGTCCAGCTCGCGCCGGTGCACGTCGTCGATGTTGAAGTCCGGGTTGACCTGCTTGAGCATGGCCTGCAGCGAACGGCGCCGGTAGGTGTTGGTGACCGCGTGCCAGTCGCGTTCAACCCCGCGCCGGGCCCCGGCGGCGGCGAAGGCGGCCGAGATGCCGCTGTGCCAGTCCAGGATGGTGCCCCCGGTGTCGAAGGTCAGGGCCCTGATGTCGTCCATGGAAGCCTCCCCGTTTGTTGGTTGCCCCGATCATCGGCACGAAAGGTGGGCGGCGCAACGGAAAAGGGCGGCCCGTCCGGACCGCCCTTCCCCGATCTCGATGTCGCGTCGCGGCTCAGAACCGCAGCACCTCGACCCGCTTCACCTGGGGCACGGCGCAGATGGCCTGGACCACCTCGCGCGGCGGCGTGCCGTCCACCTCGACCAGGGCGATGGCGTCGCCGCCGGCGGCCTGCCGACCCAGGTGGAAGGTGGCGATGTTGATGGCCGCGTTGCCCAGGATGGTGCCCAGGGCGCCGATGAAGCCCGGCTTGTCCGAGTTGGTGATGAACAGCATGTTGGGGCCGAGCGCCGCGTCCATGGGCACGCCCTTGATCTCGGTGATGCGCGGCTCGCCGCCGAACAGGGTGCCCGAGATGCTGCGCGTCTGCGCCTCGGTGGTGACCACCAGGCGCATCTGGTTCTGGTAGCTGCCGGCGCTCTCGCGCTTGACCTCGGAAACCTCGATGTCCCGGTCCTTGGCCACCGACGGGGCGCTGACCATGTTGACCGACTCCATCATCGGCGACAGCAGGCCGCACAGGGCCGCCGCCGTCAGCGGCCTGCAGTTCAGCTCGGCCACCGGGCCCTCGTACTCGATGGACACGGCCTGGATGCCGGTCGCCGTGACCTGGCCGGCGAAGCTGCCCAGTTGTTCGGCCAGCTTCATGTACGGTTTCAGGCGCGGCGCCTCCTCGGCGCTGACCGAGGGCATGTTCAGGGCGTTGGTGACGGCGCCGGTCAGCAGGTAGTCGGCCATCTGCTCGGCCACCTGCAGGGCCACCTTCTCCTGCGCTTCGGTGGTGGAGGCGCCCAGGTGCGGGGTCGCCACCACCTGGTCCATGCCAAAGAGCGCGTTGTCCTTGGCCGGCTCGACCTCGAACACGTCCAGCGCCGCGCCCGCCACATGGCCGCTTTCCAGGGCCGCCTTCAGGTCCTTCTCCACCACCAGGCCGCCGCGGGCGCAGTTGACGATGCGCACGCCCTTCTTCATCTGCGCCATGGCCGCGGCGTCGATGATGTTGCGGGTGGCGTCGGTCAGCGGCGTGTGCAGGCTGATGAAGTCGGCGCGGCGGAACAGCTCGTCCAGCTCCACCTTCTCGACGCCGATGTCCGTGGCCCGCTCGGGCGACAGGAAGGGGTCGTAGGCCATGACCTTCATCTTCAGGCCGACGGCGCGCTCGGCCACGTTGGCGCCGATGTTGCCGCAGCCGATGATGCCCAGGGTCTTGCCCATCAGCTCGACCCCCATGAAGCGGCTCTTCTCCCACTTGCCGGCATGGGTCGAGGCGTTGGCCTGGGGGATCTGCCGCGACAGCGCCAGCATCATGGCCAGGGCGTGCTCGGCGGTGGTGATGGAGTTGCCGAACGGCGTGTTCATGACCACCACGCCCTTCTGGGTCGCCGCCGGCACGTCGATGTTGTCGACGCCGATGCCGGCGCGGCCGATGACCTTCAGGTTGTCGGCCGCGGCGATGATCTCGGCCGTGGCCTTGGTGGCCGAGCGCACGGCCAGGCCGTCGTAGGCGCCGATGCAGGCCTTCAGCTCGTCGGGGCTCATGCCCGGCTTCACGTCCACCTCGATGCCGCGCTGCCGGAAGATGTCGGCAGCCAGGGGGCTCATCTTGTCAGAAATCAAGACCTTGGGCATTTTTCTTAATCCTTGTTCGAAAGCTCGGCCTTGGCCGTGGCGAAGGCCCAGTCGAGCCAGGGCAGCAGGGCCTTGACGTCCGCCTGCTCGACCGTGGCGCCGGTCCACACCCGCAGACCCGGCGGCGCGTCGCGGTAGGCGCCGATGTCCAGGGCCGCGTCCTCGGCCTCCAGCAGGGCCACCATGCGCTTGGCGAAGGCGGCCTGGCCGGCGGCCGGCAGGGCGGCCACGGCGGGGTCGGTGATCCTGAGGCAGACCGAGGTGCAGGACCGGGTCGCCGGCTCGGCGGCCAGGAACCCGGCCCAGGACGACTCGTCGACCCAGCCGGCGATCTGGCGCAGGTTGGCTTCCGAGCGGGCGATCAGCGTGCGCAGCCCGCCGATGGATTCGCCCCAGGCCAGCCCGTCCAGGGCGTCCTCGGCGGCGATCATGGAGGGCGTGTTGATGGTCGCGCCCTCGAAGATGTCGGCCATCAGCTTGCCGCCCTTGGTCAGGCGGAACACCTTGGGCACGGGCCAGGGCGGCGTGTAACTCTCCAGCCGCGCCACGGCGCGGGGGCTCAGCACCAGCATGCCGTGGGCCGCCTCGCCGCCCATCACCTTCTGCCACGAGTAGGTGACCACGTCCAACTTGTCCCAGGGCAGGTCCATGGCGAACACGGCCGAGGTGGCGTCGCAGATGGTCAGGCCGGCGCGGTCGGCGGCGATCCAGTCGCCGTCGGGCACCCGCACGCCCGAGGTGGTGCCGTTCCAGGTGAACACCACGTCGCGGGCGAAGTCCACCTGGGACAGGTCCGGCAGGTGGCCGTAGTCGGCCTCGAACACGCGCACGTCGTCCAATTTGAGCTGTTTGGCCACGTCGGTGACCCAGCCCTTGCCGAAGGATTCCCAGGCCAGCATGTCGACCCCGCGGGCGCCCAGCAGGGACCACAGGGCCATCTCGACGGCGCCGGTGTCGGACGCCGGCACGATGCCGATCAGGTAGTCGTCGGGCAGGCCGAGGAGGACGCGCGAGCGGTCGATGACCGCCTTCAGGCGCGCCTTGCCCTCCTTGGCCCGGTGCGAGCGGCCGGTGAAGGCATTGGCCAGTGCGTCCACGGACCAGCCGGGACGTTTGGTGCAGGGACCGGATGAGAACTGGGGATTGGCCGGACGGACGCCCGGCTTCTGGATCGCGTTCATGATTTGACTCCCTTCCTTCCAGAAGGGCAGGACGCCGTTGGGGGCGCCTGGCCCGCCGCCGCTTATATAGGCGGCCCGGGGGCGCGTCAATCTACAATGCGGCCCCTGTAAAACGGCGCCGGCCGGGTGCCGCCCGCGCCGCCCGGCTAGCGACCCTGGGGTGAAAAAAAACCGGAAAATGCGCGTTTTGAAACAGAGCTGAAACCAAAAACCCGGTTCCTGAAATCGCCTGGAAACGGGACGGGCCCATGATCATGAACATAGCGTCGTTCGTACCCCCCACGAACCACGCTGGCCCGGATCCCCATCCGGGCGGGTCTTTCCTCCCCATGACCCAGCCATATCTCCCTGTCAAACTCACCGGGCCCTCCAGGGCCCGGTTTCTTTTTCGGCCCCCAGGGCGGCCCCCTCCAGACCCCGGCCGACAGTGGCTCGACCTTGATCGACCGCGGCGCCGGGTCTACAACGGCCGGCACCGCGGATGGGTGGCCGAGCGGTTGAAGGCACCGGTCTTGAAAACCGGCAGGCCCGAGAGGGCCTCGTGGGTTCGAATCCCACCCCATCCGCCAGTTCAACGGGAATCCCTCTCCTTCCGCCCCCGACCTTGTCCCCATGGGCCGGACCACGCGCCCTTGAAAAGATGCCGCCGGTGCGCCTAGGCTGGTTGCCCGCCCCGGGCGATCCGGTTCCAGGACGCGATGGTCATGTCGGTCGTGAAGCTCAACATCTCCGCCGAGGACTACCACCTGCTCTCCATGGCCTACGAGGCCCTGGAACACCCCAGCTTCGCCGCCCGCCTGAGCAGCCTCATCGGCCTGCCCCTGGAACAGGCCCTGAAGCTGATGCCGCGGCGCTGGCAGGCGGGCCTGCACCGCGCCGCCGAGGCGGCCGTCGCCCGGGCCACCGAGGTCGCCATCTCGTCCCTGGGCGAGGGCGACGCCGGGCGGCCGGCGCGCAGCCGCCTGCACCAGGTCCTGGCAATGGGCGCCGGCGCCGCCGGCGGCGCCCTGGGCCTGCCCGGCCTGGTTGCCGAACTGCCGGTGACCACGGTGCTGATGCTGCGCGCCATCGCCGACATCGCCCGCAGCCACGGCGAGGACCTGTCCACCCCCGAGGCCCGCATGGCCTGCATGGCCGTGTTCGCCTTCGGCGGGCGGACCCACGACGACGACTACGCCGAGATCGGGTACTACGAGGTGCGCGCGGCCCTGGCCCTGCACTTCACCTCGGCGGTCGAGCGGGCCATGGCCGGCGGCGGGCCGGCAAAGGGGGTGCCGGCGGTGGTCGACGTGGTGCGCCTGATCGCCGGCCGCTTCGGGGTCCGGGTGTCGGACAAGGCGGCGGCCCAGTTCGTCCCCGTGGTCGGCGCCGGCGCCGGGGCCCTGGTCAACGCGGTCTTCATGCAGCACTTCCAGTCCGTGGCCCAGGGCCATTTCACCCTGCGCGCCCTGGAGCGGGACTACGGCCGCGACGCCATCGAGTCCGCCTATCGGGCCATGGCCGACAGCGAGGGCATCACCCGGTATTCGGTCAAGCCCCGGCCCCGCCGCGCCCGGCGGCGCGCCGGCACATGAATAATGCGTGAAATTCCTGTGACACCCACCCGTGCGCCCGTGACAGGTAAGTGACAGAAGCGCTATGATTCTTTGTATACCCGAATCCGAAGGCGCAACGCCATGAACCCCCTCGCGATCCGCAGTCTGCTCGCCGGCATGGCCATCGGCGCCGGCGTCCTGGCCACCGCCCTGCTGGTCCTGCCGGGCGCCGCCCGGGCGGCCCGGCCGGCCGTGAAGGCGGCCCTGAAGGCGGGAATGGGGGCCTACCGCCGCGGCGGCGAGATCGTCGCCGGCCTGGGCGAGGCGGCCGAGGACCTGGTCGCCGAGGTCCAGGAGGAACTGGCCGAGGACACCTGGGCCGAGGAAGCCGCCGCCGCGGGCACCGCCGCGCCATCGGAGCCGGCGCCCGGAGCCGAAACCGAAGCCGGGCCCGAAGCGGGGCCCGAGCCGGCCGCCGAGGTGAAACCGAAGCCGAAACCGAAGACGAAAGGCCGCGCCGGCACCCGCCGCGCGGCACGAGGAGACGGTGCCTAAGGGAAATGGGACCGGCACGGCCGGGCCCGACCGGACCATCACCGAACCGCCCGCGGCCCGGGTGGTGCACGCCATCAACGGCCGCCTGCGCCTGCGCGTCCCCGACCGCCGCGGCGACACGGCCTATTTCGAGCGCGCGGTCCAGGTCCTGGGCGCCGGCGCGGGGGTGCGCGGCGTGCGCGCCAACCCGGTCACCGGCAGCCTCCTGGTGGTCCACGAGGCGACCACCGACGCCGTCACCGCCCTGGGCGAGGCCCAGGGCCTGTTCCGGGTGGCGCCGGCGCCGCCACAGCCGCCGCCCGTGCCGCCCTCCACCGCCTTTCTCGCCGGCCTGGCCGGGGCCAACCGCGGCATCCTGAACACCAGCGGCCGCCGCGCCGACCTGGGAAGCCTGCTGGCCCTGCCGCTGCTGGTGGGGTCCCTGGCCTTGGTCGTCCGGGGCACGGCCAACGTGCCGGCGCTGTCCCTGTTGTGGTATGCCGTCGGCGCCCTGTCCCTGGGCGCGCGCCTCAACGACAGCACGGATTCCCTTCCCGAACCTCCCAGCGAGGAGATCGACTATGGCGACTAAACCCAGCACCACGAAGAAGCCCGCCGCCCCCCGGGGCACCGCGACCCGCAAGGCGCCCGCCGCCGGCGCGGCGAAGGCGAAGGCCGCCGCGGCCAAACCGGCGCCGAAACCGGCCGCCCCCAAGGCGGCCCCCAAGACGGCCTCAAAGACGGCCCCGAAGACGGCATCAAAGGCGGCCGCCAAGCCCGCCGCCGCCCGCAAGCGCAAGGCGGCGCCGCCCAAGGGCGACCTGGGCGCCGCCGGTACCAAGGTGAAGCGCGGCATCGGCAAGAGCATGCGCGGCATGGAACAGGCCGAGGCGGAGATGGTGGCGCTGGTGCGCGGCGCCGTCGCCGACGCCCTGCGGTCCGGCGGCACGGCGGCGGCCGAGAGCGCCAAGGTGATCCGCGACGCCGTCAGCGGCGCCTTCGAGGCCGCCGAGGAGTTGGGCCACAGCGCCCTGCTGACCACCAAGAGCGTGGCCAAGGGCGTGGTCCTGGGCGTCGCCGACGTGGGCGGCGACGTGGCCGGCGCCGCCACCGAAGTGGGCCACGCGGCGGTCAAGCAGGTCTCGACGGCCAGCGGCGACGTGTCCCTGGTGGCCAAGCGGGCGGTGGATGGCGCCGTCGAGGCGGCATCCGAGATCGGCGCCAACGTGGCCCACTTGGCCGAATCCTCGGCCGGCGGCGCCGTGCAGGCGGCCTCGGCCCTGGGCGCCAAGACCGTGGACGCCGTGGGCAGCCTGCTGGCCAGCGTGTCCGAGGGCCTCAAGGAAGTGGCCGCGACCCTGGTGCCGGCGCTGAAGCCGGCCGCCAAGGCGGCCCCCAAGAGGGCCCCGAAGGCAGCCGCCAAGGCGGCCCCGAAGGCAGCGAAGAAGCCGGCGCCGAAGACGGCCGCCGCCAGAAAGGCCCCGGCCAGGAAGCCGGCGGTGAAGAAGGCGCCGGCGCGCAAAACCGCGGCCAAGCCGGCCGGCTGACCGCCGCGCGGAGGTCGCCGCCATGGATGCCCGGCGCTACCCTTTCAGCGCCTCGGCCATGTCCGGCAGTTCCCACGGCAGGCCCATGTCCTGGCGGCCCACCTGGCCATAGGCGGCCAGGCGGCTGAAGAAGGCGCCCTTGCGCCGGGTGGTCTGGTCGCGCAGCTCGAAGCGGCGGATGATGGCGGCCGGGCGGAAGTCGAACGCGGCCCTCAGCCGCTCGCCGATCTCCGGGTCGGCGACGGTGCCGGTGCCGAAGGTGTTCACCTGCACGCTGACCGGCCGCGCCGCGCCGATGGAATAGCTGAGCTGCACCTCGCATTCCCCGGCCAGGCCCGCGGCCACCACGTTGCGGGCGGCGTGGCGGGCGGCATAGGCGCCGGTGCGGTCGATGCGCGACGGGTCCTTGCCGCTGAGCGCCGCCGACGCCTGGCGCGAGAACCCGCCGTAGGTATCCGCCGCCACCTTGCGCCCGGTCAGGCCGGCGTGGGCGGCCGGACCGCCCTCGCCGTAGGAGCCCTTGGGGTTGATGAACAGGCGGGTGTCCCGGTCGGGCCTGATGGCCTCGTCCTCCAGCGCCGCGTCGATGACCCGGCGCCGGATGTCCCGGGTCACCTGCTCCGGGTCCGGCGAGTCGGCGGCATCCAGGCAGGCGTTGATGCTGAGGCTGTGCAGCCGGTGCGGCCGCCGGGCGCGGAATTCCACCCCCGCCTGCACCGTGCCGTCGGGGGTCAGGTAGGACAGCTCGCCGGTCAGGCGCACCTCGCCCAGGCGCCGCGCCACCTTGTGGGCGTACCAGATGGGCAGCGGCATCAGCGCCGGCGTCTGGGTGCAGGCGTACCCGAACAGGGTCACCAGGTTGCCCGCCGGCACCTGCTCCAGCCCGGCGTCGTCCAGGTCCGTCTCGTCCACCTCCACATAGTCCGACGCCGGCAGTTCGGTGGCCGAGGTCATGATGCTGCAACTGTGGGCATTGAAGGAGTCGCGGTCGTAGCCGACCCGCGAGATGACCCCCCGCGCCACCGAGGGCACGTCGACGCTGGCCCGGGAGGCGACGCGGATGGCGATGAACACGATGCCCGTGGCCACCGCCGTCTCGGCCACCACGCGGGAGAACCGGTCCTCGGCCAGGTAGCGGTCGACGACGGCGTCGCTGATCTGGTCGCAGAGCTTGTCCGGATGGCCCTCGGTGACGGATTCCGAGGTGAAGACGAAGTCCTGTTTCATGACATGACCCCTTGTCCCGATCCCTTGCCCGGCCCGCCTGCGCCCAGCCGGTTCAGCCACGGCTTGGCGGCCTCGTTGACCACCAGGGGCAGGACGGCGGCCCCCGCCGTCACCGCCAGGTCGGCGGCGCCCAGGGGCCCCAGGCCCAGCAGCCGCCGCAGGGCCGGCACCACAGGCGCCAGGGCCGTGGCGCCGACCGATCCGGCCAGGGCGGCGGTCAACAGCGGGTTGCGCTGGAAGCGGCCGCGCTCGACGATGCGGTGGCGGTCCGAGCGGCAGCTCAGCGCGTGCAGAAGCTGCGCCGTGGTCAGGCTGAGGAAGGCCATGGTGCCGGCCTGGGGCCCGGCGCCGTAGCGGGCCAGGCCGGCGCCGTAGGCGGCCAGGGCGCCGGCGCTGATGATCGACCCCTCGACGCCGACCCGGGCCAGGTCCTGGCGGCGGATGATGGGCTCGGCGGTGTCCCGGGGCGGGCGCTCCATGACGTGGGCGCCGGGCGGCTCCAGGGCCAGGGCCAGGCCGGGGAAGATGTCGCTGACCAGGTTGATCCACAACAACTGCATGGGGGTCAGGGGCTGTCCCAGGCCCAGGGCGGTGGCCCCGAACACCACGGCGATCTCGCTCAGGTTGGTGGCCAGCAGGAAATGCAGGGCCTTGCGGATGTTGGCGAAGATGGTGCGGCCCTGGCTCACGGCCTCCGCCATGGTTTCGATGTTGTCGTCCTCCAGCACCACGTCGGCCAGTTCGTGGGCCACGTCGGACCCGGCGGCGCCCATGGCGACGCCGATGTCGGCGGCCTTCAGGGCCGGGCCGTCGTTGATGCCGTCGCCGGTCATGGCCACCAGCTGGCCGCCGCGCTGCAGGCCCTGCACGATCTGCAGCTTGTGGGCCGGGCTGACCCGGGCGAAGACGTCGGCCTGGCGGGTCAGGGCGGCCAGCAGCGCCGGGTCCAGGCCGTCCAGGCGGGTGGAATCCAGGATGTCCACGGGCTTGCCGCCGCTCAGGTCCAGGTCGCGGGCGATGGCGTAGGCGGTGGCGCTCTGGTCGCCCGTGATCATCACGGTGCGGATGCCGGCGCCGTGGAACCGGCCCAGCAGGTCGCGCAGGCCGCTGCGCACGGGGTCGGCCATGCCGACCAGGCCGAGCCAGGTCAGGCCGTCCTCGGGCAGGGGGCCGCCGTCGTCCTGGCGATGGCTGGCCACGCCCAGGACCCGCAGGGCGGCCGAGGCCATCTTCTCGTTGCCGGCCAGCACGGCGACGCGGTCGGCCTCCGCCAGGGGCACCGTTTCGCCGTCGCGGCGCAGCCAGCGGCAGCGCGACAGGACCTCGGCCGGCGCCCCCTTGACGGCGAACAGGCGGCCGCCGTCGGCGGTGGCGTGGTAGGTGACCATGGCGTGGTGGCGCTCGCTGCGGCGGCGGGTGTAGGTGCGGGGCAGGCGCGCGCGCAGGGCCGCCACGTCGATGCCGGCGCCGTGGGCGGCGTGCAGCAGGGCGGCCTCGGTGGGGCTGCCGGCGGCGGCGCCGCCGTTCCGGTCCGGCTCGGCATCGTTGCACAGGGCGGCGATTTCCAGCATCCAGGCCAGATCAGCGAGGGTCCCGGGCGCCACCGGCGCGCCGTCCTGGGTGAAGGCGCCGTCGCGCAGGTCGAGCGACCGGCCCGCCAGGTCCAGCGCCGTCACCGACATGCGGTTGACGGTCAGGGTGCCGGTCTTGTCGAAGCAGATCGTGCCGATGGAGCCCAGGGTCTCCACCGCCTCCAGGCGCCGCACCAGGACCTTGCGCCGGCGCATCTGGCGCAGCCCCAGGGCCAGCGTGGTGGTGGCCACGGTCGGCAGGCCCTCGGGCACGGCGGCCACCGCCAGGGCCGTGGACGCCTTCAGCATCTGGGCGAAGCCGTAGCCCCGGGCCATGCCGGTCAGGAACACGGCGCCGCAGATGCCCCCCGACAGCAGGGCCAGTTGCCGCCCCAGGGCGTTCAGGTGCCGCTGCATGGGCGTTTCCGGCGGCTTGGCGCCGCTGACCAGGCGCTGGATGGTGCCGATCTCGGTGCCCTCGCCGGTGGCCACGACCACGGCGGCCCCGGCGCCGCCGGTGACCACGGTGCCCTTGTAGAGCATGTTCACCCGCTCGGCCAACGGCGTGGCGCCGCCGCCGAGCGCGGCCGGCGACTTGTGCACGGGCATGCTCTCGCCGGTCAGCATGGACTCGTCCACGGTCAGGTCGCGGGCCTCGACGACCCGGGCGTCGGCGGCCACGAACATCCCCGCGGACAGGGACAGGACGTCGCCGCGGACCACGCTCTCGGCCGGCACCTCGGCCTCCGTCCCCTGGCGGCGCACCAGGGCGTGCTGCTGCACCCGCCTGGTCAGGCCGCGGATGGTGCGCTCGGCCTGGCTCTCGGTCAGGTAGCCGATGGCGGCGTTGATGGCCACCACGGCGGCAATGGCGGCGGCGTCCACCAGGCCGCCGGTGGCCAGGGACACCACGGCCGACGCCCCAAGCAGGACCACCGGCAAACTGGCGAACTGCTCCGCCAGCATGGCCAGGCGTGACGGCTCCGGCGCCTCCGGCAGGGCGTTCGGGCCGTCCCGGGCCAGGCGCGCGGCGGCCTCCCCGGCGATCAGGCCGACGGCGGCGTCGACGTCGAGGCGGCCGGCGACGGCCGCGCCGTCCAGCAGGTGCCAGGGCGTGTCGGGGACCGACGCCTGGGCCGGCGCCTGGCCCGACGACTGGCCCGACGACTGGCCCGACGACTGGCCCGACGACTGGGCCGGCGCCGCCCCGGGTGCGGGGCGCGACGGCCGGTCGCCGCCGTTCAGGCTGGCCGGCCGCCGTCCGCGGGGGGCCCGGGCGGCGGCGTCGGCCACCTGTGCCAGGGCCCAATCGCTGTCGTGCGCGGGATCGTGGCGCAGGCTGACGGTGCCCGTGGCCGGGTTGGCGGCGGCCGCCAGGATGCCGGGGCGCGCGGCCAGGTCCGATTCCAGGTGCGCCGCCAGGGCCGGGTTGCGGCGCAGGAGATAGACCCGCGCCCGCAGCCGGCCGCCCACGGTTGCGTGGACCGCCTCCGCGCGCGGAGCGGGGGCATGGGCGGCGCCGGAAATCGGGCTCGCATCGAGCATGGTGGGTAGCCGACCCGTGACGGGGTGGAACGCCTGGACTCGGCCTCTATTCTAGCGCCTTCGGGCGGCGGTTAGGAGGGCGGATTCGTCATCCCCGCCGCATCAGTTCGGTCAGGCGCGTCGCCACCCGCCGGTCGCCGTCGACCTTGATGCGGCCGAAGGCCACGGCCATCAGGGGATTCATCTCCCCCGACAACATTTTCTTCATATTCGACGCCGACACCTTGAGCGTACAATCCGACGGCCCGGCCTGGCGCGACAGCGTGGGCGCCTCGCCGGCGGCGTCCAGGAACAGGACCCCGTCGGCCCCCATGTCCAGCTTGACCGTGGCGTTCAGGTCGGCAAGCGTGGGCAGGTGGGTCCGGATGATGGCCTCCACGTCGTCGATCAGCACAGTTCACCTCCCCGCGGTGACGGAATTCGGGCCTCTCCCGAATTAAATAGCCGCCTGGCGCCAGGACCGCCACACCGAATGTTGGTCGATTCACTCATCATCCTGGCCGGCGTGGCCGTGACCATCGCCCTCGCCGAGCTGGTCATCAACAACGCCATCGAGATGGCCGAGCGGTTCCGCCTGTCGGGCACCTTCATCGGCATGACCGTCCTGTCCGTGGGCACCAGCATCCCCGAGGTCTTCACCCACGTGGTGGGCAGCGCCACCATCCTGCGCCAGCCCGAGACCTTCGCCACCATCTCCAGCCTGGTGATCGGGGCCAACATCGGCTCGGACATCTTCCAGCAGAACTTCATCCTGCCCCTGATCGGCCTGCTGGGCGCGATCCTGATCAAGCGCCAGAACCTGTTCTCGGAAATCGGCGCCCTGGTGTGGGCCTCGGTGCTGGTGTGGCTGTTCGGCCTGGGCGGCCTGATCTCGCGCCTGGAGGGGGCGCTGCTGCTGCTCGCCTATGTCGGCTATATCCTGTTCCTGGCCAAGCGCGACCGGGTCCGCGACGAGGCCCCGCCCCGGTCCCGCGGCGGGCCCGAACACGGCACCCGGCGCACGGTCCTGGCGGTGGCGATCATCGCCATCAGCTTCGCCGTCATGGCGGTGGCCACCGAGCAGGTGGTGGTGGCGGCGACCCGGCTGGTGGAAAACCTGCCGCTCAGCGCCTCGTTCTTCGGCGTCATCTTCCTGGGCGTGGCCACGGCCCTGCCCGAGCTGACCACCTCGCTGGTGTCCATCCACAAGGGCGAAAAGAACCTGTCGGTGGGCATCGTGGTGGGCAGCAACATCACCAACCCCCTGCTGGGCATCGGCCTCGGCGCGGTGATCTCCACCTACGCCGTGCCGGACGTCGTGGTGTACTACGACCTGCCGGTGAAGATCGTCACCTCGTTCTTCATCTTCTACTTCCTGTGGACCCAGGAGCTGCTGCGGCGCTGGGAATCCCTGGTCCTGATCGCCATGTGCCTGGCCTACCTGGTGGCGCGGGCGCACTTCTTCCCCAGCGACTTCTGACCGGCGCCGGCCGCCGGCCCGTCAATCCGTGATCGGCCCGCTGCCGACCCGGGGGTGGGGGCGGCCGCCGTCGGCGACGGCCATGCACAGGACGATCTCGTCGGGGCGCGGCGCGTCGGCGACCATGACGGTCACGGTGTCGAAGTGGGCGAAGGACCAGGCCTCGTCCTTGTGGCCCAGCGGCACGTCGATGGCGGCGCCGGCCGCGGCCACCTTGGCGTTGGACGGGATCAGCGCCTTGCCGCCGCCGACCGCGGCGCGCATGGGCTTGCCCAGCTTGGGGTGGATCACGGCGCCGCCGTGCTCCAGGTCGCCGGCGACGCCGACCACGGCCGCCTTGCCATAGCTGACCGGCGGGCCGGCCAGCAGGGCCACGGCCTCGCCCATCAGCCGCTCGCCCAGCCGACCGCCCATGTCGAACAGGGGCGACAGGTCGTCCACGAAGCGCCCGGCGACGGGGTTGCGGAACACGGCGAAGGCGACCACCCGGGTGATGGGGTCGCAGGCGACGCCGAAGGCGTCGGACGCGATCGTCTCGCGGAAAATGCCCGACTTGCGGATGTCCATGGTCGCCCTCTCCTCCCGGCCGGTGGCGGGTCATCATAGGCCGCGCGTCCGGGGCTGGAAATGGGGCGCCGTCCAGTCCTATATTCGGGCTGGTCCCGCCGCCGCCACGGCGCCATGCCGGGACACGGAAATCAGCGAGGAACCCCATGCAAGCCAAGGACCTGATGACCGCCACCGTTGTCACGGTCGAGCCCGAGACCCACGTGGACCGCATCGCCGAGATCCTGCTGGCACACCGCATCAGCGCCGTGCCGGTCGTCGATTCCCGCGGCGCGCCCATCGGCATGGTCAGCGAGGGCGACCTGATCGGCCGCGACGACGCCGACCGCGACGCCCGGCGAAGCTGGTGGCTGGGCCTGTTGACCGACAACGAGCGGCCCAGCCCCGAAGCCCTGGAGCCGGACGGCAAGGCCGCCCGCGACGTCATGACGGCGCCGGTGATCACGGTGACGGAAACGGCCGAGGCCGCCGAGATCGCCCGCCTGCTGACCGCGCACCGGATCAAGCGGGTGCCGGTGGTGCGCGACGACGTGATCCAGGGAATCGTCAGCCGCACCGACCTGCTGCGGGCCCTGGTGCCGGGCCCGGCGGCCAGGGAGGAAAAGCCCATGGGCGCCTTCTCGCGGCTGCTGGCCGGCATCGACGAGCATTTCCACCACGACGACGGCGGGTCCGACGGCCCGTCCCCGGGCGGCGCGCCGGCCGAGGCCCGCGGCGACCAGGCGGTCAACGCGACCGAGTTCCGCTCGCTGGTCGAATCCTTCCGCCACCACCAGGCCGAGCGCGAGGAGGAGCGGACCCGCGCCATGGCCGAACAGCGCAAGGCCAAGGTCCGCGACCTGATCGACCACCACGTCGACGACGGCTACTGGCAGGGGCTGATGCACCAGGCCCGCGAGGCGGCCGAGCGCGGCGAGCAGGAGTTCATGCTGCTGCGCTTCCCCAGCCAGCTTTGCAGCGACGGTGGCCGCGCCGTCAACGTGCCCCTGCCCGACTGGCCCAAGACCCTGCGCGGCGAGGCGGCCGAGGTCTACCTGCGCTGGGAGCACGACCTGAAACCCCACGGCTTCCACCTGCAGGCCCGGGTGCTGGACTACCCCGGCGGGTATCCGGGCGACATCGGCCTGGTCCTGGTGTGGGGCGACTGAACCGAGGACGGGAGGGAACGACCATGGACA
This sequence comes from Hyphomicrobiales bacterium, assembly GCA_024236415.1. GTDB lineage: Bacteria > Pseudomonadota > Alphaproteobacteria > Rhodospirillales > JACKKN01 > JACKKN01. Next base: position 51,619 of record JACKKN010000016.1, read on the forward strand.
ACGACCTGTTCGACAAGGGCCTGGCCAAGCGCAAGGCGACCCTGGGCGCCGAATACGTGGAGAAAAACCTGGCCGCCGCCGACGACTTCACCCGCCCGTTCCAGGAGGCCATGACCGCCTGGTGCTGGGGCTTCGGCTGGGGCGACGAGACCATCGACGCCAAGACCCGCTCGATGATGAACCTGGCCATGATCGGGGCCCTGGGCAAGATGACGGAGTGGGAGATCCACTGCCGCGGCGCGCTCAAGAACGGGGTCAGCAAGGAGGAGATCCGCGCCATCATCCACGTGGTCGGGATCTACTGCGGCGTGCCCCAGTCCCTGGAATGCTTCCGCGTGGCGCGCAAGGTGCTGCAGGACGAAGGGCTGCTCTGACAGGCCGCTGAAAAACCCGCGGGGGCCCTTCGAGGCTCGCTCCGCTCGCGCCTCAGGGCGAGGCAACCTATTGAAAATCCTCAGCCTGAGGCGGCGTCCGCAGGACGCCCTCGAAGGCGGCGATACTGGAATGCAGCCTGCTAGCAGCAGCCCCTGCCCTCGGCCTGCACCGGCGGGCAGGGCACGTCGCCGTAGGAGCAGAACACGCAGCAGTCCCCGGGCCGGGGCCGCAGCACCCGGCCGCACCCCTTGCAGTCGTAGAAGAACAGGCAGGCGTCGGTGGGCATGTCCTCGGTCTCGGCATGGCCGCAGTGGGGACAGGTCACCGTCGCGCGCAGCCGCACCTGCGCCGCCGTCACAGGGCCACGCCGCCGTCCACCACCATGGCCGCGCCGGTGGTGAAGGCCGACTCGTCGCCGGCCAGGTAGACCACCATGGCGGCGATCTCCTCGGCCGTGCCCAGGCGGCCCATGGGCTGGCGGGCGATGAAGGCGGCGCGCGCCGCCACCGGGTCGTCGAAGGCGGCGATGCGGCCGTCCAGCGACGGCGACTGCACGGTCCCCGGACAGATGGCGTTGCAGCGGATCCCCTGGCCCACGAAGTCCACGGCGATGGCCTTGGTCAGGCCCAGCACGGCGGCCTTGGTGGTGCCGTACACGAACCGGTTGGGCAGGCCGCGGATGGACGAGGCGATGGACGAGATGTTGACGATGGACCCGCCGCCCGCCGCCGCCATGGCCGGGATGAAGGCGCGGCACATGCGGTATTGCGAGCGCACGTTCAGGTCCATGGAGAAGTCCCAGTCGTCCTCGCCGCAGTCCAGCACCGTGCCGTGGTGGACGTAGCCGGCCACGTTGCACAGGATGTCGACGGCGCCGACCTCGGCGGCCAGGGCGGCGATGGCCGCCGGGTCGGTCACGTCCAGGCGGCGGGTGGTGACGCCCGGCTCGCCGGCGATCTCGGCCAACAGGTCGGTGTTGACGTCCGTGGCCAGGACCCGGGCGCCCTCGCGCGCCATGGCCAGGGCCGAGGCGCGGCCGATGCCCTGGGCCGCGGCGGTGACCAGGGCGCTCTTGCCCCGCAGGCGGTCTGCCATGTCGTCCCCCTCCCCTCGCCTAGTGGCTCTCGCGCGGCACCGCGGCGCCGCTGCCGCCGACCAGGAAGTCCAGGTCGCAGCCGGCGTCGGCCTGGGTCACGTGGCGGTGGAACAGGTTGACGTAGCCGCGCGCCATGGGCGGCGGCGGCGGGGTCCAGGCGGCGCGGCGGGCGGCCAGCTCGTCGTCCGCGACCTCCAGCGTCAGGCTGCGGTTGGGCACGTCCAGCGAAATCATGTCGCCGTCCCGCACCAGGGCCAGGGGCCCGCCGTCGGCGGCCTCGGGCGCCGTGTGCAGGACCACGGTGCCATAGGCGGTTCCGCTCATGCGCGCGTCGGAAACCCGCACCATGTCGGTGATGCCCTTCTTCAGGATCTTGGCCGGCAGGGCCATGTTGCCCACCTCGGCCATGCCCGGGTAACCCTTGGGGCCGCAGTTCTTCAGCACCATGACGCAGGTCTCGTCGATGTCCAGGTCCGGGTCGTCGACCCGGGCGTGGTAGTCCTCGATGTCCTCGAACACCACCGCCCGGCCGCGGTGGACCATCAATTCGGGCGTCGCCGCCGACGGCTTCAGCACCGCCCCCGAGGGCGCCAGGTTGCCGCTCAGCACGGCGATGCCGCCCTTGTCCTTGTACGGCGCGGCGAAGGCGTGGATGACCTGGCGGTTGAAGCACTCGGCGTCCTTGACGTTGTCCCACATGGTGCGCCCGGTGACGGTCAGGGCGTCGCGATTCAACAGCCCGGCCTCGCCCAGTTCGCGCATCACCGCCGGCAGGCCGCCGGCGTAATAGAAGTCCTCCATCAGGTATTCGCCCGACGGCATCAGGTTGACCAGGCAGGGCACGTCGTGGCCCAGCGCGTCCCAGTCCGCCAGGTTCAGGTTCACCCCCATGCGCCGCGCCACCGCGATCAGGTGGATGACGGCGTTGGTCGAGCCGCCGATGGCGCCGTTGACCCGGATGGCGTTCTCGAACGCGGCCCGGGTCAACACCCTGGACATGCGCAGGTCCTCGCGCACCATCTCGACGATGCGCCGGCCGGCCATCTGGGCCAGGGTCTTGCGCCGGGCGTCGGCGGCCGGGATGGCGGCGTTGGCGGTCATGCCCATGCCCAGGGCCTCGACCATGCTGGCCATGGTCGAGGCCGTGCCCATGGTCATGCAGTGGCCCGGCGAGCGGGCGTTGCCGGCCTCGGCGCCCATGAAGTCGGCCAGGGTCATCTCGCCGGCCTTGACCATGGCGTCGAACTTCCACACGTGGGTGCCCGAGCCCAGCTTTTCCCCCCGGTAGTCGCCGTTCAGCATGGGTCCGCCCGACAGCGCCAGGGTCGGCAGGTCGCAACTGGCCGCCCCCATCAGCAGGGCCGGCGTGGTCTTGTCGCAGCCGACCATCAGCACCACCCCGTCGATGGGGTTGGCGCGGATGGATTCCTCCACGTCCATGCTGACCAGGTTGCGGAACAGCATGGTGGTGGGCCGCATCAGCGTCTCGCCCAGGGACATGACCGGGAATTCCAGCGGGAAGCCGCCGGCTTCGAGGATGCCGTAGCGCACCTTCTCGGCCAGTTCGCGGAAGTGGCCGTTGCACGGGGTCAGCTCGGACCAGGTGTTGCAGATGCCGATCACCGGGCGGCCGTCGAACTCGTCGTCGGGGATGCCCTGGTTCTTCATCCAGGACCGGTGGTGGAACCCGTCCTTGTTGGCCTTGCCGAACCACTCGGCGCTGCGGAATGTCTTCTTGCCGTCCTTGGTCATGTTCCCTCGCCCGTTGGCGCCGCCGCCGGCGCGTCCACATAGTCCTCGATGAATTGGCCGACGATGGCGTCGATGTCGGCGTCCTGGGGGAAGCCCAGGGCCTCGGCCCGGGTGCCGCGGGCGTCGCGCGGCCAGGTGGAACAGATGTCCACCACGAAGGGGTCGGGCTCGAAGCTGACCTGGCCCAGGGGCCGGTCCCCGGCCACGCGATAGAGGGCGTAGACCATCTCCTGCACGTTCAGGGTCAGGCTGGGGAACTGCACCGCGCGGTCCTCGCCCAGGTCGCCGCCGTCCACCTCGTGCAGGTGGATCAGGCCGTCCACGGCGGCGCGCGCGCCCAGCACGGCCATGGCCGTTTCCGGGGTCACCGGCGCCGCGTAGTCGCGGCCCATCAGGGGTTCGCGGAACACGGCGCTGGCGAAGCTGGAGGCGGCGGCGTTGGGCTTGCCGGGGCGGATGATCACGGTCGGCAGGCGCGCCGCGCGGCCGTCCAGGAACCCCTTGCGGGTGTAGTCGTTGACCATCAACTCGCCGACCGCCTTGGTCATGCCGTAGGTGGTCTGCGGCGTCTGCTTGGCGAAGTCGTCCACCACCGGGGCCATGGCGCCGCCGCCGAACACGGCGATGGAGCTGGCGAACACCAGGCGCGGGGCGCCGCCCCGGGCGCGCAGGGCCTCGAACAGGTGCAGCCCGCCGTACAGGTTGACCCCCATGGCCAGGTCGAAGTCCTTCTCGCCGCCGCCGCTGACCACCGAGGCCAGGTGGAACACCGAGATGTCGTCGCGGTCGACCAGCCCCGCCACCGTGGCCCGGTCGGCCATGTCGCCGGTCACCACCCGCACCCGCACGCCGGCGGTTGACAGGTCCGCCGGCGCCGGCGCGGTGTCGAACAGCACCATCTCGTCGATGGCCTCGGGCGCCCCGGACGGGCCGGTCAATTGGCCCCGTTCCAGCAGCCGCCGCGCCAGGCGGAAGCCGATGAACCCCGTGCCGCCGGTGATCACAACCTTCATCGTTCCCTCCTATCCGCGCCGGGCCACGGCGGCGCGCAGGGCGGCGAAGCCCGCCACCAGGCCGACGGCGGCGGCGATGCGCGACAGGTGGTCGGCCGAGCGCAGGCGCAATATGGACTGACAGGCCCGCGCCGCCGGCAGGGCCTGGGTGGCGCCGCCGACGATGCCCGCCGGCACCGGCACCTCCAGGGTCCCGGCCAAGCTGCCGGCGCCGTCCACCTCCCACCGGGCCAGGGGGACATAGCCGCCGCGGCGGGCGGCATGGGCGTGGGCGGCGGCCTCGGCGGCGCGGGTGTCGTTGCCGGTGGCCAGCAGCACCGCGGTGATGCCGTCCATGACCTCCTTGTTGCGGGTCGCCGCCTGGTGCGGGTCGGCGCCGGCCAGACGCCCGGCCAGGGCCAGGGCGTCGCGCAGGTCGGCGCCGCCCAGGTCGTCGGCCGGCCAGGCGGCGCGGACCCGAACCAGGCGGTGGTCGGCCCGGTTGGCGGGGCCGACCAGGACGGCGCGGCCGCCGGTCCAGGATTCCAGGTGCGGCGCCGCCGCCCGGGCCATGGCGGTGACCAGGCGGGCGCCCATGGCGTCCTTGGTGTCGACGATCAGGTTGACGGCCAGGACCGGTCCGTCACCGTCGGTGTGCAGCAGGTGCGCGGTGACCCGGCGCAGGCCGCCGCCAACGGCGCCCAGGGCCGGGTCGGCGGCGTCGCAGGGGCCGCGCAGCTCGCCGCGCCGGGCCAGCACCTGGGCCCGCGCCGCCGCCGGCACGGCCATGCCGGCCAGCACCACCTGCCCCACCATCAGGGTGCCGGTGCTGTCCGTCTGCACGCCGCCGGCGCCCCGGCACCGGCGCGCGGCGTCGGCGACGGCCGGCGCCAGGTCCGGCGATTCCGAGGCCAGGGGCAGGATCACCTCGTCGCCGTCCACCACCAGGCCGTCGGCCAGGGCCAGAGGCAGGGCCACGCCGCCGGCCAGGGCCGCGACCTGGGCCGGGTCCAGCAGGCCGCGGGCGCGCAGCGCGTCCAGGCGCTGGCTGGGCGACAGGTCGTCAAGGCCGGTCATGGTTTGCTTCCCCCCGGTCTGTTGCGCCGCGAATCATAGCCCAGCGCCCGTACCGGCGGGGAGGAAAATCAGGACCCCAGGTCCACCGCCCGCATGGCGGCGAAGTCGGGGACCACCGCCGAGCCCAAACCCGGCGTGCGCAGGGAGCCGAGCGCGATCTGCCCGCCGGTGATGGTCAGGCGCGCCACCCCGCCGGCGGCGTGGTACAGGTCGCCGTGGGCGGCCAGGAAGGCCTTCTGCTCGTCCGCCGCCACGCCTTCCATGCCGTTGACGTAGTGGTGGCCGTTGCGCTCCACGTGGGTGCAGCCGATCAGGGTGGCCAGGGCCAGGTCCTGCTGCACGCACAGGCCGGCCTGGGTGGTCAGGTCCTCGGCCGACATGAAGAACCGCTCGGCCCCGGCCTCGCCGTTCCACTTGGCGACCCGGGCCCGGTTCAGCAGCGAGCGGTAGAACCCCTTGCAGGACTTGGACGACACCCCGGTGTACCCCAGCTCCCGCGCCTGGGCGAAGGTCGCCATGGTGGCGTCGGATTCGTCGATCTCCACCGGCTTCAGGGCGGCCAGGGCCGAGACGTCGTGGGCCAGGGCCTCGGCCCGCTTGATCGGCTGCTCGATGAACAGCACGGCGTCGCACAGGCGCGCCAGGGCCGGGTCCGCCTGCATGCGCCGCCACAGGTCGATAACCGGCTCCACTGATCCGTACTGCTCGTTGCCGTCCAGGGTCGCCCAGTACGGGTCGGGCGCCCGGTCCAGCACCGCGGCGATGGCGCGCAGGCGGTCCAGGTCGGCGTCGATGTCGCCGCCCACCTTGAGCTTGAAGTGGGTCAGGCCGTAGAAGTCCACCGCCGCCTCCAGGCTCTCGGGCAGGCCGTCGCCGACCCGGTCGGCGGGCGCGATGTCGGCCTCGGTGATGGCGTCCACCAGGCCCACGGTATGGCGGGCGCCGATGGAATCGGCCGGCCGCCGCGCGGCCAGGAAGCCGGCCAGGTCGAACCCGGCCAGGTCCGGCGCCGTGCGGCCGTCGATGCCCAGGGTGTTGTCGGCCACCATCTGGAATGCGCTGCGCTCCAGCAGGCGCCCCAGGCCGTCGATCACCGCGCGGTCCACCAGCGCCGTGCCGAAGCCGGCCACCAGGGGGTTCAGGTCGCGCCCGGCGCAGGCGGCCAGGTGGGCGTCCGCCATGTCGGCGTGCAGGCCATAGGCCGTGGCCGGCGCCCCGGCGCCGCGGTACAGGCCCGCCGCCACGGCGACGGCGTCGCGCAGCTGCTGGAAGTTCTGCTCGTTGCTCAGGTCGGGGTTCTTGTCGAACCACTTCGGCGCCAGGGTCTCGGCGGCATAGCCCCGGCCCTCGCGGCCGTCGCCCAGGCGCAGGGTGACGCGCAGGAAAAGCTGCGGCGCCTCGCGCAGGGTGACGATGCCGAACTTGAACGGCATGCGCAGGGTGACGTCGCGCTCGCGCGCCTCGACGTCGAGGACTTGCAGGGTGGGCAGGGTCATGGGATGGCTTCCATCAGTCCTTGCAGGTAGCCGGCGGCGCGGGCCGCGCAGGCCGGGCCGTCGGGTTCGTAGACGAAGGGTTCGGCGGCGATCCAGCCGCCATAGCCGTGGCGCCGCAGGCCGGCGATGACCGGGGCGAACCGCACCTCGCCCTCGCCGGGGCCGCGGCGGCTGGCGTCGTTGACCTGGACGTGGGCGATCAGCCCGGTAGGCAGCCAGCGGTCCAGGATCTCGTCCCAGGGGATCTCGCCCGGCGGCTCGGGCCGCATGTAGGAGGTCGAGGCACAGTCCAGCATGGCGCGCAGGCCGCGGCTGTCGATGTCGCGCACCAGGGCCGCCGCCTCGTCAAGGGAGTTCAGGTAGTCGGTCTCGCGGTCGGCCAGGGGTTCGACGCAGTAGACCACGCCGGCCTGCTCGGCGTCGCCGGCGATGGCGGCGAAGCAGTCCCGCGCCCGCTTGCGGCTGGCGTCCTCGTCGCCGGGCACCAGGCGCCGCTGGTGCGGCGAGCCGTGCACCAGTACGTCGGCGTCCAGGTCCGCGGCCAGGCCGATCAGGCGGCGCATGACGTCCACGGTGCGGGCGCGCACGGCGGCGTCGGGGTCGGTGATCGACAGGCCCTCGGGCGTCACCAGCAGCCAGTGCAGGCTGGAGCATTCCAGCCCGGCGTCGGCCATGGCCCGGCGCACCTGGGCGCGGCGGTCCTGGGACATCAGGTGCGGGTCCTCGCCCAGGGTGAAGGGCGCCACCTCCAGTGCCTCGTAGCCGACGGCGGCGGCGAAGGCGCACTGGGCGGCGAAGTCCATGTCGCGGATCACCTCGTTGCACAGGGAAAGTCTCATGGCTCGCTCCGCTTGATGAAGGGCAGGGCCGACAGCAGGCCCAGGATACGCCGCCGCACCGGCGGGATGGCCAGGGCGACGACGCTGAGGGTGATGGCCGCCAGCACGGCGCTGATGGGGCGGGTGAACAGGGGCTCGACCGAGCCGTCGGACAGCACCATGGCGCGGCGGAAGTTCTTGTCCAGGATGTCGCCCAGGACGATGCCCAGCACCAGCGGCGCCATGGGGTATTTCATCTCGCGCAGCAGGAAGCCGACCACGCCGAAGCCGAGCATGACCCAGATGTCGAAGATGCGGCTGGCGATGGCGAACGAGCCGATGGTGCACAGCACGAAGATCACCGGCATCAGCCGCTCGCGCCGCACCTGCAGCACCAGCAGCAGCGGCCGGGTCAGCAGCAGCCCCAGGACCAGCACGCCGACGCTGGCGGCCAGGACCATGGCCACCACCTCGTACACGAAGCCGGGGAACTCGATCATGATCAGCGGCCCGGGCCGCACGCCGTGGATGAACATCGCCGCCAGCAGCACCGCCGCCGGGGCCGAGCCGGGCACGGCCAGGGTCAGCACCGGAATGATGGCCCCGGGCACGGCGGCGTTGTTGCCGGTCTCGGACGCGATCAGCCCCTCGATGGAGCCCTTGCCGAACTGCGCCTTCTTCTTCGACGCGCGCCGCGCGGCGGCATAGGAGGCCCAGGCGCCCATGTCCTCGCCGACGCCGGGCAGCAGCCCCATGAAGGTGCCGATCAGCCCCGAGCGCAGGATGGTGCGGGCGTTGTCCCACAGCTCGCGCAGGCGCGGCAGCACCCGGTCGCCGGCGCCGCGCACGGTCTGGTAGTCGCGGTTCTTCATGACCTGCAGGATCTCGGCGAACCCGAACGCGCCGACCAGGGCCGGCAGCAGGCCGAAGCCGCCGGCCAGGTCGGTATTGCCGTAGGCGAACCGCTGGTAGGCGTGGATGCCTTCCTGCCCCACCATGGCCACCAGCAGGCCCAGGAAGCCGGCGATCCAGCCCTTCAGCGGGTCCTCGACGGCGGTCAGGCGGCCCGAGATGACGATGCCGAACAGGGCCAGCCAGAAGAATTCGGGCGAGCCGAACTTCAGCGCGAACTCGGCCAGCACCGGGGCCACCAGGGCCAGCATGACCATGCCGACGATGGAGCCGCAGAACGATCCCACCGTGGCCAGGCCCAGGGCCTGGCCGGCCCTGCCGGCCCGGGCCAGGGGGAATCCGTCCAGCGCCGAGGCGGCGTTGGCCGGGGTGCCCGGGATGTTCAGCAGGATGGCCGAGCGGCTGCCGCCGAAGATGGCGCCCACGTACATGCAGATCAGGATCAGGATGGCGTCCCCGGCCTCCATGCGGAAGGTCAGGGTGGTCAGCAGTGCCACCCCCAGGGTCGCCGTCAGCCCCGGCAGCATGCCCACGGTGATGCCCAGCAGGGTCGCCCAGGCCACGTTGAACAGGCTGGCGGGCTGGGCGAAGGCGGCCACCGCGGTCAGGAAATAGGTCAGGCCCTCGGGCATGGTCAGGGCAATCGCACCAGGAAGATGGTCTCGAACACGTAGGTCACGGCGGCGGACACCACCGCCGCCTGCACCGCCGCCGTGGCCAGGGCCGCCAGGTGGCCGGCCGGGGGCCGGTCGCGGCGCCACTCGAACACGGTGATGAACAGGAACACGAAGGCCGCCGTGGCGGCCCAGAACGGAACCGCCCCAACCAGCCCGGCGGCGTAGCCGACGCACATGGCCAGGGCGACAAAGAAGCGCCGCGCCTGGGTCGCCAGGTCGGCGGCGTCGACCCCGACGCCGCCGCCCGGGCGCCAGCCGCCGGCGCGGGCGGCGCGCAGGAACAGGATGCCGCCCAGGACGAAGATGACGACGCCGAGCAGTCCGGGGACCAGCCCCGGCGCCGTCATGGGGTGGACGTTCAGCTCGGTCAGCCGCGGCATGCGCCACGACTCGACGGCGACGGCCAGCCCGAGCACCACCAGGCCCAGGCCGAACCAGAAGTCGGCCCGGACCCCGCGCGCCGTGCCGGGCCCGCCGTCGTCCGCCATGCGCCCCGTTCCCCGGTCGCCGTCAGGTCAGGGCTTGGGAATGCCCAGGTCGGCGGGGGACATCTTGGCCCGCCCCGCGGCGTAGAAGCTCCAGGCGTCGGACTGGATCTCGGGCCACACCTTGTCGCGCGCGGCCTGGCCGGAGGACGGCGCGAACAGGGCGCCCTTCTTCAGGGCGTAGGCCTTCAGCTCGGGGCTGGTGGGGATCACGTTCTTCCAGATCATGTCGAAGGTCTCGATGACCTCCTTGGGCGTGCCTTCCTTGGGGATGAAGATGCCGAAGGCGGTGGACAGGATCGGCATCGGCTTGTCCACGTACTTGGTGATCGGCGGCACCGCGCCGAAGCCCTCGATCTCCAGCGGCTGGTCGGCCAGCACCGCCAGCGGCCGCAGGCGCTTGCCGCGCACCATCTCGGCCTGCTCGGAGGCGAGCTGGGTGGTGACCTCGGTCTCGCCGCCGACGGTGGCGATCACGGCCGGGTTGCCGCCGTCGTAGGTGACGTGCCGGTACTTGATGCCGGTGGCCGACTTGATGCCCTCGATGGCGGCGTGGCCCGACGACCCGGCGCCGGCGGTGGCCACCGAGACGTCCTTCTCGTGCATGGCCTTCAGCAGCTGGCCCATGTCCTGGTACGGCGTGTCGGGGTTGACCGACACCAGCGGCACGTTGGTGACGGTCACGTACAGGCGCCAGTCGTCGATCCAGGTGTCCCACTGGCCCAGCAGCTTGTAGGTGCCCAGCTGCTTGGGCGCGCCGGCGGCCCAGGTGTAGCCGTCGCGCGGCGCCTCCCAGGCGTTCTTCTTGCCGATCGAGCCCGAGGCGCCGGGCTGGTTGACGATGACCACCTTCTGGCCCAGCTCCTTCTCCAGCACCCCGGCGGTGACGCGCGTGACCTGGTCCGTGGCGCCACCGGCGCCCCAGGGCACGATGATGGTGATGGGCTTGCTGGGCTTCCACGGATAGTCGGCGGCCCAGGCGGGCGCGGCCACGACCAGGGCCGCCGCGGCGGCCAGGATTGCGCGTTTCATGCGATGTCTCTCCCTATCGAAAAGCCGATGATTTCCGGGCCAGGTCCCCCCTGGATCGCCGGTTGCCGCGGCGGCCCCGATGGCCGGGGGGACGCGACAATGCACCGTTTGGTTACTTATTGTGCACCGATCGTATACCCCCTTCAAGGGGCCTTTACGGGCGCCCCGCCGGCATAGGAGAATGGCGGCCGAACGGAGCAACCGGGGGTACCCCGGACCGAAAGGGAGGAGACAATCCATGCTGGGCCTGATGCAGTCCAAACAACTGATGATTTCGTCGATCCTGACCCACGCCGCGCGCGAGCACGGCGAGCAGGAGATCGTTTCGGCGGCGGTGGAAGGCGGCATGCACCGCTACACCTACGCCGACGCCGAGAAGCGCACCAAGCAGCTCGCCAACGCGCTCAAGGCCCTGGGGGTCGGGGTCGGCGACCGGGTCGGCACCCTGGCCTGGAACGGCTACCGCCATTTCGAGCTGTACTACGCCATCTCGGGCATCGGCGCCGTGTGCCACACCATCAACCCGCGCCTGTTCCCGCAGCAGGTGGCCTACATCATCAACCACGCCGGCGACAAATACCTGTTCGTGGACCTGAACATCCTGCCGCTGCTGGAGGCCCTGGCCCCGCACATGCCCCGGGTCGAGGGGGTGGTGATCATGACCGACGCCGCCCACATGCCGGAAACCAAGCTGGCGGAAACCCACAAGGTGATCTGTTACGAGGACCTGATCGGCGCCGAGCCCGAGACCTTCGACTGGCCCGTGTTCGACGAGAACACGGCCGCCGGCCTGTGCTACACCTCGGGCACCACCGGCAACCCCAAGGGGGTGCTGTACAGCCACCGCTCGACCCTGCTGCACGCCTACGCGGTGCAGATGAAAGACGTGGCACCGGTGGGCGCGGCCGACTGCGTGCTGCCCGTCGTCCCCATGTTCCACGTCAACGCCTGGGGCCTGCCCTATGCGGTGCCCATGGCCGGCGGCAAGCTGATGATGCCGGGCTTCCGCCTGGACGGCGAGAACCTGACCCAGATGATGAACGACGAGAAGGTGACGCTGTCGTCGGGCGTGCCCACCATCTGGCTCGGCCTGCTGCAGTACCTGCGCGCGTCGGGCAAGCGGCTGGAGACGGTGAAGAGCCTGATGATCGGCGGCGCCGCCTGCCCGCTGGCCATCATCGAGGGCTTCGGCAAGGAATTCGGGGTCAGCATCATCCACGGCTGGGGCATGACCGAGCTGAGCCCCGTGGGCACCCTGAACGCGCCCAAGCCGGGCATGGAGGACTATTCCGACGACGACCGCTACCGCCACCAGTTGAAGCAGGGCCGGGCCCTGTTCGGGTTCGAGATGAAGGTGGTGGACGAGGACGGCAACGAGCAGCCGCGCGACGGCAAGTCCTTCGGCCGCCTGCTGTGCCGCGGGCCCTGGGTCTGCTCGGCCTACTACAACGACACCGAGAACCCCGACGGCATCCTGGATGACGACGGCTGGTTCGACACCGGCGACGTGGCCACCATCGACTCCCAGGGCTACATGCAGATCACCGATCGCACCAAGGACCTGATCAAGTCCGGCGGCGAGTGGATCAGCTCCATCGAGCTGGAGAACATCGCCGTCGGCCATCCGGGCATCCAGGAGGCGGCGGTGATCGCCCTGCCCCACCCCAAGTGGGACGAGCGGCCGTTCGTCATCGCCGTGCGCAACGAGGGCGCCGACGTGGACCGGGACGGCCTGCTGGACTACTACAAGGGCAAGATCGCCGACTGGATGATCCCCGACGACGTGGTGTTCGTGGACGAACTGCCGCACACGGCCACCGGCAAGCTGCTGAAGACGGACCTGCGCCAGAAGTTCGCCGAGCACAAGCTGCCGACGGCCTGACGTCGCAACCGGCCGCCGCGGCCCGCCGGGGCCGCGGCGTCAGTCCTGCGGCTTGGTCAGGCGGTTCTGGGTCGGGCTGATGATCAGCTCGTTGACGCAGGCGCGGGCCGGCAGGCGGGCCAGGTACAGCACCGTCTCGGCCATCTCCTCGACCTGCAGCATGCGCGCCCGGTCCTCGGGCGTGGGCGGCACCGGGCGGCGGTCCATGATCGGGGTCGCCACCTCGCCCGGGCACAGGGCGCAGGCGCGGATGCCGTTCCACCCCTCTTCCAGGTTGATGCTGGTGCTGAGCGCCACCACCCCGGCCTTGGCCGAGTTGTAGGCCGGCCCGGTGATGGGCGACGGGAACTTGCCGGCCCAGGATGAGACGTTGATCACCAGCCCGCTGCCGGCGGCACGCATCAGCGGCAGCGCGGCGTGGCAGCAGTTGAAGGACCCGTTCAGGTTGGCGTCGATGACCTGGCGCCAGCCCTCGGGGGTCACGTCGGGCCAGTTGCGGGCCAGCACGTTGAGGCCGGCGCTGTTGACCAGGGTGTCCAGCGGCCCGTCCAGGGCGGCGATGCGCGCCCCCGCCGCCGCCACCGCGGCGGCGTCGGCCACGTCCAGGGGTTCCAGCGTGCAGGCGCCGCCGGCCGCCGCCACCTGGGCCGCCGTCTCCGCCAGTGCCTCGGCGCGGCGCCCGCTGAGCACGCAGTGCATGCCGGCCCCGGCCAGGGCCACCGCCGCCGCCTGGCCGATGCCGCTGCCGGCGCCGGTGATCCAGGCGATCTTTCCGTTCAGGTCGCGCATGGCGTCCTCCCCCTGTCCTTTTCCATTTCCGGTGCGCAAACCTTAACCGCGAAAACACCGCCGCGCATCGCGAATTTTCTTGACGCCGTTGCCCCTTTCCTTCCCGAATGGGCCGGCCCACCGGGCGAGCGACGAAACGATCCCCGGACCGAGCCGGCCAGCGGGGACGCGGCAGGAAAGGCGACGGGCATGCAGGACCCCCGCGACCCCCAAACCCTCACTTCCACCCCCTCCGCCGACGACGCGCCGCGGCGCGGGCGGCGGCGTCCGGCCGGACGCGGCGGCGGCGGCGACAGGACCACGGTGCAGCAGCGCCCCTGGAAGCAGCCGCGCCTGCGCTACGAGCCGACCCGGGCGGTGTCCGACGACGAGCTGGAGTCCATCCACCAGGCCTCGCTGCGCATCCTGGAAGAGATCGGCATGGACTTCCTGCTGCCCGAGGCGCGCCAGATGCTGAAGGCCGCCGGCGCCGACGTGGACCCGGACAGCGAGCGGGTGCGCCTGGACCGGGGCCTGGTCGAGCAGGCCCTGTCCACGGCCCCGTCCCGGTTCACCCTGCACGCCCGCAACCCGGACCACAACCTGGAGATGGGCGGCGACTACATGGCGTTCTGCTGCATCGGCAGCGCGCCCAACGCCTCGGACATGGAGGGCGGCCGCCGCCCCGGCACGCACAAGGACTTCCGCGACCTGGTGCGCCTCAGCCAGGCCCTGAACGTCGTCCACGTCAACGGCGGCTACCCGGTCGAGCCCATCGACCTGCCGCCGCGCACCCGCCACCTGGACGCCCTGAGCGACCTGGCGACGCTGACCGACAAGCTGTTCCACGCCTATTCCCTGGGCCGCACCCGCATCCTGGACGGGCTGGAGATGGTGCGCATCGCGCGCGGGGTCGACGCCGAACGGCTGATGCGCGAGCCCAGCCTGTTCACCATCATCAACACCAACTCGCCGCTGAAGCTGGACGGCCCCATGCTGGAAGGCATGATGGAGATGGCGCGCCACAACCAGGTGGTGGTGGTCACGCCGTTCACCTTGGCCGGGGCCATGGCGCCGGTGACCCTGGCCGGCGCCCTGGCGCTGCAGAACGCCGAGGCCCTGGCCGGCCTGGTGGTGACCCAGGCCGCCAACCCGGGCGCGCCCACGGCCTATGGCGGGTTCACCTCGAACGTGGACATGAAGAGCGGCGCGCCGGCCTTCGGCACGCCCGAATACATGCGCACGGCCCTGGTCGGCGGGCAGCTCGCCCGGCGCTACGGCCTGCCCTACCGCTCGTCCAACGTGACCTCGGCCAACACCGTGGACGCCCAGGCCGGCTACGAGTCCGTTTTCTCCCTGTGGGGCGCGGTCATGGGCGGGGTCAACCTGCTGAAGCACGGCACGGGATGGATGGAGGGCGGCCTGTGCGCGTCGTTCGAGAAGATGATCCTGGACGCCGACCTGCTGCAGATGGTGGCCGAGTTCCTGGAGCCGATCGAGATCTCCGAGGCCGCCTTCGCCGTGGACGCCATCCGCGAGGTGGGCCCGGGCGGGCACTTCTTCGGCTCGCCGCACACCATGGAACGCTACCGCGACGCCTTCTACGCCCCCATGGTGTCGGACTGGCGCAACTACGAGAGCTGGCGCGAGGCCGGCGCGCCCGACGCCATGACCCACGCCCACCGCATCTACAAGCAGCTGCTGGCGGACTACACGCCGCCGCCCATGGACCCGGCCATCGCCGAGGAGCTGGCCGCCTTCGTGGCCCGGCGCAAGGAGGAAGGCGGCGCCCCGGCGGACACCTGAGCGCCGTCTGAGCGCCGTCTGAGCGCTGTGGGCGGTCAGAACCCCATGGCGGCGGCGGCGCCGATGACCTCGGTGGAGCCGCGCCAGATCATGTCCATGGCCACGTAGGCCACCACCAGCAGGCCCAGGTAGGCCAGCCATTTGTAGCGCTCCAGCATCTTGGCCACCAGGTTGGCGGCGAAGGCCATCAGGGCGATGGACAGCACCAGGCCGAAGATCAGCATGCCCGGCGCCCCGTGGGCGGCGCCGGCCACGGCCAGCACGTTGTCCAGCGACATGGTCACGTCGGCGACGATGATGCTGATCATGGCGCCGCGCACGGTCTTGGGGTGGGTGATGGGGTCGGCGTCCTCGGCCTCGGGGTCGGCCACCCCGGACATGGCGCCGCTGCGGATCTCGCGCCACATGCGGTAGGCCACCCACAGCAGCAGGATGCCGCCGGCCAGGGTCAGGCCGATGAGGCTGAGCAACTGGTAGGTGATGGCCGAGAAGACGATGCGCAGCACCGTGGCGACGATGATGCCCAGCAGGATCGCCTTGTGGCGCAGGTGCGCCGACAGCCCGGCCGCGGCCATGCCGATGATCACCGCGTTGTCGCCGGACATGACCAGGTCGATGAAGACGATGGAGGTGAACGCCCTCAGGTCGAAGGTCAGCAGGCTGTCCATCCACTCCATGGTCGCGTCTCTTCCCTTGCCGGCCCGGCACCGCGGGCCGCCCCCTATATAGGGGCTCGCCGCCGCCGCCGCACCTGTTGATTTGCGCCGGCTAGGCGGCCCGGGCGTCCTCGGCGATCATGTCGGCCGCCTTCTCGCCGATCATGATCACCGGCGCGTTGGTGTTGCCCGACGTCAGGGTCGGCATGATCGAGGCGTCGACCACGCGCAGGCCGCGCAGGCCGTGCACGCGCAGGCGCTCGTCCACCACGGCCATGGGGTCGGGGCCCATCTTGCAGGTGCCGACCGGGTGGTAGATGGTCTGCGCCAGGGTCCGCGCCGCGTCCAGCAGCTCGGCGTCGGTCTGCGCCTGGGGCCCGGGGCGCAGTTCCTCGGACACGTAGGATTTCAGGGCCTCGGCCCCGACCAGGCGGCGCGTGAACTTGATCGATTCGACGGCCGTGCGCCGGTCCACCTCCGAGGACAGGTAGTTGGGGTGGATGGCCGGATGGTCGCCGGGCCGCGGCGACTTCAGCAGGATGCGGCCGCGGCTCTCGGGCCGCAACTGGCACACCGACATGGTGAAGGCCGAGAACTTGTGCGTGCCCTCGCCGGGCGAATCGGCGCTCCACGGCTGCACGTGGTACTGGATGTCCGGGGTCGCCAGGTCGGGCCGGGTGCGGGCGAAGATGCAGACCTGGCTCGCCCCCATGCTCAGCGGGCCGGTGCGGCGCAGGCCGTACTCGATGCCCATCAGCATCTTCTTGATGGGGTTGCGCAGGTCGTCGTTCAGGGTGACCGGATCGCGGGTGCCGTAGATCAGGCGGATCTGCAGGTGGTCCTGCAGGTTCTCGCCGACCCCGGGCAGGTCGTGGACCACGTCGATGCCCAGGTCGCGCAGGTGCGCCCCGGGGCCGATGCCCGACAGCATCAGGATCTGCGGCGAGCCGATGGCCCCGCCGGCCAGGATCACCTCGCCGGTACAGCGGGTCTCGCGCGGCTCGCCCTTGACCGTATAGGCCATGCCAACGGCGCGGCCGTCCTCGATCAGCACCCGGTCGGCCACGGCGTGGGTCTGGATGGTCAGGTTGGGGCGCGACCGGGCCGGGTTCAGGTAGGCGACGGCGGTGCTGCAGCGCAGGCCCTTGCGCGCCGTGAGCTGGAAGTACCCGGCGCCCTCCTGGTCGTCGCCGTTGAAGTCGTCGCGGCGCGGCACGCCCACCTGCTCGGCGGCGTCGATGATGGCGTCGCAGATCTCGCGCGTGACCCGGATGTTGGACACCGCCAGGGGCCCGCCTTCGCCGTGGAACTCGTCGCCGCCCCGCTCCTGGTCCTCGGACAGCTTGAAGTACGGCAGCACGTCGTCGAAGCCCCAGCCGGTGTTGCCCATCTGGCGCCACTGGTCGTAGTCCTCGCGCTGGCCGCGGATGTACAGCAGCCCGTTGATGGAACTGGAGCCGCCCAGCACCCGCCCGCGCGGCCATTGCAGGGCGCGGCCGCCCAGGCCCGGGTCCGGCTCGGTGGCGTAGCACCAGTCGGTCATGGGGTTGTGGATGGTCTTGAAGTAGCCCACCGGAATGTGGATCCAGGGGTACCAGTCGCGGCCCCCGGCCTCCAGCAGCAGCACCCGCTTGCCGGGGTCGGCGCTGAGCCGGTTGGCCACGACACAGCCGGCGGACCCCGCTCCGACGATGATGTAGTCGAAGGTATCCCCGTTGTCGGCCATGGCCCCTGTCCCCCTCCCGGCATCCCGCCGGGCGCCCGTTTTCTCGTTGCCGTCCCCGCGATGGCGGTCGTTCCCGGGGCGATTTGCGAACCCCTCTTAAGTGTTGCAGAAACGGCATTGCCGTGCAATAATGAAATTCCAATGTTCCATTAATGAGAAAATTGGACGTTTCGGGGAGAGCTTTCGGCTGCTGATCACCCCTCCGATCAAGAGTGGGGGCCGGCAAGTCCGCACGGGGAGGCAACATGATCCAAGGCACCGTTCCCATGACGGTACCGGCCGGCGACGTGGTTCCGCTGCGTACGCCCCGCGCGTCCCGCTCCGAGTCCACCCCCCTGCCACGGCCGGCGCGCCCGCGCCCGGGCCACCCCTCCTGCCCGCCCCCCTTCGGACACCCCGCGGCGGGCAGCCGCGAAGACGCCGCCGCCCGGCGGCAGTATTCCAACGAAACGAGCAACAGCAACGGGAGGCACTGTTCATGAAAACGCTGAAGAAGATTCTGGCCGGCGTCGCCGCCGCCACCATGGCGGTGGCGCTGATCGCCGCGCCCAACCTGGCCGAGGCCAAGAAGGTCAAGATCCGGGTGCAGTCGGTGATTCCGTCCAAGGCCGACGAAGTCACCATGCTGAACGACTTCGCCGACAACGTGCGCGCCCTGACCAACGGCGAGGTGGACATCGAGGTCCTGCCCGCCGGCGCCGTGGTCGGCGTGAAGGAGACCCTGGAGGCCGTGGACAAGGGCCTGGTCGAGGGCGGCTTCGCCTGGACCCACTACTGGTCCGGCTACCACCCGGCAGCCATGCTGTTCGGCTCGCCTGTGGCCGGCGCCGGCGTCGGCATCGACAACATCGCCTTCGTGTCCTGGTTCCTGTTCGGCGGCGGCAAGGAGCTGTACGACCAGCTGTGGAAAGAGATGGGCATGAACGTCCACGGCCTGATGCTGCAGCCGGTGGGCCCCGAGGCCCTGGGCTGGTTCAAGGAGCCCATCAACAGCATGGCGGACTTCCGCAAGTACCGCTTCCGCACGCCCCCGGGCATCCCCGGCCAGACCTACAAGGACATCGGCGTCGCGGCCGTGGCCATGGGCGGCGGCGACATCCTGCCGGCCCTGGAAAAGGGCGTGATCGACGCCGCCGAGTGGTGCTGCCCCAAGCCCGACAGCATCTTCGGCTTCCAGAAGGTCCTCAAGCACTACTACCTGCAGGGCCTGCACCAGGTGGTGGTGAACGCCGACATGTACATCAACGGCGACGTCTGGAACGGCCTGACCGACCACCAGCGCAAGGCCATGGAAGTGGCCGCCGACGCCTCGTTGATGCGGTCGCTGGGCTACCGCATCTATGAGAACGGCAAGGCGCTGAAGGACCTGACCGAGAACCACGGCGTGATCCTGCACGACACCCCGGCGGACTACTTCACCGAGTACATGAACGCCGCCAAGGCGAGCCTGGAGAAGAACGCCGCCGAGAACGCCTTCTTCAAGAAGGTCTGGGATTCGCAGAAGGCGTTCGCCGCCATCGCGGTGCCGTTCTGGGCCGGCGCGCAGATGTCCAACGCCAGCCTGGGCATGGCCTACGCCAAGGGCAAGAAGTAACGATCCGACATGGGCCCGCCAGGGCCCTGTGGCGGGGGGCGGACCGAATATCCGCCCCCTGCCCCCCCCCAGATCATTCGTTTGCCGATTTGAATGCCCTTTTCCCGCGCGCGCCGGGCCCGGTCCGCCGCCGCGCCGAACAAGAACGCGGAACGCGAGGAGTGCCATGGCGGAAGAACCAAGCCACCTGGACATATCCGACGAGCTGATCGCCGAACGGCGGTCCGGCAATCCCGGCGACCTGCCCACGGACATGCCGCTGTGGATGGCCCGCGCCATCGCCGGCATCGACACCTTCAGCCTGTGGGTCGGGCGCATCGTCTGCTGGCTGACCCTGCCGATCATCTTCGCCATGGTGTACGAGGTCATCGCCCGCTATGCCTTCGTGGCGCCGACCATGTGGGCCTACGACGTGTCGCGCATGCTGTACGGGGCCCTGTTCATGCTGGGCGCCGGCTACGCCCTCAGCAAGGGCGTGCACATCCGCGCCGACTTCATCTACCGCAACTGGACGGCGCGCACCCAGGGCGTGATCGACACCGTGCTCTACGTGCTGTTCTACTTCCCCGGCCTGGCGGTGTTCCTGTGGATGTCCACGGACTTCGCCTACCTGGCCTGGTTCCGCGGCGAGAAGGGCATGGACACGGCCTGGATGCCGCACATGGGGCCGATCAAGACGGCCCTGCCCGTGGGCGTCGCCCTGCTGCTGATCCAGGGCTTCTCGGAACTGCTAAAAAGCTATTACGCGGCGACCCGCGGAAGGTGGCCCTATGAGCAATGAGGTCCTGGGCCTGGTCCTGATCGGCTGCATGCTGTTCGCGATCTTCATCGGCTTCCCCATCTCCTTCACCCTGATCTTCCTGGGCTTCGTGTTCGGGTACCTGGGCTTCGGCAAGGTCGTCTTCTACCTGATGACGTTCCAGTTCTCGTCGGTGATGCTGGAACAGACCCTGGCCGCCGTGCCGCTGTTCATCTTCATGGGCATCCTCATGGAGCAGGCGGGGCTGATGGAACGATTATTCGGCGCCGTGCAGATGATGCTGTCGCGGGTGCGCGGCGCGCTGTACATCGCCGTGCTGTTCGTCTCCACCATCTTCGCCGCCGCCACCGGCATCGTCGGCGCCTCGGTGACGATCCTGGGCATCATGGCGGCCAAGACCATGAACCGGTCGGGATACGACGTGCGCCTGGCCTCGGGCACCATCACCGCCGGCGGCACCCTGGGCATCCTGATCCCGCCCAGCATCATGCTGGTGGTCATGGGGCCGGTGCTGGAGGTGCCGGTCACCGACCTGTTCGCCGCCGCCATCGTGCCCGGCATCATGCTGGCCCTGCTGTACACCGCCTATGCCCTGGTGCGGTGCTGGATCAACCCGTCCCTGGGCCCGGCCCTGGCGGTCGAGGACCGGGCCGAAAGCATGGCCCATGTGGTGCGCGAGTTCGTGCTCGGCCTGGTGCCGCCGGCGGCGCTGGTGTCGTCGGCCCTGGGCAGCATCCTGTTCGGCTTCGCCACCCCCACCGAGGGTGCCGGCTGCGGCGCCGCCGGGGCCTTCCTGCTGGCCCTGGCCTATCGCCGCCTGACCTTCAAGAAGGTGTTCGAGGCCCTGGTCAAGACCCTGGAAATCTCGGCCCTGATCCTGGTCCTGGTGGCGGCGTCAAACTTCTTCGGCGCCGTGTTCTCGCGCCTGGGCACGCCGACCATGCTGACCGAGCTGCTGCTGGACCTGGAGCTCAACCGCATGGTGATCCTGTTCATCATCATGGCGCTGATCTTCCTGCTGGGCTGGCCGCTGGAATGGGTGCCGATCGTGCTGATCATCGTGCCCATCCTGCTGCCGCTGATCGACCAGCTGGGCTTCAACCTGACCTGGTTCGGCATCCTGGTGGCGGTCAACCTGCAAACGGCCTGGCTGTCGCCACCGGTGGCCCTGTCGGCCTACTTCCTCAAGGGCGTGGTGCCGGAATGGGACCTGAAGGACATCTACCTGGGCATGATGCAGTTCATGGTCATCCAGCTCATCGGCCTGCTGCTGATCATCATCTTCCCGCAGATCGCCCTGTGGCTGCCCAGCGTGATGTACGGAGACTGAGGAACCGGGCCCCGACCCATGGATGACGCGGCGACCAGGGACGGCGACAACCGGGGCTCGCGCTCGATCCGCGCCCTCGAGGTGGTGGAGGCGGTGATCGACGCCGACGGCCCGGTCACCATGGCCGCCCTGGCCGACGCCACGGGCCTGCCGCGGGCCAGCCTGCACCGCATCGTCGGCCTGCTGACCGACGAGGGATTCCTGCGCACCGAGCCGGGCGGCCGCGGCCTGATCGGCGGCCCGCGCCTGCTGCGCCTGGCGCGCCGCACCCAGGCATCGGCGCCGGCCATGGGCCACCGCCACGGCATCCTGGCGGTGGTGGCGCGCGAGGTCGGCGAGACCTTCAACATCGCCGTCCCGGCCGGCGACGGCATGCGCTACCACGACCGGGTCGAGACCGAATGGCCCCTGCGCCACCAGTTGCCCATCGGCAGCCAAGTGCCCCTGCACTGCACCGCCAGCGGCAAGCTGTACCTGAGCAGCCTGCCCCGGCGCGAGCGCGACAAGCTGCTGTCCGTGCTGCCGCTGGAGCGGCACACGCCCAAGACCATGACCACGGCCGCCGAGCTGGGGCCGGCCCTGGACGAGATCCGCCGCACGCGCTGCGGCGTCGACGACGAGGAGTTCATCGACGGCATGGTGGCCCTGGCCGTGCCGATCACCGACGGCAAGGGCCGCATGATTGCCGCCCTGGCCTTCCACGCGCCGCGGGTGCGCATGTCGCTGCAACAGGCGCGCGCCTTCCTGCCGGTGGTGCGCCGGGCGGCGGCGGCCATGTCCGAGGACCCCCAGGACCAGGACCAGGACCCGTGACCGTGCACGACCCGAAGACGGCGGAGAACACCTTCGTCGCCGGCGACCCCTTCGAACTGACCCCCTGAGCGGCACCGGGAGCGACACGGCCATGGTCAACGGAGATCCCCGTCGGCGGTTCGACCTGAGCGGCGAGGTGGCCCTGTGCACCGGCGCCTCGTCGGGCATCGGCCGGCGCATGGCCTCGGCCCTGGCGCGCGCCGGCGCCGACGTGGTGCTGACGGCGCGCAGCCGCGACGCCCTGGCCGAGGCCGAGGCCGAAATCACCGCCGCGGGGCCCGGCCGCGCCGCCGCCATCGCCGCCGACCTGTCGGACCGCCATGCCCTGCCGACCCTGGCCGAGCGCACCGGTGTGGCCTTCGGCGCGCCCACCATCCTGGTCAACGCCGCCGGGGTCAACCTGCGCCAGTCCTGGCGCGAGATCACGCCGGAAAGCTGGGACGCGACCCTGAACCTGAACCTTGCCACGCCGTTCTTCCTGGCCCGGGCCCTGGTGCCGGGCATGGTGGCCCGGGGTCACGGGCGGATCATCAACCTGGCCTCGCTGCAATCCTTCCGCGCCTTCCCCAACGGGCTCGCCTACGGCGCCTCCAAGGGCGGGATCGCCCAGCTCACCCGGGCCATGGCCGAGGCCTGGTCGAGTAGCGGCATCACCGCCAACGCCATCGCCCCGGGGTTCTTCGAGACGGCCCTGACGGCGCCCGTGTTCAAGGACCCGGACGCCGCCGAATACCAGGCCCAGCGCACGGCCGTGGGCCGCAACGGCGAGATGCCCGACCTGGACGGCCTGACCGTGTTCCTGGCCTCGCCCGCGGCCTCCTACATCACCGGCCAGGTGATCGCCCTGGACGGCGGCTACCTGGCCAAGTAGGCCGGCCGGTCGCCCCGGCGATACGGCCATCGCCGTCATTTCCGCGCAGGCCGCGGCCACGGTATTGGTATACGTCCGGTCCCACCCCGACCCCGCCGCCGGAAGTGGCTGTCGTCGCCCCTACCCCCTCCCCATGGCGCGGCGGAAGGCGGCCATGTGGAACCGCTGCTGGGCCGGCGCGTAGGCATACTCCTGCCCCACCGGACAGGCGTGGCGCGCCCGGCAGCCGCCGGCCATGCAGTCGCGGCCCGCGTCCGCCGCCAGGTGGCCGGCGCAGGCCGCCGTGTCGTAGCCCGCGCCGGTGAAGGCCGCGACCGGGCAGGCCGACAGGCAGGGCCGCCCGTCGCAGGTGTCGCAGGGACTGGGGGCCGGGTCTTGCGGCGGCAGGTCGAGGCGGTCGGCGAACAGCAGCGCGCCGCGGTAGCCGTGCCACAGGCCGTAGCGCGCGTGGATGAAGATGCCCAGCGGCGACGGGTGGCAGGGCTCGGCGCGGCGGGCCCAACGCTGGAACGGCAGCGGCGGCGCGTCGAAGGGAAAGCAGGCGGCCGCCCCCAGGTCCCGGGCCAGGCCGCCGACCACCCGCCGCGACCAGTCGTCCAGCAGGTCCCGGTCCGGGTCGCAGGCGGCGGCGAAGGCCGCCCACATGGCCGGCCCGGCGTTGCCCACCAGCACCAGGGTCGCCGCCGGCCGCCCCGGCGCCGCCGCCGGCACGCCATCCCCGGGGCCCGGATGGAAGGCCCCGCGCGGGGTCAGGCCGGCGGCGCGCACTGCCGCCTCCACCCGCGCCAGGGTCTGGGTCATTTCAGCAGTTCGCCGGCGATGATCATCTTGCGCACCTCGGTGGTGCCGGCGCCGATCTCCAGCAGCTTGATGGTGCGGAACAGGCGGTTGATCTCGGACTCCCAGATGTAGCCGCTGCCGCCGTGGATCTGCACCGCCTCGTTCAGCACCCGGTTGCAGACATCGCCGGCATACAGCACCGAGGCCGCCGTCAGCTTGTGGATCTCGCCGCGGCCGCCGCCGCCCTTCTCCAGGTCGTTGGCGGCGGCCATGACCCGGTAGATGAAGGTGCGCATGGTCTCGATCCACACGTACATGTCGGCGATCTTGGCCTGCACCATCTGGAACCTGGCGATGGGCTGGCCGAACTGCTCGCGGGTGCGGGCGTATTCGATCGAAAGGTCCAGCGCCCGCTCGGCGATGCCCAGGCAGATGGGCGCCGCCGTGGCCCGCTCCAGGTCGAGGCCGCTCATGACCACGGCGACGCCGCCGTTCTCGGGACCCACCATGTTCTCGGCCGGAACCTTGCAGTCGTCGAACACCAGCTCCCCCGTGGGGCTGCCGCGGAAGCCCATCTTGGTCAGCTTCTGGGCCACGTGGAAGCCCGCGAACCCCTTCTCGACGATGAAGGCCGAGATGCCGTGGGCGCCGGCGGCGCGGTCGGTCTTGGCGTAGACCAGCAGCACGTCGGCCACCGGGCCGTTGGTGATGAACAGCTTGGTGCCGTTCAGGACGTAGTGGTCGCCCTCGCGCCGTGCCGTGGTGCGCATGGAGCCCAGCGCGTCGGACCCGGCGCCGGGCTCGGTCAGGCCCAGCGCGCCCACGCTGGAGCCGTCGCACAGGCCCGGAAGGTACCTGCGCCGCTGTTCCTCGGTGCCGTTGCGGTAGATGTTGTTCAGGCACAGGTTCTCGTGCGCCAGCCAGCTCAGCGCCAGGGCGTTGTTCCAGCGCGCGATGCCCTGGGCCACCAGGCCGCTGGTGAACAGGTCGGCGCCCAGGCCGCCGTACTCCTCGGGCACGGCGATGCCGAAGAACCCCATCTCGCCCAGGCCCGGCCAGGCTTCCTCGGGCCACCATTCCTCGTCGTCCATGCGCTGGGCCATGGGATAGAGCGTGTCGCGGGCATAGCGGTCCACTTGGTCCAGCATCTCGCGCTGGTCGTCGGTCAGGTCGTAGGCGCCCGCCAGGGCGCCCCGGTTGTCGCCGGGGCCGGCGGCCCGCGGTTCGCTGTCCATGTCCTGCGTCTCCCTGTTTTCTTGTTGGCTATTCCAGATCCCACACGGCGGACAGGCGTTCCGCCGCCGCCTGCAGGCGCGGCACGTAGGCCAGCAGGCCGTCCAGCCCCACCCGCGCCACCGGGGCGTGGCAGGCCAGGCCGGCGATCACCCGCCCGCCGGCGCCGAAGATGGGCACGCCGACGCCGACGATGCCGACGTTGTATTCCTCGTCGTTGGTGGAATAGCCCGCCGCGCGGCAGGCCGCCAGGTCGCGCTCCAGGTCCGGCGGCGCGGTGATGGTCTTGTCGGTGTGGCGTTTCAGCGCCCGCGCGCCCAGCAGGCGGCGGCGCTGGTCCTCGGGCAGGAAGGCCAGCAGCGCCTTGCCGCCCGAGGTGCAGTAGGCCGGCACCTTGCTGCCCGCGTGCAGGTGCACGCGCAGGGGCCAGTCGCTCTCGATGCGCTCCAGGTACAGGAAGTCGAAGCCGTCCAGCACGCCGACGTTGCAGGTCTCGTGGATGTCGTCCACCAGGTCCTGCAGCACCGCGCGCACGGGGGCGTTCCGGTTGGCCGACAGCAGGGTGTCCAGCGCCAGGCGCGACAGCCGCGGCCCGACGGCGAAGCGGTCGCGGCCGGGGTCGCGGATGACCAGGCCCAGGGCCTCGAGCTGCAACAGGATGCGGTGGATGGTCTGGCGCGGCAGGTTCAGGCGCGCGGTCAGGTCGGGCAGGCCGATGGCCTGGGTCTGCTGGGTGATGGCCTCGACGATGGCCAGGGACTTCTCCAGCGCCGACCCGTGCTCCCTGCGTCTGTTGTCGCCCGTCAACGCCTGCTCCCTCCCCGGTCCGGCCGGCGGTCAGGTATAGCCCGCTTTCCCACCGGGCGCACCCCCGGGCTTCCCACTGGGCTTCCCACTGGGCTTCCCACTGGTCGGGAAACCGGGCCGGGGGCCGAGTTTAGGCATTGACTCGCGCCCCGTCATGTGAAAAATGGGCTGAATTGTCCCATTTTTTAAACGTGCCGCCGGATTCCGGCGCGCGACAAGAAACCGTGGGGCGAAACCGGCCGCGCGGCCCCTCGCCGCGGCCCGGGGGGAGGCACCGTATGGAGTTCCTCGGCTACTTCGGAGCCGTGTTCACGCCCATGTCCATGCTGATCCTGTGCGTCGGCACCGTGGGCGGCCTGATCCTGGGCGCCACCCCGGGGCTGAGCCCGACCATGGCCGTGGCCCTGCTGATCCCCTTCACCTTCCACATGGACCCGGCCCAGGGACTGATCCTGTTGGGCGCCGCCTACACCTCGTCGGTTGCCGGCGGCGCGGTCAGCGCCATCCTGCTGAACATCCCCGGCGCCCCGGCCAACATCGCCACCTCGCTGGACGGGTTCCAGATGGCCAAGAAGGGCGAGGCGGCCAAGGCCCTGCAGATGGGCTTCATCTCGTCCGGCGTGGGCGGCGTGTTCGGCATCCTGGTGCTGATCTTCCTGACCCCGGTGCTGGCGAAATGGGCCCTGGGGTTCGGGCCGTCGCACCTGTTCTGGATCGCCATCCTGGGGGTTACCATCATCGGCACCCTGGACACGCGCTCGGTGGTCAAGGGGCTGCTGTCGGGCTGCATCGGCCTGTGGATCGCCACCATCGGCTACGACTCCATCCAGGGCGTCGAGCGGTTCATCTTCACCGACCACCTGGAAGGGGGCGTGCACGTGATCGCCGCCCTGATCGGCCTGTTCGCCATCCCCCAGGTGGTGGAGATGCTGGAGCACGGCCGCACCCCCCGCACCGTGACCCTGATGGCCATGGAGCACCACAGCGTCCTCGACTCGGCGCGCCAGGTCTTCGCCAAGGGCCGGGCCCTGACCATCGGCTCCATCGTCGGCACCATCATCGGCCTGATCCCCGGCGCCGGCGGCCAGATCGCCGGCATCGTATCCTACGACCAGACGCGCAAGTTCAGCCCCAACCGGGCCCGCTTCGGCAGCGGCGAGGCCGAGGGCGTGGTCGCCGCCGAAACCGCCAACAACGCCATGGTCGGCCCGTCCCTGGTGCCGCTGCTGACCCTCAGCGTGCCCGGCAGCCCGACGGCGGCGGTGCTGCTGGGCGGCCTGCTGATCCACGGCATCTTCCCCGGGCCCAACCTGTTCACCCAGCACGCCCCGGTGGCCTGGACCTTCATCAACTCCATGCTGGTGGGGCAGATCCTGATGATGGTGTTCGGCCTCTATATCGCCCGCCTGGCGTCGCGGGTGACCCTGGTGCCGCAGCCGATCCTGGCCGCCGGCATCCTGGTGCTGGCGGTGTTCGGGTCCTATTCGGTGCAGTCGTCCCTGTCCGACGTGTTCGTCATGCTGACCCTGGGGGTGGGCATGTACTTCCTGGCCCGGTTCGGGTTCAGCGCCGCGCCCATGGTGCTGGGCATCATCCTGGGGCCCATCGCCGAGTCCAACTACGTCCAGGGCCGCATCATCGCCGAGGCCGGCGACGGCCTGTTCGCCTATTTCTGCACCGGCACCCTGAACCTGGTGCTGATCGCCATCTGCGCCGCCTCGGTGATCTACAGCGTGGTCATGGAGGTGCGCACCCGGCGCCTGATCGCCCAGCTGCAGAAGACCGCGCAGCAGGAGGCCGCCACATGAGCGCCCCCGCTCCCGCCCCCGCCCCCTCGCCCGCGCCCGAGGCCGTGGCCGTGGCCGGCCGCGCGCAGCAGGTGTTCCCGGCGGTCCTGGTGCTGGCCCTGGCGCTGTGGATCACCTGGGTCAGCTTCGACGTCGACGACCCGGTGCCCTACCTGTTCCCGCGCCTGGTGGCGGTGATCATGCTGGCCCTGGCGGCGGTCGCCTTCGTGCGCGCCGTCACCGGCGGCAACCAGACCGGCGGCGGGATCGACCTGCGCACCCTGTTGAACGTGCTGCCGGGCATCGGTCTGATGTTCCTGCTGGTGTTCGTGCTGGCCGACTGGCTGGGCTTCTACACCGCGTCCACGGCCGTGTTCCTGGCGCTGTACGCCTTCTACGACCCCGCCCCCCACGGCGCCATCGGCACCTGGGCGCGGCGGGTCGCCGTCACCCTCGGCTTCATGGCGGTCATGTACGGCCTGTTCGCCCTGGTCCTGCAGGTCCAGACGCCGAGGGGATTGCTGCTGTGAGCGACGCCATGACAACCACCACCAAGAACCATCACAACCGAGGGAGACGTCACATGAAACGCATGCTGATCGGGGCCGCCGCGGCCCTGGCACTATCCTTCACCGCCGCCCAGGCGCCGGCGGCCGACTATCCGGACCGGCCGGTGTCCCTGGTCGTGGTCTACAGCCCCGGCGGCGCCACCGACTTCCAGGCCCGCATCGTCACCATGATGGCGGGCGAGGAGAAGTACCTGGGCCAGCCCATGGTGATCATCAACAAGCCCGGCGCCGGCGGCAAGGTGGGCTGGAACCAGTACGCCTCGGGCGCCAAGACCGACGGCTACGAGCTGGCCTCCTACAACGTGCCGCACTTCATCGCCCAGTCGATCAAGTTCGAGACCAAGTACAACATCGACAACCTGGAGCCGATCGCCAACTGGGGCGCCGACCCGGCGGTGTTCGTGGTCAACAAGGACAGCCCCTTCAACACCATGGCCGACGCCGTGAAATGGGCCAAGGACAACCCGGGCAAGCTGACCGTGTCGGGCGCCGGCCTGTACGTGGGCCATCACATCGCCTTCCTGCAGATCCAGAAGGGGACCGGGGTCGAGATGAAGTACGTGCCCCACAAGGGCGGCGCGCCGGCCCTGAAGTCGGTCCTGGGCGGCCAGGTCATGGCCGGGGTCAACAACCTGTCCGACGCCTACCGCAGCCGCGACAACCTGAAGATCCTGGGCATCGCCGACCTGGAGCGCGACAAGGAGTTCCTGCCCGACGTGCCCACCTTCAAGGAGCAGGGCTACGACGTGGACGATTCCTCCGTCAACTTCCGCGGCATCATGGTGCGCAAGGGCACGCCGCAGCCGATCATCGACCTGCTGGCCGCCAAGGTGCCCGAGATGTTCAAGAACGCCCGGGTCGCCAAGCAGATGAAGGCCGGCGGCTCGCCCATGCGGATCATGACCCGCGAACAGGTGCAGACCATGTGGAAGAACCGCCAGGTCTTCCTCAAGGAGCTTCTCGCCGGCCTGTGACCGGCCTTCCCGGCCGGGGCAGGCGCCCCGGCCGGATATTCTTTGTTAATTTCGTTTGTCAATTTTTGTCCGCAAATAGCTGGAAAGTCGGAAAAATGAACGAGCTCTCACGCAAGGACGCCACCGCCGAGACCCCCGCCGAGATCGTCGCCGCCCTGGTCGCCCGCGGCCGCGCCGCCATGGACGCCTTCGACAACCACGACCAGGCCCGCATCGACGAGGCGGTGACCGCCCTGGCCTGGTCCATCTACGAGCCCGGGCGGGCGCAGGAGCTGGCCGAGCTGGCGGTGGCCGACACCGGCCTGGGCAACGTGCCGTCCAAGGTGATCAAGAACACGCGCAAGACCTTCGGCACCCTGCGCGACCTGCTGCGCGCGCGCACCACCGGCATCATCGAGGAGCTGCCCGAGAAGGGCCTGGTCAAGTACGCCAAGCCGGTGGGGGTGGTGGCCGCCGTCTGCCCCTCCACCAACCCGGCGGCGACCCCGGTGAACAAGGCCATGATGGCGGTCAAGGGCGGCAACGCGGTGATCGTGGCGCCGTCGCCGGCGGGCTACGCCACCACCGCCCGCACGGTGGAATTCATGCGCGCCGAGCTGCGCCGCAGCGGCCACCCCGAGGACCTGGTCCAGGTGCTGCCGTCGCCGGTGTCCAAGGACCTGACCCAGGCCCTGATGGAGGGGTCGGACCTGGTGGTCTGCACCGGGTCCCAGAACAACGTGCGCCGCGCCTATTCCAGCGGCACCGTGGCCATCGGCGTGGGCGCCGGCAACGTGCCGGTGATCATCGACGCCAGCGCCGACCTGGACGACGCGGCGCAGAAGATCTGCGCCTCCAAGATCTTCGACAACGCGACCTCGTGCTCGTCCGAGAACTCGGTGACCATCGTCGATTCCGTCTACGACGACGCCATCGCCGCCCTGCAGCGGGCCGGCGGGTACCTGGCCAGCCCCGACGAGAAGGGCAAGATCGTCGACACCCTGTGGGTCAAGGGCCACCTGAACCGCCACGTCATCGCCAAGGACCCGGACGTGTTCGCCCAGGTGGCGGGCCTGTCAGAGGAAGCCGGCCGCAGCAAGTTCTTCCTGGTCGAGGACGACGCCCCCGGCCCCGACAAGCCCCTGGCCGACGAGAAACTGTCGCTGGTGCTGACCGTGTACCGGGCCAAGGACTTCGCCGACGCCAAGGAGACCGTGCGCAAAATCCTGAACGTCCGGGGCATCGGCCATTCCGTGGGCATCCACACCGCCGACATGGACCACGCCCGCGACCTGGCCGAGGACCTGGACGTGGTGCGCGTGCTGGTCAACCAGGCCCACACCTTCGGCAACGGCGGCAGCTTCGACAACGGCCTGAACTTCACGCTCTCCATGGGCTGCGGCACCTGGGCCGGCAACAGCATCTCGGAAAACCTGAACTATCGCCACTTCATCAACGTCACCCACCTGGTCACCACCATTCCTGAGGACAAGCCCGGCGAAGAGGATCTGTTCGGCCCCTACTGGACCAAGTACGGAAAGTAGGCGGCCATGAACTTCGAGGAACACGCGGCCAAGCCCCTGCTGCGGGCCGCCGGCATCGCCACCCCGGCGGGCGAGGTGGCGGCGGACCCCGACGCCGCCGCGCAAATCGCCGCCCGGATCGGCCCCTGCGTGGTCAAGGCCCAGGTGCCCACGGGCAAGCGCGGCAAGGCCGGCGGCATCGCCCTGGCCGCCACCGCCGACGAGGCCGCGGCCGCCGCCGGTCGCATCCTGGGCATGGCCATCGGCAGCTACACCGTGGGCAAGGTGCTGGTCGAGGCCCAGGTACCCATCGCCCGGGAATTCTACGCCGCCGTGCTGAACGACCCGGCGACCAAGGACGCCCTGGTGCTGTTCTCGCCCGAAGGCGGCATGGACATCGAGGAGATCGCCGCCTCCCACCCGGACCGGCTCATGCGCCTGCCGGTGGACGTGCGCCGGGGCTTCGACCCGGCCGCCGCCCGCGCCGCCCTGGCCGCCCTTGGCGATTTGCCCATGGACGGCCTGGTGGACGTGCTGGGCCGCCTGTTCGACGCCTACATGGCGCACGACGCCGAGCTGCTGGAGATCAACCCCCTGGTCGAGACCGCCGACGGCACCCTGATGGCGCTGGACTGCAAGTTCACCCTGGACGACTCGGCCATCAAGCGCCAGGCCGACCTGGCCGCCCAGGGCACGCCCGACCGGCTGACCGGCCTGGAGGGCAAGGCCCAGGAGCTGGGCCTGAAGTTCATCGAGTTGGACGGCGACGTGGGCATCCTGGCCAACGGCGCCGGCCTGACCATGACCTCCATGGACGCCATCACCCACTACGGCGGCCGGCCCGGCAACTTCCTGGAGATCGGCGGCGAGGCCTACAGCCTCAGCCGCCAGGCCCTGGAACTGGTGCTGTCGAACCCGCGCATCAAGTCGCTGCTGGTCAACTTCTGCGGCGCCTTCGCCCGCACCGACGTCATGACCGCCGGCATCGTCGAGGCCTGGGAGGCGGTCAAGCCCACCGTGCCAGTGTTCTTCACCATCCACGGCACCGGCGAGGACGAGGCCGTCCAGATGGTGCGCGAGCGCCTGGGCCTGGAGCCCTTCGACATCATGGACGACGCGGTCAAGGCCGCGGTGGAGGCGGCGCGATGATCATCCGCGGCACGGAAACCCTGCTGGTTCAGGGCATCACCGGCAAACAGGGCTCGTTCTGGGCCGAGAAGATGCGCGACTACGGCACCCGGGTCATCGGCGGGGTGAACCCCAAGAAGGCCGGCACCAAGCACCTGGATTTGCCGGTCTGGGCCACCGCCGTGGACGCGGCCAAGGAGACCCGCATCGACGCCTCGGTGCTGTTCATCCCGCCGCTGGGGGTCAAGGCGGCGGCGCTGGACGCCATCGCCGCCGGCGTCAGGAAGCTGGTGATCCTGACCGAGCACATCCCCGTGCGCGACGTCATGTACCTGCTGTCGGCGGCGCGCGAGGCCGGGACCACGGTGGCCGGGCCCAACACCGCCGGGCTGGTCACGCCGGGCGAATGCTTCGTCGGCTTCATGCCCGCCTTCAACGACCGGGTGTTCCGCCCCGGGGCCGTGGGCGTGGTCTCGCGCTCGGGTAGCCTGGGCACCCTGGTGTGCCTGAACATCGTGCAGGCGGGGATGGGCATCTCGGCCTTCGTCGGCATCGGCGGCGACCCCATCATCGGCACCACCACCCGCGCCGCCCTGATGGCCCTGGACGCCGACCCGAACACGCAGGCGGTCGCCCTGGTCGGCGAGATCGGCGGCGGCATGGAGGAGGACGCGGCCGAATACGCCGCGAACATGACCAAGCCCGTGGCCGCCTTCATCGCCGGCGCCGCCTCGCCGCCCGGGCGCCGCATGGGCCATGCCGGCGCCATCGTCATGGGCGACCGCGGCACCCACGCCGGCAAGAAGGCGGCGCTCGAGGCGGCGGGGGTGGCGGTGGTGCCCACGCCGTCGTTCATCCCCCGGGTCCTGGGCGAGCGGCTGGGCGGCGCCGCCGCGTGATCGACGGCGCGCCGAACCCGGCCTGCACCAACCCGTTCCCCGGCGCTGGCCCTGGATCGGAACCGGCCGCCGCGGCTATCATGGCGCCGACCATGACCGGGACCCCGCCATGAAAGACTTCGACGCCCTGATGGCGCGCGCCCGCGCCGACCGCAAGCACATCGTCCTGGCCGAGGGCGAGGACCCGCGCGTGGTCGAGGGTGCGCGCCTGGCCGTGGCCGACGGCATCGCCGACGTGACCCTGCTGGGCCGGCCCGACGTGGTGCGCAGCCTGGCCGCCGGGCCGTTGGCGGCCCGGGTGGTGGACCCGGCCGCGGCGCCGGACCTCGCGCGCCACGCCGCCGGCTTCCACGACCTGCGCCGGCACAAGGGGGTGACGGCCGAGCAGGCGCTGGAAACCGTGCGCGACCCGCTCTACTTCGCCAACATGATGGTGCGCGCCGGCGACGCCGACGGCTCGGTGGCCGGGGCCCGCTACACCAGCTCGGACACCGTGCGCGCCGCCATCCAGGTGGTGGGCATCGGCGCCGGGCACGAGATCGTGTCCAGCTTCTTCATCATGCTGCTGTGCGAGGACTTCCACCGGTTCAGGGGCGCGTTCATCTTCTCCGACTGCGGCCTGGTGATCGACCCCAACGCCCGCGAGCTGGCCGAGATCGCCCTGACCTCCGCCGACACGGCGCGCGACCTGCTGGGGCTCGAGCCCCGGGTGGCCATGCTGTCCTTCTCCACCAAGGGCAGCGCGCGACACGCCCTGGCCGACAAGGTGATCGAGGCCACCGACATCGCCCGCGCCCGCCGCCCGGGGCTGAAGATCGACGGCGAGCTGCAGCTCGACGCCGCCGTGGTGCCCGAGATCAACGCCCAGAAGGCCCCCGGCTCGCCCATCGAGGGGCGGGCCAACGTGTTCATCTTCCCCGACCTGCAGGCCGGCAACATCGCCTACAAGATCACCGAGCGCCTGGGCCTGGCCAAGGCCATCGGCCCCATCCTCCAGGGCCTCGACAAGCCGGCCAACGACCTCTCCCGCGGCTGCTCGGCCGAGGACGTCTGCCGCGCCATCGCCGTCACCGCCGTCCAGGCCCAGGCGCGGGCGAAGCAGAGCTGAGTCCCACCGTCATTCCCGCCCCTCTTCCGTCATTCCCGCCCCTCTTCCGTCATTCCCGCGCAGGCGGGAATCCATTCCGCCTTCGTTTCCCGGCGACGGCCGTCCGCCAACCCGGACCGGATGGGCGACCAGCCCGCACCACCACCCGTGACCGCCATGGCGACGGAATGGGTTCCCGCCTGCGCGGGAACGACGGATGGAGTGTCTCCGCGTCCCCCTGTTCCAACCCGCCCCGATCCCCGCTAGGATTGCCCTTTCCTCAACCAGGCAAGGGGTCCCCATGCGCCGCATCCCGTCCACGGCCGGGCTCGTGGCCTTCGAGGCGGCGAGCCGGCTGCTCAGCTTCCAGCGCGCCGCCGAGGAGCTGAACGTGACCCCCGGCGCCGTCAGCCGCCAGATCCAGGCCCTGGAGGCGTTCCTGGGCACGGCGCTGTTCCGCCGCCGCCACAAGCGGGTCGAACTGACCCCGGCCGGGCGCCAGTACGCCGCCGAGGTGCGCGAGCCCCTGGACCGCCTGTCCGGTGCCAGCGAGCGCCTGCGCGGCGAGGCGCGCGGCAACGCCGTCTCCATCTGCGCCTACCCCACCTTCGCCATCCGCTGGTTCATCCCCCGCTGGGGCCGCTTCTTCGACGCCCACCCGCAGATCGACGTGCGCCTGACCACCTCGCTCAACCCGGCGGACTTCGAGGGCGGCGAGTACGACATGGCGATCCAGGTGCTGGGCCCCGAGGGCCCGCGCCGGGGCCTGGAGGCGCGCAAGCTGGCCGAGGTGGACACCTTCCCCGTCTGCGCGCCGGCCCTGGCCGAAACGCTCAAGTCCCCCGCCGACCTGGCCCGCCACACCCTGCTGCACGGCGCCCCGCGGCCGCAGGACTGGCGGCAGTGGCTCCGCGAGGCGGAAATTGACGGCATCGACCCCACCCGCGGCCTGCGCTTCGAGAGCCACAACCTGACCATCCAGGCCGCCATCGAGGGCCTGGGCGTAGCCATCGGCGTCGGCGTGCTGGTGGAAGCCGACCTGGCCCAGGGCCGCCTGGTGCGCCCCTTCGCCACCGTCCGCCGCTCCGGCCGCCCGTTCCACCTGGTCTACCCCCAGGCCAAGGCCGAGGACCCCAACCTCGTGGCGCTGCGCGACTGGCTGCTCCAGGAGGCGTCGGCGTAGCCCGCCCAACCCTGCGCCATGGCCAGCTTGACTACCTTATCACTAAGTGATAAGTTCATGCATGGAGTGGATCGAGTCGTCCCTGCGCTACCTCCTGGATCTCCACGGCGAGGAGATCCATTACGGCGACGGGTATGTGACCCGGTTCCGCGTCGTCGAAGTGGAGAGAACCCCCGAGCGGCCGCACGGGATTTCCTATTCGCTGACCTTGCACGATCCAAGCGGTGCCCGGATCATGGGGTTCGACAACGCCCATTCCGTACCGCGGCAGGGCGGCCGACGCGGGAACGCCACCGCCCACGACCACTGGCACCGGGATTCCACCGACAGGGGCCGCCCTTACGCCTTCACCGACGCGGCAACCCTGGTGGCCGATTTCTTCGACGAGGTGGAGCGCATACTCAAGGAGCGAGGCCAATGGTAAGCAAGGTCGTCAACGTCGGGATCGCCAGCCACGGCGAGTTGAAGGAGCGGGCCCTGGCCATCGCCCGCGGCGACCGCCGCCGCGGACGCCGGGAGCCGCACATCTGGTTCACCTCCATCGAATCCTTCGCCAAGGTCCTGTCCGAGCCCAACCGGGCGCTCCTGCGCATCATCGACGAGCGGCAGCCCCAGTCCCTCAAGGAACTGGAGGACCTGACCGGGCGCAAGGTCAGCAACCTGTCCCGGACCCTGAAAACCATGAGCCGCTATGGCCTGGTGAGCCTGGAAACCGGGCACCGCGGCACCGTGCGGCCGAAGGTCCTTGTGCGGGAAGTGCGTGTGGATTTGGAGTTGGTGGGATAACCGAATATTCCGTCGCGCCAAGATCGAGCGATTGGGAACAGGCGCAGGTGCCTTGCTGAATTCGCAAATGAAATGACCTGGTCACCCGGCGCCGCGGCGTGTCAGCAAAATTCGAACGTCATCGGCGGCGCACGGAGACCAGCGACGGATCACCAGTGCCCCCGCCCCCTCAATCCCTCTCCGGCGCCCCCAGGGGGAACAGGGGGCGGTAGGGCCGCGCCTCTTCCATGGCGCGGTTGAAGGACGGGCGGGCCAGGAGGCGGGCGCGGTAGGCGCGCAGGGTGGCGCAGGTGTCGGGGATGGGGTGGGTCCAGTCGGCGTAGAACAGCGCCGGCGCGGCGGCGCAGTCGGCCAGGGTGAAATGGTCGCCCGTGGCCCAGGCGCGGCCGGCCAGCTCGCGGTCGAGCCAGGGGTAGACCCGGTCGAGCCTGTCTACGGCCCGGGCCATGCCGTCGCGGCGCTTCGCCGGGTCGCCGGTGAGCGCGCCGTCGACGGCGCACTGGGCCGCGTCCATGACGTGCAGGTCGAAGACCCGGTCCATGAAACGCACGTCCAGGGCCGCCAGGGGGTCGGCGGGCAGCAGGCGCACGGGCCCCGGGTGGGCCAGTTGCAGGTACTCGATGATGACCGGGGTCTCCGCCACCTGGCGCCCGCCGTCCACCAGCAGCGGGAACTTGCGCACCGGCCAGCGCCGCAGCCATTCGGCCGTGTGCTCGGGCGTGTCCGGCCCGATCAGGCGGAACTCGAACGGTGTCGCGTTCTCGTAGAGGGCGGTGAGCACCTTCTGCGTATAGGACGAGAAGGGATGGCCGTAGAGCACCAGCGCCATGGCGGGGACCTTTCCAAGTGGACGCCCCCCACATAGCACCGGACGAATCCGGACCACAATCCCCGCGAACCCTACCCGGCCGCCGCCCCCTTCCCCAGCAGCGCCGCGATCTCACTTTCCCCGTACCCCGCCTCGATTAAAATCTCGGCCCCGTGCTCGCCCACCCGCGGGGCGCGGGCCAGGGGGGCGGCGGGGTCGATGGGCGGGGCGCCGGGGACGTTGGCGTGGGGCACCGGGCCGACGCCGGGCTGGTCGGCCATGACCACGGCCTCCACCGCCCGCACGTGTTCATTGGCCAGGAAGTCGCCGTAGTCGGCCACGGCGGCGTGCATGACCCCGGCTTCGGTCAGGATGGCGCACCATTCGGCGGTGGTTTTCTTGCGGAACTCGGCCTGGACGATGGCGATGATCTCGCCGGCGCGGGCCAGTCGGTCGGCGTTGGTGCGGAAGCTCGGATCGACGATCAGGTCGGGCCGGCCGATGGCCCGGCACAGGGCCTCGTAGTGCTCCTGCTTGACCCCCGACACGTTGAGCCAGCCGTCGGCCGTGGGCATCTCGCCGGTGGGCGCCACCAGCACCGGGTTGGCGGCGCCTTCCAGGTGGTGCTCCATGATCTTGGCCGCCTGGAAGGCCGCCGCCGACTGCATCATGTTGCAGTCGATGGTGGCGCCGCGGCCGAACCGGAACCGCGCCAGCACCGCCGCCGCCACGGCCTGGAACAGGTACAGCCCGGTCATCACGTCGATGGCGATCATGCCGAAGCGCCGCGGCGTTCCCCGGTCGTCGCGGTTGATGGACATGAAGCCCGAGAAGGCCTGCATGATGGTGTCGCTGACGCCCCGGTCGCGGTAGGGCCCGCGCTGGCCATACCCGGTGACCGAGGCGTAGATCAGCTCGGGCCGCGCCGCGCGCAGGGTGGCGGCGTCCAGCCCATAGCGCGCCATGACGCCTGGGCGGAAGTTCTCGACCACGATGTCGGCGCCGGCGGCCAGGCGCCGCGCCACCGCCAGGCCCGCCGGGTCCTTGAAGTCGAGCGCGATGGACCGCTTGCCGCGGTTGAAGGCCACGGCGTGGGCGCAGAACTGGCCGTCGTAGACCTGGCCGATCTGGCGGCCCCAGTCGCCCTCGGGCGGCTCCACCTTGATCACGTCGGCGCCGTGCTGGGCCATCAGCATGGTGCCGTGGGGCCCGGCCACGCCCTGGGTGGCGTCGAACACCCTGAGCCCGGAAAGGGGCGGCTCGGCCCCGGCCTCAGCCGTCATCCGGCCAGGGCCGCGGCGGCCTGGGCCGGGGTCGGCGGGGTGTCGGCCAGCAGCAGGTCGGCGATGGCCTCGTCCACCTCGCCGCCGTCCAGGCTCATGGGGTCGCGCGGCCGCATGCGGTGGTCGATGACCAGGCGCGACAGCAACAACCGGCTGGCATCCCCCGTCTCGGCCCCCATGGCCGCCCCCTCGCTGGCCAGCAGCACGGCGCTGAGCGCGTGATAGAGCGCCCCGGCCGCCTGCCGCGAGAACGGCTCGTGCTCGGCCTTCAGGGCCACCTCCTCGGCGAAGCGCACGGCCCGGTCGACCATCTGGCCGAGCTCGCCCCGGTACTGGCCGGGCACGTCGGGACTGTCGTCGATGATCTCGTGCAGGGCCTCGCCCAGGGCCTCGTGGGCCTGGTTCTTGGGGATGGCGCGCTTGACCACGTCCAGCGACACGATGTTCGACGTGCCCTCCCACAGCACGCCCAAGTGGGCGTCGCGCACCAGGCGCGGGTTGACCCAGTCCTCGATGTAGCCCAGGCCGCCGCGCGCCTCCATGGCCGCCGTGGCGACCTTGATGTTGTCGCGGCAGCCGCGGTATTTCAGCAGCGGGGTCAGGATGCGCAGGATCGTCCTGGCCCGTTCGTCGCCCGTGTCCGCCCGCTCCATGACCTTGGCCGTGAACATGAACACCGACAGGATCTGCTCGGTCGGCACCATGATCTTCATCAGCTGGCGCCGCATCAGCGGGTGGCGCACGATCTTCTCGCCGAAGGCAAAGCGGCTGCGCGCCACCTGCATGGCCTCGTTCAAACTGCGCCGCATCATGGCCGCGGCGCGCACGCCGTGCGACAGGCGGCTGAGGTTGACCATGTCCAGCATCTGCTTGAGCCCCTTGCCCTCCTCGCCCAGCAGGTAGGCGACGGCGCCGTCGAAGCGGCACTCGCCCGAGGCCATGGAGCTGGAGCCCAGCTTGGGCTTCAGCTTGAGGATCTGGTAGCTGTTGCGGGTGCCGTCCTCCAGGGTGCGCGGCAGCAGGAACAGCGACAGCCCGCGGCTGCCCCACTGGGCGTCCTTGGGCCGGGCCAGCATCATCACGATCTCGCCGTCGGCGTGGGAGCAGAAGAACTTGTCGCCGGTGATGCGCCAGTTCTCGCCGTCGAACTCGGCCTCGCACTCCATGTTCGAGACGTCGGACCCGCCCGACTGCTCGGTCATGAACTGGGCGCCCATGCGGATGTCCTCGTAGCGGTCGGCGATCAGGCGCGGCAGGTAGCGTTCGCGCACGGCGTCGGGGGCGTACTTGCGCACCAGGAAGGCCGAGGTGTCGGTGGCGCTGATGGGGCACATGAGGCCGAATTCCGACTGCACGAACAGGTACTGGATGGCGTACTTGGCCAGCGGCCCCATGGGCTCGGGCCAGCCCAGCACCCCGCCGGCGTGGGCCAGGCGGTTGAGCCCGAAGTCCTCCATGGCGATGCGCTCCATCTCCTTGTAGGCGGGATGGTATTCGATCGAGTCGATATCCCGGCCCATGGGGTCGCGCGGGTGCAGCACCGGCACGTGGCGGTCGGCCAGGCGCGACAGGGTGTCCAGCCTGCCGCCCGACAGGGCGCCCAGGCGGTCCAGGTGCGGCTCCAGGTGGGCGTGCAGGTCGGCCGCCATGTAGTGCCGCGCCAGCCAGCGGAAGGCCGGGTCGGCCTGGTAGAAGTTCATGCCGTGGCAGTCGGGCGCGACCCAGGCGGCCCCGCTCAGGTGCTTGGTGGCTTCCGGCTTGACGCGGATGTTGCCCATGGTCGTCCTCCCTGGATTTCGGCGTGGATCGGGCCCGGTTTCCCGGCCCGCGGGGCTGGCGGCGCGCGGCCGAGGGCGGCGCGCCGGCCGGTGCCCTGTGTGGTGGGTCCTTCGTCTCCCAGGGCACCAGTATGGGCGTCCGGCGGGGCCGGCGGCAAACGAATTCCCGGCCGCGTTTGGTTGCGGAAAGCTCAACTGAAAACGGGTCCGGAAATGCCCGCCGGCTGAGTTGCCCCGGGCCGCCTCAGGGGGCCTTGTTCAAGGGCCGTCGGGGCGGGTACCCTTTTCCCGGAGTCGTCGAAACAGTCGCCAGGAGATCCCACCCATGCGCTTTTCCGCCAAGGCCCGCGCCGCCGGCGCCGTCCTGACCCTGCTGGCCGCCGCGACCGCGGCGCCGGCGCCGGCGGGCGCCGCCGACAACGGCACCATCGCCTACCGCAAGGCGGTGATGCGGGCCCTGGGCGGGCACATGGCGGCCATGGCGGCCATCGTCCAGGGCCGCGGCGGCGACATGGCCGACCTGCCGGACCACGCCCAGTCGGTGGCCCGCCTGGCGCACATCTCGGAAAAGGTGTTCCCGCAGAGCTCCTCGGCCGCCGCCGGCGACACCGCGGCGCTGGACCAGATCTGGGACAACCCGCGCGAGTTCAAGGCGGTGCAGGAGGCCTTCACCTACGAGGCCGACCGCCTGGCCGCCGTGGCCCCCACCGGCAACGCCCGGGTCATCGCCGCGCAGCTCGGCGTCGTGGGCAAGCAGGCCTGCAAGTCCTGCCACACCCACTTCCGCAAGGAAGCCCCGTGACCATGGAGCAGGCGACCGACTTCCGCGACGAGAGCGACGCCCTGTACGCCCTGGTCGCGCCCCTGACGGCGGCGGACCTGGCACGCGCCACGCCGTTCAAGCAGTGGACCGTCGACCATATCCTGCAGCACCTGCACTTCTTCAACGTCATGGCCGACCTGTCCCTGCGCGACGAAGACCGGTTCGGGCGCGAATACGGCGCCATGAAGGCCCGGCGCCTGGCCGGCGAGACCATGGTGGCGGTGACCGAGGACCTGCTGGACGGCCTCGCCGGCCCGGCGCTGGTGCAGGCCTGGCACGATTTCAGCCACGACCTGGCCGCCCACTTCGCCGCCGTCGACCCGCGCCACCGGGTCAAGTGGGCGGGGCCGGACATGAGTGCGCGCTCCAGCATCACGGCGCGGCTGATGGAGACCTGGGCCCACGGCCAGGCGGTGTACGACCTGCTGGGCGTGCGGCGCGAGAATACGGACCGCATCCGCAACGTGGCGGTGATGGGGGTCAACACCTATGGCTGGACCTTCGCCAACCGCGGCCTGGAGCCCCCGGGCCCGCCGCCGCACCTGCGCCTGACGGCGCCGTCGGGCGCCCTGTGG
This sequence comes from Hyphomicrobiales bacterium, assembly GCA_024236415.1. Lineage (GTDB taxonomy): Bacteria > Pseudomonadota > Alphaproteobacteria > Rhodospirillales > JACKKN01 > JACKKN01. The sequence goes on from JACKKN010000016.1 coordinate 92,539, forward strand.
GAATGGCACGCGCCGCGCCACGACCACCTGATCGAGGGCCCGGCCGAAGCCTTCTGCCAGGTGGTGACCCAGACCCGCAACGTGGCCGACACCCCCCTGCGCGTGGTCGGCGAGCCGGCCCGGCAATGGATGGCCCTGGCCCAATGCTTCGCCGGCCCGCCCCACGACCCGCCGGCGGCGGGGGTGCGGGGATAGCCCGCGGCGACGCTAATTCACCGTGATACTGCGTTCCACGTTGTTGCTGATGTACTTCCTGCCCTCGAACACATACTCCACATATCCATTCAGCCAGTACGAGTTCGCGTTGTTGGTGCGCAGGTGGACGATCACCTCCTTGGTGTCGCCCGAGATGCGCAGGCTCCGGTTCCCGAAACAGTAGGGTCCCTCGCCCGACCAGGTGAAGCAGACCCTGCCGATGGACACCCCTTCGGGCCCGGTGAAGGTGAGGGACACCTCGTAGGGCTTGCCGGCCAGGATGCGGTCCGGCGTGGTCATGGACGTCACGGTCACAGGCCCCTTCCCCGTCCCCGCCGTCTGACAGGCGGCCAGGGACAGCGCCAGGATCACCGCCACCAGGAAAGCCTGGAATGGATTGGTTGGCATGTTTCCTCTCCCCCACTTTGCCGTCCATATGGAGACAGCACGTCACGCCCATCGATGGATCGCATCCCCGCCAGGGAACGCCCTGTCCGGGGTCATCAACGGCCGCCTATTTCACCCGGATCGTGACCGACCCGTTCTTCCCGTCCTTGCCCCGGGCAATCAACTGGCCGTTCTCCAGTGTGGTGAGATCCGACCCCGTGGCGAAATGTCCGTTCTGGCAGACAAGTGACCAGCCCGCATTCCTGTTTTCCGATGTCGGCAGGAGTCCCGTGCAGTCGCCGGGACTGCCGGGAAGCGCCAACTTGAAAGAGCGGCTGTGGCTGCGCGCCAGCTCGAAGGTCGCCGTGACCGTCCGCCGCTCGAAAAGACCCTGCCATGCGATCTCGACCTCCCGCCTGGTGGGCTTCATCTGCTGTTCCCGCTCGAGGGCCAGGCGGCGTGCATCCTGATAGTAGGGTCCGAAGGCCACCGGATGGGTGAACAGCAACTTATCCTTCGGGTATTCCACCGTCGGATCGAAGGCCAACGGTTTGCCGCCGCCGTACCACAGGTTCGGATAGGGGTCGATGTTGACGTCCCGGCGGCGCACCTCAAAGTGCAGGTGGGGGCGCGATCCCCGGTGCTGCCCCGTATATCCCGCCAGGGCGATAACATCCCCCCGTTTGATGACGTCCCCCGGTTTGACCAGGATCTTTCCCAGATGGACATAGTGAACATCCAGGTCGCCATACCTGGTGGAGAGGATTATCCCGCCGGAGCTTGAAAGGTCGGCCGTCATGCGCGTAACCGAACCGTCGGCAACCGCGAGGAGGGGCGTGCCCACGGGAACCGCGTAGTCGTGGGCGCGGTGCCTGCGATGGGAGCTTTCAAGCCAATAGTCGAAATCGTGCCAATGATCCGGCCTTCCCGAGAACGTGGCCGGGATCGACACGCTGCCCGATCCGGAACCGCTGACGCATCCGGCGACCCCGATCATGGCAACGATCAGGCAGATCAGTATCCAGCCACACGCACCAAACCGGTTGTCCACCGGGTTGATAAACCGCACCATCGCAAACGTCCCCCCTTTTCTACTCTGGCTTCTTTGTCCTCTTTACGTTGTCCGCGACCCATTTTTCCCACATGAAATAGATACGGTAGACGTTCGGCTCCTTCTCGATCCACACGAAGCAATCGTCCTTGCTGCTTTTCGCGCGCTCCATGTTGCGATACCGCCAGGACACGCACCATTGCCCCGTGCTGTTCAAGTAGATGTCGCCGTAACTCTTGCTGTCCACACCCCACCTCGTCTTCCCGGGCGCATGGACGATGATCTTTCCGTTCGGCCGCATTTCATATCGAATGACATTCTTCGTCCACTCCCAGCCCTCGAAATAGGCCGTTTCCTTGGCGTAGAATTGCGCCACTTCCTGCGCTGAAAGCTGCCGTGCCCCCTTCTGCAGCATTCTTTGCATCGAGGACGGGCCGGATTGGCAGGATGCGACGAAAAACGCCAACAATGGCAACAGGATACGCAACATAATCCCCCCCGAATCATGGCCGCCGGCGCCAATGATCGGCCCCCCGGCCGGTATCAACTTCGTGCGAATCCCTGGGACACGACCGGAATGTCCATGCAATTGATTTGCATGTAAAATTCTCAAAAAAACAGAGAACCGGGAATTATTTTATCGCCATTTCCGTCGAAATGGAAAGAATTGTGACCGCCAGGCCGCGAGGAAATGCCTTGCCAGAACTTCGAATCTTGTGAACCGTTACCCCGCCATGATCTGCAGCGACTTGGCCCAGGCCAGCAGCAGGAACAGCGCGCCCACCACCGCCAGGGCGCCGGCGATGGAGGCCAGCTTGCGGCCGGCCAGGGCGCCGGCCCAGTCGGGGGCGGACGGGTTCGGCTTGCCGCAACTCGGGCAGGCGACGACCCGGGCGTAGGCGCCCGGCCGGCCGGGGTCGGCGGACACCAGGGGCGCGACGGCGCCGCAGCGGCGGCAGGTCTGCTCGTTGGCCGCGTGCAGGGCGGGCCAGGGCATGGCGCAGCCGGGGCAGCGCGGGGTGGCCAGGGTGGCCATGCGGCCGCAGCCGGCGCAGGCCCGGGCCTTGCGGAAGCGCAGCACCACCAGCAGCACGATGGCCCCCAGGAATCCGCCGCCGATCAGGGCCAGCTTGGCCGTCGGCGGGAACAGCAGCGTGGCCACATAACCGCCCAGGAAGGCGCCCAAGGTGGCCACCACGGCATGGCCCAGCAGGCGCCGGGGGTCCGTCTCCACGTACAGGGTGGCCAGCCAGGACACCACCTGGCCGATGGAGAACAGGATGAACAGATCGACCGGGTGCACTCGGCGACTCCCCCAGGGTTGCGGCTGGGCGGATTGTAGGCGGTGCGCCGCCGGGGAACAATCGGGTGCGCCGCCCCTTGAATCGGCCTAAATTCAGACTATATTCCTGTCAGTTCTTTGCGATTGTGAATATGAAATCCCACCGCGGCGCGACCTCTCCGGTTGGCCCGGGCATGCCTGATTGAACACGGATGAACACGGATGGCTGCGCCGCACGGATGAACACGAAAGGGGAAAGCCCCTGCGGGGCGGGCGCCCGGGATCGGCGGGCGCGCCAGGTCCCGGCGGGTCGGCGAGGCCATCCGTGTTCATCCGTGTTCCTTTGCCCCGTTCTCGCCGGGCGGAATGACGACAGATGAGCCTCTTGCAGAATTGCCGAGGCGCGTGGAATTTTGGGGATTGGGGCGGTTTCCGAGGGCCTCCGCAGTCTTGTTCCAGTAGGCTTGTTTTGCGGAACAACCACTGGAAGGGACTGCGGAGGATGCCTCTGAGAAAGACGTTAACAGCTTGCTGGCAACGGCTGCAAGGCCAACTGTTCCCGTGGCTGGAAGAGGAACTGGGCCCACTTGGGGATCGCCACCGACGGTTGGTCACGGTGCTTGATGTGGTCGGGGTGGAGGCGTTTCTGCCCTACCGGCGTGGCGGCGCCGGCTGTCCGCCTTCGGACCGTGCGGCTCTGGCCCGTGCCTTCGTCGCCAAGGCGGTGTTCAACCTGCCGACGACCGGCCTGCTGATCGAGCGGCTCTCGGTTGACAAGACCTTGCGCCGGCTTTGCGGCTGGGAGCGCCTGGGGTCGGTGCCCAGCGAGTCGACCTTCTCGCGGGCTTTTGCCGAGTTCGCGCGGAGTGCCCTGCCGAGCCGCCTGCACCAGGCGTTGATCGAAAGCACCCACGCGGAGCGGCTGGTCGGCCACGTCTCGCGGGACAGCACGGCGATCGAGGCGCGCGAGAAGCCGGCGGCGTTGCCTGGCAAGCCGAAGCGCGGGCGCGGTCGGCCGCGCAAGGGCGAGGAGGCGCCGCGGCGGCGGCGGCGCCTGGAGCGCCAACTGGACATGACCCTCGAGGAGATGCTGGCCGACCTGCCGCGGCACTGCGCCGTCGGCACCAAGCGCAGCGCCAAGGGCTACAGGAGCAGTTGGACCGGCTATAAGCTGCACCTGGATGTGGCCGACGGCATGGTGCCGCTGAGCGCCCTGCTGAGCGCGGCGTCGCTGCACGACAGCCAAGCGGCGATCCCGCTGGCGACCCTCACGGCGGCGCGGGTGAGGAGCCTGTATGACCTGATGGACAGTGCCTACGACGTCGGCGAGATCAAGGACCATAGCCGATCTCTCGGCCACGTCCCGATCATCGAGGCCAACCCCTGGGGCAAGGCCGAGCGCAAGCGGGAACTGGCCCTCGAGGCGGAACGGCGCCGGCACGCCGGATACCAGACCGCGGAGAAGATCCGCTATGGCGAGCGCACGGCCGCCGAGCGGGTCAACGCCCGGCTCAAGGACGACTTCGGCGGCCGCACGGTTCGCGTCCGCGGCCACGACAAGGTGATGTGCCACCTGATGTTCGGCATCCTGGCGTTGACTGTCGATCAATTGATGCGTCTGGTTCCGTAACCCGGAGCCTCCCGGGCGCCAACATCACGCGACCTCTTCCGAGGGGACGCAGCCGGACCGACTTGGCCTGAACGCGCCGCAAACCCGCACCGCGTGGCAAAATCCAACCCGATTGCGCAAATCCGAGAGGCCTTCGTTGCCGCACCCGCAAGCCAATCAAAAAAACACCCCGCATCAAGCTCGAATTCTGCAAGAGGCTCAGATGACGACATTTTCCCGTCCGCAGGGCGGGTTTCCAATGCCTTCAAGGGGTTGTCAGGACGACTTCGGGGCCAAAACGGTACCGGAACGATCCGGAACGGCCCGCGATCGGGTCCAGACCTAGCCCAGGTCCACCCGGGTGCCGGTCAGGGCGGCCAGTTCGGCGGCCAGCAGGGTTTGCAGGTCGGCGCCGTCGCGGGTGCCGATCCAGCGGCCGTCCCTGTGGTCGTAGTGGCTGGCGCCGCTCTTCGGCGAGGACACCCAGATCTGGCGGTTCGGCGCGTGCTTGTTGATGACGTACTGGCCCCCCGAGTCCAGCTCCAGGGTCAGGATACCGCCCTCCAGGTCGACGTCGATCTGGTCGCCCAGGACTTCGTCGATGGTGTCGAACAGGTGCGCGAGCGTGGTGTCGGCCAGGCTTTCGAAGGTGCTTTCGTCGAGGGTCATCGGGGCTCCTGGTTGGCGGGGGTCAGTCGTCGGGACCGAGCTCGATGGGCCGGCCGTGGGGCGTGCGCGCCACGGCGGCGGCCCAGGCGGCGCGGCGGCGGTCCTGCTCGCCGGCCGGGGCCAGGCCCTTGGCGGCGACGATCTTTTCCAGCGCCGCCAGCCAGTGGTGGTAGTAGGCGTCGGCCGGGTCCACCCCGGGCGGGTCGCCGGCGGCAAGTTCGGCGGCGAACGTTTCGACCCACTCGGGCCAGGTGAAGTGGCCGCGGGCGTTGAGCGCCACCGCCATGGCAAACGCCTGCGCCTGCCACGGCGCGGCGAACACGGGGCCGTCGGCGTCCCGCGGCAGGGCCGGCAGCCGGTCCAGAGGAAGGTCGCTCATGCCGGCTCCAGGTGGCTGTCCCACAGGTCAAGGAAGACCTCGTCGGCAGCGGGAGCGTCAGGTCCCCACAGTTCGGGGGCGGCGAAGGCGACGCTGTACAGGTGCTGGGGGTTCTCGCCGGCGCCGGCGGCATTGCCGTCGGCGAAGACGTGGATGCCGTGGTCGGCGCGGATGGTGCCCCGCCGGCCACGCACGTAGCGCGGCGCCCGGGTGTGTCCCTCGGGGTGGATGTTGCGCACCCGCACGGCGTCGCCGGGCCCGAACCGCGCCGCGGCGCCCTCGGCCCGGGACACCGGGCTGCCGGCCAGCAGCACCCGTTCGACCGCCCCGGCGCGCAGCGGGCTGGCCCCCTGGGCGGGCCCCTCGGACCGGCCGCTTTCCAGCTCGGCGGCGGTGACCAGGCCCTTCTCGACCAGCAGGGTGCGCAGGCCGGCGAGCCAGTTTTCGTAGTAGCTGTGGCGCAGGTAGTCGATGGGGTGCTGGCGTTCGCGGGCGAAGCGGCTCTCGTCCAGGGTCCACCGGCCCAGCGCCCCGCAGGCCAGCGTCACGGCGAAGGCGCGGCGCTCCCACCCGGCGTGGAACCAGGGCTCGGACTCCTGGGGCTCCGGGTCGATGGGGCCCAGGCCGTGCAGGCCGCCCAGGTCGTGGATGCCGTCCATCAGGCGCCCTCCCCGTCCGCGGCGACGCGGTCCGTGTCCAGGTCGCGCTCGACCCCGATCATGGAGTTGCGGGTGACGATGTCGGCCAGGCGCCCGGCGTCCCAGCCGTCGGTGCCGGCGGGCCGCTGCGGCAGCACCAGGTAGCGCATCTCGGCGGTGGAATCCCACACCCGCACGGCCACCCCGTCGGGCAGGACGGTGCCGAACTCGGCCAGCACCCCGCGCGGGTCGCGCACGGCGCGGGCCCGGTAGGGGGCGGACTTGTACCACACCGGCGGCAGCCCCAGCACCGGCCAGGGGTAGCACGAGCACAGCGTGCAGACGACCATGTTGTGGACCTGGCCGGTGTTCTCGACCACGGTCATGTGTTCGCCCTGGCGGCCGGTGTAGCCCATGGAATGGATCGCCGCCGTGGCGTCGCGCAGCAGCCAGTCGCGGAACTCGGGCTCGGTCCAGGCCCGGGCCACCACCCGGGCGCCGTTGCGCGGGCCGACCCGGGTCTCGTAGGTCTCGACCAGGGCGTCCAGCGCCGCCGGGTCGACCAGGCCCTTGTCCACCAGCAGGCTTTCCAGGCTGCGCACGCGCAGCTCGGTCTCGGTCAGGTGGGACATGCCATCCCCGTGGTCGTGCCCGTGGTGGTGCCCGTGGTGGTGCCCGTGGTGGTGCCCGTGGTGGTGGTCGTGGTCGCCGGTCATGGTTCGCTCCCCGTTGGCGGGCGATTGTGCCGCGCCGGAGGCCCCGGGGTCAATCAGTCGAGCACCAGGGAGAACAGGCCGTCGGCCAGCTTGGGGTCGAACCAGGTGGACTTGGGCGGCATCACCTCGCCGGCGTCGGCCACGGCCATCAGGTCCTCGAGCGACGTGGGATAGAGCGCGAAGGCCACCGCCCACTGGCCGCTGTCGACCCGGTTCTCCAGCGCCGCCAGGCCGCGGGTGCCGCCGACGAAGTCGATGCGCGGGTCGGTGCGCGGGTCGCCCACCCCCAGGATCGGGGTCAGCAGGCGGTCGCTGAGCAGGCTGATGTCGAGCCGCCCCACCGGGTCCGCCGGCAGGGACGCCCGGGGCGCCAGGCAGTACCACTTGCCGGCCAGGTACATGCCGAAGGCGTGCGGTTCCTGGGGCCGGGCCGGACCCGCCGACTCGGTGATGGCGAAGACCTCGGACACCCGGGCCAGGAACGAGCCCCGGGTCAGGCCGTTCAGGTCGCGCACCACCCGGTTGTAGTCCAGGATGCGCACCTCGTCGTCGGGGAAGGAGACCACCAGGAAGCGGTCGTGGGAGGCTTCCCCGTCCCCGTCTCCGCCCCTGTCCCCACCCCGGGCACCGGCCTCCTCGCGGCGGGCGGCGGCGACCCGGGCGGCGGCGGCCGAGCGGTGGTGGCCGTCGGCGATGTAGAGCGCGTCCATGCCCTGGAAGGCGGCGGCCAGGCGGTCGATCAGGGCCGCGTCCTCGACCACCCAGACGGCGTGGCGCACGCCGTCGTCGGCGGTCACGTCGGCGGCCGGCTCGCCGGCGGTGGCGGCGGCGATCACGGCGGCCACCTCGGGATCGGCGCGGTGGGTGACGAACACCGGGCCGGTCTGGGCGTTGGTGGCGTCGATCTGGCGCACCCGGTCGTCCTCCTTCACCGGCTTGGTGAACTCGTGGCGGCGGATGCGGTTGCGCGCGTACTCGGCCACCGAGGCGGCGCCGACGATGCCGGTCTGCACGTGGCCGTTGCGGGCGACGCGGTAGACGTAGAAGCGCGGCGCCGGGTCGCGCACCAGCACCCCCTCGGCGACCATGCGGTTCAGGTTCTCGGCCGCCTTGGCGTAGACCTGGGGCGCGTAGTGGTCGATCCCCGGCTCCAGGTCGATCTCGGCCATGGACACGTGCAGGAAGCTCCACGGGCGGCCGTGGGCACGCGCCCGCGCCTCCTCGCTGGACAGCACGTCGTAGGGCGGCGCCACCACGTCGGCGGCCCGGCCGGGGGCCGGCCGCAGGGCGGCGAAGGGCTTGAGAATGGGGGCGGACACGGGAGATTCCTCGGTGGTGGTCAGGATGCCGCCGGTGGCCCGGAACGGCAAGCGGGCGCGGAGCGGAAACTCCACGCCCGCCCGGTGCGTGTCAAGTGCCGGGGCCCGGCGGGCGCCTATTCGGCCGCCACCCCGGGCAGCTGGCTGAGGGCCTTGTCCAGGTCGGCCTGGTTGTGGGCGTGGTCCTCCAGCTTGCCGGCGAAGTAGTCGGTGTAGGCCTGCATGTCGAAGTGGCCGTGGCCCGACAGGTTGAACAGGATCGTCTTGCCCACCCCCTCGGCCTTGCACTTCAGGGCCTCGTCGATGGCCTGCTTGACGGCGTGGGTGGACTCGGGGGCCGGGATGATGCCCTCGTTGCGGGCGAACTTGATCCCGGCCTCGAAGCAGCCGGTCTGGTGCTGGGCGCTGGCCTCGATCAGGCCCAGCTCCAGCAGGTGGCTGACGATGGGCGACATGCCGTGGTAGCGCAGGCCGCCGGCGTGGATGCCGTCGGGCACGAAGGTCGAGCCCAGGGTGTGCATCTTGACCAGGGGCGTCAGGTGCGCGGTGTCGCCGAAGTCGTAGGCGAAGGTGCCCATGGTCAGGGTCGGGCAGGCCGCCGGCTCGACGGCGATGATGCGCATGTTGCCGCCCTGGCGCAGCTGGCGGCCGATGAACGGGAAGGTCAGGCCGGCGAAGTTGCTGCCGCCACCGGCGCAGCCGATGATGATGTCGGGCTGGTCGCCGGCCATCTCCATCTGCTCCAGGGCCTCGATGCCGATCACCGTCTGGTGCATCAGCACGTGGTTCAGCACGCTGCCCAGGCTGTACTTGGTGTCGTCGTTCTTGGCCGCCACCTCGACCGCCTCGGAGATGGCGATGCCCAGGCTGCCGTTGGAGTCCGGATGCTCGGCCAGGATGGCGCGGCCCGACTCCGTCTCGTCGCTGGGGCTGGCCACGCAGCGGGCGCCGTAGGCCTCCATCAGCGCCCGGCGGTAGGGCTTCTGGTTGTAGCTGATCTTGACCATGTAGACCTCGACCGGCAGTCCGAACAGGGAACCGGCGAAGGCCAGGGACGAGCCCCACTGGCCGGCGCCGGTCTCGGTCGACAGGCGCTTGGTGCCTTCCTCCTTGTTGTAGAAGGCCTGGGCCACGGCGGTGTTGGGCTTGTGGCTGCCCGACGGGCTGACACCCTCGTACTTGTAGTAGATCTTGGCCGGGGTATCGAGGGCCTTCTCCAGCCGCCGGGCGCGGTACAGGGGCGACGGCCGCCACAGCTTGTAGACGTCGCGCACGGGCTCGGGGATCTCGATCTCGCGCTCGGTGCTGACCTCCTGGCCGATCAGGGCCATGGGGAACAGGGGCGCCAGGTCGTCGGGCCCGATGGGCTGCCCGGTGCCCGGGTGCAGCACCGGCGCCAGGGGCTTGGGCAGGTCGGCGGCGATGTTGTACCAGGCCTTCGGGATCCGTTCCTCGGGCAGCAGATATTTGATCGTGTCACTCATGGGAACAACCCTCCCCTGTCTGGCCGGTGGCGGCGCCTGTCGCGCCTGGTGTGTTGGCGGTTTGCTTGCGCCATTAGTAAACCCTCGACGGTGGGATTTCCAGACCTTCGGACGCCCGCCACGGGCAAAAAAAGGGGGCGCCCCGGCGGCCGGGGCGCCCCCCTTCTCAGGGGTACGGGACGGGCGGCTAGCTGCCGTCGATGCGCAGGGCCACGAAGCGCAGCCCGGCCTGGGTTTCCAGCAGGAACAGCACCGACTTGCGGCCGGCGGCGCGGGCCTGGTCGACCTTGTCGATGACGTCCGTGGGGCTGGCCACCTCCTCCTGGCTGACCTCGACGATCAGGTCGCCGGGGCGGATGCCCTTCTCGGCCGCGGGGCTGTCGTCGGCGACCGAGGTCACCACCACGCCCTTGGCGTCGTCGGACAGCTTGAAGCGGGTCCGCAGCTCGTCGCTGACCGGCGCCAGGGTCAGGCCCAGGGACCGCAGGGCCTTCTCGCTTTCCCGCGACTTGCCGCCCTGGGGCGAGGTTGCCTCGGCGGCGGCCTTCTCCTCCTCCTGCAGGCGGCCGACGGTGACCGACAGCACGATCTTCTTGTTGCTGCGCCAGATCTCCACCGGCACCGGCCTGCCGACCTCGGTCTCGGCGACGATGCGCGGCAGCTTGCGCATCTCGGGCACCTCCTTGCCGTCGAACTTGAGGATCACGTCGCCGGGCTCGATCTTGGCCTCGGCGGCCGGGCCGTCGGCGATGACGCTGGCCACCAGGGCACCCTTGGCCTCCTTCAGGCCCAGGCTCTCGGCGATTTCGTCGGTGACCGCCTGGATGTGCACGCCCAGCCAGCCGCGGCGCACCTCGCCGTTCTTGATCAGCTGGCTGATCACCGGCGCGGCGGTCGAGCTGGGAATGGCGAAGCCGATCCCCACGCTGCCGCCCGAGGGCGAGAAGATGGCGGTGTTGATGCCGATCACCTGGCCGTCCAGGTTGAACATGGGACCGCCCGAGTTGCCGCGGTTGATGGAGGCGTCGGTCTGCAGGTAGTCGTCATAGGGGCCCGAGTTGATGTCGCGGCCGCGGGCCGAGATGATGCCCGCCGTCACGGTGCCGCCCAGGCCGAACGGGTTGCCGATGGCCACCACCCAGTCGCCGACCCGGCTGGCGTCCGAGTCGCCGAAGGACACGGCCTTCAACTCGCCCTCGGGCTTGACCTTCAGCACCGCCAGATCGGTCTTGGTGTCGCGGCCGACCAGCTCGGCGTCCAGGCGGGTGTTGTCGTGCAGGATGACGGTGATCGCCTCGGCGCCCTCGATCACGTGGTTGTTGGTGACGATGTAGCCGGCGGAGTCGATGATGAAGCCAGACCCCAGGGAGGTGGCCTTGCGCTGGCGCTGCTGCGGCCGGTTGCGGTCGAAGAACTCCTTGAAGAACTCCTCGAACGGCGACCCCGGCGGCAACTGCGGAATCTGCGGCGCGGCGCGGCCCTCGACCGTCTGCGTCGTCGACACGTTGACCACCGACGGCAGCAGTTTCTCGGCCAGATCGGCGAAGCTTTCGGGCGCGGTGCGCGCGTGGGCCATCCCCGAGGCCACCATGGACAGCACGAAGGCCACCAGCACGGTCAGGTTGGCGGCGGTCCGCGCCTGGAACCGGTTGCCCGTTGCCCGGGCCGGGATCAAGCGACTGTGAATCACTTTTCTGTCTCCATTGAAAGAGAAATGCCTTGCGGTATCCGGCAAGTGTCGACGCCCCACGATTTAAGTGCATTCACGGCGGAATTCAAACCGTCCGCACCTGCCGAGGGCGAAGCCGGACCGTGGTTGTCCTGCCATATGGGGGACGAATGTGGTTGAAGTGTGGCTTTTTTCCACCGATCACGCCGACGTGAACGGGGCGCCTATCCGCGCACCAGCCAGACCACGCCGACCCCGACCACGGCCAGCACCAGGCCGAACCCGCGCAGCACGCCGGCCGGCTGGTTCAAGACCTGGACCAGCATGCTCTTCATGCCGTCGGGAAACAGGGCATAGATGGCGCCCTCGATGACCATGGCCAGGCCCAGCGCCGCGATCAGGTCCGTCATGCCGCCTCTCCCCCCTGCGCCTGCTCATGTCCCGGGCCCTGTCCCGGGCCGCGGCCGCGGCAAAAAGGGGCGCGCGGCTGGCGGCCGCGCGCCCCGGAAATTCCCGTCGCGTGCCCGGCGGTCGCCGGACCGGTCACTTGGTCAGGTCGGGCCGGGTCCCGAAGTAGCGGAAGAACTCCGAGTCCGGGCTGAGGACCATGGTCGTGCCGTCGCCGAAGGCTTCGCCGTAGGCTTCCATGGACCGGTAGAACTCGAAGAACACGGGGTCCTGCCCATAGGCCTCGCCCAGGACCCGGTTGCGCTCGCCCTCGCCCTGGCCGCGCAGGATCTGCGACTGGCGCTGGGCTTCGGCCAGGATGATGGTGCGCTCGCGGTCGGCGTTGGCCTGGATGCGCAGCTTCTCCTGCTCGCCGAAGGCGCGCAGCTTGGCGGCGTGGGCCTCGCGGTCCGACCGCATGCGGTTGTACACCGCCTGGGCCGTGGTCTCGGGCAGGTCGGTGCGGCCGATGCGCACGTCCACCACCTCGACCCCGAACTCGGGGGCCTGGTCCTTCATCTGGTTGGTGATCTTCTCCATCACCTCGGCGCGCTTCTCGGTCAGCATGTCGCCCAGCAGGATCTGGCCGATCTCGGCGCGCACCGCCGAGTTCAGGCGGTCGCCGAAGACCTGGCGGAAGTTGGCGTCGTTGCCAACCCGCTTGCGGAACTCCAGGGTGTCGACGATCCTGTAGCGGGCGAAGGCATCCACGTTGATGCGCTTCTGGTCGGACAGGATCACCTCCTGCACCGGCGGGTCCAGGTCCAGGATGCGGCGGTCGTAGTATTCCACGTTCTGGATGAACGGCACCTTGAAGCTGAGCCCGGGCTTCTTCACCTGGGCCACCGGGTTGCCGAACTGCAGGATCAGCGCCTGCTGGGTCTGGTGCACCGTGAACAGGGTGCCGAACACGACGGCGCCCAGCACGACGATCAGGACCGCCGCGATGATCAGGGTGTTGCGGTTCATCGGGCACCTCCCTGGGGATGCTTCTTCAATTCGGGTAGCGGCAGATAGGGCACCACGCCGCCGCTCTCGCGGTCGATGATGACCTTGTCGGACTTGCGCAGGATCTCCTGCATGCGCTCCAGGAACAGGCGCTTGGTGGTCACGTCCTTGGCCGCCTTGTAGGTCTCGTAGACGGACAGGAAGCGCTTGGCTTCACCCTCGGCCTCCTTGATGACCTGTTCCTTGTAGGCGGTGGCCGCCTGGATCCGCTTCTCGGCCTCGCCCTTGGCGCGGGGCACGATGTTGTTGGAATAGGCGTTGGCCTCGTTGATGGAGCGTTCCTGGTCCTGCTTGGCCCGCTGCACGTCGTTGAAGGCGTCGATCACGTCCTTGGGCGGGTCCACCTTCTGCAGCTGCACCTGGGCCACCGAGACGCCGGCGCCGTAGTCGTCCAGGATCTTCTGCAGCAGGATGCGGGTCTGGTCCTGCACCTGCTGGCGCTTCAGGGCCAGGGCCTCTTCCAGGGGGGTCTGGCCGACCACCTCGCGCATGGCGCTCTCGGCCGCCAGCTTGATGGTGTTCTGGGGATCGCGGATGTTGAACAGGAAGTCGGCGGCGTTCTTGATGCGCCACTGCACCACAAAGTCGATATCGATGATGTTCTGGTCCCCGGTCAGCATCAGGCTTTCCTGGGGCACGTCGCCCGATCCGCCGCGGCCGGTGCGGTCGGACTGGCCGCGGAAGCCCACGGTGATGGTGTTGGTGCGCTCGACATTCGGCTTGATGACGTCGCCGATGGGCGCCGGGAACCAGTAGTTCAGGCCCGGGTTGGTGACGCTGTTGAACTTGCCGAACAGCAGCTGCACGCCCACCTCGCCCGGCTGCACGCGGTAGAAGCCGTTGGCCATCCACAGCGCGACGGCAATCAGGACGATCAGGAAGATGCCCTTGCCGGCGCCCATGCCGCCGGGCAGGAACCGCTTGAACTTGTCCTGGCTGCGCCGGATCATCTCCTCGATGTCCGGGGGCTGGGGCCGCTGCGGCCCGCCGCCGCCGCCCCAGGGTCCCTGATTTCCGCCACCGCCGCCCCAGGGGCCGCCGCCTTGTGGGTTCCACGCCATCAACAGATTCCCTTTTGGCAAAAACGCAAAGGTTAGACCTTGTATTTTGGGTTTCTAATGTTACTTCATAGCAGAGGTTGCCTTATAGGACAGCACGTCTGCCCGTGCAACGTCGCGCAGTGAATTGGTCCGCCCCGGATATCGGCGTGTTTTTCGGAGATTTCAAGCATGAGCCACGTGAACAGCGAAACCATTCTCGAGGCCCTGAAGGCGGTCCAGGACCCCGACCGCGGGCAGGACATCGTCACCCTTGGCATGGTGCAGGGCCTGGAGGTTCGCGACGGCCACGTGGCCTTCGCCGTGGTGGTCGACCCGCAGCGCGGCGCCGGCATGGAACCGGTGCGCAAGGCCGCCGAGCAGGCGGTGTACGGCATCGACGGCGTGCTGTCGGCCACCGTGGTGCTGACCGCCGAGGCCGAGCCCAACCAGGCCCCGGCCCATGATCACGGGCACGGGCACGGGCACGGGCACGGCGCCCAGGAGGCCCTGCTGCCGGGGGTCAAGGCCATCGTCGCCGTGGCCTCGGGCAAGGGCGGCGTCGGCAAGTCCACCACCGCCGTCAACCTGGCCCTGGCGCTGAGCAGCCTGGGCCACAGCGTCGGCCTGCTGGACGCCGACATCTATGGCCCCTCCATGCCGCGCATGCTGGGCATCACCGGCGAGCCGACCTCGGCCGACGGGCGCACCCTGAACCCCATGGAAGGCCACGGCATCAAGTGCATGTCCATGGGCTTCCTGGTCGAGGAGGAGACGCCCATGATCTGGCGCGGCCCCATGGTGCAGACGGCCCTGACCCAGTTGATGCGCGACGTGGCCTGGGGCGAGCTGGACGTGATGGTGGTCGACATGCCGCCCGGCACCGGCGACGCCCAGCTGACCATGGCGCAGCAGGTGCCGCTGACCGGCGCGGTGATCGTCTCGACCCCCCAGGACATCGCCCTGGCCGACGCCCGCAAGGGCCTGAACATGTTCCGCAAGGTGGACGTGCCGGTGTTCGGCATCGTCGAGAACATGAGCTACTTCATCTGCCCCAACTGCGGCGACCGGTCCGAGATCTTCGGCCACGGCGGCGCCCGCCAGGAGGCCGGCCTGCTGGGCATGGACTTCCTGGGCGAGCTGCCGCTGCACATCGACATCCGCACCACGTCCGACGGCGGCAACCCGATCACGGTGTCGGATCCGGACAGCGCCCACGCCCAGGCCTACCGCGGCATCGCCCAGAAGGTATGGGCCAAGATCGAGCAGGCCCTGGCCGCCAAGGAGGCGGCGGCGCCGCGCATCGTGGTGCACTGACCCAGGCCAAATTTCGCCTTCGGAAAGGGGCCCCCGCGGGGGCCCTTTTTCATGCCGGGTCCCGGCCCACGAAGTGCGCCTCCAGGGCCGGGCGCAGGCCGTCCGGCACCGGCGCCGAGGTGCGCGCCTTGGGGTCGAAGAAGACCTCGACCGCGTCCTGGGTGGCGTGGGTCTCGCCGGTGTCCACGTGCAGCAGGCGCTGGCGGTAGGTCAGGCTCTTGGTGCCGATGCGCTCGACCCCGCTTTCGACCCGGTACAGGTCGCCCGAGCGCAGCTCGCGCACGAAGTCGGTGGTGGTGCGCGCCACCACCGTGTGGACGCCGAAGTCCTCCTCGATCCTCTGCAGGCTGAAGCCCAGCAGCGGCCAGATGTGGAACGCGGCGTCGTCGAAGATGTGGGCGTACCAGCGCACGTTCATGTGGCCGAACTGGTCGCAGTGCCAGGGGAACACGACCCCGCGGTAGGTTTCCATCCAGGCGGCCATGGCGCCGTTCCTCCTTGCTATTCTGCCGGTGGGACCCTGCGGTCCAGGATGACGAAGCTGTAGGCGGGCGCGTCGCCCGCGGCGGCGTGGCGCTCGCGGAAGGTCTCCACCCACTGCGACCGGTCCAGGGGCGGCAGCGAGGTGTCGCCCTCCACCGCCGCGTGGACCTCGGTCAGGTAGTAGCGGTCGGCAAGCTCGATGGCCTGGGCGTATATCTGCGCGCCGCCGATGACCATGGCCTCGCCGGCCCCCTCCCCCGCCGCCCGGGCCAGGGCCGTGTCCAGGTCGGGCGCCGCCGCCACCCCGTCGGCGCGCCAATCGGGATTGCGGGTGACGACGATGTTGGTGCGGCCCGGCAGGGGCCGGCCGATGGAGTCGTAGGTCTTGCGCCCCATGATAATGGGCTTGCCCATGGTCACCTTCTTGAACCACGCCAGGTCCCCGGGCAGGCGCCAGGGCAGGCCGCCGTCGCGGCCGATGACCCCGTTCTCGGCCACGGCCACCACCAGGCTGACCCGCATTCAGACCGCCACCGGCGCCGGGATGTGCGGCAGCGACGTGTACCCCTCGAGGGTGAAGTCGCTGTAGTCGAAGCCGAAGATGTCGTCCACCGCCGGGTTGAGCCGCATGATCGGCAGCGGCAGCGGATCGCGCGCCAGCTGCAGGCGCGCCTGGTCCATGTGGTTGGCGTACAGGTGGGCGTCGCCGAAGGTGTGCACGAAGTCGCCGGGGGCGTAGCCGGTGACCTGGGCCACCATCAGGGTCAGCAGGGCGTAGGAGGCGATGTTGAAGGGCACGCCCAGGAAGATGTCGGCGCTGCGCTGATAGAGCTGGCACGACAGGCGCCCCTCGGCGACGTAGAACTGGAACAGGCAGTGGCAGGGCGGCAACGCCATGCGGTCGACCTCGGCCGGGTTCCAGGCGCTGACCATCAGGCGCCGCGAATCGGGGTTGGCCCGGATCTGCGCCACCACGCCCGCGATTTGATCAATGGTGCCGCCGCCGGGCACCGGCCAGGACCGCCACTGGTGCCCGTACACGGGGCCCAGGTCGCCGCTGTCGTCGGCCCATTCGTTCCAGATGCTGACCCCGTGGTCGTTCAGGTACTTGACGTTGGTGTCGCCGCGCAGGAACCACAGCAGCTCGTAGACGATGGACTTCAGGTGCAGCTTCTTGGTGGTGACCATGGGGAAGCCCCGGCCCAGGTCGAACCGCATCTGGTAGCCGAACACGCTGCGCGTCCCGGTGCCCGTGCGGTCGTCCTTGACCGTGCCCGCCTCGATCACATGGCGCATCAGATCCAGGTATTGGCGCATGGCGGTGGTGTCCCCGGGCGGCGGATGTTTCCCTTGCGTGACACCATAGCCCGCCGCCGCGATGCACGCCAAAGGGGCTGCGTTAAACTGTTACGTTTGCTAATGAAATTTGACCCGTGCGGGACCCGGCCGTCGCCCGGCGCGGCCCCGATTCGCTTTCAAAACCACAGCGGAAGTGCGATAATAATAGAGTAGGTCACCTTCACGAAAAGGAGGTTCGGCCATGTTCAAAACCATCCTCGTTCCCATCGATCTCGACCAGAAGACCTCGTGGCAGAAGGCGCTGCCCATCGCCGTCGACTTCGCCCGCAAGGAAGGCGCGACGTTGCACATGATGACGGTCATCCCCGACATGGCCATGACGCTGGTCGCCCAGTACATCCCCGAAGGCTACCCCGAGAAGCTGACCGCCGAATCCCAGGTCGGCCTCGAGACCCTGGCGCGCGAGCACGTGCCCCAGGGGGTCGCCGCCAAGGTCCACGTGCGCCACGGCAGCATCTACCGCGGCATCCTGGACTTGGCCGAGGACCTGGGCGCCGACCTGATCGTCATGGGGTCGCACAAGCCCGAGCTGATGGACTACCTGATCGGCCCGAACGCCGCCTATGTGGTGCGGCACGCCGACTGCTCGGTGATGGTGGTGCGCGGCGAATAGACGCTCAGCGCCCCATGGCGCCGCGGATCACGGCCGTCGCCTGGTCGCCAGCCAGCGAGCGGCAGTCGACCAGGGCGTCGGCCAGGGACCGCACGGCGGCCCACACGTTGGGCCGCTGCAGCAGCTTGCGCGCCAGCACACCGTACAGGTTCAGGTAGGCTTCGCGCACCTCGGCGTCGCCGGACATGAGGGTCAGCAGGCGCCGGGCCATGGACCAGTCGCCGGCGGCGTGGTCGGCGTGGAAGCCGCGCGGGTCGTACAGCCGCTGCGCCTCGGGCCCGGCGCAGAGGATGATCCCGAACACCTCCACCTGCTGGCGCAGGCCGTCGATGTCGCCGCTGGCCATGGCCGTGGTGGGGTCGATGCCCGGCGCGAAATGGCCGTCGGTGCCGCCCAGGCGGCCGATGCAGACGGTGTTGATGGGGATGCGCCGGCAGTAGGAAGCGACGGCGTGGCCCGCCTCGTGGTGGGCGGTGGACAAGAGGTCCCGGGTCAGGCGACCTTCGTACGTCGTTCCATCCGGCACGTGTGCTGCGCTTCCGTCCTTGTCAGACCGTCACTGCCGCCATCGTAGCAGAAAAAGCACCGCGGTTTGAGGGAAATGGTTCCGATCACGCCGCCTGTCGGATGTTTTTACGGAATTCCCGACAAACCCCCGCCCTTTCGCGCCGCGCCAACATATCCGGTATGGAAAATCAATCGTTTGCCCCAGGCGGTGGGAATCTTGCATGGAACGGCCCGTCCGCAACTGGATCGGGAAACGGAGGGGAGACCATGGAAGACCGGAAGGACACCGAAACCCTGGACGAAGCGGAAATGGCCGAAAGCCGCCGCCGATTCCTCAAGCGCGCCGGCCTCACCGCCGCCACGGCGCCGGCCGTGGCGGTGCCGATGGCGGCCGGCCCGAAACGGGCCGCGGCCCTCGACGACTCGCCCGTCTCGGGGCTCAAGCGGTACTGGGTGGGGCGGGCCGTCTACGGCGCCGACGACCCCCGGTGGCTCCTGTTCCGCTCCTGGATGCTGGTCGACGCCCCGTCCTGGTTCCGCCGCGGGTACCTGTGCCACGGCGCCGCCGTCGCCGACTGGCTGGCGGACAAGGCGGTGCTGAAGCGGGTCATCCGCGCCTGGATGGACGGGCGCATCGCCGCCCGCGCCTGATCGACGGAGGTGATCAGCCGGTGCGGCGCGCGGCGCGGAACGGTGTGATCGCCACCCGCCCGGCCGCCCCGCCGGCCTGCAGGCCGATCTCGTCGTCGGTCAGGTAGCAGGCCGGGTCCTCGGCCCAGGGGTCGCCGGTGATGCGCTCGGCGCGCACCCGGGTGTTGCCGCCGCAGATGGCGAAGTGGGCGCAGGCGCCGCAGCGCCCGCCCACGGTCCTCGGCCGCGCCTTGAGGCCGGCCATCAGCGGGTCCGAGGTGTCGCGCCAGATTTCCGAGAACGGCCGCTGGCGCACGTCGCCCAAGGTGTGGTGCCACCACATGGTGTCCGGGTGCACCCGGCCCAGGTTGTCGATGTTGGCCACGTTGACCCCCGACGCGTTGCCGCCCCACTGCACCAGCTTGGCGTGCAGGTGGTCGGCCGACTCCGGGAAGTGCCGCCGCGCCCAATGGTACAGGTAGACGCCGTCGGCGTCGTTGTTGCCGGTGACGAATTCCTTCTCGCGTCCGGCGCGCAGGTAGGCGAGGCAGCGGTCGAACAGCAGGTCCATGGTGCGCCGGGTCGAGTCGAAGAAGGCGTCGTCGCCGCGGTTGTTGTTGCCGCGCCCGGCGTAGTTCAGGTGCGAGAAGTAGAAGCGGTCGATGCCCTCGCCGTCCAGCAGGTCCAGGATGTCGGGCAACTGGTGGGCGTTGTCCTGGGTCATGGTGAAGCGCAGGCCGACCTTCAGCCCCCGGTCGCGGCACAGGCGGATGCCCCGCATGGCGTCGTCGAAGGCCCCGTCCCGCCCCCGGAACCGGTCGTGCACGGCGCCCACGCCGTCGATGCTGACCCCCACGTAGTCGTAGCCCACGCCGGCGATGTCGCCGATGCGCGCTTCGTCGATCAGGGTGCCGTTGGACGACAGGCCGACGTAGAACCCCTTCTCCTTGGCCCGGCGCGAGATGGCGAAGATGTCAGGCCGCAGCAGCGGCTCGCCGCCCGACAGGATCAGCGCCGGCACGCGGAAGGCGCGCAGGTCGTCCATCACCGCGAACACCTCGTCGGTGGTCAGCTCGCCGGGGAAGTCCTTGTCGGTGGAGATGGAGTAGCAGTGCTTGCAGGTCAGGTTGCAGCGCCGGATCAGGTTCCAGATGACCACCGGCCCCGGCGGGTCGCGGCGCGGCCCGGCCGGGGTCGGCGCGTCCAGCTCCTTCAGGAATTGGGTGATGCGGAACATGGGTCGCGCCTCCTATGCCACCAGCCGCAGGCCGGTCTTCTTCAGGATGCGGGTGCTGAACAGCACGTCGTGGCCGCGGTCGGCGTCGCCGATGACCTCGGCCACCTGGGCCACCTTGGCCCGCACCTCGTCGCGGTCGCGGCCGTGCACCATGGCGAACAGGTTGTAGGGCCACTCGGGCAGGAACCGCGGCCGGTGGTAGCAATGACTGACGAAATCCAGGTCGCCGACCCGGCGGCCCAGTTCCTCGATCCGGTCGTCGGGCACGTCCCACACCGACATGCCGTTGCCGCGGAACCCCAGGGCGTAGTGGTTGGGCACCACGCCGATGCGCCGGATGACCCCGGTTTCCAGCATGCGCCGGATGCGCGCCTGGACCTCGGCCGGGTCAAGGCCCAGGTCCTCGGCCACCGCGTGGTAGGGCCGGGCGCACAGCGGCAGCCCCTTTTGCGTGGCGAGGACGATGCGGCGGTCGGTGGCGTCCAGGGACAGGGCCATGGTCAAACCTCGAACCTCAGGCCGACGAAGAATTCCTGCAGCTTGGGCATGGTATAGACACGCAGGCCGGTGGCCCGCTCGATTCGGCCGGCGGTCTCGCCGATCCCCTCCGGCGTCTCGGTGGCCAGCACGAACCACATGTTGAAGGCGTGGTCGCGGGCGTAGTTGTGGGCCACCTCGGGAAAGGCGTTGACCTGGTCGGCGACCCGGTCGAAGTCGGCCTCGGGCACCTTCATGGCGCACAACGCCAGGCCGCCGCCCAGTTCCTCGGCGTGGTACAGCGGCCCGAAACGGCTGAGGGCACCCACGGCCAGCAGGTTCTCGATGCGCGCCGCCACCTCGTCCCCGTCCACCCCCAGGTCGGCGCCGACCGCCGCGAAGGGTTCGTCGCAGACCGGGAAGCCGCCCTGCAGGCCGTTGATGATGGCCCGGTCCAGGTCGTCCAGCCCGGCCAGGGCCGGGATGCTGTTGCGCGCGGCCACGGTCATTCCGCCGCCTCCTTGCGCGCCTCGCCGCGGCGGTAGCGCGCGCCGCGCTGCTTGAAGCGGGTGCCGCTGAACAGCACCTCGTGGCGCAGGTCGGTGACCCCGCACGAGCGGGCCAGGAACTCCACCTGCTCCAGCACCGTCTCGCGGGCCCGGCCGTGCACCATGCAGAACAGGTTGTAGGGCCAGTCGGGCAGGCGCCGCGGCCGCCGGTAACAGAGCGTGACGAAGTCGAACTTGCCGAAGCAGTTGCCCAGGTCGGCGACCCGGTCGTCGGGCACGTCCCACACCACCATGGCGTTGGCCCGGTAGCCCAGCTCGTGGTGGCGCACCACCACGCCGAACCGCTTGATCACGCCCAGGTCGCGCAGGCGCGCCAGGCCGGCGATGACCTCGTCCTCCGACAGGCCGGCGCGGGCGCCGATCTCGGCGTAGGGCCGCTCGACCAGGGGCAGCCCGTCCTCGATGGCGGCGGCGAGCCGCCGGTCCCGGTCGGTCAGTGCCATGACAGGGTGAACCCCAGATCCAGGTGGTAGCCCTCGACCATGGGCAGGTCCAGGACCGCAATGCCGGTGGCCGCGGAAATGTCGTCCAGCACGGCGCGCACCGCGTCGCCGTCGGCCGCCGTGACCACGAACCACAGATTGAAGCGGTGCTCGCGTTCGTAGTTGTGGTTGACCTCCCCGTGGGCGCTGACCAGGTCCGCCACCTGGGCCAGGCGCTCGGCCGGCACGGCCATGGCAGCCAAAGTGCTGGCGCCCAGGCTGCCGGTGCGGAACACGGCGCCGACCCGGGTGACCAGGCCCATCTCCTTCATCTCGCGCAGGGCGTCCAGGACCTCGGCCTCGGTGACGCCCAGGCGGGCGGCGATGTCGGCGAAGGGGCGCGGGGTCAACGGGAAGTCGCGCTGGAATCCGTCCAGCAGGTGACGCTCGAACTCGTCCAGGGCCAGCAGGCTGCGCGGGTTGTCCATGCCCTCCTCCGTCACAGGCCGATCCGGTGGGCGCGGGCGGTGAAGAAGATGCCGCTGGGCTTGTCGGCCGGCAGTTCGGTCACCGGCTCGATGCGCGCCGTGTCGTAGACGATGATCTTGTCGCGGTCGCGGACGCTGACCCAGACTTCCTCGCCGCGCGGCGTGAACTCCATGTGCAGCACGCCCTTGCCGGGGGTCAGGGTCTTGACGATCCGGCGCGACGGCACGTCGATGACCTGCACCGTGTCGTTGGCGGGCAGGGCGAAGTTGACCCAGACCTGGCGCCCGTCGGGCCGCGCCATGACGAACACCGGCTGGCCGTGCACGGGAATCCGCGCCACCTCCTGCCAGGTGCCGAGCGAGATCACCAGCACCTCGTGGCGGCCGACGGCGGGCACGAAGGCGTGGCCGTCGGCGATGGCCCAGCCCTCCAGGTGCGGCATCTTGTAGACCGGCAGCTTCTGCTCGCCGCGGCCGTACCCGTCCAGCACCCGCTTGACCCCGGCCTCGGGGTGCCACAGGTCCAGCAGGGCCATGCCGTCCTCGCCGAACAGGCCGGCGATGTAGTACCGCCCGTCGCCCGAGATCAGGGCGTCGTAGGGCTGGATGCCGATGTCCTCGAACTTGGTCGTCACCGGCGAATTGGGGTCCGTCATGTCGACCATCCAGATCTCGCCGCCGTCCCACAGGCTGAACACGAACTTGTGCCCCGGCGCGTCGACCAGGCCCACCACCTTGGACGGATCGCCGGCGCCGTAGTCGGCCGGGATGTCGGCCACCAGGTCGAGCGTGCCGGCGTCGAAAATCTTGACCCCGCCGGGCTTGTAGTTCGAAACGGCGACCAGGCGGCCGTCCTGGGAGATGGCGCCGCCGATGGAGTTGCCCGACTGCACCACCCGCTTGACCACCTTGCCGGACAGGATGTCCACCTTGGTCAGGCCGCCGTCGCGGCCGAAGACATAGGCGTAGCGTTCGTCGCGCGAGAACACGGCCGAGGCGTGGCTCAGGTCGCCCAGCCCCTCGACCCGCGACAGAATGGCCCGCGCCGTGGTGTCCACCACCAGCACCGTGCCGGCCGCGCGCTCGATGACGATGCCCAGGTCGCCGGTGCCGCGCACCATGGGCTCGGCCGCCCCGGCGCCGCCGGCGCAGGCCAGCGACAGGACGAGCGTTACCAGCAGGGCTTTCCACCGCGACGTCATTGGGTCCCTCCCCCTTGCCCCGCGCCCTGGCGCAGGATCGTCACCAGCCACCGGGCCTCGCCCGGGCCCAACAGCGGCCCCCAGGGCGGCATGGCCGTGCCGGGGTGGCCGTTGACGATGGACTCGTGCAGGTCCTCGTCGGCGCGGTCGCGCAGGTTCTCGGGCAGCAGCGCCGGCCCCAGGCCGCCCTTCAGGGTCATGCCGTGGCAGGACCCGCAGTCGTGTTTCAGCATGTACAGCAGTTCCTTCTGGCGCGCCGCGTCCGGCCCCGCCGCGGCGGCCGCCGACCAGGCCGCCAGGGCGGCGGCCAGGATGAGCACCAGCCTAGCCATGGCCGGTCTGCCGTTCGGCCATGCCCTCGTCGCGCTCGTAGGCCAGGTCGCGCCAGTTCAGGGCGCCGGCCAGCCCGGCGACGCGGCCGATGATCATCAGCACCGGGGGCTTGAAGTCCAGGTCCTCGAGCGTCCGCGGCAGGTCGGCCAGGCGGGTGACGCACTGGCGCTGGTCGGCCAGGGTGCCGCTGGCGATGGCCGCGGCCGGCGTGTCGGGCGGCAGGCCGGCGGCGATCAGGTTGGCGGCGATCTCGCCGATGTTGGTCAGGCCCATGTAGATGACCAGGGTGGTGTCGGGATCGGCGGTCTTGGACCAGTCGATGTCCAGCTCCAGGTCGTTGCGGGCGTGGCCGGTGACGAATCGGACGCCGCCGGCGAGGCCGCGGTGGGTCAGCGGTATGCCCGTCTCGGCGCTGATGGCGGTGGCGGTGGTAATGCCCGGCACCACCTGGAACCGCACCCCGTGGCGGCGCAGGTGCAGGGCCTCCTCGCTGCCGCGGCCGAACACGAACGGGTCGCCGCCCTTCAGGCGCACGACCTTGCCGCGGCTGCGAGCCAGGCCGACCAGCAGGGCGTTGATTTCGTCCTGGGGCAGGTGGTGGTTGCCGGCCGCCTTGCCGACGAAGATGCGCGTGGTCCCGGCCGGGATCAGGTCGAGGATGGCCGCCGACACCAGCCGGTCATAGACCACCACGTCGGCTTCGCGCAGCAGGCGCAGCGCCTTGACGGTCAGCAGCTCGGGATCGCCCGGCCCGGCGCCGACGAGATACACGCAACCGAATTCGCTCAACGTCCCCTCCGTTGGCCGACTCGCGAGGCGTTCGCTGGACGCCCGCCCGAATGTGGTTGGATCTCGCCTGATCGACCTTGCTCGCACGCACCCAGGCGCTCCTCCCGTGTTCATTTTCTTACCACGGCCCCCTTTGTGGCCAATTGATTTTCGTCAACGGCCCTTCCGGACCGGGCCGCCGGACCGCATTTGATCAAAGTTAAGGCCCCCCCTGGCGCCCTCGGCCACAATCTGATCGTCCGCAGCCATGCGGACAAGGCATGCGGCCGTGGCCGGGCCAGGGGTTGGCAGGGTCATGGTTTTCCGCATGAGGGATTCCGGAACACGGACCAATTTGGGGGCCATCCATGAAAAAGTTAGCCTATATGCTCTCCGTCGCCGGCCTGGCCGCCGGCATTTCGATCGCGGGTTCGCCCGCGGCGAAGGCGGAGGATCCGACCCTGTCCGAAAAGGACTTCGAGGAAGCGAAGACCCTCTACTTCCAGCGTTGCGCGGGCTGCCACGGCGTCTTGCGCAAGGGCGCCACGGGCAAGAACCTGGAGCCGGTGAACACCAAGAAGCTGGGCCAGAAGCGCCTGGAGCGGATCATCACCCTCGGCACCGAGGGCGGGATGAACAACTTCGACGACATCTTCGACAAGGACCAGATCCGCAAGCTGGCCACCTACATCCAGATGGATGTGCCGCCGCCGGCCGAGCTGGGCCTGGCGGAGATGAAGAAGCGCCACAAGGTCCTGATTCCGCCGGACAAGTACCCGACCAAGCCCATGCACGGCCGCAACTGGGAGAACTTCTTCCTGGTGATCCTGCGCGACGCCGGCAAGCTGGGCATCATCGACGGCGACACCAAGGAGGTCGTCACCAAGGTCGACACCGGCTACGCCGTGCACGTGCTGAAGGAGTCCTCCGACGGCCGGTTCTGGTACACCATGGGCCGCGACGGCAAGATGACCAAGATCGACCTGTGGATGGACCCGCCCCAGGTGGTGGCCGAGACGCAGATCGCGTCCGACGCCCGTGACGTGGCCGTCTCCCACTACGGTCAGTGGAAGGACAAGTACGTCATCGGCGGCGGCTACTGGCCGCCCCACTTCGTGATCCTGGACGCCGAGACCATGGAGCCGCTGAAGGTCGTCTCGACCCGTGGCGTCAACGTGGACGGCGAATACGTCAACGAGGCCCGCGTGGCGGCCGTGTACAACACGCCCAACGCGCCGACCTGGATCGTCGCCGTGAAGGAGCTGGGCCAGCTTTGGCAGGTCGACTATTCCGACCTGGACAACCTGCGCATCGAGCAGATCAACAGCCACAAGTTCCTGCACGACGGGTTCTTCGACCCGACGCTGAAGTACTTCCAGATCGCGGCCAACGCGTCGAACCGCATGGAGATCATGGACTCGACCTCGCGCAAGTTCGTCGCCTCCATCGAGACCGGCACCAAGCCGCACCCGGGTCCGGGCGCCAACTGGGTCGATCCCAAGTGCGGGCCGGTATCCGGCACCACCCACCTGGGCGAAGGCAAGGTCACCGTCTGGGGCAACGATCCCAAGGGCCATCCCGACCATGCCTGGAAGATCTGCTACAAGGTCAACACCGACGGGCCGGGCCTGTTCATCCGCACGCACCCGAACTCGCCCTACGTGTTCGCCGACCAGACCAAGCATCCGGAACCCGAGGTGCAGCAGTCCGTCAAGGTCATCGACAAGGCGACCGGCAAGGTGGTCAAGACCCTGCGCGTCACCGACATGGACAAGGCCCTGGCCGTGCACACCGAGTTCAACAAGGACGGCTCGGAGGCCTGGGTTTCGGTCTGGGTCCGCGGCGGCAAGAAGAACTGGCTGAAGGGCCACATCGTGGTCTACGACGCCAAGACGCTGGAAAAGAAGGCGGTCATCGAGGGACTCGAGACCCCCACCGGCAAGTTCAACGTGTGGAACCGCAAGCACCACGTGACCTGATCCGGATCTGATCCGAACGTCAGAGGCGGGCGCAAGCCCGCCTCTTTCATATTCCCGCCGGCAAATTCCCCGCCGGCGATGGCAGGAAAATCCTCCGCCAACCCGATCCAATTGACCTCCATCAATTACCCTGCGCCGTGCCTGGGCGCAGACTCTCCGTACGACAGACTCGAAAGGACGGAACCGTGATTCGTCGCTTGTGGAAATGGTTTTGGAGCCCGTCCGGCAAATACGGCTGGGGTGCCATCTTCGTCGTCGGTGGCGTCGCCGGCATCATCTTCTGGGGTGGCTTCAACACCTTCATGGAATACACCAACACGCTGGAATTCTGCATCTCGTGCCACGAGATGGAGCAGACGGTGTATCAGGAATACAAGAAGTCGGTGCACTACCAGAACGCTTCGGGCGTGCGCGCCGTGTGCTCGGACTGCCACGTGCCCAAGGAATGGGTGCCCAAGGTGATCCGCAAGATCAAGGCCAGCAACGAGTTGTGGCACAAGGTCATGGGCACCATCGACACGCCCGAGAAGTTCGAGAAGAAGCGCCTGGAACTGGCCAAGAACGTGTGGGCGGCCATGGAGGGCAACGATTCCCACGAATGCCGCAACTGCCACGCCTACGACGCCATGCACTGGGACAAGCAGCGCCGCCGCGCCAAGGAGAAGATGCAGGAGGCGCAGAAGGAAGGAAAGACCTGCATCGAGTGCCACAAGGGCATCGCCCACAAGCTGCCCAAGGGCGCCAAGGACGACGACGACGACTGAAGGACCGGGACGGGTCCGCGCCCCTCCCCTCCCCGGACGGCCACGGTCGGTGGTTTCGAAAAGGCTCCACGTATTATCTCGACGTGCTAATATTAGCGAAACGTGCAACTAAACTTTCGACTGGCAAGGTAGAGATAGGCACATGGAACACCCTTTTGACACCGCCGTCCGGGTCATCAAGTCGATGGTGCTGGCGGCGTTTCTGGGCGCCGCCGCCACCGTCCCGGCCGCGGCGCAGACCGCCGCTCCGGCCGCCGGCGACGCCAAGGAGGAACCCATTCCCGACAGCGTCACGCACCAGATGTACCTGGACATGAAGCTCGGCAAGCTGAACATCCACGGCGACAACGCCGTGGTCGAGGCCCTGGTCCTGCAGCGTGACATCCCCATCACCTATGAATACATCGCCACCCTGATGCGCACGCCCAACGCCTTCGGCGACGGGCCCGCCTGCATCGTCTGCCACGGCTCCAACAACCCGGCCAAGAGCTACCGCGGCATGGACCTGTCGACCTGCGAGGGCATGCTGCGCGGCGCCACCGAAAAGCCGGCGCGCCACGTCATCACCCCGGGCGAGCCGGAAAAGAGCCTGCTGGTCAAGATGCTGCGCAACAACCGCATGCCCCTGGGCGTGCAGTTCTTCGAGCCCGTGAACTCCGAGTCCATCGAGCTGGTGTTCAACTGGATCCAGTCCGGGGCCAAGAACGACGAGCAGTTCCAGAACGAGGTCCTGCCCCTGTTCGCAGCCGAGGAGGCCTTCGGCAGCGACACCCCCTGCATCGACTGCCACAAGTCGCACCGCGACCCGCCCAGCTTCAACGAGGTCAACCTGAAGACCTTCGAGGGCATCATGATGGGCGCGTTCTCCAAGACCCGCGGCAAGGACGGCCTGCCCGGCGTTCCCATCGTGGTGCCCTACGACGCCGCCAACAGCCCGCTGTACCAGCGCCTGACCATGAACCGCATGCCGCCCGGGGTCGATCCCGGGGCCGACCCCAACCATCCCAACACCCTGTTGCTGATGCGTTGGATCGAGCAGGGCGCCTGGTGCAAGTAGCAAACGCCTCAAACGCCAACACCATCCTGCTTGATTTATTTTGGAGGGAACAATGAAAGCACGGGAGTTCATCACAAAGACCATCGGCATCCTGTCGATGGGCGCGGTCGCCTTCGCCTTCGCCGCCACCGTGTCGGTGCCGACGACGGTGCGGGCCGACGCCTCGGAGGCGGCCATGCTGGCCCGCGGCGGCATCCTGTACGACCGCTGGTACAAGGTCACCAGCGGCGACCTGCCCATGGGCACACACCCGTCCTATTCCAAGGAAGGCAAGAAGAAGAAGTCCACCACCTGGCGCTGCAAGGAGTGCCATGGCTGGGACTATCGGGGCAAGGACGGCGAATACAAGGAAGGCTCCCACTTCACCGGCGTCAAGGGCATCACCGGCGCCGCCGGCAAGGACCCGGCCGAGGTCATCAAGATCCTGAAGGACAAGACCCACGGCTACACCGACGGCATGTTCTCGGAGTACGACTTCAAGTCCCTGGGCCTGTACGTCAGCAAGGGCCAGATCGACGTCACCAAGTACATCGGCGACGACAAGTCGGTGAAGGGCGACGCCAAGGCCGGCCAGGCCTACTACGAGACCATCTGCGCCGGCTGCCACGGCATGGACGGCAAGAAGATCAGCGACATGCCGCCGGTGGGTTCGGTCGTCAACAAGAACCCGTGGGAATCCCTGCACAAGATCCGTTTCGGCCAGCCGGCCGAGGCCATGCCGTCGTTGATCGCGCTGCCCCTCGAG
>JACKKN010000017.1 GCA_024236415.1 Hyphomicrobiales bacterium
CCGAAGCTGGTGGGCGACAAGGTGGGCCTGCACCCGGTCTGGGTGATCCTGGCGCTGATGGCCGGCGGCGCCCTGTTCGGCTTCACCGGCGTGCTGCTGGCGGTGCCGGTGGCGGCGGTGATCGGGGTCATGATCCGCTTCTCCATCTCCCGCTACGAGGGGAGCCGCCTGTATCACGGCCACGACTGGACGCCCGGGACGACGGCGGCGGAGGTGGCCCCGCCCACGGCGGAGGAGGCCCCGCCGAAGGCGGAGGAGGCCCCGCCGAAGGCGGAGGAGGGCAAGTGAGCGAGCAGCTTCCCTTCGAGTTCCAGTTCCGCCCGGCCCAGGCGGCCGAGGATTTCCTGGTCGCCCCGACCAATGCCGAGGCCGTGGCCTGGCTCGATCGCTGGCCCCAGTGGCCGGCGCCGGCCCTGGCCGTGTTCGGGCCGGCGCGCTGCGGCAAGACCCACCTGGCGCGGGTGTTCAAGGCCCAGACCGCGGCGGTGACCGTGACCTCCGAGGGCCTGCGCTCGGCCGAGCCGCCGCAGATCCTGGGCCGCGCCATGGCCTGCGTCCTGGACGACGCCGAGGACTGCGTGCTGGAGGGGCTGGAGGAGCCCCTGCTGCACCTCTACAACACCGTGGCCGAGACCGGCCGCACCATGCTGCTGGTCAGCGAGCGGCCGCCGTCGCGCTGGACCATGGGCCTGGCGGACCTGCGCTCGCGCCTGCGCGCGGCCCCGGCCGTGGGCATCGGCGAGCCCGACGACGCCCTGATGGCGGCGGTCATCGTCAAACTCTTCGCCGACCGCCAGATCCGGTTGGACGACGGCGTCCTGTCCTTTATCCTGCCGCGGATCGAGCGCACCTTCGCCGCCGCCCAGGCCCTGGTGGACGCCGCCGACGCGGCCTCCCTGGCCAGCAAGCGGGCGATCACGGTGCCGCTGGTGCGCCGGGTGCTGGCGGACCTGGAGTCACAACGAAACGACGCTTGACGACGACACTCGACGACGACACTCGACGACGACACTCGACGACGACACAGGGGAGGACGCCGAGATGGATCTGGGTATCAGGGGGCGCAAGGCGCTGGTGTGCGCCGCCAGCAAGGGCCTGGGCAAGGCCTGTGCCATGTCGCTGGCGCGCGAGGGGGTGGCGGTGACCATCGTCGCCCGCACCGCCGGACCCCTGGCCGAGACGGCCGAGGAGATCCGCAAGGCGACCGAGGTCAAGGTCACCGCGGTGGCCGCCGACATCACCACCGACGCGGGCCGCGCCGCGGCGCTGGAGGCCTGCCCGGCGCCGGACATCCTGGTCAACAACGCCGGCGGCCCGCCGCCCGGGGACTTCCACAACTGGGACCGGGACGACTGGATCAAGGCCATCGACGCCAACATGCTGACCTCCATCTTCCTGATCAAGGCGACCGTGGACGGCATGGTCGAGCGGCGCTTCGGCCGGGTCGTCAACATCACCTCCAGCGCCGTCAAGGCGCCCATCGACGTGCTCGGGCTGTCGAACGGCGCGCGCTCGGGGCTGACCGGGTTCATCGCCGGCATCGCCCGCAACTTCGCCCAGCACAACGTGACCATCAACAACCTGCTGCCGGGCCGCTTCGCCACCGACCGCCTGACCGCCAACTTCCCGGCCACCGCCAAGGCCCGCGGCGTGTCGGTGGAGCAGGTGGCCGACGAGCTGAAGCGCCAGATCCCGGCGCGCCGCTTCGGCGACCCGCACGAGTTCGGCGAGGCCTGCGCCTACCTGTGCAGCGCCCAGGCCGGCTACGTCACCGGCCAGAACTTCCTGATCGACGGCGGCGCCTACCCGGGCACCTTCTGACCCCCGGGCACCTTCTGACACGAGGACGCGGAACCCCCATGCGCACGGTCATCTACTTCCAGGGCGGCACGGTCGCCGACTTCGCCATCCCCGACGACCGCTTCGACGCGGTGGTCGCCAACCTGCCCTGGGAGCGGCGCTACGCCGAGGACGACCTGAAGATGGCCCAGGGCGCGCTGGACGCCTTCCTGCGCGCCGGCACCGGCGCCGCCGGCCCCCAGGAGGTGGCCGCCGCCGCCTTCCTGTGGAACTTCTTCAACACCAACCCGGACCCGGACCGGGTGATCGAGGGCGACATCATCGTCGTCGACCTCGCCGGCGACGGCGAAACCATCGAATACGCCTCCACCGCCGACGTGCCGCTGAAGCCGGCGGATTGAGTTCTGGCGTTAGTTCAGCCCGGGCATCGGCCGTCACGGGGTCGCGTCAATTGGGGTAAGTGGCCACCTAAGGGAGCAAGCAAACCAAAGGCGCAACAAAGGTGGTAGACGCCTCAAGGAAAATTGAAAGCAGTTTTGAAATATTAAAAGGTGCAAGGCCTCTTTTTTCTGCCAGACTCCTTATTTGATAGCGCTTTTTGTTAGGATACGAAAAACACCTTTCAAGATTTCCTGAGCATCGCTTTGGACGAGATCAACCGGATGCGAATCCTCTTGGACCGCACGATATTCCAACGTATCAGACGCCAGCGGCCGTCGGAAATGAGCGATCGGATTCCGGAGGCTGCAAACTCTGTTGAATTGCTGAAACTCATCGTTCGAAATCCAACCGCTCTTGAAAGCCTCCCTTAACAGGTCACGCGGTCCAGCACGCTCAAGTTCGCTACGGCCGGTGCCGTAAAACCGCGCTGCCAAAATTCGCTCAATGAAAGCAAGGCCGAGAATGGCGGTCGCCAGGAATTGGCCGTAGACAAAACAATACTTGGCTTCTTCAAGGAGTTTGTGCGTGAGCCATCCACCATGGAGCATGAATCCCACCTCGCTCTCTGGGTAGTTAGCAGTCAACCATTCAAGTCGAGTTACTCTTTGGTCTCTGACAATCGTGTCTTCGTGCTCCATCCAATTTCGTGCCGTCGTGCAATCCATGACCGTCGAGAGCCTTCTAGTTCAAGAACATTTGAATTGCGACGCCGATTGTGGTGGAGACAACAACACCTGCTCCGAACAAGGAGTAGTCTCTCATAGCACTCCGCTTCTCTCCAGGTGCTACAAGCTGTGCGAAGTGCTCCGCTACCGCAAGTGGGGTATTCTGAAGAGTGCCTATTCTTTCCTTAAGCTCCTTTTCTTGGCTTTCCAAGGCCGCAAGATCGGTCTCAAGTTGTTGCACAGACTGCGCGCGGTCCTTTGCAACATCAGCAAGCTCAATGAGCACGGCGTCCACTTCACGCGAGGCCCTTTGCAGGCTTTCTGTTAGCTCAGCGAGCCGCTGTGAATAGGGTTTTTGGGGCTGTGCTCGGCCCACCAAAGTGGCGAGCAGCCTTTGAGTCACGCTGCTTAATGCCATACCAGCACCTAGCAAAGAGACCAACGCTCCAATGATCGTTGCGGCAATATTCAAACTCACATTATTTTCCTTTTATTTGTCAGTTTTACTTGTAGGTTCAATAAAGACTGCGTTTGTGCTCATGGTGTGCTTTGAAAAAAGGTGTCAGACCCCTTTTTTAGACCCACTTTTCTTGGTCGTGCCTTTGTCGCCGGCAGAATGCGCCCCGGCGCCCGCCGCCCGAACCCGCCGCGGGCAGGCCGGCGCGGCGGCGGTCGGTCCGCCGGTCCTAGGGCAGGGTCACTTCCAGGTCCAGGTCCCGGTTGCTCGTCATCAGCTCGGCCACGGCCTTGACCTTGAAGCCGTTGATGCGGACGCCCTTGCCCACGTTGAAGAAAAGCAGCCCGTTCTCGGTCCGCCGCGGCGACACGATCAGGTTCTCGGGCAGGGACTTCTGCCGGTAGTCGGCGCCGCGGTCGTTGTTGGCGTCCTCGGCGGACATGTACGAAAAGATGCCGAACCCGAGCAGCGCATAGGCCATCTTGTTGTCCTTCACGGCATCGGCGACCTCGGCTGAGTTGGCGGGCCGGTAGGTTCGACCCGACGAGTCTTCGAGCTCCACCGATGCGCGCAGGATCAGGACCCGCTCGCCGGTCGCGTTTTCAAACACGACTTGCACGGGGACGTACCCCTTCTCCGTGACGTCTTCGTCCAGGATGGCCTTGCTGCCCTCCGGAGTGTCAAAGGCCTCCGCCGCCATGCTGACGCCGCCGGCCGACGCCTTCGCCACGTATTCGTCCAGTTTCCGCACGTTGACGGTCTTGCGGTCGTAGCTGGCACAGCCGGAAACGAGGCCAAGGACGGCGATCGCCAGCAGCGAGGATCTCAAAATCTGATGGGCCATGGAAATTACCAATGATTGTGAATCTAGAGACGGCATGGAAACTATCAATAGCCGGAATACCTGTAAATCGATAACGCACCGGCCACCACCCCGACCAAAAACAGGGCTCCGAAAAAGGGGCCTGGCACCTTTTAATCGAACAAATTCGATGCTTTTCTTGAAATATTAAAAGGTGCCTGACCCCTTTTTTCTAGAGGGCGCGGCGGAGCTGGGCGGCCTGGTCCTCGCTGCGGGCCGCTTCCTCGTTGCTGGCGCGCGTCAGGCGGGCCGCCACGGTCTTGTGATACGGGGTGGCGGTCAGGGGGTCGCAGTCGTCGCTGGCCGACAGGCGGTTGATGCGCGGGCCGGCCAGAACACTGGAATCGTTGCCCGCGCCGTCCCAGCCCGACTCCGGATCGATGGCGATGCGCATGCCGTAGCCGTGGGGCAGGGCGGCGTAGCCGCGGCGCAGGCGGTCGTCGGCCTCGGCGCGGGCGGTCAGGCGGCCGCGCCGGGTCTCGACCGTGACCCAGCCGCCGTCGGCGGCCCCCAGGTCGGCCAGGTCGGCCGGGTGGACCCGCAGGGCCCCGTCCAGGTCCTTCTTGCGCCAGCCCGGGTGGCGCACGATCTGGTTGGCGTTGTGGGACCGGCGCTGGCCCAGCGACACGATGAAGGGGTAGTCGCCGCCGGCCGCCTCGGCGCCGTCGGGTCGCAGCTCGGCCATCCAGGTCCGCATCTCGGGGATGTCGAGCTGGAAGCGGTGCCCGGGGTTGGGGACCATGTCCCACATCTCGTCGAAGGTGTGCGTGGTGAACGGCACGGCGGTGTCGGCGTTGACGATGGTCTCGAACAGCATCTCGCCCAGCAGCGGCGGCGGCGCCTCGGTCCCCAGGGCGCGCTGCACCGGCACCGTATGGGCCTGGGCCAGCCGGTGGCAGGCCGGCCACAGGATTGCGGTGGAGGCGGCGCCGTTGGCCAGGGACTTGCCCAGGGTCAGGTACAGGATCACCGGGGCCAGGGGGAACAGGCGCTTGTCCTCGCGCAGCAGCCCCTGGAAGGCGGCGGCGAAGGCGGCGCGGTCGCGCCCCGCCGTCTCGCGCAGCCCGGCGATCACGTCCGCGTCCGGCAGCAGCCCCAGGCGCCGCGCCAGGTCGGCGTAGATCTCGGGCTCGGGCCGGGTGCCGGGGAAGGGCTCGAACAGGGGCCGGCGCAGGTGGAAGTAGTTGGTGGGGAAGGTGAAGGTGAAGTAGGTGAACTCCCACTTCTCGTACTGCGCCGCCGCCGGCAGCACGTAGTCGGCCAGGGCCGCGGTCTCGGTCATGGCCACGTCGACCACCACCAGCAGGTCGAGCGCCCTGAAGGCGCGCTCCACGTCGTCCGTGTCGGCGGCCGAGTTGGCGGGGTTGGAGCTGTCGACGATCATCGCGCGCAGGCGGTCCGGGTGGTCGGTCAGGACCTCGGCCGGGAATCGGTTGGGGGGGTAGAGGCCGGCGATCTCCAGCATCCCCGTCACCGGCGACACGGCGCCCCGGGAGTTGCCGAACAGGGGCTGCAGCCAGGAATGGATGGCGTGGGTGCCCGGCCGCCCGAAGTGGCCGGTGACCAGGAACAGGAGGTTGCCCAGGTAGCTGTTCAGGGTCGAGTTGCGGCTCTGCTCGATGCCCAGCTCCGTGCGCAGGGCCATGGCCCTGCTGGCGGCGACCATGTCGACGGCCCGTTCCACGTCGGCGGGGTCGAGGCCGGTGGCGGCGATCCAGTCCGGCGCCGGGATGGCCAGGATCGACTCGCGCACGGCGGGCCAGCCGTCGCAGTGGGCGGCGATGAAGGCGTCGTCCTGGGCCCCGCGCTCGACCAGCATCTTCAGCATGGCCCCCATCAGGAAGGCGTCGGTGCCGGGCTTGATCTGCAGGTGCAGGTCGGCCATCTCGGCCTCGCGGGTGCGCACCGGGTCGACCACGATCATGCGCCGGTCGGCCTCCTTGGCGAACTCGCGCACGTGGACCCGGGCGCCGGGCTCGCACTGGGCCTCCCACACGCTGCTGCCGATCACCAGCCACAGGTCGGCGTCCTCGGCCAGGGGGATGTGGTTGCAGGTCTGGGCACCGTACATGCGGCCGTTGACCCAGAACCGGCCCGACTTCTCCTGCGACAGGGCGCTGTAGAAGTTCCGCGCGCCGAGCGCCCGCAGCATCATGATGCCGTAGCCGCCGCCCGAGTGGTTGCCCTGGCCGCCGCCGCCGTAGTGGCCCAGGGCCACCGGGCCGTGGGCGTCGACGACGGCGCGCAGTCTGGCGGCGATCTCGTCCAGGGCGGTGTCCCAGTCCACGGTCTCGAACCCGCCGTCGGCGCGGCGGCGCAGCGGCGTGGTCAGCCGCTCGCCGGGGCGGGCGTAGTGGGCCACCCCCTGGGCCTTCTGGCACAGGTAGCCGCGGGACCGCGGATGGGCCCGGTCGCCGCGCACCGTGGTGATGCGGCCCCCGTCGGTCTTCACCTCCAGGCCGCAGTTGGCGTAGCACAGGATGCAGGCCGTGCGTTTCCAGTTGCCGTCGGTCATGGTCGCCACCCCAAATTCATATTTTGAACTCAGCATAGGATGGGCTATCATGGTCCCCGATGCAAGGGAAGAATTGCGCGAAGGAGACTCCAGGTGCGTGAACCCCCCGTGACCGGCGGCCGGTCCCCCGACCTGCGCGACTACGAGACCAGCAACTGCCCGGTGGCCGGGGCCATGGACATCCTGGGCGAGAAGTGGACCCTGCTGGTGCTGCGCGACCTGTTCGCCGGGGTGCGCCGGTTCGACGAGATGCAGGCCCGCCTGGGCGCGCCGCGGGCGCTGCTCAGCAAGCGCCTGCGCCGGCTGGAGGACGCCGGCATCGTGCAGCGCGTGGCCTACCGCGAGCCGGGCGCCCGGGCCCGCCACGAATACCGCCTGACCGACAAGGGGAAGGACCTGAACACCATCCTGGTGGCCCTGAAGGAGTGGGGCGACCGCTGGGTCAACGCGCCGGGCCGCGCGCCCACGGACCTGGTGGACCGGGAGACCGGCGCGCCGGTGCGCCTGGCCCTGGTGCGCGGCGGCGACGGCCGCGAGGTCACGGCGCGCGACCTGCGCATGGTCCCCGGGCCGGGGGCGATTCCCAAGCGGCAGGCGTGAGGGGCGTGCAAACGGAATCCCCTTGCAAGCAAGGCGTCGTCCCCGCGCAGGCGGGGACCCATTCCGCCGTCGATTCCGGCCGACGGGCACCAACCGACTCAAGCCGGGCCTTGCGGAAAATCCGCACCGGGACCCTTGGCCGCGGGGACGATGGAATGGATTCCCGCCTGCGCGGGAATGACGGAAATGCGAGAGGCGTGGGCCGCTAGCCCTCGGCCGCCTCCATCACGTCCACCGGCCGCACGAAGGCTTCCAGGCGGCCGCCGCGGGGGCCCACGTCGCGCCACGCGCCGACGGCGAACCGCAGCACCGCCAGGGCGGCGGTGGGGAACTTCTGGCGCAGGGTGGTGAAGGCGTCGCCCTCGGCGCCGCCGGTCAGGCGCACGGCGAACTGCTCCAGCCCCGGGTTGTGGCCGATCATCAGGATCGAGGCGGCGCCGTCGTCCTGGCCGTTGACGAATTCCATCAGCCGCGCCGGCGCCGCCATGTACAGCCCCTCGTCCACCAGCCGCGGCGTCCTCGGGCCCAGGCGGCCGTCCAGCAGGGCCAGGGTCTCGGTGGTGCGCGCGGCGGCCGAGCACAGGATCAGGTCGGGCCGCCAGCCCCGGTCGGCCATGTGGCCCGCCATGGCCTTGGCGGCGCGCCGGCCGCGGCCCTTCAGGGGGCGGTCGAAATCGGCCAGCCCCGGGTCTTTCCAACTGGATTTCGCGTGGCGCAGCAGGTATAGGGTCTTCATGGCGGCACCCACCGGAATCGGTTGTCCAGGCCGGGCGAGTGTACCCGATTCCGGGCCGTGGGAAAGGGCCCTGGGCGCGGACGGGGCTGGGTCACGAAAAGTTCAAGGGGAAAGCCCGTGAACCAGGCATCCACCCTGCGCCCCGTCGCGCGCCGGCCCGGCCCGCCGGGGGCGCCATGATGGCCCTGCTGCCCCGCCCCGACACCCGCCGCCTGGGGGTGGTGGACATCGGCTCGAACACCGTGCGCATGGTCGTCTACGACGCCCCCGACGGCATGCCCATCCCCATGTTCAACGAGAAGGCCCAGTGCGAGCTGGGCCGCCACCTGGCCGAGACCGGGCGGCTGAACCCCGAGGGCGTCAAGATGGCGCAGATCACCCTGGCCCGGTTCGTCGGCCTGGCCGAGGCCATGGGCCTGGCCGAGCTGGACTTCGTGGCCACCGCGGCGGTGCGCGACGCCGACGACGGGCACGACTTCGTGCACGCCGTCGAGCACGAGCTGGGCATCACCGTCAACGTGGTCAGCGGCGAGGAGGAGGCCCGCCTGGCGGCCCAGGGGGTGCTGCACGGCCTGCCCCACGCCGACGGCCTGCTGGGCGACCTGGGCGGCGGCAGCCTGGACCTGGTGGTGCTGAACAACGGCGAGTACGGCGAGCAGGCCTCCCTGCCCAGCGGCCACCTGCGCCTGAGCGAGATGGCCGGCGGCAACCTGAAACTGGCGCTCAAGGAGATGGACCGCGAGCTGGCGACCCTGCCCTGGATCGCCGACGCCAAGGGCCGCACCTTCTTCGCCGTCGGCGGGTCGTGGCGCAACATCGGCCGGGTGCTGATCGAGAGCACCGACTACCCCCTGCACGTGATCGACAACTTCGTGGTCCCGCGCAAGCAGGCGGTGGCCACCCTGCGCGCCATGGTGGCCATGGACCCGGTGCAGCTCGAGACCCTGTCGGGGGCGTCGCGGCGGCGCTCGGCGACCCTGCCGTTCGCCGCCGTGGCCATGCTGCGGGTGCTGGAGAAGGCGCGGCCGCGCAGCGTCCAGTTCTCGGGCTTCGGCATGCGCGAGGGGCAGATGCTGAAGTCGCTCGACGGCGACCGCCGCCGCTCGGACCCGCTGATCAGCGGCTGCACCGCCCTGTGGCAGCGCACCGGCCGGTTCAGCATGCGCGGCGAGGAGATGCTGGACTGGTCGCGGCCCCTGTTCCCCGAGGAGACCCGGGCCGAGCGCCGCCTGCGCCTGGCCGCCTGCCTGCTCAGCGACCTAGGCTGGGTCGAGCACCCCGACTACCGCGCCCGCCACGCCTTCCACCGCATCCTGCGCATCCCCTTCGCCGGCATGACCCATTCCGACCGGGTGTTCCTGGCCATCGCCCTGATCGTGCGCTACGACGGCACCACCAGCGACGAGCTGGTGACCCCGGTGCTGCCCCTGGTCAACCCGTTCCAGGTCGAGCGCGCCACCGGCATCGGCCTGGCCCTGCGCCTGGCCCACACCATTTCGGGCAGCGCGCCGGGGATCCTGGCCCGCACCAGCCTGGCCCGCGAGGCCGGGCGCCTGGTCCTGAACCTGCCCGACGACCGCATCTTCGTCGGCGAGGCCATCGAGCGCCGCTTCCGCGACCTGGCCCGGCACCTGGGCCTGGAGGCGGCGGTGGTGACGGGCGAGGCGGACGGCGGCGCGGCGGCCTAGCGGCCGCTGCGGCGTCGGCCAGGCGTGGATGGCCGGGTCAAGCCCGGCCATGACATAAAACACAGATTTTACCGATAATTACGTCATGCCCGGACTTGATCCGGGCATCCACGAAGGGCCGCCAAGCCGGGTCCGTCAGACCGTCGGCACCAGCACCGGCTTGCCGTCGTTGAGGGCGATGCCGAACTGGCCGTCGCGCAGCTTCAGGGCCTCGGCGCCGTAGATCTCGCGGCGCCAGCCGTACAGGGCGGGCACGTCGGATTCCTCGCCGAAGGCGGCCAGCTGCTCGACCTCGGCGGCCGAGGCGATCAGGCGCGAGGCGACCCCGGTGGCGTCGCTGCGCATCTTGAGGAACATCTTCAGCAGGTCCGCCGCCGGGCCGATGCCGCGGGGCAGGGGGCGCACCTGGGGCGCCTGCGGCCAGTCGGCCTCGGGCATCTCCATGCCGGCGCGCACGGCGGCCAGCACCGCCTGCCCCATGGGGCCGTGGGCCAGGCCGCGGCCCAGGCCGCGGATGCGCTCCAATTGGTCCGGGTCCTGGGGCGTGTGGTGGGCGATCTCGACCAGGGCCTCGTCGCGCAGGACGCGGTTCTTGGGCAGGTTGCGCTTCTGCGCCTCCAGCTCGCGCCAGGCCGCCAGCTCGCGCAGGATGGCCATCTGCCGCGGCTTGGCGCCGCGCGACTTGATGCGGCGGTAGGTCTCGCGCGGGTCGGGCAGGTAGGTGGTGGGCTCGGCCAGCTTGGCCATCTCCTCCTCCAGCCAGGCCTCGCGGCCGTTCTTCTCCAGTTGCGCGCGCAGCTTCTCGTAGGCCGGGCGCAGGTGGGTCACGTCGGACAGCGCGTACTTGATCTGCTTCTCGGTCAGCGGCCGGCGGGCCCAGTCGGTGAAGCGCGACGACTTGTCGATGCGGGCCCGGGTCAGCTTGGCGATCAGGGTCTCGTAGCCCACGGACTCGCCGAAGCCGCAGACCATGGCCGCCACCTGGGTGTCGAACACCGGCAGCGGCAGGCGCCCGGTCAGCTTGAGGAAGATCTCCAGGTCCTGGCGCGCGGCATGGAAGACCTTGCGGATGGCCGGGTCGTTCAACAGGTCGAAGAGCGGCGTCATGTCGATGCCCGGCGCCAGGGGGTCGATGGCGGCGGCGGCGCCGGGACCCGCGACCTGGACCAGGCACAGCTCGGGCCAGTAGGTCTTCTCGCGCATGAACTCGGTGTCGACGGTCAGGTATTCGGCGCCGGCGACTTCGTGGCAGAACGCGGCCAGCGCCTTGTTGTCGGTGATCAGGGTCATGGGACGGTGCTATACACGGAAAGCCGCCCGGCGCAAAGGGCCGCGTGGGGGGCGCCCGCGCCGGGGCCGCTTCGCGGCTTGACAAACGATCGGTTTCGGTGTGGTTTTGCCCGCCTTTTCCCCTTGGCCGAAACCACGCGCCCGCAACCACACCACTGACAACGGAACCGCCGTCCATGCACCCCTACCGCACGCACACCTGTGGCGAACTGCGCCTCGAGCACGCCGGCCAGCCGGCCCGGCTGTCGGGCTGGGTCCACCGCAAGCGCGACCACGGCAACCTCCTGTTCGTGGACCTGCGGGACCACTACGGCCTGACCCAGTGCGTGATCGACGTCTCCAGCCCCCTGTTCGCGACCCTCGAAAGGATCCGCCCCGAAAGCGTGATCACCGTGACCGGCGCGGTGGTCCGGCGCAGCGACGAAACCATCAACCCCAACCTGCCCACGGGCCAAGTGGAGCTGACGGTCAAGGATCTGACCGTCGAATCCGAGGCCGAGATGCTGCCCATCCAGGTGGCCGGCGACGCCGACTTCCCCGAGGACCTGCGCCTGCGCTACCGCTTCCTCGACCTGCGCCGGCCCGAGATGCACGACAACATCGTCCTGCGCAGCCGGGTGATCTCGGACATCCGCCGGCACATGACGGCCCAGGGCTTCCTGGAGATGCAGACCCCGATCCTGACCGCCACCTCGCCCGAGGGCGCGCGCGACTACCTGGTGCCCAGCCGCATCCACCCCGGCAAGTTCTATGCGTTGCCCCAGGCGCCGCAGCAGTTCAAGCAGCTCCTCATGGTGTCGGGCTTCGACCGCTACTTCCAGATCGCGCCCTGCTTCCGCGACGAGGACGGCCGCGCCGACCGCTCGCCGGGCGAGTTCTACCAGCTCGACTTCGAGCTGGCCTACGCCACCCAGGACGACGTGTTCGCGGCCATCGAGCCGGTGCTGCACAACGTGTTCGAGGACTTCGCCGAGGGCCGCCAGGTGTCGCCCCTGCCGTTCCCGCAGATCCCCTTC
Source organism: Hyphomicrobiales bacterium (assembly GCA_024236415.1). GTDB lineage: Bacteria > Pseudomonadota > Alphaproteobacteria > Rhodospirillales > JACKKN01 > JACKKN01. Next base: position 12,071 of record JACKKN010000017.1, read on the forward strand.
GACGAGGCCACGCTGAAGTACGGCACCGACAAGCCGGACCTGCGCAACCCCATCGTCATGGCCGACGTGACCGAGCCTTTCCGCGGCTCCAGCTTCGGCCTGTTCGCCAAGCTGGTGGACGGCGGCGCCGTGGTGCGCGCCATCCCCGCCCCGGGGGCGGCGGACCGGCCGCGCAGCTTCTTCGACAAGCTCAACGACTGGGCCCGGGCCGAGGGTGCCGGCGGGCTCGGCTACATCAATTTCGCCGCCGACGGGGCCAAGGGCCCCATCGCCAAGAACCTGGAGCCCGAGCGCCTGGACGCCATCAAGACCGCCGCCGGGGTGGCCGACGGCGACGCCGTCTTCTTCGCCGCCGGCACGGCCAGGGACGCCGCGGCCTTCGGCGGCCGGGCGCGGGAGCGCATCTGCGACGAGCTGGGCCTGCGCGAGCAGGGCGTGTTCAAGTTCTGCTGGGTGGTGGACTTCCCCATGTACGAGCTGGACGAGGACACGGGCAAGATCGAGTTCAGCCACAACCCCTTCTCCATGCCCCAGGGCGGCCTCGAGGCGCTGGAGAACGAGGACCCGCTGACCATCAAGGCGTTCCAGTACGACATCGTCTGCAACGGGGTCGAATTGTCCTCGGGCGCCATCCGCAACCACCGCCCGGACATCATGTACAAGGCGTTCGAGATCGCCGGTTACGGCAACGAGGAGGTCGAGGAGCGTTTCGGCGGCATGCTGCGCGCCTTCAAGTTCGGCGCCCCGCCCCACGGCGGCTGCGCGCCGGGCATCGACCGCATCGTCATGCTGCTGGCCGACGAGCCCAACATCCGCGAGGTCATCGCCTTCCCCATGAACCAGCAGGCCCAGGACCTGCTCATGGGCGCCCCGGCCCCGGCCGAGCCGCACCAGCTGCGCGAGCTGCACATCAAGCTCGACCTGCCCAAGCCGAAGAAGAAGGTGGCGGGCGAGGGGTAGGCATGAGCGCCGAGGAGGTGATCCAGCGCAACGAGCTGTCGACCCTCCTGCTGCGCCTCGGCTACAACGTCTATCTGCCGGTCTACGACCACGGCATCGACCTGATCGCCCACCGCGAGGCCGACGGCGACACCAAGGTCATCCAGCAGAAGTCCCGCTGGACCATCGCCCGCAAGTACCTGGGGCGGAACATCTGGATCGCCTTCCGCTCCCGCGGCGTCTGGTACCTGGCGCCCCACGACGAGATGGTGGCCTTCGCCGAGGCGGCCGGGTACACGGCATCGCGCTCGTGGGTCGAAACGGGACTCTACCACCGCGCGGCCATGTCCAAGGCCATGGAAGAAGCCTACGGGCCGTACCGTCTGGTTGCCGGCGATACCGCCCAGGGGTAGGGCATCCCGCCCCCATCCCGTCGTCCCCGTGAAGGCGGGGACCCATTCCGCCTTCGTTTTCGGTCAACCGGCAGGTGCAAACAAGCGCGGGGGCGACGGACGCGGGCGCGGACGTGCCCGCCACCCGCGTGGATGACCGGGCCAAGCCCGGCCATGACAAAAACGTAAATATTTCAAATTGTTATGCCATGACCGGACTTGATCCGGGCATCCACGAAGGCATGGCCGGGAATGACCGACGGCACTACCGCCCATACCCCTCGAACCGCTCCCGCGCCGCCATTCCCTCGCCCTGGCACCAGGCCCGGTTGCCGCCGAGCCCCCGGTTGTGCCACTCCCATTCGGCCTCGATCCAGGCGCGGTGGCGCAGGCGGCGGTGGCGCAGGTCGGAGTAGGGGCGGCGGGCCAGCAGGTCGGCGACCGTTCGCTCGAACCCGCGCCGCGCCTTGGGCGTGGCCAGGCCGCAGGTCTGGGCCACCTCGAAGGCGTAGTAGGCGCGGAACAGGGGGTCCGTGGGGCGGTCGCGGCCGGCCTGGGCGGGCTGGGCCGCGGCCAGGATCGCAAGAACCGCCCCCGCCCTCAGAAGTCCTTGCATAGGCGCAGGGCGTCGTAGACGGCGGCGTGGATGTTGCGGCTGGCCACGGCGTCGCCGATGCGGAACAGGCGGTAGGCGCCGGCGGGGTTGGCGACCACGTCCTGGGGCCGGCCGGCGATGAGGGCGCGGTGGTCCACCTCGCCGCGGTTCAGCGAACCCTCCTTCAGGTCGAAGTAGAGGCCGTCCAGCGGCAGGGTGCCGTGCTCGGCCACCACCTGGTCGACCGTGCGCTCCTCGACGCCGCTGTCGTAGTCGCTGCCCAGCGTCGCCACCAGCTTGTTGCCGGCCCGGCGCAGGGCGGTGAGGCGGGTGTTGATGGTGATCCGCACGCCATGGCGGCGGAAGCAGCGGGCATAGGGCACGTGGTTGAGCCCGCCGACCTCGGGGGCGAAGAACCGCTCGGGCGTCGCCACCTCCAGCCGCGATCCGGCCTCGGCCATGAACTCCGCCGCCTGCAGGCCCGGATGGGCGCCGTTGTCGTCGAACAGCAGCACCTCGGCGGCGGGCTTGACGTCGCCCGACAGGATGTCCCAGGTGCTGACCAGCAGGTCGCTGCCCTGGTCCAATATCTCCGTGTTCGGCAGGCCGCCGGTGGCCACCACCACGATGTCCGGGTCTTCGGCCAGCACGTCGGCGGCCTCGGCCCAGGTGTTGAAGCGGGGCACGACTCCGAGCCGGTCCAGCTCGGCCAGGCGCCAGTCGACGATGCCGATCAGCTCGGCCCGGCGCCGGGTCCGGGCGGCCAGGCGCACCTGGCCGCCGGCCTGGGGCGCGGCCTCGAACAGGACCACGTCATGGCCGCGCTCGGCCGACACCCGCGCCGCCTCCAGCCCGGCCGGGCCGGCGCCCACCACCACCACCTTCTTCGCCGCGCCGGCGGCGGGCGGGATCCGGTGCGGCATGGTGGCCTCGCGCCCGGTGGCCGGGTTGTGGATGCACAGCGCCTCGTGGCCCTCGTAGATGCGGTCCAGGCAGTAGGTGGCGCCGACACAGGGGCGGATGCGGTCCTCCTGCCCGGCGGCGACCTTGCGCCCGATGTGCGGGTCGGCCATGTGGGCGCGGGTCATGCCCACCATGTCCACCAGCCCGGCGGCGACGGCGTGGCGGGCGGTGGCCACGTCGGCGATGCGCGCCGCGTGCAGGACCGGGAAGCGGGTCTCGGCGCGGACCTCGCCGGCGAAGTCCAGGTGCGGCGCCGATCGCATGCCCTGGATCGGGATCACGTCGGCGAGGGCGGCGTCGGTCTCGATGTGGCCGCGGATCACGTTGAGGAAGTCGACCTGGCCCGAGGCCGCCAGTCGGCGGGCGATCTCGACCCCGTCGGCGCGGCTCAGGCCGCGGTCCCAGTCCTCGTCGGCGACCATGCGGATGCCGACGATGAAGTCGGGCCCCACGGCGGCGCGGATGGCGTCCAGCACCCGCCAGGTGAAGCGCAGGCGGTTGTCCAGGCTGCCGCCCCATTCGTCCGTGCGCCGGTTGGTGGCCGGCGACCAGAAACCGTCCATCAGGTGGCCGTAGGCCTCCAGCTCCATGCCGTCCAGGCCGCCGGCCTGCAGGCGCTGGGCGGCGGCGGCATAGTCGGCGATGATCCGCGCCAGGTCCCAGTCCTCGGCCTCCTTGGGGAAGGCGCGGTGGGCCGGCTCGCGGATCGGCGACGGCGCCAGCACCGGCAGCCAATGGGCCTTGTTCCAGCCCGTGCGCCGGCCCAGGTGGGTGACCTGCATCATCACCGCGGCGCCGTGAGCGTGGCAGGCGTCGGCCAGGTCGCGCAGCCGGGGCACGATCTCGTCGCGGTAGGCGTGCAGGTTGCCGAATGCCTCGGGGCTGTCCGGCGACACCACCGCCGAGCCGGCGGTCATGGTGAGCGCGATGCCGCCCTTGGCCTTCTCGGCGTGGTACAGGCGGTAGCGCTCCCCGGGCAGGCCGTCCTCGGCGTAGGCTGGCTCGTGGGCCGTGGACATGAGCCGGTTGCGCAGGGTCAGGTGCTTGAGGCGATAGGGCTGCAGCAGGGGGTCGGTGGCGGCGGTCATGGGGGCAAGCCTACAGGATCGGGGTCGCTCAGTGCCAGGCGTCGGGCAGGGCCGCCTTGCGCCGGTCCATGAAGTCGCGCAGGGCCTCGTCCACCGCCGGGTCCATTGCCGGCGCCTGGTACTCGGCCAGCATGGCCTGCCAGCGTTCGTGGGCGCGGCGGGCGTGGTCCTTGCCGCCGCCGTCCTGCCACTGCTCGAAGGACGCCACGTCGGCCAGCCCCGTCTCCCAGAACGCGGTGCCGCAGTGGGCCAGGGTGTGCCCGGTGCCCAGGAAGTGCCCGCCCGGGCCGACCTCGCGGATGGCGTCCAGCGCCAGTTGGTCGTCGTCGATGGTCAGCCCGCCCAGGTAGGTGGCCATGGCGCCCAGCATGTCGGCGTCCATGACCAGCTTCTCGTAGCCCATGGTCAGGGCGCCCTCCAGCCAGCCGGCGGCGTGGAACAGGAAATTCCCCCCGCACAGGATCGCGGCCATCAACGACAGGGCGGATTCCTGCATGGCCTGGCCGTCGGGCAGCTTGGACGAGGTGAAGGCGCCCGAGCAGCGCAGCGGCACCCCCAGGCGGCGGGCGAGCTGCCCGACCACCAGCGAACCCAGCGCCGGCTCGGGCGTGCCGAAGGTGGGCGCGCCCGAGCGCAGGGCGGTCGAGGACAGGAAGTTGCCGTACACCGCCGGCGCGCCGGGCCGCTGCAACTGGGTCAGGGCGACCCCGACCATGGCCTCGGCGTGGGACAGGGCGACGGCGCCCGGCGTGGTCGCCGGCCCCATGGCGCCGCCCAGGATGAACGGCGCCACCACCACCCCCTGGTTGGCGGCGGCGTAGGTGCGGATCACCCGGCTGACCTCGCCGTCCCACACCAGGGGCGAGTTGGCGTTGACGTTGCCCATGATCACGCAGTCCCGCTCCATGCGCTCGTCGCCGAACACAAGGCGGCACATGGCGATCGAATCGGCGGCCCGCGACGCCGTGGTCACCGAGCCCAGCAGCGCCTTGTCGGAATGGCGCAGGTGGGCATAGACCATGTCCAGGTGGCGCTTGTTGACCGGGATGTCCACCGGCTCGCAGACCGTGCCGCCGGAATGGTGCAGGGTCGGGATCATGTAGATCAGGCGCACCAGGTTCTCGAAATCGGCCAGCGTGCCATAGCGGCGCCCGCCGGCCAGGTCGTGGACGAAGGGCGAGCCGTAGGCCGGCACGAACACCACCGCGTCGCCGCCCATGTCCACAGTGCGGGCCGGGTTGCGGGCGTGCTGGGTGAACCGGCGCGGCGCCGTGGCGCACAGCGACCGCGCCAGCCCGCGCGGCAGGCGCATGCGGTGGCCGTCCACGTCGGCGCCGGCGCCGCGGAACAGGCCCAGGGCCTCGTCGTCGCCGCGGATCTCGATGCCGACCTCCTGCAGGATGGTCTCGGCGGCGTCCTCGACCCGGACCAGGGACTCCTCGTCCAGCAGGTCGTAGGTGGGGATGCGCCGGGTCACATAGGCGGGCGCCGCCGGGGCCGGGCGCCCGCGCCGGAACCGGCCGCGCCGGGGCGCCGTGGCGGCGCCGGGGTCCGGTCCGTCGTCCCCGGTCTTGGATTCCATGGCATCGGGTTCCATGGCCGTCCTCCCCATCCATCCAACTGCCTGATGGTAGCTTGGACCCAGCCCGCCGTGACCTTGGAAAAATCTCATGGATTGAATAAAATCAGCTTATGGCAAGCCTGCGCGCCCTGATCCAGTCGCCGACCGCCCTGTTCGCCTTCGAGGCGGCGGCGCGCAACCTGTCGTTCACCCGCGCGGCCGAGGAGCTGAACGTCACCCAGGCGGCGGTCAGCTACAACGTCAAGCAGCTGGAGACGGCCCTGGGGGTGCGCCTGTTCCACCGCGAGCACCGGGCCGTGCGCCTGACCGGGGCCGGGGCCCGGTTCTTCGCCGACGTGTCCCTGGGGCTGTCGCAGATCCACCGCGCCGCCGGCGCCCTGGTGCGCGCCGCCGGCGGCGGCCAGGTGACGATCTCGTGCTCCACCGCCTTTGCCGCCTACTGGTTCGTGCCGCGCATGGCCACCTTCCGCGCCCGCCACCCGGAAATCGACATCCGCATCGAATCCAGCGACAAGGACGTGGACCTGGTGGCCGAGGGGCTGTCCCTGGGCATCCGCCGCGGCACCGGCCGCTGGCCCGGCTGCGAGGCGGCGCGCATCGCCCGCGAGGCCATCCGCCCCATCGCCAGCCCGGCCCACGTCGAGGCCCACGGCCTGCCGCGCGGCCCGGCCGACCTGCTGGACCGCACCCTGCTGCACCTGGAGGAGCCGTTCCGCCCCACCCCCACCTGGGCCGACTGGTTCCGCCACTTCGGCTGCGAGCGGCCCGACGACGGCCGCGGCCTGCGCCTGAACGACTACGTGCTGCTGATCCAGGCGGTGCTGGCCGGCGAGGGGGTGGCGCTGGGCTGGGAGCACATCGTCGGCGACCTGGTGGACAAGGGCCTGCTGGTCAACCTGATCGAGGCCCCGTTCCGCGAGGAGCAGGACTTCTGGGTGGTGTGGCCGGTCCGCGAGCCCCTGGACGAGGCGACGCGGCGGGTGCGCGACTGGATCATCGGCCTGGGCGAGCCCTGAGGTTCCCCGTGAGACTCCCCGTGGGGCTCCCCGTGGGGCTCCCCGTGGGGCTCGCCCGCCGCGATCACCCCATCACGTTGCGCCGCTCCTGCATCATGCGGCGGATGATGGGCTGCAGGATCACCTCCATGGCGAAGCCCATCTTGCCGCCGGGCACGACGATGGTGTTGCGTCGCGACATCCACGAGCCGTGGATCATCTGCAGCAGGAACGGGAAGTCGACCCGGAAGTCCTCGGGCCGGCGGAAGCGGATCACCACCAGGCTCTCGTCGGCCGACGGGATGTCGCGGGCGACGATGGGGTCCGAGGTGTCGACGATGGGCACGCGCTGGAAGTTGATGTCCGCCGATTTGAACTGGGGCACGATGTAGTGCACGTAGTCGTGCATGCGGCGCAGGATGGTCTCCATCACCGCCTCTTCGGAATAGCCCCGGGTCTGGGTGTCGCGATGGATCTTCTGGATCCATTCCAGGTTGATCACCGGCACCACCCCGATGCGCAGGTCCACGTGGCGGGCCACATCGGCCTTGTCGGTCTGCACGCAGCCGTGCAGGCCCTCGTAGAACATCAGGTCGGTGCCCTCGGGGATCTCCTCCCAGGGGGTGAACTGCCCCGGGCCCAGGTCGGGGTAGGGCGCCGCCTCCAGCTCGTTGTGCAGGTACAGGCGGCGCTTGCCGCGGCCGGTCTGGGAATAGGTGCGGAAGGTCTCCTCCAGCTCCTCGAACAGGTTGGCCTCGGGGCCGAAGTGCGAGAAGTTGGTGCACCCTTCCTCCTCCTCGGCCCGGCGCATGGCCTCCTTCATGCCGGCGCGGTCATAGCGGTGGAAGCTGTCGCCCTCGATCACCGCCGGCGTGATGCCCTCGCGCCGGAACATGTGCTCGAAGGCCTCCTTGACCGTGCTGGTGCCGGCCCCGGACGATCCGGTGACGGCGACGACGGGATGTCGGGTCGACATGGTGTTCCCTCCTGAGAACGATTTCTGTTGTTGAATCCGCGGCGTCCCCGGTCCCCCCGGACCGGCGCGCCCGATAGCCATCGTGGCCCCACCATGCCCGCAAAAGGAAGGCGGCGAAACACCCCGCCGGGGAGAGCGGCGAAATCTTAAGGGTTGCCCGAAAACCACCCTAACGGGTGGGCATGGGGCGGGGCCCCGGCCAGGAATTTTCCACCAACAAACGCCGGCCGGCAACCGTCGTATACTCGATTTTAAGATTAAGAAAGATAAATAATAATATGATTATAAAATATTTTTCCTCGAATTTTCCTGCCGCGACCGGCCCGGGCGGCGGCCCGGCGCCGGCGTCCGGCCCGCTCCCGCCGGGCAGGGGTACCTACCCCTCCGGCAGCGGGTGACAAGGCGGTCCGTGGACCCCTAGAATGGCCGGGTCGCCCGGCCCACCGGTCCGCGGCGGCGCCACCGCACCGACAGGAGGGCCGGAACCTTGGACGCCGTTTTGAACAGCCTGATGAGCGGCCTGCCGATCCTGCTGCTGCACGCCGCCGTGACCCTGGCCATGCTGGCGGCGGCGGTGACCCTGTACGTGCGCATCACCCCCTACGACGAGATCGCCCTGATCCGCGGCGGCAACCTGGCGGCGGCGGTGTCCCTGTCCGGCGCCATCGTCGGCCTGGGCCTGCCGCTGGCCTTCACCCTGGCCGGCAGCGTCAACGTGTGGGACATCGTGGTCTGGGGCCTGGTGGTGCTGGCCATGCAGCTGCTGGCCTACAAGGCCACCGACCTGGTGCTGCGCGACCTGCCGCGCCGCATCGTCGACGGCGAGGTGGGCCCGGCCCTGGTGCTGGCCGCCGTCAAGCTGGCGGTGGCGGCGGTGAACGCCGCCGCCGTGGCCGGCTAGGCGGCCGGCGCGGGGCCGCGGAAGGGGAGGCCGCCCATGGGCGCCTGGTTCATGCGCCTGATCCAACTTGCCGGGCTGGTGCTGGTGCTGGCCCTGGCCGCCGGCTGGCTGGAGGGGCCCGGCGGCGGGTTCGGGCCGGGCGTCGGGCCCGGCGGCGGGTTCGGTCCGGGCGCCGGGCGCGGGCCGGGGCCGCAGGCCGAGAACCCCCGCCGCCCGCCGCCCGACCGGTTCGCCGGCGACCTGTGGCGGGAGGAGACGGAGTCCTGGACCGACACCCCCATCGGCGGCCGCCAGCCGGACATGGAGCCCGAGGACCGGCAACTGTTCAACGGGGTCATCGAGGCCAAGCCCAAGACCCGGTCGTCGGTCGGATCGGCCTTCATCGTCGGCCGCGGCGGCCTGTGGCTGACGGCGCGCCACGTGTCCGAGGGCTGCGCCCAGACCCTGTTGCGCGCCGGCCCGCGCAAGGGGGTGCAGGCCCGGGTGGCGGCGGACAACCCGCGCGCCGACGTGGCCCTGCTGGCGACCAAGGGCGGGCCCGCCCCCCTGCCGGTGGCCCGGCGCCTGGACCCGGACACCCGCGACGCCTACATGGTCGGGTTTCCGCGCGGCGAGCCCGGCGTGGTGCACGGCCGCCGCCTGGGCACCGTGCGCGACCGCCACGTGGGGGCCTGGAACTTCACCGAACGGGTGACCTCCTGGACCGAGGTCTCGCGCGTGCCCGACCGGGCCGGGTCCCTGGGCGGGCTCAGCGGCGGCGCGGTGCTGGACTCGCGCGGCCGGGTGATCGGCGTGGTGCAGGCCGAGCTCCGCCGTCGCGGCCGGGTCATGACGGCCCTGCCGGAGACCATCTGGCAGACCATCGACCGCGCCCGCCACGACATCGCCGCCGCCCCCGACGACGCGGCGCCGGACCCCGAGCTGACCCCCCAGACCTACCCCCGCGCCGCCCGCCGCCTGATCCGCGGCCTGCGCGTGGCCCAGGTCTGGTGCAAGGTCTAGCGGGGCCGCGGGCCCGGTCGCCTGGCACCGCCTCACTTCCGGTTGAGAATCGCGGTCCGATCTGGCGGGCGGGTTTGGGAAAATCCCGTCGTCCGTGTCATATTGTCGGTCCTCGTTGACCGGTGGCGCGCCGGACGGACGCTTGCGTCCGCCGCGCCCCGGGCCGGCCAGGGTCTTGGCCGGATCGGAGGAGGGGAAAACGACATGCGTCTGACACGCAAGCTTCCATTGGTCATGGTCGGCCTGGCCGTGGGCGCCAGCCTGGTGACCGGGTTCCTGGCCCTGACCAAGTTCGAGCGCGAGTTGAAACGGTCCGAGCAGTCGCAGCTCGTGGCCCTGCTGGAGGCGCGCAGCGCCGAGCTGACCCGCTTCTTCGCCGCCATGCGTGCCGAACTGGTCCTCTATGCCCGCAACCCGGCGGTGCAGGAGGCCATGGCCGAATTCGCCAGCGCCTATGCCACCCTGGACCTGCAGGCGGATGCCGCCGGCTACCTGACCGCCGCCTATTCCGGCAACGGAAAGTGGCACACCGCCGATTCCGACGCCGACCGCTATGCCGACTACTACCGCCAGGTGCACGAGGAGTTCCACCCCTGGCTGCTGGAAAGCCGCATCAACCGGGACCTGCGCGACATCCTGTTCATCGACCCCCAGGGCAACGTGATCTATTCGACGGCCAAAAGCGCCGATTTCGGGGCCGACCTGACCCAGGGCGCCCTGGCCAAGACGGCCCTGGGCGACGTGTTCCGCCGCATCAAGCCCAACCCCACCGGCCTGTCGACCGCCACCATGGACCTGGCGGCGTACGGGCCCGCCGACGGGGCGCCGGTCATGTTCATGGCGGCGCCGGTGTTCTCGCGCACCCAGAACTGGATCGGCATCGCGGTGCTGGAAATCCCGGTCACCCCCATCAACGCCATCCTGGCGGCCAAGCGCGGCATGGGCGAGACCGGCGAGACCTACGTGATCGGCGGCGACTACCTGATGCGCAGCCAGTCCCGGTTCATCCCCGATTCCACGGTGCTGAAGGTACGGGTCGACGGGTCCGCCGCCCGGCGCGCCATGGCCGGCGAATCCGATGTCGGCCTGACCACCGACTACCGCGGCACGCCCGTCTATTCCGCCTTCGCGCCGGTGTCCGTCGGCGACTTCCCCTGGGCGCTGCTGTCCGAGGTCGACGAAGAGGAAGTGCAGGCCCGGGTGCGCAGCGCACGCACGGACATGCTGTGGATTTTGACCAGCATGGCGGCTGTTCTGCTGCTGATCGGCACCTTCATGGCGCGCCGCGTGGCCCGGCCCATCGGCCGCGTGACCAAGGCCATGACCGGCCTGGCCACGGGCAACCTGGAGGTCAGGGTGGACGGCCGCGGCCGCGCCGACGAGATCGGCATGCTGGTGCGCAGCTTCGAGACCCTGCGCGAGAACGAGGCCGAGCGTCTGCGCCTGGCAGACGAGGTGCGCAAGCAGCACCTCATCGCCCAGGCGGCGCTGGAGAACATGGGCCAGGCCCTGGTCATGGCCGACGCCGAGGGCCGCCTGGTGGCCCGCAACGCCCGCTTCGCCGAGCAGTTCGGCCTCGACGCCGAACGGGTCGTGGACGGCACGCCGTTCCTGCAGGTGACCGAGGACCTGGCGGCCTGTGCCGGCTCGGCCGACGACGCGGCGTGTCATTGGCTGCGCGGCAGCGATTCGCGGACCGACCCGGACTCCATCGAACTGGCCCTGGCCGACGGCCGCACCTACGAGGTGCGGCACACGCCCCTGGCCCAGGGCGGGTTCGTGCACACCTACACCAATATCAGCGAGCGCAAGGAGAACGAGCGGCGCCTGCGCGAAAGCGAGCGCCAGTTGATCGAGATCCTGAACTCCAGCCCGGTGGGCGCCGGCATCTCGCGCATGTCGGATGGCCGCGTCACCTTCGTCAACGCGCGCCAGTGCGAGCTGCTGGGCCTGACCGAGGCCGAGATGCTGGCGCGCACCCGGTCCGACTTCTACCCCGACACGGCCCGGGCCGACGAGATGGCGCGCCTGTTCCGCGAACAGGGCGCCGTGCACGGGTTCGAGATCGACATGCGCCGCGGCGACGGCTCGGTGTTTCCGGCCCTGATGTCGGTGCTGCCCATGGCCTACGGCGGCGAGGCCAGCCGCCTGGTGTGGATCTTCGACCTCAGCGACATCAAGGCCGCCCAGGCCGAGGTCGAACGCGGCCGCGAGCAGATGCTGGCGATCCTCGAGGCCAGCCCCATCGGCGTCGCCATCGCCCGCCGCGACGACGGCGCCATGCTGTACGCCAACGGGCGCCAGGCCGAGCTGCTGGGCGTCGACCTGGACGCCTACCTGTCGGGCCCCACCGGCGCCTACTGGGCCGACCCGGCGGACCGCCAGCGGGTGAACGCGGCCATGGCCCGCGACGGCCTGGTGCGCGACGCCGAGGTGCGCATGCGGCGCGCCGACGGGACCGAGTTCTGGGCCCTGGTCAGCGGCCTGTACTTCGACTACGGCGGCGAGCCGGCGCGCATGGGCTGGTTCTACGACATCACCCAGCGCAAGGAGGCCGAGCAGGAGCTGGCCCGCACCCTGGACGGCCTGAATGCCATCATGGAGGCCATCGACTACGGCGTCCTCTTCATGGACAGCGACCTGCGCTACCGCTACTGCAACAAGGCCTACCGCGACCTCTGGAACATCCCCGAGGCGGTGCTGGAGCGGCGCCCGACCATGGAGGAGTTCATCCGCATGAACCGCCACACGGGGGTCTACGACGTGGCCGACGACGCCTTCGACGACTTCGTGGCGGCGCGCATCGCCGCCGTGCGCGCCGGCCCCGTGCCGCCGACCGAGATGACCCGCGCCGACGGCCGCACCCTGATCTACCAGAAGGTGGCCCTGCGCGACGGCGGCGCCATGCTCACCTACTTCGACATCACCGCGCGCAAGGACGACGAGCGGCGCCTGAACGAGGCCTACGAGGTGATCTCCAGCTCGATCCAGTACGCCAGCCGCATCCAGCGCTCGATCCTGCCCGACCCGCGGGTGTTCGACACGCTGTTCGCCGACCACTTCGTGCACTGGGAGCCGCGCGACGTGGTCGGCGGCGACATCTACTGGTGCGACACCTGGGGCGCCGGCGCGCTGGTGGTGCTGGGCGACTGCACCGGCCACGGGGTGCCCGGGGCGTTCATGACCCTGATCGCCATCGGCGCGCTGGACCGGGCCCTGGCCGAGGTGGCCGAGGGCGACGTGGCCGGCCTGATGTCGCGCATGCACCAGCTGGTCCAGGTGACGCTGAACCAGCACGGCAGCGGCGGCGAATCCGACGACGGCATGGAGCTGGGCATCTGCTACCTGCCGCCGGGCGGCGGGCGCATGACCTATGTCGGCGCGCGGTTCTCGCTGTTCGTGGTCGCCGGCGGCGGCATCGAGGAGATCAAGGGCAACCGCACCGGCATCGGCTACCGCCACGTGCCCCACGACGCCGCGTTCACCGAGGTCCAGGTGGCCCTGGGGTCGGGGCGGTCGTTCTACATGACCTCGGACGGCCTGGTCGACCAACTGGGCGGGCCCAAGCGCCGGGCCTTCGGCAAGCGCCGCTTCAAGGAGCTGATCGCCGCCTTCGATGGCGAGGCCTTCGCCGCGCGCCGCGACCTGATCCTGCAGACCTTCGCCGCCTACCAGGGCGACGAGCCCAGGCGCGACGACGTGGCCCTGATGGGCTTCACCCTGGACGGCGCCGCGGCCGCCTGATGCCCTGTCGCGGCGGCGGCGTTTGCGCTATGGTGGCGGCCCAGCCAGGGCAGGAGGACGCCATGCCGCACGACCACGACCATGACCACGACCATGGCCACGACCATAGGCACGACCATGGGCACGACCACGGCGACGGCGCCGCCGTGCAGGTGGCCAACGCGGTGATCAACCTGGCCAACGACGCCCTGGGCCAGGGCCTGGACCCGGTGGTGGTGGCCCAGGGCCTGCGCCACGCGGCGGCCAACTTCTCGGCCTTCGCCTTCTTCCGCGACGAGAACCTGCCCAAGGACCCCAACGCCCTGGTCGAGGAGTTCGTGGCCTACCTGGAACACTACCTGGACCGCCACAAGCCGCGCGAAAGCCCCGGCGAGAGCATCCTGCAGACCATCGCCCGGGCCCGGGAAGACTTCTGAGCGGACGGCCCGCCTGGCTGGGGCGGCGGCTGTCGGCCGTCCTGACAGTTTTGAACTGTTCCAGAAAAATTCTGTGCGACAGGTCGTTGATTTCGCATGAATACTTATGTTCGGTCTGATTTTTGCATGTCATTTCTTGGGCTGTATTGCTCCGCAACGACAAGAACATATTTCTGGAGAGCGCCATGAGAGTTTGCACCATTTGCCTGGCCCTGGGCCTGATGCTGGCGGCCACGGCGGGCCGGGCCGATTTCATCTCCTACAGCGACCCCGTCGGCGACCAGACGGGGACGATCGACGTGACCGGGATGGGCTTCACCTTCAATACCGCCACCGGGGACTACACCGTCGACCTGACCGCCGACGCCGCGCACCCGTTCCTGGGCAGTTTCCGGGTCAACATCAACCTGTTCAACGTCACGCTGGACGAGCTGTTCCAGGACGTGTTCAACGACTACACCCTGGCGGTCTCCCAGACGGCGCTGCAGTTGACCGGCACCAACGCCCTGCTGACCGGCTGGAGCGACAGCCACAACATCGTCACCAGCACGCTGGCGGGATACGGCAATCCCCCCAACGCGAGCTTCTTCGCCACCTCGGTGGCGGACCTGCCCTACTTCACCGCCTGCGACGTCGGCAAGGACGTGGTGGGCGCCAACGGCTGCGAGCAGACGGAGGTTCCCGAGCCGTCTTCCCTGGCCGGGTTCGCCTTCGGCCTGGCCGGCCTGGGGCTGGCCCTGCGCCGCCGCCGCCGGCGGGCCTGACCCGCGCCCGGCGCGCGGCCTATTCCGCCTCCGCCGCCTCCAGCGCCTCGCTGGCCGCCAGCCAGGCCTCCTCGGCGGCGGCCAGGGCCGTTTCCGTCTCGGCCAGCCTGATCTGCAGGGCGGTGACCTTGTCGGCCGGGCCGTCGTACAGCTTGGGGTCGGCCAGGTCGGCCTCCAGGCGGGCCTTGGCCCGGCCCAGGCGCTCCACCTCCTTCTCGGCGGCGCGCAGGGTCTTGCGCAGGTCGGCGCGCTCGGCGCGCTGGGCGGCGCGGTCGCGGCGCGCCTCCTTCTTGCTGCCGCCGCCGCGGCCGCCCCTGGCCTCGCCGTTGCCGCGGCGCTGATCCAGCAGCCACTTCCGGTAATCGTCCACGTCGCCGTCGAAGGGGCGGCAGGTGCCGCCGGCCACCAGCCACAGGCGGTCGCACACCAGCTCGATCAAATGCGGGTCGTGGCTGACCAGGATCACCGCGCCGGCGTAGTCGTTCAGCGCCCGCACCAGGGCCTCGCGGGCGTCCACGTCCAGGTGGTTGGTGGGCTCGTCCAGCAGCATGACGTGGGGCGCGTCCAGGCTCATGGTGGCGAACAGCAGGCGCGCCTTCTCGCCGCCCGACAGGTCGGCGACGCGGGTGTCGGCCTTGTCCTGGACGAAGCCGAAGCGGCCCAGGTGCGACCGCACCCGGGCCGGGGCCACGTCGCCCATCAGCCGCGCGCAGTGGCTGAACGGCGTGTCGCCGGGTGACAGTTCTTCCAACTGGTGCTGGGCGAAGTAGCCGATCTTGAGCTTGGACGATGCCGCCTTGCGCCCGGCCATGGGGTCCAGCCGCCCGGCCAGCAGCCGCACCAGGGTGGTCTTGCCGTTGCCGTTGGCGCCCAGCAGCGCGATGCGGTCGTCCATGTCGATGCGCAGGTCGAGGCCGCGCAGCACCGGGGTCTCGGGCGCATAGCCCACGGCGGCGCCCTCCAGGGTCACCAGGGGCGGGGCCAGGGGGCTGGGGTCCGGGAACTCGAACGTGACCGTGTGCGCGTCCACGGCCGAGGCGATGGGCTCCATGCGCGCCAGCATCTTCAGCCGGCTCTGGGCCTGGCGCGCCTTGGACGCCTTGAAGCGGAAGCGGTCGACGAAGGCCTGGATGTGCTGGCGCTCGGCCTCCTGGCGCCGGCGCAGGCTCTCCTGCAGGGCCTGGCGCTCGCGGCGCAGGCGCTCGAAGTCGTCGTAGCCGCCGGCGTAGCGGGTCAGCTTGCCGCCGTCCAGGTGCAGGATCTCGTCCACCGCCACGTTCAGCAGGCGCCGGTCGTGGCTGATGATCACCAGGGTGCCGCGCCAACTGGCCAGGTGGGTCTCCAGCCACAGGGTGGCCTCCAGGTCCAGGTGGTTGGTGGGCTCGTCCAGCAGCAGCAGGTCCGGCTGCGCGAACAGGGCCGCGGCCAGGGCCACGCGCATGCGCCAGCCGCCCGAGAAATCGGCGCAGGGGCGCGCCTGGGCCGCGGTGTCGAAGCCCAGGCCGGCCAGGATGGCGGCGGCCCGGGCCGGGGCGGCGTGGGCGTCCATGTCGGCCAGGCGGGTGTGGATTTCGGCGATGCGGTGGGGGTCGGCCGCCGGGTCGTCGTGGGCGGCATCGGCCTCGGCCATCAGGGCGGCGCGCTCGGCATCCGCGGCCAGCACCGTGTCGATCAGGGTCTCGGGCCCGCCGGGGGCCTCCTGGGCCACGGTGCCGACCCGGGCGTGGCGGCGCACCTCGACGCTGCCGCCGTCGGCGCCCAGGTCGCCCAGGATCAGGCGGAACAGGGTCGTCTTGCCGCTGCCGTTGCGGCCCACCAGGCCGACCTTGTGGCCGTCGGGCACGGTGGCCTGGGCCCCGTCCAGCAGGGTGCGGCCGGCGATGCGGTAGGTGAGGTCGCGGATCTGCAGCATGGCCGGCGTGATAGCACGCCCGGGGCGGGGGCGGAAGCCCGCCGGCGCCGCGCCCGGCCACGCCGCTTGCAACGGGCGGCCATTCTGGCTATAAGGCGCTCCGCCGGTCCGGGGGGAGCGCCGCGGCCATGCCGCCGGCGGCCCGAGGGACCCAAGGGGGGCCGGTGGTTTCGTTATTCTCTTTCACAATAAAAGGTTTGCAGGACCATGGCTGTCGAACGGACCCTTTCCATCATCAAGCCCGACGCCACCGCGCGCAACGTCACCGGCAAGATCAACGCCCTGTTCGAGGACGGGGGCCTGCGCATCGTCGCCCAGCGGCGCGTGCGCCTGACCCAGGAGCAGGCCGAGAAGTTCTACGCCGTCCACGCCGAGCGCGCCTTCTACGGCGAGCTGGTGGACTACATGACCTCGGGCCCGGTGGTGGTTCAGGTGCTGGAAGGCGAGGGCGCCATCGCCCGCAACCGCGAGATCATGGGCGCCACCAACCCGGCCAACGCCGACGAGGGCACCGTGCGCAAGGCCTTCGGCCTGAACGTGCAGGAAAACGCCGTGCACGGCTCGGACTCGCCCGAGAACGCGGCCATCGAGATCGCCTTCTTCTTCGCCGGCTGCGACATCGTCGGCTGACGCCGGCGTCCCCGGCCCGGTTATCGGCGGGCCGCTCCCCGGGCATTTCCCGGGGGCGGCCTGTTTGTTTTTGCGGATTCGTGGGCGGGCCCCGCCGTCACTGGTCCGCGTCCTCCTTGGGGATGTATATCTTTTCCGGCAGGTTCAGGTCGCCGCCGATGATCATCACGCGGGCCATGAAGGCGCAGTCGGTGATGTACCCGAAGGTCGTCGGCATGCCGTATTTTCGGTACATGACGCTGTTTTTCAGGTCTTTGTCGTCGTACAGATCTGCAAAATCGCGGCCTTCGCGCGTGGCGAATACGCGCTGCATGGCCCATTGGGAGGCGTACCATCGGTCTTTCAGTTCCGAGACGTCCGAACCGTATTTCGCGATGAGATATTCTGATTCATTTTCCGCCCCGGTAATGAAAAGCTTGCCATCAGATATCATCAGTGGTGGCCACTCGTATGCCAAAGCGTCTGCCGCGAGGGCGCTTGCGAACTCCAAAGTGATTTCACCATCGAGTTCGCGACGCGGGTCCTCCATGTTATCCCGCCGTTCCTGGTCGTAGCAGACGGGCCGGTAGGGGACGAGCGGCAGTTCGTGGTAGGCGTAGGACCGCAGCCAGAGCACGGCGCATCCGGCGGCCAGCAGATTGACCAATTGGCAGGTGATGACCGGATGCCGCCCCGCCCATCGGGCGAGGCGGCGCGCGTTCTTGAAAATCAAGGCTTGGGTCCCTTCGGATCGATGTCCCGCCAGACCAACTCGGGTTCCGACAGGCGACCGTTGCTGATCTTGAACGAACCGCTGACCTTCTGTTGCCAGACGGCGCGGATGTTGTAGTCGTGGGCCTTGCCGCCCTCTTTCGCCTTCAGCGGGAGGTCGGCGCCGAACTTTCCTTTTTCGAAGTCGTAGCGGTCCTTCCAGACGTGCGTGACCGTGCCTTCGATATAGACGATGTCGCCATGGCGTACGGCCGTGAAGTGTCCGTCGCTGTTGATATTGCTTTGGCCCGTGGCCAGCGCCTCGTCGATGCGGCCTTGTGCCAGATGGCTGTGGGACAGGTCGCCTTCCATAAGCGGTTCCTTTGGTCCGACCGGGCCGACGGAGTAATCCCAGTCGTCGCGCAAATCGACCTTGTGGCCGTCTTGCAGTTTGGTAAGCAGTTTGCCGGTTCTTTGATGGTTCGGATTGAGAAAGCTCTCGTCAAAGCGTTTCCGATTTTTCGCCTCGGCCTGGCGCACGAAGTCGCGTTTGCGGGCTTCGTCGCGGGGGATGACCATGTCCTTGCCCTGGCCATGGAGGTAGTGGTCCAGGTAATCGGGCGCATGCTTCAGGCCAAATTCACGGCCCATTTTGACCTGCCCTTCGAGCATTTGCTCGGCCATTTCGGGGGTGATCTCCGGGTCCAGGACCATGGGGGTCTCGTAGGCGTCGCGGTCGTTGTCGGACAGGGGGGCCGCCTGCGACGGCGCGGCCGCCGGCGGTTGCACGGGAGATGGGCTCGCGGTTGCCGGGGCGGGAGCCGGATTGCCAACGGTGGTTCCGGCAGGAGGTTTCACGGCGCCACCGCCCGGCGCCGTATCGGCATCGCCGGCGCCGGCCTCGGCCACCAGCACCCCCATGGGCAGGGCCCGGGGTGGGTCGCCGCCCAAGAGGGCGCGCTGTTGGTCCGGGGGCAGGTGGGCGAGCACGGCGGTTCCCAGGTCGTCGGCGCGGTCCGCGCCCAGGTCGCGGCGCGCCAGGTCGAGCAGGTCGCGCACGGCGGCGACGCCCCTGGCGCCGCCATGGGTGACATCCGTCGCCAGATAGAGGGGCAGGTCGCCGGTATCGAGCACGGTGCGCAGGTGATCGACGGTGCGCTGGTTCGCGGCGCCGACGTCGTGGGGCACGGCGGGCAGGCCCGGGATGGGGCGGAGGGGCAGGGGCCGCGGGCGGTGCACGAGCAGGCCCGGCAGACCCCGGGCGACCCGCTCGTGATGGTCGTCCACCTCCCGCTCCGTGGGCGGGAGATAGCCGGCCAGGACGGCGCCGAGGCCCCGGCGCAGGGACCCGACGGTGGGCCCGCGGCGCTCCAGCAGGCCGTCCACCTTGAGCCCGGCGTCGCCCTGGTAGCGGCGGATGGCGTCGTCCAGATAGGTCCCGTGGTAGCCCGTGGGGCCGCCGGTCTTCTTCAAATCATAGTGGCCGGTGTTGCCCAGCATGGTCTCCACCTTGATCACGTCGTCGCGGCGGTTCTCCCTCCGGGGTCCCACTGGGGCGGCCCCACCGGAGCCATCAGGTCGAAATAGCCGGCGAAGCCCGGGTCCTCGGCAAAAGTTCCTGAAATGTTCTTATCAACTTCGCGCAAGGGTGTCAAACGGTCGTCGCGGTTCATGGCATGGGATCTCCTGGTCCATGGGTACACGTCATAAGCGAGCATCATGGCCAAGATAGGGCGGCGGCGGGCGAAGTTCAAGGAAAAAAATCACGTAATTTTTCGAAAATCCTTGAAAATCTGATTTCATAAGAATATTTCCTGTTTTTCGGCGGTGCGGGGGAACCCGGATGAACACGGATTGGGGCACGGATGAACACGGATGGGGGCGGGACGTCACCGCGTCCTCAGCGTCCTCTGCGGTTAAATCCTTGAAACGCGGAGGACGCCGAGGAACGCCGAGGGAAAAACTCCCCTGTTCACCCCGTCGTCCCCGCGCCGGCGGCCAGGGCTTCCGTGGATGGCCGGGTCAAGCCCGGCCATGACGAAAAACATAATAATTTTATTTAGTTACGTCATGCCCGGACTTGATCCGGGCATCCACGAAACCGCCGCCTGCGCGGGAACGACGGGGCGGGATGGCGGCGCGCGCGCATCCGTGTCCATCCGTGCCTTGCATCCGTGTCCATCCGTGTCCTCGGGCCCGGTCCCGCCAGCGGGCGCGACGGCGAAGGTTGGGCGTCCTCCGCGTCCTCCGCGGTTAAACCTTCAAAACGCGGAGGAACGCCGAGGGAAAAACTCCCCTGTTCACCCCGTCGTCCCCGCGCAGGCGGGGACCCATTCCGCCTTCGATTCCGGGCGACGGGCGCCGCCGGCCCCGGACCGGGGCGGCCAGCCCGCGCAATCCCCCCTGGCCGTGGGGACGACGGAATGGGTTCCCGCCTGCGCGGGAACGACGGGGTGGGGCGGTGGCAACTCCGCCCATCCGTGTCCATCCGTGCCCTTCATCCGTGTTCATCCGTGTCCCCCGGCACCACCCCGCAGACAAGAATGACGACAGATGACGACATTCCTCCAGCCCGACCCCCGTCTTTACAGCGATCCCAGGGACTTGCCATGACGACATCGCGCCCGGAACCGCGCCGCAACGGCGCAAAAGGGCCCCGGATGGGCGCGGAGGGGGACTCCGCCGTCCCCGTCCCCGCCCGGGCCCCCGCCCGGGCCCGCAGTTGCGAACGGTTCGAAAGGCTTGACGGCGCGATTTGCCGGCCTTACCTTCGGCGCCATGATGAAACGCGGAAACCTGCTGGCCCTGCTGCTAACCGGCCCGGCCCTCCTCTGAGGGGTCGGGACGCGCGCGCATGCCCCGCGACCGGGGCGGGGTTTCAAGCAAGGTTTCAAGGTTCACGTTTCATGGACACCACATCCTTCCACCGGCGAGTCTGCAACCCGTGTCCGCGCGCCTTCGCGCCGCGTCCGGACCTGTCACCGTTGCCGGCCGGCCTGCGACTAACGGACGGCCGCCGGGTTGGCCGTCCGGCGGCCGCGATCGCGCGCCGACCTTACCGCAACGGACATGAGAATTTCACGATAGGGCGCCGCGACGGCGCCGAGGAGCAAGACCGATGACACGGATCGACCCCCGCGAGAAGTACGTTCCCTTCAAGCCGGTACCCATGCCGGACCGGACCTGGCCCGGCAACACCATCAGCAAGGCGCCGACCTGGTGCACGGTGGACCTGCGCGACGGCAACCAGGCCCTGATCGAGCCCATGGGCGACGAGCGCAAGGAGCGCATGTTCAAGCACCTGGTCGCGATCGGCTTCAAGGAGATCGAGATCGGGTTCCCCGCCGCCTCGCAGACGGACTTCGATTTCGCCCGCAAGCTGATCGAGACGGACATGATCCCCGACGACGTGACCATCCAGGTCCTGGTCCAGGCGCGCAAGGAGCTGATCGACCGCACCTTCGAGGCCATCAGGGGCGCCAGGCGGGCGATCGTGCACCTGTACAACTCCACCTCGACCCTGCAGCGCCGGGTGGTGTTCCAGCAGGACAAGGACGGCATCACCGCCATGGCCGTGCAGGGCGCCACCTGGATCAAGGAGCACGCCGCGGCCATGCCGGAGACGGAGGTCGTCTACCAGTACTCGCCCGAGAGCTTCACCGGCACCGAGCTGGACTACGCGGTCGAGATCTGCGAGGCGGTCATGGACGTCTACCAGCCGACCCCCGAGAAGCCGCTGATCGTCAACCTGCCGGCGACGGTGGAGATGTCCACCCCCAACGTCTACGCCGACCAGATGGAGTGGTTCGCCCGCAAGGTGAAGGACCGCGACAGCCTGGTCCTCTCCATCCATCCCCACAACGACCGCGGCTGCGCCGTGGCGGCGGCCGAGCTGGCCTTGCTGGCCGGGGTCGACCGCATCGAGGGGACCCTGTTCGGCAACGGCGAGCGCACCGGCAACGTGGACATCGTGACCTTGGCCATGAACATGTTCAGCCAGGGCATCGACCCGGGGCTCGACTTCTCGGACATCAATTCCGTGCGCCGCATGGCCGAGCACTGCACCCGCCTGCCCGTGCACCCGCGCCACCCCTATGCCGGCGACCTGGTGTTCACGGCCTTTTCGGGCTCGCACCAGGACGCCATCAAGAAGGGGCTCGCCGCCCTGCGCCAGAGCAACAGCAAGGTCTGGGAGGTGCCCTACCTGCCCATCGACCCGGCCGACATCGGGCGCAGCTACGAGGCGATCATCCGCATCAACAGCCAGTCGGGCAAGGGCGGCATCGCCTATATCATGGAGAACGACCACGGCTTCGACCTGCCCCGGCGGCTGCAGGCCGAGTTCAGCCAGGTGATCCAGAAAGCGACCGACGAATCCGAGACCGAGCACTCGTCGGAGGAGATCTGGCAGTCGTTCCAGGACGAGTACCTGAACGCCAACCGGCCGATCGAGTTCGTCGACCACAAGACCGTGCCCGACACCCACGCCACCGAGGTGCGCAACCTGACCGCGACCCTGCGCGTGGACGGCGAGCAGCGGGTCATCGAGGGCCGCGGCAACGGGCCCATCGACGGCTACTGCAACGCCCTGCGCGACGCCCTCGGGGTCGACATGTCGCTGGTCGACTACGAGGAGCACGCGGTGGGCAAGGGGGCCGACACCACGGCCGTCTGCTACGTCGAGGTGCGCACCCCCGAGGGCGGCACCCTGTTCGGCGTCGGCATGCACCGCAACATCGTCACCGCGTCCCTGCGCGCGGTTACCAGCGCGGCGAACAGGCTGGCGAAAAAATCCGCCGCCGCAAACTGATGCGGCGGCGGGCTGAGATTTCGCTTTAAGTCGGGTGGAATCTCAGATGGCGGTCAGCATGGCCGCCACCAGGGGATGGCGGACGATGTCGCCGTCCCCCAGCCGCACCACGGCGACGTCGGGCAGGGCGTCGAGCCGCCCGGCGATGGGGGCGAAGCCCGACATGCCCGGCAGCAGGTCGGACTGGTCCGGGTCCCCGGTCAGGACCATGGTCGAGTGCCAGCCAAGGCGGGTCAGCAGCATCTTGAGCTGGCCGTAGGTGCAGTTCTGGGCCTCGTCGATGATGATGAAGGCGTTGTTCAGGGTGCGCCCGCGCATGAAGGCCACCGGCGCGATCTCGATCGAGCCGTCGGTCAGGAAGGTGCGCAGCTTCTTGCCCGGCAGGCGGTCGGTCAGGGCGTCGTACAGGGGCCGCAGGTAGGGCGCCAGCTTCTCCTCCAGGTCGCCGGGCAGGTAGCCCAGGTTCTCGCCCGCCTCCACCGCCGGGCGGGTCAGCACGACCCGGCCGACCCGGCCCTCCTCCAGGGCCTCGACGGCCTTGGCGATGGCCAGGTAGGTCTTGCCGGTGCCGGCCGGGCCGCAGGCCAGGACCACGTTGTGCGAGTCCATGGCGTCCAGCAGCCGGCGCTGGTTGTCGTTGTAGGGGCGCAGGGTGCGGCGGTAGCTCTGCTCGCGCCGCTCGCCCGCCAGGGGATCCCATTGGGGATCCCGCGCGGCGGGCGCCGAGGGCAGGGAATGAACGCTGGTCGGTTCGGTGCTTCTACGGGCGGATCGCTTGCCCATTCTGGCCTCCATTCTTGCGCGGGTGTCGTTGCGGCCGGGCCCGGCCGCGGCCACAAAAAAACGCCCCCGAACGGGAGCGTGGCGCGGACAGGCCTGGGGGTGCGGTACGGTGTTCGGCCGATGGGGCGATGGCCGGCGGCGACGGGTCCGGTCCAAATCGGGCCGTGGCGGCGGCGGAAATCGGTCGCATTGGTGAACACCGCATGGTGGCTTCCTTGTAGGCGAGCGTACTTACGATCCCGTTAACGGGGCAAGACATTTCCGTGACGCCGGACACTATATTTTGGTGTTGCGCCGCTGCTCGCGGTGGAAGATGTAGAGTCCGCTGCCGACGATGACCAGCGCGCCGGTGACCGTCCAGGCGTCGGGCAGGTCGCCGAAGGCGAGGAAGCCGAACAGGGTGGCCCAGATCAGGCTGGAGTAGCCGAACGGCGTCACGGTCGCCGCCGGCGCCGCCTGGAAGGCCTTGATCAGGGTGAAGTGGCCGGTGCCGCCCAGCAGCCCCATGACGGCCATTAGCCCCCACTGCTGCGGCGTCGGCGCGACCCAGAAGAAGGGCACCGCCGCCGACATCACCACCACCCCCACCGAGGCGGTGTAGATCAGCGTGGTCGACGGCGGGTCCGACTGGCTGAGCAGGCGGGTGGTGATCTGGTAGAGGGCATAGAGGGTGGCCGCGCCCATGGGCAGCAGGGCGGCCAGCTGCATGGCCTCGGTCCCCGGGCGCAGGATGATCAGGGCGCCGGCGAAGCCCACCACCACGCCGGCCCAGCGCCGCGGCCCCACCCGCTCGCCCAGCAGCGGCAGCGACAGCGAGGTGACGATCAGCGGCGCCGCGTACATCATGGTCGCGGCGGTGGCGATCTGGATGTAGCCGAGCCCGGTGAAGAACAGGGTCGTGGTCGCCAACAGCAGCAGCGAGCGGCCGAGTTGCAGCGACAGGCGCGTGGTGCGCATCTTCGCCGGCAGGTGGTGGCGGAACAGCACCACCAGCAGCACCAGGTGGAACAGGTAGCGCGCCCAGACCACCTCGACCACCGGCATGAACTGCTGCAGGTGCTTGGCCAGCACGTCCATGGACACGAACTGGACCATGGTCAGCAGCATCCACAGGATGCCCCGCACCCCCGAGTCCCCGGCCCGGGCGGGCACCGGATCGGTGGCGGGGGACAGGGTCGGGGGATCGGATGGGGGCATGGCCGGGACCGGAAGTTGCTTCACATATTAATAGGTAGCCGGTCGCGCCGCCGCCGTCACGGAAATCCGTGCCGCCCGCTCACGGCGCCCGCACCCGGTCGCGCGACGGGGCGCGGCCGTAGCGGTCGCGGTAGGCGCCGGTCAGGTGGGCGTGGGAGCTGAACCCGACGGCGGCGGCCACCTCGGCAATGGGCATGGCCGTGTGCTGCAGCAGCGAGCGCGCGTGCAGCAGGCGCAGGTCGCGGTAGAAGCGCGACGGCGCCTTGCCGGCATGGCGCGCGAACAGGCGGTGCAACTGGCGCCGGGTCACCCCCGACAGGCGCGCCAGGCGGGCCACGGGCAAGGGCTCGGCCACGTTCTGCTCCATCAGCTCGATGGCCCGGGCCAGCACCCGCGAGCGCGCCTTGGGGCGGCTGACGGCGGCCCGCTCCTGGTCCTCGTGGTCGCCGCGGATGCGGTCCAGCAGCATCTGGTGCGACACCTGCTCGGCCACCGCCGGCCCCACGTCGTCGGCCACCAGGCGCAGGAACAGGTCGATGGTGGCGGTGCCTCCGCCGCAGCTCAGGCGGTCGCGGTCGATGGCGAACAGGCGGCTGCTGCTCTCGACGCCGGGGAACAGCTCGGCGAACAGGGCCGCGTCCTCCCAGTGCACCACGCTGCGCCGCCCCGCCAGCAGCCCGGCCCGGGCCAGCACGAAGGCGCCGTTGGAGATGCCGCCCAGGGCGACCCCGTCCCGGTCCAGGCGCTTGAGCCAGGCGAACAGGCGCCGGTCGGCGATGCGCTCGGCGTCGAAGCCGGCCAGGACGAACAGCATGTGCAGCCGCGGCGCGTCCGCCAGGCCGTGCCCGGCGGCGATGACCAGGCCGTTGCTGCCGCGCACCGGCCCGCCGTCGGCCGAGACGATGGCGCTCTCGTACCGCGCGCGGCCCAGGAACCGGTTGGCGTGGCGCAGCACGTCCATGGCCAGGCTGAGCCCGACCACGGGGAAGTCGTCGGTCAACAGGAAGCCGATGCGCTTGCTCGCCGCTGTCTCCACGGGGCCCGCCACTGCCCATTCATGCCAGTAAATGTCCCTTACACGAAAGCATGGCGACGGGGAAGGGACCAATGTGATGGGGCCGGCACGGCGGCGGCCGCGCCCGCGCGGCCCGCGCAACCCCGCAACCCAAGGAGCCGACGATGAACCTTGTCCAGCCCCTCGGCACGCCGTTCCTCGATTTCGTCCACGACCTGGCCCTGCGGGACATTCCCGGCGACGTGCTGGACACGGCGCGGACCTGCCTGCTGGACCTGCTGGGCACCGCCGCCGCCGGCAGCGCGCAGCCGTCGGCGCGCCTGATCCGCGACCACGCAGCCGAGCATTTCGCCGCCGGCGCCGCCCCGGCGCGGCTGCTGTTCGACGGCCGCCCGGTCAGCCCCGCCGGCGCCGCCCTGGCCGGCGGCATGACCATCGACGCCGTCGACGCCCACGACGGCCACAAGCTGACCAAGGGCCACGTCGGCTGCAGCGTGCTGCCGGCCGCCCTGGCCCTGTGCGAGGCCCGCGGGGTGGCGGACGGCGGCGATTTCCTGGCCGCCCTGGTGCTGGGATACGAGGTGGGCACCCGGGCCGGCATGGCCCTGCACGCCACCGCCGCCGAGTACCACACCTCGGGCGCCTGGGGCGCCGTGGCCTGCGCCGCCGTGGGCGCCCGCGTGCTGGGCCTGGACCGGGCCGCGACCCGCGAGGCGGTGGGCATCGCCGAATACCACGGCCCGCGCAGCCAGATGATGCGGGTGGTGGAGACGCCGACCATGCTAAAGGACGGCTCGGGCTGGGGTGCCATGGCCGGGGTGTCGGCGGCCTTCCTGGCGGCGTCGGGCTTCACCGGCGCCCCGGCGGTCACCGTGGAGGGCGACGACGTGGCCGCCGTGTGGGCCGACCTGGGCCACCGCTGGCGCCTGCGCGAGCAGTACTTCAAGCCCTATCCCGTGTGCCGCTGGGCCCACGCGCCGATCGACGCGGTGCTGGCCCTGCGCGCCGCCCACGGCCTGGCGGCCGCCGAGATCGCCCGGGTCGAGGTCGCCACCTTCGAGGCCGCCGTGCGCCTGGGCACGCGCCGGCCGCGGTGCTCGGACGCCGCCCAGTACAGCCTGCCGTTCGCCGTCGCCGCCGCCGCCGCCCGCGGCCAGGTGGGCCCGGCCGAGATCGACGAGACGGCCCTGGACGACCCCGAGATCCTGCGCCTGGCGGACTCCATGGTGGTGGAAACGGACCCCGAGCTGGAGCGGGCCTTCCCCGGCCGGCGCCTGGCCCGGGTGGCCCTGGTGCTGGCCGACGGCCGGCGCCTGGACTCGGCGCCGGCGGACCCGCGCGGCGACCCCGAGAACCCGCTGGCGCCCGAGGAGCTGCGCGACAAGTACGCCCGCTTCGCCGAGCCGCGCCTGGGCAAGCTGCGCGCGGCGCGCCTGGAGGCCACGGTGGCCCGCCTGGGCGCCGACGCCGGCCTGGCCGAGCTGCTGGACCTGGTGGGCCCGGCGCCGGTGCTGGCTCAGAACTGACCGGCGCCATGCCGCCGTCGCCGCGACCGCGCCGCCGCTCGCCCCGGGACCGGGCCCAGGAGCAGGCCGGCATCCCGCAGCTTCCCTGGCGGTCGGTGGTCAATCCCTACGCGCCGCTGGAGGTCGTGTCGGCGGACCAGGTGGAGGCCATCCACGACACCTCCATGCGGGTGCTGGAGGAACTGGGCATCGAGGTCATGAGCCCGCGCACGGTGGAGATGCTGGCCGCCGCCGGGGCCGAGGTGGACCGCGCCACGGGCCTGGTGCGCCTGGACCGCGGCCTGGTGGCCGAGCGCCTGGCCACGGTGCCGCCGGTGTTCACCCTGACCCCGCGCAACCCGGACAAGCGCCTGACCGTCGGCGCCAACCACCTGAACTTCGCCCTGGTCTCGGGCCCGCCCAACGTGCACGACCGGGTGCGCGGGCGGCGCCCCGGCACCTTCGCCGACTACTGCGAGCTGATCAGCCTGGCGCACCATTTCAACGCCGTGCACATGACCGGCAACCAGGCCGTGGCGCCCATCGACCTACCGGCCAACAGCCGCCACCTGGACGCCTACCGCGCCAACCTGACCTACACGGACATGGTCTATTCCTGCACCTCCATCGGCCGCGGCCGGGCGCTGGACGGCATCGCCATGATGGCCATCGCCCGCGGCCTGACCCTGGAGCAGATGGCCGCCGACCCGGCGGTGATGACGGTGATCTCGGTCAACAGCCCGCGCCGCTTCGACGAGGCCATGGCCGAGGGGCTGATCGCCATGGCCGAGCACGGCCAGGCCGCCTGCGTCACCCCGTTCACCCTGATGGGGGCCATGAGCCCGGTGACCCTGGCCGCCGCCCTGGCGCAGCAGAACGCCGAGGCCCTGTTCGGCATCGTCCTGACCCAGGTCGTCAACCCGGGCGCCCCGGCCGTGTACGGCGGCTTCACCTCGAACGTGGACATGCGCTCGGGCGCCCCGGCCTTCGGCACGCCCGAGAACGCCCAGGCCAACGTGATCTCGGGCCAGCTCGCCCGGCGCTATGGCCTGCCGTACCGGTCCACCCCGCCCAACGCCGCCAACGTCGCCGACGCCCAGGCCGCCTACGAGACCCAGATGGCCCTGTGGGGGGCCGTGCTGGGCCACGCCAACGTGCTGTTGCACGCCGCCGGCTGGCTGGAGGGCGGACTGGTCGCCTCCTACGAGAAACTCATCCTGGATATCGAGATGCTGCAGCACATGATGGAATTCCTGCGCCCGCCGGCCACCGGCGCCGCCGACCTGGGCTTCGAGGCCCTGCGCGACGTCGCCCCCGGCGGCCACTTCTTCGGCGCCGCCCATACCCTGGAGCGGTACGAGACCGCGTTCTACCAGCCCCTGGTCTCGGACTGGCGCAACAGCGAGGCCTGGGCGGACGCCGGCGCCGAGGACGCCACCCGCCGCGCCACCGCCCTGTGGCAGCGGGCCCTGGCCGAATACCGCAAGCCGCCCCTGGACCCGGCGGTGGCCGAGGAGCTGGACGCCTACGTGGCCCGGCGCCGGGAACAGATCGGGGACGGCGAGCCATGAGCGGCGGCGGCGGAACCGAGGGTGCGCCCCTGCCCGGCCACGCCCAGGTGGTGGTCATCGGCGGCGGCGTGGTCGGGTGCAGCATCCTCTATCACCTGGCCAAGCTGGGCTGGACCGACGTGGTGCTGCTGGAACGGGCCGAGCTGACCGCCGGGTCGTCGTGGCACGCCGCCGGCGGCATCCACGGCCTGCACGACAGCAACAACATCTCGCGCCAGCAGTACTATACCCTCCGGCTGTACGCCGAGCTGGAGGCCGAGACGGGCCAGTCCTGCGGCGTGCACCGGCCGGGCATCCTCTATCTGGCGCAGACGGCGGACCGCGAGCACCAGTTGCGCATCCAGTCGGCCAAGGCGCGGGCCTTCGGCGTTTCCTTCGACGAGGTGTCGCGCGAGCAGGCGGCGGCCATGAACCCGCTGCTGAACCTGGACGGCATCCGCTGCGTCATGTACGAGCCGGACTCGGGCTGGGTCGATCCGGCCGGGGTCACCCATGCCTACGCCATCGCCGCGCGCAAGCTGGGCGCCCGCATCCACCGCTTCACCCCGGTCGTCGAGACCAACCCGCGGCCCGACG
Organism: Hyphomicrobiales bacterium; assembly: GCA_024236415.1. Taxonomy (GTDB): domain Bacteria; phylum Pseudomonadota; class Alphaproteobacteria; order Rhodospirillales; family JACKKN01; genus JACKKN01. The sequence goes on from JACKKN010000017.1 coordinate 41,117, forward strand.
GCGGCTGGGACGTGGTCACGCCGCGGGGCACCATCCATGCCGAGACGGTGGTCAACGCCGCCGGCCTGTGGGCCCGCGAGGTGGCGCGCCTGGCCGGCTTCGACCTGCCCCTGGTGCCCACCGAGCACCAGTACTTCGTGACCGAGACCGTGCCCGAGATCGCGGCGCTGGGCCGTGACCTGCCGTCGGTGGCCGACCGCGACGGCGAATACTACCTGCGCCAGGAAGGGCAGGGGCTGCTGGTCGGCGCCTACGAGCGCGACCCCCGGTTCTGGTCCCGCGACGGCACGCCGCTGGACTTCGGCCAGGAGCTGTTCCCCGACGACCTGGACCGCATCTCGGAAAACGTGCTGCGCGCCTGCGAACGGGTGCCGGTTCTTGCAAGCGCCGGCATCAAGTCGGTCATCAACGGGCCCATGATCTGGTCGCCGGACAGCGCCGCCTTGCTGGGGCCGGTGCCCGAGCTGCGCAACTACTACTGCTGCTGCGGCATCATCCCGGGGTTCAGCCAGTCGGGCGGCCTGGGCCTGACCCTGGCGCAGTGGATCGTCGAGGGCGAGCCCGAACTGGACATGTTCCCCTGGGACATGGCCCGCTACGGCGCCTGGGCGAACCGGGACTTCACCGAGGCGCGGGTCATGGACTGCTACGCGCACCGCTTCGCCATCCACTTCCCGCTGGAGGAGCGCGCCGCCGGGCGGCCCGTGCGCACGCGGCCGGTGTACCGCCGGCAGCAGCGGCACGGCGCCGTGTTCGGCCTGACCTACGGCTGGGAGTACCCGCTGTGGTATGCCGGCCCGGACGCCACGGCCGAGGACAGCTTCGGCTTCGAGCGCCAGCCCTGGTGGGGCCCCGTGGGCGACGAATGCCGGGCCCTGCGCGCCGGGGCGGGGGTGCTGGACACCTCGCACTTCGCCAAGTACGAGGTCGCCGGCCCCGGCGCCGCCGACTGGCTGGACCGCATCGTCGCCAACCGGGTGCCGCGCCAGGTCGGGCGCACCTGCCTGGCCCCCATGCTGGGCGCGCGCGGCGGCATCGCCGGCGACTTCACCGTCAGCCTGCTGGCCCAGGACCGCTACCTGGTGGTCGGCTCGGGCCTGGCCGAGCGCTACCACGCCCGCCACTTCGCCCAGGTGGCGCGGCCGGCGGGGGTGACCTTCCGCTCGTTGACCGACGCCTGGGCCGGCTTCAACGTCGCCGGCCCGCAGTCGCGCGAGCTGCTGTCCCGCCTGACCGACGCCGACGTGGGCAACGACGCCTTCCCGTTCCTGCGCGCCCGGCCCATGGCCGTGGCCGGGCTGGACGCGGTGGTGATCCGGGTCTCGTTCACCGGCGACCTTGGCTACGAGATCTACGTCGCCGAGGCGGACCAGGCGGCCCTGTTCGACGCGCTGTTCGTCGCCGGCGAGGACCTGGGCGTCCGCCCGGTCGGCGCGCGGGCCCTGGCCTCCCTGCGCATCGAGAAGGGGTACGGCAGCTGGGGCCGCGAGTATTCGCCCGAATACTGGCCCCAGGAGGTGGGGCTCGACCGCCTGGTCAAGCTGGACAAGCCCGACTTCCTGGGCCGCGACGCCTACCTGGCGCTGAAGGACCGGCCGCCGCGCGAGCGCCTGTGCATCCTGGCCCTGGACGCCACCGGCGCCGACGCCTGGGGCGGCGAGCCGGTGTTCCTGCCCGGCACCGGCGGCGACTGGGGGCGGCCGGTGGGGCGGGTCACCTCGGGCGCCTACGGCCATACGGTGGAGACGTCGCTGGCCCTGGGGTTCATCGCCGCCGACGTGGCCGCGCCGGGGTTGGAGGTGGAGGTGGCGATCCTCGGCCGGCCGCACCGGGCGCGGGTTCTGGCGCAGCCGCCGTTCGACCCCGACGGTGCCCGCCTGCGCGGTTGAGAGCGGTTTTCAGGACTGTCGTCTGATCCGAGGACATGGCCGAAGGCGGCGGCCGGCCGGGCCGCGGGGGGCGCCTTGCCGGCGCCCCGGCCGCCGCCCGGCGGGTCAACCGCCGCGTGTCCGAAAATGACAAAATGGGTTCGCAAATACACCAGTACCGGAAGGCTATTCGCAGGAAACTGGGGGCAAATCGAACAAATTTGCCTTTAAGACGCGTACCGCATCCACTACCCTAGTCGGCGTCCTCGACTTGCCAACGTGTACGCCTGACGTACCGAACATTTAAAGAATCACCAGGGAGACATCGATGAGCGAGAAAAAAATCCTCTCACGCGAGAAGCGCTACCTGCTGCCCAGCGAACGCGCGCTGGGCGCGGAGACGCACGCCTACCTGCCCGAGCTGTGCGACCAGTTGCAGCAGAACAAGATCGGCCGCCGCGACTTCCTGCGCCAGGCCTGCCTGCTGGGCATGACGGCGACCACCGCCTACGCCATGGCTGACGTGCTGACCGGGCAGTCGCCGACCCCGGTGCGCTCGGCCCTGGCCGCCACGCCCAAGGGCGGCGGCACCATCAAGGTTTCCATGCGGGTGCAGCGCATGGACGATCCGGCCACCTACGACTGGACCGAGATGAGCAACCAGACGCGGCACATCCTGGAATACGTGACGCGCACCCGCAGCGACAACGTGACCGTGCCCTACCTGGCCAAGAGCTGGGAGGCGTCCGACGACCTGAAGACCTGGGTCTTCCACCTGCAGGACGGCGTCAAGTGGAGCAACGGGGACGAGTTCACGTCCGAGGACGTGGCCGCCGCCGTCACCCGCTGGCTCGACCCGGCCACCGGCTCGTCGAACCTGGGCCTGTTCGACGCCATGGTCGAGGAATACGACACCGGCAAGATGAAGGACGGCAAGAAGGTGATGGGCAAGCGCGGCATCGCCGGCGCCATCGAGGTGGTGGACAAGCACACCATCAAGTTCAACCTCAAGAAGGCCGCGCTGGCCATGCCGGAGAACTTCTACAACTATCCGACGGCCATCACCCACCGCGGTTTCGGCAAGGACTACGCGGCCGACCTGTCGAAGAACCCCATCGGCACCCACGCCTACGAAATGACCAGCTTCGGCGTCGGCGAGCGCTGCATCCTGAAGCGCGCCCGCGACTGGTGGGGCGGCCCCCTGTACCTGGACGAGATCCATTACTACGACCACGGCGAGGACACCAACGCCTGGGTCGCGGCCATGGCGTCGAACCAGGTCGACATGATCTTCCGCGTGCCCAACGACGCGGTCGAGACCCTGAAGCGCCTGCCGCACGTGGTGCTGCACGAGGCGTCCACGGCGCAGACCGCGGTGATGCGATTCCGCGTCTCCGAGAAGCCCTTCGACAACAAGAAGCTGCGCCAGGCCGTGGCCGCCTGCATGGACCATGAGGAAATCCTCAAGGTCGCCTTCCGCGGCCTGGGCCAGGTCGCCGAGAACCACCACGTCTGGCAGGGCCATCCCGAATACGCCAAGCTGCCGCCCCTGAAACGGGACGTCGACAAGGCCAAGAAGCTGCTGGCCGAGGCCGGCTACGCCAACGGCGTCGACCTGACCATCGCCGTCGGCGACACCGACGGCGCCTGGATGACCTCCGCCTGCTCGGTGTTCAAGCAGCAGTGCGCCCCGGCCGGCATCAACGTCAACATCAACAAGATGCCCGCCAACCAGTACTGGGAAATCTGGGACAAGGCGCCCTGGGGCTACACCACCTGGACCCACCGCGCATTGGGCACCATGGTGCTGTCGCTGGGCTACCGCGCCGGCGTGCCGTGGAACGAGTCGAACTACAACAACCCCGACTTCGACAAGGCGCTGGACGTGGCCGAGGCGACCCTGGACGTCGAGGAGCGGCGCAAGAAGGTCGCCGTCTGCGAGCAGCTGCTGCAGGACGACGCCGTCATCCCGCAGCCGTTCTGGCGCTCGGTCTACAAGGCCACCAACAAGAAGGTGCACGGGTTCAAGACCCATCCGACCCTGTACCACCAATTCGAACAGGTCTGGATGGAAGGCTAAGCCATCCGCCGTCGCCGGCGCGGGGGTCCTCCCGCGCCGGCGTTCAATCCCGCCCCGTCACCAACCAAGCAATAAAGCGGGGCCGGGTCTTTCGCGCGAAAAATGATAATAAACGGCGCGATGACACACGGGGAGATTCGCGATGCTGAGGCTGATCGCACGGCGATTCGGACTGATGATGCTCATCATGTTCGTCGTCACGCTGCTGCTGTTCCTGGCCAACGAGGCCGATCCCTTGCGGGTGGCGCGCAGCGTGCTGGGCCCCTACGCCCAGCCGGAGCAGCTTGACCTGTGGATCCAGCAGAACGGGTACGACCGGTCCCTGGCGATCCGCTACCTGGACTGGATCGGCCGCCTGCTGGTGGGCGACCTGGGCCAGTCGGTGATCTACAAGCGCCCGGTCGGCGAGATCTTCTGGACCCGCTTGGCCAACACCGGGATCCTGGCCGGCATCACCTTCGTGATCATGGTCCTCCTGGCCCTGGTCCTGGGCGTGCTGGCCGGCATGGCCGAAGGGTCGCCGCGGGACCGGTTCATCTCCGTGCTGTCCATCGCCACCACCTCGGTGCCCGAATACGCCAGCGCCGTGATCCTGATGGCCATCTTCGTGTTCTGGCTCGGCTGGCTGCCGGGCACCAGTTCCATGATGGCCGGGTTCAGCTGGATCGAGATGGTGCTGCCGGTCAGCGTGCTGGTGCTGTACGGCTTCGGCTACATCGCCCGCATGACCCGCGCTTCCATGGCCGAGGTCATGACCACCCACTACATCCGCACGGCGGTGCTGAAGGGCCTGCCGTACAAGCACATCATCCTCAAGCACGCCCTGCGCAACGCCCTGATCGCGCCGTTCACGGTCATCATGCTGCAGATCAACTGGCTGCTGTCGGGCGTGGTGGTGACCGAATACGCCTTCGGCTACAAGGGCTTCGGCGCCCTGCTGCTGGAGGCGGCGCTGCGCCGCGACATCTACGTGATCGAGGCCTGCGGCGTTGCCGCGGTGTTCGTGGCCGTGTTCACCCAGACCCTCGGCGACCTCGGGTATACCTACCTGAACCCGCGGATCCGGTTCAAGTAGGGGGAGGGCAGGACAATGGCCGAACAAACCGAAACCCTCGACATGCCGGTGCGCGAGAACTCCCTGCAACGGTGGCTCAAGGCCATCGCCCTGCTGCGTGAGAGCCCGGTGGGCATGGTCGGCGGCGGCATCGTGGTGTTCTTCATCCTGATCTCCATCTTCGCCCCGCTGATCTCGCCCTACGATCCCAACGCCAACCTGGTGCCCTTCGTCACGCCGTTCTCGACGGTGGACGACAAGTTCTTCCTGTTCGGCACCGACCAGCTGGGCCGCGACATCCTGTCGCGCCTGATCTGGGGCGGACAGCGGGTGCTGTTCTACGCCACCGCGGCGACCCTGTCGGCCTATGCGGTCGGCATCGTCATGGGGCTGGCCGCCGGGTACAGCAAGGGCTGGGTCGACGAGGCCATCTCCTTCGTCGCCAACGTCATCCTGTCGTTCCCGGTGATGGTGCTGTACGTGCTGATCATCGCCACCCTGGGCGCGTCGGGCCTGAACATCATCTTCGCCGTGGTGTTCGCCAGCTCGCCGGGCATCATGCGCATCGTGCGCGGGCTGACGCTGGACATCTCGACCCGCGAATACATCGCCGCTGCCCAGACCCGGGGCGAGAGCGCCTGGTTCATCATGATGGTCGAGATCCTGCCCAACGCCCGCGGGCCGCTGATCGTCGATTTCTGCCTGCGCATGGGCTACACGACCATCACCATCGGGGCCCTCGGCTTCCTGGGACTCGGCCTGCCGCCGCCGGACCCGGACTGGGGCGGCATGATCACCGAGGCCCGGGCCTTCGTCATGGGCGGCTTCCCGCACATGGCCATCATCCCGGCCTGCGCCGTGTCGCTGCTGGTGCTCGGCTTCAACCTGCTGGCCGACGGCCTGCGCGAAGTCTCGCTCAAGGACTAGGACGAGGAGGACACCATGCCGGACGATATCAGACCGGACACCGACGTCCCGGTCCTGGAGATCGAGGACCTGCGCCTCAGCTACTACACCCGCGCCGGCGAGATTCCGGCGGTGATGGACTTCAGCCTCAAGGTCAACGCCGGCGAGTCCGTGGGCCTGGTCGGCGAGTCCGGCTGCGGCAAGTCGACCGTGGCCAACGGCATCATGCGCTACATGGGCAAGAACGGCGGCATCGTCGGCGGCACAATCAAGTTCAAGGGCCGCGACATGGCCGAGATGTCGGACGAGGAGGTGCGCAGGCTGCGCGGCGCCGAGATCGCCATGATCTATCAGGAGCCCATGGCGGCCCTGAACCCCAGCATGACCATCGCCGACCAGTTGACCGAGGTGCTGACCGAGCACGAGGGAATCGGCCGCCAGGAGGCCGCCGAGCGCGCCGCCGAGATGCTGGACGCCGTGCACATCCCGGACCCGCGCCGGCTGATGGATTCCTACCCGCACCAGATCTCGGGCGGCCAGCAGCAGCGCGTGGTGATCGCCATGGCGCTGCTGTCGCGGCCGTCCCTGCTGCTGCTGGACGAGCCGACCACGGCGTTGGACGTGACGGTCGAGGCCGGCATCGTCGAGCTGATCGCCGAGCTGAGCGAGAAGACCGGCGCGTCGCTGCTGTACATCTCCCACAACCTGGGCCTGATGCTGGAGGTCTGTGACCGCATCTGCGTCATGTACTCGGGCGAGGTGGTGGAGCAGGGCAGCATCGATTCCATCTTCTCCTGGCCCAAGCACCCGTACACCCACGGCCTGTTCGGCTGCATCCCGCTGCCCCACGCCGACAAGAACGCGCGTCCCCTGGCGGCCATCCGCGGCCAGCTGCCGCTGCCGCACCAGCGGCCCAAGGGCTGCTACTTCGGCCCGCGCTGCGATTTCTTCGTGCAGGAAAAGTGCGGCCAGCAGCAGATCCCCATGGAGGAGGTGACCACCGACAACGACCCCGTGCACCGGGTGCGCTGCGCGCGCTGGAACGAGGTCGACACCTCCACCGCCATGATCGCCGGCGAGGCGCGCGAGCCGGCGCCCGTGGGCGAGGTGGTGCTGGAAGTCGACAACATGAAGAAGTACTACGAGGTCAAGGACTCCTCCTTCGGCGCCATGCTGTCGGGGCAGAGCATGCGCTACGTCAAGGCCAACGAGACCATCAACTTCCGCGCCCGGCGCAGCGAGACCATCGGCATCGTCGGCGAATCCGGCTGCGGCAAGTCGACCTTCGCCAAGGTCCTGATGGGGCTGGAAACGGCCACCGACGGCGAAGTGCGCCTGAACCACGTGAACATCGGCGCCATCCCGGTGCGCTCGCGCACCGCCGACCAACTCAGCTCGCTGCAGATGGTGTTCCAGAACCCCAACGACACGCTCAACCCGTCGCACACCATCGGCGGGCAGATCGGCCGCGTGATCAAGCACTTCGGCATCGAGAAGGACCCGGCCAAGATCCACGAGCGGGTGATGAACCTGCTGGACACCGTCAAGCTGCCGCGCGCCTTCGCCGAGCGCAAGCCGCGCCAGTTGTCGGGCGGCCAGAAGCAGCGCGTGGGCATCGCCCGCGCCTTCGCCGGCAACCCTTCGACCGTGATCGCCGACGAGCCCATCTCGGCGCTGGACGTGTCGGTGGCGGCGGCGGTGACCGAGCTGCTGATGGACATCCAGCGCGAGCACGAGACGACCCTGCTGTTCATCAGCCACGACCTCAGCGCCGTGCGCTACCTGGCCGACCGCATCGTCGTCATGTACCTGGGTCAGATCATGGAGCGCGGCACCACCGACGAGGTGTTCGCGCCGCCCTACCACCCCTATACCGAGGCGCTGCTGTCGGCGGTGCCCATCGCCGACCCCGAGATCGAGAAGCGGCGCATCGTGCTGGAGGGCAACCTGCCCAGCGTGCTGGACCCGCCGGCCGGCTGCCCGTTCTGTACCCGCTGTCCGCGGGTCCTGGGCGACATCTGCGAGAACGAGCGCCCGCCGGTGCAGATCGACGGCGAGGGGCACGCCATCGCCTGCCACATCCCGCTGGACGAGCTGCGCCAGGTGGAGCCGGTGCTGAAGGTGCCCAACGAGCTGGAGAAGAAGCGCTCGCTGATGCTGAAGCAGGCCCGCGCCAAGAAGGCGGCGGCCGAGGCCGCGGCCGCCGAGGCCGCGGCGGCATCGGCCCGGGCCCGGGCGGCGGCCGCCGAGGCGGCCCTGGCCGACGAGCTGGTCGCCGACGCCGACGCCGCCATCAAGCAGGACCAGACCTAGGCGGCCGCGGCCGCCGGTCGTGGGGGAGGGAGCCCATGTACCAGAATATCCTGATCTGCGTCGACGGGTCCGAGCACGCCCGCCGCGCCGCCGCCGTCGGCGCCGACCTGGCGGCCCGCATGGACGCCCGGCTGCACCTGGTCACGGTGGTCCGTCCGTTCAAGGTGACGCCGGACCTGCAACGGTTCCTGACCGCCGAGAACATGATGGGCGAGCCCAAGTACGTGCTGGACGAGATGACCAAGGGCATCCTGTACGAGGCCCGCAAGGTGGCCTCGGCGGCCCAGGTGCGGCAGATCGAGACCCATGTGGTCGAGGGCAAGCCGGCCCGCGCCATCGTCGAGTTCGCCAGCGACAACCACGTCGACCTGGTCGTCATGGGCGCCCGCGGCGTCGGCGAGCCCGACTCGGCCCTGCTGGGCAGTGTCTCGCACAAGGTCAGCAACCTGGCCCGGTGCACCGTGATGCTGGTGCGCTGAGCGGACCGGCCTTCACTTGACGGGAAGCGGGGCCTCCGGCAAAGTCCGCTCAGAGCTGACGGGGGTCCCATGCTGGCCGAACAGCGCCGTTCCTTGATCCTGGAGATCCTGGCCGAGAAGGGCTCGGTCTCGGTCACCGACCTGCACCGCCGTCTGGGGGTCTCGCGCGAGACCATCCGCCGCGACATCACCCGCCTGGACCAGGAAAACCGCCTGCGCAAGACCCACGGCGGCGCCCTGTCCTTCGACGGGGTCGAGCCCAGCTTCGACGAGCGCATGGCCGTGAACCTGGAGGGCAAGCGCCGCATCGGCCGCGAGGCGGCCGAACTGGTGCCCGACGGTGCCTCCATGCTGATCGACTACGGCACCACCACCCTGTGCCTGGCCGACGCCCTGACCGAGCGCCGGCGCCTGACCGTCTATACCAACGACCTGCACATCGCCGCCCGCCTGGCCGGGCGCAACGACAACCGGGTGCTGCTGCTGGGCGGCGAGCTGAGCGCCACCGAAAGCGCCACCCTGGGCTGGGACACGGTGGCCATGCTGGCGCGCTACTACACCGATTTCGCCTTCGTCGGCGCCGGCGCCCTGTCGGCCCATCCGTGGCTGACCGACTTCTCGCGCGAGGCGGCCGAACTGCGCACCTGCATGCTGAACCAGGCCCGCACCCCGGTGCTGCTGGCCGACCACACCAAGTTCCAGCGCGTGGCGCCGGTGCGCGTGGTCAACCTGGAAAAGGTCAAGCTGCTGGTCACCGACCAGGCCCCGCCCGACGCCATGGCCACCGGCCTGCGCGCGCTGGGCCTGGACATCGCCGTGGCCTGAGGGGGGCCTGACGGCCCGGCGGTTTCCGGTTTTCGGACCCGTCCGGCCACACGCGCTTCCAAGACTCCACAGGGGTTGCCAGCACCGGGCTTGACCCGGTGGTCCACGCCTTGTCGCGGCAAGACCACGTGGCTGAAGGCGTGGATGGCCGGGTCAAGCCCGGCCATGACAATATATATATTTCAGATAGTTATGTCATGCCCGGACTTGATCCGGGCATCCACGAAGGCGACGTTCGCCCGCCGACGAGCCTCAACCGGACAGCCGGCCCGCCGGCGCGGGGACGACGGTCCGCCGGTCAGGGGATCGTCCTCAGACCAGGCTCACCATCTCGCCGTTGCGGATGCAGTAGGGGTCGGCCAGGTCGACGAAGGTGCCGACCACCGAATCCGGGTCCTTCACCGTCCGGGCGTTCTCGCCCGGATAGGCGCTTTCGCGCAGGCGGGTGCGGGTCGGCCCCGGGTCGACCAGGTTGACCTTGATGGCGGTCTTCTGCACCTCGGCGGCGTAGGTGCGGGCCAGCACCTCGAGCGCCGCCTTGCTGACCGCGTAGGCGCCCCAATAGGCCTTGGGCCGGTGCCCCACGTCGGCGGTGACGAAGATCACCCGCCCCGCGTCCGAGGCCCGCAGCAGGGGGTCGCAGCTGCGCAGCAGGCGCCAGTTGGCGGTCACGTTGGTGTCCAGGGTCTGCTGCCAGATGGCCGGGTCGACCTGGTGCATGGGGGTAAGCGGGCCTAGCACGGCGGCGTTGCCGACCAGGATGTCGATGCGGCCGAACCGCTCGAAGATGGCGGCGCCCATGCGGTCGAGGGCGTCGAAGTCGGTCACGTCCAGGGGCACCAGGGTGGCCGAGCCGCCCAGGTCCTTGATCTCGTCGTCCAGCTCTTCCAGGGCGCCTTGGGTGCGGGCGGCGACGATCACGTGGGCGCCCTGGCGCACGAACTCGCGCGCCACGGCGGCGCCGATGCCCCGCGAGGCGCCGGTGATCAGGGCGATGCGGTCGCGCAGGCGGTCGGCCGGGCCGTTCACCCGTTCACTCCTGCTCGGCCAGGAACGACAGCTGCCGCTGCACCGGGCCGTCCTCGCGGTCGGCCAGGCGGATCGGGTATTCGCCGGTGAAGCAGGCGTCGCAGTACTGGGGAAACTCGGGGTCGCGGCGCTGGTGGCCGACCGCCCGGTACAGGCCGTCGTGGGTGATGAAGGCCAGGGAATCGGCGCCGATGTGGCGGGCCATGGCGTCGGTCGCGTAGTGCGAGGCCAGCAGCTTCTCGCGCTCGGGCGTGTCGATGCCGTAATAGCAGGGGTGCGCCGTGGGCGGGCTGGAGATGCGCATGTGGACCTCGCTGGCGCCGGCGTTGCGCACCATCTCGACGATCTTCATGGAGGTGGTGCCGCGGACGATGGAATCGTCCACCAGCACCACGCGCTTGCCCTTCAGCAGGCCCATGTTGGCGTTGTGCTTCAGCTTGACCCCCAGGTGGCGGATGCTGTCCGTGGGCTCGATGAAGGTGCGGCCCACGTAATGGTTGCGGATGATGCCCAGCTCGAACGGGATGCCCGACTGCTCGGCATAGCCGATGGCCGACGGCACGCCGGAATCCGGGACCGGCACCACCACGTCGGCGTCCAGCCCGCTTTCCCGCGCCAGCTCGGCGCCGATGCGCTTGCGCACGTTGTACACGTTGGCGCCCTCGATGGTGCTGTCGGGGCGGGCGAAGTAGATGTACTCGAAGATGCAGAACCGCGACGGCACCTTGGCGAAGGGCTTGATGCTGCGCAGGCCCATCTCGTCGATGACCACGATCTCGCCGGGCTCCACGTCGCGCACGAACTCGGCGCCGATGATGTCCAGGGCGCAGGTCTCGGAGGTCATGATGTAGGCGTCGCCCATGCGGCCCAGCACCAGGGGCCGCACGCCGTAGGGGTCGCGCACGCCGATCAGGGCGTCCTGGGTCATGGCCACCAGGGAATAGGCGCCCTCGATCTGGCGCAGGGAGTCGATCAGGCGGTCGACCACCGTGGAATAGAGGCTGATGGCGATCAGGTGGATGATCACCTCGCTGTCCGACGTGGACTGGAAGATGCAGCCCCGGTGCACCAGCTGGCGGCGCAGGGCGTAGGCGTTGGTCAGGTTGCCGTTGTGGGCGATGGCCAGGCCGCCGAACTCGAAGTCGGCGAACAGCGGCTGCACGTTGCGCAGCACCGTGTCGCCGGTGGTGGAATAGCGGTTGTGGCCGATGCCCATGGTGCCCTTCAGGCGGGCGATCACCTCGCGCGACGAGAAGTTGTCGCCGACCAGGCCCAGGGCCCGGTGGCTGTGGAAATGCTCGCCGTCGTTGGAGACGATGCCGGCGGCCTCCTGGCCCCGGTGCTGCAGGGCGTGCAGGCCCAGGGCGGTCAGCGCCGCCGCGTCGCCGCCGCGGCCCTCGTCGTCCTCGGCGCCGAAGACGCCGAACACGCCGCACTCCTCGTGCGGCTTGTCGTCGTCCCAGGGCAGGTGCCGGCGGGGGGCGGAGTGGGGGTGCGTGGTGAACATGGCGGCTGTCCCGTTGCGTTTCCCGGTCACGTGCCCGGTCACTTCGTTGTGCCTTCCGTGGCGCGCTCGATGGCGCGCTCCATCTCGCGCCGCGCCTTGGCGCCGTAGCCCTCCTGGCCATCGCCGTCGCCGCCCTTGGGGCGCGGGCTGATGGCGTCGCGGATCATCTTCTCGCTCTGCTGCCTCAGGGTCTCTTCGCCCTGCCGCTGGGCCCGGTCGCGGGCCTGGGCGCCGGCGTCCTTGGCCTGGTCGGGCACCAGGGCCCACAGGATGTCGGCCCCCGATTCCACCAGCGGCATGACCCGCGCGTCGCGCAGCCAGGCCGGCTGCTCGGCCCGGGGCATCACCTGCACCAGGCCCAGGTACAGCAGGCAGACCAGGAAGGCGCCGCGCAGCAGCCCGAACAGGAAGCCGAGCGAGCGGTCGAGGGCGTTGAGGGCGCTGGCCTGCACGGTCTTGGACACCGCCCGGATCACCAGCGACAGCACCACCAGGCTGACCAGGAACAGGACCACCCCCGCCGCCAGGTCGGCGCCCAACTGGTGCGGGATGTACTGGCGGGCGTAGGGCTGCACGTAGGGGAAGCCGTACATGGTGGCCAGGATGGCGCCGATCCAGGCGCCCACCGACAGCACCTCGTGGACGAAGCCGCGGGTCCAGGCCAGCACGCCCGAGATCAGCAGCGCCACGATCACCGCCACGTCGACCAGGTTGAAGGGCAGGTTATCCATGGCCGGCCCGCCGGTGGTCCGCGCCGGTGTCGGTGAACCGCGCGATCAGGTCCGTCAGGTGCGCGATTTCCACGATCTCCAGTCCACTCCGTTGCGCCTTGCCGGCGCCGCGCCGGCTTTTCGGCACCATGGCCCGGGTGAAGCCCAGCTTGGCCGCCTCCTTGAGGCGGCTGTCCGTCTGCGCCACCGGCCGCACCTCGCCCGACAGGCCGATCTCGCCGAAGATCACCGTCTCGGCACCCACCGGGATTCCGCTCAGGGACGACGCCAGGGCCGCCGCCACCGCAAGGTCGGCGGCGGGCTCGCTCACCCGCATGCCGCCCGCGACGTTTAGGTATACGTCGGCGCCCGCCATGGCAAGCCCGCATCGCGCCTCCATGACCGCCATCACCATGGCCAGGCGCGCCGAATCCCAGCCGACCACGGCGCGGCGCGGCGTGGCCAGGGCCGAGGGCGACAAAAGGGACTGGATTTCCAACAACATGGGCCGGCTGCCTTCCATCCCGGCGAAGACGCAGGCGCCGGACACGTCGCCGTCGCGGTCGGACAGGAACAGGGCCGACGGGTTGGCCACCTCCTGCAACCCCAGGCCGGTCATCTCGAACACGCCGATCTCGTCGGTGGCGCCGAAGCGGTTCTTGACCGCGCGCAGGATGCGGAACTGGTGGCTGCGGTCGCCCTCGAAGTACAGCACCGTGTCGACCATGTGCTCCAGCACCCGGGGGCCGGCGATCTGCCCCTCCTTGGTCACGTGGCCCACCAGCAGGACGCAGAACCCGCGCCGCTTGGCCAGCCTGATCAGCTCCTGGGCCGAGGCCCGCACCTGGGACACCGTGCCCGGCGCCGACTCCAGAGAATCCAGGTACATGGTCTGGATCGAATCGATGACCACCACCGCCGGGCCGTCGGGGGTGTCCAGCGTGGTGACGATGTCGCGCACGCTGGTGGCCGCCGCCAGCGCCACCGGCGCGTCCTGCAATCCCAGGCGGGCGGCGCGCAGGCGCAGCTGGTCGATGGCCTCTTCGCCCGAGATGTAGGCGCAGCGGGAGTTGGCCGCCATGGCCGCGGTGATCTGCAGCAGCAGGGTGGACTTGCCGATGCCCGGGTCGCCGCCCACCAGCAGGGCCGAGCCCGGCACCAGGCCACCGCCGCACACCCGGTCGAACTCGCCGTTGCCCGACTGGCGCCGCGGCGGGGTGGGGCTCTCGCCCTTCAGGCCGACGAAGTCGATGCGCCGGCCCTTGCCCGCGCCCAGGCCCTTGGGCGCGGAGTCGCCGGCCACCTCCTCGACCAGGGAGTTCCAGGCGCCGCAGCCTTCGCACTTGCCGATCCACTTGGGATGGACGGCCCCGCATTCCTGGCACACGTACTGGGACTTGGTGCGGGCCATCCTGCCTGTGCCCCCGCCGCGCTAGGCCCGGACCGCCATCTTGATGGGGCCCTCGGCGCGGCCGTGGATGAACTGGTCCACGTACTCGTTGCCGGCGTGGTCGATGTCGGCCACCGGACCCTGCCAGATGATGCGGCCCTCGTACAGCATGGCGATGCGGTTGGCGATCTTGCGGGCGCTGGCCATGTCGTGGGTGATCGAGAGCGCCGAGGCACCCACCTCGCGGGTGGTCTTGACGATCAGGTCGTTGATGACGTCGGCCATGATGGGGTCCAGGCCCGTGGTCGGCTCGTCGAAGAAGATGATGTCCGGGTCCGCCGCGATGGCGCGGGCCAGGCCGACCCGCTTCTGCATGCCGCCCGACAGCTCGGCCGGGAACAGGTCGCCGACCTCGGGCCCCAGGCCCACCTGGGCCAGCTTGGAGACCGCGATCTCCTTCGCCTCGGGGCGGCCGACCCGCTTCTGCGCCAGCAGGCCGAAGGCCACGTTCTCCCACACCGGCAGGCTGTCGAACAGGGCCCCGCCCTGGAACAGCATGCCCATGTGGCGGTTGACCTCCTCGCGCTCGTCGGCGGCCATGGTCAGGACCTCCTGGCCGTCGATCTCGACGCTGCCCTGCTCGGGCCGCATCAGGCCCAGCACGCATTTCAGCATCACCGACTTGCCGGTGCCCGAGCCGCCGATCACCACCACCGATTCGCCCACGCCCACGTCCAGGTCCAGGCCGCGCAGCACCTGCTTGGTGCCGAAGGACTTGTGCAGGTCGCGCATGCGGATTTTCGGGGTGTCGTCGGCCATGGCGCTCACTGGGTGAAGAACAGGGCGGTCAGGATGTAGTCGAAGCACAGGATCAGGATCGAGGCCGAGACCACCGCGTTGGTGGTGGCCCGGCCCACCCCCTGGGCGCCGCCCTGGGAGTGGTAGCCGTGGTAGCAGCCCATCAGGGTGACGATGCCGCCGAACACCGCGGCCTTGACCAGGCCCGAGTTCACGTCCTCGGCCTGCAAAAAGTCGTAGGTGTTCTGCAGGTAGATGGACGGGTTGAAGCCCAGCTTGTAGACCGCCACCAGGTAGCCGCCGAACACGCCGATGACGTCGGCGATCAGCACCAGGCAGGGGAACATGACCAGCCCGGCGATCAGCCGCGGCGCCACCAGGTACTTCATGGGGTTGGTGGAAAGTGTGGTCAGGGCGTCGATCTGCTCGGTCACGCGCATGGTGCCGATCTCGGCCGCCAGCGAGGCGCCGATGCGCCCGGCCACCATCAGCCCCGCCAGCACCGGCCCCAGCTCGCGGGTGATGGAGATGACCACCACGTTGGCGATGGCCCCCTCGGCCGAGAAGCGGGCGAATCCGGTGTAGCTCTGCAAGGCCAGCACCATGCCGGCGAAAATGGCCGTCAGCCCCACCACGGGCAGGGAGAAATAGCCGATGTCGATCATCTGGCGCAGGATGATGCGCGGGTAGAAGGGCGGCCGCACGGCATGGGCGAAGACCCCGCCCGTGAACAGGCTGAGGCGCCCGGTGGTGCGCAGGAAGCCCAGGAACACGCGGCCGATGGGTTGCAGGATGTTCATGGCCGCGCGGCGTCCACGCTCAGGTCCCCACGCATGGCCGGCCGGTCAGATGGACGCGGTGGTAGCGCCGCCCCAGGCCGGTCAGGATCTCGTAGGAAATGGTACCGGCGTCCGCGGCCACGGCGTCGACGGGGTTGCGCGGGCCGATCAGGTCGACCAGGGCGCCCGGGCGGGCGGCGTCGGCCGGCGCGTCGGTCACGTCCAGGGTGATCAGGTCCATGGATACCCGTCCCACGATCGGCACCCGGCACCCGCCGATCCAGCCATGCCCCCTGTTGCTGAGGGAGCGGAGAAATCCGTCCGCGTAACCCACGGGAACCGTTGCGATTTTCCGGCGCCCGGCGACCGCGTGGGTGGCACCATAGCCAACGGTCCGTGGAGTGTCAATCTCCCGCACCTGCAGGATTTTCCCTTGCAGGCCAATAACTTGCGCCATGGGATTCGGGCCCTGGCCGGTCGGCGCGCCGCCGTACAGGGCGATTCCCGGGCGCGCCAGGTCGTGGTGGTAGTCGGGCCCCAGGAACACCCCGGCGGAATTGGCCAGGGATGCCCGGCCGCCGGGCAGGGCCCGGCGTACCTGGCGAAACTCGGCCAACTGGGCGCCGTTCAGGGGATGGTCCGGCTCGTCGGCGCAGGCCAGGTGGCTGATCACCAGGCGCAGGTCGACGCCGTCCAGCAGCCCCGGGTCGTCCGCCAGGGCCGCCATCTCGTCCTGGGGCAGGCCCAGGCGCGACATGCCCGTGTCCACGTGCAGGTCGGCGGGCAGGGCCCGGCCCAGGCCGGCGCAGAAGGCCCGCCAGGCGGCCAGGTCGCCCAGGCTGTTGAGCACGGGGATCAGTCCATAATCTTCAAACAAAATCTCAGTTTTCGGAAATAACCCATTAAGAACGTGTATTTCCGCGTCCGGCAACAGGGGCCGCAGGGCGATCCCTTCCTCGATCTGGGCGACGAAGAAGGTGCGGCAGCCGGCGGCGGCCAGCACCGGCGCCACCCGCTCGGCGCCCAGGCCGTAGGCGTCGGCCTTGACCACCCCGGCGCACTCGGCGCCGCCCAGGCGGTCGCGCAGCAGGCGCCAGTTGGCGGCCACCGCGTCCAGGTCGATGGTCAGGATGGCGCCGCGGGAGTCGGCGCCCCGGGAGTCGGCGCCCCGGGAGTCGGCGCCCCGGGAGTCGACGCCGGGGAGGTGCGCGGCGGCGGTCATGGGGCGGTACCGGAATCGCCGGGGAAGGCAGATTTCTCCCGCCGGCCGAAGGGCGCGAAATCAGCCGGACATTTCGTCGTCCCCGCGCAGGCGGGGACCCATTCCGCCAGCGGTTCCATGTGCCGGGCGCGTGTGGACAGGGGCGGGTGGCGGCCAACCCGCGCCGAGGCCCCCGGCCAGATATCGGGCGGCATGGATTCCCGCCGTCGCGGGAATGACGGGATAGGGTGATGGAACGCGATCCCGGGTCCGGTCCACACCTCCATGGCCTCAGTACCCCTGGTGGCTGGTGTCCAGGTCGCCGAAGCGGGTGAACTCGCCCTGGAATTGCAGGCGCACGTCGCCGATGGGGCCGTGGCGCTGCTTGGCGATGATCACCGTGGCCAGGTTCTTGACCTCGTCCAGGTTCTTCTCCCAGCGCGACTGGCGCTCCAGGAACTTGCCCTCGTCCTCCTCGCCGCGGCGGGAAGGCTCCTTGCGCGCCAGGTAGTATTCCTCGCGGTAGATGAACATGACCACGTCGGCGTCCTGCTCGATGGAGCCCGATTCGCGCAGGTCGGAAAGCTGCGGCCGCGGCGGCTCGCGCGATTCGACGGCGCGGGAGAGCTGGCTCAGCGCCAGCACCGGCACGTTCAGCTCCTTGGCCAGGGTCTTGAGCCCACGGGTGATCTCGGAAACCTCCTGCACCCGGCCGTCGTTGCGCGAACTGCCCGAGCCGGAGATGAGCTGCAGGTAGTCGACCACGATCATGCCCAGGCCGTTCTGGCGCTGCAGGCGGCGGGCCCGGGTGCGCAGGGCGCTGACGGTCAGGGCCGGGGTGTCGTCGATGAAGATGGGGATCTCGTGCAGGGTCTGGCTGGCGGCCACCAGGCGGGTGAACTCGTCGTTGCCCAGTTCGCCCTTGCGCATGCGGTCCGACGAGATCTCGACCTGTTCCGACAGGATGCGGCTGGCCAACTGCTCGGACGACATTTCCAGCGAGAAGAAGCCGACCACGGCCCCTTCCTCGCCGCGGCTGCGGTGGTGGGTGTAGGCGGCGTTGAAGGCGATGTTGGTGGCCAGGGCCGTCTTGCCCATGGACGGCCGCCCGGCCAGGATCACCAGGTCCGACCGGTGCAGGCCGCCCAGCAGCTTGTCCAGGTCCTGCAGCCCGGTGGTCACGCCGGCCAGGCTGCCCTCGCGCTTGTGCGCGGTCTCGGCCATGTTGATGGCCTCGATCACCGAGGCCTTGAAGGGCTCGAACCCGCCCTCGTACTCGCCCGACGTGGCCAGGTCGTACAGGCCCTGTTCGGCCTGCTCGATCTGCGCCGTGGCGGTGTCGTCCACCTCGGCCTCGTAGGCGCGGTTGACCACGTCCTCGCCCAGGGAGATGAGCTGGCGGCGCAGGTGCAGGTCGTGGATCAGGCGCCCGTATTCGCCGGCGTTGATGACCGTGACCGCCGATTCGGCCAGTTCCGCCAGGTAGGCGGGGCCGCCGATGTCGGCTAGGCCGGCGTCCTGCTCGAAATAGCGTTTCAGGGTCACCGGGTCGGCGATCTGGCCGCGCTCGATCAGCAGGGCGCAGGCGTCGAAGATGCGGCCGTGCTCGGGCAGCACGAAATGCTCGCCGCGCAGGAATTCCGAGACCTTCTCGTAGGCCCGGTTGTTGACGAAGATGGCGCCCAGCAGGGCCTTCTCCGCCTCGATGTTGTGGGGCAGGCGGCGGAAGGCGTGGGCCTGGACGTCGGGTTCGCTGCGGTCCGTCGCCAGGGTCGAGGTCAGTGTGGTCGGCATGGCGCGAGCATAGGGTCATGGCCGTCGCGCCGGTAGTCGGATTTCAGGGCATAACTCAATCCAATGGGGACTGAATCGGGCCCGTCGCGCCAGCCTGTTGATATGTGGACAGCCTGTGGATAAGTGGCCGGGGTGTCAAGCTGGGCCGCCAAGCCCAGGGTGGGCCTCAGGCGGCGCGGTGGGAATCGCCGCTGCCCGACTGGCCGCCGCTGGCCGGGGCCTTCGAATCCTCGATGTAGCTGCGGGTCAGGGGCACGGCATCCTGGCGCCGCGCCATCTGGATCTGGAACACCACGTTGCCCATGTGGCGGAAGCTGATCTCACTGCCCACCAGGTAGAACTCCCACATGCGGCAGAACCGCTCGTCGTACAGGGCCAGGGCCTTGTCACGGTTGGCCATGAAGCGCTGGCGCCAGTGGCGCAGGGTCTCGGCGTAGTGCAGGCGCAGGACCTCGACGTCGGTGATCCACAGGCGCGCCTTCTCGATCGCCGCCACCACCTCGGACAGGGCCGGGATGTAGCCGCCGGGGAAGATGTATTTGCGGATCCACGGGTTGGTGGCGCCGGGCGGCTCCATGCGGCCGATGGTGTGCAGCACGGCCACGCCGTCGTCGGCCAGCAGCTCGCGCACCTTGTTGAAATAGGTGCGGTAGTAGCTGACCCCCACGTGCTCGAACATGCCGACCGAGACGATGCGGTCGAACTGGCTGTCCACCTTGCGGTAGTCGCGCAGGAAGAATCTGGCCCGGTCGGCCAGGCCTGCCTCGGCGGCCCGCTTCTGCGACATGTTCAACTGCTCCACCGACAGGGTCACGCCGGTGACGTCGGCGCCCGCCGTGCGCGCCAGGTGCAGGGCCATGCCGCCCCAGCCCGATCCGATGTCCAGCACCCGCTGCCCGGGCCGGACCTGCAGCTTGGCGGCGATGTGGCGCTTCTTTTCGTCCTGGGCCACGTCCAGGTCGTCCACGCCGTCGGGGAAGTAGGCGCAGGAATACTGGCGGTCGCGGTCCAGGAACAGGTCGTACAGCTCGCCCGACAGGTCGTAGTGATGGGCCACGTTGGCCCGCGCCCAGCCCAGGGCGTTGAACTGGTGGAAGCGGCGGAACAGGCTGTCCAGGCGCAGGCGCCAGCCGGCCACCGGATGGTGCCCGGCGGCCTCCAGGTTCATGCCCACCAGCTTCATGAAGCCGTACAGGTCGCCGCCGTCCTCGACCGTCAGGCGGCCGTCGGTGTAGGCCTCGCCCAGCACCAGGTCGGGGCTGAAGAACAGGCGCCATTCCAGCGCCCGGTCGTGCAGTCGGATGGTCGCCGACGGGCCTTCATGCGGGCCGCGGAAGACGTGCTCCCGCCCGCGCGAGTCGTAAACGGTTAAGGTGCCCACCTGAATCAGGTGGTCGAGCAGTTTCCCGAAAAGCATTTCCCTGTCCGCCTTGCCTCGCGGGCACTTGTCCCCTTTCAAAGGTCCGAAAGACCGGCACAATAATTGTACAAAAAAAAGCCGATTCCGCAAGGAATCGGCTTCGTGGGCCCGCGCCGGGCGCGGGCCGGATCGGGAACGGCGTTTGCGGGCCTACTTCTCCAGGTCTTCCTCGTCCTCGTCCGCGGCCGTCTCGGCCTCCTCTTCCTCTTCGGCCTCGGCCAGGGCGTGCTCGCCCGCCTCTTCCTCGAACACCTCGTCGACCTGCTCTTCCAGGCTGGTCTCGTGCTCCTCCTCGTCCAGGCCGAGGACGGCGCGGCCGGTCTTGGCCTGGATCTCGGCCTCCTCGGGCGAGCGGGCGACGTTGACGGCGACGCTGGCCGACACCTCGGGGTGCAGGATCACGCGCACCGGGAACACACCCAGGGACTTGATGGGGTCGGCCAGGTCGATCTGCTGGCGGCGCACGGTGATGCCGGCCGCGCTGACCGCGTCGGCGATGTCACGGGCCTTGACCGAGCCGTAAAGCTGGCCGGCGTCGCCGGCCTGGCGCACCAGGATCACCGACAGGCCGTCGAAGCGGGTGGCCATCTGCGCAGCCTCGGACTTGCGTTGCAGGTTGTCGGCCTCCAGCTGCGCCCGCTGGGTCTCGAACTGGGCGCGGTTGGTGTCGGTGGCGCGCATGGCCTTCTTGCGCGGCAGCAGGTAGTTGCGGGCATAGCCGGCCTTGACGCTGACCACGTCGCCCATCTGGCCCAGCTTCTCGATCCGTTCCAGCAGAATCACTTCCATGGCGTGTTCTCCTCAGCCCGCTCGCCGGGCACTGTCAATCAACTCACGTTTGCGGGCCGACCGGGGCGAACCGCCGCCGGATGCCGGCCCATTGTTCGATCAGTCCCGCCGCGACGACCACCAGGGCCGCCCATCCCGACAGGAGCACGACGACATAGAGCGCCCCCAGCGCCACCCCCCTCTGCGGCAGGCGCCGCGCCACGGCATGGGCCACGGCCAGCCCCAGCAGGAAGAACGGCAGGGCCAGGATCAGGGCCAGGTTCTGGCCCATGTACTCCAGGTTGCCGCTGCCCAGCAGCGTCACCGCCGCCGCCGCCACCAGGGCCCACGAGGCCCAGTCGGGCAGGGTCATGGTCACGTACCGGGTGCGCGGCCGCAGGTTGCGCCCGGCCTTGACCAGGATGCCCTGGGCCAGGGCCCCGTTGGCCACCAGCATCAGCAGCCACGAGGTCCCCACCGTGCCCGGGAACAGGGGCGTCATGATGGCCGCCATCCTGTCCTGGTCCAGGTCCCCCAGGGTCGGTGCCAGCACCGCCAGGGCCTGTTCCAGCATGTCGGACACGACCTGGCGCAGGTCCTCCTGGTGGCCGACGCCGACGGTCACCGCCACCACCAGGGTCGCCGCCACCAGGGCCGCCAGCAGGCTGACGACGGACCCGATCGGGTACCATTCGTCGGCGCCGCCGGCTGCCGCGTCGCCCGCGGGCGGCGCCGGGCGCCGCAACAGGGCCTGGCGCACCATCACCACCACCGGCACCGCGAACACGCCGAGGAAGATGGCGCCCAGGGTGCCGCTGCCCGCCAGCCCGGCGATCACGGTGCCCCCGGCACCGGCGATGCCCGCCGGCACCACCCCCAGGCCCAGCCCGACGATCATCAGGGGCAGGGGCGTGAGGTTGATCAGCACCAGGGCGCCGGGGCCGCCCACCGCGAAGGTGAGCAGGGCCAGGGCGCTGACGGCGCCGGCAAGGAGGGCGATGACGACCGGCTTGACCATGGTTCACTCCCGGGCCCGCCTGGGCGGGCCGGTTGCGATCCCCGCCGCCTACTTGATGACGTAGGGGATCAGGGCCAGATACCGCGCCCGCTTGACCGCCCGGGCCAGCTCCCGCTGCTTCTTGGCCGACACCGCGGTGATGCGGCTGGGCACGATCTTGCCGCGCTCCGACGTGAAGCGCTGCAGCAGGCGCAGGTCCTTGTAGTCGATCTTGGGCGCCTTGGTGCCCGACAGCGGGCAGGACTTGCGGCGCCGGAAAAAGGGTCGACGTCCCGGGCTCATGCTTCCTCTCCCTTGTCTTCGGTGGGCCGTTCGCCGCCGCGGTCGCCGCGGTCACCCCGGTCGCCGCGATCACCGCGGTCGCCCCGGTCGCCCCGGTCGCCGCGATCACCCCGGTCCCCGCGGTCGCCGAAGCGGCCGCCGCCGCGGCCGTCGCGGCGCGGGCGTTCGTCGCGGCCGCCGCGGTTCTGCATCATCATCGACGGGCCTTCCTCCAGGTCGTCGACGCGCAGGGTCAGGTAGCGCAGCACGTCCTCGTTGAGGCGCATCTGCCGCTCCATCTCCTGCACCGCGTCCGCAGGCGCGTTCAGGTTCAGCAGGGTGTAGTGGCCCTTGCGGTTCTTCTTGATGCGGTAGGCCAGGTTGCGCAGACCCCAGTATTCGCGCTTGGCGACGGTCCCGCCCTGGTCCTCGATGATCTTGGTGAAGCCGTCGGCCAGTGCCTCGGCCTGCGGTGCGGAAATGTCCTGGCGTGCGATGAACACGCTCTCGTATAGAGGCATCTTTTTCGGTCTCCCTTCGGATTCTCTCAGCCCCGCCGGCGGACGATTCCGCGTTCCGGGGCATAGCCGGCGTGGGCCGGCAGGAAGATGCAAGCGGCGCACTATACACAAAAAAGTCGGCCGGGCAAGGCCCCGCGGACCGCCCGGAGAAACACCATGACAGCCCACCGGGCCTTGCCTATAAGAAGTATCGGTTGCAACCCCGTGACGGATCGAAAGGGCGACCCCCCATGCGTCTCCTGCTTGCCCTGCTGCTGCCCTGGCTGCAGTTCTTCACCATCGGCCGGCCGGTGGCCGGCGTCGTCTGCCTGATTCTGCAGCTGACCCTGATCGGCTGGGTCCCGGCGGCGATCTGGTCGGTCTACGCCCTGAGCCAGTACAACACCGACAAGAAGATCGAAGAGATGCGCAGCCAGTCCTGACCGGAGCCCCGCCATGCCCAGCCGAATCGGCCCCACCCTGGCCAAGATCGTCGTCCTGTCGTTCGTGGTCGGCCTGGCCCTGCACTTCTTCGACATCGACCCCGCCCGCCTGCTGGACAACTTCGGCGAGACGGCGCTGATGGTGTTCGAAAAGGGGGTCCAGTTCATCCAGTGGGCGGCCAAGTACATCCTGCTGGGCGCGGTGGTGGTGGTGCCCCTGTGGGCCATCGTCTGGATCGTCGGTTACGCCCGCGGCAAGGGCGGCAAGGGCTGAGCCGCCGCCGGCGCCCGGCCGGGCCCCAGGCTGGGGGTCGGGCCGGAACCGCTTGAACCGCACAACGACTGGCGCTATCACTGCACGCCATTCCGCCGCCCGGCCCGGCAACGGGGCCGGGGCGGCGGGTCCACAGGGCGACCGTTCGGGTTTCGGGGGACCATACTTCCAATGACGCACGCATTCGTATTTCCGGGCCAGGGCTCGCAGGCCGTGGGCATGGGCAGGGAACTGGCCGAGGCCTTCCCCCTGGCCCGCGACGTGTTCGCCGAGGTGGACGCGGCCCTGGGCCAGAACCTGACCCACCTCATGTTCGAGGGGCCCGAGGACGAGCTGACCCTGACCGAGAACGCCCAGCCGGCGCTGATGGCGGTCAGCATGGCGGCGCTGCGCGTGCTGGAGGACGAGGCCGGGATCGGGCTCGCCGACATGGCCCGCTTCGTCGCCGGCCATTCCCTGGGCGAGTATTCGGCCCTGGCCGCCGCCGGCAGCTTCTCGCTCGCCGACACGGCGCGCCTGCTGAAGACCCGCGGCCGCGCCATGCAGGGCGCTGTGCCGGTGGGCGCCGGCGGCATGGCGGCGCTGCTGGGCCTGGACCTGGAGCCGGCCCGCGAGGCCGCCGCCGAGGCCGCCCGGGGGGACGAGGTCTGCGCCGCCGCCAACGACAACGCGCCGGGCCAGGTGGTGGTCAGCGGCAGCCGCGCCGCCGTCGAGCGGGCGGTGGAGATCGCCAAGACGAAGGGTGCGCGCCGCGCCGTCATGCTGTCGGTCAGCGCGCCGTTCCATTGCGCCCTGATGGCGCCGGCGGCCGAAGTCATGGCCGAGGCCCTGGAGACGGTCGCGATGCACGACCCCAAGGTGCCCCTGGTGGCCAACGTCACCGCCGCCCCGGTCACCGACGCGGCCGAGATCCGGCAGCTCCTGGTGAAGCAGGTGACGGGCATGGTGCGCTGGCGCGAATCGGTGCTCTACATGGGCGAACAGGGGGTCACCACCCTGGTCGAGATGGGCGCCAGCAAGGTGCTCAGCTCCATGGTGCGGCGCATCGACCGCGAGATGTCCGGAGTCAGCGTCGGCCTGCCGGCCGAGATCGAGGCCTTCATCGCCCACATCCAGGGCACCGGCGCCGACGCCTGAGCCGCCGCACGGCCCGCGCGGCCGGCAACACGGGAGGGACGACCATGTTCAGTCTGGACGGAAAGAGGGCCCTGGTCACCGGCGCCTCGGGCGGCATCGGCGGCGCCATCGCCCGCGCCCTGCACGCCCAGGGCGCGGCGGTGGCCCTGTCGGGCACCCGGCGCGAGGCGCTGGACGCCCTGGCCGGCGAGCTGGGCGAGCGCGCCGCCGTGACCCCGGCCGACCTGTCGGACCCGGACGGGGCCCAGGCCCTGGTGCAGGCCGCCGAGTCGGCCCTGGGCGGCCTCGACATCCTGGTCAACAACGCCGGCCTGACCCGCGACGGCCTGGCCATGCGCATGAAGGACGCGGACTGGCAGACCGTGCTGGACGTCAACCTGACCGCCGGTTTCCGCCTGATCCGGGCGGCCCTGCGCGGGATGATGAAGCAGCGATTCGGGCGCATCGTCGGCATCACCTCGATCGTCGGCGTCACCGGCAACCCGGGGCAGGCCAACTACGCCGCCTCCAAGGCCGGCATGATCGGCATGACCAAGTCCCTGGCCCAGGAGCTGGCCAGCCGCGGCATCACCGTCAACTGCGTGGCGCCCGGGTTCATCGAGACGGCCATGACCGACGCCCTGCCCGATTCGCAAAAGGACAAGCTGCTGGGCGCGATCCCCGCCGGCCACCTGGGCAGCGGCGCCGACATCGCCGCCGCGGTCGCTTACCTGGCCAGCGACGAGGCCGCCTACGTGACCGGCCAGACCCTGCACGTGAACGGCGGGATGGCCATGATTTAGCCGTTTTTCGGCCGTCGAATCGGGGCCGAATTCGCCGATTTCCGGCCCTTGCCGAGACGTCCCGTCATTGCTGGCCAAGGTCCGGAAAGTGTGTTAGGAAACGGAACTTTTCATCGCCACGGCCACGCCAAAAGGGGACGGGCAGGATACGGGGAGGGGCCGACCGGACACCCGACAGGGACACCCGAAAGGGAAAGTCGCACGGGAGGGCACCGGGAACAAACGGCCTGGGACAGCTTTGTTTTGGTTCAACATCTGACCTGAGGATTACGGAACAATGAGTGATATCGCCGAACGCGTGAAAGGCATCGTGGTCGAACACCTGGGCGTGGACGCGGACAAGGTGGTGGAGAACGCCAGCTTCATCGACGACCTGGGCGCCGACAGCCTGGACACCGTCGAGCTGGTGATGGCCTTCGAGGAGGAGTTCGGCGTCGAGATCCCCGACGACGCGGCGGAGAAGATCCTGACCATCAAGGACGCGATCGACTTCATCCAGGCCAACACCTGACCGACCGGCGCGCCTCGGGCGACCGGTTGTCCGCGAAAGGGTCCGTGCTGTCATGAGACGAGTAGTCGTTACCGGAATCGGGTTGGTCACGCCGCTGGCTTGCGGGGTGGATGCGACCTGGTCGCGCCTGATCGACGGGCGCTCGGGCGTCACGCCCATCCAGCGCTTCGACGTGGCGGACCTGACCGCCAAGATCGCCGGCCAGGTTCCCCTGGGGGATGGCAGCGACGGCACCTTCAATCCCGATGACTGGGTGTCGTCCAAGGACCGGCGGCGCATGGACGATTTCATCGTCTTCGGTCTGGCGGCGGCCGACCAGGCCGTGGCCGACTCCGGCTGGAACCCCGAGGACGAAGAGTCCCTGGAACGCACCGGCGTCATGATCGGGTCGGGCATCGGCGGCCTGCCGGAAATCGCCCGCGGTGCCACCCTGGTGGACGCCGGCAAGGCGCGCCGCATCAGCCCGTTCTTCATCCCGGCCAGCCTGATCAACCTGATCTCGGGCCACGTGTCCATCCGCCACGGCTTCAAGGGGCCGAACCACGCGGTGGTCACGGCCTGCTCCACCGGTGCCCATGCCATCGGCGACGCCGCCCGCATCATCATGTGGGACGACGCCGACGTGATGGTCGCCGGCGGGGCCGAGGCCGCCATCTGCCCGCTGGGCGTGGCCGGCTTCGCCCAGGCCCGGGCGCTGTCCACCAACTTCAACGACACCCCGGAAAAGGCCTCGCGCCCCTGGGACGTGGACCGCGACGGCTTCGTCATGGGCGAGGGCGCCGGGATCGTGGTGCTGGAGGAATTGGAGCACGCCCGCAAGCGCGGCGCCAAGATCTACGCCGAGGTGGTCGGCTACGGCATGTCCGGCGACGCCCACCACATCACCGCCCCGGCCGAGGACGGCAACGGCGGTTTCCGCTCCATGCGCGCGGCCCTGAAGCGGGCCGAGATGAACCCCGACGACATCGACTACATCAACGCCCACGGCACCTCGACCCCGCTGGGCGACGAGATCGAGCTGGGCGCCGTCAAGCGCCTGTTCGGCGACGCCGCCTACAAGCTGACCATGTCGTCCACCAAGTCGGCCATCGGCCACCTGCTGGGCGCCGCCGGCGCGGTGGAGTCCATCTTCTCCATCCTGGCCATCCGCGACGGCGTGGTGCCGCCGACCCTGAACCTGGAAAACCCGTCGCCGGGCTGCGACCTGGACCTGGCCGCCAAGCAGGCCAAGGAGCGGCCGGTGCGCGCCGCCCTGTCCAATTCGTTCGGCTTCGGCGGGACCAACGCCTCGCTGGTGTTCAAGGCCGTCGCCTGACCGGCGCCGTCAAGGAGGATTCATGGGGCGCGCCGCCCTCCGGCTGTTCGTCTTTCTCTGCGTCCTCGGTGCCATCGGCGCCACCGTTTTCCTGACCTGGGGCTACACCCAGTTCGTGCAACCGGGCCCCCTGGTTTCGCCCACTGCGGTGGTTATTCCCAAGGGTATCGGCATCCACGGCATCGCCCAGCGCCTGCAGGACGCCGGGGTTGTCAGGAACGCCACCATCTTCCGCTACGGGGTGCGGTTCCTGGGCCGCAAGGCGCCCCTGCGCGCCGGCGAGTTCGAGTTCCCGGCCGCCATCAGCCCGCGCCAGGCCATGGAGGTTTTGCAGCAGGGCCCCACCGTGGTGCGCCGCCTGACCGTGGCCGAGGGCCTGACCAGCGCCGAGGTGGTGGACCTGATCGCCGGCGCCGAGGGCCTGTCGGGCGCCGTCGGCAAGGTCCCGGCCGAGGGCGCGCTGCTGCCAGAGACCTACCACTTCTCGTTCGGCGACCCGCGCCAGCAGGTGATCGCGCGCATGCGCCAGTCCATGGCCGAAACCGTGGACGCCCTGTGGGCCGAGCGCACCCCGGGCTTGCCCCTGAAGACCAAGCGCGACGCCGTGATCCTGGCCTCCATCGTCGAGAAGGAGACGGCCAAGACCGAGGAGCGCCCGCGCATCGCCGCCGTGTTCGTCAACCGCCTGCGCAAGGGCATGAAGCTGCAATCGGACCCCACCGTGGCCTACGGCCTGGCCCGGTCCGGCGGCGGCCTGGGCCGGCCCCTGACCCGGGCCGACCTGAAGACGCCGACCCCCTTCAACACCTACACCATCGACGGCCTGCCGCCGGCCCCCATCTGCAACCCGGGGCGCGACGCCATCGCCGCCGTGCTGCGCCCGTCGCAGACCGAGGAACTGTTCTTCGTCGCCGACGGCACCGGCGGGCACCTGTTCGCCAAGACCCTGGACGAGCACAACCGCAACGTCGCCCACTGGCGCCGCATCCAGCGCCAGCGCAAGAGCGGCAACGCCCCCCAGGCGAACTGACCTATCGGGCTGCTCAAAAAGGCACCGTGCCTGGCGTCATCGCCTTCGAGGCCCGCGTCGCGGGCACCTCAGGCTGATGTTTTTCAATGAGTTACCATCTCTCCGCCTCACCCTGAGGTGCGAGCGGAGCGAGCCTCGAAGGGCCCTGACGGGCTTTTCGACGGCCCGCTATTCCTTCTTCGGCGCCCGCGCCAGCACCGGGTCCACCAGGGCCGGGGGCAGGGCGGCGTTCAGCCAGGCGCCCAGGACCAGGGGCCAGGGGAAGGAAAGCCGCGCCGGGTTGCGGGCCAGGCGGCGGCGGATCAGGGCCGCGGCCCGCTCGGCGGTCATCATCATGGGCATGGGAAAGCGGTTGGTGGCGGTGATGCCGCTCTCGACGAACCCGGGGCAGACAACGGTGACGCCGATGCCCTCGCCGGCCAGCCACGGGCGCAGTCCCTCGCCCCAGGCCTTGACCGCCGCCTTGCTGGCCGAATAGGCCGGCGCCGTGGGCAGGCCGCGGTACCCGGCCAGGGAGGCGACGAGGACCACCTGCCCGTGGCCGCGCGCGCGCATGGGCGGCAGGGCCGGCCAGACCGTGTTGACCACGCCGTCGATGTTGGTGGCGAACAGGCGCCGGGTCTGCGCCGCGTCCTCGCCGCGGCCGCCGCTGCCGGCCGAGACGCCGGCGTTGGCGATCACCAGGTCCAGCGGCCGTGCCGCCTCGGCGGCGGCGATCCAGTCGGCGGTGGCGGCGGCGTCGGTGACGTCCACCACCCGGGCCGTCACCGCGGCGCCGGCGGCGGCACAGGCCCCGGCGACGGCGGCCAGGCGACCGTCGTCGCGGCCGCACAGGGCCAGGTGGCGGCCGGGCCCGGCATAGGCCAGGGCCAGGGCCCGGCCGATGCCGCTGGAGGCGCCGGTGACCAGGATCGATCGCGGGTCGGTGAATCGTCGGGTCATGGTGGGCCGAGCCTAGCCGGACCGGGGCCCGCGGGCAAACCATTCGCCTTGTTGCCCGACGGGCGCGGGGCTATAAATCACCGCACGCCACGGCCGCAGGGGAAATGACGTGACCGTAACATCCATGACCGGCTTCGCCCGCGTCCAGGGCAGCCACGGGGTCCACACCTGGACCTGGGAGGTCAAGAGCGTCAACGGCAAGGGCCTGGACCTGCGGTTCCGCATGCCGGCCGGGTTCGACGCCATCGACAAGCCGGCCCGCGAGGCGGTGGCCGCCCGCTTCGCCCGCGGCAACCTGTTCGTCGCCCTGACCGTGTCCCATTCCCAGGCGCTGAGCCGGTTCCGCCTGAACGAGGGCGTGCTGGACCAGATCGTCGCCGTGATCCCGCAGATCCGCGCCCGCATGCCCGAGGTCGGCGCGCCGACCCTGGACGGCCTGCTGTCCCTGCGCGGGGTGCTGGAGGTGGAGGACGAGGACCAGGACGAGGAGGCCCGCGCCGCCTTCAACGCCGCCCTGCTGGCCAGCCTGGAGGAGGGACTCGAGGCCCTGGCCGACAACCGGGCCGCCGAGGGCGCGCGCCTGGAACCGGTGATCGCCGGCCACCTGGCGCGCATCGAGGAGCTGCGCGGGGCCGCCGCCGCCGTGGCCGCGACCCAGCCCCAGGCCATCCACGACCGCCTGGTGGCCGCCACCCGCGACCTGGCCGAGGCGGTGCCGGCCCTGTCCGAGGAGCGCCTGGCCCAGGAGGTGGCGGTGCTGGCGGCCAAGGCCGACGTGCGCGAGGAACTGGACCGCCTGGCCGCCCACGTCGAGGCCGGCAACGACCTGCTGGCCGGCGGCGGCGCCGTGGGCCGCAAGCTGGACTTCCTGTGCCAGGAATTCAACCGTGAGGCCAACACCCTGTGCTCCAAGTCCAGCGACATCGAGCTGACCCGCATCGGCCTGGACCTGAAGTCGGTCATCGACCAGTTGCGCGAGCAGGTGCAGAACGTTGAGTGAGACGGCCGCCACCGCCGCCGGCCAGGCCGTGTCCCGACGCGGGCTGATGCTGGTGCTGTCGTCGCCCTCGGGGGCCGGCAAGTCGACCATCTCGCGGGCCATCCTGGACAGCGACGACGCCCTGATCATGTCCATCTCGGCCACCACCCGGGCGCCGCGCCCGGGCGAGGAGGACGGCAAGGACTACTTCTTCATCGGCGTCGCCGAGTACCACGAAATGGTGACCTTCGGCGAGTTCCTGGAACACGCCCGGGTGTTCGACAACTACTACGGCACCCCCCGCCAGCCGGTCGAGCAGGCCCTGGCCGCCGGCCTCGACGTGCTGTTCGACGTCGACTGGCAGGGCACCCAGCAACTGGCCGAGAACGCCCGCGACGACCTGGTGCGCATCTTCATCCTGCCGCCGTCCCAGGCCGAGCTGGAGCGGCGCCTGTTCGCCCGCGCCCAGGACAGCGCCGAAGTGGTGCGCAAGCGCATGGCCAAGGCCGCCGACGAGATGAGCCACTACGCCGAATACGACTACATCGTCATCAACGACGACCTGAATACCAGCATCGCCCAGGTGCGCGCCATCCTCACCGCCGAGCGCCTGAAGCGCGAGCGCCAGATCGGCCTGCGGGACTTCGTCAACGCCCTCTGCGCCGAGCGCTAGCCCCATGCGCGGCGTGCTCAAGGTGGTCGCCGTCAACCTGGCGGTGCTCGGCGTCCTCGCCCTGGTGGCCGAGCTGGTGTTCGGCAACTGGCTGTTCGGGCCCGAATACGGGGCCATGAACCTGCCGCGCAACGTGACCGAGCATTTCGACACCTCGGGCCTGTACGCCGGCGGCGGTCCCATGACCTACACCCGCGACGACCACGGCCTGCGCGGCCCCTACGCCGACCCGGGCGCCATCGACATCCTGACCATCGGCGGCAGCACCACCAACGAGCTGTACGTGGACGACGCCCTGACCTGGCAGGCCCACATGCGGCGCCTGTTCGCCGACGCCGGGCGGCCGCTGACCATCGTCAACGCCGCCGTGGACGGCCAGTCGACCCGCGGCCACATCGCCATCTTCGAGCGCTGGTTCCCCAACATCCCCGGGCTGCGGGCCGGCCACATCCTGGCCTACGTGGGCATCAACGACACCGCGGTGGAGGACGCCGCCCGGTGGGACGACATGGAATCCCCCGACCCCCTGCGCCGCTTCCGCAACTGGATCATCAACAAGAGCGCCATCTACAACCTGTTCCGCACCCTGCGCGGCGTGGTCCGCGCCTACGACGCCAAGCTGGTCCACGGCCGGCCCGTGTACGACGGCCGCGACTGGGTGCGCCTGCTGCCGGCGGACCGGCCGGCGCCGGTGCCGCCGGACCTGGCCGGTCGGCTGCGGGACTACGACGCCCGCCTGACCGAGCTGGTCCGGCGCATCCGCGCCTTCGGCGCCAAGGCCATTCTGGTGACCCAGCCGACGGCCGCGTTCCGCCTGCGCGACGGCTGGGTCTGGGTCGCCCGCGGCGACGACGGCGAGCCCGAGACGGGCCCCTACGCGCGCATGGACGCCTTCAACCGCAAGACCATGGAGGTCTGCGCCCGCCTGGGCGCCACCTGCGTCGACCTGGCGCGCACCGTGGAATTCGCCGACGGCGACTTCTACGACCGGTTCCACAACACTCCCCAGGGCACGGCCAAGGTCGGCCGCGCCCTGTTCGAGGCCCTCAAGGACCGGATCTAGCCGCCCGTCGGCGCGTTCCTCGCCTGCCCCCCCCTCTCCCTCGAGGGAGAGGGCCGGGGTGAGGGTGCTGGACCTCGCCGCGTAAGTCACCGCGACCGCCCCCTCACCCTCCCGCTGACGCGGGCCCCGCCCTCTCCCGCGGGGAGAGGGGTAAAGGCTGACGCGGTCGTCAGCAGCCGGCGGTGCAGGTGCCGGCGCCGTCGAACTCCATGGTCATTTCGCTCAGGGGCAGGTGGACCGGCACCTTGACCGCCTTCATGAAGGTGTCGGTCTTGGTGCCGGCGATCACCTTGCCGCCCTGGGTCGCCGTCTCGTTGGCGTGCGAAGCGATCACCGCCGCCGGCCTGACCAGGTCGTTGATCACGTAGGCGGCCTCGGTCGGCCCGGTGGTGAACACGTCGCCGATGTTCATGACCACCAGTCTGGCGCCGTAGTGGCCGCGCACCACGCTGTCCTGCTCGGCGGTGATGCCGGTGTCGCCCGACAGGTAGGCCACCAGCCCGTTGGAGAAGGTCAGCACGTAGCCCGTGGGCGGGCCCACGTAGCCGCCCAGCCCCGCGGCCTGCAGCATCTTGCCAAGCTCGCCGCCGATCATGGCCGGGTGCACGCCGTTGGAGTGCACCGCCGGCACGGTGGTGATCTTGACCCCGCCCACGGTGACCGAGGACCCGAACCGGGCCAGCACCGAGTTCTTGGGGTCGCCGCCCAGGGCCTTCAGCTTGCCGGCGAAGAAGGCGGGCATCTCGCTGCCGGTGACGATCTTGGCGTTCTTGGCCAGGGCGATGTTGACGGCGTTGGTGTTGGGCAGGGCCACCGACGAGATGTCCGGGTCGGCGCAGGTGCCGGCGTTGGGGGCCGGCTGGTGGCGGTCGCCCACGTGGTCGCCGTGCATGTGGCTGACCAGGATGACGTCGATCCGGCCCAGGCGCGGGTCGCCGGCGCCGGCCACGGTGCGGCCGGCGTCGTACAGGATGCGGGTGCCGTTGGGGTCCTCGAACACCATGGCCCGGTCGAACTTGCAGAACTCGCCCTTGGCCAGGCCGAGCGGGGTCACCTTGACCCCCGCCGCCGCCGCCGCCGCGGCGCCGGCCGCCAGCAGCCCCGCCGCCAATATGCCGGCGGCCACCGTCGATTGCGCGATACCCGTGGAACCCATGGTGTCAGTCTCCCAGTCCTGTTTGCCGGCGCCGTCTTGGCGCCTTTCCTGGAGACCAACAACCGGGGCGTCGGATTATTCCCCGGTCCGGCTCATCCGGCCAGCCCGGCCAGGTGCCCGGCGATGGCCCGGGCCACGGCGTCGGGGTGGGTGAGGGGCGCCATGTGGCCGGCGCCGGCGATCACGGCGGTGCGGCAGGCCGGCGCCGCCCGGGCGATCAGGTCGCAGATGGCGCGCTCGGCCGGGGTGGTGGTTTCGCCGTGCAGGACCAGGGTCTCGGGCCCCAGGCGGGCCAGGTCGGCGGCGGTGGTGGGGTTGCCCTCCTGGGCCTGGTACACGGCCACCTGGGCCGCCGTGCGCGCCGCCAGGGACCGCCGCGCCCGCTCGGACAGGGCCTCCCAGGCGCCGGCGCGGCCGTGGTAGTGGTCGATGAAGCGGCGCCAGGCCGGCGCCGGGTCGCCGGCCGCGGCGGCGGCCAAAAAGGCGTCACGGGTGCCGGCGTACTCGCCGTGGCGGTCCGGGTCCCGCGCCGCCAGCAGGGGATAGGCCGGCGGCTCGATCAGCACCAGCCCGCGCACCGATCCGGGGCGGGTCAGGGCCAGGCGCAGGGCCACGCCGCCGCCATAGGAATGGCCGACCAGGTGCGCCGTGCCGCCGGCCCGCTCCACCAGGGCGGCCACCAGGTCGGCCTCGGCGTCGAAGGTCAGCGGGCCCGGTCCGGGCCAGGGCGAGGTTTCGCCGCAGTTGTACAGGTCCGGCGCCAGCACCGGGAAGTCGGCCGCCAGGCGCGCCGCCACGCCCCCCCACTGGGCGCCGCTGTTGGAACCGCTGTGCAGCAGCACCACCGGCGGGCCGGGGCGGCCGGCGCCGGCCTCGGCGTAATGCACCCGCACGGCGCCCAGGGCGAGGACGGCCACGGCCCGCCTACCCCAGGGCCCGGGCCAGGGCGCAGAACTCGGCCACGTCCAGCTCCTCGGCGCGGCGGGTGCCGGCGATGCCGGCGGCCTCGGGGTCCAGGCCCAGGGGCTTGAGGCTGGCGCGCAGCATCTTGCGCCGCTGGCCGAAGGCGGCGGCGGTCACCTTTTCCAGCGCCCCCCACGGCGCCGGCGCCAGGGGCTGGGGCCGGGGGATCAGCGTCACCACCGTGCTCATGACCTTGGGCGGCGGGGTGAAGGCGCGCTTGTCGACGTTGAAGTCGCGGCGCACCTGGCACAGCCATTGGGTGATCACCGACAGGCGGCCGCGGGCCTTGGTGCCCGGTTCGGCCAGCAGGCGGTCGGCCACCTCGGCCTGGAACATCAGGGTCAGGCCGGCGAAGTCCGTGGCCCGGCGCAGCCAGCCCAGCAGCAGCGGCGTGGCCACGTTGTAGGGCAGGTTGGCCACCACCTTGCGCGGCGCCGGCACCAGGACCGCGGCGTCCACCTGCAGGGCGTCGCCGGGCACCACGTCCAGCCGCCCCGGGTAGGCCGCCGCCAGCTCGGCCAGGGCGGCCAGGCAGCGGTCGTCCTTCTCCACCGCCACCACCCGGTCCGCCCCGGCGGCCAGCAGGGCCCGGGTCAGGCCGCCGGGCCCGGGGCCGACCTCGATCACCGAGACCCCGGCCAGGTCGCCGGCGGCGCGGGCGATGCGCGCCGTCAGGTTGCCGTCCAGCAGGAAGTGCTGGCCCAGGGACTTGCGCGCGTCCAGGCCGTGGCGGGCGATCACGTCGCGCAGGGGCGGCAGGTCCGGGCCCGCGCCGGTCACGGCTCAGGCGTCCGCGGCGGCGCGGCGGGCGGCCATGGCGGCGGCCAGGCGCAGGGCGGCGGCCAGGCTGGTGGCGTGGGCCCGGCCGGTGCCGGCCATGTCCAGGGCCGTGCCGTGGTCGGGCGAGGTGCGCACGATGGGCAGCCCCAGGGTCACGTTGACCCCGCCGTCGAAGTCCAGGGTCTTGATCGGGATCAGGGCCTGGTCGTGGTACATGCAGATGGCGGCGTCGTAGGTTTCGCGGGCCCGCGGGTGGAACAGGGTGTCGGCCGGGCGCGGCCCGTCGGCGTCGATGCCGCGGGCGCGGAGGGCGGCCACGGCGGGCGCGACGATGGCCGCGTCCTCGCCGCCCAGGGCGCCCTCCTCGCCGGCGTGGGGGTTCAGGCCCGCCACCACCAGGCGCGGCGCGGCGATGCCCAGGTCGCGGCGCAGGGCGGCGTCCACGGTGGCCGCGGTGTCGACGATGCGTGCCGCGGTCAGGCCGGCGATGGCGGCGGCCAGGGCCTGGTGCACGGTCACCGGCACCGTGCGCAGGCCGTCGCAGACCAGCATCATCACCGGCGCCGCGCTGCCGTCGCACAGGTGCGCCAGGTATTCGGTGTGGCCGGGGAAGGGGAAGCCGGCGTCGTACAGGGTTTTCTTCTGGATCGGGTTGGTCACCACCGCCGCCGCCGCGCCGGCCAGGGTCAGGTCCACGGCCCGCTGCAGGGCCGCCAGCACCGCCGGCGCGTTGGCGGTGTCGGGCCGGCCCGGCGTCACCGGCGCCGGCAGGGCCACGGGCAGGACCGGCAGCGCCCGGGCAAACAGGCCGCGCACCTGGTCCGGCGAATCCACGGCCCGCACCGGCACGTCCCAGGACAGGGCCCTGGCCAGGGCCGCCACCCGGTCCGGATCGTCCAGCAGGAAGAACGGCGGCACCCCGCCGCCCAGCCAGGCCTTGAGCGTGATCTCGCCGCCGATGCCGGCCGGCTCGCCCATGGTCAGCGCCAGGGGGGGCAGGGCGTCGCCGCCCGGCCCGTCCCCCGGCCCGTCCCCCGGCCCATCCCCCAGGGGGGCAGACGTCATATGCGCACGTCCACGAAGGCGGCGCGGCGCAGGTCGCGCAGGTAGTGGCGGGCCGCCGTCGACAGGCGCTGGTCCATCAGCATGCTGACCACGCGCTGCTTGATCTGTTCCCGGTCGGGGCGTCCGGTGCGGTCGCAGACCATCAGCACCAGCACCCCGTCGCCGGACCGCAGCGGCCTGCTGGCCTGGCCCACCGGCAGGTTCTGCAGCACGTCGCGGATCGGCGCCGGCAGGCCCGACAGCTTGACCGTGCCCATGTTGCCCGACAGGTCGCTGCCGGTGGCCGGGGCCAGCTTGTCCATCTGCGCGCAGTCGGCGGCCTGGGCGGCCAGCCCGTCCGCCTTCGCCGTGGCCTTGGCCACCTCGTCGGCGGCGGCCTGTGGCCGCAGGGGGATATAGAGCTGGCGCAGGGCCACGGATTCCTCGTCGCCGCCCAGGCCGGGGTCGATGCGCTTGTCGGCCAGGTGGATCAGGTGGAACCCGGCCTGGGACCGCACCGGACCGGCCACCTGGCCCACCTGCATGCGTTCCAGCACCGATTCGACCTCGGGCCCCAGGTCGCCCTTGCGGATCCAGCCCAGGTCGCCGCCGGCGTCGGCGGCGGCGTTCTTGGAGAAGCTCTGGGCCAGGGCGCCGAAGTTGCCGCCGTTGTGGATCTCGCCCAGCAGGCGCTCGGCCAGGGTGCGGACCTCGCCCTCCAGTTCCGGCGACTCCAGCGGCAGGAAGATCTCGGACACCTGGAACTCGGGCTTGCCCTTGTTGGCCTCCATGCGGGCGATGGTCTCCTCGACCTCGTCCTCGCCGACCTTGATGCGCGGCCGGAACTTGCGCTGCACCACCTTGGACCAGGCGATGGAGGCCCTGACCTGGCTGTCCATGGTGTCCTTGTCGATGCCGGCCTGCTGCAGGAAGGTGGCCAGGCCGCCGGGGGCCATGCCGTTGCGGCTCTCGATCTGGGCCATGGCCTTGGCCATTTCGGCGTCGGACACCTTGATCTCCAGCTGCTTGGCCTCCTGCAGCATGATCTGCTCGTCGATCAGGTTGCGCAGCACCTCGGGTCCGAGGCGGCCGCGCACCTGGGGCGTATTGGGCAGGTTCGACGTGATCATCACCATGCGCATGCGCATGGCCAGGTCGTAGGCCGAGATGATGCCGTCGTTGACCACCGCGGCAATGCGCAGGGAGTCCTGCGCCGGGGCCGGCGACGGCGCGGCGGCGGCGGTCGCCGCCAGCAGGGCGCAGATCAGGAGTCTCGTCAACAGCAGCTTCATTCGACAGTCCCATCGCGGGCCGCCGGGGGCGGCCCCGTCCTTCCTCCCCGGTGCGGTCGGCGGCCAGGGGGGGATAATACTTGTTGCCGCCGGTCAGGCAAACAGGGAACCCACGGTCAGAACAACCCCGAACTGACCTCGCCCAGCGTCTTGAACTCCACCCGCAGGGTGACCGAATCGTTGGGCTGCAGGTCGCGGTCCTGGAAGAAGGTGCGCCGCGCCACCAGGGCCAGCGTCAGGCACTCGTCCTCGTAGATCAGGCGCCCGCCGAACAGGCGCTGCCCGCCGCCCGCGGTCAGGTCCCGGGTGCCGAAGACCTGGGCCCGCCAGTACCTGTTCATCTGCGACGAGACCGCATAGCTGATCTCCTCGCGGCCCGAAAACTCGCTGCCCCGCGCCGGTTCGAAATAGACGTAGTTGGCCGACACCCGCAACAGCGGGACGCCGGCGTTGAGCTGCACCTCGTTGCGGTTGGGGGTGAAGTTCTCCTTGTCCAGGCGGGTGCGGTAGAACAGGTGCAGATGGTCGTCCGGCGAGATGCCGACCACGCCGACCAGGTCCGAGAACTTCTGTTCCAGGCCGCTGCCCTCGGCGAAGGTATCGTCCTCCTTGAAGCGGTAGCTCTGGCCCAGGAAGGCCGAAGTGCTGCCGCCGCCGGCGCCGTGGATCGACCACTTCAGGCCGTAGTTCACCCTTGGGCCGCCCTCGATCCGGTCCAGCCCGGGAAACCGGTTGTCGCTGAACAGGTTGGTCTCGTCGAGTGCGAAGTCGATGCTGTCCTCGTTGGGGATGGTCTGGGGGTTGCCGCCATAGGGGCTGGCGATGACCGCGGCGATGGGCTCGACGATCTGGTAGATGCGGCCGTCCTTCTCGGTGCGGATGAAGGGGTGGCGCCAGTCGATGCTGGCCTCGGGCACCAGGCGGCCCGAGAACCCGGTCCAAGTGCCGGGCCGGTTGGGTCGAACCAGGCCGTTGGTGTGGTAGACGTCGCCGCGCAGGTTGGCGGCCACTTCGAAGGCGCTGCCGAAATCCGTGTAGAACGGCTTGCGCCAGGCGGCGTCCATGGACAGGCGCCGGGTGTCGCGGCCGTCGCTGCGGGTCATGGACAGCAGGTTCAGGTCCAGCTCGGTGCGGCCGCCCCACCGGTCGGCCTCGCCGACGTGGCTGTACGACAGCATGGGCAGGACCAGGGGCGTCTCGCCCGGGTCGTCGTTGACCTCCAGCCCCTGGAACGAGTAGGCGCTGGCCTCGAAGTAGTTGCGGCGGCGGAAGCCCTCGGCGTACAGGCGGCTGGTCAGGGTCTCTTCGCTGTAGAACCCGTACCGCCGCTGGTAGGTGTCGTCGGTGGCCCGTTTCAGGTCGTAGCCCCAGCGCCAGGTGCTGTTGATGTCGAAGCGGCCCTCGGAATCGATGTGGCCGCGGATGTCGTCGGTGGAATCGACGGTGAAGCTGGCGGTGGCGGCCAGCTCGCCGTCCTGGAACCGGTGCCGGTACTCGCCGACGATGCCCGGCCCCTCCTTGGCCGAATAGAAGGGGGTCAGAGTGGCGTCGTTGTGCGGCGAGATGGCGAAGTAGTAGGGCACCCAGGCGGTCAGGCCCAGGTCGGACGACCCGCCGAAGGTGGGCGCCAGCAGGCCCGAGCGGCGCTTGACCGTGGGGTCCGGGTGCGACAGGTAGGGCGTGTAGGCCACGGGCACGCCGGCCACCTCCAGCCAGGCGTCGCGGTACTCGACCGTCTGCCGTTCCTGGTCGTGGGTGACCTTGACCGCCTTGACCTGCCACAGCGGCGCGCGGTTCTTGCCATCGGCGCACAGGTTGCAGGGCGAATAGACGGCCTTGCTGAAGGTCGTCTTGTTGCCGTCGGTGCGCCGCCCGCCGTTGGCCGCCAGGCGGGCGCCGTCGGCCAGGATCATGCGGATGTTGGCGATGGTGCCGTCCTTCAGGTCGCCGGTGATCTCCATGAAGTCGGCGAAGATCACCTCGCCGCTGGGTTCCAGCAGCGAGATGTTGCCCGACGCCGACAGGTAGTCGCGGCGCTGGTTGTACGAGATGGTGTCGGCGTTCAGGATGCGCTCGCCCTGCACCACCTGCACCGAGCCCGAGGCCGTGACCACGCCCAGCACGCGGTCGTGGCGCACCTCGTCGGCGGTGAAGTTCAGGGGCATGGAGGGGTCGAACTGCTGTGCCGCCGCGGCGCCGGGCAGGGCGCACCAGACCGCCAGGGCCAGCAGCGCCGCGCGCCAGGTCGCACCCGGCGGGGGCCGCCGCCGGCGGTGCCTGGAACGCCGAAGTCCCCCCGTGGCATCCATGCCCCTATCCGTCCTCCAGGTGCAGCAGCATGGCCAGGCCCAGCAGGGTCATGACCCCCGAGGGGGCCCAGGCGGCCAGCGTCACCGGCAGGCTGTCGGACAGGCCCAGGGCCAGGACCACGTCGGAGAAGAAATAGAACACGAACCCGGTCAGCACGCCGGCGATGATCACCCGGCCGGTGCCGCCCTTGCGCGGCCGGCGCAGGGTGAAGGTGGCGGCGACCAGGACCATGGCACACATCAGCAGCGGCGCCGCCAGCAGGGAGTGCCAGTGCATGCGGTGGCGGATGGCCGAGAAGCCGGCCTTCTCCAGGGTGTCGATGAAGGCCGGCAGGCTCCAGAACGACAGCGTCTCGGGCGGCGAGAAGCTCTCCTGGATCCGCGCCGGGGTCAGGTCGGTGGGCAGGGTCAGCACCGGCTCGTGGCGCGGCGCCTTCTCGGGCACCAGCACCCAGGCGTCGAACAGGCGCCAGGTGCCCGGTTCCAGGCGCGCCGTGGCGGCGTCGATGCGGCTGGCGAAGTGGTCGGCGCCCTGGTAGTTGAACACGATCACCGCGCGCAGCTCGACCTCGTCGCCCTGCTGCAGGACCTGCTGGGCGTGGACCACGGTCTGGCCCCGGTCGCCGGCCTGGCGCAGCCACAGCCCGGTGCCCGACAGGGCCAGCGAGCTGCGCTGCCCCTGCAGCAGCCGCGCCTCCAGCACGTCGAAGCGGGACAGGGTGGTCGCCGCCAGGGGGTTGAACAGGGTGATCTTGAAGATCCCCAGCACCAGCGCGATGGCCAGCACCGGCAGCAGGAACTGCCAGGCCGAGACTCCGGCGGCGCGGGTGATGTCCAGCTCGTGGCTGCGGGTCAGGCGCCAGAACACGACCATGCCGCCGAACAGGGCGG
The DNA here is from genome assembly GCA_024236415.1 of Hyphomicrobiales bacterium. Classification (GTDB taxonomy): domain Bacteria; phylum Pseudomonadota; class Alphaproteobacteria; order Rhodospirillales; family JACKKN01; genus JACKKN01. Next base: position 81,401 of record JACKKN010000017.1, read on the forward strand.
CGAAGGGGAAGATCTGCTGGCCCAGGTGCGGCAGCTTCAACAGCGCCATCTCCACCACCAGGGTGAAGCCCACGTCGGGCTTGCCGGCGGTGCGGCGCAGCAGCTCAACGATGTCGATGATCAGGATCAGGGCGGCGAAGGCGGCGAACAGGGCCAGGAAGCTGAGCAGGAAGTGGCGGCCGATGTATCCGGACAGGGTGGCGGACAGGCGCATGGCTCAGACCCCGCTGGCCGCCGCGGCGGCGTCGCCGGGGCCGTCCGCCCCGGACTCGGGCTCGGCGCTGTTGCGGTGGCGCATGCGCGGCGGCCGCAGGGCGGCCCAGCCGGCGGCCAGGATCGGCAGGACGACGACCAGGTAGATCAGCGGCACCATGTCCAGGTCCCGCGCCGCGGCGTTCTCCAGGGCCAGGGTCGAGATCTGCAGCACCACCACCGTGGCCACCGCCAGGAACACCTGGCGCGGCTGGCTGCGGCGGCTGAACCCGCCGGCGATCAGGAAGGCCAGGCCGACCAGGGTGTAGCCGATGGCCGACAGCGGCGCCGCCACCCGGCGGTGGCCCTCGACCAGGAACTTGCCGTACTCGTGGGGCTGCACGTAGGGGGCGCCCTCGATGTTGAACAGCTCGCTCAGGGTGCGCTCGCGCGGCTCGCGGTAGCGCACGGCGCCGGCGCCGGTGTCGCGCTCCAGGTCGATCGACCCCTTGTCGAAATACAGGATCGACAGCCGGTGGGTGGCCGGGTCCACGTCCTGGCGGCTGCCCTTGAACATGACCACGCGCGAGCCCACGTCGCTGCGCACCAGGGTGCCGCGCTCGGCGATCCAGGTCTCGGGCCGGTCCGGGTTGCGCTGGTCGTGGACCAGGATGCCGTTCAACTGGCCGTTGGCGCCGCGGTTGCGCACGTACACCGTGATGCCCTTGGACACGGTGTTGAAGGTGCCCTCCTGCAGCAGCACGTGGGAATAGCCGTAGCGGATGTTCCACTGCATCTCGCGGAAGCCCCGGTACGACGCCGGCAGCAGCACCATGTTCAGGAAATAGCAGGCCAGCACCGTCACCACGGCCGCCGCCAGGGCCGGGCGGGCCAGGGCCAGTTGGCTCTGCCCGGCGGCGCGCATGATCACCAGCTCGCGGTCCGAGATCATGCGGTTGTAGGTGAACAGCACCACCGTGAACAGGGCGATGGGCAGGATGATGGGCAGGAAGCTGGGCAGCATCAGCATGGTCAGGTAGATGAAGGTGCCCGCCGACAGGCCGCGGTTGACGATCATGTCGACGAAGCGCAGGGACTGGGCCAGCCAGATGACGCAGGTCAGGCCGCTGGTGACCAGGATCAACCCCACCACCAGGTGCCGCAGCACGTATCTGTCAAATCCCTTCATCGCGGCCCGCCGGCGAATCTTCCCTGGGTCAACATGTGAGAATACGGGCGCGGAATCAAGGATTTCCGCCGCCGCCGGCGGGTTCCGGCCGGGCCCGCGGTGAAACAAAAGTCATCAATGGGCGCGGTCCCTGAAATTGCCCTGAAACACGCCGGCGCCACAATAATCACCGTGGCGTCGATCGTACCCCCCCACGGACGACGCCCGGGCCCGGATCCCCATCCGGGCGGGTCATTCCTCCCCATGACCCAGCCATATCTCCCTGTCAAACTCGCCGGGCTTTCAGCCCGGCTTTTTTTTTACGCGCCGTCGAACCGCATGATCGATGTCACGGTTTTTTTGAATATACCGGTGTTATACTCGCGACAAGAACGTCGGGAAGGCGAACGTCAACCTAGGGGGTAGCATGTCGGCTAAGCAGAAAAGCGAGTCCGCGGCGCGGGTGGTCCCCGCCGACGGCCTTGATGCCCTGATCCGCGCCCTGGCCCGGGCCGGGTACACGACCATCGGTCCCCGGGTCGAGGACGGCGCCGTGACCTACCGGCCCGTCGGCTCGGCGGCCGACCTGCCGCTGGACATGGTCGACGAGCAGGGCGGCGGGACCTACCGCCTGCGGGCCAGCAAGGGCGCCGGGTACTTCGCCCACGTGGTCGGGCCGCATAGCTGGAAGCGATACCTGTACCCGCCGCGCCAGCTGATGTGGCGGGCCAGCCGCGCGCGCAGCGGATTCGCCGTCGAGGCGCCCGAGCCGGCGGCCGACAAGCTGGCCTTCATCGGCGTGCGCGCCTGCGAGCTGCGGGCCATGGAGATCCAGGACCGGGTGTTCGACAACGGCCAGTTCACCGACCCGGGATACCGCGCGCGGCGCGCCGCCGCCCTGGTGGTGGCGGTCAACTGCGGCCGCGCCGGCGACACCTGCTTCTGCGTCTCCGCCGGCGGCGGGCCGCGGGTCGAGGACGGTTACGACATCCTGCTGACCGAGTTCCCGGGCAAGGACCACACGTTCCTGGTCCAGGCCGGCAGCGCCCGCGGGGCGCGGGTGGTCAAGGCCCTGCGCGGCGGCCGCGACGCCGGCGAGGCGGACCTGCGCGCCGCCCAGCGCCGCACCGACGCGGCGGCCAAGGCCATGGGCCGCGAGCTGGCCGGCGACGCGCCCCAGGTCCTGCGCGAGAACCTGGAGCATCCGCACTGGCAGCGGGTCGCCGAGCGGTGCCTGAACTGCGCCAACTGCACCATGGTCTGCCCGACCTGCTTCTGCTCCACGGTCGAGGACGTGACCGCCCTCGACGGCAGCCATGCCGAGCGGTGGCGCACGTGGGACTCCTGCTTCACCACCGACTTCTCGTATATTCATGGGGGGGCGATCCGGCGCGGCGGGGCGGCCCGCTACCGGCAATGGATCACCCACAAGCTGGCGTCCTGGCACGAGCAGTTCGGCACGTCGGGCTGCACCGGATGCGGGCGCTGCATCACCTGGTGCCCGGTGGGCATCGACATCACCGAAGAAGTCCGCGCCCTGGCCGCGCGTGGCGGGAGGAAATAACAATGGTAAAAACCGGTGGCATGTACGACCTGTTGGCGGAACATCCGTTCTTCGCCGGCATGGACAAGGGACGCATGGAGGTGGTGGCCGGCTGCGCCATGAACGAGCGCTTCGAGGCCGGCCAGTACATCTTCCACGAGGGCGAATCGGCCGACAAGTTCTACCTAGTGCGGCACGGCATGGTGGCCCTGGAATTCCACGTGCCGGGGCGCGAACAGACCGTGCTGGACACCGTGCACAAGGGCGAGATCTTCGGCTGGTCGTGGATGGTGTCGCCCTACACCTGGTCGTTCGACGCCCGCGCCGTGGAGCTGTGCCGCCTGGTCAGCCTGGACGCCAAGTGCCTGCGCGGCAAGTTCGACGCCGACAATTCCCTGGGATACGACCTGCTGCGCCGCTTCATCCCGGTCATGGCCGAACGCCTGTCGGCGGCGCGCATGCAGATGATCGACATGTACGGACAGCCCCCGGACCGGAAGTAGCCCATGCCCGCAACAGCCGCGACCGCCGCGACAGCCCTGCCCGCCGACCCCATGGTGCCGGTCCCGTACCGCATCACCCGGGTCGCGCGCGAGCTGTCCGACACCTTCACCGTCGACTTGGTGCCGGCCCGGGGCAAGGCCCCGTTCCGCTTCGCGCCGGGCCAGTTCAACATGCTCTACGTCTACGGCGTCGGCGAGGTGCCCATCTCCATCAGCGGCGACCCCGCCGACGGCGCCCGGGTGCGCCACACCATCCGCGCCGTGGGCACGGTGACCGACGCGCTCAGGCGCCTCAAGAAGGGCGCCATGGTCGGTCTGCGCGGGCCCTTCGGCACGCCCTGGCCGCTCGACCTGACCGAGGGTTGCGACGTGCTGATCATCGGCGGCGGCGTCGGTCTGGCGCCCCTGCGCCCGGCCATCTACGAGGTGCTGAACAACCGCGACCGGTACGGCAAGGTGTGCCTCTTCTATGGCGCCCGCACCCCCGACGACATCCTGTTCCGCGGCGAGCTGGAGAAGTGGCGCGGCCGCTTCGACATGTTCGTGGACGTGACCGTGGACCGCGCCACCGGGCGCTGGGCCGGGCCGGTGGGGGTGGTGACGCAGCTGATCCGCCGCGGCGGGTTCGACGCCTACCACGCCTGCGCCCTGGTCTGCGGGCCCGAGGTCATGATGCGCTTCGCGGTGCCGACCCTGAACGAGATCGGCGTCGCCAACGACCGCATCTTCGTGTCCATGGAGCGCAACATGAAGTGCGCCGTGGGGTTCTGCGGCCACTGCCAGTTCGGCGGCGCCTTCGTTTGCAAGGACGGGCCGGTGTTCCGCTACGACACGATCTCCAAGCTGTTTAACGTGCGGGAGCTGTAGCATGGCGAAAGCGCGCAAACCCAAGCTGGCGGTGTGGAAGTTCTCGTCCTGCGACGGCTGCCAGCTCAGCCTGCTGGACTGCGAGGACGAACTGCTGGCCGTGGCCGGGTCGGTGGACATCGCCTATTTCCTGGAGGCCACCCGCGCCGAGCTGCCCGGCCCCTACGACGTGTCGCTGGTCGAGGGTTCCATCACCACCCCCCACGACGCCGAGCGCATCCACAAGGTGCGGCGCCAGTCCAAGGTGCTGATCACCATCGGCGCCTGCGCCACCACCGGCGGCATCCAGGCCCTGCGCAACTTCAAGGACGTGGACGCCTTCATCGGCGCCGTCTACGCCCATCCCGACTTCATCGACACCCTGGCCAAGTCCACGGCCATCCGCGACCACGTGCACGTGGACTTCGAGCTCAGCGGCTGCCCCATCAACAAGGAGCAGCTTCTGGAGGTGCTGAACGCCCACCTGAACGGCCGCAAGCCCAACGTGCCGGCCCACAGCCAGTGCATCGAGTGCAAGCGCGCCGGCACCGTCTGCGTCATGGTGTCCCGCGGCGAGCCCTGCCTGGGCCCGGTGACCCAGGCCGGCTGCGGCAACCTGTGCCCGGCCTGCGGCCGCGGCTGCTTCGGCTGCTACGGCCCCAAGGAGACCCCCAACACCACCAGCCTGGCGGCCTGGCTGGCCAACACCCAGGGCCTGAGCCAGCGCCAGGTCCGCCACCAGTTCCGCGGCATCACCGCCGGTGCCGACGCCTTCCGCAAGGAGAGCGAAGCCCATGACTAGCAAATCCGCCGCCCGGAAACCTGCCACCAAGGCCGCGCCCAAGAAAAAGGCGGCGCCCAAGAAGGCCGCCACCCGCACCATCAAGGTCGACGCCCTGGCCCGGGTCGAGGGCGAGGGCGCCCTGCTGGTGCGCGTCCGCGGCGACGAGGTGCAGGACGTGAAGTTCCGCATCTACGAGCCGCCGCGCTTCTTCGAGGCCCTGCTGCGCGGCCGCAAGTACGCCGAGGCGCCGGACATCACGGCGCGCATCTGCGGCATCTGCCCGATCGCCTACATCATGGGCGCCAGCCAGGCCATGGAGGATGCCCTGGGCATCACCGTCACCGGCCCGCTGCGCGACCTGCGCCGCATCATCTATTGCGGCGAGTGGATCGAGAGCCACGTCCTGCACGCCGCCATGCTGCACGCGCCCGACTTCCTGGGCCTGGACGACGTGCTGCTGCTGGCCAAGTCCAACCCCCAGGTGGTGGAGACGGCCCTGCGCCTGAAGAAGCTGGGCAACACCATCCTGGAGACCATCGGCGGCGGCCGCGCCGTGCATCCCGTGAACCTGAAGGTGGGCGGGTTCTACAAGGTGCCGCGCCAGGAGGCCCTGCGCGCCCTGACGGGCGAGCTGGAATGGGCCATCGGCGCGGCACAAGACCTGGCCCGCCTGTTCGCCGGGTTCGACTTCCCGGACTTCGACGACGACTACCTGTGCGTCTCGCTGCGCCACCCGGACGAATACGCCATCCACGAGGGCCGCATCGTCAGCAGCACGGGGCTGGACATCGCGGTGCAGGAGTTCCCCGACCACTTCGAGGAGGAGCACGTCGCCCACTCGAACGCCCTGCACGGGGTCCTGCGCGGCGCCGAGCCCTACCTGGTGGGGCCGATCGCGCGCTACAACAACAACCACGCCCAGTTGTCGCCCCTGGCCAAGCGCCTGGCCAAGGAATGCGGCCTGGGCCGCAAGGTGACCAACCCGTTCCACAGCATCATCGTGCGCATGGTCGAGACGGTCTACGCCTGCGAGGAATCCCTGCGCCTGATCAAGCGCTACGAGGTGCCCGACGAATCCTGCGTCACCATCGCCGAGAAGGCCGGCGAGGGCCACGGCTGCACCGAGGCGCCGCGCGGCATCTGCTATCACCGCTACCGCATCGACGGCGAGGCCCGCATCACCCAGGCCACCATCGTGCCGCCCACGTCGCAGAACCAGAAGCGCATCGAGCGCGACCTGCTGGGGGTGGTGCGCAAGAACCTGCACCTGGACCAGAAGGCCCTGACCTGGCGCTGCGAGCAGACCATCCGCAACTACGACCCCTGCATCTCCTGCGCCACCCACTTCCTGAAGCTGACGGTGGAAGAAGTGTAGGGTGCCATGCATGTGCCGCCCGGCCGGAATTTGCCGGAAAACCTTCGGTGGCCGGGGCGATGGCGCCGCCGCCCGGGGTTGGTGCGGACGGCGGCGCGGGCGGTTTCCGTTGCCGGAACGGATTACCAGCTGATCACCTTGTAGACGGGATCGAACAGGTATCCCTGGACCAGTTCGGGATTCCCCCGCATGGCCCCGTCAACCAGGTGCGCCTCGGTCATGCCATGGGCTGCCATGCACATCTGGCAGACGATGACCTTGCCCCCGGCGGCCATCAGGTCGGCCAGGTGCATGTTCAGGGATTTTCCCTGGTAGGAGGCCTGGGGAACGCCGTCGGCCGCCAGCAGCACGGCCTTGTGGTTGAGGAACACGACAACGGGGTGGCCCCGCTTCAGCGCCTTGCCGGCGAACACCAGGGAGTGGCCCGCCAGCCCCGTGTCCAGGCTGCTCAGGTTGACGAAAAGCCCGGACCCGTTGTCGGCGGCGCGCGCCGCCGGGGACCCCAGCGTGAGCACCAGAGTCAGGGCGAGGGCCAGCGACAGGGCCAGGGAGCGGGCCAGGGAGCGGGAAAGCGTGATGGGTTTCGGTTGTTGCATCATTTCGGACTCTTTCCGAGGGCACGCCCTGCCACGCCGCGGCGATGCCGCCGGCGGGACGTGCCGGTTGGTATGGCAATGGTTCGTGGGCAGATCTCAGGCGGCCGTCGGCGGCGCCCGGGGCCATTTCCCCCTGGCCGTTGCGGCGGGCCGCGGCGCATCGGCAATGGCGGATTGCGGGGCCGACGGCGAAACCAGGGCGATCCGGTCGGCCGTGCAGGGGGCGGGCGCCGTATGGCGCGACGTGTCCAGGCTGGCGCAGACCAGGCATTTCGACCCGTCCGGCGTGCGCCGCCCGTTGTCGTCGGGCACCTCTCCGGGAAGCGCGGCCCGGGCGCCGAACGCGGTGCAGATGATCAGCGGTTCGGATGTGCCGGGAACCGGCAGCGCCTGGCCGAGGGGAATCAGCGCCTGAAGGAACAGGGCCGAAACCGCCACCCAGGCAACGAACCGCCGAATCGAATTCAAAGGATGCCCCAGTACCCAGACCCGTTTCCCTTGCCGGAACCGGGACCGTCCGGCGCGATGGCGGACGGTCCGCCATTATACCATCCGGCCGAGGGGATTGACCACCGGACAGGCGCCCGGACGGATCGGGCCGAGGCGCCGATCAGGAGGCCGCGCCCGGCCCCATCAGGTCCTTGAACCGGCTGCGCACGGCGTCGGGCAGGTCCACGTTCAGGTTGTCCAGCTCGAACCGCCGGATGCCCAGGGGGTGCTCGGTGACCGAGGCCACGGTGTCGCCGTCCACATAGGTGAACCCGGCGGCCACCGCGGCCAGGGACAGGCGCGAGGTGTCGACCCCGTGGGCGTAGGTGTGCAGGTCCAGCCGCGCGGCGCGCTCGTGGAAGGCGCGGAACAGGCGGGCCATGTCGGCCTCGCCGTGCACGTCCCCACGCTCGGCCATGGCGCCGGCGTCCAGCCCGACGGCGGACACGGGCACGCCGCGCAGGGCCTCGAAATTGCCGTGGGTCGCGGTCAGGCGCAGCAGCACGGCGCGGCAGACCGGGTGCAGGGCCATCACCAGGTCCATGACCCGTCCCGACGGCGCGCCCGACGGCAGGCCCACCACTTCCAGCACCAGGCGGTCGCGCAGGCCCTGGTCCAGGGCGTGCACCTTCTTGACGTAGTCCAGGCGCTTGGCCTGGGTGGCCAGGGTCTCGAAATGCACCGGCGCCGCCAGCAACTGCTCCTCGCCCCGTTCGTGGCACTGGCGCAGGTCGTTTTCCACCTGGTCCAGGGTCAGGCGGTCCAGGCGCACCACCATGGATGCCGGTGTGTCCCGCGGCAACAGGCCGTACCCGGTCAGGATGCGGCCGCCGGGCAGGGCCAGGGCCGGCAGGCAGAAATAGGTCGAGATCACGTTCTTCTCGATGTTCCACACCGGCCGGTACAGGAAGGCCAGCGAGGCGAACAGGTCGTCATAGCGGGCCTCGATGTTCTCCTGGCTGACCCATTCGGTGGGGGCGGCGGCCTCGTCGGCCTCGTGCTGGAAGGCGACGTCCAGGCTGCTGGCGATGTCGTCCAGGCTGGCGGCGCTGATCAGGCGCAGGACACCGTCGGACTTGGCCTCGACCACCTGCAGGTCGACGAAATCCTGCGCGCTGCGCCGGCCCAGGACCCGCTCGGCGATCTCCTGGGCGATCAGGTTGCACTTCAGGGTCGCCTGCTCGCGAGTCAGGTCGGCGAACACCACCATGTAGCTCAGGTCGTAATACCGCACGTGGAAGTCTTCGGCCTGCAGGCGGCGCTGGATCGTGGACTGGGCGATGTGGTGCACCTTGTCCATGACCGCCGGCCAGTCGTCGCCGAAATAGTTGCGGATCTTCTCCAGGCCCACCAGATGGACGCGCCCCGTGGCCACGTCGGCGTGGCGCACCAGGGTGTCCTCCAACTGGGTCAGGAAGTGGACCTCGCCGGCGATGCGGCCGGCCAGGTCCGACGGCGGGCGCGATCCGTCCGGTCTCGGGGGGACGTCCCCGCCGGGTCCCGGGGCCGCCTGTCCCAGGCTGAAAAGCCGCTTCAAAAGGCCCTGCAACGCCATGGTCCGCTGGCTCCGTCCCGCAACATGGCCCCGGTCAATTATGCGCCGCCCCCGGCCCGGGGGCAAACGCGGTTCGGCCGGCCCGAGTGTGACCCAGTTTACAGAAAAGGTGCGGCGGCCCGGCTATAAAGGGATCAACAGGGTCGGTTACCTCCCCCGTGCCGGCCCGCACCGCTCGGATCGCGTTGCACACCGCGAGGGAAGGGGCGGCCCGCATATCGGAAAACCGCCTTACCCGAAGGCGGCTCCCCCACCGGAGCCGCCTTTTCCTTTTCCGGGTCCCGTCTGTCCGCCTGGCCTCAGCCGCGCAGCCGCTGCACGAACTCGGCCACGGCGTGGCCGATCTCCTCGGGGCTGTCCTCCTGGATGAAATGGCTGCCGCGGACGGTGACCTCGGTCTGGTTCGGCCAGGTGCGGCAGAACTCGCGCGGCCGGCCGGTCAGGATCGAGCCCGGCTTGGCGTTGACGAACAGCTTGGGCATCGGGCTGCCGGCCAGCCAGGCGCCGTATTCCTCGACCGTGGCCACCACGTCCGCCGGCTCGCCGTCGATGGGGATCTGGCGCGGCCAGGTCAGGGTCGGGCGCCGGCCCTCGCCGGGCTCGGCGAAGGGGCGCCGGTAGTGGGCCATCTCGGCCTCGCTCAGGTCGCGCAGGATGGCGTTGGGCAGCACGCCCTCGATGAACAGGTTCTTTTCCAGGATCATGGATTCGCCGGCCGGCGAGCGGAAGCCCTGGAACACGCCGCGCGCCGCGTCGGGCCAGTCGTCCCAGGTGACGGGCATGACCACCGCCTCCATGTAGGCGATGCCCTGCACCTTGTCCGGGTTCCGGTGGGCCCAGTCGAAACCCAGGGCCGAGCCCCAGTCGTGCAGCACCAGGACCACGTTGCCGTCGTCCAGGCCCAGGCGCGACCACAGCTCGAACAGGTAGTCCCGGTGCTGGGCGTAGGTGTAGCTGTGGGGGCCGGCGTTGGGCAGCTTGTCGGAATCCCCCATGCCCACCAGGTCGCAGGCGATCAGGCGCCCCAGGCCGTCGCAGTGGGGCATGACGTTGCGCCACAGGTACGACGAGGTGGGATTGCCGTGCTGGAACACGATCGGGGGGCCGCTGCCGACCTCCACATAGGCCATGCGCAGTCCGTTGACCTCGGCGTACTTGCGGGTATAGCGGGGTGCGGCGGTGGGCATGGCGGACCTCCCCTGGGCTGCCGGTGCGCTGCGCCTCCGAGTGTGCGGGTTCGCGACGTTCCGCGCAAGGCGGTTTCGGCGGCGCGGATTCCCGCGGGCCGGGGTTGAATCCCGAAAGAACAATGACTATATACCTAAAATATGATGGTATGGCCGGCCAGGGAGGGCGGCGGATGACGACAAATGACGACATTTTTCCACCGGGAACGGACATTTCCCGCCACTTCAAGGGCTTGTGATGACGACATCGGGGCCAAAACCGCCCAAAATCGGGCTCCGAGGGACGTGGCGGGCTGAAATCGGCCGCCGCCGTCGTCATTTCATCCCCGGGGCCGCCGGATGGGCCGGTGTCCCCCAGCCGCCGGAGGACCGCGCGTGACCAAGATCATCGACTACTACTATTCCCAGATTTCGCCCTGGACCTACCTGGGCCACGACCGGCTGCGCGCCCTGGCCGCCAAGTACGGGGCCCAGGTGAACTACAAGCCCGTCAACCATGGCGAGGTGTTCCCGCGCACCGGCGGCCTGCCCCTGCCCAAGCGGTCGCCCGAGCGGCAGGCCTACCGCCTGGTGGAGCTGGCGCGCTGGCGCGACCACCTGGGCATTCCCCTGAACCTGAAGCCCAGGCACTTCCCGGTGCCCGAATGGCCGGCCGCCGGCATGGTGATCGCCGCCGGCGGGCGGGGGCTGGACGCGGGGGCGCTGAGCGGCGCCTTCTTCCGCGCCGTCTGGGCCGAGGAGCGGGACATCTCGGACCGCGACACCCTGGTGGCCATCGCCGAGGAATGCGGCCACGACGGCGCCGCGCTGCTGGAGGAGGGGGAGAGTGCCGCCACCCGCGCCCTGTACGACGCCCAGACCGAGGAGGCCATCGCCCGCGGCGTGTTCGGCGCGCCCACCTACTTCTACCGCGACGAACAGTTCTGGGGCCAGGACCGCCTGGAATTCCTGGAGCGGGCCCTGGCGCGGGACTCGTGAAACCCCGGCGGCGATCAGCCCAGGGAGTGGGCCGCGGCGCAGAGGTTGGCGAGCTTGGCCCGGGCCAGGTCGCGGCCCAGCAGGCCCAGGCCGCAGTCGGGCGCGGCGACCAGGCGCGCGGCGTCGATGTGGCCGAGCGCCGCCGCCAGGCGATCGCGGATCTCGTCCACGGTCTCGACCCGGCTCCTGGCCACGGCGACGGCGCCGAAGATGACCGTGGTGTGCTGGAACAGCTCCAGCAGCGACAGGTCGTTGTGGCGGTGGGCGTCCTCGATGGAGACGGCCTGGATGGAGGACTCGTCGATGGCCCGGGCCAGCCGGCGGTAGGCTTCCAGGGGCGCCTTGGGGTAGTCGGGGTGGTCCAGCCGGTCGGGGTAGCCGCAGCACATGTGCACCGTGCGCGTCACCTGGGGCGGGCAGTTGTGGAAGCACCGCTCCAGGTTCTCGAACCCGAAGTCCAGGGCCTCGTCGGCCTTGCGCGCGAACACCGGCTCGTCGACCTGGATGTGGCGGCAGCCGGCCTCGGCCAGGGCCAGGACCTCGGCGTTCAGGGCGTCGGCGATGTCGGCGCCGCGGCGGCGCGGGTCGTCATAGTAGGCGTCGGCCACGGTGTCGCCCAGGGTCATGGGGCCGGGCATGGTGATCTTCACTGGCCGGTCCGTGGCCGCCTGGGCCACCTGCCAGTCGTGCGGCAGGAAGTGGTCGCGGGCCGAGATGGGGCCGGTGATGGTGGGCAGGCGGGCGGCGTAGGTGCCGCCGCGCACCGCCCTTTCGGTCAGCACCGAGAAGTCGATGCCGTCCAGGTGCCGGCAGTGGTAGTGGATGTAGTTCTCGCGCCGCACCTCGCCGTCGGTGGGGATGTCGACCCCGGCCGCCACCTGGTCGTCGATGACGGCGCGGGCGCCGCGGGCGAACAGGGCCTCGGCCTCGGCGCCCATGGCCGCCAGGCCGTCCAGGTAGGCGGCCGTGGGGTCGGCCGTGTCGGGCCCGGCATCGGCGCGGAACCAGTCGACGATGGGGATGAAGTCGGGCTTGGGATAGGCGCCGATGGTGGTGGTCAGCAGCGGCATGGTCCAGGTGGTGGGGTCTTGCGGCGCCAGTCCATCGTCGGCGCTGGAAAAGTCGCCGACGATCTCCTCTTGGTGCCAGCGACACGTGAGCTCGCATTTGGCACCCATCTGGATCAGGCGATCTTCCAGGCGGCTCGGTCTCGACGCGCAGGATGTCCGATAGAGGCCTGGTGAAGGCGATGTCGTAAACGCCGTGGCGCGCTTGGCGGTGAAGTGGCCCCGGCCCGCTCCGGCAGGTGCCGCCGTAGTCGTGAACACGGCATTCCGCGTGATCCTTGTTGTACAGGCGCGATGACCGACACTTGCGCTCTTCCCGATGCCTTACTCAACCTGGATGACCCGAATGCCGCACGGTATGGATGAGTGGGTTGCATGGCTCGCTCCTCATGCCGGCGGCGACCCTGGGCGTTCTTCTTCATCTTGGCGCGGGCGCTTGGCGCGCCTCGACATATCTCTGCTTGCTTGCCCGATAAGGCCGGCGCCGAAGCGTCAGGCCATGATGCCACCGCCAGGGCGCTGATCTCGGGGTTGACGCCGAACAGGCCGGGGCGAAGCTCAGTCCTGGGGTGCGCAGCGACCATGGTGAAGACAGTGGTATTGGTTCTCGAAGCTGGTCAGGAAGGAGGCCCGGCACCGACAGGTGGCCGGGCGCAGGGATCAGCACCTTCCAGAACACCTGCGTAGGTGGCACCCAGGTCGAGCGCCTCTCCTGGGTGCAGTCACTGCGAAGCAGGCGATGAAACCAGCATGCAGTAGGCCGAGATGAAGATGGGCTGGCCGGGTGATCGGGAAAAGAGGTTATTGGTGGCTCGTAATTCAGCCGATCAGGCCGACCGCTCCCGAAGATCCGTCGGATCCCAGAGATGACTGAGCACCAGCACCGGCGACACCACGATGGGTAGTAGATGGGGCGCGATCCGGCACCTCATCATCCTTGAGCCCGCAGGCGCGATGGGTACCGACAGGGCGGCCACCGGCACCGCCACAGGCTGTTGACCAGGCCGTCGATGATGCAGCCGTTGTTGGCCAGGTCGGCGAACCAGTGGAAGGTGAAGCCTCCACGGCGTGTTGATGGTCGGGTAGGTGGGTGTTGAAGGCCGAGCCGACGCATGATCACCGAGGGCCCGAACAGGTGGGTGAAGAACGGCAGGATGTAGCCGCGCATCACCCATTTCTGGATCTGTGCCGAGGTCATCGCTGTGCAATCTCCCCAGGCTGACCTTGAACACCCGCATCATGACGCGCACAGAAGATGATGCAGGCGATCAGGAGGATGAAGGCATAAGCCGACCCTGGGGCCGATTGCCGCCAGTGTTGTACCCACTGGTAGATGATCCTGCGTGAACCACGAGGCTGGACGGCCCGCCCAGGATGTTGGGGGCGGCCAGGGCGCCGGCAGCGAGCGCCGACACCATGGTGCAGCCGGACGCGTGCCAGCAGTGCAGCGCAGCCACCCTGAGGCGGATCTTGATCCAGCCCGCCGCAGGTCACGCCGCCTCGATCTGGTTGTGGTCAGGCTCTCGATAGCGTTATGCAGGAAGATCATCAGCAGCAGGTAGGCGTAGGCGGAGGCCCGTGTGAGCGCCACGTCGGCCGAAAAGTCGAACGGCGTGTCCCAGATGCAGCCCATCAGCGCCATGTTGGTGATCCCGCCTGGGCGAAGATCAACGAAGAGCGAAGCGCGCGGGATCTCGTTGACCCAGAACAACGGCAACGGCACAGGAACAGCAGCCGCTGGTTTGCCGCGCCCTTGACTCGACTGGGCCGAAGTAGGCCAGGGATGGCACATCAGGAAGTTCAAGCGGGTCACGGGCACGCTGGCCAGGATGGTCTTGAAGACACGCTGGGGTGCAGCCAGTTGAACATCTCCTCGTCGCTTGGCCGCCCGAACAGCGGGTAGTTGTAGTTCTTCAGGGTATAGACGTCGTTGGGCCGCCGATCTGGTCCGGCGGCAGGTTGAAAGCGGAACAGAAGTCGAACATGTTGATCTGGCGGCACGATCGCGAACACGATCCACCCAGGCTGAAGGTCTGCAGGTAGACCGAGATCGCGATCGTTGCGGCGCACGAAGTCGATGGCGTTCAGGTTGCGGCCAGGTACCGCCCAGGTTGCTGTACGGCGCGATCGCAGCGCCGCCACCAGAGCCAGGAACATCTCAGTCGGCAAGCCGAGGCCCGTGTCCGGCAGCGGCGCCTGCTCTGGCTGGACCGCAAGTTCAGCTCGTGCTGGCCCGGCGGCAGGCTGGGCGGGTTCTCGGGGTTGGTGATGGTGATGTTCAGGTTGGGCCCGCCGCCGCCGGCGGCAGCGGCGGAAACGCAACCGGCAAGGGACAGCGCCAGCAGCGCCGCCGCCAGAGCTGGGGCATCACCGCCAACCCGCCAGAAGCGCCAGGCAACAGAGCGCCAGCCACCATGGGGCCGGGCACCGACGATCCCCGGCGCCGGGCAATTGCAGGTTGACCTGGAGCTAGGCCATCTGGACCGGGATTTCCTCGCCGCGCCGGCGCCCGGCCGCCTACTCATCAGCCATCTCGCCCACAGGCAGGGCCACGGCGCGGTCGTAGTCTGAGCCGACCTCGATCGCGCCTGGCCAGGAGAACTCGGGCACCGACCCGTCGTTGATCAGCGCCATCTTGGTGTCCTTGTCCGGCGTCTCGCCGCGCAGGAACAGGTGCCGAAACTGCCCTCGAACTCCTCCTTGGGGACCTCGCACTGGATGGTGTTCTCGTAGGTCTGCCCCTCGCGCGGCAACTGTCTCTCCGGCCGGACGAAGATGATGGCGTCGTCGCCCTCGCCGGGCCCTGCTGGTTGACCCCGCGCATGGGCCCAGAATGGGTGCTGAGCATGGCGTAGCCGCCTTCTGACCGGTCAGCCTGCCCGCGGAAGGGTTGTTTCTCGCCGACGAAGGAGGCGACGAAATTCAATGGCCGGGTGGTTGCTAGATGTCGAAACCGTTGCCCACCTGCTCGATACCCAGCGCTCATGACGGCGATGCGGTCGGACAGCGGGTCAGGCCTCGCCTGGTCGTGGGTGATGTAGATGAGGTGATGCCGACCCGCTGCTGGATGGCGCGCAGCTCGGTGCGCATGTGCTGGCGCTTCAGGTCCAAGAGCCGACGGGGGCTCGTCAGCAGCAGCACCTCAGGCTCCACGGCCAGCGCGCGGGCGATGGCCACGCGCTACTTCTGGCGCCCGACGGCTCGCTGACCATCTTGTCGCCCTGGCCGGGCAGGGCGATCAGGTTCAACAGCTCGTCGGCGCGGCAACACCGCTTCCTGGTACTTGACGCCGCGCACCTCGAGCCGGGGCGGTGTTGTCGGCCACCGACATCAGCGGGAACAGGGCCAGGTTCTGAAGATCGGGGCCGTGGGCCGCTGGTTCAGGGCCATGCCGCGCATGTTCTTGTCGCCGATGCTGATCACGCTCCCTCGGTCGGCTCGTTGAAGCCCGAGACGGCGCGCAGGATGGTCGTCTTGCCGCAGCCCGACGGGCCCAGGAAGCTGAAGAACTCGCCCGACTCGATGGTCAGGTGGCAATCGTCGACCGCGGTGAAGTCGCCGAAGCGGATGGTCACGTGGTTCAAGTCAACACTGCTCATCGATCACCTCCGGAACAGGTTGCCCACGTTTCGGCGCACCGCTCCCAACATCACGCCGCGCGGGTTATGGATTGTCCGGCGGACGGGCCCGGGAAACCGGGGGCCGTCCGCCGGCGAGAGGGGATGATCGTCAGGCCGCCACGAACTTGTCGCGGTACTCGGCGCGGATCGACGCGTACCACGTCGTCGTCGCCGGCCACCACCACAGCTTGCTCAAGGCATCGCCCGGGTAGGCTGAATTGAAGGCGTTCTTGGACTTCTCGTCCAGGTGGTTGGCATAGCCCTTCACGACGCCGTTGTAGCCGGTCTTGATGGCCGAATCGACGGCCGACTCGACGGTGTAGATGGCGTTGATCAGGGCGTAGGTCTGCTCCTTGTTCTTGGCGCCGATCGGCATGGTCATGCCGTCGAGCCAGGCGAAGGCGCCTTCCTTGGGGGCCATGTACTGGACCGGCTTGCCGTCCTTCATCAGCTCGATGGCCGGGCCGTCCCAGGTCTGTCCGATGACGACGCCGTTCTGCATGAAGCCGGTCTTCTGGGTGTCGTGGTCGTTCCAGAACTGCTTGACCCAGGGCTTGTGCTCGACCGCGAACTTGGTGATCTCGGTCCAGATCTTGCGCATGTTCTCTTCGTCTTTGTAGGCGTTCTCGAACGGCGGCAGCTTGCCCTCGCCGGCCAGGTAGCGGCCGATGCCGGCCATCATCGAGTGCGGCCGGCCCTGCACCTTGCCCTTCATCTCGGGCAGCCACAGGTCGCCCAGGCTCAGCTTGCCGTATTCGGTCTGCCACATGTCGGTGCGCCAGGACATGGCTTCCGTGCCCCAGATGTGCGGCAGGTGGTGCTGGCCGCCGCCCCAGGTCCAGGCCTTGGAGGCGCTGACGAAGGCGGGCTCGACGTTGGACAGGTTGGGGATCTTGCTCAGGTCCCAGGGCTGGGTCAGCTTCAGGTCGAACCACTGCTCCCGCCGATCGAGGGTCGGGGTGATCATGTCGAAGCCGCGGCCCTTGGAGGCCTTCATCTTGTTTTGCAGCTCCTCATTGGAGCCCAGCGGCGTGACGTTGACCTTGATGCCCGTGGACTTCTCGAACCCCTTGAGGAAGTCCTCGGTCAGGTAGTTGGTCCAGACGATGCAGTTGACCTCGCCCGAGGACGAGAAGGCGTCGCGCACGAACCACGGTCCCATGGCCGCCACGCTGCCGGTGGCGACCGCGCCCTTCAACAGGGTGCGGCGGGTGAAGTCACGGGCGGCGCGCTGCGTCAATACGGAGGAAACTTCGGATTTCGTCTTTTTGCTCATTGCGATCTCCCTGTGAGGAATTCTTGAGGACGGAACCTTCATTAGACCGTTTCCGCTTCATTTATGTGAAAGTGTGTCGCAAATCCCGACGACAGGTCAACAGCCTTGACCCGAACGGCCTCCGCCGGGGCGCTACCGCGGCAGGAACGCGCGGCGCAGCGGCGACACGGCCGGGCGCCTGTCCGCATCGGTCCTATTCGTTTGTTTCCATGCAATTGGGCGTGGCCGCTCAGTTCGCGCCAAAAGTGTTGGGCGGTGCTTGGACACCGTGGGCGCCTGCGGTCCAATTGCGCGAAAACCTTTGGGCCAGATGGCCGGTGGGCGGCGCGGGCCGGCCAGGTTCACCTGCGCGAACCTGACCGATTGCTTTGACATGCGCCCGAATTGCCCCCGGCCTCACGCCTTCACCCGCGCCATGGACGGGTCGTAGAAGGGCTTCAGCGACGGTGTCGCCGCCACCCGCGTGCCGGCCACGTCCAGCTCGTAGCTGCCCGACAGGATGTAGTCGGCGGTCGGTTCGCCGTCGCGGCAGTCCACGTAGCCGAGCCCGATGGCCGCCCCCACCGTGTGGCCGAACATGGCCGAGGTTGTGTAGCCCACCATCCGTCCGTCGCGCAGGATCGGCTCCTTGTGGTACAGCAGGGGCTCGGGGTCGTTCAGCTTGAACGCCACCATGCGGTGGGTCAGGCCGGCTTCCTTCTGGCGCAGCACGGCGTCGCGGCCGATGAAGCCGCCCGGCTTGTCCAGCTTGACGGCGAAGCCCAGGCCGGCGGCCAGGGGCGAGTCCTCGTCGGTGATGTCGTGGCCCCAGTGGCGGTACCCCTTCTCGATGCGCAGGGAGTTCAGCGCGTGGTAGCCGGCGTGCTTCAGCCCGTGGTCGGCGCCGGCGGCGACGATCACGTCGTAGACCCCGGCGGCGAACTCCATGGGCATATAGAGCTCCCATCCCAGCTCGCCCACATAGGTGATGCGCGAGGCCCGCACCCGGGCGTAGCCCAGGTCGATCTCGCGGCTGGTGGCGAAGGGGAAGGCGTCGTTGGACAGGTCGGTGTCGGTCAGGCCCGACAGCAGGGCCCGGGCGTTGGGCCCCATGACGCCGAGCACGGCGTAGCCCGACGTCATGTCGGTGGCGAAGGCGTGGGCGTCGTCGGGGATGTGGCGCCGCAGCCAGTTGAAATCGCGCACCTGCGAGGTGCCCGAGGTGACCACCAGGTAGCGGTCCTCGGCCAGGCGGGTGACGGTCAGGTCGGCTTCGATGCCGCCGCGCTCGTTCAGCCACTGGGTATAGACGATGCGCCCCGGCTCCACGTCCACCTCGTTGGCGCAGATGGTGTTCATGACCCGGGCCGCGTCGCGGCCCTGGACCTCGAACTTGGCGAACGATGTCTGGTCGAAGAGGCCCACGGCGCCGCGCACGGCGTGGTGCTCGGCGGCGCTGTGTTCGAACCAGTTCTGGCGCTTGTAGCTGTATTCGTACCTGGGCTCGACCCCCGCGGGGGCGAACCAGTTGGCCCGCTCCCACCCGGCCAGCTCGCCGAAGCAGGCGCCGGCCTTCTGCAGGCGTTCGTGCAGGGGCGACATGCGCGCCGGCCGCGCCGTCTCGAACTGGCGGAACGGCCAGTGCATGGCGTACAGCAGGCCCAGGCCCTCCACCGTGCGGTCGTGCAAATAATAGCGGTTGCCCTGGAACAGCATCATGCGGCGGATGTCCACGTCCCACAGGTCCATGGGCGGATGGCCGTCGACGATCCAGTCGGCCAGGACCTTGCCGGCGCCGCCGCCGGACTGGATGCCGATGGAGTTGAAGCCGGCGGCGACGAAGAAGTTGCGCAGCTCGGGCGCCTCGCCCAACAGGTAGCGGTCGTCGGGGGTGAAGCTTTCGGGCCCGTTGAAGAACACCTGGATGCCCGTGGTTTCCAGCGCCGGCAGGCGGTGCATGGCCATCTCCAGGATCGGCTCGAAGTGGTCCCAGTCGTCGGGCAGGGTCTCGAAGGCGTGGTCGGGGTCGATGCCGTCCATGCCCCAGGGCTTGGCCACGGGCTCGAAGGCGCCCAGCAGCAGCTTGCCGGCGTCCTCCTTGTAGTAGGCGCAGGCGTCGGGGTCGCGCAGCACCGGCGTGTCCGGGGCCAGGCCGGCCATGGGCTCGGTGACGATATAGAAGTGCTCGGCCGCGTGCAGGGGCACGTTGACCCCGGCCAGGCGGCCCAGCCCGTGCCCCCACATGCCGGCACAGTTGACCACCACCTCGGTGGCGACGTTGCCGTGGTCGGTGGCCACCCCGGTGACCCGGCCGTCCTGGCGCATGACGTCGGTGACGGTCACGCCCTCCAGCACCTGGGCACCGCCCATGCGCGCGCCCTTGGCCAGGGCCAGGGTCACGTCGACCGGGTTGGCCTTGCCGTCGGTGGGCAGGAACAGGCCGCCGATCAGGTCGTCCACGTTCAGCAGCGGCCACAGGCCCTTGATGTCCGACGGCGACAGGACCTGGGACTCGAGGCCGAACACCCGCGCCATGGTGGCCGAGCGGCGCAGTTCCTCGAACCGCTCGGCGCGGCCGGTGACGAACATGGAGCCGGTCTGCCGGATGCCCGTGGCCTGGCCGGTCTCGGCCTCCAGCCCGGCGTACAGCTCGGCCGTGTACTTGGCCAGCTTGGTCATGTTGCTGGTGGCGCGCATCTGCCCGATCAGGCCGGCGGCGTGCCAGGTGGTGCCGCAGGTGAGCTGCTTGCGCTCCAGCAGCACGATGTCCTTCCACCCGCGCTTGGTCAGGTGGTAGGCCACCGAACAGCCGACGACTCCGCCGCCGACGATCACCGCCTGGGCGTGGCTGGGAAGGGTCTTGCTCATGGTCGTGCTCCCGTCGTTCCGGCCGCGGCCGGTTGCTTGTGGTTGTCGGTCAGTAGGCCGGTGGCGTGATCACCCAGGCGACCACGGTGGTCTCCCTCCCCGGGTTCCGGCACCAGTGGGGTTCGGTGCTCTCGAAGGCGAAGCTGTCGCCGGTTTCCAGCATGAACCGGCGCGCGCCCACGTGCAGTTCCAGGCGCCCGGACAGGACCAGGCCGGCCTCCTCGCCGGTGCGCGCGTAGGGCGCCTCGCCACTGCTGGCGCCGGGCTCGAAGGTGCTGATCAGCAGCTCGATGGCGCGGCCCAGGTTGGGGGACAGCAGCTCCTCCACCACCCCCGTCCCGGGGTAGCGCAGGGTGCGCCGGGCGCCGGCGCGGACCACGATGTCGCGCTCCTCGGCCGGGGCCGTGGCGTTGCCCTGGAAGAACCAGGTGATCTGCACGCCGAGGGCGTCGCTGATGGCCTTCAAGGCGGGGATGGAGAGGGTGGACATGTTGCGCTCGACCTGGCTGACGTAGCCCACCGAGCGGCCGATGCGCTCGGCCAGTTCGGCGATGGTCAGGCCCTTGGCCCGGCGCAGCTCGCGGATCTGGTCGCCGACGGGGGCCGTCCCGTCGCCGTCCTCGGCCGCCGCCGTCCGCCGCTGCGCCTGTGTCGCCATGGGAGCCTCCCGCCCCGTCCGTTCGGGCACCACATTGGCGACACGATTATGAAAAATCAAACGAATTTTTTCATTCTCGTGAAGGCGTCCGGCGGGCCCGCGGAGGGTGCCAAGGGCCGCCGGGGCGGCTATCATGGCGGCCGGATGCAACGGCGTGGGAGGCGCACGATGGGGAAGGGGATTTCGGCGGTCCTGGTCCTGGCAGGTCTGGCGGCGGGCCTGGCCGGCGGCCCCGCGACCGCGGGTTCGGACTTCGACAAGGCGGCCCTGGAGCGCCTGTTCACGGGCCGCACCCTGGCCGGCACCTACCTGCGCGGCAACCGGGACTACGCCATCACCTACGCCGCCGACGGCACCTTCACCTCGTCATCGGGGTCACGGGCCAAGTGGTGGATCAGCGACGCCGCCGAATACTGCCGCGAATACGTCGAAGGCCCGCTGAAGGGCAACCGCGCCTGCTTCGAGGTGAAGAAGGAGGGCGACGGCATCGCCCTCTACTTCAAGGGCCGCAAGACGGCGACCGGGACGTTCGCCGCCAAATAGCGGGTCAGTGCTCGGAGCCGCGCTTGAAGTGGAACTCGGCGCCGGTGCGGATGCCCGACGGCCAGCGCGTGGTCATGGTCTTCAGCCGCGTGTAGAAGCGCACGCCTTCCATGCCGTGGATGTGGTGGTCGCCGAACAGGGACCGCTTCCAGCCGCCGAAGCTGTGGTAGGCCACGGGCACGGGGATCGGCACGTTGACGCCGACCATGCCGATGCGCACGCGGTTGGTGAAGTCCCGCGCCGCGTCGCCGTCGCGGGTGAAGATGGCGGCGCCGTTGCCGTATTCGTGGTCGTTGATCATGCCCACCGCCTGCTCGTAGGTCTGGGCCCGGGCCACGGACAGGACCGGGCCGAAGATCTCGTCGCGGTAGATGTCCATGTCGGTGGTCACCTTGTCGAACAGGCAGCCGCCCAGGAAGTAGCCGTTCTCGTAGCCCTGCAGCTTGAGGTCGCGGCCGTCCACCACCAGCTCGGCGCCCTGGTCGATGCCGCGGCCGATGTAGTCGTGGATGCGGTCCAGGCTCTGCTTGCTGATCACCGGGCCCATTTCGGAATCCGGGTCGGTGAAGGGGGCGACCTTCAGGTCGCGCACCCGCGGCGCCAGGCGCCGGACCAGCTCGTCGGCGGTCTCGTCGCCCACCGGGACGGCGACCGAGATGGCCATGCACCGCTCGCCGGCCGAGCCGTAGCCCGAGCCGATCAGCGCGTCCACGGTCTGGTCCATGTCGGCGTCGGGCATGACCACCAGGTGGTTCTTGGCCCCGCACAGGGCCTGCACGCGCTTTCCGTGGGCGCAGCCGGTGGCGTAGATGTACTGGCCGATGGCGGTGGAGCCGACGAAGCTGACGGCGTCGACGCCGGGGTCGGTCAACAGGGTGTCCACGGCCTCCTTGTCGCCGTTGATCACGTTCATGACCCCGTCGGGCAGGCCGGCCTCGGAGAAAAGCTGGGCGATGCGCACGGCCACGCTGGGATCCTTCTCGGACGGCTTGAGGACGAAGGTGTTGCCGCAGGCGATGGCCACCGGATACATCCACATGGGCACCATGGCCGGGAAGTTGAACGGGGTGATGCCGGCGCAGACGCCGACCGGCTGGCGCAGGGTGTGGCTGTCCACGTTGACGGCCACGCCCTCGGAATACTCGCCCTTCAGCAGGTGCGGGATGCCGATGGCGAACTCGACCACCTCGATGCCGCGGGCCAGCTCGCCGTGGGCGTCGGGCAGGGTCTTGCCGTGCTCGGCCGACAGCATGGCGGCCAGCTCGTCGGCGTGGGCCATCAGCAGGTCGCGGAACTTGTAGAACACCTGCACCC
>JACKKN010000018.1 GCA_024236415.1 Hyphomicrobiales bacterium
GGGAACGGCCTGTCGGGGCAGAACTACACCGGCTTCCGCAACGCCGAGGTCGACAGGCTGATCGACGAGATCGAATTGGAGCTGGACCGCGCCAAGCGCCTGGCCCTGTGGCACCGGCTGCAGGACATCTACGCCGACGAGCTGCCGGCCCTGCCGCTCTACTTCCGCGCCGAGCCCTACATCCTGCCCAAGTGGCTGCGCGGCCTGACGCCCACCGGGCACCAGTTCCCGTCCTCCCTGTGGGCCGAGGACTGGACGGCGGAATGAGGACGGCGGAACACGCGGCTGCCGGCCCTTCGAGGCGCGCGCTGCGCGCACCTCAGGGCGAGGAGATCGGGCCGGGCAAGGTCCTCATCCTGAGGCGGCGTCCGAAGGGCGCCCTCGAAGGATGGACGGCGGGCTCGACTCGGGGGTCAGGTCGTGCGGCGTCCCAGGCGGGCGATGTCCTCGTCCGTGTAGCCGCATTCCCCGGGGGTCAGGTGGATCCAGATGCGGTCGCCGCCGTCCGGGTGCGGGCGGCCGGTCCACAGGTCCTCGCTCTCGCCGTGGGTGTACCCGGTCAGGAACACGATGCGCCGGCAGGACGTGTTCAGCAGCAGCTTGACGCAGTGCAGGCACGGGCTGGCGGTGCAATAGGCGGTGGCGATCTCCATGGGCTTGGCGCACTGGATCAGGGCGTTCTGCTCGGCGTGGATGGCCTCGCACAGCTCCAGCCCCTGCCCCGACGGCAGGTCGGCGCCGGGGCACGGCACGTCCTCGCAGTGGGGCCAGCCGCGCGGCGAGCCGTTGAAGCCGGTGGCCAGCACGTGGCTGTGCGCGCCCACCAGCACGCAGCCGACCCGGCGTCGCAGGCAGGTGCCCTGCATGGCCATCTCGTAGGCCATGCGCAGGTAGGTGACGTCCTTGGATTCCCGTTGCAAGGTGGCTGCCCTCCCGTCCCGAACGACTCCCTCTTTAGCATGATCGGGGCCGCCTGACGATGGCCGCGCACCTGGTCCAGCGCCTGGCGCAGTCGGTCCTGGTCCTGGCCGTCATGTCGTTCGTCATCTACGGGCTGATCGGCCTCATGCCCGGCGATCCGGTCGACCTGATGATCAGCGCCGACCCGGACATCACCGCCGAGGACGCGGCGCGGCTGAAGCAGCTCTACGGCCTGGACCGACCCATCGTCGAGCGGTACGGCAACTGGCTGGGCGCCGCCCTGGACGGCGATTTCGGCTATTCGCGCCTGTTCGCCAAGCCGGTCATGGAGGCCCTGGCCCCGGCCCTGGGCCACACCGCCGTGCTGCTGGGCTCGGCCTTCGCGCTGTCGCTGCTGCTGGGCCTGCCGCTGGGCATCTGGGCCGCCCTGCGCAAGGGCACCCGGGCCGACTACGCCGTCAACCTGCTGGCCTTCGCCGGCATCTCGATCCCGCCGTTCTGGCTCGGCCTGCTGCTGATCATGCTGTTCGCGGTGATCCTGGGCGTGCTGCCGGCGGGCGGCGTGGGCGCGGTGGAGGGCGGCGGGTTCTGGACCGGGATCAGGTTCCTGGTCCTGCCGGTGGCCAGCCTGACCATCGCCTCGGTGGGCGGGCACACGCGGTACATGCGGGCGGCCATGATCGAAACCCTGCGCCAGGACTTCATCCGCACCGCCCGCGCCAAGGGCCTGTCGCCGGCCCGGGTGGTCGTGGGCCACGCCCTGCGCAACGCCCTCATTCCGGTGGTGACCATCATCGCGCTGGATTTCGGCTACCTGTTCTCGGGCGCCCTGATCACCGAGACCATCTTCGCCTACCCGGGCATGGGCAAGCTGATCTTCGACGCGATCATGGGCAACGACTTCAACCTGGCCCTGGTCGCCCTGCTGTTCGCCACTCTGCTGACCCTGGTCGGCAACCTGATGGCAGACCTGGCCTACGTCTGGCTCGACCCGCGCATCTCCTTCGGCAGGGCCCGGCCATGACCGGCCTGGCCGCACGGGGACCGGCCGCCCTGACCTTCGTCCGCTTCCGCCGCCACCGCCTGGCCCTGGCCAGCCTGGCGCTACTGGCGGCGCTGGCCGTGCTGGCGGCGGCGGCGCCCCTGGTGGAGGCGGCCCTGGGGGTCGAGTTCGGGCGGGTCGACCTGCTGGGCCGCCTGGCGCCGCCGTCGTGGGCCCACCCCCTGGGCACCGACGAGCTGGGCCGCGACGTGCTGGTGCGCCTGCTGTACGGCGGCCGGGTGTCCCTGTTTGCCGGGCTGACGGCGGCGGCGGTGGCGGCGGTGATCGGCACCGCCGTGGGCCTGGCGGCGGGCTACCGCGGCGGCTGGCTGGACGCGGTGCTGATGCGGGTCACCGACGGCGTCATCTCGCTGCCGCTGCTGCCGCTGCTGATCGTGCTGGTGGCGCTGGACCTGGAGAAGCTGGGCCTGCCCCGGTGGCTGATCGATTCCGAGGACGTCAGCCTGTACCGCATCATCGCCATCGTCGCCCTGGTAGGCTGGACCACCGTGGCGCGGCTGGTGCGCGGCACGGCCCTGGCCCTGCGCGAGCGGCCCTTCGTCGAGGCCGCCCGCGCCCAGGGCGCCGGGCCGGCGCGGATCATGCTGGTGCACATCCTGCCCAACCTGATCTCGCCGGTGATCGTGGCCACCTCGCTGGCGGCGGGCAACGTGATCCTGCTCGAATCCGTGCTCAGCTTCCTGGGCCTGGGCATCCAGCCGCCCCTGCCCAGCTGGGGCAACCTGCTGACCAACGCCCAGGAGCTGATCTGGTCGGCGCCGTCCCTGGCCTTCTATCCAGGCGCCCTGATCTTCGTCACCGTCATCGCCTTCAACTTCCTGGGCGACGGCCTGCAGGACGCCATGGACCCGCGCAGCGGGGCGCGGTCCTGACATGGCACGGGCGGCGGCAACGAAAAAGGCCCGGGACGATGCCCGGGCCCCCAGGGCGCCGAAACCGGCGCGGTCAGTGCGACATCAGCACCGGCACGGTCATGTGGTGCAGCATGTGGCGGGTGACGCCGCCCAGCACCAGCTCGCGCCAGCGGGCGTGGCCATAGGCGCCCATGACGATCATGTCGATCCCCTCGTCGGCGGCGCGGGACAGCAGCATGTCGGCCGGGTCCACGTCGCTGGCCGACACGTGATGGGCCTCGGCCTTGACGCCGTGGCGGGCCAGGTGCAGGCAGATGTCGGCGCCGGGCACCTCGCCATGGCCTTCCTCGGCCTCGGCGGGATTGACCGCCATGACGTCTACGTGCTTGGCCTTCTGCAGGATCGGCATGGCGTCGTTGACGGCGCGGGTGGCCAGGCGGCTGGAATCCCAGGCCACCATGATCCG
Organism: Hyphomicrobiales bacterium; assembly: GCA_024236415.1. Taxonomy (GTDB): domain Bacteria; phylum Pseudomonadota; class Alphaproteobacteria; order Rhodospirillales; family JACKKN01; genus JACKKN01. The sequence goes on from JACKKN010000018.1 coordinate 3,305, forward strand.
CTGCCCCAGGTTCTCGTAGTGGCCCACATAGGGGATCAGCAGCACCGGCCGGCCCACCGACAGGATCAGGCGGTCGGGCATGTCGCCGCCGCCGTTCAGGTCGCCGTCGTCGGGGTCGTGCTGGCCGGCCACCACCAGGTCGCAGTAGCGGGCGTGCAGGCTCAGGGTCTCGACCAGCTCGCCCGACACCTGGCGCCACTCGAACACAAGGCCGGCGCGCTCGGCGGCCTCGCGGAAGGCGGCCTCGGCCTTTTTCGCGGCCTCCTCGGCGGCCTTGGCCTGGACTTCCAGGACCTCGGCGCTGATCTGGGCGCGGATGTATCCGGGGATATGGGCGTGGGTCAGGACGTACAGCCCGGTCAGGTGGGCCTCGTGGTCCACCGCCAGGCTGATGGCGGCATCCATGCGGGCCGCGTTGTGTTTGCTGCTGTCGACGTGTACCAGGATGTCCTTCAGCGCCATGTTCTCGCTCCTTGCTCCCTCGTGCTCCGGCCGTGTCGACCGCCCCATGGACTTACCGCATTTGGCTGGCCCGCGCCAGTGTTCTCGCGCCGCCCGCGCGACCGGTGCGGTGGCCGCGTGCGGGCCCGGCGGACGGGCCGGAATCCGCACCCCTGCCCTGCACATACGTGGTTTGCGCCGGCCGGCCAAACGGGTAAACTCCGGCCGCCGGCGCGCCGCGCGCCCCCCGCAAACCCTGTCGGAGACTCTCGATGACCATCCGCGCCAACTCGGCCGCCGCCCGCGACGTGGCCCACCACCTGCACCCCTACACCAACCTCAAGAGCCTCGAGGAAACGGGCCCCATGGTCGTGACCGAGGGCCGCGGCGTGCGCGTGTTCGACGAGAACGGCAAGGACTACATCGAGGGCCTGGCCGGCCTGTGGTGCACGGCCCTGGGCTGGGGCGAGGAGCGCCTGGTGGCGGCGGCCGAGAAGGCCATGCGCCGCCTGCCCTTCTATCACAGCTTCGGCGGCAAGGTGCCCGAGGCCACCGTGGACCTGGCCGAGAAGCTGCTGTCCATGGCGCCGGGCGAGATGGGCAAGGTGTTCTTCGCCAACTCGGGCTCCGAGGCCAACGACACGGCCATCAAGATCATCTGGTACTACAACAACGCCCTGGGCCGGCCCGAGAAGAAGAAGATCATCTCGCGCATCAAGGGCTACCACGGGGTCACCGTGGCCAGCGCCAGCCTGACCGGGCTGCCCAACAACCACCGCGCCTTCGACCTGCCCATCGACCGCATCATGCACACCTCCTGCCCGCACCACTACCGCTTCGGCCACGAGGGTGAGAGCGAGGAGGACTTCGCCACCCGCTGCGCCGAGGACCTGGACCGCATGATCGAGGACGAGGGGCCGGACACCGTGGCCGCCTTCTTCGCCGAGCCGGTCATGGGTGCCGGCGGCGTGATCGTGCCCCCGGCCACCTATTTCGACAAGGTGCAGGCGGTGCTGAAGAAGCACGACGTCTTGCTGCTGGCCGACGAGGTGATCTGCGGCTTCGGGCGCACCGGCAACCTGTGGGGCTGCGAAACCTTCGGCATCAAGCCCGACATGATGGCCACCGCCAAGGCCCTGTCGTCGGCCTACCTGCCCATCTCGGCGCTGATGGTGTCGGACGAGATCTACCGCACCGTGCGCGACCAGAGCGCCGAGATCGGCCTGTTCGGCCACGGCTTCACCTATGGCGGCCACCCCGTTTCCGCCGCCGTGGCGCTGGAGACGCTCAAGATCTACGAGGAGCGCGACATCGTCAGCCAGATCCAGGCCGTGGCGCCGGTGCTGCAGGACGGCCTGCGCCGCCTGGGCGGCCACCCGCTGGTGGGCGAGGCCCGGGGCGTGGGCCTGATCGGCGCCCTGGAACTGGTCAAGGACAAGGCCACGAAGGAGGCCTTCGCCCCCGCCGAGGGGGTCGGCGCCCACGTGGCCGGGCGCCTGCAGGCCCATGGCGTGATCACCCGTGTGATCGTCGACTCCATCGCCTTCGCCCCGCCGCTGGTGATCTCGGCCGACGAGATCAACGACATGCTGGGCCGGGTCGAGAAGGCCCTGGACGACACCGCCGCCTGGCTGGCGGACCGGACTTGACAACCGTCAATTACGGCCCGCGTCAACCCGGGTAAGGTGGCTCCCTGAACGGCCCGGCCAAGGGCGGGCCAAGGGCGGACTAGGGGCGAAAAAGGCCGGAGAAATCCGGCCCTTGGGCCCGCCTTTGAGAACAGTTCGGGAAAAGCCGCTTGCGAGCATTCACGGCTTTCATTAGCATAACGTGAAATAAGTAGGGTGACATGGGCGAAATCACATTCCTTGGGAAGGACGAGGCGATGGATTACGAGCAGTTTTTCGCCAGCAAGATCCAGGATTTGCAGACGGAAGGCCGCTACCGGGTCTTCGCCGACCTCGAACGCCAGGCGGGTTCCTTCCCGCGGGCCATGAACTACCGCGCCGACGGCTCCGTGCGCGAGATCACGGTGTGGTGCTCGAACGATTACCTGGGCATGGGCCAGCACCCCGAGGTTCTGGCCGCCATGCACGGCGCCATCGACAAGTGCGGCGCCGGCGCCGGCGGCACGCGCAACATCTCGGGCACCAACCACTACCACGTGCTGCTGGAGCGTGAGCTGGCCGACCTGCACAACACCGAGTCCGCCCTGCTGCTGGGCTCGGGCTGGATGGCCAACATGACCGCGCTCAGCACCGTCTGCGCCATGGTCCCCGACTGCCTGGTGATCTCGGACGCCAAGAACCACAACTCCATGATCGAGGGCATCCGCCATTCCAAGGCGGCGAAGAAGATCTTCAAGCACAACGACGTGGCGGACCTGGAGCGCATCCTGGCCGCCGAGCCGCTGGAGCGGCCCAAGCTGGTGGCCTTCGAATCCGTCTATTCCATGGACGGCCACATCTCGCCCATCAAGGAGATCCTGGACGTCTGCGACAAGTACAACGCCATGAGCTTCCTGGACGAGGTCCACGCCGTGGGCATGTACGGCCGGCGCGGCGGCGGGGTCGCCGAGCGTGACGGCCAGATGCACCGGGTGACCATCATCCAGGGCACCCTGGCCAAGGCCTTCGGCGTGGTCGGCGGCTACATCGCCGGGTCGTCGGCCATGTGCGACTTCGTGCGCTCCTACGGCGCCGGGTTCATCTTCTCCAGCTCGCTGCCGCCGGCGGTGGCCGCCGGCGCCGCGGCCAGCATCCGGTTCCTGAAGCAGCACAACGAGATCCGCGAGCGCCACCAGGAGCGCGCCGCCACCCTGAAGCGGCGCCTGGGCGAGGCCGGCATCCCGGTGCTGCCCTCGGTCAGCCACATCGTGCCCGTGCACGTGGGCGACCCGGTGCTGTGCAAGCAGGCCAGCGACATGCTGATGGACGACTACGACATCTACGTCCAGCCCATCAACTACCCCACCGTGGACCGCGGCACCGAGCGCCTGCGCTTCACCCCCACCCCCCTGCACACGGACGCCGACATGGACCACCTGGTGGCGTCGCTGCAGGCCGTGTGGGACCGCCTGGGGCTCAAGCTGGCGGCCTGACCGCCCGCCCCTTCCGACGCGCCTTTCCATGTGCCCCGTTCGCGGGGCACATGCCGTTTACAGCCCCCGGCCGGTGGCGTATACGGGGGCGTCACCCCATCACCACCGGAGGCCCCGCATGTCGTTCTCACCCACATTCCCCGACAACGAAACGATGGCGGACCTGACGGCCAAGATGCTGGTCGAGGTGCAGGCGGTGCACTTCAACGCCGAGACGCCGTTCAAGTTCACATCCGGCTGGGCCAGCCCGGTGTACATCGACTGCCGCAAGCTGATCTCGTACCCGCGCCTGCGCCACACCCTGATGGATTTCGCCGTCAGCAAGATCCTGACCAACGTGGGCTTCGAGTCGCTGGACGCCGTGGCCGGCGGCGAGACCGCCGGCATCCCCTTCGCCGCCTGGATCGCCGACCGCCTGATGCTGCCCATGCAGTACGTGCGCAAGAAGCCCAAGGGCTTCGGCCGCGACGCGCGCATCGAGGGCAACCTGGTCGAGGGCGCGCGCACCCTGCTGGTCGAGGACCTGGCCACCGACGGGCGCAGCAAGATCAGCTTCTGCGACGCCCTGCGCGAGGCCGGGGCCGAGGTCGGCCACACCTTCGTCGTCTTCTATTACGATATCTTCAAGGGCAGCACCGACACCCTGGCCCAGGCCGGGGTGCAGATGCACTGGCTGGCCACCTGGTGGGACGTGCTGCGGGTCAGCAAGCAGAACGCCTACTTCGATGCCGGCACCCTGGCCGAGGTGGAATCCTTCCTCAACGATCCCGTCTCCTGGTCCGGCGCCCACGGCGGCATCACGGAGATGCCGAGCTGAGCAAGCGGACGGTGGACAGGCCGGGGCGGCGTTCGTAGACTCTGCCGAGGACTCGGCTTGCCGGAGCGCCTGGACCCATGTTTTCCGACAACACCCTGACCCCGAAGGAAGCGATCCGCCTCTGCGCCCTGGGCTCCCTGGCCCAGCAGCCCATGCGCTACAGCGCCCTGGCCACCGCCATCCGCCATTTCGTCAGCCGGGTCATGGGGCCGTCGCTGGACATCATGGGCACGTCCATCGAGCTGCTTCGCTACGAGGGCCTGGTGGAACCCGTCGAGGGCACGGGCATGGAGGACGACGCCCTGCTGGCCGTGACCGAGGACGGGCGCGAGGAGATGCGGGTCCTGCTGCGGTCCAACATCCGCGCCGCGGCGACCGAGCTGAACAAGCTGATCGTGGCCCTCAAGTTCCGCTTCCTGCACCACCTGGACCGGTCGGATCAGGCGGTCCAGGCCGACGCCCTGGTGGAGGCCTGCGAGAACGAACTGGCACGCCTGGACGACCTGCGCCGGCACCATGCCGAGGACCCGGGCTTCCTGGTCGAGTGGCTGGACCACGACATCGCCGTGCTGGAAGACCGCCTGGCCTGGCTGGAGGACTTCCGGCGGCGCCTGGAGGAACCGTCTGCCTAGCGCCTAGCCACCGGCCGACAGCTTGTCGACCATGCGCCGCAGGCCGTCGACCAGTTCGCGCCCGGCCTCGCCGCCGTCGCCCCGCAGGTCCTTGGCCAGGACCAGCTTCAGGGTGTCCAGGTGCAGGCGGATGCCCTCCATCTCGCGGTCGCCCAGGGCGCCGATGCGGTCGATGAAGCGGCACAGCTCGGCGCCCACGGCGGTGATCAGGTCATAGCCGAAGCTGGCCCCCTGCCCTTTCAGGTCCAGGGCCACCCGCATCACCGCCTTCAGGCGGTCGCCGCCGGGGTCGCGGTGGGCGTCCAGTGCGTCCACCGCCGCCTGCAGGCGGGCCAGGTCCTTGCGCGCCTCTTCGCCGTACAGCACGCCCATGTCGGTGATGATCTTGTCGGCCTTGGCGAAGGCGGACGGGGTCAGGGCCTCGGCGCCGCTGACCTTCAGCTTGGCGGCCAGGTTGGTGGGCGGCTGGATGACCTCGTGGGTCCCCTTGTCCTCGACCTTGGCGTCGTTCATGGCGTCGCTGTCTCCCGCAGCCGGCATCTGGTGGCACGAGCATAGGCGCCCCCGCCGCCCCTGCAAACCCCCGCCCGTGAAATCGCCGTGCCTGGCCCTACGCGGCATCGGCGAACAGGGCGCGCAAGGCACCGTACAACACCTTGGCCGACACCGGCTTGGCGACCAGGCCGTCGGCGCCGGCGCGGCGTGCCTCGGCCCCCGCCTCGCCGTCCACGCAGTCGCCCACCAGCAGCAGCGGCACGTCGGCGCGCAGGCCGGTGGCGCCGTCGCGCAGGCGGCGGACCACGGGCAGGGCGTCGCCAGGCTGCGGGCCGTCGACGCAGATCACCAGACCGACCCGGCCGTCGGCCTGGGGCCCGGCGGGGTCGTCGGCCTCGAAGGCGCCGGCGGCGCCCATGGCCTGCAGCACGGTCACCACCAGGCGGCGATGGTACACGTGGCCGCCGATGACGAGGATGGACAGGCTGCTCAACTCGGGTGTCAGCGCGGGTCTCCGGGAATGGGGGAAATTCAGGGGTTTAGGATAAGGGCGCCGGCGTTAACAAAGTCTTGCCCCGGCGCTCAGGGCGCCGCCGGCAGGTGGACCCCCATGGACTGCAGCACCGCCGCCACGTCGGCCCGCCCGGCCTCGGTCAGGCCGGCCTTGGGGGCCAGGGGCGCGCCCACGGGAAAGCCCATCAGCTCGAGCCCGCCCTTGACGCAGGCGGCCAGGGAATAGCGGGCGAAGACCTCGTTGACCCGCCACAGGGGCCGCTGCAGGTCCATGGCGGCGTCCCAGCGCCCGGCCCGCGCGGCCTCGTAGAGGACCACGCTCTGGCCCGGGATCAGGCAGGCGGGCCCGGCCATCCAGCCGGCGCCGCCGATCTGCATGACGCAGACCGGGATGTGCGACGAGGCGGCGAACACCTTGAGCCGGTCGCCGACCCGGTTGAGGATGGTCAGCAGGCGCCCGGTGTTGGTGGAGGCGTCCTTCAGGTAGCGGATGTTGGGGATGTCGGCCAGGCGCTCGATGGCGGCGATGGACAGGTCGCTGCGCTGGAAGTTGGGGTTGGTGTACATGACCACCGGACAATCGCCCACGGCCCGGGCGACCGAGGCGAAGTAGTCCACCACCCCGTCCTCGGATACGGGGAAATAGGCCTCCAGCACGGCGACGATGCCGTCCACCCCCATGTCGGCGAAGTCCCGGGCCTGCTTGCAGGCGGCCTCGGTGGTGGTGGCGGCGACCCCGGCGACCACCGGCACCCGGCCCCGGTTGGCGTCCAATACCACCTGTACCAGGCGCTTCTTCTGGTGCCAGGACAGGTAGGCGAACTCGCCGGTGCTGCCCAGGGGCGTCAGCCCGTGGACCCCGGCGTCGATGACGAAGTCCACCAGGTCGCCCAGCACCCCTTCCATGACCTTGCCCTCGGCGTCGATGGGCGACACCAGGTAGGGGAACACGCCGTGAAATTCATCCCCGCTCATAGCAGTCCCAGCTCCCGCAGTTCATCGACCATGTGCGCCGGCATGTCGGAGTCCACCTGGCCCAGTTCCGGCGCGTCCGGCGGAGCGTCCTCGGGCCGCAGGTAGCGCCAGCCCTGGAAGGCGCGGAACGGCAGAGGCCGGGTCAGCACCAGCTTGGGGGCCAGGAGGATGCCGCACTTGCCGTCCTCCACCTCCTCGAAGCCGAGGATGGGCTGGCGCACGCGGATGAAGCGCCGCACCACCCAATAGAGCGAGCCGCCGTCCAGCACCTCGGCGGCCCGGCGCGGGGTGAAGCGGGTGACGTGGCGCAGCTTGCCCATCTCGGCCAGGCGCCGGGCCTGGACCGCCTCCAGTTGCGGCACCTCGTCGATGCCGACGCAGAGCTTGAGCAGGTGCACCGTCATGCCGATTTCCGCACCCGGCCCTCCAGGGCCAAAGCCACCTTGGAGGCGGGCCGGCGGCCGAGGGCGTCGCAGACGAACCAGGCGGCGGCGATCACCGCGTCCAGGTCGACCCCGGTCTCGACCCCCAGGCCGTCCAGCATGTAGACCACGTCCTCGGTGGCCACGTTGCCGGCGGCGCCGTTGGCGTAGGGACAGCCGCCCAGGCCGCCGACCGAGGAATCAATCACCGCCATCCCCTTCTCCATGACCGCCAGCAGGTTGGCCAGGGCCTGGCCGTAGGTGTCGTGGAAATGGGCGGCCAGCCGCTCGCGCGGCACCACCCGGGCCACCGCCTCGACCATGGCCTGGGCCTTGGCCGGGGTGCCGGTGCCGATGGTGTCGCCGAGCGAAATCTCGTAGCAGCCCATGGCCAGCAGCCGCTCGGCCACGGCGGCCACGGCGGCCGGCGCCACGTCGCCCTCGTAAGGGCAGCCGAGGACGCAGGAGATATAGCCGCGCACCTTGATCCCGCGGTCCCGCGCCGCGGCGCAGACGGGGGCGAATCGGTCCAGGCTCTCGGCGATGGAGCAGTTGATGTTTCGCTGCGAGAAGCCTTCCGACGCGGCGCCGAACACCGCCACCTCCCGCGCCCCGGCGGCCAGGGCGTTCTCGAACCCCTTCATGTTCGGGGTGAGGACCGGGTAGTCAACCGGCTGATCCCAATCGATTTGTGCCAGCACGTCGGCGCTGTCGGCCATCTGGGGAATCCACTTGGGCGAGACGAAACTGCCGACCTCCACCGCCGGCAGGCCGGCAGCCACCAGGCGGGCGATCAGCTCCGCCTTCAGGGCCGTGGGGACGGTGCCGGGCTCGTTCTGCAGGCCGTCGCGGGGGCCCACCTCCACCAGGCGCACCCGCGCCGGCAGGACCAGGCCGCTCACCGCCGTTGCTTCCGTTCCAGGGGGGATTGTCCGTGGGATTCCATGAATCGCAGTTTACACAAATCGGCCGGGGCGCCTATTGTCCTTTCCGCCATCCGGGACGCTTGGTCGAGGGAGGAAAAGCATGGACGGTCTGACCCTGGTCATCGGCAACAAGAACTATTCGTCCTGGTCCATGCGGCCCTGGCTGGCCCTGCGCCACGCCGGCATCGACTTCGACGAGCGCCTGATCCCGCTGTTCGACGCCGACTGGCCGGCAGCCATCGCCGCCGTGTCGCCGACCCGCAAGGTGCCCGTGCTGCTGCATGGCGAGGTCACGGTGTGCGAGACCCTGGCCATCATCGAATACGCCCACGACCTGTACCCCGACGCCGGCCTGTGGCCCGCCGACCGCACCGCCCGGGCGGTGGCCCGCAGCATCGCGTGCGAGATGCACGCCGGCTTCGGCGCCCTGCGCAACCACATGCCCGTGAACCTGCGGCGCACGGACCTGAAGGGCAAGGGCCGGGGGCCGGGGGTGGAGGCCGACGTCGCCCGGGTGTGCGAGATCTGGCGCGACTGCCGCGCCCGCTTCGGCGCCGGCGGCGACTTCCTGTTCGGCCCCTTCTGCGCCGCCGACGCCATGTTCGCCCCGGTGGTGACCCGGCTGGACACCTACGGCGTCGACCTGGACGACACCTGCGCCGCCTACAGCCGCGCCGTCCTCACCCTGCCCGCCTTCCAGGAATGGCGCGACGCCGCCCTGAAGGAGACCTGGGTGGTGGCGGAGGACGAGATCGACTGAGCTTGAACCGGGCAGATGCTTCCGCCCGCACCCCTTTTGCCCCCGTTGCCACCGCCGGCGGCCCGCTTGCACGCCGGCTGAACCGAGCATTCGAGCTCGTCCTAAGGTGAGGTGCTTGCCCTCGGTAAGCTTGATGTTGACGACGGCCCGTTCCGCGTCACCGACGTTAAGCTTCCTATACTGAGCATGAATTCTATGAAGTAGCGTGACCTAATCCCCGCGCCTCCTTTTCGGGGAACAGGGTAGACCGGCCACCACCGGCGGCCAACGGCTTTTCGTTGCGCGCCGGGGCGCCCTATTCGGCCTCGAATTCCGCCAGTTCCACCCCCTCCTCGACCTGGTCGCCGACGGCGTAGTGGATGGCGGTGACGGTGCCGTCGGCGGGGGCGGCGATGGTGTGTTCCATCTTCATGGCCTCCAGCACCAGCAGCGGCGCGCCGGCCGCCACGCGGTCGCCGGCCGCGGCGCGCACGGCGATGACCTTGCCGGGCATGGGCGCGGTCAGCCGGCCCGTGGCCAGGTCCTGGTCGCCGGCGTGGGCCGCCGGGTCGAACAGGGTTACGCGGTGCGACCGGCCGTCGCACATGATGGCCAGGTCGTCGCCGTGGCGCACCACGGTGGCGGTCAGGCGGGCGCCGTCCAGGTCGGCGTGCAGGTCGCCGGCACCGTCGATCTCGCCGTCCACGGCCATGGCGCCGCCGGGCAGCTCGAACACGAAACCGCGCGGGCGGTAGTGGACCGTCACCACCACCGGCTCGCCGCCGTCCTGGAAGCGGATCTCGTGGTGGTTGTCGTCGTTCAGGCGCCAGCCCGAGGTCTGGTGCCAGGGCGCGAACGGGTCGTTCGAGGCCCGCGCCCCCACCGCCGCCTCGCGCGCCCGGCGCAGCAGCACGTCCAGCGCCGCCAGGGCCAGCACCCGGTCGCCGGCCGGCGGCCGCTGGGGCACCAGGTCGCCGCGGTGGCGGTCGATGAAGCGCGTGTCCAGGTCGCCGGCGGCGAAGGCCGGGTGGGCGGCCACGTTGGCCAGGAAGTCCAGGTTCGAGGCCGGGCCGACGATCTGGTAGTCGGCCAGGGCCCCGCGCAGGCGGCGGATGGCACCGGCCCGGTTCCGGTCCCAGACGATCAGCTTGGCGATCATGGGGTCGTAGTGGATGGTCACCTCGTCGCCCTGGCGCACGCCGGTGTCGACGCGCACGTGGGCGTCCTCGGCCGGCGGCCGCAGGTGGCGCAGGCGGCCGGTGGAGGGCATGAAGTCCTCGTTCTCGGCGTAGACCCGCACCTCGATGGCGTGCCCGTTCAGCACCAGGTCGTCCTGGCCGCAGGGCAGCGGCTCGCCCGCCGCGACGCGGAGCTGCCACTCCACCAGGTCCTGGCCGGTCACCATCTCGGTCACCGGGTGCTCCACCTGCAGGCGGGTGTTCATCTCCATGAAATAGAAGGACTCGTCCTCGTCCAGCAGGAATTCCACCGTGCCGGCGCCGACGTAGCCGATGGCCCGGGCCGCCGCCACGGCGGCCTCGCCCATGCGCCGGCGCAGGGCCGGCGCCAGGCCGGGGGCCGGCGCCTCCTCGACCACTTTCTGGTGACGGCGCTGGATCGAGCAGTCGCGCTCGAACAGGTGGATCGCGTTGCCCTGGGTGTCGGCGAAGACCTGGATCTCCACATGGCGCGGGCGGGTCAGGTACCTCTCGATCAGCAGCCGCGAGTCGCCGAAGGCCGAGGCCGACTCGCGCTGGGCGGCGGCGATGGCGGCCTCCAGGTCGGCGGCCTTCTCGACCACGCGCATGCCCTTGCCGCCGCCGCCGAGGGCGGCCTTGATCAGCACCGGATATCCGGTCGCCTCGGCCGCCGCCGCCAGGGCGTCGAGGGACTGGTCCTCGCCGTGGTAGCCGGGCACCAGGGGCACGCCGGCATCGGCCATCAGGGCCTTGGCGGCGCTCTTCGAGCCCATGGCCTCGATGGCCGGCACCGGCGGGCCGATGAAGGCGATGCCGGCGGCGGCGCAGGCGCGGGCGAAGTGGGCGTTCTCGGACAGGAAGCCGTAGCCCGGGTGCACCGCCTGGGCGCCGCTGGCCTGGGCCGCCTCCAGGATGCGCTGCGCCACCAGGTAGCTCTCGGCCGCCGGTGCCGGCCCGATGTGGCGCGCCTCGTCGGCCATGGCCACGTGCATGGCCTGGGCGTCGGCGTCGGAATAGACGGCCACGGTCTGCACCCCCAGGCGCCGCGCCGTGCGCATGACCCGGCAGGCGATCTCGCCGCGGTTGGCGATCAGGATCTTGTCGAACATGGGCGTGGCGGTGGTCATGGCGTGCCTTCCCCCTACCGGCCCTGGGCCCAGGACGGCTTGCGCTTCTGCAGGAAGGCCGAGGTACCCTCGCGCCCCTCGGCCGAGGCCCGGGCGGCGGCGATGCGCTCGGCCGTGTCGGCCAGGACCTCCTCGGTCACCGGCCGGCCGGCGACGGCGAACACCAGGTCCTTGGACGCGGCCATGGCGCCCGGTCCGTTGCCGCGCAGGACCCCCAGGAAGTGGTCGACGGCGCCGCGTAGCTCGCCTGCGGGCACCACCTCGTGCACCAGGCCGATGCGCTTGGCGGTGGCGGCGTCGAACCGTTCGGCGGTCTGGAAATAGCGCCGCGCCTGGCGCGGGCCGATGGCCGAAATGACGTAGGGGGCGATGGTCGCGGGCACCAGGCCCAGCTTGACCTCGGACAGGCAGAACACGGCGTCCTCGGCGGCGACGGCGATGTCGCAGCAGGCCACCAGCCCCACCCCGCCGCCGAAGGCCGCGCCCTGGACCATGGCGATGGTCGGCTTGCTGAGGGTGTTCAGGGCCTGCATCATGCCGGCCAGCGCGTTGGCGTCCATGACGTTCTCGTCGAAGGAGTAGTCGGCCATGCGCCGCATCCAGTCCAGGTCGCCGCCGGCCGAGAAGCTCTTGCCGGCGGCACGCAGCACCACGGCGCGCACGCCAGGGCGGTCGTTCAGGGCCATGAACTCGGCCGCCAGCCCGCCGATCAGCACGTCGTCGAAGGCGTTGTGCACATCGGGCCGGTTCAGAGTCACCCAGGCGGTGCCGGCGTCATCGAGGGTGGTGGTGAAGGGGTGGTAGGTCATGGTTCCTCACATCCTGAAGACGCCGAAGGTGGTCTTTTCCACGGGTGCGTTCAACGCCGCCGAGATGCCCAGGCCCAGCACCATGCGGGTGTCGGCGGGGTCGATGATGCCGTCGTCCCACAGGCGGGCGCTGGCGTAGTACGGGTGGCCCTGGTGCTCGTACTGGTCCAGGATCGGCTTCTTGAAGGCCGCCTCCTCCTCGGCCGGCCAGGTCTCGCCGCGGGCCTCCATGGCGTCGCGCTTGACGGTGGACAGCACGCCGGCCGCCTGCTCGCCGCCCATGACCGAGATGCGCGCGTTGGGCCACATCCACAGCAGGCGCGGCGAATAGCCGCGGCCGCACATGGAGTAGTTGCCGGCGCCGAAGCTGCCGCCGACGATGACCGTGAACCGCGGCACCTTGGCGCAGGCCACGGCGGTGACCATCTTGGCCCCGTCCTTGGCGATGCCGCCGGCCTCGTACTTGGAGCCGACCATGAAGCCGGTGATGTTCTGCAGGAAGATCAGCGGAATGCCCCGCTGGCTGCACAGCTCGACGAAGTGGGCGCCCTTGAGCGCCGACTCCGAAAACAGGATGCCGTTGTTGGCGACGATGCCCACGGGGTAGCCGAAAATGTGGGCGAAGCCGCACACCAGCGTCGTGCCGTAGAGCTGCTTGAACTCGTCGAATTCCGAAGCGTCGACGATGCGGGCGATCACCTCGCGCACGTCGTAGGGCTTGCGGATGTCGGCGGGGATGACGCCGTACAGCTCGTGCGGGTCGTAGGCGGGCTCGCGCGGTTCGCGCAGGTCCAGCCCCACCCTCTTGACCCGGTTCAGGTTGCCGACGATGCGCCGGGCGATGGCCAGCGCATGGGCGTCGTCCCGCGCCAGGTGGTCGGTGACGCCCGAGGTGCGCGAGTGCAGCTCGCCGCCGCCCAGGTCCTCGGCGCTGACCACCTCGCCCGTGGCCGCCTTCACCAGGGGCGGGCCGCCCAGGAAGATGGTGCCCTGGCCCTTGACGATGATGCTCTCGTCGGACATGGCCGGCACGTAGGCGCCGCCCGCCGTGCACGAGCCGTGGACCACGGCGATCTGCGGGATGCCGGCGGCCGACAGGTTGGCCTGGTTGTAGAAGATGCGGCCGAAATGCTCCCTGTCGGGGAACACCTCGTCCTGCTGCGGCAGGTTGGCGCCGCCGGATTCCACCAGGTAGACGCAGGGCAGGTTGTTCTCGCGCGCGATCTCCTGGGCCCGCAGGTGCTTCTTGACCGTCAGGCCGTAGTAGGTGCCGCCCTTCACCGTGGCGTCGTTGGTGACGACCATGCATTCCTGGCCGCGGATGCGGCCGATGCCGGTGATGATGCCGGCCGACGAGATGTCGCCCGAATACATGCCCCAGGCGGCAAGCTGCGACAGCTCCAGGAACGGCGAGCCCACGTCCAGGAGCTGGCGGATGCGGTCGCGCGGCAGCAGCTTGCCGCGTTTCAGGTGCCGCTCCCGCGCCCGCTCGCCGCCGCCCTGCTTGATCTCGGCCACCCGGGCGCGCAGGTCGGCGACCAGGTCCTCCATGGCCGCGGCGTTGGCCTTGAAGTCGTCGGACCGGGTTTGGATCGTGCTCTTGTACTGGGTCATGGCCTCCTCACCACCCGCCCGTGCGCAGCCATTTCTTGACCATCCACAGGCGGTCCGAGCCCCAGAACGGTTCGCCGTCGACGAAGAAGAACGGGGCACCGCAGACGCCGCGCTCGACGGCCTCGGCGGTGCGGTCCTTCAGGGCCTGCTTGACGGCGGGGTCCGACAGGGCGGGTTCCAGGGCCGCCGGGTCCACGTTGCAGCCGGCGGCGATGTTCACCACCACCTCGGCCGGGGTGATGTCGATGCCCTTGCCGAAGTAGGTGTTGAAGGCCAGGCGGGCGAACTTCCTGGCCGTGTCCGGGTCCTCGCGCTCGATCCAGTAGTAGGCCCGTGCCGCCGCCATGGTGGCGATGGGAAAGGGGTCGGGCCAGGTCCAGGGCATGTCCAGGTAACGGGCCACGCGCGGGCAGTCGTGGCGCGCGTAATCGCCCTTGATGGGCTGCTGGGTCAGGGGCCGGTTGCCGGTCTCCTTGAACACGGCGCCCAGCAGGAACGGCCGCCAAACCACCTCGCGGCCCGCGCCCTGCGCCACCTCCTCCACCTTGTCCATGGCCAGGTAGGAATAGGGCGAGGAGAAATCGAACCAGAATTCAATGGGGGTGGTCATGGTCGTTTCCAATCCGAAAAACCAACGTGGTCCGCCAGGGCGCTGAACCACAGAGGCACCGAGGCACAGAGAATGAAGGGTTGCACGCGCCGCGCGCGAGAATCCCTTCTCGCTGCCTCTGTGCCTCTGGGGTTCAACAACGTCACCGCCACCTCAATCCTCCGCCAGCACGGCGCGGCTGATGACCAGGCGCTGCACGTCCGAGGTGCCCTCGTAGATCTGCGTCACCCGCACGTCGCGGTAGATGCGCTCGACCGGGAAGTCCTCCAGGTAGCCGTATCCGCCGTGGATCTGGATGGCGTCGGAGCAGACCCGCTCGGCCATCTCCGAGGCGAACAGCTTGGCCATGGAGGCTTCCTTGAGGCAGGGCAGGCCGGCGTCGCGCAGGGACGCGGCGTGCAGAATCATCTGCCGCGCTGTCTCGATGCGGGTGGCCATGTCGGCCAGACGGAAGGCAACCGCCTGGTGCTCGGCGATGGGCTTGCCGAAGGTCTGGCGCTCGCGGGCGTAGGCGCGGGCGGCGGCGAAGGCGGCCTTGGCCATGCCCACGGACTGGGCGGCAATGCCGATGCGCCCGCCTTCCAGGTTGGCGAGCGCGATGCGGTACCCCTGCCCCTCCTCGCCCAGCAGGTGGTCGGGGGTCAGGCGCAGGTCGTCGAACACGATCTGCGCCGTGTCCGAGGCCCGCTGCCCCATCTTCTTCTCGATGGCGGCCACGGTGTACCCCGGCGCATCGGTGGGCACGATGAAGGCCGAGATGCCCTTCTTGCCGGCGTCCGGGTCGGTGACGGCGAAGGCGATCAGCAGGTCGGCGTTGGCGCCCGAGGTGATGAACTGCTTGGTGCCGCTGAGCACGTAGTGGTTGCCGTCCTTGCGCGCCCGGGCCTTCAGCGCCGCGGCGTCGGAGCCCGCCTGGGGCTCGGTCAGGGCGAACCCGGCCAGCACCTCGCCGCGGGCCATGGGGCGCAGGAATCGCTCCTTCTGATCGCTTGATCCGAACCTGAGGATCGGCATGCAACCCACTGAATTATGGACGCTCATGACCGTCGAACAGGCCCCGTCGCCGGCCGCCACCTCTTCCAGCGCCAGGGCGTAGGCCACGTGGTCGGCGCCGGCGCCGTCGAACTCGGGCGGCACCAGCATGCCCAGCAGGCCGAGGCTTCCCATCTCGGCGATGGCCTCGCGCGGAAAAGTGCCGTCGCGGTCCCAGGCGGCCGCGTTGGGCGCCAGCCGGTCGCGGGCGAAGCTCCGCGCCATGTCGCGGATGAGGGTCTGTTCCTCGTTGAGAATCATCGCAGCAAGGGCCCTCCCCGACCCCGCACCGGCAGACCGGTTACCAGCCGATCTCGGTCCCGTCGTAGTTGAAGAAACCGCCGGTGCGTTCGACGGTCAGGTCGGCGATCACCTTGCGCATGCCCGACACGCTCTCTTCGGCGCTGATCAGGGCGCTGGGGCCGCCCATCTCGGTGCGCACCCAGCCCGGGTGCAGGACGGCGACGGAGATGCCGCGCGGCCGCAGGTCCACGGACAGGCTCTTCATGACCGCGTTCAGCGCCGCCTTGGACGAGCGGTAGATGTAGGAGCCGCCCGAGGTGTTGTCGGTCATGGACCCCATGCGGCTGGTCACGGCGATGATCTTCTTCAGCTTGCCCCGGGCCACGTGGTCGAGGAATGCCTCGGTCACCTGGAACGGCGCGATGGCGTTGACGTTCAGCACGTCCAGCCACGGCTCGCGCTCGACCCCGCCCAGCATGGCCGGGCGCGGGCCGTAGATGCCGGCGTTGTGCAGCAGCACGTCGAAGGCCTCGCGCTTCAGCTTGCGGGTCAGGGCGTGGATCTGGGCCGGGTCCGTGATGTCGAGCTGGCGCACCTGCACGCCGGTGATGGCCTGCAGGTCGGCGGCGTTGTCCGGGTCGCGGCAGGTGGCGATGACCTTCCACCTGTCGGCCGCGTACTGGCGCGCGAACTCCAGCCCCAGTCCCCGGCCGGCGCCGGTAATCATCACGGTCGGCATCGCTCTCTCCCCGCTCTAGCGGGTGGAAATCAGGCCACCCGCTCGATCGCCAAAGCCGTCGCCTCGCCGCCGCCGATGCAGAGGGACGCGACCCCCCGTTTCAGACCATACTTTTGCAGCGCGTTCAACAGGGTGACGACGATTCGCGCCCCCGAGGCCCCGACCGGATGGCCCAGGGCGCAGGCGCCGCCGTGGACGTTGACCTTTTCGTGGGGCAGGCCCAGGTCGCGCATGGCAGCCATGGTGACCACGGCAAACGCCTCGTTGATCTCGTACAGGTCCACCTCGTCGGCGGTCCAGCCGGTCCTGGCCAGCACCTTCTCGATGGCGCCCACGGGGGCGGTGGTGAACCATTCGGGCGGGTTGGCGTGGGTGCTGTGGGCGTGGATCACGGCCAGGGGCGTCAGGCCCCGCTTCTCGGCCTCGGACCGCTTCATCAGCACCAGGGCCGCGGCGCCGTCGGAGATGGAGCTGGAGTTGGCCGGGGTCACCGTGCCGTCCTTGCGGAACGCGGGCTTGAGCTGGGGAATCTTGTCGATGTTGGCGTTGAAGGGCTGCTCGTCGTGCGCCACCACCACGTCGCCCTTGCGCGACGCCACCGTCACCGGCTGCACCTCGGGGGCGAAGGTGCCGTCCTCGACCGCCTTCTTGGCCCGGACCAGGGAGGTGATGGCGAACTCGTCCTGGGCCTCGCGGGTGAACTGGTAGTGCTCGGCCGTGTCCTCGGCGAAGGTCCCCATCAGGCGGCCCTCCTGGTAGGCGTCCTCCAGGCCGTCCAGGAACATGTGGTCCTTGACCAGGTCGCCGTGCCCCAGGCGGTACCCGTTGCGGGCCCGTTGCAGGACGTAGGGGGAGTTGGTCATGCTCTCCATGCCGCCGGCGACCATGATGTCGTGGGACCCGGCCAGGATGTTGTCGTGGGCCAGCATGGCCGCCTTCATGGCCGAGCCGCACATCTTGGAAATCGTGGTGCAGCCCGTGTCCCAGGGCAGGCCGGCGTTGTGCGCCGCCTGGCGCGCCGGTGCCTGCTTGACACCGGCGAACAGGCACAGGCCCATGATCACGTCGTCCACGTCCTCGGGCGCGATGCCGGCCCGCTCCACCGCCGCCTTGATGGCGATGCCGCCCAACTCGGGCGCCGAGACGTCCTTCAACACCCCCTGGAAACCGCCCATGGGCGTGCGCGCGGCGCCGACGATGACGATGGGGTCCTTGTCGCTCATTGTTGTGTCCTTCCCTGTCGTTGGGTGAAGTCGTGTCGGATGATCAGTCGTAGGGGGTGCCGTCCTTGCGGACGAAGCGCGCCCGGCCGTCGCCGTCGCGGCGCAGCAGCATGTCGATGTCGGGGTAGTCGACCTCGTCCCCCGCCGTGCGGTCGCCCACCTCCAGGTACACCGCCGGGGCGTTGGTGCGGTTGACCAGGTGGTGGCCGTCGGCCGCGCCGGCCGGGAATCCGGCCGCCATGCCGGGGGTCAGCACCTGCTCGCCGGCGTCGGTGACCAGCACCAGCTCGCCTTCCAGGACATAGACGAACTCGTCCTGGCGAGTGTGCCAATGGCGCTGCGACGACAGCGTTCCAGGCGGCACCTCGACCAGGTTGACGCCGAAGTTGGTCAGGCCGAAAACGTCGCCCAGGCGCCGTTTCGTCCGCGCCCGGACGGCCGCGGCGAAGGGCGCCGGATAGGTTGATCCGGAAACCGACTCCACCTCGACCGCGGCGACCGCGGCTTTCCCCCTGGCCCCGGCCATGGCCGTCAGCGCCGCCGCGCCATGGAGCGCTTCAGATTTAATTTTTTCAATTGGAACAACAGAGTCGTGGACATTGCTAAGCCGTTTCCTCAAATAGTTCGCGGCCGATCAGCCAGCGGCGAATCTCGCTGGTGCCGGCGCCGATCTCGTACAGCTTGGAATCGCGCAGCAGGCGCCCGGTCGGGCTCTCGTTGATATAGCCCATGCCGCCCAGGCACTGGATGGCCTCCAGCGTCATCCAGGTGGACTTTTCGGCGGCGTACAGGATGGCGCCGGCGGCGTCCTTGCGCGCGGTCTCGCCCCGGTCGCAGGCCTGGTTGACGGCATAGACGTAGGCCTTGGTGGCGTTCATGGTGGTGTACATGTCCGCCAGCTTGCCCTGCATCAACTGGAATTCGCCGATGGACTGGCCGAACTGCTTGCGGTCGTGCAGGTAGGGCACGACGATGTCCATGCAGGCCTGCATGATACCCAGCGGCCCGGCGGCCAGCACCGCGCGCTCGTAGTCGAGCCCGCTCATCAGCACGTTGACCCCGCGCCCGATGCCGCCCAGGACGTTCTCCTCCGGCACCTCGCAGTCCTCGAACACCAGTTCGCAGGTGTTGGACCCGCGCATGCCCAGCTTGTCCAGCTTCTGCGCCGTGGAGAAACCCTTGAACCCCTTCTCGATCAGGAACGCGGTGATGCCGCGCGGCCCGGCGTCGGGATCGGTCTTGGCATAGACCACCAGGGTGTCGGCGTCGGGTCCGTTGGTGATCCACATCTTGTTGCCGTTCAGGACGTAGCGGTCGCCCCTCTTTTCCGCGCGCAGCTTCATGCCGACCACGTCCGAGCCGGCACCCGGCTCGCTCATGGCCAGGGCGCCCACGTGGTCGCCCGAGATCAGCTTGGGCAGGTATCGGCTTTTCTGCTCGGCGGTGCCGTTGCGACGGATCTGGTTGACGCACAGGTTGGAGTGGGCACCGTAGGAAAGGCCCACGGCGGCCGAGGCGCGGCTGATCTCCTCCATGGCCACGGCATGCTCCAGGTAGCCCATGCCGGCGCCGCCGTACTCCTCCTCGACGGTGATGCCCAGGATGCCCAGGTCGCCCATCTTGCGCCACAGGTCGGCGGGGAAGTCGTTGGCCTTGTCGATGTCGGCGGCGCGCGGCGCGATCTCGTCCGAGGCGAAGCTGCGCACGGAGTCGCGCAGCATGTCGGCGACCTCGCCCAGGTTGAAGTTCAGACTGGGATACTGGTTGGGGATCATGGACCTTTCCGCCTTGACCTGTTCGTTGAAATCCGGCGGTCTGGCGCCGCCGGTCACCTAGCCTACCACGTCGGCGGGGCCGACGGTCTACCCGACCACGTTGGGGTTGCCGATGATGCGCATCAGGGTCTGCTGCATGATGGCGCAGACGGACTCCTTGCCGTCCTTCACCACCGTCACCTCGGCCGTGGTCACGCTCAACGTCCTTCCCGGGCGCACCACCCGGCCGCGGGCGATCAACAGCTCGCCATCGGCCGGCGCGGTGATGTTCAGCTTGTACTCCACGGACAGGATGCCGTCGCCGTCGGCCATCAGGCTGAAGGCGGCGTAGCCGCCGGCGTTGTCGGCGATGGTGCCGACGACGCCGCCGTGGAAGAAGCCGTGCTGCTGCGACACGTCGTCGCTGTAGGGAAGATGGATCTCGCAGAAGCCCGGTTCAACCTTGGCGACGGAGGCCCGGATGTGGCGCATCATGCCCTGCTTGCCGAAACTGGTGCGGACCGCCTGTTCGAAGTCCGGGCGGCGCGGCTCGTAGGCGCTCATACCAGGGCTCCGCCGCCGGCCTCGGCCATCAGACGCCGCCCGGTGGCCACCACTTCGTCGGGGAACGGGCAAGACTTGCGCAGGGCCGTGTCCACGTGCACGGCGAACAGGTCGCACTCGGCGGCCACCTCGCCGGTCTGGCAGTTGACCATGCTGTGGCTGAAGTGGACCTTCTTGCCCTCGATCCGGGTCAGCCGGGTGCGCACCTCCATGGTGTCGCCGGGCAGCAGTTCGCGCTTGTAGCGGATGTTCTGCTCCAGGGCCGCCATGCCGCGGCCCTGGTCGCGGAAGAACGCGCGGGTCATGCCCAGCAGGGCGAAGAAGTTCCACGTCGCCTCGTCGAACTTGCCCACGTAGTACATCACGTTCATGTGCCCCACCTGGTCGCAGTGCCAGGGATAGACCGAGCCCTTGTAGGTCAAGGGTGCGTCCGACATGCCTCACCTCCCCGCGGATTGAACGGCGCGAGACTAGTTTACGTTTACGTAAACGTCAAGCATCGCCCTCGCCCGACATGGCGGCCACCCGGGCGGCCACCTGGGCGGCGAAATCGACGAAGTAGTCCAGCGCCCCGGGGTCGGCCATGGCATCGCGGCTGGCCGCCTTTCCCGGGTCCATGCCCATGAGGATGCGGCGCACCGGGACCTCCATCTTCTTACCCGTCAGGGTGTGCGGGATGGCCGGAACGGCGTGGATGGCATCGGGCTGGTGACGCGGCGAAAAGCGGGTGCGCAGGGCCCCGTTGATGGTGTCGCGCAGGGTGTCGTCCAGCTCCCGCCCCTCTTCCATGACCACGAACAGCGGCATGTGGAAGCGGCCGCCAGGCAGGTCCAGGTTGACGATCAGGCTGTCGCGCACGCCGTCGATGGTCTCCAGCACGCGGTAGATCTCGGCCGTGCCGATGCGCACGCCATAGCGGTTCAGCGTCGAGTCCGACCGCCCGTAGATGACGCAGGACCCGTCGGCGTTGAACCGGATGAAGTCGCCGTGGCGCCAGCGGCCGGGGAAGTCCTCGAAATAGCTCTCGCGGTAGCGGGTGCCGCCGGGGTCGTTCCAGAAGAACACGGGCATGGAGGGCATGGGCGCGCTGACCACCAGCTCGCCGATCTGCCCCACCAGGGGCTCGCCGGCGTCGGACAGGGCCTCGACCGCGACCCCCAGCCAGGGCGCCTGGATCTCGCCCGAGCGCACGGGCAGCGACGGCACGCCGCCGACGAAGGCGGTGGCCACGTCGGTGCCGCCGCTGATGGAGTTCAGCCACACGTCGCGCTTGATGCTGTCATAGACCCACTCGAACCCTTCGGGGCTGAGGGGCGAGCCGGTGACGCCGACGGCGCGCAGCGCCGACAGGTCGAAGGCGGCGCCGGGCTTCTCGCCGGCCTGGGCCAGGGCGTTGATGAAGGCGGCGCTGGTGCCGAAGAAGGTCATGCCCGTTTCCTCGGCCAGGCGCCACAGGGTGCCGTTGTCGGGGTACCCGGGGTTGCCGTCGAACTGGACGACGGTGGCCCCCGTCAGCAGGGCCCCGACCACGACGTTGTACATGACCCAGCCCGTGGTGCTGAACCAGAAGAACACCGACTCGGGCCCCAGGTCCAGGTGCAGGGAGCCCATCTTGAGCTGCTCCAGCACCACGCCACCGTGGCCGTGGACGATGCCCTTGGGCAGGCCGGTGGTGCCCGAGGAATAGAGCACCCACAGCGGATGGTCGAAGGCCACGCGGGCGAACTCGAACCCGTCCGCCGAGGTCGCCAGCGCCTCGTCCCACGGCACCCGATCGGCCGCGCCGCGCCAGGCGCCGGTGTCCAGGTAGGGCACCGCCACCACCCGCCGCAGGGTGGGCAGGGCCTCGACCAGTTGGGCCACCACCGCGCGGCGGTCGAAGTCGCGGCCGCCGTAGCGGTAGCCGTCGACCGCGAACAGGACCTTGGGTTCGATCTGCCCGAACCGGTCGATGACGCTCTGGGTGCCGAAATCGGGCGAGCAGCTCGACCACACGGCGCCCACCGCCGCCGTGGCCAACAGGGCGATGGTGGTCTCGGGGATGTTGGGCATGTAGGCCACCACCCGGTCGCCGGGCTCGACCCCCGCCGCGCGCAGCCACGACGCCAGGCGCGTGACCCGGTCGGCCAGGTCGTCGTGGGACAGGTCGGCCAGGGGCCGCACCTCGGACATGTGGCGGATGGCAACGGCGCCCGGGCGGCCGCGGGCCAGGACCTGTTCGGCGTAGTTCAGGCGCGCGCCCGGAAACCACTCGGCCCCCGGCATGTCGCGCCGGCCCAGCACCCGGTCATGGCCGGTCCATCGGTCCAGGCCGAAATGAGTCCACAGGCTTTCCCAGAATCCCTCGATGTCGGATACCGACCAGCGCCACAGGTCCTGGTAGGCGGGCAGGCGCAGCCCCCGGGCCTGCTCGACCCGGCGGCGGAACTTCTCCATTTTGCACTTGGCCACGGCCGCGTCGCCGGGCCGCCACAGAACGCTTCCTTCCTCGGCCATGTCCTCCCCCGTCCGGCTCCGGCTTGTCTCGCCAGGCTCAGGCGCTGACCTTCCCCTTCTCGCGCAACAGGTCGCGCGACTGGGCCTCCAGGGCATCCAGCTCGTCAAGGATGCTGACGATATCCTCTTTTTGTTGCAGCAGGACCGCGCGGCGTTCGCGGATCTTGCTGATGAACAGTTTCAGCTGCGCCACCTCGGTCGGGTCCTCGTCGTAGAGGTCGATCATCTGGTGGATCTCGTCCAGCGAGAAGCCCAGCCGCTTGCCGCGCATGATCAGGCGCAGCCGCACGCGGTCGCGATGGGTGTAGACGCGGCGCTGCCCCTCGCGCCGGGGCCGCAACAGGTCCTTGTCCTCGTAAAAGCGGATGGTGCGGGTGGTGACGTCGAACTCCCGCGCCAGCTCGGCGATACCGTAGGTGGGTTCCATGGACGAAGCGTATGTATCGTTTACGTTAACGTCAAGCCGGTGCGGCTAGATCAGCATCCAGGCCGCCAGGCCGAGGAAGGCGAAAAAGCCGACCACGTCGGTGACGGTGGTCAGGAACACGCCCGAGGCCACCGCCGGATCGATCTTGAGCTTGTCCAGCACCACGGGGATGGCGCTGCCGGCCAGGCCGGCCACCACCAGGTTGACGACCATGGCCAGGGCGATGACCACGCCGATGCCGGCGCTCTGGAACCACAGCCAGGCGACCACGCCGGCGATCACGGCGAACAGGGCGCCGTTGGCCGTGCCGACCAGGATCTCCTTGCCGATCACGCGCATGGCGTTGGTCGAGGTCAGCTCCTTGGTGGCCAGGGCGCGCACGGCGACGGTCAGGGTCTGCGTGCCCGCGTTGCCGCCCATGGAGGCGACGATGGGCATCAGCACGGCCAGGGCCACCATCTGCTGGATCGTGCCCTCGAACAGGCCGATCACCAGCGACGCGGCGATGGCCGTGCCCAGGTTGATGAGCAGCCACGAGAACCGGGCCTTGGTGGTCTTGAGGAAGCCGCTGTACAGGTCGGCCTCGGCCAGGCCGCCCATGCGCATGATGTCCTCTTCGTGCTCCTCCTCGATCACGTCGACCACGTCGTCGATGTGGATCACGCCCACCAGGCGGCCGCCCTGGTCGATCACCGAGGCCGACACCAGGTCGCGCTGGCGGAAGATGAAGGCCACCTCCTCGCGGTCCGTGGACACCAGGATGCGCTTCAGGTTGGTGTCCATGATGTCGGTCACCCTGACCGGCCGCTTGCTGCGCAGCAGCCGGCTGAGCGACACCGCCCCCAGGGGCCGGAACTGCGGGTCGACCACGTAGATGTCGTAGAACTGGTCCGGCAGGTACGAGACGTCCCGTTCGGCGTTCTGGCGCAGGAAATCGATGGTCTCGCCCACGGTGTAGTAGGTCGGCACCGTGACCACCTCGCGCTGCATCAGGCGGCCGGCGGTGTTCTCGGGGTAGGCCAGGCCCTGTTCGATGGCGATTCGGTCGGCGTCGGGGATCGCCTCGAGGATCTCGCGCTTGTCCGCCTCGTCCAGGTCCTCCAGCACGGTGATGGCGTCGTCGGAATCCATCTCGACGACGGCGGCGGCGATCTGCTCCACCTCCAGGTGGTCGACCACGTCGGCCAGGACTTCCTCGTCCAGCTCGGGCAGGACGTCGGCGTCCAGGTCCTCGCCCAGGACGTCCAGGAAGGCGCGCCGGTCATCGGTGGCCAGGTGTTCCAGCAGGTCGGCCACGTCGGCGGCGTTCAGCGGCTCGACCAGGGCGCGCACGGTGTCGGCGGCGCCCTCCTGCAGGGCGTCGCGCAGGCGCTCCTCCAGGTGGTCGCTCAGGTCGGTCGGGTGCCCGGACGGGTCACCGGCGCCGGCGTCGGCATCGGTTGGAGTCTTGGTTTCCTGGTCGACCATCCCCCTGCCTCCTCGCCGGCCTGCGCGCCGCCGGACGGCGGCGGCGGAAGGACGATCGCCCTTCCCTGCGGAAAAAAAAGCCCGTCGCGGCGGACGACGGGCCTGTGATCGATGGTGCGGTCGAGAAGACTCGAACTTCCACCCTGTTTCCAGGACAGCGACCTCAACGCTGCGCGTCTACCAATTCCGCCACGACCGCTTTACCTTATTGGCCGCCGCTGGGGCCGGCCGAAGAAATCTCGCGTGCCCGGAGATAGCAAATAGTCCCCCTGCGATCAAGCTTGCACAAGTGGTTTGTTGCCGTGGTAGAAATAAGGGATGGACATACACGCGCCCCTCTCCCAGGTTGTCGAATGGCGCCATGACAGGGCCCCCGTGCCCTATCCCGCGGCGGTGGAGTCCATGGAAACGCGCATCGCCGACATCCACGCCGGCCGCGCGGCGCAGATGGTCTGGCTGCTGGAGCATCCGCCGCTGTACACCGCCGGCACCAGCGCCGACCCGGCCGAGCTGCTGGACGGCGGCCGCTTCCCCGTCTACCCCACGGGGCGCGGCGGGCGGTATACCTACCACGGGCCCGGGCAGCGGGTGGTCTATGTGATGCTCGACCTGCGCCGGGGCCCGCGCGACGTGCGCCGGTTCGTGCACGGGCTGGAGGAATGGATGATCCTGACCCTGGCCGAGATGGGCGTGACCGGCGAGCGGCGCACTGGCCGGATCGGCATCTGGGTGGCCGGGCCCGGCGGCGCCGAGGCCAAGGTCGGCGCCATCGGCGTGCGCATCCGCAAGTGGATCACCTTCCACGGCATGGCCCTGAACGTGGACCCGGACCTGTCCCATTTCGCCGGCATCGTCCCCTGCGGCATCGCCGAGCATGGCGTGACGTCGCTGCGCGACCTGGGTGTGCCGGCCACCATGGACCAGGTGGACGCCGCCCTGCACGCCACCTTCGACCGCGCCCTGGGGGAAGTGGCCGGCACCATGGCCCCGGCCGGGGACGGCGCGCCATGACCGGCGACGATCCCCGGGCCGCGGCGGCCGAGGTCAGCCGCGAATCCCTGCTGGACATCCTCGACCGCACGGTGGCCGACCACCTGGACTGGCTGCAGTCGTGGCACGCCCATGTGCTGATCGCGCCGGGGGCGGACCGCGCCCAGTTGGACCCGCACCGCCTGTGCCTGTTCGGCGCCTGGTACCTGCGCAACCGGCACGCCGAACTGGTCGACCAGCCCATGGTGGCGCGCCTGGCGGCCCTGCACGACGAGATGCACGAACGGGCCCAGGCCCTGGCGGTGCGGATCGGCGCCGGGGCCGCCCCCGCGCGCGACGATTACGACGGCTTTGCCGAGACCTTCAACACCTTCATCACCCTCGCCCGCCGCCTGGAGAAGGCGTTCGCCGCCGCCTCCTCGGAACTGGACACCCTGACCGGCGTGCACAACCGCCAGGCCATGACCCGCGAGCTGGACCGGGAATTCGACCGCTTCCGCCGCACCGGGCGGCCGTTCTGCGTGGTCCTCGCCGACCTGGACCATTTCAAGGCCATCAACGATTCCCACGGGCACGCCGCCGGCGACATCGTGCTGCGCACCACGGCGGCGCGCCTGCTGGCCAGCCTGCGCCGTTACGACGGGGTGTTCCGTTACGGCGGCGAGGAGTTCCTGCTGTTCCTGAGCGACATCGGCGCCGACGCCGCCGCCGGAATCATCGAGCGCCTGCGCGAATCCCTGGCCGCCGACACGGTCGACCTGGACGGCGAACGCCGGGTGACGATCACCGCCTCCTTCGGCCTGGCCGAGACGGTGTCCGGCGACCGCGCCGTCACCGACACCATCAAGCGCGCCGACGGGGCGCTGTACCGGGCCAAGGAAGGCGGCCGCAACCAGCTGGTGATCGCCGACTGAGGATCAGCCGCCGCGGATCTGGCGGAACCCCCGCTGTGCCGGCGCCGGCGCCGGCGCCACGTTCAGGGAATCGACGCGGGCGAAGCGCGGACCCTGGCGGCACAGGGCGACCATGCGGTCCACCGCCCTGGCATCGCCGGAAAAGACCGCCTCGACGGTACCGTCGAAATTGTTCCGCACCCAGCCGTCCAGGCCCAGGGCCGTGGCCTCCTGCACCGTCCAGCCGCGGAACCAAACCCCCTGGACGCGGCCGTCCAGGCGCACACGCACGGATTTGACGGGGGTCGGGCCGGCGCCGGTCAACGGGCCCGGTTCCCTTACAGGGGCGGCAGTTGGTGGAACCCGCTCCACAGGGGTTCGTCGCCGCGGGGGTCGCGGCTTTCCACCGTCCCGTCGGCGGCGCCCACCACCTGTTCGCAAAGAAAGAACAGGGCGTCGACGGCGAACTCGGCCCCGGCCAGGAACACGTCCACGCCGGCGCCGCGGCCGCGAACCCAGCCGTCCAGGGACCGCGTCTCGGCCTCGGGCGCGATCCAGGCACAGAACCGCTCGGCGTCGATCTCGCCCCCCAGCACGAGGAAGCGGACGACCTTCTCGTGGTTCACCGATGGCGGCATGGCGTCAGGCGAATTCCAGGATCACCTGGTCGACCATCAGGCTGTCGCCGGGCGCGGCCTTGATCCCCTGGACCACGCCGTCGCGCTGGGCGCGCAGCACGTTCTCCATCTTCATGGCCTCGACGATGCACAGCTCCTCGCCGGCCTTGACCTCGTCCCCCTCGGCCACGGCCAGGGACACCAGCAGGCCCGGCATGGGCGACAGCAGGAACTTGCTCAGGTCCGGCGGCTCCTTGACGGGCATGTGGTGCTCGTACTCGGCCACCTTGGGGCTCAGCACCAGCACGTCCACCTGCGATCCGGCGTGGAACAGGCGATAGGCCACGTTCATGCGCTGCAGCTTGATGCACACCGGTTTGGAATCGACCTTGGCCTTGATCAGCTGCTCGCCCAGGTTCCAGTCCATCTCCACCACGCGCGGCTCGCCGCTGATGGTGACCTCGCACACCTCGCCGCGGCGAATGGTCCGCACCGGGAAGTATTCGCCGCCCATGAACACCACCCAGTCGTCATGGACCTGGCGCTCGTGGCCCGAAAGCTGGCCGCTGATCGCCGCCGCGCGTTCCTGGTAGCGGCGGTGCACGGCGGCCGCCACGGCGACCATCATGTCCGGGTCCTCGTGCGGCAGGTCGGCGGGGTGGAACCCGTCGGGGTATTCCTCGGCGATGAAGTTGGTGGTCAGCTTGCCGGTGACGAACCGGGGATGGGAGACCAGGGCGCTCAGGAAGTCGATGTTGTGGTTGACGCCGTAGATGTAGAACTCGTCCAGGGCCCGGCGCATGTGGTCCAGGGCGTGGTCGCGGGTGGCGCCGGTGGTGATCAGCTTGGCGATCATGGGGTCGTAGTAGATGGAGATCTCGCCGCCCTCGTAGACACCGGTGTCGACCCGGACGAAGGGCCCCTCCTCGGGCGACAGGTAGCGCACCAGGCGCCCCGTGGACGGCAGGAAGTTGCGGAACGGGTCTTCGGCGTAGATGCGCGCCTCGACGGCCCAGCCCTTCAGTTCCACCTGTTCCTGGGTCAGCGGCAGCTTTTCGCCGGCAGCGACCTTGATCATGATCTCGACCAGGTCGAGGCCGGTGACGAACTCGGTCACCGGATGCTCCACCTGCAGGCGGGTGTTCATTTCCAGGAAGAAGAAGTTGCGGTCCTTGTCGACGATGAACTCCACCGTCCCGGCGGACTGGTAGTTCACGGCCTTGGCCAGGGCCACGGCCTGCTCGCCCATGGCGCGGCGCATGGCCACGGTGACGAACGGGCTGGGGGCCTCCTCGATCACCTTCTGGTGGCGGCGCTGCACCGAGCACTCGCGCTCGCCCAGGTAGATGACGTTGCCATGGGAGTCGCCCATGACCTGGATCTCGATGTGGCGCGGCTCCTGGATGTACTTCTCGATGAACACCCGGTCGTCGCCGAAGCTGGACATGGCCTCGCGCACCGCCGAGCCGAATCCCTCGCGCACCTCGTCGTCGCTGAAGGCCACCCGCATGCCCTTGCCGCCGCCGCCGGCCGACGCCTTCATCATGACCGGATAGCCGATCTTGCGCGCGACCTTCAGGGCCTCCTTCTCGTCCTTCAGGGCCTCGGTATGGCCGGGGATGGTGTTGACCCCGGCCGCCATGGCCAGCTTCTTGGACTCGATCTTGTCGCCCATGGCGGTCATGGCGTTGGGCTTGGGACCGATCAGGGTGATCTTGTTGCGCGCCAGCTTGCGGGCGAAGGTGGCGTTCTCGGACAGGAAGCCATAGCCCGGATGCACCGCCTCGGCCCCCGAATCCAGGCAGGCCTGGACGATCCGGTCCATCACCAGATAGCTCTCGCTGGACGGCGGCGGCCCGATGAACATGGCCTCGTCGGCCATGTCGGTGTGCAGGGCCGCGACGTCGGCCTCGGAATAAACGGCGACGGTCTTGATACCCATCCTGCGCGCGGTCTTGATGACACGGCAGGCGATCTCGCCCCGGTTGGCGATCAGGATTTTCTTGAACATCGAACCTTACGGCCTTTCCAGACTCGGACGCGTTGATCTCCTAGAGGGTGCCGGCGGCGGGTCCCGTCCGCCGCTGGCGAGCGGCGCGCAGGGCCAGGGCCAACCCCCATCCCAGGGCCGGCCAGACGGCCCAGTAGCTGGCGGGGGACGTGATCAGGTTGACCACGTGCAGGAAGGCGTTCACCAGCCAGTAGACCGCCAGGTCGCGCATCAGGTCGCCCTCGCGATCCCGAACCGCCCGCCGAGTCGCCCGTACGAATGTCCGGCAAAACATGGCATTTCCCCCCGCAGTCAAGCAGTTACAGCGGTATGTTCCCGTGTTTCTTCCACGGATTCTTCAGTTCCTTCTCGCGCAGCATCTTGAGCGAGCGGCAGATCCGCTTGCGCGTGTTGTGCGGCATGATCACGTCGTCGATGAAGCCGCGCTTGCCGGCGATGAAGGGATTGGCGAAGCGGCGGCGGTATTCCTCGGTGCGCTCGGCGATCTTGCCGGCGTCGCCGATGTCCTGGCGGAAGATGATCTCCACCGCGCCCTTGGGCCCCATCACCGCGATCTCGGCGCTGGGCCAGGCGAAGTTCACGTCGCCGCGCAGGTGCTTGGAGCTCATGACGTCGTAGGCGCCGCCATAGGCCTTGCGCGTGATCAGCGTCACCTTGGGCACGGTCGCCTCGGCGAAGGCATACAGCAGCTTGGCGCCGTGCTTGATGATGCCGCCGTATTCCTGGAACGTGCCGGGCAGGAACCCGGGCACGTCGACGAAGGTGACGATGGGGATGTTGAAACAGTCGCAGAAGCGCACGAACCGGGCCGCCTTGCGCGACGAATCGATGTCCAGACACCCGGCCAGGACCATGGGCTGATTGGCGACGAAGCCCACGGTGGTCCCGTCCATGCGCCCGAACCCGGTAATGATGTTGGCGGCATAGGCGGGCTGCAGTTCGAAGAAATCGCCCTCGTCCACCACCTTGATGATCAGCTCCTTCATGTCGTAGGGCTTGTTGGGGTTGGCGGGGACCAGGGTATCCAGGGACTTTTCCTCGCGGTCC
The DNA here is from genome assembly GCA_024236415.1 of Hyphomicrobiales bacterium. Lineage (GTDB taxonomy): Bacteria > Pseudomonadota > Alphaproteobacteria > Rhodospirillales > JACKKN01 > JACKKN01. Next base: position 33,227 of record JACKKN010000018.1, read on the forward strand.
GCCAGATCGGGGGTGGGCCGGGTCGGCGGCTTGCTCTTGTTGCTGTGCGGCAGGAAGTCCACGAACCGGCGCAGGTACAGCAGCGCCTCGATGTCGTTGGTGAAGGCCTTGTCGGCGACGCCCGACTTGGTGGTGTGGGTGATGGCGCCGCCCAACTGCTCCTGGGTCACCTCCTCGTGGGTCACGGTCTTGACCACGTCGGGGCCGGTGACGAACATGTAGGACGAATCCTCGACCATGAAGATGAAGTCGGTCATGGCCGGACTGTACACGGCGCCGCCGGCGCAGGGCCCCATGATGACCGAGATCTGCGGCACCACGCCCGAAGCGAGGACGTTGCGCTGGAACACCTCGGCGTATCCGGCCAGGGAGGCGACACCCTCCTGGATGCGGGCGCCGCCCGAGTCGTTGATGCCGATGACCGGCGCACCGACGCGCATGGCCTGGTCCATGATCTTGCAAATCTTCTCGGCGTGGGCCTCGGACAGCGATCCGCCGAACACGGTGAAGTCCTGGCTGAAAAGGAACACCAGGCGGCCGTTGATGGTGCCGTACCCGGTGACCACGCCGTCGCCGGCGATGGACTGCTTCTCCATGCCGAAGTCGGTGCAGCGGTGCTCCACGTAGGTGTCCCACTCTTCGAAACTTCCGGGGTCGAGCAGCACATCGATGCGCTCGCGCGCCGTCAGCTTGCCCTTGCGGTGCTGCGCGTCGATGCGGCGTTGCCCTCCCCCCATGCGCGCTTCGTGCCATTTTTCAAGGAGTTGCGAGATTGTGTCTTGCATGGGGAAACACCAAGGTTGAGTCGGATGGGATTTGTCGAGAAATGTGCCAAAAAAGATACCGCGACTTGTAATGTTGCACCAGCGAAAAGACGGGATTTCTCGCCCGCCGGGCCAGGAATCAGCGGTACCGGACGGGTCCCGGCCGTGGTAGGTTTTTCCCAGGGACCTGGATCGCGTTTCCGGAGCGGGAGGACAGGGGCCATGGGCCGACTCCTGATGGCGATACTGGCGGGGATTTTGCTGGCGCCACGGCCGGCCGCCGCCGCCGAAGTGGCGATCATGGGCATGACCGACCCCTGGTCCACGGTGGTCGAGGTGTTCGACGTGCGCACGGCGCCGGCCCTCGGCGCCATCTTCGGCGGATTCACGGCGCCGCCCTACCATCCGGGGCGCATCTACCGCAGCCTGACCCTGCCCGGCAATGTGGTATCGCTTCGCCTGCGGCTGCGCCTGCGCTGGGAGCTGCGGCCCCAGGAATACTGGATCGAGTGCAGCCCCAGCCCCCTGGACCAGTCCGTGGTCATGGTGTTCGCCGGCGAGATGCCCGACTTCGCCATCATGCCCTTCACCGCCATGGGCCGGTTCGTGGGCCAGATGGGCAAGTGCCGGGCGCACCGGCTGAACCGCTGATCAGGCGACGAGTTCCAGGAACCGGACCGCCGCCTCCAGGTCGGATTTCAACAGGGCGCGGCGGGCCATGGCCTCGGCGTCCTCGCCCCAGCGGTCGATCTGGTGCGATTCGTCCAGTTGCGAGACCTCGAACGCCGCCGCCCCGTCCAGCCGGCCGGCCAGGACCGCCAGGCCGACCACCGCCGAGCCACTGGCCTGCACCACCGCGGCCAGGGCGGTCAGCGCCATGTCGTCCAGGGCCGCGACCGCCGCCGCCAGGCGCGCCGCCGCCGCGTCGGGCTGGGCCACCGGGGTCACGCCCTCGGTCACCGCCAGGTCGACGCCGTGGCGGTCGCGGGCCCAGTCCAGCAGGGGTTGCCAGGCACGGGCCTGGCGCGCCACCAGTTCCGCCGGCCCCTCGGCGCGGTAGCACAGCAGGTCGGTCTCGCCGTACTTCACGACCAGGGCCGCCACCGCGTCGCGGTCGGGCACGACCCGGTCCAGGGCCGTGTAGGCGAGCTGGGTCATGGGCATGGAGGCGGGCAGAATGTCGTCGCCCTGGGCCGCCCATTCGGCGGCGATGGCCTGGGCCAGAGCGACGGTGGGCACGGCGAAGGGCCGGCCGGCCGGCGTGCGCAGGGGCCGGCCATCCAGTTCCACGCGGAAACCGCCGTCCGCGGCGGCCACGGCCGCCGCCTCGCGGTAGAAGCGCCTGCGCGCCGCCTGGGCCAACGGCACCCCCTACTTGAACAGGCCCTTCAGGCCCTTGTCCAACTTCTTGCCCAGGTCGCCGACGGCCTCCTTGGCCTTTTCGACCGGCTTCTCGGCCGCCGCCGGTGCCGACTCGGTCTTGGGCGGCGGGGTCAGGGTGGCGCCGGGCGAGACCGACGTGGCCGGCGCCGCCTTGGATGCCGGCGGCTCGCTGGTGGTGGCGGCCGGTGCCGGCGCCACGGCGACCCGCTTCACCGCCTCGCCGGCCAGGGCCAACTTGCAGTAGTCGGTCTGGTCGACGCTGGCCGCCTTGCCGGCGGCGGCCGTGTCGCCGCCGCCCTGCCCGGTGACCGACTTGACCAGGCCGCCCAGGCCCGATGCGCCGCCCTTGGCCACGTCCGTCACCGTGCCCACGGCACCAGTCACCACGCCCACGGCGGCCGCGCCCACGTTGGGCTTGACCGAGGGCGAGGCCAGGGTGCCGCCCACGTCGACCGGGATCATGGCTACCTTGACCAGGCTGACGCTCTTGGCCTTGGGGTCGATGCTCAGGTCGAGCTTCTCCTGCGCCAGGTCGATGCCGCCCTCGCCGATCACCGAGATGCCCCCGGTCTCGACCACCAGGGCCCGGGCGTCGGCCTGGCCCTTCTTGATGTCGAAGTCGACCACGCCGCAGCGGATGTCCTGGTCCCCCTTGCTGTCGCCGAAGGTCAGCGCGGCGGCCAGGTCCGATGACACCACGTTCAGCAACTTGCTGTTGATGTATCCGTTCTCGGTGACCACGCGCAGCTTGCCGTCCAGGCCGGCCATGATCTCGCGCACCGAGACCCCCTGGCCAGTCACGTTGGTCTTGGCGTCCAGCTTGCCGCGGACCAGGTCGGTGACATCCATGTCCTTCAGCAGCTTGCCGTAGTCGAGCTGCGCCACGTCGACGTTGACCGCCAGGGCCGGCATGGCGACCGAGGCGTCCAGCCCCACGTCGCCCTTGATGGTGCCCTCGCCGGCCACCACCGAGAACGGCTTCACGGCCAGCTTGCCGTTCTGCAGGGACAGGTCCACCGACAGGTCCTTGAGCGTGGTGCCGTTGACCTTGACCGCGTCGCCGCGGAAGGAAACGGTGGCGTCGGCGGCCTTCAGCCCCTCGACCGGCAGGGGATCGTTGGGGAACACCCGGCCGTCGCCCTTCTTGGCCGCCGGCGCCGGGGCCGGCGCCTTCTTTCCGCCCTTCTGCTGCGGCATGATCTCGTCCAGATCCAGCATCTTGGACGCCAGCTTGGCGTTCAGCACCGGCCGTTCGCCGGCCAGCTTGACGGCCAGGTTGCCGCTCAGGTCGCTGCGGCCAACCTTGGCGTCCAGGCCGTCCAGGGCATAGCCCCCGTCGGGGTCGCTGACCTTGGCCACGATCCGCAGGGCCGGGATTTTCAGCCCCTCGCCGGCGAAGGCCCGGGCCAGGGGGGTGGCGTCGGCGCCCTGCAGGGCCACGTCCAGGGCCAACCCCTTGGCCTTGATGGCGTCGGCAACGGCGCCCTTGGCGGTGACCAGCAACTGCTCGGCCCGGCCCACGTTGACGTCGATGCCGCTGACCGCCATGGCGTCCAGGCCGCCCTTGATCGTGGCGGCGAGGCTGAACGGCCCGATCGCGGGCAGCTTCTTGTCGCCCAGGGCGGCGCCCAGTTCGGGCGCCAGGGCCTGGGCCTGGTCCAGGGTCTTGGTCAGTTCGTCGCCGCGCACGGCGACGGTGATGTCCAGCCCCTTGGTGTTGAGGGCGTCGGCGATGGAGCCCCGGGCCGTGACGGCGGCAAAGTCGTCGCGGCCGGTGGCCACCTCGATTCCCGACACCGACAGGGCCTTCAGCGAGCCCAGCACCGTCGCCTTGGCGTCCAGGCCGCCCAGGGGCGGCAGCTTGACCTTGGCCAGTTCCGGCACGAAGGCCTTGGCCGCCTCGGCGGTCTTGTTCAGGTTGCTGGCCTTGACGCCGGCAACGATGTTGATTCCCGTCACCTTGACGGCGTCCGAGATGCCGCCGGTGGCGCTCAGGGCCAGGAAATCGGGCCGGCCCACGGCCACGTTCAGGTCCGACACCGCCATCTTGTCGGCCGAGCCGGTCAGCTTGGCGGTGACCGAGAACGCGCCCAGGGCCGGCAGGTCCGCCGTCTTCAGGTCGGGCACGAAGCCCTTGACCGCGTCGATGGTCTTGTTCAGGTCGGCGCCCTTGACCGAGACGTCGATGCCGCCGGCGGCGCCGGTGACCTCACCCTTGGCGGTGGCCTTGAGCCCCAACAGGTCGGCGGCGAAATCCACCGGGTACTTGTCGCCGCGCACCAGGGCGTTGACGGCGCCGAAGGTGCCCTTGGCCTCGAACGGCGTCTTGTCCACGTTGCCGGCGATGTCGACCTTGAGGGGGCTGTCGTTGTCCTCGGCCTCGGCGATCAGGTTGTCCAGCGTCAGCACCGTCGCCTGCCCCGACTTGCCGTCGCGGTAGGTCACCTTGACGTCCTGGATCAGCACCTGACGCACCACCGGGATAACCAGCTCGCCGGGCTCTGACGGCTTCTCAGGCTCGGGCTTGGGTTCGCCCATCACCCAGTTGCCCGCGCCCTGCTTGTCGGTCTCGGCCAGCAGGTCCAGGCCCTCGACGATCAGCTTGTTGACCCGGTAGTCGCCACGGATGGCCGGCATCAGCTCGACCTGCACCTCCAGGCGCTTGAGGGTCGCCATCTGCGGCCGGCTGCCCCAGGGGGCGTTGGCGAAGGAAACGTTCTCGACCACCAGTGTCGGCGACCATCCCAGGTCGAGTTGGATGTTGCCGTCCAGCTTCAGGTCACGCCCGGTGGCCTCCTTGGCCTTTTCGGCGATCAGGTCCTTGTAGTCGTTGGGGTCCACCGTGGCGATGACCACCACGCCGGCAACCACGACCACCACCAGCAGGAAAACGACGACGACCAGGGTCTTCCACAGCGCCCGCATGTTCAGGTCTCCCACGTTTCGCCGACGACCCGCGCAAGGTCGCCGAACGTCTCGACAACCTCGCGAGCACCGGCTTCGATTAGTTCGTTGCCATTATGATACCCCCAGGCGACCCCGATCGCCACCACGCCGGCGTTGACCGCCATTTCCACGTCGAATGTGGTGTCGCCGATCATCACCGTGTCCTCGGGGTTCGTGCCGGCCTCGGCCATGGCCGCCAGCAGCATGTCCGGCGCCGGCTTGCCGGCGGGCACGGAATCCGAGGTCTGCAAGGTCACGAACCGGTCCAGCAGGCCGTGCCCGCCCAGGGTCGCCAGCAACCCGCGCCGCGACTTGCCCGTGGCCACCCCCAGCAGCCAGCCGGCGTCGTCGAACGCCCGCAGCCCCTCCTCCGTCCCCGGAAAAAGCGGTTCCTGCAACCCGCCCGACTGGCGCAGGGCGAAGAAGGACGCGGAATAGGCCTGGCGCAGGTTTTCCAAGTCCTCCGCCCCGGCGTCGGGCACCACCCGGGCGATGGCGTCCAGCAGCGGCAGGCCCACCACCCGCCGGGCCACGTCCCGGGTCGGCGTGGGGAACTTGTAAAGTTCGCAGGCGGCGCACAGGGCGGCATAGATGGAATGCTGGGAATCGACCAGCGTGCCGTCGCAGTCGAACACCGCCAGTCGTAATCGGTCGGACAAGGTCCGGGCTCCCGTCAGTCAACAACAAAGGGCCCCGCCGTGGCGGAGACCCTACAGATAGCCCGCCGCGGCGCCGGGTCAACCGAAGTTCGCGCGACACCGCACCGGGGATCAGGCGAAATGGCAGGCCGCCAGGCGCCCCCCGGCGCGTGGTTCCAGGGCCGGGTCCTCGGCCCGGCAGCGGTCCGTGGCCTCGGGGCAGCGCGGCGCGAAGGGGCATCCGCCCGCCGGCGCCGTGCCCTCGGGCTCGCTGGGGGTCGCCGCGGCCTCGCCCTGGACCCGGTGGCGGTGGCGGAAACGGGCGGGATCGGGCCGCGGCACGGCGTCCAGCAGGGCCCGGGTATAGGGGTGGCGCGGCTGGGCGAAGACCTGGGCCGTCTCCCCCTGCTCGACGATCCGGCCCAGGTACATGACCGCCACCCGGTCGGTGACGTGGCGCACCACGCTCAGGTCGTGGCTGATGAACAGGTAGGTCAGCCCCTGGTCGCGGCGCAGGTCGGACATGAGGTTCAGGACCTGGGCCTGGACCGACACGTCCAGGGCCGACACCGGCTCGTCGGCGACGATCAGGCGCGGGTGGGTGATCAGGGCCCGGGCGATGGCGATGCGCTGGCGCTGGCCGCCCGAGAACTCGTGCGGGTACTTGTCGGCGTCGGAACCGTTGAGGCGCACCCGGCCCAGGGACTCGGCCACCCGCCGCCGCCGTTCCCGGCGGCCGAGCCCGGCCTCCAGCATGTCCAGGGGCTCGGCGACGATGCGCCCCACCTTGTGGCGCGGGTCCAGGGAGCCGTAGGGGTCCTGGAACACCATCTGCATGTGCCGGCGCATGCCGCGCAGGCGCGACGCGGACAGGGCGAACAGGTCTTCTCCCATGAACTCGACGGTCCCCGCCGACGGCGTCTCCAGGGCCAGCACGGCCCGCGCCAGGGTCGACTTGCCGCAGCCCGATTCGCCGACGATGCCGAAGCTCTCGCCGGCCCGCACCTCCAGGCTGACCCCGTGCAGGGCGCGGAACCGCGGCGCCGGGCGCAGCAGGCTGCGCCGCGGCAGGACGTAGTCCCGCACCAGACCGTCCAGGCGCAGGATCGGCTCGCCGGTCATGTCGCCCCCACGTGGGGATGCAGGCAACGTACCCGGTGCCCCGGCCCCACGGGTTCGGCCGGCGGCACGGCGGCGCGGCAGTCGTCCTCGGTCCGCGCGCAGCGGCCGGCGAAGGCGCAGCCGGGCGGCAGGGCGATGGGCTCGGGCACCTGCCCGGGGATGGTGGCCAGGCGCCGCGATTCCTCCTCGGGGCCGCCGGGGATGGCGGCGAACAGGCCGCGCGTATAGGGGTGGGCCATGTGGCGGAACACCTCGGCCGTGGGCCCGCTCTCGACGATGCGGCCGGCGTACATGACCATCATGCGCTCGGCGGTCTCGGCGATCACCCCCAGGTCGTGGGTGATCATGACCAGGGCCATGCCCGTCTCCTGCACCACGTCCGAGATCAGGTCCAGGATCTGCGCCTGGATGGTCACGTCCAGGGCCGTGGTCGGCTCGTCGGCGATCAGGATGTCGGGCTCGCAGGCCAGGGCGGCGGCGATCATCACCCGCTGCCGCTGGCCGCCGGAAAGCTGGTAGGGGTACAGGTCGGGCGAGAAGCGGTCCGGCGGCAGGCCCACCCGCCGCAGCATGGCCACCGCCCGGCGGCCCGCCTCGGCCTTGGACAGCTTCAGGTGCAGGCGCGGCCCCTCGGCCACCTGGAAGCCGATGGTCTTGACCGGGTTCAGCGCCGTCATGGGCTCCTGGAACACCATGGCCACCCGGCGCCCGCGGATGGCGCACAGGCCCGCCTCGTCCATGGCCAGCAGGTCCCGGCCGTCCAGGCGGATTCGCCCGGTGGCCTGGGCGGTGGTCGGCAGCAGGCCCATGACCGCCATGGCGGTGATGGACTTGCCGCAGCCGGATTCGCCGGCGAAGCCCAGGCACTCGCCCCGCTCCAGGGCGAAGCTCACGTCCGACAGGATGTGCGCCGTGCCCCGCGGGGTCGGGATGGTGACGTTCAGGTCCTCCACCTCCAGCAGGGCCATGGCCGCCTACCTCAGCCGCCGCAGGCGCGGGTCCAGCACGTCGCGCAGGCCGTCGCCCAGCAGGTTCAGTCCCAACACCGTCAGCACGATGGCGACCCCGGGAAAGATGGCCAGCTGCGGCGCCAGGAACATCAGCGTCTGCGCCTCGTTCAGCATCTTGCCCCAGCTCGGCTGCGGCGGCTGGGTGCCCAGGCCCAGGTACGACAGGCCGGCCTCGGCCAGGATCGCCAGGGCGAACTGGATCGTGGCCTGGACGATCAGGATGCTGGCCACGTTGGGCAGGATGTGCTCGACCGTGATGCGGACGGCGTTCTTGCCCGCCACCCGGGCCGCCATGACGAACTCGCGCTTCCAGATGGCCAGGGCGCCGCCCCGGGTCAGGCGCGCGAATACGGGGATGTTGAAGATGCCGATGGCGATGATGGAGTTGACGGCCCCGGGCCCGGCCAGGGCGGTGATCATGACCGCCGACAGCACCGCCGGGAAGGCGAAGGCGAAGTCGTTGAAGCGCATCACGGTTTCGTCCAGCCAGCCGCCGCGGGCCGCCGCCAGGGCGCCCAGGGGCACGCCGAATCCGGCCCCCACCCCCACCGCCACCAGCGACACGGCGATGGAATTCTGCGCCCCCACCATCATCATGCTGAACACGTCGCGGCCGAACTGGTCGGTGCCGAACCAGTGCGCCGCCGAGGGCACCCTCAGCTTGCCGGCGATGTCCATGTCGATGACGCTGTAGGGCGTCCACACCAGGGACACCAGGGCGACCACGATCAGCACCCCGGTCAGCACCCCGCCGATGACGAAGCTGCGGTTGCCCAGGGCCTTGGCGGCAACCTCCCCCAGACCACCCTCCTTGGCCCCGTCACTGGCCCCGTCACTGGCCCCGTCACTGGCCATGGCCGCCTCCGCGCAGGCGCGGGTCCAGCAGGGCGTAGGACATGTCGACGATGAAGTTGACCAGCACCACGGCGCCGGCCAGCAGCACCACCACGTCCTTGACCACGATCACGTCGCGCTGGGCGATGGCCTGGAAGATCAGGCGGCCCAGGCCCGGCAGGTAGAACACGTTCTCGATGATGATGGTGCCGGCCAGCAGGAACGAGAACTGCAGCCCCATGATGGTGACCACGGGGATCAGGGCGTTGCGCACGGCATGGCGCCACAGGGCGGCGGCGAAGGTCAGGCCCTTGGCCCGGGCCGTGCGCACGTAGTCCTCGCGCATGACCTCCAGCACCGACGAGCGCGTCACCCGGGCCAGGATCGCCGCCTGGGGCAGGGCCAGGGCCACCGCCGGCAGGATCAGGGACTTGATGGCCGGCCAGACGCCGGCGTCCCACCCGGCGAAGCCGCCCGCCGGCATGACCTTGAGGAACACCGAGAAGAACAGGATCATCAGGATGGCGAACCAGAAGTTGGGGATCGCCACCCCCACCTGGACGAAGCCCATGACCGACACGTCGGTCAGGCTGTTGCGCCGGGCCGCCGCCAGGACTCCCAGCGGCAGGCCGATGGCGGTCGACAGCGTGATGGCCATCAGGGCCAGGGGCAGGCTGACCCGCAGGCGTTCCAGGATGATCTTGATGACCGGCTCGTCATAGGCATAGCTGTTGCCCAGGTCGCCCTGGAACCAGCCCCAGATCCACACCAGGTAGCGCTGCCAGGCCGGCCGGTCCAGGCCCAGCTGGGCGCGCAGGGCGGCCAGGCTGTCCTCCTGGGCGCCGATGCCCAGCATCACCGTGGCCGGATCGCCGGGCAGGACCTCGAGGATAAGGAACACGGCCAGGGAAGCGCCCAGGAGGGTCAGGAACAGCGCCACCAGGCGCCGCGCCAGGAATACCGACATTCCCGCCCTCCGAACGCTTCCCCCGCTTTACCGCGTCAGTCGACCCAGTAGACGCCGGTCAGGTCGTTGGCCTGGGTCGGGCTGTTGGGCCACAGGCCGCGCAGCTTGGCGTTCCACACCCCGGTCTTGGCGAGCTGGAACAGGAAGCCGTTGACGGCATCCTCGGCCAGCTTGCGCTGGGCCTGGCGCAGGATGTCGTACTGGGTCTTCTCGTCCGTCGCCATGTCCAGCTTCTTCATCAGCGCCTTGAACTCGGGGCTGTCGTACTGGAAGTAATAGCTGTCGCGGGCGTAGATGCCGATGTCCATGGGCTCGGTGTGCGAGACGATGGTCAGGTCGTAGTCATAGCCCTTGAACACGGCCTTCAGCCACTGCGCCCATTCCACCGGGATGATTTCCAGCTGGATGCCGATCTTGGCCAACTGCGCGGCGATGATCTCGCCGCCGCGGCGGGCGTAGCTGGGCGGCGGCAGGTGCAGGCGCGCCTTGAAGCCGTTGGGATAGCCGGCCTCGGCCAGCAGCGCCTTGGCCTTCGCCAGGTCGTAGGGGTACATGCCCGTCAGGTCCACGTAGGCCGGGTGGTGCGGCGCGAAGTGCGAGCCGATGGGCGTGCCGTAGCCGAACATGGCGCCGTCGATGATGGCCTGGCGGTCGATGGCGTGGGCCATGGCCCGGCGCACGCGCACGTCGCTGAAGTACTTGCTCTTGTTGTTGGTGGACAGGATGGTCTCGCCCTCGGTGCTGCCGACCACCACCTTGAGGCGCGGATCGGACTTGAACTGGGCCAGGGCCTCGGGGGCCGGGAAGCCGGGGAAGGCGTCCACGTCACCGGCCAGGACCGCGGCCGTGGCCGCCGCCGGGTCGGAGATGAACTTGAAGGTGGCCGACTTCAGCTTCACCGCCGTGCCCCAGTAGTTGGGGTTGCGCTCGATGGTCAGGCGGTCGCCCTTGGTCCAGTTCTTGAACTTGAACGGGCCGGTGCCGACGGGGTTGGTCTTGTTGCCCTCGGCGCTTTCCGGCGCAACGACCACTGCATCGCCCCACCCCATGTTGAACAGGAACCGGCCCGTGGGCTGGCTCAGGGTCACCACCACCGTGGACGCGTCCGGGGCCTCCACCTTGGAAATAGGCTTGAACAGGCCCTTCTGGGCGTTGGTGCTCTTCTCGTCCATGGCCCGCTCAAGCGAGAACTTGACGTCCGCCGAGTCCATGTCCGTGCCGTCGTGGAACTTGACGCCCTTGTGCAGCTTGAAGGTGTAGACCAGGCCGTCGTCGGAGATGGTCCAGCTCTCGGCCAGGGCCGGCTTGACGCCGCCGTTCTGGTCGATGCGGGTCAGGCCTTCGAAGATGTTGGCGTAGGTGACCTCGTCGATGGCCGCCGCGGCCCCCGCAGTGGGATCCAGGTGCGGCGGTTCGAGCTGCATGCCAAGGGTGATTGTGTCCTTGGCCGCCTCGGCCTGGGCCGCCAGCGTCGCCAACGCCGCCGCCGCGGCGAGGCCGTAGAACAACTTTCTCATCTGCCTATCCTTCTCTCCCTGTTGCGTGTCCCAGATTGTGTCCGTGTTCAGCCCGGTAACTGGGAAAATCACCCAGGCTGTCGGCTTCGTAGACGCCACGCGCCACGGCGCGGGCGACGCAATCCGCCGCCATCATACCCAACCGCGCCAGTCCGGCTACCGGATTGGGCAGGTCCACCGCCCCGGTGGCCAGGGCGAACGCCGTGTCGCCGTCCAGCGGCGTGTGCACCGGCCGGATGGCGCGGGCAAACCCGTCGTGGGCCATGATCGCCACGCGCCGCGCCTGGGCCTTGTCCAGGCGGGCGTCGGTGGCGACCACCGCCAAGGTGGTGTTGGCCCCCTCCTTGGCGATGCTGCCGGGCAGACGGAACTCGTAGTCCAGGTCCGCCAACGCGCCCGACGGCGCCGGCTGCCCGCCCAGTTCGCCGTCCCGCTCCAGCGCCCAGGCCCAGAACGAGGACTGCCCGGGCATGACCGTGGACCCGGCGGGATTGGCCGCCACCAGGGCCGCCACGGTGACCGCCGCGCCGTCGAAATCGGCCACCAGGGAGGCGCTGCCCAGCCCACCCTTGAGGGACCCCGCGGTGGCACCCAGGCCGGCACCGGCGTTGCCCAGGGCGAACAGGTCGCCGGCGGCGTCGGCCGCCTGCCGCGCCAGGTCGCGGAACGGCGGCCGGTCGCCCCAGTCCTTGTCGCCGCCGTTCAGCAGGTCGAACAGGATCGCCGAGGGCACGATGGGCACCACCGCCGGCCCGACCCGGAACCCGCGGCCGCGCGCCGCCAGCCAGCCCTGCAGGCCGCCGGCGGCGTCGAGGCCGAAGGCGGAACCGCCGCTGAGCACGATGCCGTGCACGCCGTCCACCACGCAGGTGGGGTCCAGGGCGTCGGTCTCGCGGGTGCCGGGGGCGCCGCCGCGCACGTCCACCGCCGCCACCGCCGGCTGGTCGGGAACGACCACGGTCACGCCGGTGCGCCGCGCCGGGTCCTCGGCGTTGCCGACCTTGATCCCGGCGACGTCGGTCAGCAGGTTGCGCGGGCCGGGGCCCATCACGCCGGGCCGCCGTTCAGCAGGGTCAGGGCCGCCGCCGCCATCACCTTGGCCGAGTTCACCATGTCGTCGATGGCCACGTATTCGTCGGGCTGGTGGGCCAGGTCCAGGATGCCCGGGCCATAGGCGATACAGTCCTCCAGGTGGCCGACGCGGAAGATGTGCTTCTGGTCGTAGGTGCCCGGCGACACTACCTGCTGCGCCGGCCTGCCCAGCACCTCCTGGATCCCCGCCTCCACCGCCCGCACCACGGGGGCGGAGGCGTCGGTCAGGGTCGGCAGGAATTCCAGCACGTCGCGGATTTCATAGGTGAAGTTGGGCCGGTCGCGGCGCAGGCGCTCCAGGATCGCGACCACCTCGGCCTTGACCTGGACGATGTCCTCCTCGATCAGGAACCGGCGGTCGATGACCATGCGGCAACTGTCCGGCACCAGCGGGCTGGGCAGGCCGTCGAAGTCCTCGGCCAGGCCGCCGTGGATGGAGCTGATGTTCAGGGTCGACTGCTTGGCGCCCTCGGGCACCACCGGCATGGTGGTGCGCTTGGCGGCCAGCGCCGGCATCAGGTCGGTCTCGATCTCCTGCAGGAAGGCGCCCATGTGGCGCACGGCGCAGTCGCCCAGAAAGGGCATGGAGCCGTGGGCGATGCGGCCCTTGGTCTCGATCTCGGCCCACCACACGCCGCGGTGGCCGATGCACACCCGGTCCACGTTCAGGGGTTCGGGGATGATCACGTGGTCGACCCGGGGGCGCGAGAAGAACCCCTGCCCGGCCAGATAGCCGACGCCGCCGTAGCCTCCGCTTTCCTCGTCCACGGTGCCCGAGATCTCCAGCGCCCCGTTCCAGGGCAGGCCGGAATCGAGGATCGCCTCGACGGCGACGATCGAGGCCGCCAGGCCGCCCTTCATGTCGCACGACCCGCGGCCATAGACCTTGCCGTCGCGGACCTCGCCGCCAAAGGGGTCGACGGTCCAGCCGGCCCCGGCCGCCACCACGTCGATGTGGCTGTTGAAGTGGACGCAGGGCCCGGGGCCGCGGCCCTCGATGCGGGCCACCACGTTGGTGCGGGGATAGCGGTCGCTGTCGCCGATGCTGCCCTCGGCGCGCACGTACCGGACCTGGAATCCACGCGCCGCCAGGCGCCGCCCCACGAACTCGGCGCAGGGCGTATAGGCGTCGCCGGGGGGGTTGATGGTGGGAATCCGGATCAGGTCCCGGGTCAGGTCCACCAGGTCCCCGGCCCTGTCCTCCACGCGCCTGAACAGCGTCTCGCGCACGTCCGTGCCCAGCCTCCCGTTTCCACCCATGGCGTTGCCCGCCTTGGCCCTTACTGCACCGCGAACCGAACACGAGATCAAGCGAAAACTCGGCCCCGCCAGGCCCGCCGGCGGCCTGCCCCGACCCCGCGCGCCGCGGTTCCGGCCGCTGATTTTTTCCCCAAGGGGGGCATGACAGGCGACCTAGGGTCTGCTAAACAAGCCGCTCGAACGCCGTTTCCTGTCCCAATCCACACCAGAGTCAGGCATTTCAACAAACTTTGGGTATCGTTCTAGGTCGAAATCACGGTATTATTTTGACAAGGGAAATCCCAAATGTATCTCCGGCAGAAAAAATCAATCGGAGAGCGGTGCTGAATGGGGAAGGCGCCTGACGTGAATTAGTCGAGGACAGGTTGAGTCAGAATGGGACCTGAGAAATGAAGCACCTGAAGAAGATTTTGATACTTGCCGTGGCCTTGCCCGTTGTGGCGGCGTGCGCGCGGTACGACCTCGCTGCGGTCAAGAGCATGGACTCCGTCGGTTCGCCGTTCCAGCAAGCGCTGCACAAGGAGTACGTCCAACTGGCCGACCTTGAACAGGGCGAAGAGGACTGGAAGGACGCCGTCTACTTCAACGACCGCGCCCGCATGTCGGCCCAGGGCGAGACGGTCAGCCCGACCGCCATGGACGAGCGCGTGATTCCCGACAACATGGTGGGCGCCCTGTCGTCTGCCCGCGCCGCCCTGATGGATGCCCTGAACGGTGGCGCCGGCGCCCGTAAGCCCGGGGCCGCGGCGCGCGCCCAGGCCGGGTTCGACTGCTGGATGCAGGAGCAGGAAGAAAACTTCCAGCCTGACGACATCGCCGCCTGCAAGAAGATGTACGACGACGCCATGGCGGAGTTGGCCGAGAAGCCCATGGCCAAGCCCATGCCGAAGCCCATGCCGAAGCCGATGATGAAGCCCCATGCGGCCATCGTCATCCTGTTCGACTTCGACAGCGCCAAGCTTTCCGACAAGGCCATGTCGCAGGTCGCCGAGGCCGCTTCGTACCAGAAGCAGAAGGGTGGCGTGCTGAATGTGCACGGTCACACCGACAAGGCCGGCAAGCCCGAGTACAACGAGAAGCTGTCGGCCGCCCGCGCCAACGCGGTCGCCGATGCGCTGGTCGCCCAGGGCGTGCAGCGTGGCTTCCTGGTGGTTTCGTCCTTCGGCGAAAGCAAGCCGGCCGTCGAGACCAAGGACGACGTCCGTCACCTGCTGAACCGCCGCGTGGTGATCAACTTCACCCGCTAAGTTCCGGTTCACGGATCCTTTCGAAGCGGCGCCGGCCTCCGGCGCCGCTTCTTCTTTGCCCGCCGGCCGGCGGCGGGCGATCAGTCCCCGTCCAGGAACAGGTCCGCCTCGGCATCCAGGGTGAAGCCGAAGAAACCCCACGATTCCGCCATGTGCGGCGGCAGGGGCGCGCGCACCTCCAGCACCCGCCCGCCCGGGCGCGGCAGGCACAGGGCCCGGGCGTGCAAGTGCAGCCTGGGCGACAGGCCGGCATCGGCCATGAAGGCCGCCGCGCCGCCGTACTTGCCGTCGCCCAGGATCGGGGCGCCGGCGGCGGCGCAGTGGACGCGAAGCTGGTGGGTGCGCCCCGTGCGGGGTTCCAGGGCCAGCCAGGAGACCCGGCGGCCGGCGGCTTCGACGGTCCGGAACGCGGTCACGGCGCGCCGGCCCTCGCCCCGCTCGACCCCCACCTGCTCGCCGCGCGGACCGGGCACCTTGGCCAGGGGCAGGTCGATCAGGCCCTCGCGCGGGGACAGCACCCCGGCCACGGCGGCCCAGTACAGCTTGCGCACCCCGCCCTCGCGGAAGGCCCGGGTCAGGTCCGCCGCCGCGGCGGCGTGACGGGCCAGCAGCAGCACGCCCGAGGTGTCCTTGTCCAGCCGGTGGACCAGGCGCGGCCGTTCGCCGGCGCCGAAGCGCAGGGCATCCAGCATGCCGTCCAGGTGCCGGGTGGTCTTGGACCCGCCCTGCACGGCCAGGCCCGCCGGCTTGTCCAGGGCAATGACGTCGCCGTCGCGGTACAGGACCCGGCGCGCCAGGTCCTCGGCGTCCCGCGCCGCCACCGGGCGGGGCCCCCGGGGCGCCGTCTCCCCTGCCCCGGCCGGTTCCAGGCCGGGCGGCAGGCGGACCTCCTGCCCCGCTTCCAGTCGCTGCCCGGTCTTGGCCCGGGCGCCGTCGACCCGCACCTGGCCGGTGCGCAGCAGCTTCTGCAGGTGGCCGAAGGAGAGGTCGGGAAAGCGCCGCTTGAACCACCGGTCCAGGCGCAGGCCGTCCTCGTCGGCGGCCACCCGCACCCGGCGCGCCTCGGTCATGCCAGGACGAGGCGCATCATGTGCAGGCCGACCACGAAGGCGACGATGGACACGGTCACCGAGGCGACGATGTAGGCCGCCGTCGCCACGACCTGTCCCCGCTCGACCAGGTAGTAGACGTCCATGGAAAAGGTGGAGAAGGTGGTGAAGGCGCCCATGATGCCCACCACCATGAACGCCCGCACGGCCTCCACCGGCGACCAGACCAGGGCCATGAATTCCAGCAACCCGCCCAGGACGAAGCTGCCGACCACGTTCACGGCCAGGGTGGCATAGGGAAAGCCGGACCCCGCGAAGTGTCCGATGGCCGACATGGCCAGGAAACGGGCGGTTGCGCCCAAGGCGCCCCCGGCGGCGACGGAAATCAGCATCTTGGCGGACATGGCAGGCTTTTCAATGGGTTGCGGCGGCGCCGATTATGACCGAAACGCCCGGCCCTGCCAACCACGGGGACCGGTCATTCCGCTTCTCCCTGGCGCTGCCGGCGCAGCTTGTCCCAATAGGCCAGCCGCTTGCCGATCTCGCGCTCGAACCCGCGGTCGCGCGGGGCGTAGAAACGGGCCCGAGCCATGCCGTCGGGAAAGTAGTTCTGGCCCGAAAACCCGTCCTCGGCGTTGTGGTCGTAGGCGTAGCCGTCGCCATAGCCCATGTCCTTCATCATGCGCGTCGGCGCGTTCAGGATGTGCTTGGGCGGCATCAGGGAGCCGGTCTCGCGGGCGCTGCGCCTGGCCGCCGACTCGGCCAGGTAGGCGGCGTTGGACTTGGGCGCCGTGCCCAAATAGAGGACGCACTGGACCAGGGCCAGTTCGCCCTCGGGCGACCCCAGGCGGTCGTAGGCGTCCCAGGCGGCCAGGGCCTGGACCAGGGCCTGGGGATCGGCCAGGCCGATGTCCTCGCTGGCGAAGCGCACCAGACGCCGGGCGATATAGGTGGGGTCCTCGCCGCCGGCCAGCATGCGCGCCATCCAGTACAGCGCCGCGTCGGTGTCCGACCCGCGCAGGGACTTGTGCAGGGCGCTGATCAGGTTGTAGTGGCTTTCCTGGCTCTTGTCATAGACGGGCATGCGCCGCTGCACCGCCTGGGCCAGGGCGGCGGGGTCCAGCGCCGGCTCGTGCGGCAGTTCGGCCAGGGTTTCGGCCATGTTCAGCAGGTAGCGTCCGTCGCCGTCGGCCATGGCGCGCAGGGCGGCGCGGGCGTCGCCATCCAGCGGCAGGGCGCGGCCCAGTTCCTTCTCGGCCCGCGCCAGCAGTTCCTCGAGGGCCGCGTCGTCCAGGCGGTTCAGCACCAGCACCCGGCAGCGGGACAGCAGCGCGGCGTTCAGCTCGAACGACGGGTTCTCGGTGGTGGCGCCCACCAGGACCACGGTGCCGTCCTCCACATAGGGCAGGAACCCGTCCTGCTGGGCCCGGTTGAAGCGGTGGATCTCGTCGATGAACAGCAGGGTCCCCCGCCCGGCGCCGCGCCGCTCGCGCGCCCGGTCGAACACCTTGCGCAGGTCCGCCACCCCCGAGAACACCGCCGACAGGGGCTCGAAGGCCATGTCGGTGTGTTCGGCCAGCAGGCGCGCCATGGTGGTCTTGCCGGTGCCCGGCGGCCCCCACAGGACGATGGACGACAGCTTGCCGCTGCCGATCATGCGGCCGATGGGGCCGTCGGCGTTGATCAGGTGATCCTGGCCCACCACCTGGGCCATGGTGGCCGGGCGCAGCCGGTCGGCCAGGGGACGCGGCGCCTGGCTCTCGAACAGGGTGCTCACGCGGCGGTCCTCATGGCAGGGTTCGATTGTAGCCGGCCAGGAAGGCTTCCAGATCGGAGCGGTAGCGCCGGACCCGAACCAGGCGGACCAGCCCCAGCACAAGGGAAATGGCCACCGGCACCAGGGCGGTCAGGGCTACCGCGGCGGCAAACCCGGGCAGAGAATTCCAGGGCCCCTCCAGGGGAGTCCAGTCCTCGGCCAGGTGGGAGATCACGGCCAGGCCGGCCGCCACGATGATCAGCGAGGCGACCAGCGCACCCGCCACCCGGCGCAGCGCGACCCGCCGTTCGGTGGCGATGAACTGGGCCTCCTCCCGCGCCAGGGTCAGCCGCAGGTTGTCGTCCTTGACGGCGGGGTTCGCGGGTTGACCTTGGGCGACGGACATGGGGGACACCCGTTACTAGCGCACCACGACCTCGAGGACCTTGCCGTCGCGGCGCACGGCGACACGCCATTCGCGGGCGCCGCGCTCCAGCACCTCGCGCAGGTCCTGCACGGTGCGGACCTGCCGCCCGTTGATGGCGTGCACGTAGTCGCCGGGCTTGACGCCGATGCGGTTCGCCGGACTGCCGCGGCGCACCTTCATGACAATGACCCCCGGCTCGTACTTTGACAAGCTCTCCTCTTCGGCCAGGGCCGGCGACATGTTGGCCACCACGGCGCCGGTCAGGGGGGTGTGGCCGGCGATCTCGGCCGTATCGCGGGGCGGGTCCTCGGGCGCCGCGGCCAGGGCCATGGTCAGGTTGCGCCGCTTGCCGTTGCGCCACACGGTCAGCTCGGCGGTCGTGCCCACGGGCAACATGGCGATGCGGAACTTCAGGGCCCCCGTGTCGTCGACCGGCCGGCCGTTGACCGCCAGCACGACGTCGCCGACCCGCAGCCCGCCGCGTTCGGCCGAGCTGCCGGGATGGATGGCGTTGACCAGGATGCCGACCGGCCGGTCCAGGCCCAGGGAGGCCGCGATGTCCCCGGTCACCGGCTGCCCCGCCGCCCCCAACCATGGCCGTACCAGCTTGCCGTTGCCGGCGCGGTAGGCGTTGACCACGGCCCGCACCATGTTGGCCGGGATGGCGAAGCCGATGCCGTGGGACCCGCCGCTTTTCGAGAAGATGGCGGAATTGATGCCGACGACCTTGCCGTCCATGGTGATCAGCGCGCCGCCCGAATTGCCGGGGTTGATGGCGGCGTCGGTCTGGATGAAGAAATTCAGGTCCGAGATGCCGACCCGCGTGCGCGCCAGGGCCGAGACGATGCCGCTGGTCACCGTCTGGCCGACGCCGAACGGGTTGCCGATGGCCAGCACCAGGTCGCCCACCAGCAGGTCGTCGGAATCCTCGAGCTGCAGGAACGGCAGGTCGGTCCCGTCCGCCTCCAGGCGCAGCAGGGCCAGGTCGGTCTTTTCGTCGGTGACGGCCACCTCGGCGTCGAATTCGCGCCGGTCGGACAGGACCACGCGGATCTCGTCGGCGCCCTCGATGACATGCACGTTGGTGACGATCAGGCCATCGGCGCCGACGATGACGCCCGACCCCAGGGAGTTCTGGACCCGGGGGCGCGGCCGGTCCAGTTTCAGGCCGAACCCCTCGCCGAAGAAGCGGCGGAAGAAGGGATCGTCGAACAGCGGCGCCACCTGGCGCTGGCGGGTGACCTTGCGGGTGTAGATGTTGACCACGGCCGGCGCCGCCTTGGCCACCAGGGGGGCGAAGGAAAGATGGATCTGGTCGCGCGATTCCGGCAACTGGCGCTGGGCCGCCGGCGCCGGCGACGCCAGCACCAGGGACGCCAACAGCAGCGGGAACCCCCGCGCCAGCCAATCAAGCACCGTTCGCCACATGGCAGGTCCCTTCCTTCCGTCCCGTCGCCGATTCGTGCGGCAAATATAGTCGGGTCGACCGGAAGAATCGATGCGCGGCGCGGGATTTCGGGCCGGAAACGGAAACGGGCGGTCCAAGGACCGCCCGCGGCAACCAATTGGCTTGTCGGCGCGCCCTATTCCTCGTCCTCGGCGGCGGCCAGCAACTCCTCGTGGCGGGCCTTGTCGTCGGCGCCCTTGACCTCGGGGTCACGGTCCACCAGTTCGATCACCGCCATGGGCGCGGCGTCACCGTGGCGGAAGCCGGCCTTCAACACCCGGGTGTAGCCGCCGGGCCGGTCCTTGTAGCGATCGGCCAGGCCGTCGAACAGCTTGCGCACGATCACGTCGTCGCACAGGAACGACGACGCCTGGCGCCGCGCGTGCAGGTTGCCGCGCTTGCCCAGGGTGATCATCTTGTCCGCCACCTTGCGCAGCTCCTTGGCCTTGGGCAGGGTGGTGGTGATCTGTTCGTGGCGCAGCAGGGACACGGTCATGTTGGCCAGCATGGCCTTGCGGTGGCTGCTGGTGCGGTTCAGCTTGCGGCCGCTCATGCGGTGGCGCATGGGTCTAACTCCTTTGCAGTT
Organism: Hyphomicrobiales bacterium; assembly: GCA_024236415.1. Lineage (GTDB taxonomy): Bacteria > Pseudomonadota > Alphaproteobacteria > Rhodospirillales > JACKKN01 > JACKKN01. The sequence goes on from JACKKN010000018.1 coordinate 53,272, forward strand.
CCGTCATCCGGTGCGCCGGACGAATCTTCTTGTTTTTCAGGGGGCTGGTTTCTCCGGTCAGTGACCGGCACTCAAAAAGGGTCTTCGAGCTTCTTCGCCAACTCCTCGATATTCTCGGGGGGCCAGTTGGGAATCTCCATGCCCAGGTGGAGGCCCATCTGGGCCAGGACTTCCTTTATCTCGTTCAGCGACTTGCGGCCGAAGTTGGGGGTCCGCAGCATGTCCGCCTCGGTCTTCTGCACCAGGTCGCCGATGTAGATGATATTGTCGTTCTTCAGGCAGTTGGCCGAGCGGACCGACAGCTCCAGCTCGTCGACCTTGCGCAGCAGGTTCTTGTTGAACGGCAGCTCGTCGCGCTTCTCCTCGGCGGCCGAGGTGTCCGGCTCCTCGAAGTTGATGAACAACTGCAACTGGTCCTGCAGGATGCGGGCGGCCAGGGCGGCGCTGTCCTCGGGCGTCACCGACCCGTTGGTGGTGATTTCCAGGGTCAGCTTGTCGTGGTCGGTGACCTGGCCGACACGGGTGTTCTCGACCTTGTAGGCGACCTTGCGCACGGGCGAGAACACGGCGTCCACGGGGATCAGGCCGATGGGCGAGTCTTCGGCCCGGTTCTGGGACGCCGGGATGTAGCCCTTGCCGGACTCGACCATCATTTCCATGTTCAGGGTGGCGCCGTCGTCCAGGTGGCACAGCACCAGGCCGGGGTCCATGACCTCGATATCCGGGCCGGTCTCGATCATGCCGGCGGTAACCTCGCACGGGCCCTCGGCGCGCAGGTAGATGCGCTTGGAGTCCTCGGAGTGGCTGCGCAGGCCCATGGTCTTCAGGTTCAGCACGATGTCCGTCACGTCCTCGCGCACGCCGGGGACGGTGGAAAACTCGTGCAGCACGCCGTCGATCTGCACCGAGGTGACCGCCGCGCCCTGGAGGGACGACAGCAGCACGCGCCGCAGGGCGTTGCCGAGCGTCAGGCCAAACCCGCGCTCCAGCGGCTCGGCGACGATCTTGGCCGTGCGCGAGGGGTCCGTCCCCGGCACGACCTCGAGCTTCGTCGGTTTAATCAATTCCTGCCAGTTCTTCTGAATCACGAATGCGTCCCCATGACCAAGTCTTTGTCGAACAATCCCGTGGGTGTCGGGATCCTGGAACAAAGCGATCCGGCTCGACCGTGAGCCGGATCATCGGTGCTAAAAAATAGTGCCCGTCGATCCGTTACACGCGGCGCCGTTTGCGCGGCCGACACCCGTTGTGGGGGATCGGCGTCACGTCGCGGATCGCGGTGATGGTGAAGCCCACGGCCTGCAGGGCGCGCAGGGCCGACTCGCGCCCGGAACCGGGCCCCTTCACCTCGACCTCCAGGGTCTTCATGCCATGGTCCATGGCCTTCTTGCCGGCGTCCTCGGCGGCCACCTGGGCGGCATAGGGGGTCGACTTGCGCGACCCCTTGAAGCCCTGGCTGCCGGACGACGACCAGGCGATCGCGTTGCCCTGGGCATCCGTGATCGTGATCTTGGTGTTGTTGAACGTGGCGCTAACGTGCGCGACGCCCGACGCGATGTTTTTCCGCTCGCGCCGGCGCGGACGTTGCGTGGTAGCCTTCGCCATTTTCTTCGATCCCCACTCGACCGCCCGGTGCGGACGGCAACTATACTTTCAGGATTACTTCTTCTTGCCCGCAATGGGCTTGGCCGGCCCCTTACGCGTCCGCGCGTTGGTGTGCGTCCGCTGCCCCCGCACCGGCAGACCGCGCCGATGGCGCAGGCCGCGATAGCAGCCCAGGTCCATCAACCGCTTGATATTCATGGCCACTTCGCGCCGCAGGTCGCCCTCCACCTGGTAGTCGCGGTCAATGGTCTCGCGGATCAGGCCAACCTCGTCGTCGGTCAGCTCGTTGACCCGCCGCTCGGACGGAATCCCGGCCGTCGCGCAGATCGCGCGCGCCTTGGTCCGGCCGATGCCGTGAATATAAGTCAGTGCAATTTCGACCCGTTTCCCGGTCGGAATGTTCACACCAGCAATACGCGCCAAAGCTGCTTCTCCTTACAGTTTGGTTGCTACGATATTTTGTCCGCCGGGAATCGGAAGAGGCGCGATTATAGGGCTTTAGGCCCACGTGTCAACACGCACTCGGCCCCGATTTCCTATCCCAAAATATCGGTCAACTGTTTCGTTACCTCGTCGATGGACGCCATGCCGTCCACGGTTTTCAACAGGCCCCGCTGGCCGTAATAGCCGGTAATGGGGGCGGTCTGGTCGTGATAGGCTTTCAGCCGCTCGCGGACCGTTTGCTCGTTGTCGTCGGCGCGGCGCGTGAACTCGCTGCCGCCGCAATTGTCGCAGACGCCTTCCTGCCTGGGCCGCTGGAAGGTGTCGTGGTAGCCGGCGCCGCACTTGGCGCAGGTGAACCGGCCGGTGATGCGCGCGACCATGGCGTCGTCGTCCACCACCACCTCGATCACCCCGTCCAGCTCCATGCCCTTGGCCTGGAACATGTCGTCCAGGGCCTCGGCCTGGGGCACCGTCCGCGGGAACCCGTCCAGGATGAACCCGTTGGCGCAGTCCGCCTGGTCGATGCGGCCCGAGATCATGCCGATGATCAGGTCGTCGGGCACCAGCCCGCCCTTTTCCATGATCGCCTTGGCCTGGGTGCCCAGTTCGGACCCCGCCGCCACTTCGGCTCTCAGCATATCTCCGGTCGACAGTTGAACGATCTTGTACTTCTCCTCCAGGCGTTTCGCCTGGGTCCCTTTTCCGGCCCCAGGCGGGCCTATCAGTATGATTTTCATCCTCGACGTCCCTTGAGTTTTGTTTTCTTGATGAGACCTTCATATTGATGCGCCAAAAGGTGCGACTGGACCTGGGCAACGGTGTCCATGGTCACGGTCACAACGATCAGCAGGCTTGTTCCACCGAAGTAGAACGGCACCGAGAACCGGGAAATCAGGATCTCGGGCAACAGGCAGACGGCCGCCAGATAGGCCGCGCCCAGGACGGTCAGGCGCGTCAGCACCTTGTCCAGGTATTCGGCGGTGTTCCGGCCCGGGCGGATGCCCGGAATGAAGCCGCCGTATTTCTTCAGGTTGTCCGCCGTCTCGGTGGGGTTGAACACCACCGCCGTATAGAAGAAGGCGAAGAACACGATCATCGAGATGTAGATGATCAGGTACAGGGGCTGGCCGCGGCCCAGCAGGCTGGTCACGGTGGTCAGCCACTCGGGCCCCTGCCCCGACGAGAAGCCCAGCACGGTGATCGGCAGCAGCAGGATCGAGCTGGCGAAGATGGGCGGGATCACGCCGGCCGTGTTCAGCTTCAGCGGCAGGTGCGAGCTTTCCCCGGCGGTCATGCGGTTGCCCTGCTGGCGCTTGGGGTACTGGACGATGATTCGTCGCTGCGCCCGTTCCATGAACACGATGAAGAAGATCACGCCGACGGCCATGAACAGCAGGAAGATGATGAACAGGGTCGGCAGGGCGCCGGTGCGGCCCAGCTCGAAGGTGCCGGCCAGGGCCCGCGGCACGTTGGCGACGATGCCGGCGAAGATGATCAGCGAGATGCCGTTGCCGACGCCGCGCGCGGTGATCTGCTCGCCCAGCCACATCAGGAAGATGGTGCCGCCGACCAGGGTCACCACCGTGGTGAAGCGGAAGAACAGCCCCGGGTCGATGACCGCCCGTCCGGCGCTGGATTGCATGCCCTCCAGCCCGGCGGCGATGCCGTAGGCCTGCAGGGCGCAGATCAGCACCGTGCCATAGCGGGTGTACTGGTTGATCTTCTTGCGCCCGGACTCGCCCTCCTTCTTCAGGGCCTCCAGCTGCGGCGACACGGCGGTCAGCAGCTGCATGATGATGGAGGCCGAGATGTAGGGCATGATGTTGAGGGCGAAGATGGTCATGCGGCTCAGCGCACCGCCCGCGAACATGTCGAACATGCCGAGGATGCCGCCCGCCTGCTGGTGGAAAATGTCCTGCAGCACCGCCGGATCGATGCCCGGCAGAGGAATGTAGGTTCCCAACCGATAGACGATAAGCGCACCCAGGGTGAACCAGATGCGCTTCTTCAGTTCGGTCGCCTTGTTGAAGGCGCTGAAGTTGATGTTGGCGGCGAATTGCTCGGCGGCGGAAGCCATGATCGAGGGGCCCTATTCTTCCTTCGACTCTGTCGCGGTTTCGGGGGCGGTCTCGGCCTCGGCCGGCGCCGGGGCCAGGATCTCGACCGTGCCGCCGGCCTTCTCGACCGCCGCCACGGCGGCCTTCGAGGCACCGGCGACCTGGATCGTCACCTTGGCGGTCAGTTCGCCCTTGGCCAGCAGGCGCAGGCCGTCCCGGCTCTTGCGTGCCAGGCCGGCGGCCACCAGGACCTCCTGGGTCAGGGGCTTCTTGGCGTCCACCTTCTCGGCGTCGATGGCCTGCTGCAGGCGGCCCAGGTTCAGCTCGGCGAAGTCCTTGCGGAACAGGTTGTTGAACCCACGCTTGGGCAGGCGGCGATAGAGCGGCATCTGGCCGCCCTCGAAGCCGATCAGCGACACGCCGCTGCGCGACTTCTGGCCCTTGTGGCCGCGGCCGCCGGTCTTGCCCTTGCCCGAGCCGATGCCCCGGCCCACCCGCTTGCGGTCCTTGTGGGCGCCGTTGTTGTCGCGAATATCGTTCAGTTTCATCGTCGCCGTATCCTTCATGGCCGCTAGCCGGCCCCCCGCAGGGGGCCTGGCGGCCGCTGCCTATTCGACTTCTTCGACCCGCACCAAGTGGCTGACCTTGCGGATCATGCCGCGCACGGCGGGCGTATCCTCCAGCTCGCGGGTGCGGTGCATCTTGTTCAGGCCCAGCCCGATCAGGGTCTGGCGCTGGTCCTGGGGGCGGCGGATCGGGCTGGCGATCTGCGTCACCCGCACCGTTCCCTGCTTCTTGCCGGCCATGGTCCTACTCCTTCACCGCCGCCGCGGCGGCTGCGGCGTCGCCGCCACGGCGCGCCACGATGTCGCCGACCTTCTTGCCGCGGCGCACGGCGACACTGCGCGGCGAGGTGCAGCGGCCGAGGGCGTCGAAGGTGGCCTTGATCATGTTGTGCGGGTTCTGGGTGCCGATGGACTTGGCAACCACGTCCTGCACGCCCATGGTCTCGAAAACCGCGCGCATGGGGCCGCCGGCGATGATGCCCGTGCCCGGAGGGGCGGCGCGCAGAACCACGCGGCCGGCGCCGTAGCGGCCGTTCACGTCATGGTGCAGGGTCCGTCCCTCGCGCAGGGGGATGCGCACCAGGTCGCGCTTGGCCTGGTCGGTGGCCTTGCGGATCGCCTCCGGCACTTCGCGCGCCTTGCCGGTGCCGTAGCCGACCCGGCCGCGGCCGTCGCCCACCACCACCAGGGCGGCGAACGAGAACCGGCGCCCGCCCTTCACCACCTTGGCAACGCGGTTGATGTGCACCAGCTTGTCGACCAGGTCGGTTTCCTCTTCGCGCTCCCGCGCGGGTCCCCGTCCCCGGTTGGATTCCTTGGGTGTCCGTGCCATCAATCGTGCTCCCTAGAAAGAAAGGCCGCCTTCGCGGGCCGCGTCGGCCAAGGCTTTGATTCGCCCGTGGAAACGGTAGGCGCCGCGGTCGAAGACCACGGTGCTGACACCGGCCGCGATGGCCCGCTCGGCGATGAGCTTGCCGATCTCGGCGGCGGCCTCCTTGCTGGCGCCGGTGGCCAGTTTGCTGCGCAGGTCCTTCTCGACGGTCGAGGCGGCGGCACAGGTCTTCCCTTCGCGGTCGTCGATCACCTGGGCGTATATATGCTTGCCCGAGCGGAAAACCGAGAGCCTGGGCCGATCTTTCACCCGACGGCGGATTTTCAGGCGCGTGCGGCGGGCGCGGCGCCCTGCCAATTCCTTCGCGTTCGCCATGGCCTACTTCTTCTTTCCTTCCTTGCGCAGGATCGTCTCCTCCGCGTACTTGATGCCCTTGCCCTTGTACGGCTCCGGCGGGCGATAGCCGCGCACCTCGGCGGCCACCTGGCCCACCGCCTGCTTGTCGGCGCCCGTGATCTCAATGTGCGTCGCGTCCGGGCAGTTGACGGTGATGCCGTCGGGAATGGGATGACGGACCTCGTGGCTGTAGCCGAGCTGCAGCACCAGGTCCTTGCCCTGGACCTGGGCGCGATAGCCGACGCCGTTGATCTCCAGCTTGCGGGTGAAACCGTCGGACACGCCGGTGACCAGGTTGTTCACCATGGTCCGGGACGTGGCCCACATCTGGCGCGCGCGCCGGCTTTCGCCGCGCGGCTTGACCCAGATCAGGTTATCCTCGTGGCTGATCTCCACCTCGTCCACCAGGCGGGCCCGCAGCTCGCCGTTCTTGCCCTTGGCGGTCACCTGCTGGCCGGCGATCTCGACCGTGACGCCGCTGGGCACCTCGACTGGATTTTTTCCGATACGGGACATCTTCTCGCCCTAACCCTTCGTCCGCCAGGCGGACCTAGAAAACCTCACACAGGACCTCGCCGCCGACGTTGGCGGCACGGGCCTCGGCGTCGGACATGACGCCGCGGGGCGTCGACAGGATCGAGATGCCGAGGCCGTTGTAGACCCGCGGCAGGTCCTTGATCTTGGAGTACACGCGGCGGCCGGGCGTGGACACGCGGCTGATCTCGCGGATCACCGGGTCGCCTTCCTGGTACTTGAGCTCGATCTTGATCTCGCGGATTCCTTCGCTGACCTCGTAGCTCGAGTAGTCGCGGATGTACCCTTCGCGCTTCAGGACTTCCAGCACGTTGGCGCGCAGCTTGGACGCCGGCGCGACGATGGTATCCTTGCGCGCCCGCTGTCCGTTGCGGATGCGGGTCAGCATATCGCCGAGGGGATCGGTCATGGACATTCGCCGTTCCTCCTTACCAACTGGACTTGACCATGCCCGGGATCTGGCCCCGGGTGGCGAGGTCACGAAGCGCGATACGCGACAGCTTGAACTTGCGGTAGTTGCCGCGCGGCCGGCCCGACAGCTCGCAGCGCAGGCGCACGCGCACCGGCGACGAGTTGCGCGGCAGCTGCGCCAGCTTCAGGCGCGCGTTGAACCGGTCTTCGGGGGAAAGCGAGGGATCCTTGGCCATGGCCTTCAGGGCGGCCCGCTTGGCGGCAAACCGCCGTGCCATGTCGGCCCGCTTCTTGTTCCTCTCGACGGCGCTTTTCTTAGCCATTCCGTACCTACTCCGTTGGCCGCGTCAGTTTGAAAACGGCATGTCGAACGCCTTCAGCAACGCCTTGGCTTCGGCGTCGGTCTTGGCGTTGGTGCAAATCACGATGTCCATCCCGCGAATCTTGTCGACCTGGTCGTAGTCGATCTCGGGGAAGACAATCTGTTCCTTCAGGCCCATGGCATAGTTGCCGTTGCCGTCGAAGCTGCGGCCCGATACGCCGCGGAAGTCACGCACGCGCGGCAGGGCGATGTTCACCAGGCGGTCCAGGAACTCGTACATGCGGTCGCGGCGCAGGGTCACCTTGCAGCCGACGATCATGCCGTCGCGCAGCTTGAACGCGGCGATGGACTTCTTGGCCTTGGTGATCACCGGCTTCTGGCCCGTGATGCGGGTCATGTCCTCGACCGCGCCGTCGATCTTCTTCTTGTCGAGGGCGGCCTCACCGACACCCATGTTGATGACGATCTTTTCAAGCTGCGGAATCTGCATCGGATTCTCGTACTTGAACTCGTCCAACATGGCCTGCTTGACCACGGAGTTGTAGTGTTCACGCAAACGCGCCATGACGTTGGTACCTCTACCTAGTCGATGACTTCGCCGGACCGCTTGGCAAAGCGGACCTTGCGACCGTCTTCGAGGAACTTGAAACCGACCCGGGTCGGCGTTTCGCCGCTGGCCTTGGGGTCGATGTGGGCCAGGTTGGAGATGTGGATCGCCGCCTCTTTCTCGACGATCCCGCCCGGATGCGCCTGGGACGGACGGGTGTGACGCTTGATCATGTTCACGCCCTGCACGATGGCCCGGTTCTCCTTCGGCAAAACCTTCAGGACCTCGCCGCTCCTGCCCTTGTTGCGCCCGGTGATCACCACCACCCGGTCGCCCTTCTTGATCTTCACCTTCGTCGCCATCACAGCACCTCCGGCGCCAGCGAAATGATCTTCATGTAGCGCTTGGCGCGCAGCTCACGGGTGACCGGGCCGAAGATGCGGGTCCCGATCGGCTCGCCCTGCTTGTTGATCAGCACCGCGGCGTTGCGGTCGAAGCGGATGGCGGAGCCGTCCTTGCGCAGGATCTCCTTGGCCGTGCGCACGACCACGGCCTGCATCACGTCGCCCTTCTTCACGCGGCCGCGCGGAATCGCTTCCTTGACCGACACGACGATCACGTCGCCGACCGAGGCGTACTTCCGCTTCGAGCCACCCAGCACCTTGATGCACTGCACGCGGCGGGCGCCCGAGTTGTCGGCGACATCCAAGTTGGTTTCAGCCTGGATCATGACTCAGAATTCCTTTCTCGCTACCTGCCCGGCCGGTCAGGCCTGATCGGTAATCACTTCCCAGGTCTTGCGCTTGGAGATGGGGCGGCATTCGCGGATGCGAACCGTCTCGCCCACCTTGCAGGCGTTCGCCTCGTCGTGCGCCGCGTACTTCTTGGAGCGGCGGATGAACTTCTTGTACAGCGGGTGCATCACCTTGGTCTCGACCTTGACCGTCACGGTCTTGTCCATCTTGTCGCTGACCACGACACCCTGCAAAACTCGCCTTGGCATGGCTTTATCCTCTGGTCTCCGTGGCGGCGTTACGACGCGGCGCCCGCGCGCTGGCCGATGATGGTCTTGACCCGCGCGATGGAGCGGCGGACCTGCCGCCGGCGCGCGGTGTTCTCCAGCTGCCCGCTGGCGGCCTGGAAGCGCAGGTTGAAGGCTTCCTTGCGCAGGCCCAGCAGCATGTCCTTCAGCTCGTCGTCGGTCTTGGCGCGAAGGTCTTCGGGTTTCATGGCCTAATCCTCCTCGCCCAGGCGCGACACGAAGCGGGTCTGCAGCGGCAGCTTGGCGGCCGCCAGCTCGAAGGCCCGCCGGGCCACGTCGCGCGGCACGCCGTCGATCTCGAACATGATGCGGCCGGGCTTGACGCGGGCGGCCCAGTATTCCGGCGTGCCCTTGCCCTTGCCCTGGCGCACTTCGGCCGGCTTCTGCGACACCGGCACGTCCGGGAAGATGCGGATCCAGACCCGGCCGGCGCGCTTCATGTGGCGCGTCATGGCGCGGCGCGCGGCCTCGATCTGGCGCGCGGTGACCCGGTTCGGCGTCGTCGCCTTCAGGCCGTACGATCCGAAGTTCAAATCAGTTCCGCCCTTGGCATTGCCATGGATGCGGCCCTTGTGGGCCTTGCGGAACTTGGTTCTCTTGGGACTCAGCATGGGTCCGTCGCTTTCTCGCTACCTGGGTCGTTAACGCTGGGGCTGCTGCTCGAGCGCCCGTTTCTCCACCGCCATGGGATCGTGGGCCATGATCTCGCCCTTGAAGACCCACACCTTGACGCCGCAGCTGCCGTAGGTGGTGTTGGCCGTGGAGGTGCCGTAATCGATGTCCGCGCGCAGGGTATGCAGGGGCACCCGGCCCTCGCGGTACCACACGGTGCGGGCGATTTCGGCGCCGCCCAGGCGGCCGGCGCAGTTGATGCGGATGCCCTCGGCGCCCAGGCGCATGGCCGACTGCACGGCGCGCTTCATGGCGCGGCGGATGGACACCCGGCGCTCCAGCTGCTGCGCCACGTTCTCGGCCACCAGCTGGGCCTCGATCTCGGGCTTGCGGATCTCGACGATGTTCAGGTGCACGTCGGAACCGGTCATGCGGCTGATTTCCTGGCGCATCTTCTCGATGTCCGCGCCCTTCTTGCCGATCACCACGCCCGGGCGGGCGGTGTGGATGGTGATGCGGGCCTTCTTGGCCGGGCGCTCGATGACCACGCGCGACACGCCGGCCTGGGCCAGGCGCTTGTGGATCAGCTCGCGGATCTGCAGGTCCTCGTGCAGCATCGGGCCATAGCCGCCCTTGTCCGCGAACCAGCGCGAATCCCAGGTGCGGTTGATGCCGACGCGGAAGCCGACGGGATTGATCTTCTGACCCATTATGCGGTCTCCTCGAGTTCGCGCACCACCACGCGGAGGTTGCTGAACGGCTTCAGGATCTTGCCCACGCGGCCGCGGGCGCGGGCCCGCCAGCGCTTCATCATCAGGGCCTTGCCGACGGTGGCCTCGGCCACGTACAGGCGGTCCACGTCCAGCTGGTGGTTGTTCTCGGCGTTGGCGATGGCCGCCTCCAGCACCTTCTTGACGTCGCCGGCGACGCGGCGGCGCGAGAAGGTGAGCTCGGCCAGGGCCGTCTCAACGCGCTTGCCGCGGATCGACGCGGCCACCAGGTTCAGCTTGCGCGGGCTGGTGCGCAGCTGCTTGATGCTGGCCATGGCCTCGTTGTCGGACAGGGGCCGATCGGCTGATTTCTTGCCCATGGTCAGCCCCTCTTCGACTTCTTGTCGGCGCCGTGGCCGTGATAGGTGCGGGACGGCGAGAACTCGCCGAACTTGTGCCCGATCATGTCCTCGGTCACCAGCACCGGCACGAATTTCTGGCCGTTGTAGACGCCGAACGTCAGTCCCACGAACTGCGGCAGGATCGTAGTCCGCCGCGACCAAGTCTTGATGACCTCGTTGCGCCCCGAGGCGCGCACGGTCTCCGCCTTCTTCAGCAGATACCCGTCGACGAACGGTCCTTTCCAAACGGAGCGAGCCACCTGCGCCCTCCTCTACTTCTTCTTGGCGTGACGGCGCCGCATGATCAGCGCATCCGTCTTCTTGTTGTTGCGGGTCCGCTTGCCCTTGGTCGGCTTGCCCCACGGAGTTACCGGGTGGCGGCCGCCCGAGGTGCGGCCCTCGCCGCCGCCGTGCGGGTGATCGATCGGGTTCATGGCCACGCCGCGAACCGCCGGACGCTTGCCGATCCAGCGCTTGCGGCCGGCCTTGCCCAGCTTGATGTTCTGCTTGTCCGGGTTGCTGACGGCGCCGATGGTGGCCATGCACTCGGCCCGCACCATGCGCAGCTCGCCGGAGCTGAGGCGCAACTGGGCATAGCCCTGGTCCTTGCCGATCAGCTGCACGTAGGTGCCGGCCGACCGGGCCATCTGGCCGCCCTTGCCGGGCTTCATCTCCACGTTGTGGACGATGGTGCCGACGGGGATGTTCTGCAGCGGCAGGGCGTTGCCCGGCTTGACGTCGACCCCCGGGCCGGCCACCACCGTGTCGCCGGCGCGCAGGCGCTGCGGCGCCAGGATGTAGGCCAGCTCGCCGTCCTCGTACTTGATCAGGGCGATGAAGGCCGACCGGTTGGGGTCGTACTCCAGCCGCTCGACCGTCGCCATCACGTCGAACTTGCTGCGCTTGAAGTCGATGACCCGGTAGCGGCGCTTGTGGCCGCCGCCGCGGCGCCGCGCGGTGATGCGGCCGGTGTTGTTGCGGCCGCCCTTCTTGCGCAGGCCCTCGGTCAGGGACTTCTCCGGAGCACCCTTCCACAGGGCGGAACGGTCGACCAGGACCAGGCCCCGCCGTCCGGGCGTCGTCGGTTTGAACTGCTTAAGTGCCATGTCTCAGCTCTTTCCCGCCTTAGACGCCGGTCGTGACGTCGATGGAATGGCCCTCGGCCAGGGTCACGACGGCCTTCTTGGTGTCGTTGCGCTTGCCCTTGCGGCCGCGGAACATTTTGATCTTGCCCTTCTGCCGCAGGGTGTTGACCGCCGCCACCTTGACCTTGAACAGGTCCTCGACGGCGGCCTTGATCTCCAGCTTGCTGGCGTTCAGGGGCACGCGGAAGGACACCTGGTTGTGCTCGGACAGCAAGGTCGACTTCTCGGTGATGATCGGGGCCCGGATCAGCTCGTACTTGCGCTCGTTGCTGGGCTGGACCTTCAGGGTACTGTACTTGCTCATTTCAACCGCTCCACCAGCTTCTCGACCGCGTCCTTGGTCAGGACCAGCTTGTCGCGGCGCAGGATGTCGTACACGTTGGCGCCCTGGCTGGGCATCACGTCCAGGCCCACCAAGTTGGCCGCGGCGCGGGCGAAGTTGGCATCCACCGCCGCACCGTCGATGACCAGGGCGTTGGCCCAGCCCAGGCCCGCCACCTGCTTGGCCAGCAGCGCGGTGCGGGCCTCCTTCAGGGCCGCCGTCTCCAGCACCACCAGGTTGCCGTCGGCCTGCTTGGCCGACAGGGCGGTCTTGAGGGCCAGCTTGCGCACCTTCTTGGGCAGCTTGTGGGAATGGTCCCGCGGCACCGGGCCGAAGGCCCTGCCGCCGCCACGCATCTGCGGCACCTTGGTGCTGCCCTGGCGGGCGCGGCCGGAACCCTTCTGGCGGAAGGGCTTCTTGGTGCTGCCGGAAACCTCGCTGCGGCCCTTGACCTTGTGGGTGCCGGCGCGGCGCTTGGCCAGCTGCCAGTTGACCGCCCGGGCCAGCAGGTCGGCGCGGACCTCGACGCCGAACACGGCGTCGTCCAGCTCGATGTCGCCGACCTTCTTGTTGTCAAGGCTGATCACGTCGCACTTCATGGCCGCCTATTCCTTCTTCTCGTCGGCGTCGGACGCGGCCGGCGCGTCGTCGGCAGGGGCTTCTTCAACGGCGGCGGCTTCCTCGGCGGGCGCTTCCCCGCTGGCGGCTTCCTCGGCAACGGCCTCCTCGGCGGGGGCCTCGTCAACGGGCGCTTCCGCGACAGGGGTCTCCGTGACGGGGGCCTCCTCGACGGCCGCCTCGGTCAGGGCCGCCGGGAACGGCACGCCTTCGGGCAGGGCCCGCTTGACCGCGTCGGAAACCAGCACGAAGCCGCCCTTGGGACCGGGCACCGCCCCCTGCAGCAGGATCAGGCCCTCGGCCTCGTCGGCCGAGACCACTTCAAGGTTCTGCACGGTGACGCGCTTGTTGCCCAGCTGGCCGGCCATCTTCTTGCCCTTGAACACCTTGCCCGGGTCCTGGCACTGGCCGGTGGAGCCCAGGCTGCGGTGGTTGATGGACACGCCGTGCGAAGCGCGCAGGCCGCCGAAGCCGTGCCGCTTCATGCCGCCGGCGAAGCCCTTGCCGATGGAGGTGCCGATCACGTCCACGAACTGGCCGGCGATGAAGTGGCTGGCCGCCAGCTCGGCGCCCACGTCGACCATGGCGTCGTCCGACACGCGGAACTCCACCAGGCGCCGCTTGGGCTCGACCTTGGCCTTGGCGAAGTGGCCGCGCATGGCCTTGGTCAGGTTCTTCACCTTGACCCGGCCGCAGCCGAGCTGCAGGGCGGTGTAGCCGTCCCGCTCGGCGGTGCGCTGCGCCACCACCTGGCAGGCGTCCACCTTCAGCACGGTCACCGGCACGTGGGTGCCGTCGTCCTTGAAGACGCGCGACATGCCGAGCTTCTGTGCGATCAAACCGGTTCGCATTTTCTCTGTCCTCTTTGGCGCCCGCGCCGGGCCTTACAGCTTGATCTCGACGTTCACGCCGGCGGCCAGGTCGAGCTTCATCAGCGCGTCCACGGTCTGCGGCGTCGGGTCGATGATGTCCAACACCCGCTTGTGGGTGCGGATCTCGAACTGCTCGCGCGACTTCTTGTCGATGTGGGGCGAGCGCAGCACCGTGTACTTCTCGATGCGGGTCGGCAGCGGGATGGGGCCGCGCACCTGCGCCCCCGTCCGCTTGGCGGTGTTCACGATCTCGCGGGCCGATTGATCGAGCACGCGATGATCGAACGCCCGAAGGCCGATGCGGATGTTTTGATGTTCCATGGCTATGCCCAATCAAGTCCGGCGCCGCAGGCGGCGCCGGATGTTCGGTTTCCTTACTCGATGATCCCGGCGACGACGCCGGCGCCGACGGTGCGGCCGCCCTCGCGGATGGCGAAGCGCAGGCCCTCGTCCATGGCGATCGGCTGGATCAGCTCCACCTCCATCGACACGTTGTCCCCCGGCATCACCATCTCCGTGCCCTCGGGCAGGTTCACCATCCCGGTCACGTCCGTGGTCCGGAAGTAGAACTGCGGGCGGTAGTTGGTGAAGAATGGCGTGTGCCGGCCGCCCTCCTCCTTGGTCAGGATGTACGCCTCGGCCTTGAACTTGGTGTGCGGCGTGATCGAGCCGGGCTTGGCCAGGACCTGACCGCGCTCCACCTCCTCGCGCTTGGTGCCGCGCAGCAGCACCCCCACGTTGTCGCCCGCCTCGCCCTGGTCCAGCAGCTTGCGGAACATCTCCACACCCGTGCAGGTCGTCTTGATCGTGTTCCGAAGGCCCACGATCTCGACCTCCTCGCCGACCTTGACCACACCGCGCTCCACTCGGCCCGTCACCACCGTGCCGCGGCCCGAGATCGAGAACACGTCCTCGATCGGCATCAGGAACGGCATGTCCTTCGGACGGTCCGGCTGCGGCACGTAGTCGTCAACCGCCGCCATCAGCTCCACGATCGACGCCTTGCCCATGGTCTCGTCGCCGCCCTCCAGCGCCACCAGCGCCGAGCCCTTGACGATCGGAATGTCGTCCCCGGGGAACTCGTAGCTCGACAGCAGCTCGCGGATCTCAAGCTCCACCAGCTCCAGAAGCTCCGGGTCGTCCACCTGGTCAACCTTGTTCATGTAAACCACGATCGCCGGAACGCCCACCTGACGCGCCAGCAGGATGTGCTCGCGGGTCTGCGGCATCGGGCCGTCCGCCGCCGAAACCACCAGGATCGCGCCGTCCATCTGCGCCGCGCCCGTGATCATGTTCTTCACGTAGTCCGCGTGCCCCGGGCAGTCCACGTGCGCGTAGTGCCGGTTCGCCGTCTGGTACTCAACGTGCGCCGTCGAGATCGTGATCCCACGCGCCTTCTCCTCCGGCGCCTTGTCGATCTGGTCGTAGGCCGTGAACGACGCGCCGCCCGATTCCGCAAGAACCTTCGTGATCGCCGCCGTCAGCGTCGTCTTGCCATGGTCAACGTGACCGATCGTCCCGATGTTGCAGTGGGGCTTCGTACGTTCAAACTTTTCCTTGGCCATCTCTGCCTTACTCCGTGTCCGCAGCCTGGATTAACCAGCCAATTTCGCCTGGATTTCCTCGGAGACCTGCTGGGGGACCTCCGCGTAGTTTTCAAAATGCATGGTGAACTGGGCGCGCCCCTGGCTCATGGAGCGCAGGGAGTTGACGTATCCGAACATGTTCGCCAGCGGTACCATGGCCGAGATCACCCGCGCGTTGCCGCGCTGGTCCATGCCCGAGATCTGGCCGCGGCGGCTGTTCAGGTCGCCGATGATGTCGCCCATGTATTCCTCGGGGGTCACCACCTCGACCTTCATGATCGGCTCCAGCAGCTTGGGCGACGCCTTCTGCATGCCCTCGCGGAAGGCCGCGCGGGCGGCGATCTCGAAGGCCATGACGCTGGAGTCCACGTCGTGGTAGGCGCCGTCGTACAGCACCGCCTTGACGCCGGTCACCGGGAAGCCGACCAGGATGCCGTTCTCCATGGACGACCTCAGGCCCTTCTCGACGCCGGGGACGTATTCCTTGGGAACGTTGCCGCCGACAACGGTGTTCTCGAACTCGTAGCCGGTATGCCCCGGCAGCGGCTCGAAGCGGACCTTGACGCGGGCGAACTGGCCCGAACCGCCGGTCTGCTTCTTGTGGGTGTAGTCGATGTCGGAAACCCGGGTGATGGTTTCGCGGTAGGCCACCTGGGGGGCGCCCACGTTGGCCTCGACCTTGAACTCGCGCTTCATGCGGTCGACCAGAATTTCCAGGTGCAGCTCGCCCATGCCGCTGATCACGGTCTGGCCGCTCTCGGGGTCCGAGGCGACGCGGAAGGACGGGTCCTCGGCGGCCAGGCGCGACAGGGCAACGCCCATCTTTTCCTGGTCGGCCTTGGACTTGGGCTCCACCGCCACCTCGATCACCGGCTCGGGGAACTCCATGCGCTCCAGGACCACCTTGCTGGCCGGATCGCACAGGGTGTCGCCGGTGGTGGTGTCCTTCATGCCCACCAGGGCGACGATGTCCCCGGCGCGGCACTCCTTGATCTCCTCGCGGGAGTTGGAGTGCATCAGCAGCATGCGTCCGACGCGCTCGCGCTTGTCCTTGACCGTGTTGATGATGCTCTGGCCACTCTCCAGCACGCCCGAGTAGACGCGGATGAAGGTCAGCGAGCCGACGAACGGGTCGTTCATGATCTTGAACGCCAGGGCGGCGAAGGGCTCGGCGTCGGTGTTGTGGCGCTCGATCTCCTCGTCGCTGTTGGCCTTGACGCCGCGGATGGCCGGCACGTCGGTGGGCGCCGGCATGAAATCAACCACGGCGTCCAGCAGCGGCTGCACGCCCTTGTTCTTGAACGCGGTCCCGCACAGCACCGGCACGATGACGTTGCCGATGGTGCCCTTGCGGATGCAGCGGCGCAGGGTCGCGGCATCGGGCTCCACGCCCTCCAGGTAGGCCTCCATGGCGTCGTCGTCCTGCTCGACGGCCGTCTCCACCAACTGCTGGTGGTATTCGGCGGCCTGGTCGGCCAGGTCGGCGGGGATATCCTCCTCGTGGAACTTGGCGCCCAGGGTCTCTTCGTCCCAGATCAGGGCCCTCATGGTCACCAGGTCGACGATGCCGGCGAAGTCGGCCTCGACGCCGATGGGCAGCTGGCACACCAGGGGCTTGGCGCCCAGGCGGCGCTCGATCATGTCGACGCAGCGATAGAAGTCGGCGCCGATGCGATCCATCTTGTTGACGAAGCAGACCCGCGGCACGCCGTACTTGTCGGCCTGGCGCCACACCGTTTCCGACTGCGGCTCGACGCCGGCCACCGAGTCGAACACGGCCACGGCGCCGTCCAGCACGCGCAGGCTGCGCTCCACCTCGATGGTGAAGTCCACGTGGCCCGGGGTGTCGATGATGTTGATGCGGTGGTCGCGCCAGGACGCGGTGGTGGCGGCGGAGGTGATGGTGATGCCGCGCTCCTGCTCCTGCTCCATCCAGTCCATGGTGGCGTTGCCGTCATGGACCTCGCCGATCTTGTAGGTCTTGCCGGTGTAGAACAGGATCCGCTCGGTCGTGGTCGTCTTGCCGGCATCGATGTGAGCCATGATGCCGATGTTGCGATAGCGGTCGAGGGGTACCGTGCGTGCCATTTTCTTGTTGTCCTTCGTTCGGCTACCAGCGGTAGTGGGAGAAGGCCTTGTTGGCCTCGGCCATGCGGTGCGTGTCCTCGCGCTTCTTCACCGCCGAGCCGCGGTTGTTGGCGGCGTCCAGCAGCTCGCCCGACAGGCGCTCGGTCATGGTGTTTTCCGACCGCTTGCGCGCGGTGTCGACGATCCAGCGGATGGCCAGGGCCTGGCGGCGGTCCGAACGGACCTCGACCGGCACCTGGTAGGTGGCGCCGCCGACGCGGCGGGAACGCACCTCGACCGAGGGCTTCACGTTGTCGATGGCATCGCGGAACATCTCCAGCGGGCTCTTGCCGCCCTTCCGCTCCATGATGTCGAAGGCGCCGTAGACGATGCGCTCGGCCGCGGACTTCTTGCCGTCCAGCATGATGCCGTTGATGAACTTGGCCACCACCAGATCGCCGTACTTGGGATCGGGCAGAATGTCGCGTTTCTCAGCGGAGTGACGACGGGACATGACGGTCGATACCTCTGATTACTTGGGCCGTTTGGCGCCGTATTTCGAACGCCGCTGGCGGCGGTCGGATACGCCCTGGGTGTCCAGGGTGCCGCGGATGATGTGGTAGCGCACGCCGGGCAGGTCCTTGACGCGGCCGCCGCGGATCATCACCACCGAGTGTTCCTGCAGGTTGTGGCCCTCGCCGGGGATGTAGCTGGTGACCTCGAAGCCGTTGGTCAGGCGCACGCGGGCGACCTTGCGCAGGGCGGAGTTGGGCTTCTTCGGCGTCGTCGTATAGACGCGCGTGCACACGCCGCGCTTCTGCGGACAGGCCTCCAGGGCCGGAACCTTGTTACGCTCCACCGGCGACTTGCGCGGCTTGCGAATGAGTTGGTTGATCGTCGGCATGCCGTGTCTTTCCTAACCCTCGGGCTCGTTCATATGCGCGCGCACCGCTGTCGACGGAACCCCCGTCACGGTGCAAAACACCGACCCAAGGGCCGTTGCCGCGTCCCTTTGGCGGTGTCACCTCCGCTTCGCAAAGCGGAAAACCAGATTTTCATTTCTCAAGGGCGACTGCGTCTGAACCGGACGGTTCACCACCAACCCCCTTGCGGAGAGGGCCGCATACTATTCACGGGGCCTACACCAGTCAAGCATAGATTACGGCATGCGAATGGACGGCAAAACCGCCGGATTCCCGGGCCATACGGGGCCTTTCCGGTGGCCCCGGGCTTACCCCTCGCGGGTCGCGGCGAAGGCCGCCTGGGCCTCGGCGGTCATGCGGGCGAAGGCCCGGGCCGCCTCTTCGCCGTCCCAGGCCCGGTGGTTGCCGGCGGCGTAGGCCCGTGCGTTCTCGTAGTAGGCCAGGGCGTTGACCCGGTTGGCGACGAAGTTGTTGCGCGTCTTCACCACCGCGCCCGGCGTGCCCATGACGATGGAGTTGTCGGGAATCACCGTGTTCTCCTTGAGGAACGTGTGCCCGGCGACGATGCAGTTGTCGCCGATGACGCAGCCGTCCATGACCGTGGTGTTGATGCCGATCAGGCAATTGTCGCCGATGGTGCAGCCGTGCAGCGTGCAGTGGTGGGTGATGGAGCAGTAGTCGCCGACCACGGTCGGGGTCGCGAAGGCGATGTGGATCATCACGAAATCCTGGATGTTGCTGAACCGGCCGATGCGCACGTGCTGGGTCTCGGCGCGGATCACGCTGTTGGGCCACAGGCTGCTGCCCTCCTCCAGGGTCACGTGGCCATAGGCCTGGGCGCTGGGATGCACGAAGGCGGGGTCGTTCAGCACCACGCCGAGTCCGAAGGTGTGCATGGCGTCAATCCTCGTAGCGGGAGATTTCGATCAGGTTGCCGTCGGGGTCGCGGATATAGACCGATTCCAGGGGGCCCACGGCGCCGGTGCGGGCCACCGGCCCCTCCTCCACCGCCACCGCCTGGGCCGACAGGTGGGCGAGCACGGCGTCCATGGACGAATCGGTGATGAAGCACAGGTCGCCCGAGCCCGGCGTGGGCCGGGCCGCCTTGGGCTCGAACTCGCGCCCGGCCGGGTGCAGGTTGATCTTCTGGCGGCCGAAGGCCAGGGCGGTGCGCCCCTGGGCGAAGGTCACCGTCTCCATGCCCAGGACACGGTTATAGAAGTCGCAGGTCCGCTCGATGGAATCCACGGTCAGGACCAGGTGGTCCAGGCGCTCGATCCTCATGCCCCCTCCTCCGCGCGGCGATCCGGCGCGCAGCATGGGGGGAATCGGGGACCGGGGCAACGCCTTTCCCCCTGGATCGTTGTCGGCGCAGGGACTATATGACTGGCGGGCCGCGCCGGCCGGCGGCGGCCCCGGGAACGGGAACGGGAACGGGACGAGGAGGTTGGACATGGTGGCGGAAGGCGACAAGGCCCCGAACTTCGAGAAGCAGACCGACGGCGGCGGCACCCTGTCGCTGACGGCCCTGAAGGGGCGCAAGGTGGTGCTCTATTTCTATCCCAAGGACGACACCCCCGGCTGCACCACCGAGGCCCAGGGCTTCCGCGACGCCATCAGGGAGTTCGACGCCGCCGGCGCCACCGTGATCGGCGTGTCCAAGGATTCGGTGGCCCGCCACGACAAGTTCAAGGCCAAGTACGACCTGCCCTTCGCCCTGGTGTCGGACGACGACGGCAGCCTGTGCGAGGCCTATGGCGTCTGGGTCGAGAAGAAGAACTACGGCCGCGCCTACATGGGGATCGAGCGTTCCACCTTCCTGATCGGCGCCGACGGCAAGGTCGCCAAGGCTTGGCGCAAGGTCCGGGTCAAGGGGCACGTGGACGCCGTGCTGGCCGCCGCCCGCGACCTGTGACCGGCGCGCCGGCCACCCTGACGGCGGCGGCGGTCCGGGTTCTGACCACGGCGCCGGCGGCGGACAAGGTGGCCCTGACCCGCGCCTTCGCCGCCGAACGGCGCGCCGGCGGCCTGCGCCAGGTCGGCGACGCAAGACCGCCCGACCGCCCGGCCCGGCCGCCCCGGCCCGAGCTGCGGCCGCCCCGGGACATGCCGCGCCGCGCCCCCGGCAGCCTGGCCGGCCGGGTCGCGTTCCTGCACGCCATCGCCCACATCGAACTGAACGCCATCGACCTGGCCTGGGACATCATCGCCCGGTTCGCCGGCGACGGCCTGCCCGCCGCCTTCTTCGACGACTGGGTGTCGGTCGCCGCCGACGAGGCCGAGCATTTCGCCCTGCTGGAGGACCGCCTGGGCGAACTGGGGGCCCACTACGGCGCCCTGCCCGCCCACGACGGCCTGTGGGAGGCGGCGGAAAGCACCGCCGACGACCTGCTGGCGCGCCTGGCCATCGTGCCCATGAACCTGGAGGCCCGCGGCCTGGACACCACGCCCACCGCAATCGACCGGCTGCGCCGCCATGGCGACGACGCCTCGGCCGCCGTGCTGGCCCGCATCGCCGACGAGGAGGTGGGCCACGTGGCCGCCGGCGTGCGCTGGTTCGAGGTCCTGGCCGCGCGCCGGGGCCTGGACCCAGTGGCCGCGTTCCGGCAGATCCTGGCCGAGCGGTTCAAGGGCCGCCTCAAGGGCCCGTTCAACGGCCCGGCCCGGGCCGCCGCCGGCATGGACACGGCCTATTTCGCGACCGCGCCGGACGCGGCAGCGCGGCCCGCCCTGGACAACTGATTCGCGCCGTGCCAAACCGGTCGGGTTCCGCCGGCGCCGCGGTGCCCGCGCGGAGACCAGGAGGACGCCATGGCAGAAGACACCGACACCCCGGACGGCGCGGAAACGGACGGCGACGCGCGGAAGAAGGCCGCGCCCGGCAAGAAGCGGCTGGTGATCCTGGGGGCCGCGGGGGTCGCGGTGGCCGCCATCCTGGGCATCGTCGGCTTTCTCCTGTTCGGCGGCGGCGAGGCCGGCAAGAAAACCCTGATCGAGCTGCCGGGCCCCTCGGTCTATGTCGAGCTGCCCACCTTCATCGCCGACCTGAAGACGGACAAGTGCCGGTCCCCGGTGGTCAAGCTGACCCTGTCGCTGGAGATCGCCGGCAACCACCGCGACCGGTTGACCGAAATCCAGCCGCAACTGATGGACGCCCTGCGCATGCTGCTGCGCGACCGCACGCGCCAGGACCTGGCGGGCCGCGAGGGCGCCGAGAACCTGCGCGCCGCCGTCCAGACCCAGGCCGCCAACATGATGGCGCCGGCCGAGGTCCGGGGCGTCCTGTTCAAGGAATTCCTGTTGCAGTAGGGCCCGCGGTCCCTACCCGGCGTCGCCCCCGGCGCCCTCGGACCCGCCCTTGACCCGGGCCGCCAGGGCGGCGGCCATGAAGTCGTCCAGATCCCCGTCCAGCACCGCCTGGGTGTTGCTGGTCTCGACGCTGGTGCGCAGGTCCTTGACCATCTGGTAGGGCTGCAGGACGTAGGAGCGGATCTGGTGGCCCCAGCCGATGTCGGTCTTGGCGTCGCGCTCGGCCTGCTGTTCGGCCTCGCGTTTCTGCAACTCCAGCTCGTACAGGCGCGCCCGCAGCATCTTGAAGGCCGCGGCCCGGTTCTTGTGCTGGGAACGGTCGTTCTGGCACTGCACGACGATGCCCGTGGGGTGGTGGGTGATGCGGATGGCGCTGTCGGTCTTGTTCACGTGCTGGCCGCCGGCGCCCGAGGCGCGGTATGTGTCGATGCGCAGGTCCTTGTCCTCGATCTCGATCTCGATGTTGTCGTCGATCACGGGATAGGCGCCCACCGAGGCGAAGGAGGTGTGGCGGCGGGCGCTGGAGTCGTAGGGCGAGATCCGCACCAGGCGGTGGACCCCCGATTCGGTCTTCAGCCAGCCGTAGGCGTCGTCGCCCATGACCCGGACCGTGGCCGACTTGATGCCCGCCTCCTCGCCCGCGCTCTCCTCGATCCACTCGATCTTGTAGCCGTGCTGTTCGGCCCAGCGGGTGTACATGCGCAGCAGCATTTCGGCCCAGTCCTGGGCCTCGGTGCCGCCAGCCCCGGCATGGACCTCAAGGAAACAGTCGTTGCCGTCGGCCTCGCCCGACAGCAGGGTCCGGACCTCGGCCTTCTCCACCTTGGCCTGCAGGGACTTGAGGCCCGCCTCGGCCTCGGCCACCACTGCCTCGTCGCCTTCTTCTTCCCCAAGTTCAATGAGTTCGACGTTGTCGTTCAGTTCCCGGGTCAGCTCGTCGATGGCCCGGATGCCGGCCTCCAGGCGGGTCCGCTCGCGCATGACCGCCTGGGCCTTCTCGGGGTTGTTCCACAGGTCGGGATTTTCCGCCTCGGCGTTCAGCTCTTCGAGGCGCAGGACGGCATTGTCGTAGTCAAAGATGCCTCCTCAGCAGTTCCAGCGACTGCTTGATGTCCTGGACCTGGGATTCGACTTCGGCGCGCATTGGCTACTCCGTAGGGACAAAATTTTTGCCGGAAAATCGGCAACCAACCCCTTGATTCCAACGTGTTGTACCCGGCAGGCCGGCGCCGGGGCAAGCATCATGACGTGGCTGCCATTGTTTCGACGCATTTCCGTGACATATAGAAGGGCAGTGCAACAACAGATGACGGCGGGAAGCCGTTGAACGCATGTCCGTAATCAAGAAACCCAAGGCCCGCCTGAACGTCAAGACCCGCCGCTGCCTGATGTGTGGTGACGCTTTCGAGTCCGACGGGGCACACAACCGGATCTGCCGAAAATGCAAGGAAACCAAGGCGTGGCGCGAGGGGGCCTCGATCTCGGACTACACCTTGAAGGGGCACGGCTGAGCCGCGCCCGCATCGCCGGCAGGCGACCGCAAGTACGAATACGGCCGCGAATCCTGCAGTGAACCGCGCCGGCGCCCGGGCGCGGCGGTGGCGCTTGCCTGCGCCTTCAAAGAAAATTTCCCTGGTTTCGAAGGTCAGTAAAGACCGCCGGTGCCCGACGTGGGCGCACCGCCGGTGGCGACGACCCCTTCCAGGATCTCCTCGTTGCCGGTCGGCACCGTTCCGGGCTTGAAGGCTTCCAGGATCACGTCCCGGTCGCCGGTCTGGGCCAAGCGGCCGGTGGCCGCGTCGATGCGCACCAGACGGATGCCGGGCGGGATGCGGAACGGCACGGCCGGCTTGTCGGCCAGGGCGTCGTGCATGAATTCCTTGAAGATCGGCGCCGCCACCGAGGCCCCCTGCTCGAGCTTGCCCAGGCTGCGCGGGGTGTCGAACCCGGCGAACACGCCCACCGCCAGGTCGGGGGAGAAGCCGATAAACCAGGTGTCGTTGCTGTCGTTGGTGGTGCCGGTCTTGCCGGCCAGGGGAATGCCCAGGCTGCGGATTCGGCGCCCCGTGCCGCGCTGCACCACGCCGTTCAGCATGGACACCATCTGGTAGGCGCTGGCCGGGTCGGTGACCTGTTCGCGGGTGTCGGGGATGATCGGCACGGGCTGGTTGTTCCAGGCCTCGGCCCGGCACTGCGGGCAGGCGCGCAGGTCGTGGCGGAACACGGTGGCGCCGGTGCGGTCCTGGACCCGGTCGATCAGGGTCGGCGTGATCTTCTTGCCGCCGTTGACGATCATGGCATAGGCCGTGGTCAGGTCCAGCAGGGTGGTCTCGCCGGCGCCCAGGGCCATGGACAGGGTTTCCGGCATGTCCGTGACCACCCCGAATCGGCGCGCGTAGTCGACAACGGTTTCCATGCCGATGGTCTGGGCCAGGCGCACGGTCATCAGGTTGCGGGACTTCTCGATGCCCAGGCGCATGGTGCTGGGGCCGTAGAACTTCTTGGTGTAGTTGGCCGGCCGCCACTTGGGCAGGCCCGGGCCCTGGTCGATGACGAAGGGCGCATCCAGGATGCGCGTGGCCGGGGTGAACCCCTTGTCCAGGGCGGCCAGGTAGACGATGGGCTTGAAAGCCGAGCCGGGCTGGCGCTTGGCCTGGGTCGCCCGGTTGAACTTGCTGAGGTCGAAGGAGAAGCCGCCGACCATGGCCAGCACGCGCCCGGTGTGGGGGTCCATGGCCACCAGGCCGCCGTCGATCTCGGGCACCTGGCGCAGGGCGTAGGTGCCGGCGGGGTATTCCTTGGCCACCTCCTCGCCCTTATCCGTGACCGTGTATTCGCTCACCGCCTCCACCGCCACCACGTCGCCGGGCTTCAGGACTTCGGTCGCCGCCCTGATGCGCGGTCCCCGCGTCTGGTTGCCCAGCTGCTCGCGCGCCCAGCGCAGCTCGCGCAAGGGAATCGTACCCTCGGCGCCGTCGGCCAGCATCACCGCGGCCGATTCCCCGTCGACCCGGGTCACCAGGGCCGGCTTCCAGGCCGGCACCTCGGCCGGCAGGTGGGTGGCGGCCAGCCTGGCGCGCCAATCCGCCGCCGGCGCGCCGGCGGCCGCGGGTTCCAGGTGGGCCATGGGGCCGCGCCAGCCGTGGCGCCGGTCATAGGCGATCAGGCCGTCGCGCACGGCGCGGGCGGCGATGTCCTGCAGCTTGGGGTTCACCGTGGAGCGCACCAGCAGGCCGCCCTGGTACAGGGCGTTCTCGCCATACCGCTCGGCGATCTCGCGGCGCACCTCCTCGGTGAAATGGCCGGCGTCCACGTCGGCCTCGCGGGTGGGTTGGCGGATGGTCAGCGGCGTCGCCCGGGCCTCGGCGGCCTGGTCGGCGGAAATGGCCCCGTCCTCCAGCATGCGGCCGATGACCCAGTCGCGGCGCTCCTTGGCGGCCTGGGGATGGCGGTAGGGGTGGTAATTGGCCGGCGCCTTGGGCAGGGCCCCCAGGAAGGCCGCCTCGGCGATGGTCAGCTCGTTCAAGGCCTTGTCGAAATAGGCCTGCGAGGCCGCCGCCACCCCATAGGCGCCGAAGCCCAGGTAGATCTCGTTCAGGTATAGCTCCAGGATTCGCTGCTTGGAGAAGGTCCGCTCGATGCGGAAGGCCAGGATGGCCTCCTTGGCCTTGCGGGTGATGGAGACCTCGTTGGTCAGCAGGAAGTTCTTGGCCACCTGCTGGGTGATGGTCGAGGCCCCCACCGGACGCCGGTTGGAGCCCAGGTTGCGCAGGTTGGTGACGGCGGCCCGGGCGACGGACAGGAAGTTGACGCCCGGGTGCACGTAGAAGTCCTTGTCCTCGGCCGACAGCACGGCCTGGACGACCCGCTTGGGGATGGACTCGATGGGCACGAAGACCCGCTTCTCCTTGGCGTACTCGATCAGCAGGCGGCCGTCGCCGGCATGGACCCGGGTGGTCACCGGCGGCTCGTACTCGGCCAGCTGGCGGTAGTCGGGCAGGCCGCGGCCGTAGTGGTAGAACACCCACAGGCCGCCGCCGGCGCCCGCCAGGGCGACCAGGACCAGCAAGATCAGGGTGACGGTAAGGAAGCGGACCATGGCACCAGGATGCGGACGACCTTGGGCGGATTCAACTGTTCATGCGGATCCGGCGGCACGTCCGCCGGACATCTCGAAGTTTCAGCCACTTGTACTTCACAATTGTGTCGGGTTTTGGGCCGCGCCCTACTCCCGCGCCGCCTCCTCGATGCGCACGAAATAGCCCTTCACGGCCCGGCTGATGGCCTTGGCCAAGCGCACGCGGTAATCCGACCGGCGCAGGGACCGTTCGTCCTGGCGGTTGGACAGGAACCCCAGCTCCACCAGGACCGACGGGATATCCGGCGCCTTCAGCACGGCAAATCCGGCGAACCGGTGGGTGTTGCGCAGCAGGCGGGTCTCGTGGCGCAGGGATTTGACCAGCACCGACGCGAAGCGAACGGACTCGTTCATGGTCTCGCGCTGGGCCAGGTCGATCAGGATGTTGGTGACCTCCGCCGATTCGGCGCTCAGGTCGACGCCGCCGATCAGGTCGGCCTTGTTCTCCTTCTCCGCCAGGGCTTCTGCCTCGCGGTCCGACGCCTTTTCGGACAGGGTATAGACCGACAGGCCGCGGATATCGCGGTCGCGGATGGTATCGGCGTGGATCGAGATGAACAGCTCGCCGTCGGCGGCGCGCGCCAGGTCGACCCGGCTGCGCAGGCGGACGAACTTGTCCCGGTCGCGGGTCAGCACCACCTTGAACTGCCCCGTGGCCTCCAGCTGCGCCTCGACCTCCCGCGCCACGGCCAGGGTGATGTACTTCTCGTAGATGCCCGACACGCCGATGGCGCCGGGGTCGGCGCCGCCGTGCCCGGGGTCGATGACGACCACGTGCGGGCGGGCGACCCGGGCCGGCTTCAACGGCGGAACCCGGTAGGGGAACGCCGCCTTGCGGATCGGCGCCCCCGGCGCCGGCCGCGCCGTCGCCACGGGGGTCACCGTGGAGGTGACCGTGGGGGTGACGACGGGGGCGACCGCGGGCCCCACCGCGGCGACGGCGACCTTGGGGCTGTCCAGGTTGCGGCGCTTGCGGATGGCGCCGCGGAACGCGGTGTCGGTGGTGGCCGCCAGGTCGACCACCAGGCGGAAGGCCGCCCCGCCCACGGGCGCGTCGGCCGGCGGCGGCAGGATGGTGAATTCCTGGACCAGGACCGGGGAGGCCAGGTCCAGCACCACCCGCGACACCCCGGGCTTGAACAGGCCGTAGCGGATGCGCTTGAAGTGGCCCACCGATTGCGGCAGGGGCTGCTGCGGCAGGCGCCAGCCGACCTCGGGCATGTCCAGGACGACGCGGTAGGGGTCGGCCAGGGTGAACATGGTGACCGTGACGTCCCGGGAAAGGTCCAGCACAACCCGTGTGGTCGGGCCGTGCTGGGCCACGCGCACGTCCGACACGACCGGCCCCGCGGCCCGGGCCGGCAATGGCGACAGCACCCCCGCCGCGGCCGTTGCCACGGCCAGCAGCGCCAGAATCACCGCGATTGCCGTCCTTCTCGTCTTGTCGCCCATGGCCCCGGACCGATTGCGAATCCCACACCCGGTTTAGCGCATGTGGACATGGCGCTTCAACGCCGAGCCTGGAGCGGACCCGACGCAAAAACATCGCCTGCCAATGCGATAAGATGATTGTCGAACGAAATTCCTACCGTTATGTTAACGGCCTAGCGGGGATTCCCCGGCTTCGCGGATTGACGCAATCTGGTTGCGCCCACCTGCGGCAAAGCCAGGCGACCGCCCCGTG
>JACKKN010000019.1 GCA_024236415.1 Hyphomicrobiales bacterium
GCGGCGCCCGGGTCGGCGATCATCTTGCCCTGGACGGCGTTGCGGATCTGGTCGGTCAGGGCCCGGGTCATTTCCTGGAGCTGGCCCGAGAAGGCCTCGACCGAGCCCGTCTCCACCGGGAAGTACAGCTCGACCCCGTTGTCGGCCCGGGACAGGACACGGTACTGCTGCGCAGCGCGCGCGTGGTCGCGGCGGCCCTCCTCGGTCAGCAGGTGCAGCGTGACGACGGCGATCTGGCGGTCGGCGGCCAGGCGGCGCACCTCGGCCGCGTCCATGCCGGTGCGGCTGAGCGGGTCGTCGGCGCGGCGCGCGCCGGCGTCGGTGATCAGCACCATGTAGCGCCCGCCGAAGGGGCTCCAGTCCAACTGCTCGGCGGCGTTGACCACGCCGGCGAAGGCGTCCTCGATGAAGCCCTTGCTGGACACCTCGGCGGCGCGCACGCCCTCGACCCGCTCCATGAAGGTGGCCGGGTCGGCGCCGGCCTGCAGGTCGGCGAAGGTGCGGGCCACGTATTCCAGCCCCGGCGAGGCGTCCACGTTGTCGCGGAAGCCGATCAGGCCGAAGCTGATCTTGGCGGTCAGGCCCTCGGCGTCGAGGGCGTTGAAAACGGCGCGGATGGCCTCGCGCGTGCGGTCGATGTAGGGGCCCATGGAGGTGGTGGTGTCGATGACGAAGGTCAGCCCCACCCGGTAGTCGCGGATCGCCTTCTCGCGCTCGCCCAGGCCCTCGGTGACGCGCTTGTAGACGTCGGGGTTGTCCAGGGTGTCGGCCTGGGCCGGGGTCTTCTCCTGCAGGGTGACCGAGGCCACCTCCAGCAGCCGGGCGGTGAAGCCGCTGTCGAGGTAGGCCTCCTCCCAGCCCAGGATCGGCAGCAGGTAGAACTGGTCCTTGATGTCCACGTGCACCGCCGGTTCGATGGAGATGACCGGGAAGTCGGGCGCCACCGGGCCGGCCAGGGCCTGTTCGCGCAGGGTTCGGGTGTCGCGCACCACGGTCTCGGATTCAAGCAGCTGCACCAGCTTGTCGCGGTCGCGGAACAGCAGCGTGCGCTCGCGCCCCGACGGCGGCGTGAAGCTGACCGTCACCGTCTGCTTCCAGTCGATGATCTGCTCGGCGGCGACCCAGCCGTCGGCGGGGCGCCGGCTGGCGGTGCCGACCTCGACCCAGTCGGCGCCGAACATGTTCTTGCGGCCATAGACGTAGTACACGGTGAACGGGGTCACGGCGGTTCCCGAATCCACTCCCGGTTCGGCCGCCAGGGTGGCGCCGGGGCGGGTCAGGACGCGCTGGAAGATGGTCTTCTTGCCTTCCATCAACAGCGGCCGGTCGCCGTTTTCCGCGGCCTGGGCCAGGGCCGGAACCGCGCCGCCGGCCAGCACACAAATGCCCAGGAACACCGCCGCCACCATCACGCGCCAGGTCATGGTTCCCGCTCCCCTCGATCTTGCTATCCGGATGTTCCTTCAATGGTACGCCCGCCGGGCGGCACGGGGCAACGGCTAAGCCGGGACGCCGGCGGGCGTTGAGTAGGAATACCCAAGCGGTGGTGAACCGTTTAGGTGCCCCGCCAAATGCTTTATCCTTGAGTCCAAGGAGAACGACGTGCCGATGACCGCAGGTCACGCCAGGGAAGGGTGGTGGTGCCGCCGGGGCCGGTTGTTGCCCGCGCTGCTGTTGGCCTGGGTCCTGGCGCTGTTGCCGGCGGGGGCGCCGGCCGCCGACGACCCCTTCGTCATCTTCAAGCCCCTGGCGCCGCCGGCCGGCCTGGACGACACCCGGGCCCAGGCCATCCGCGACCGCTGGACCACGGCCCTGGGCCCGGCCCATGCCGAATTCGCCAAGACCTACGCCGAATACGAGATCAACCCCAACCCTGCCACGGCACTGGCGGCCCTGAAGCATTTCAAGGCCATGTCCAAGAACGACGTCCTGCGCAACCGGGCCTTCAAGACCCACCGCGACATGTTCCTGACCCTGGACGCCCTGAAGTTCGAGCTGGTGCTGCAGACCACGCGCAAGATCAACGAGGTGCGCCGGCGCATCGGCAAGCCCATGATCGCCGTCTCGTACCGGGTCGGGTCCAGCGGCAAGCGGTTCCGCGAGTGGCTGGAATGGGCCGCCGCCGGCAAGGACCTGGCGCACATGCCCATCGACGAGGCCTACCTGCTGAGCAAGCTGTCGCAGAGCGACGACGACATTTCGAACACCGCCTCGCCCGACGACATCGCCAAGGACCCCTTAATCAACGAGCGCATCAACGGCCCCCGCGCCGCCGGGGTGCTGGCCCAGGTGTCGGCCGAGATGTCGGGCGGCGCGGTCACCGTCACCGCCGACGACCTGAAGGTGGAGTTCCTGTCGCCGACCAAGGCCTATCCCCACCTGATGGTGCGCAAGGCCGGCGAATGGCGGCCCGAGCTGGAACGCTGGCCCGACTACCTGCCGGCCTGGATCGCCGGCGAGCGCGAGAAGTACCGCGGCAAGTTCGCCGAGGAGCAGCTGCACGCCTGGGGCATGAAGGCCGGCCACGCCACCGACATGAGCAAGCTGGGCGACGCCATCGACGCCGGTTCGGTCACCGCCGCCACCAGCGACTACAAGGACTCGCCCATGGTGGCCATGTTCGAGTCGCGCCTGTTCCCCCAGGGCATCACCGACCCGGCCGGGTGGATGGCCAACAACTACCGCCAGATCTTTCTGGTCCACGCCGGCAACGTGAACGACCTGGCCAAGTACACCCTGCGCATGATGGAGTGGTGGGACCGGGTCGGCATCCACTCGGCCGAGGACCTGCGCGCCAACGGCATCAACGTCACCGACGCCCAGTTCGCCAGCCTGCGGGCCCTGGCCGACGGCATCCGCAACCCTGACTCCGAGGCCGCCCTGTCGGCCCTGATCGGCACCGACGCGAAGAAGAACGCGGCGCTGGCGGACCTGAAGAAGATCAACATGGACCTGCTGCGCGCCGGCCACCGGCGCCACGCCGGCGACCTGGCCCAGCACCTGACCGTGCTGATGCGCGAGTACGGCGAGGGCCGCCCGGCCAGCCCCGGCGAGCAGCCGCGGCCGCCGCCCACCATCGACGACCTGCTGGCCGGCAACGCCGATTTCCGCAACTCCATGGAAACCCTGTCCACGGCCTACAGCAACCTGCCCGAGGAGCTGGTGGCGCGGCTGAACATGGACCTGGCCGAATACATCAAGGCCAACGAGAAGAGCGAGGACCCCAAGGTCGTGTTCGACGTGGAGGTCCGCCTGCTGCTGATGAAGTCGCTGGAGCGGGCCGAGGCCGCCGGCTCCCGCCTGCGCCGCCAGGGCGCCGCCTTCGAGTCCATCGCCAAGCTGGTGGGCGAGCTGCGCGAAGAGGTCAACCAGCACCTGGACGTGATCGCCAAGGGCAGCGACCTGGACGGCTTCGTCGACAACCTGATCGCCGGCGAGACCACCCGCTGGCGCCTGTACCTGGACTGGGACGAGGGCGGCCGGGTGCCCCGGGTGCGCTGGGTCGAGGCCCAGTGGGACCCGGTCGACGTGGACACCGACCTGCACCGCATCAAGGGCTTCGCCCAGCACTTCGGCTGGGAGCACAAGTCCTACGCCGAGACCCTGTACGACTACTTCCACGGCGACGGCAGCGGCACCTGGACCGGCCTGGCCATCAACGCCGTGCGCGACATGGCCGACATGTGGGACCCGTCGCGCATGAAGGAGCGCGTGGTCCGCATGAAGAACCAGGACGGCGAGACCAAGGTGTTCGTGGTCAAGCCCACGGGCGGCGACGCCGCCGTCAACCTGGGGGTCACCGCGTTCAAGGCGGCGCTGAAGGGCGGGCAGGGGTTCCAGAAGGTTTGGAAGATCTGGGGCGACATCGACGACGGGGTCAAGCTGGGCCAGTCCCTGATCAACATTTTCGGCCCCAAGGGTGGGCAGACCACCGAGCAGCGGGCCAAGGAGCACGCCCTGGCGCTGTCCAAGACCATCGCCCTGTCGGAATACGCCCAGTACATCTCGTCGGCGGCGCAGCAGCCCTGGCTGTTCGAGCGCTTCGGCGGCACCCTGGCCACCGCCGCCTCGCTGCTGGGCGGGCCCATGGACCAGGAGGCCACCAAGGCGCTGTCCATCGCCGCCATGAAGGACCTGTTGCTGTGGGTGCAGCCCGAGCTGGCCTACGTGTTCCTGGTCTACGACGTGCTGTCCTGGGGCTCGGTCAAGGTCAGCAAGTACTGGCACGAGTCCAAGCTGGTCACCCTGCTGATCGAGAACGGCGAATGGGACATGGATGCCACCGACGGCGTGCCGCTGCTGAAGGGCCTGCCCACGCCTACCGGATTCCTGGCCTGGCCCGACGAGGAGGCGCGCAAGGCCGCCTGCCGGGCCGGCCAGTCGCCGGGCCTTTTCCAACTGGCCAAGAACCCGCCCGAGGCGTGGAAGGACGGCCTGACCCTGAAGAAGAGCGGCGGCACGGTGGAGCCCCGGTACTCGCTGCTGAAACTGTACGAGACGTCGGACTACGACACCTCGGATCAGGTCGCCCTCATCGCCCTCAAGGCGGTGCGCGCGGTGCCCAAGCTGGAGATCCGCGAGAATACCATCAACTGGACCAACAAATGGCTCGAGGAATTGGGAATCAACGTGCCGACCCCCGATGACGCCCTGCAGCTTTACGCCGGGCCCATCAACGTCGAGATCAAGAAGGTGATCATGGAGTTCCCGGGCCAGCCCGGTGAGGTCTACATGTCGCTCGACGTGCACCAGCTGGTGGGCCTGGCCGAGGGCGCGCGGTCCACCTTCGGCTACATGGTGCAGATCTACTGGAACCGGCGCCAGCACCTGCTGGAATGCCAGCTCCTGGACCAGGTGGTGGCCGAGGCGGTGAAGCGCAAGCAGGACGACGAGATCGCCACCCTGGACCTGAGCGACGTGGAATCCGAGCTGGCCGGCCTGACCCAGCGCATGAAGGACCTGGACAGGAAGGTCTGGGCCCAGGTCGCGCGTTCGGCCGATCCCTTCGACGGCCCCGACTACGACCCCGAAAAGAACATCCCCCTGACCGAGGACTACCTGGCCTACACCCGCTACCTGCGCGAGTTGGTGGAAAGCGCCATCGCCTATTCCAAGGACTCGGAGAAGGTCAAGAACCCGCTGGTGGCCTGGTACTTCCCGTCGCCCGGCTACGCCCGGCCCGGCGCGCCGCTGGAGGACTACGACCGCCACCTGCTGGACAAGGTGCGGGCGGTGATGCAGGAGCTGCTGGGCTACGTGCGCGAATACGAGGACAACTACGGCGCCGTGCTGAAGGCCCTGGACGACGGCGACCAGTACGTCTCGACCCTGGCCGGGGCCGGCAAGGGGTTCACCCTGCCCAAGTACCACATCCGCCTGAAGCCCACGGTGGAGCGCGACGACTGGACCCTGCCGCGACCGTTCGAGGGCCAGGCCAACCTGCCCGACTCGCGCCTGGCCGGGGCCCAGAACGTGCGCATCTTCACCCAGGGCGAGCACGACAAGAAGATGGCCGAGGAGAAGTGGCTGGAGGACTACAGGACCCAGTACGACACCGCCCGCAAGGACCTGGGCCCGATCCTGCAGACCTATTTCGAGCGCCTGCGCCCCCTGGCCGAGGAATACGGCCTGCAGCGGGCCATCGACGCCGCCGCCCAGTCCTACCACACCCTGGTCAAGTGGTGGGACTGGTGGATGGCCTCGGGCCCGTACAAGAAGGCCGTGCAGCACCCCTACTGGAAGGACCTGCTGCGCCTGCGGTTCCAGATCGTCAAGCTGGACAACATGATCCCCGGCGCCGGCGAGATGTCGGAAGAGGAGATGCGCGCGCCCCTGGTGCAGATGTACCTGAAGGAGCCCGGCGACCTGAACGTGGAGGGATCGGGTGCGGCCTTCCTGGGCGGCCTCAAGAAGGACATGGAGGAGCGCTACCAGCACCTGTTGAAGCTGGCCACGGGCATGATCGAGATGGGCCTGGACCGGAAGCCGTCCTCGACCCTGAAGGTCACCGACAAGTTCCGTTTCGACATCGATCTGCGCCCGCGCACGGGCCTGGACGGACCCACCGCCGACGAGTTCTCCAAGCTGGTGCGCAAGTACCAGTGGGAGCTGGTGCCCATCGACGAGGCCGGCACGCCGGACAAGAACCCCG
The DNA here is from genome assembly GCA_024236415.1 of Hyphomicrobiales bacterium. GTDB lineage: Bacteria > Pseudomonadota > Alphaproteobacteria > Rhodospirillales > JACKKN01 > JACKKN01. The sequence goes on from JACKKN010000019.1 coordinate 6,152, forward strand.
ACTGCCAGACCTATCCGGTGGACGAGCCCTACTGGTTCACCGAACACGTCACCCAGCAGCCGGACCAGCCCAAGCTGTCGTGGCTGAAACGCGCCACCCACGCCGGCAAGTTCCGCCTGCGGGTCATTGCCCTGGGCGACAACGACGTGCCCCTGGCCCGGTCCAGCCTGCGCGACATCCTGGTCGAGCCGGCGACCCTGAGCGGCAAACTGGAGGCCAGCGGCGACTGGAAGACGGGCGCCGACCCGGTGTCGGTGTTCATGGGCGCCAAGGGCGGCGACAAGGGCCATCCCCGGTTCCGCCTGACGGCCCAGGGGGACTTCGAGAAGCCCCTGTGCCACTTCAACGCCGGCGACGTGTCGCGCAACGTGGCCTTCGCCGGCCCGGTGGCCGACGACCTGAGCGACCCGCCCGGCAGCTTCCCGCCCAACCCCTTCGACGCCTTCGCCGCGGTGGAGAGGCAGCGTGCCGCCAGCCCCAACGCTCCCGGGGTCATGCTCACCGACCTGAACCCGCGCGGACCGCCGGTGGATGTCGCCTTCGAGGCCGGGGGCAAGTTCAAGCTGGCCGAGCCGCTGAAGATCCACTTCCCGCGCATCGTCACCATCCGCACCCCGGTCACCGACGCCGCGGGGGTCGAGGTGACCGGCGCCGAGATCACCGTCACCGCCGGCACCGAGACCCTGACCGGGGCCGGCCCGTTCCAGGTCGAGCTGGACAAGGGCACCCGCGTATCGGGGACGGTGAAGTTCGAGAAGGGCGAGATCTCCATCGAGCGGCGCACCCGGGTCATCACCTACGACCCGGCCACCATGGGCAACGAGATCGAGCTGAAGACCGGCCTGCCCCTGTTCGACACCGGCAACCTGCGGGTCACCGGCCAGTTCGTGCCCAAGCCCGACCCCGACGCCCCGGCGCCGCCGCCCATCGCCGGCGGCCGCTTGAAGACCAACGTCCACGCCGAGCCCATCGCCGTGCGCGGCGGCGGCATCTTCGAGTTCAGCAACGACGCCCCGGTGCTGCTGTCCACCACGCTGACCATCGCGGCGGTGCTGCGTGGCGGCGACGACCGCCTGATGAAGCCGGTGGTGTCGCCCTATTCCTACCGCCTGCGGGTGGGGCCGGGGGTGCGCGACCTGGGCGACATTGACGCCGAACCCTTCACCGTGGACGTGTCGTTCCAGGTCCGGGTCACCGACTGGGCCGGCAAGCGGGTGCCGCCGCGCGACGTCAAGGCCGCCGTGGGGCCCGACGACGACCGCCGCAACCTGGTCCAGGCCGGCGACCTGTTCGAGGGCGGCTGGCCGTTCTCCAAGTGGAACGAGCGGGTGCCCCTGCGCGCCGAGATGGCCATGGCCCAGGGCCCGGCGGTGCAGGGCAGGGGTGAGATCTCCGCCGACGACTTCGGCGACCTGCTGGATCCCAAGCGCCCCGACCAGCCGTTCGAGGTGCGCATGGAAGTCTACATGCCGGGCAGCCTGCGGGTGACCGGCCGGGTCGAGGCCACGCCGCCGCCGGGCCGGACCGCCCCGACCGCGGTGGACCTGACCGTGACCGAGGGCGACCCGCGCCTGACCAACGACTGGAGCCAGCCGGTGGCGGCGGACTTCGTGCTGGACATGGGCAACCCCGTGCGCGTGGGCGACACGGTGAAGGTCGAGGTCAAGGCCCAGGCCGACGGCATCGACTACAAGGGCCGCGGCCAGGCCACGGCCCCGCGCCAGCTCACCGACGGGTTGGGCATCGCCCGCCTGGGGGTGATCCGCATCGGCACCACCACCTCCATGGTCCTGGTGCCGTCGTTCCTGGGCATGGACCTGATGGCCGCCCGCGGCCTGGTGGGCACTCGCCTGAACGTGGTCCAGGGCGGCGAGGTCAAGACCCCGACCCGGGAATCCGAGGCCAACACCATCTATGCCCAGTCGCCCGAAAGCCGGCCCGGCACGCCGCTGATGCTGCCGTTCGGGTCGCCGGTGACGGTGTCGGTGTTTGGCCCCTGGGACAAGCTGGTGGTGCCGCAGATGAAGGGCAAGAAGGTGCGCGTGGCCCTGGGCCTGCTGCAGGGCAAGTTCAAGGCCGGGCACAACCGCCTGGGCCCGGCGCCGCGCGGCCAGGACCCCTTCACCGTCACCGCCGTGACCCCGGCCGAGGGCAGCGAGCAGGAGAAGGGCATCACCGTCACGCTGAGCTACTACGAGAACCCCAAGGTGCCCGGCGTGGTCAAGAAGCCGCTGCCGGCGGCCGAGGGAATCGTGGCCGATGCCGGCTTTACGCCGCGGCCGGTGTCCAAGGGCCCGGCGCCCGAGGGCCAGAAGCCCGAGGTGGTGGTCGACCAGTCGCCGGGCGGCGGCACCCCCAAGGAGCCCGGCAGCCCGGTCTACCTGCACTACTACGAGAAGCCCGGCGGCGAGGACGGCGGCGGCGGCGGCGAAACCGACGGCACCGGCCCCTGGGCCGGCCCCTGGGCCGGCACGGTCAAGCTGGACTACATCGCCTTCGGCGGCCAGAAGCTGACCTCCTACAACGCCCTGGCCGGGTTCCTGCGCGGCCACATGAAGGTGGTCAACCCGCCGCCGCGGCAGGAGGAGGAGCAGAAGACGACCCTGGGCACCGTCATCGCCGAGACCTTCGGCGCCATGGCTACGAGCATCGGCAACGCCATCTTCATCGCCATCCACGTGGCCTCCGAAATGCTGTACGACGGCCAGCCCCTGGGCTTCGCCCTGGAACGCGACGCCGAGAACCGCTACTGGCTCTACATCCCCGGCATGACGCCCGAGCAGCGGGCCAAGATGCGCGACCAGTCCAAGAAGGGCCTGAAGCTGTACATGATGCCGGTCGAGGGTGACCCCCTGATGCTGGAACAGGTCATCGACCAGCAGACCGGCGACGCCAGCAAGCGGGGCAAGGCGCGCCTGCGCTTCAAGGTCAGCGAGGATTTCCGCAGCGGCGTCCTGAGCCTGCAGGGCAAGGGCCGCGGCTCGCCCTCGGACGACCCGCGCCAGACCACGTCCCTCGAACTGCGCCTGTCCATGACCGTGCAGCCCGGTTCCTTCGACATGGAAGCGGCCATGAAGCGCATCGGCGCCGAATTCAAGCGCCGCAGCCCGCGCATCGAGAAGATGTGGAAACCCTACCTGAAGGACTTCAAGACGTCCGCGGAGCGCGAGGCCGAAAAGGAACAGCGCAAGCGCGAACGCGAGCAGCGGCGGCGCCAGCAGCAGCGGTCGAACCAGTAGGGGAAGCGCGGGCGTCCGCCCGCCGTGCTACCCGCCGATGGCCTCGGCCAGGGCCTTTTCCAGCAGGGCGCGGCGGCGTTCCAGTTCGGCCAGGCGGCGCCGCTTGGACTCGATGTCGATCACCGGGTCGGCCTGCAGCAGCCGCTGCGCCCGTTCCAGTTCCTCGACCTCCTCTTTCACCCGCGCCAGCTTGGCCCGGTCGGCGGTGCGGCTCTGCTCGGCCACGGCGATGCGCCGGTCAAGGTCGGCGATCTCGGACCGCAGGGCGTCTTCGCGCTGCTGCGCCTCGCGCACCTCGGCCGAGACGTTGGCCTGCTCGCGGCGCGCCGCCTCCAGGTCGCGCTGCAATTGCTGCTGGCGCCACTGCTCGTTCTGCAGCTCGCCGCGCTTCTGGTCCAGGCGCCGCTCGTAGGCGCCCGAGTTGAGGGCCGAGACCCCCGACACGAACCCGCCCTGGGACGGGTCGTCGGTGGTCTGGCAGGCCGCCGCCAGGCCCAGGCACAGGCCCAGGGCGGCGGTCAGGGTCAGGCTGCGGGCGATGGTCGCGGACATGGCGTCCTCCTTTCCCCCGACGGTGCCGGGTCTAGCCCAGCGGCGAAACCTCGAGGGCGCTGTTCAGGCCGTCCAGCTCGCTTTCCAGCACCGCGATGTTGCGCTCCATCATGGCCACCTGGCGGTCCATCTCGGCCACGTTGGCCGAGTTGCTGCGCTTCTTGGACTCGGCCAGGGCGTAGGCGTAGTTGTCGCGCTTCTCGCGCATGCCCTTCAGGGCCTTGGCCATCAGGTCGCGGTTCTCCTTGATCCGGGTCAGCCGTTCCTGGCCCTGTTCGCGGGTGATCTGGTTGGCGGCGAAGCGCTGGTTCAGGTCGTTCAGCTTGCGCCGGTCGGCGGCGGTGACCTCCTGCGCCGTGGCCAGGTAGCCGGCCATCTGCTGGTTGTCGCGGCGCACGTCGGTGATCATGGCGTTGATGCGCGCCTCCTCGTTGGCGTAGTGCCGCTGGCGCTGGGCCACGTAGTAGCCCGTGGCGCCGCCGGCCAGGGCGCCGATGCCGGCGCCGATGGCGGCGCCGCGCCCGCCGCCGGCCAGGCCGCCGATCAGGGCCCCCGCCAGGGCGCCGATGGCGGCGCCCTCGACCACGGTGCGGGTCATGGCCTCGTTCTGCTTGCGCAGGGCCACTTCCTGGGCCGTCATGGGCTGCTCGGCCTGGGCCCCCTTGTTGCCGGTCGACTGGCAGGCGCTTGCCGTGACGGCGACCATGAGGACCAGGGCGACAGCCTTTGCGGATTTGCGCATCTCCAACTCCTGTGCCGACAATTCCCTCAATTCAACCTAAATTATACCCCAGGGGAGCCCGTGTTTCACCGTTCGCGAATCTGTTCAAGCCAGGTTTTGCGGTCGATTCGGCTCTCTTTCCGGTATATGTCGGCGTGCGACTTGAAAAGTTCCGCAAAGGGGATCAGCGAACGCAGGTCGCGGCTTTCGAACTCCACGGCCAGGGCCGCCAACTGGCGCGCGAAAACCTCGTCGGGATAATCACCCACGGCCTGGATCACCGTGTCGGCGTAGTACTGGAAGTTCTCCTCCAGCACCTTGCCGCCGGCGATCAGGCTGCGCTCGGTCTTGGCGATCAGCTCGGGGCTGGAATTGGCGGCGCGGCGGCCGCGCAGGATGGCGCGGATGGCGCGCAGGCGGGTCTGGTCGTCCTGCAGCTTGCGGCCCAGGAAGGCGCCCAGGCGGATCACCACCTTGACGGCGCGGTCGCGCTGCTCGTTGCGGCTGGCGACGTTGGACTTGACCACGAAGGCCAGGTGGTCCAGGCGCCGGCGCAAATCGGGGTCGGCGGTGGCCTGCTTGACCACCTCCAGCTCGGCCACCGGGTCGTCCAGGGGCTCGGTGCCCGAGGTGACGGTCACCGTCCGCGGCAGGGCCTGCCAGTCGGCGCGCACCTGGCGCAGGCGCTCGTGCGAGGTCAGCACCGGCGCCGAGATGGCCAGGCGGAACCCCACCGTGGCCACCCGGTTGGGCCCGCCGCGGGCGAAATGGGCCACCTCCTGGCGGTAGGCCGAGCGCACCTGGGTCTCGGACGTCAGGTAGTTGCCGCCCTTGATGACGAAGCCGCCGGGCTGGCCGTGCAGGCGGCTGTACTTGCTGAGGCGGAAGGGCGACAGCACGATCTCGTCGACGTTGCCCAGCAGGTCGTGCAGGCCCAGCGGGTTGGGCTGCAGCAAGCCCGTCAGCTGCATCTTGCCGTTGGACGAGCGGGCGCCGGCGAACCAGACGTACTTGTGCATGCCGTCGGGCATGGGGAAGGCGCGCTCCTGGAACTCGGCTGTGGACACGGCCGAACCGCCGCGGGCGGCGTATTCCCATTCCTCCTCGGTGGGCAGGCGCAGGAAGCCGGGCGCGCCGTCCTCGCCGGGCAGGGCGTCGGCGCCGTGGGCCAGCAGCCATTCGGTGTATTTCCCGGCGAAGGCCACGGCGTCGAACCAGGACACCTTGGTGGCCGGCAGGCGCCCGCGCATGGACGCACGCGGGCAGGCGCCGTCGGCCTTGAGGGCGTCCACCTGCATCTGCGTGACCTCGTACTTGCCCAGGTAGAAGAACCGCCGCGCCGGGGTCGCCGGGTCGGTGAAGCCGCCGGCCACGTAGGCGTAGCGGTTGTTCTCGGCGTGGCCGACGGCCTCGTCGCTGCCGCCGATGACCACCTTGCGGTCGCCCAGCCAGCCGTCGCTGGGCACCTCGACCCGGCGGAATGCCATGGCCCCGCCGCAGGGCATGGGCAGCACCAGGTCGCCGGCCTGGGGCGCCGGGTTGTACAGCTTCTCGCGCCAGGGCTGGGGCGCCTCCTGGGCCCAGGCCGGGGCGGCCAGCAGGAACAGCAGCACGGCGATCAGGTGTCTACACATTGCGGGTCCCCTCGGCCGGCTCGATCTGCGAGGCGCGGTAGCCGGCCAGGGCCGAGGCGGCCACGGCGCAGGCCACGGTCAGGACCAGCCCGGCGGCGAAGTGGCCGGACAGCAGCCGGCAGGCGAGCTCGCCCTTGTCCAGGCTGGATGCGAACAGGCGGTTGATCAACCCGGCCACGCCCAGGTAGACCATGCCCGACAGCGCCCCGCCCAGGACCGCCGTGAAGCTGGCCTGCAGCACCGGAAACAGGGTGATGGCGGCGGTCGGCAGGCCAAGCAGGCGCAGCACGCCCAGGTCGCGGCGCTTGCGGTCCACGTGGGCCCACAGGTTGGCGCCCAGGGACAGCAGGAACCCGCCTAGGCCGATGCCGGCGATGATCCAGAAGATGTTGCCCAGGTTGGCGTCCAACTGCTGCACGGTCTCGATCTCGGCGGCGCGGGTATACACCTCGATGCCGCGGGCGCGCATCAGGTCGCGCAGGGCGACCACGTCATCCAGGCCGCGGGCGTACAGGCGGAACCCGGCGTAGACCCGCGCGCCGGGCGGCGCCGCCTCGCCGGCCCAGCCCAGGGCCGCCACGGCGCGGCCGTCGCGGTAGTCCTCGACGGCGCTGATCAGGGGCAGGGAGACGAAGGCGGCGGGCCGGGTGAAGGCGCGCTCGGGCAGCACGGCGCCGATGCGCGCGGTCAGCTTGGCCGGCTGCCGCCGCCCGGCCACCACCCGCTGCACCAGGCCCTCGACACTGTCGCCGGCGGCCAGGCCCAGGCGCTGCGCCGCCGGCGCCGACAGCAGCACGACTTCGACCCCCGCCGGCGGTTCGGTGCCCGCGGGCAGCAGCGGGTCGCCGGCGGCCGAGGGCACCAGCTCGGCGGTGACGAAACGGCTGCGCGACCCGGGCACGCGCAAGGTGATGGTGGCGGCGATCTGGCGCGTGCGCGGAACCAGGAACCCGGTCTCGGGCCGTGCCGCCAGGTCGGCGAACCAGGCGTCGTCGAACCGGGCGCTGGCCAGGGGCCGGATCTCGCGGTTGCGGGGGTCCTCCACCAGGCGCTGGCGCAGGGTGTCGATCAGCCCGAACTTGAGCGCGAACAGCACCAGCAGCGGCGTCAGCACGGCGGCCAGCGCCAGCACGAAGCAGGCTGACATGCGCCACTCCTTGAGGAAGTCGCGGCTGGCAAGGCGGATCACCTGGGCCAGGGTCAGACGGTCGAGCATGGTTCTAGCCTAGACCCGCCGGGGCCCGGGCGAAAATGATTTTCGCGCCGAGCGCGTACCATGCGCTAGACTTGGCGCCAAGCCGCGCGCCGACGCGGCAGCCGAGAAACGCGATCCGTCCGGGAGGTTTCCGTCTTGTCCACCTATGTCCCTCCGCCCGAGGTCACGGCGTCGCGCCGGGCCACCGTCGGCGGCCTGTTTCACGTCCGCGTCGCCATCAACCCCGACCGCCCGGCGGTGGTGGAGGGCGAGCGGTCCCTGACCTATGCCGAGCTGGAGGAGCGCAGCAACCGCCTGGCCAACGGCCTGCTGGGCCTGGGCCTGGCGCGCGGCGAGCGGGTCGCCCTGCTGGCCCGCAACTGCCTGGAGTACATGGAGGCCGAGCTGGCGGCGGCCAAGGCGGGGCTGGTGCTGGCGGCCCTGAACTGGCGCCTGGGGGCGCGCGAGCTGCGCCATTGCGTCGAGCTGGTGGCGCCGCGCCTGGTGCTGGTGCAGCCGGACCTGGCCGACGCCCTGGCGGCCCTGGGCACCACCGGCCACCGCACCGTCGTCCTGGGGCCCGACTACGACGCCCTGCTGGCCGCCGCGCCCGACCACTACCCGGACCTGGACATCGACCCCGAGGACGGGCTGGTGATCCTCTACACCTCGGGCACCACGGGCCTGCCCAAGGGCGCCCTGGTCAGCCACCGGGCCATGGTGGCGCGGGCCATGTCCTATGCCTCCGAGCTGCGCGTGCCCATCGGCGACACCTACTGCGCCTGGGCGCCGTTCTACCACATGGCCTCGACCGACCAGGCCCTGGCCACGGTCATGCGCGGCGGCACCGTGCAGGTGGTGGACGGCTACGACCCCGACGGCCTGATCCGGGTGCTGGAGACCGCGGAGATGGCCTTCTTCATCCTGATGCCGGGCATGGTCGGCCCGTTCGCCCAGGTGCTGCGCGAGCGCGGCGTGCGGCCCCGCGGGGTGGGGGTGTGCGGCGCCATGGCCGACCTGGTGCCGCGCGCCGACATCGCGGCGGTGACGGCGGCCCTGGGGGCGCCCTACCTGAACAGCTTCGGCGCCACCGAGACCGGGCTGGTGCCGGCCACCTCGGGCACCCTGGCCGTGGGCGTGCCGCCGGCCAGCCTGTCCAAGCGCCAGTCCGCCTTCTGCGAGCTGCGCCTGGTGGACCCCGACGACAACGAGGTCCCCGTCGGCACCCCGGGCGAGGTGGCGGTGCGCGGCCCGACCCTGTTCAGCGGCTACTGGAACGCCCACGAGACCAACGCCCACGATTTCCGCAACGGCTGGTTCCACATGGGCGACGTCATGCGCCGCAACGCCGACGGCAGCCTGGATTACGTGGACCGGGTCAAATACATGATCAAGTCCGGCGGCGAGAACATCTACCCGGCCGAGATCGAGACCGTGCTGGCCGCCGACCCGCGGGTGCGCGAGGCGGTGGTGGTGCGCCGCCCCGACGACCGGTGGGGCGAGGTGCCGGTGGCCTTCATCGTCGCCAACGACGAATCCCTGGGTGCTGACGACCTGCTGGCCCTGTGCCGCGACAACCTGTCCGGCTACAAGCGGCCCAAGGAGGTAATCTTCGTCGCGCCCGAGGACCTGCCGCGCTCCACCACCGGCAAGATCCAGCGCCACGAGCTGGAGGCGCGGCTGGACTCGTTCCGGCCGTCGGCGTGAGGTGGCTCAGCGCCCAGGGGCTCAACGCCCGTCGGCGGCGCCGCCGGGGCGGAACTTGAGGCTGGTCAGCAGGGCGTCGATGCGGCCCTTGGCCTTGGCCGGGTCGCTGAACAGGAACAGCACGTAGACGTCGGCGCGGGCGTTCTTGTGCAGCGCCAGCAGGAAGCCGTAACGGTGGTCCGGCGACACCGCCGGGTCCAGGTCGAAGGCCGTGGCGCTGGCCCAGTCGGCGTTGAAGCGGGCCCGCGCCTCCTGGGCCGGGAACTCGCGCGACGGCGAATGACCGCCGGCGGACAGCAGCCCGACCAGGGACCCGTACACCAGCGGGAAGATGTGGTTGGGGTTGGGGGCCGAGCTGTGGGGGTCGTTGTAGTCGATCTCCATGCGGGCGATGGGCCGCACGGCGTAGGCCACGGTCAGGCCGCCATCGGGCGCGGCCAGGGCCCGGTCGAAGGGGAAGGCCGGCACGGTCGGCACCGGCGCCGCCGCGAACCCCGCCGGCGGGGCGAAGGTGGCGGCGGCCTCGTCCAGCAGCGCGTCGAAGCCAGGCGCGGCGCCGGCGCGGGCGCCGGACAGGGCCATCAGGCAGGCGGCGAGAACGGCCAGCAGGCGCGGGGCCGGGTTTGTCATTCCTTTTTGCCTTCGGCCCGGGCGGGGCCCGTCAGCTCGGCCAGCTTCTTTTCCGCCACGTCGCGCCACTGCGGCGAGTCCGCCAACTCCAGGAACCGGCGCAAGTCGGCAACGGCGCCGTCCCGGTCGCCCATCTGGGCCCGGGTCATGGCCAGGTTGAAGTGCGGCGGCGGGGCGTGGGGGTCGACGGCGACGCAGCGCTCGAAGTCCGCCAGGGCCAAGTCGAAGCGGCCGCCGTTGAAGTGCATGGACCCGCGGTTGAACCGCGCCGCCAGGTTGTCGGGGGCCAGTTCCACGGCCCGGTCCAGGTCGGCCATGGCCTTGCTGGTGTTGCCGAAGCGGCGGTAGGCCTGGGCCCGGTTGACGTAGATGGCGGGGTTGCCGGGCGCGGCCTGGGCCGCCGCCTCCAGGTCGCGCAAGGCGTCGGCGGTGCGGTCCTGCTGCAACAGCAGGCTGCCGCGCACCAGCAGCACGTCGGGGTGGCCGGGATAGCGCCGCAGGGCGTCGCCAAGGGTGTCCAGGGCCAGGCCCGGGCGGCCCTCGTCCTGGTGCTGCAGGGCGACGCGGATCATGGACTCGGGGCCCAGCGCGGCATGCGGGTCCTTGGGCCGATGGGCGCCGGCCCGGGGTGCGGTCGGTGCGGGATCTTCGGTCCCGCCGACCAGCCGCTGCAACCTGCGGCGCAGCTTTTCCCGGTCCGGCGCATCTGCGAAAGGCGAGGTCCCGGCGGCGGGGTGTTCCGCGTCGGCGGCGGAAGCCGGTGCCGCCGACAGGGTGCCCAGGGCCAGGACCGTGGAAAGGAGGAGGGGGAGGAGAGCCTGCTTGCGTGTCATGGGCCTGGTCTCGCCACCGGGTTGCGGTCGTTGCGGGCACGGGGGCCCGGAAATCCGAAAGAAGGGGAGGGGGCGTCGAGGGGCTCGGACGCCCCCTCCCGGAGCCGGCTACTTGGAACCGGCGAAGGCCTTGATCATCTTGTTCATCAGCTCGATGTGCTGGCTGTCGGACAGGGTGCCGGGGGTCGACACCTTGGCCCACAGTTCCGCGTTGGTCATCTCGCGGTGGCAGCCCATGCACAGGCCGGTGCGGTTCATGCCGTCACGCATCTCCTTGGTCAGCGAGCGGCTGAGCGGCCAGTGGGTCCCCACCGTCTGCACCTGTTCGCCGGCCTTGTTGACGATGGTCGACCAGTCGAAGTCCATGCCGTCGATCTTGGGGATCTGGATGACATAGTTCTTGGGAATGACCTTCCCGGTCTTCTGGTCGATCAGGTCCTCGACGATGTTCTCCGTATAGCGGGTCTGGAACACGCCGCCGGCGATACCGTAGCCCTGGGCCTTCGGGTTGTTGTGGCAGCTTTCGCAGGTCCGGGCCTTGCGCTGGGCCGAGTGCGGCTGCACCGGGGCCATGTCCAGGCCGAGGGGCACCCGGTCCTGCTTCAGCTCCCGCGCCTCGTCGGTCGAGCGGCCGGTCTGGTTCAGGGCGATGGTCTTGCCCTGGCGGTCGATGACCGTATAGACCACCTGGCAGCCGGGCATAAGCGGGGTCACGCGACCCTCGCCGTTGATGCCCAGGACCGGTTCCTCCCAGCGCAGGTACGAGCGGGTCTCGGACACCTTGCCCGGGCTCTTGAAGCCGTGCGTGCCGAGGGGCGATTCCGCCGTCTGCCCGTTGGGGAAGCGCTTGGAACCGCCGGCGATCCAGTCCGTGTCCATCAGCGGCTTGCCGTCCTTGCCGGGGCCGTAGTCGACCTTGACGTGACAGCCGTAGCACTGCGGCACCCACGAGGCATGGCAGGCATAGCACTCCAGGCTCTCGTTGTGCTTCTCGACCCGGCTCATGGCGACCATGGCGTCGGGGCTCTTCCACGTGTCGTCGATCTTGAGCTGCTTCAGCAGCGGCACGTCGAAGTCGTTGCCGGTGGCCGAGTGCAGGACCACCTTCCTGCCGTCCTTGACGACGTTGCCGAACGGATTGCCGCGGGTGGTCAGCAGGTAGCCGTCCTTGACCGGGTAGGTGGTGGCGAAGGACTCGGTTTCCGACAGCAGCTCCTTGGTCAGGCCGCGGCCGTCGGTGGGCAGTTCCTTGGCGAACTCCTCGGAATAGCCCAGCGGCAGTTCCCACGGGAACTTGTCGGTGGTGCCGTGGCAGTCCTGGCACTCGATTTCCACCTGGGCCAGGGTGGTGCCGAAGATGTTGCCGTCACCGTGCATGTCGATGCTGGTGTGGCAGTCCTGGCACAGCATGCCGCCCTTGGGATTGCCTGGCCGGCTCTCGATCTGGTGGTGCAGGTCGTCCGAGATGAACAGGTACTGCTTGGTGTGCAGCTTGGGCTGCTTCTGGCCCTGGGCGTTGAAGGGGCTGCCGTAGGGGAACTCCATCAGGCCCTGGTAGGTGACGCCGATGCGCTTGCCGCGGTTGTGGCACGAGTTGCAGGTCTCGACGGGGATGCCGCCGCCGGCCTTGCGCGTGCCGTGGATGCGGTGGCGCAGCATGTGACCCTTTTCCTTCTTGTCGATGGTCGGGTCGTCGCCTTCGTACAGGCCCTCGTTGCCGTACAGCACGTGGCAGGACGAGCAGCCCATGCCGCGGTAGTCACCGCGCTTCTCGCGGCCCTTCACGGCGGTGTGGCAGCGCTGGCACTGCTGGCGCTGATAGGTGAAGCCGGCCAGCTTGGGGTCCTTCTCGATCTCGTCGACCGAGGGCAGGGGGACCTGCTTGAGGGACTTGGGGAACTGGTCCGGATGGGCGGCGATCATCTTGGCCATGTAGGCGCGGTACGCGTCGGTGCCGACGATGGGCTCGGCGCCGTCCGTGTCCTCGACGTCGTAGTTGCCCCAGGGGACCTTGTGATTGAAGGTTTCCGGAATGCCCCAGGTGTGCAGGTTGCCCTGGATCTTGCCGGCCTCGGTGTTCATCAGGGCCCGCTCCAGGCGGTAGGGGTATTCCGAATGGCACTGGCCGCAGGTGCGGCTGGCGATCCAGATGCTGCCCGGGTCGGGGTAGAACTCCTGTGGTCCGACGCCCTCGGCCAGGTCCTTGGGCGCGCCCTTGTGGGCGTCGGCCGCGGTCAGGCCCTGGGGGTTGCCGCCGTGGCAGGTGACGCAGCCGCCCGGGTCGCCGACGTCGGCGGCGATGGCCTTGACCTGGTTGAGCATCTCGCTGCCCGCCTCGCGGATGTCCTCGATCCCGGCGTGGCAGGACAGGCATCCCTTCTCCTTGGCCATGGCCGGCGTGACCTTGTCCGGCACCGCGGCGCCGGCCGGGGTCAGGCCCGTCCACAGCAGCAGGGTCGCCGCGGCGAAGAGGATTCTGATCATGGTGTTGCCCCCCTCTGGGCTGATCGACAGGTTGTGTTCCACACATCCCTTGATGCAAGGACCGTGCCTGCCGGGCGCGGGCCGCCCGGATTGGCAGGAACATTGCTAGAAGAGGGGGTTAGGGCGAATGTGTGAATGATTTCAATACGTGGCCCGGGCAGGGGAGTGAACGAGTCGTGGAAACCGCCGTCGCCGATTTAACGAATCGTTCAATCGGGCTTCAGCCCGTAGCGTTCGATCTGACGCTGCAGCTTGGGCCGCGAGATGCCCAGGATCTCGCAGGCCCGGCCCTTGTGCCAGCCGGTGTACTCCAGCACGCGGGCGATGTGCCGGCGCTCCATCTCGCTCAGGGACAGGGGGTCGGCGCCGGCCGTGGCGGCGGCGGGCTGGTTGTCCTCGCCGCCGTCGCCGCGGACCTCGGCGGGCAGGGCGGCGACGGTGATCATGCGGCCGCGCTCCATCACCGAGGCCTTCATCAGCACGTTCTCCAGCTCGCGCACGTTGCCCGGCCAGGCGTAGGCCATCAGGCGGTCCATGGCCGCCGAGGTGATCCCCTGGATGCGCCGCTGCAGGTCGCGGTTGATGCGCAGCAGCAGGTGGTTGACCAGCCTGGGGAAGCAGGCGCGGCGGTCGCGCAGGGGCGGGGTCTCGATGGTCATGACCCTGAGGCGGTAATACAGGTCCTCGCGGAACCGCCCGTCGGCGACCCGGGCCGCCAGGTCGGCGTTGGTGGCCGAGATGAAGCGGGCGTCGGTGGCCAGCACCGCGGTGCTGCCCACCGGCGAGTATTCCCGCGCCTCCAGCACCCGCAGCAGCTTGCCCTGCATGGCCGGCGACAGCTCGGCCACCTCGTCCAGGAACAGGGTGCCGTCGCCGACCATCTCGATCTTGCCGCGGTGCGCCGACACGGCGCCGGTGAAGGCGCCCTTGACGTGGCCGAACATCTCGCTTTCCAGCAGGTCCTCGACCAGGGCGGCGCAGTTCACGGCCATGAACGGCGCCGCGGCGTTGGCGCTGGCGCGGTGGATGGCGCGCGCCACCAGCTCCTTGCCGGTGCCCGACTCGCCCTCGATCAGCACGGTGGCGCGGCTCTGCGACACGATGGCGATCTGCTTGAACACCTGCTGCATGGCCGGCGACTGGCCGACCATGGGCGAGGTGCCGTCCTCGGGGGTCAGCACCAGGGTGTTGTCGCCGGCCTCGCGCCGGGCGCTGCCGCCGGACCGCAGCGCCATGGCCCGGTCCAGCGCCGTGTCCAGGTCGCCGATGTCGATGGGCTTGGGCACGTAGTCCACGGCCCCGCCCTGCATGGCCGAGACGGTGCTGTCCAGGTCCTGGAACGCGGTCATGACGATGACCGGCAGGTTGGGGCGGGCGGCGCGGATGCGGCGCATCAGCGACAGGCCGTCCTCGCCCGGCATGCGGATGTCGGTGACCACGGCGTCGAACGGTTCGGCCTCGACCCGGGCCATGGCCTCGGCGGCGTTGCCGGCGGTGACGATGTCGTGGCCCTGCTGGCGGTAGTGCAGTTCGAGGGACCGGCAGATGGCCGCGTCATCGTCCGTGATCAGGATGCGCGGCATGGAATTCCGTTCCCCCAGGTCCCCCTGCGGCCTCGTGACGGCCGGAAACACGGTGATATAGTCCATTGTGCCGCCAACGCCCGAACGGCGCAACGGGTCGCGGGCGCGGGCGGCGCGGAGACCCTGCCATGAAACTGCCGCACAAGATTTTCGCCTTCACCTTCGTCATCGCCACGGCCACCCTGGCCGGGGTGGCGGTGCATACGGTGGACCAGACCACGCGCCTGCTGACCGACCAGGCCATCGCCACCACCGCCCGCCACACCGAGCGCGAGGGCGCGGTCCTGCGCGACCAGGTCGAGGGGGCCGAGTCGGACGCCCTGCTGCTGGCCAGCCTGGACGCCGCCCGCGGCTTGCCGGTGGCGGCCACGGACCTGGCCCGCGGCGAACGGTGGGCCGAACTGGTGCGGGCGTTCCGCACGGTGATGACCGAGAAGCCCTTCTACGCCCAGGTGCGCCTGATCGGCATCGCCGACGACGGCCGCGAACTGGTGCGCGTGGACCAGGATTCCCGCGGCATCCGTGCCGTTCCCCTGGACGCCCTGCAAAGCAAGGGCGACCGCTACTACTTCAGCGAGGCGCTGCAACTGGGGGGCGGCCAGGTGTTCGTCTCCAAGCTGGACCTGAACCAGGAGCACGGCGCCATCGTCGAGCCGCACCAGCCCATGCTGCGCCTGTCGACCCCGGTGTTCGACGGCGCCGGCCACACGGTGGCGGTGATCGTCATCAACATCGACGTCAACGTGCTGCTGCGCAACGTGATCCCGCCGGCCAGCGACGGCTTCCTGGTGCTGACCGACTGCGGCGGCGAGATCCTGTACCACCCGGACCCCAGCCGCACCTTCGCCTTCGAGTTCGGGCGCCACGACCGGATCCAGGACGAATTCGGCCTGCAGCAGGACTGGGCCGACTGGATGAAGGAGCCGGCCCGGATTTCGACCACCCTGGCCATGCCCACCCACCTGCTGTCGGTGGCCCGGGTCGACCTGCCCGGGGCCTGGGACGAGAAGGACGGCCTGCGCACCCTGGTGGTCGGCCATGTGGTGCCGCAGACGGCGGTCATGAAGGCGGGCGACGACCTGCGCGACCACCTGTACGTGACCCTGCTGGGGGTCTGCGCCTTCCTGGGCCTGTCCATCGGCGGCGCCACCGCCTGGCTGACCCGCCCGGTGACGGCCCTGACCCGGGCCGCCGGGCGCATCGCCGCCGGCGAGACCGACGTCGACCTGCCGATCACCACCCGCGACGAGATCGGCACCCTGGCCGACGGCCTCAGGCGCATGGTCCGGTCCCTGGCCGAGGCGGCGCGCAACAAGGAACTGGCGGCCATGGGGCGCATGGCCGCCATGGTCGCCCACGACCTGCGCAACGCCCTGTCGTCCATCAAGGTCAACATGCACACCCTGGAGAAGGGGTGCCGCCACCCCAGCGACCAGCGCGAGCAGCAATGGGGCCTGGCCCAGGAGCAGATCGCCTACATGGAGGACGTGCTGTCCGACATGCTGGCCTTCGCCCGGCCCGAGACGCCGAACCAGGACTGGCAGGACCCGCGCGGCATCGCCGACGCCGCCGCCATCGCCGTATCCCAGAAGGCGGCCGAGAAGGGGGTCGACATCGCCCTCGGCGCGCTCGGGCCGCTGCCGCCGGTGTGGGGGGACCGCTCGCAGCTCATCCGCCTGTTCCGCAACCTGGCGGAGAACGCCATCCAGGCCTCGGACCCCGGCGGCATGGTCCGGTTCGAGGGCGCGGTGGCGGCGTCGGACCGGGGCAACGAGGTGGTCATCAAGGTCATCGACCAGGGCGACGGCATCCCGGCCGAGCACCGCGAGCACCTGTTCGATCCCTTCTTCACCACCCGCACCATGGGCACCGGGCTGGGCCTTGCCATCGTCAAACGCATCGTCGACCAGCACGGCGGACGCATCGACTTCGACACCCGCGCGGGCGCCGGCACCACCTTCACCGTGGCCCTGCCGACCCAGCCGCGGACGCCGGCGTAGAGGGCCGCGGGAACAGGGGGGTCAGGTCGAGAAGCTGGCCGTGGTGACCTTGTGCTCCTCGTCCCGGTGCAGGGCGTGGCCGACCTTGGTCAGGCCCAGGCGGTCGACCTGGTGCCAGTCGTGGGTGGCCACGATCAGGGTGGCGCCGGTCTCGTCGATCAGCTCCATGAACAGCTCCATGACCCGGGTCGCCGTGTGCGGGTCCAGCGACGCCGTCGGCTCGTCGGCCAGGATCACCGCCGGGCGGTGGGCCAGGGCGCGGCCGATGGCGACCCGCTGGCGCTCGCCCACGGACAGGGCCGCCGGGTCCTTGTCCAGATGTCCGGCCAGGCCCAGGCGGGCGGCCAGGCGGCGGCTGGTGCCGTCGTCGGGCAGGCCCAGCAGGCGGCGGGTCAGGTCGATGTTTTCCAGCACCCCCAGGTAGGGCACCAGGGCCCCGGTCTGCAGCACATAGCCGATGTGGCGCTTGCGCAGCTCGCCCAGGTGGTTGGCGTCGCGGCGCTGCCAGATGGCGGCGATGTCGGCGGGCGTGCCGCCGCCGCTGAAGGTGAAGGCCCCGGCCGTGGTCGGGCTCAGCGCCAGGCCCAGCAGGTCCAACAGGGTGCTCTTGCCGCAGCCGCTTTCGCCGACCAGGGCCAGGCGGGCGCCGCGCGGCACCTCCAGGCGCGGCACGCACAGCTCGAACCCGGCCCCGCCCTCGTGGCGGGCCTTGGTGACGTCGGTCAGGGTGAACACCGTGTCGGCCATGGCGCCATTAAAGGACCGGGCGCCGGTGCGGGCAAAAAAAAACGAAAAAAACCGGTCCAGTGTGACCGGCCTCACATTCACGGGGCGGTCCGGGGCGTAGGGTGGTCCCCACGAGCCACGGTTCTCCCCTCCCCCTCACAAACCTGGCTCTTCCCCTCCAAACCCCCAGCCCCGGTCCCTCCCAGGACCGGGGTCCCGCCTTTCCGGGGCCCCGTTTGCGGCGGTCCTTCCGCCTGGCCGCGGTCAATAGTGGGGCGGCGGCGGGTCGGGCGGCGCCTGGCCGCGGTCGCGGTCCTCCTCCAGGCGCGCCAGGCGGTCCTGCAGCCGGCGCAGGTCGCGGGTCAGGGCATCCAGGGTCTGCCACTGCCGGGTGATCATGTCGTTCAGGTCGTCGACCGTGGCCGCCAGGTGGGCCTGGGATTCCTCCAGGCGGTCCAGGCGGGCGGAAGTGTCGGATTCGTCGTCCATGGCGTCGTGTCAGCCGGCCTACTGGAACATCAACTCGGTGGGGCCCAGGGGATCGTAGGTGAACAGGTCCACGCCCAGGCGGCGCAGGCTCAGGGCGCTGTCGTGGTCGGGCACGTCGGTGATGATGCAGCGGGCCTTGCGGATGCGGTTGGCCACCGACTTGGCGCCGTTGCCGTCGGGCCGCGCCAGCAGGGTCTGGATGCCGGCGAAGGGCAGGGTGATCAGGCGCGCGCCCAGGGCGCTGAAATCCATCTGGTTGACCTGGCGCAGGGACAGCTCCACCACCTGCAGGCGCGAGAACGGGCGCAGGTATTGCAGACAATGGGCGACGCGGCTCTCGTGGGTGCCGTCGGGCACGTCGCGCAGCATGAAGCCGATGCGCTGGCGCACCGAATCGGGCAGTTCCCGGCACACGTTGACGAACGCCTCGCGGTGCTCGGGCGCGGCCATGGTCTCGTAGTTGACGGCCACCAGCACCACGGCCACCCCCGGGTCCAGGTCGTTGAACAGGCGGGTGGCGACGCCGCCCAGGTAGATGATGTCGAGCTGGCGCCGAATCTCCGCCGGGGCGCCGGTGGCCAGCAGCAGCTGATCGATGCGGAAACGGCTCTCGGAATCGGGCATGGCCAGCCACATCTTGCCCTGCTGCTCGGGCCGGACCCAGGTCTCGACGGTCTCGATCGACGGCGAGCCGGCCAGTTCCTGCAGGATCCGCTTGGCCCGCCGGCGCTGCTCCTCGCGCTCCTGCTCGATCTTGCCCAGCACCAGGTCGGCGACCGAGATCTCCGGGCCCTCGTCCTCTTCCGAAACTTCGGCCGTCACCGTCTCGGTCTGCATGGCGGCGGCCTCGGCCAGCAGCTCGGGCGGCAGGTCGAAGTCGTCCTGCAGGGCCTGGTTGCCCAGGATGCGGGCCTGGATCTCGCGCGAGATGGCCTGCGCCTTGAACGACGCCGCGTGCTCGGACAGGCTGCCGAAGCAGATCAGGTAGCCGCCGTCCGGGGTGCGCTGGAACACGTCCTCGTCGGTGAGGCGCTTGTCCAGCACGGTGAGGGCCACTTCCTCCACCCGCTCGGCATAGCGCGGCCAGCGGTCGCCCAGCTCGTCCTTGATTCGTTGCAGGCCGACCATGCCCATGTGGCTGGCGACCACGGTGCCGCCGCGGGCCGCCGCGTGCTGGCGCATGGCCTGCTCGGGGTCCACCGGCGGCGGCGGCGGGGCGGCGGGGGCCACGGCGGCGGCGGGGGTGGGCGCCACGGCGGCGGCGGGCGCGCTGGCCAGCGACTGGCGGTCGAGGCCGTTGATGATGTCGTCGATGCCGCAGGGTTTGTCATCGAACGGACAGCGGGCGCGGTGCGGGCAGTTGCGCAGTTCGCCGACGGCGCGGCGGGCCATTGCCATGTCGTGATGCTCGATGCGCAGATAGGCGTCGCGCAGAACATCCTTGCACGGCAGTTCATTCATGCTGCGGTGGGGCATTGATCGCCTCCGACTCCCGGTCCCTGCCCCTCGCCCGTCCGAGCAGACTATACCATCAATTCTCCCGCGGCGCTCTAGGGATAGCGCGTCCGGGCCCGGGCCTTGGCGATGGACCCGCTGAAGAATCCGGTCGACTTCTTGGCCGCCGCCGTCCACTCGTAGGTGTGCGAGCCGGAGGGCGGGCAGGGGCTCTGGTACTTGAAGGCGCCGGGCTCGACCACCGCCTGGCCGGTGTAGGGGACGGTGCCGCCGCCGTGGTTGTAGCTGGGCACGTCCAGGTCGGTCAGCGAGAAGGCGATGAACTTGGTGCCCTCGGGCACCCCGGCCAGGGTGAACCGGGGGTTGGGCACGGTGTTGGGCGTGCCCGTGGTGCACAGGGGGATGTCACCCCATTCGAAGGTGATCGTGAAATCCGCGGCCTGGGTCGGGGCGGCGGAAAGGGTCGCCAGCAGGGCGGCCGCGGTGATGATGGCACGCATGGTCGCGATCCTCCCAAGATGCAAGGGAACCCCTAAATTGTCGCGCGTCACGCGATGGCGATCAACGGTGATCCGGCGGCCGCGGCCCGGTGGGGCCCGGTGCGGGCCCGGTGCAGGCTCAGTGCTCGGCGAACACGCGGGCGCCGTCGGGGCCGAAGGTGTAGACCTTGAACGGTTCCTTGCCGCCGTCCTGTTCCATGCCCGGCGAGCCGATCGGCATGTCGGGCACCGAGATGCCGGCCACCTTGGGCTTGGCGGCCAGCAGGCGGGCCACGTCGCCGGCCGGCACGTGGCCCTCGACCACGTACCCGTCGACCACCGCCGTGTGGCACGACCCCATCTCGTAGGGCACGTGGTAGCGGTCCTTGACCGTGTCCATGTCCATGGTCTCGTTGACGGTGACCTTGAAGCCGGCGGCGCGCATGTGGTCGACCCACTTGCCGCAGCAGCCGCAGGTGGGGGACTTGTAGACCACCACCTCGCCGGGCGCCGCGTTGGCCGGGTCGGTGCCCGGCCAGGCCCACCAGGCCAGGCCCGCGGCCACGGCCAGGACCGCCACCGCGGCCACGGCCAGGGGCGACCGGCGGGCCGGCGCCGGCGTCTTGCCAGGGATGTCGCGACGTTTCCGTGCCATGGGGGCCCTCCCTTTCCGGTTCAGGAGACGAGACCCCTGATATGGATCAGGACGGGAAAAGACTCAAGCCCCGTTGCCGTCACCCGCACTCGCCGCCGCCCAGGCCCAGGACCGGGCGGCCGGCCTTGGCGTCCAGCACCAGGTCGACGCCGGCGGGCGGGGACTTGCGCATGGCCGTGGCCAGGGTCTCGATGGCGCGCATGTTGGGGAAGCTGCTGCGCCAGGCGAGGGCGATGCGGCGGAACGGCACCGGGTCGCGGAACCGCACGTACTTGACCAGGTGGTTGCTGCGCTCGGGGCAGTTCAGGGACATGCACAGGAAGCTGTTGACCGAGGTGATGGGCAGCACCGCCACCCCCGTGCCCACCGCCACCATGTGGCGGATGGTTTCCAGCGAGTTGCCCTCGATGCTGTTGTGCATGCCCTCGGACGTGTCGTCCAGGTGGTGGCAGGCGCCGCAGATCTCCAGCACCTGGTCGCGGAAGCAGTGGCCCTTGCCCAGCAGCAGCAGCTTCTCGCCGGCCAGTTCGTCGCCGTCCAGGTCTTCGCGGTCCTGCCAGGGGTGGCCGTTGGGGACGGCGGCGATGAACGGCTCGTCGTGGATGGGCAGAACCTCGATCCCCGGCTCGGCATAGGGCAGGGCGACGATGATGGCGTCCACCTCGCCGCGCTTCAGGCGCTCGGACAGGACCGCGGTGTAGTTCTCCTCCAGCAGCAGGGTCATGTTCGGCGCCAGGCGGCGCAGGGTCGGCACCAGGGTGGGGAACAGGTACGGCCCCACGGAATAGATGGCGCCGAAGCGCAGGGTGCCCTCCAGGGAATCGGCCTTGCTGTCGGCCACGTGGCGGATCTGCTCAACCTCCTCCAGGGCCTTCTGCACCTGCTCCAGGACCTGGGAGCCGGCCTCGGTGATCTGGATCCTGTTCTTGAAGCGCTCGAACAGGGGCGTGTTCAGCTCCTCCTCCAACTGCCGCACGGCGACGCTGAGGGACGGCTGGCTCACGTTGCAGGCCTCGGCGGCGCGGCTGAAGCTGCGCTCCCGCGCCACGGCCAGGGCGTATCGCAACTGGGTAATCTTCATGACGTCAATCGTGTCCCTAGAACTGATCCCGCGGGGGGCCGCGGCGGCGTCCGGTGGCGGACGGGGCCGGCCGGCGGCGGGCTGCACGGGCCATACTATCCATCGCGCGGCGCCACGGGAAATATCATTACTTGATCCACATCAAAGGAGAAAACTATACGTGGGTTACTCAGCATAGATAAACGGCGTCCCATGGCATGGAAAAGGGAGCGCCGAAGCGCTCCCTTGGCATGGCCGATCCGGGGGGGGGGCGGGGCGTTTACTTCATGGCCACCGGCAGCGGCGTGGTGTGCGAGCTGGGCGGCAGGATCGGGTATTCCACCCGCGGCTGCTCGCCGGTCAGGGTCTTGAGGAAGGCGGTGATGGCCTTGACCTCGGACACGCTCAGCTTCTCGCCCAACTGGCTTTCGCCCATGATCGCCACGGCCTGCTCCAGGTCCCAGACCTTGCCAGAGTGGAAGTAGGGCGCGGTCAGCTCGATGTTGCGCAGGGGACCGGCGCGGAAGACGTAGGAGTCGTCGGCGGTCTTGGTGACCGTGAAGCGGCCCTTGTCGCCGGCCGGCAGCACGTCGGCGCCGGGCTTCTCGATCAGGCCGAAGGGATAGTAGCCCTGGCCGCCCACGTTGACCCCGGCGTGGCAGGACGAGCAGCCCTTGTCCATGAACTCGCGCAGGCCGGTCTTCTCCAGGTCGGTCATGACCGCGTCATTGCCTTCCAGGAACTGGTCGAAGCGCGAGCCGGGGGTGATCAGGGTCGCCTCGAAGGCCTCGATGGCCTTGGCCATGTTGTCGAAGGTCACGGGCTGCGCTTCGCCCGGGAAGGCGACCTTGAAGGCGGACACGTAGTCGGGGATGGAATTCAGGGTCTTTTCGACCATGGCCGGCTTGTTGTTCATCTCGACGCCCGCCTGCACCGGGCCCTTGGCCTGGGCCTTCAGGTCCTCGGCGCGGCCGTCCCAGAACTGGGCGATGTTGAACACGGCGTTCATGACCGTGGGCGCGTTGCGCGGGCCCTTGGCCCAGCCGTGGCCGATGGACGTTTCCAGGTTGTCGTCGCCGCCCATGCCCAGGTTATGGCAGGTGTTGCAGCTGATCAGGTGGCTGCCGGACAGGCGCGGGTCGAAGAACAGCTTCTTGCCCAGGTCCACCTTGTCGCGGGTCACGGCGTTGTTCTTGACCGCCGGCACCACCGACGGAATCGGCTGGAACAGCTCCCTGGCGTCCTGGCGCAGGGCGGCGTCGTCGGCCAGGGCCGGCATCGCCGCCAGGCAGGCCAGCGTGAATACCACAGCACGTTTCATCTCTCACTCCTCGCACGTCGAGCGTTGGCATGATGGACCGCGGACAAACATCCGCCGTCCCCGAACACCCAGGTGGGCCCCCGTTCGTGGTTAGATTCACGTTTTTAAATTTTTCAATTTGAAACTGTACAATTCTACCGGCGGCGGCACGGGGATAGAAATACTATTTGCCAATTGCAGGCATAACGCCTGTCTATGGTTTGGTTTTTCTGGGTTTTTCGCCTGCGGACGATGCGCCGCGCCGCCGCGGGCCTCAGAACCCGATATGCATGCCGCCGTTCACGGACAGGTGCTGGCCGGTGACGTAGCTGGCGGCGTCGGACAGCAGGAAGCAGACCGGGCGCACCACCTCGTCGGGGGTCGAGAACCGCTGCAGCGGGATCTGCTGCAGGTAGGTGTCGCGGAACTTGTCGCCGCGGATGGTCTCGGTCATGGGGGTCTCGACCACGCCGAAGCAGACCGAGTTGACGCGGATGCCGTGGCGGCCCCACTCCTTGGCCGCCGACATGGTGATGCCCAGCACCCCGGACTTGGCGGCGCCGTAGTTGATCTGGCCGATGGTGCCGCGGCGCCCGGCGTCGGACGACACGTTGACGATGGCGGCGGGGCGGTCGTCGCCGTCCTTCACCCGCTCGATCATGTGCCGGCCCACGGCCTGGAGGCACAGGTAGACGCCGGTCAGGTTGACGTCGATCACCTTCTGCCAGTCGGCCAGGGACATCTTGTGGATCATGGCGGCGCGCACCACGCCGGCGTTGGCCACCAGGCCGTCGACCCGGCCCAGGTCGCGCACCGCGTCCGCGACCATGGACTGGACGAAGCCCGGGTCCGACACGTCGCCGGGATAGGCGCGGGCCCGGTCCGCCCCCAGGCGGTCCACGGCCGCCTCCAGCCCGGCCCCGTTGACGTCGTTGAGCGCCACCCGCGCGCCCAGGGCCACCGCCAGCTCGGCCGTGGCCAGGCCGATGCCCTGGCCGGCGCCGGTGATCAGGACCGTGCGGTCCTGCAGGGTCATGGGGTTGGTCATGGCGCGGCCCGCCGCTACGCCTGGGCGCTGGGGCGGGCGCTGACGGCGGCGTGCCAGCGCCGCGCGTGGACGTGGCCCTCGGGCAGGGTCTGCTTGACCCAGCCGGCGAAGTCCACGGCCACCATGGCCGAGATGTCGGCGACCGAGAAACCGTCGCCGGCCACGAACTCGTTGTCCGCCAGGCGGTCGTTCAGCAGGTCGAAGAAGTGGCCGATGCGCCGCTCGCCGCGGTCCGCCAGCTCGGGGATCTGGGCGTAGTCGTGGGGGCCGGCGATGGCCCGGTTGACCATGTACTTGGAGCGGTTGCGCAGCACCTCGGCCACGGCGGCGATGCCGTCGACCTCGCAGTGGTGGTCCCACATGGCGATCACCCCCACCTCGCGCGGGTCGCGGCCCATCAGCGGCGGCTCGGGGTGGGCGGCCTCCAGGTAGCGGCAGCAGGCCGAGACCTCGCTGATGCAGGTGCCGTCGTCCAGCTCCAGCACCGGCACGGTGCACCAGGGGTTGAGCCTGCGGAACGCCTCGCCCATCTGCTCGCCGGTGCGCAGGTCCACCTGCACGGTGGGGATCTCGATCCCCTTCTCGGCCATGAAGATGCGCACCCGGCGCGGGCTGGGTGCGGTGGTGCAATCGTGGAATTTCATGGTCGCGGCCTCCCCTGTGGCGGTTCGTTTTCCGGTTGCCGCCACCATACGCCCAAACGGGCCGCCGATCACCCCCGCTTGGCCCCCTTGGCATAGGGGTTCTTGCCGCCGCGCACCAGGATGCGCAGGGGCACCCCGGGCAGGTCGAAATCCTGGCGCAGGGCGTTTTCCAGGTAGCGCAGGTACGAATCCGTCACCGCCTTGGGCTGGCTGGCGAACAGGGCGAAGGTGGGCGGCCGGGTCTTGGCCTGGGTCATGTAGCGCAGGCGCACGCGCCGGCCCTGGGCCAGGGGCGGCGGGTGGTGGGCCTCGACGTCGGCCAGCCACTGGTTCAGCGGCCCGGTCGAGACGCGCCGGTTCCACACCTCGAAGATGTCGAAGGCCGCCGGCAGCAGGCGATCGACCCCGCGCCCGGTGAGGGCCGAGAAGGTGACCACCGGGATGCCGCGCACCCGCGGCATGGACGCCTCCAGCCGGTCGCGCACCTGGGCCATGGCGGCGCGCCGGTCGTCGACCAGGTCCCACTTGTTGATGCCGATGACCAGGGCCCGGCCCTCGTCGATGACCAGGCGGGCGATGGTCAGGTCCTGCTTCTCCAGCGGCGTGCGCCCGTCCAGCACCAGCACCACCACCTGGGCGAAGCGCACGGCGCGCAGGGCATCGGCGGCGGACAGGCTCTCGACCTTGGCCGTGACCCGCGCCTTGCGGCGCAGGCCGGCGGTGTCGAACAGGCGCACCGGGCGGCCCTCGTGGCTCCAGGCGACGGCGATGGAATCCCGCGTCACCCCGGCCTCGGGCCCGGTCAACAGGCGCTCCTCGCCGATCAGGCGGTTGATCAGGGTCGACTTGCCGACGTTGGGGCGACCGACGATGGCCAGCTGCAGGGGCCCGCCCTCGGCGCCCGCGTCCGCCTCCGCGTCCCCGTCGTCCGCTTCCACCTCCGCTTCCTCGGCCCAGTCGGCGTAGGGGCGCAGCAGCCGGTACAGGTCCGACACCCCGTCGCCGTGCTCGGCCGAGAACGGCACCGGGTCGCCCAGGCCCAGGGCGTAGGATTCCATCAGCCCCGGCGTGCCGGCGGCGCCCTCGCACTTGTTGGCGACCAGGATCACCGGCACCGGGCGGGTCCGGATCCAGTGCGCGAAGTGCTCGTCCATGGGGGTCACGCCGGCGCGGGCATCGATCAGGAACAGGGCCACGTCGGCCTCGTCCAGGGCGCGCTCGGTCTGCACCCGCATGGCCGCCTCCAGGGTCTCGCCGCCGGCCTCCTCCAGCCCCGCGGTGTCGATCACCCGGAACCGCAGGTCGCTGATGCGGCCCTCGCCCTCGCGCCGGTCGCGGGTGACCCCCGGCGTGTCGTCGACGATGGCCAGGCGCTTGCCCACCAGGCGGTTGAACAGGGTCGACTTGCCCACGTTGGGGCGGCCCAGGATGGCGACGGTGAACGGCATGGGCGGGGCCCCGCGGCTACCGGTAGGCCGTCAGCTCGGCGTCGTCGGACAGGAAGAAGACCGTGCCGCTGGCCACCACCGGGGCCACCGTGACGCTGTCGGGCATCTCCACCTTGCCCAGGATCTCGCCGGTGTAGGGCGACACCGCCAGGGCCTCGCCCTGGGACCCGGCCACGATCAGGCGGTCGCTGACCAGGATCGGCCCCGACCACACGATGGGGTCCTTCTTGTCCTCCTCGTCCTCGAACCGGGGCAGGGGGGTGACCCAGTACACGCGGCCGGTGTTGCGGTCCAGGCACAGGACCTCGGCGTCGTTGGTCAGGGCGAACAGGTATTCGCCGGCGATCCACGGGCTGGCGTAGCTGCCGATCTCCTTCTCCCAGATGCGCCGGCCGGTGCGCAGGTCGCTGGCGATCATCAGGCCGCCGTGGCTGATGGTGTAGACCCGGCCGCGGTCGATGATCGGCCGGCCGCGGATGGCGGTGACGGACGAGGCCAGCGCGGTGCGGCGCAGGGACGACAGCGAATCAGTCCACAGCACGCGCCCGTCGTCCACGCGCAGGGCGGCGATCTCGCCGGTGGAATAGGGGGCGACGACGATGCCCGAATCCACTGCCGGGCTGGCGCCGCCCAGCAGGCTGGCGATTTCCGACACCCCGGCGTGGGTCCACAGCACGTCGCCCTTCTCGCCGTCCAGGGCGTACAGCTTGTTGTCCACGGTGATGGCGAACACCCGGCCGCCGCGGGCCGTGGGCGCGGCGCGCATGGGCGCCTCCACGGGCCTGCGCCACATGATCTCGCCCTTGTCGGCGGACAGGGCGATCACCTCGGCGAACCCGGTGGTGGCGAAGATCCGCCCCTGGTCGAAGGCCAGGCCGCCGCTGATGTGGCCGTCGTCCTCTTCGTCGGGGGTCAGCTCGGTGTCCCAGATCCGCTCCCCCTTCTCGACGTCGAAGGCGGTAACCTTGCTTTCCGCATCAATGGCGAAGACTCGGCCGCCGGCGACGATGGGGGTCGAGATGAACCGCTCGTGGGCGTCGGAGGCGGCGCCGATGTCGGCGTCCCAGGCCCGGCTCAGGTTCTCGGCCACGGCGATGTGGTGCATGGCGTGGTTGGCGTAGCCGCCCTGCTGCGGCCAGGAATCGTTGGGAGTGGGCGGCGGCAGGGCCACGGGCCGGCCCTTCAGTTCCGGGTCGGCCTGGACGGTGCGCGAGTCGACCAGCACCGGCAGGCGCTCGCCGGGCAGGGGCGGCTCTTCGCTGGCGCCGAACCAGGTGTCGCAGGCGGCCACGGACACCAGCACCGGCAGCGCCAGCAGGGCCCGCAGCAGGCCGTGGCGGGCCCGGGGATGGGCCCGGGGACGGGCCGGGGGTTGGGAGGGCCGGGGCGGCATGGCCTAGCCGAGGCTGCCGCGCAGGGCCTCGGCCCGGGCACGGATGCCCGAGGGCGTGCCGGCGTCGGCGATCAGGGCGTCCAGCAGTTCCCGCGCCCGCGCCGTGTCGCCGCCGCGCAGGGCCAGCAGGGCGGCCGCCTCCTGGGCACTGTAGCGCCACGGGTTGTCGGCCGCGGTCAGGGGGGCGAGCTGCTGCGACAACTGGTCCGGGTCGCCCGTCTGCAGCCGGGTCAGGACCGACAGCAGGGTCGCCAGGTTCTGGTACAGGGCGTCGGTGCCGCCGTCCTTGGCGATGGCCTCGTAGGCCGCCGCGGCGCCGGCGGTGTCGCCGGACTTGGCCAGCAGGGCCGCCTGCTGGAACCGGGCCAGCAGGCCATAGCCGCCACCGTCCTCGGCCAGGCCGGACAGGGTCTTGGCCGCGTCCTGGGGCGCGTTCGCCGACTGGGTGATGGCCTGGGCGAAGCGATCGCCCATCTCCTGGCGGTTCTTCAGGTCCCAGTGCCGCCAGCCCTGGTAGCCGGCCACGGCGACGACGAGCAGCACGGCGGCGCCGATGACGTAGTTGCCGTACTTCTTCCACAGCTTCGCGTAGTGCTCCTGGCGAAGCTCCTCGTCGATTTCCTTCAGCAGGCTGTCGTGCACTTGGTCAGCCAAGGGGGCCTCCGGCTACTGGGGTGCGGGACCGGCGCGCCCGCGGGCGGCGCCGGGCCGGTTCGAAGGGCGGTAAAATATCCGCCCGGGCCGCCCATGGCAATCGGCGGCGGGGATTATTCTTCGCGCCATTTGATGGAGCAGCCCATGCTGGCGATCTGCTCCGCCGGGCCCTGGCCGGTCTCGGCCACCTGGCACATGGCCAGGAACAGGTCGCGCCGCGCGTCGGCCGGCCCCGGGTCCTTGCGCGAGGCGTCCAGGCGGCCGCGGTACTGCAGTTCCATGTCGGCGTTGAAGCCGAAGAAGTCGGGGGTGCAGACGGCGTCCCAGGCCCGGCCCACCTGCTGGGTCTCGTCCAGCAGGTAGGGGAAGGTGAATCCGTTGGCGGCGGCCACCCGGGCCATGTTGTCGAACGAATCCTCGGGGTAGTCGGTGGGGTCGTTGCTCATGATCGCGGCGACGCCGATGCCCTTCTCCTGCAACGCGCGGGCGTCGCGCACCAGGCGGTCCAGGATCGCCTTGACGTAGGGGCAGTGGTTGCAGATGAACATGACCAGGGTGCCCTTGGGCCCCTTCACGTCGTCCAGGGTATAGGTCCGGCCGTCGGTGGCCTTGAGGCTGAACCCGGGCGGTCGCCAGCCGAAATCGCAGACGGGGGGTTGCAGGGAAACCATGCCGTGTCCTCCGGTCGATCTGTTGCGCAGTCGCTGCGGTGTTGTTGGTTCGGCTCCTGTTAGCGAGAATCCACCGGGCGATCAAGGTTAACTGCGGCTTAACCAAAGGTGGCGGACAATGGGCCAAGACCGAAAACCAACGGAGGTGGCCCCCATGCGGCGTCTCGCCCTTGTCCTCGGCGTCCTCGCGTGCGCCGGCTGTACCGACTTCGCCCTGCTGGACGGCGGCGCCGTGGTGGCAACGGACAAGACCATCGGCGACCATGTGGTGTCCCTGTTCTCGGGCAAGAACTGCTCCACCGTGCGCGCCGAGCAGGGCTTCACCTACTGCGAGGAGGACGAGCCCCGCATCACCCCCGCCGTGCACTGCTACCGCACGCTGGGCACCGTCACCTGTTACGACCAGCCCGACCCCACCCGCGATCCCCGCGAGGAGGTGGGCCTGAACCAGCACAACACCAAGGGCCGTGCGCGGTAGCTGCGCCGCCGTGCCCGCCGTTTTCCCCGTGCCGCCCGCGGCGCCATGAACCGGCAGATCGTGATCGCGGTCCTGGCGGCGGCGGTGCTGGCCGCGGCCGGCGCCGCCGGCTGGTGGTTCTGGCCCCAGGCCGAGGTGGTGGTGGACCCGCGCGCCGCGGCCCAGGCGGCGGAATTCCGCCAGGTCAGGGCGCGGGCCGAGGCCGGCGACATCCGCGCCGCCCTGCGCCTGGGCCTGATGTACCGCGACGGCGAGGGCACCGACCCGGACCCCGCCGCCGGCGTGCCGTGGCTGCGCAAGGCGGCCGAGGCCGGCCTGGGCGCGGCCCAGTACGCCCTGGGCCGGGCCCTGGAGGACGGCCTGGGGGTCAAGCCCGACCCCTTCCGCGCCGCCGAGTGGTACCGCCTGGCCGCCACCCTGCACCACGACCCCGACGCCGAGCTGGCCCTGGGGCAGCTCTATTTCCACGGCCGCGGCCTGGCCCAGAGCTTCGGCGACGCCGCCGAGTGGTACCTGCGGGCGGCGGCCCAGGGGCAGCCCCTGGCGCTGTACCTGGTGGGCGCCATGTACGAGGAGGGCTGGGGTGTGGGCCGCGACCTGGTGCAGGCCTATGTCTGGTACACCCTGTCGCTGGACCACCTGGACGTGGTCAAGGCCGCCAGCCGCCGCTACGACCCCAAGGCGTCGCGCAGGAAGGTGGCGGCGCAGATGACCCGCCGCCAGGTGGAGCTGGCCGAGCGCGAGGTGGCGCGCTGGCGCCAACGCCACGCGAAGCAGACCCCCCGGCCATGACCGTTGTTGCCTGAAACCGCCCGACGGAGTACATCCTTGCCGTTGCGAAACCGACAGGAGGACGGCACGTGGGCGGCAAGTTGAAGGCGGTGACCTTCGATTTCTGGGACACCATCGTCAAGGACGATTCCGACGAGGCGGTGCGCGCCGCCCGGGGGCTGCGCTCCAAGTACGACGAGCGGCGATACCTGATCTGGCAGGCCCTGGACCGCCAGGCGCCGACCAGCCTGGACGACGTGCGCCTGGCCTTCAGCGTGGCCGACGCCGCCTTCATCACCGCCTGGAAGGCCTATTCGGTGACCTGGACCCTGGAGGAGCGCATCGCTATGATCCTCAAGGGCATGGACCGCACCCTGCCCGACGACGATGTGGCCGGCCTGGTGGACGCCATCGGCCGCATGGAGGCCGACATCCCGCCCGACCTGCTGCCCGGCATCGCCGACGCCATCGCCGAGCTGGCGACCCGCTACAAGCTGTGCATCGTCTCGGACACCATCGTCACGCCGGGCCTGTAC
Organism: Hyphomicrobiales bacterium; assembly: GCA_024236415.1. Lineage (GTDB taxonomy): Bacteria > Pseudomonadota > Alphaproteobacteria > Rhodospirillales > JACKKN01 > JACKKN01. The sequence goes on from JACKKN010000019.1 coordinate 36,537, forward strand.
CTGCGCCAGGCCCTGGCCAACCACGGCCTGAAGCCCCATTTCACCGGCTTCGTCTATTCCGACGAGGTCGGCCATTCCAAGCCGCACCGCGCCATGTTCGACGAGGCGGCGCGGCAACTGGGCACCGATTTTTCCGAGATGGTGCACATCGGCGACCGCGACCAGAAGGACGTTCAGGGGCCGCACGCCCTGGGCATGAAGGCGGTGCTGTACACCGGCTCGCGCGACCACGACAAGGCGACCACCACCGCCGACGCCATCTGCGAGACCCACGCCGACCTGCCGGCGATCATCGATTCCCTGGCCGCGTAGGGGGAGGGCGACATGGCCGCGCAGAACCCCCGCATCCTGATCGTCGACGGCTATACCAAGGCCGCCCGCGACGAGCTGGCCGCCGGCGGCGCCACCCCGGCGGCGTACCAGTACCGGGCCATGCTGGAACGGCTGATGCCGGGGCTGGAGACCGACATCCTGTTCCCGGCCGACCCGGGCGCCGCCTTTCCCGCCGGCGCCGCCCTGGCCGACTACGACGGCGTCGCCTGGACCGGGTGCAGCCTGACCGTGTACGAGGACGTGCCCGAGGTGCGGGTGCAGCTGGACTTCGCCCGCGCCGCCTTCGCCGCCGGTGTGCCCAGCTTCGGGTCCTGCTGGGCGGCGCAGATCGCGGTCGTCGCCGCCGGCGGCATCGTGCAGGCCAACCCGCGCGGCCGCGAGATGGGGGTGGCGCGCAAGATCGCCCTGTCCACCGCCGGGCGCGGCCATCCCATGTACGAGGGCAAGGCGGCCGTGTTCGACGCCTTCATCAGCCACGTGGACGAGATCACCCACCTGCCGCCCGGCGCCGTGTGCCTGGCCGGCAACGCCTTCTCGTCGATCCAGGCGGTGACCGTGACCCACCAGGGCGGCACCTTCTGGGCGGTCCAGTACCACCCCGAGTACGACCTGCGCGAGATGGCGCGCCTGACCCACTGCCGCACCAAGAAGCTGGTCGAACTGGGCTTCTTCGCCGATGCCGATGCGGCGGCCGACTACGTCAACCTGCTGGAAACCCTGCACCAGGACCCGTCGCGCCAGGACCTTGCCTGGCTGCTGGGGATCGACGACGATATCCTGAACGAGGACGTCAAGCGCCTGGAGGTCCGCAACTGGCTCGAGCGCCTGGTGATCCCGACCATGGTGAGACGGCGATAGGAGCACCCCTGTGACGGCACCGCGGATCCTGCTGGTCGACGGCGCCCCGCCCGGTCCCCGGGAGAATTTGATCAGGATCGGCGGCACGCCCGGCTGGCTGCTGTACGAGCAGGCCGTGGCCCACGTGGCGCCCGACTTCGCCTGCGACCGGGTGCAGCCCGCCGACCCCGACTGCAGCCTGCCCGCCGGCGCCGCCCTGGCCGACTACGACGGCGCCATCATGCCCGGCTCGGCCCTGCACGTATACGACGACGAACCCCAGGTGACCCGCCAGTTGGACTTCGCCCGCGCCCTGTTCGAGGCCGGCGTGCCCATGTTCGGCGCCTGCTGGGGCACCCAGGTGGCCTGCGTGGTGGCCGGCGGCGCCGTGGCCGCCAGCCAGTGGGGCCGCGAGATCGGCATCGCCCGCAAGATCGCCCTGACCGCCGCCGGCCGCGGCCACCCCCTGTACGCCGGCAAGGCGCCGGTGTTCGACGGCATCGCGTTTCACCTGGACGAGATCACCCACCTGCCGCCGGGCGGGGTGGTGCTGTCCGGCAACCGCCACAGCGCGGTCCAGGCCCTGACCTTCATCCACCGCGGCAATGTGTTCTGGGGGGTGCAGTACCACCCCGAGTTCACGGTCAACCAGATCGCCCGCCTGTACGACCTGCTGCGCGAACGCATGCTCAGCGAGAACCTGTTCGCCACCGACGCCGACATCACCGCCTATATCGCCAAGCTGGACGCCCTGCGCCTGGACCCGACGGGCCGGCGCGACCTGGGCTGGCTGCTGGGCATCGACGACGACATCCTGGACCCCGACATCCGCACCCGCGAGCTGGCCAACTGGATCACGCACCGGGTGCGCCCGGCCATGGCGGCGCGGCGGCGGTCGCGGCCCTGGGTCCGGCCGGCCGCCCTGGCGGCCGATTGATGGCGCCGCGGCCGGTCTTCGTCTTCGCCCACGGGCTGTTCGGGTTCGAGAAGATCTCCCTTCCCGGCTACCCCATCCACTACTACCGCGGCCTGGCCGACGAGCTGGCGCACATGGGCGTGCCGGCGGTGTTCCCCAAGGTGTCCAGCCGCGACGGGGTCGCCGACCGGGCCCGCGACTTGGCGGCGCGCATCGCCCGCCTGCGCGCCGACACCCTGGTCCTGGTGGGCACCAGCATGGGCGGCCTGGACGCCCGCTACCTGGCCGCCCACCTGGACCCGGACCGGCGGGTGCGCGCCGTGGTCACCGTCGGCACGCCGCACCGGGGCAGTTCGGCCGCCGACGACACCATGGCCGGCGCCGGGCCGCGCACCTGGCTGGCCCGGATGTTCTTCGACGCCTCCATCGGCGACCTGACCGGCGACGCCTGCCGCGCCTTCAATGACGCCGTGCCGGACCGGCCCGACGTGGTCTACCGCTCCCACGCCGCCGCCCGGCCGGTGGGCGAGCTGTCCCTGCACCTGCGTGCCATGGGTCGCCTGATCGCGGCACGGGAGGGGCCCAACGACGGTCTGGTGGCGGTGTCCTCGGCGCAATGGGGGATCGCCTCGCCGACCCTGCGCGCCGACCACATGGAGCTGATCGGCTGGAGCTTCGCCCCGGCCAGCGCCGCCGCCGCCCGGCCGTTCGACCACCTGGCCCTGTTCCGCGGCATCGTCGCCCGGGCGCTGCAGGACCTGGCGTAGTCCGCCCTACCAGGCGTCGATGCCGTGGCGGTGGTCGTCGTGCCGGGGCAGGCCGTCGGCGATGTCGTAGTAGTCGCCGTGCTCGCCGGCGAAGATGTGGGCGGCCAGGCGCAGGCCCGTGGGCTTGTCCAGGGTGCCGGCATGGATGGACACGCGGTCCAGCCCGTCGCCCCGGTAGAACAGGCTGGAACCGCAGGTGGCGCAGAAGCCCCGCTGCGCCCAGTCCGACGAGCGGAACCAGGTCAGGCCCCGGTCCTCGGTCAGCGCGAAGTCCCCCAGCCGCGCCGCCGTGGCGGCGACGAAGTGGCCGCTGGTGCGGCGGCACTGGTCGCAGTGGCAGGCGATGACCGGGCGCAGGGGTCCGGTGACGCGGTAGCGCACGGCGCCGCACAGGCAGCCGCCGGTGTGCGCCTCGCCGGCCATCACAGGCGTCCTTCCAGGGCCGCCTCGTAGATGCCGCGCAGGTCGGCGGCGGCGGCGGGCACCGGGTTCGAGGCGTTGGGCGGGTCCACTTCGGCCTTGGCCGCCAGTTCGTCCAGGCGGCCTTCCTCGATGCCCAGGGCGACAGCGGTATGCGGGATTCCCAGCTCCTCGCGCAGGTCGAGCACCCAGTCCAGCACCGCCGTGAACGACGGGTTGGGCAGGCCCAGCAGGCGCGCCAGGCGGGCCATGCGGTCCTCGATGGCCGGCCGGTTGTAGACCATGACGTAGGGGGTGAAGACGGCGTTGGTCAGGCCGTGGTGGGTGTCGTAGAGGGCGCTGACCGGGTGGCTCAGGGCGTGGATGGCGCCCAGGCCTTTCTGGAACGCGGTCGCGCCCATGGACGAGGCCACCAGCATGTGGGCGCGGGCCTCGACGTTGCCGCCGTCGCGGCAGGCGGTGGGCAGCCAGGTCTTGATTAGGCGCAGGCCCTCCAGCGCGATGCCCTCGGCCATGGGGTGGTAGCCGGTGGCGCACAGGGCTTCCAGGTTGTGGGTCAGGGCGTCGATCCCGGTGGCCGCCGTGATGTGCGGCGGCAGGCCGGTGGTCAGCTCGGGGTCGGCGATGACGATGCCGGGCAGCATCTTGGGGTGGAAGATGATCTTCTTGGTGTGGGTCGACTCGTCGGTGACCACGGCGGCGCGGCCGACCTCGGACCCGGTGCCGGCGGTGGTGGGCACGCCGACGATCGGCGCGATGGCCCGGGCGTCGGCGCGGGTCCACCAGTCACCGATGTCCTCGAAGTCCCAGATCGGGCGGGTCTGCCCGGCCATGAAGGCGATGGCCTTGGCCGCGTCCAGGCCCGAGCCGCCGCCGAAGGCGATGACCCCGTCGTGGCCGCCGTCTTTGAAAGACTTGACCCCGGCTTCCACGTTGGCGCTGACCGGGTTCGGCCGCACGTCGCTGAACAGGCCGGTGGGCAGGCCGGCGGCCTGGTTGGCGGCGATGGCGTCGCGCACCATGGGCAGGGCGGCCAGCCCCGGGTCGGTGACCAGCAGCGGCCGCGCCATGCCCAGCGCCTTGCAGGCGTCGGCCAGCTCGGCGATGCGCCCGGCGCCGAAGCGGATCGTGGTCGGGTAGTTCCAGTTGCCCACCAGGTCGGTCATCGTCTTTCGTTCCCTCCTCAAAGCGCCGTGCGCAGGTGATAGGACTTGGGCCGGGTCAGGTGCTCGTACCCGACGCGGGACAGGGTGCAGCCGCGGCCCGACTGCTTGACCCCGGTCCAGGCCAGGGCCGGGTCCAGGTAGTCGCAGCGGTTCATGAACCAGGTGCCGGTCTGGACCGCGTCGCCGATGGCCACCGCGGCGTCCGCGTCGCGGGTCCAGACCGAGGCGGTGAGGCCGAAGGCGCTGTCGTTCATCAGGCGCACGGCCTGGTCGTCGTCGGCCACCTTCATGATGCCCACCACGGGGCCGAAGCTCTCCTCGGTCATCACCGCCATGGCATGGTCCACGTCCACCAGCACCTGGGGCGCCAGGTACGGCGTGCCGTCCCGCGCCGCCGGGAATCCGGCCGGGTCGACCAGGGCCCGGGCGCCGGCCGCCACGGCGGCGGCGGTCTGGCCGCGCACCAGGTCGGCGGCCGCGGTGCGCACCAGGGGGCCCAGGGTGGTGGCCGGGTCCAGCGGGTCGCCCAGGACGTAGCCGCGCACCAGCTCGGCCGCGCCGGCGACGAAGGCGTCGTAGACGTCGGCGTGGACGTAGACCCGCTCGATGCCGCAGCAGGACTGGCCCGAATTGAAGAAGGCGCCGTCGACCACGTTCTCGACGGCGTGGTCCAGGTCGGCGTCGGCGCGCACATAGGCCGGGTCCTTGCCGCCCAGTTCCAGCCCCACGCCCTTGAAGCGGCCGGCGGCGGCGCGCTCGACCATGGCGCCGCCGGGCACCGAGCCGGTGAAGGCGACGAAGTCCACGGCGTCGTCGGCGATGACCTTTTCCGTGTCGTCGTGGCTGAGGTGCAGGAACTGGAACACGCCGCCGGGCAGGCCGGCGGCGGCGAAGGCGTCGTGGATACGCTCGGCGCACAGGGGGGTCTGGGCCGAATGCTTCAGGATCACCGCGTTGCCGGCCATGATCGCCGGCACGATGGAGTTGACGGCGGTCAGGTAGGGGTAGTTCCAGGGCGCCACCGTGAACACCACGCCCAGGGGCTCGCGCCGGACGTAGCGGGTGAAGCCCGCCTTGGGGCCGGCGTCCAGCGGCGCCAGGGCGTCGCCGGCGATGGCGATCATGTGCCGCGCCCGCTCCTCGAAGCCGCCAACCTCGCCGGGCGCGTAGCGCACGGGGCGGCCCATCTGCCACGAAATCTCGGCGGCGATGGCCTCCTTTTCGGCGACGAAGGCGTCCACGGCGCGGGTGCAGAAGGCGGCGCGGTCGGCCACCGGCACGCGGCGCCAGGCGGCCTGGGCGGCGCGGGCGCGGTCCAGGGCGGCGGCGATTTGGCCGCCGTCGGCGAAGTCGCGCTCGACATAGACGCGGCCGTCGACGGGGGAGATGGTTTTCAGGGACATGGTCGCGGGGTCCGTGATGGAGGGTGGGGAATCCCGCGTTTAGCACACCGGCCCGGCGGCGTCGAAATCAATCTTCCGGGTCGCCGTCCCCGTCGTCCTTGGCCAGGCGGGTAATCACCGGGGTGCTGCGCGGGATCGGCTGGAACCGCCGCCGCAGCCCGACGATCAGCCGCCGCCCCTTGACCGAGCGGTAGGCGGCGAAGGCCACCAGCACGGTCTGGATGACGATGGCCTGGAGATACAGGCCCTCGGGCCCCACCCGGCCCATGACCGTGGCCGCCAGCAGCGGGCCGCCCGAGGCGCTGAGGCCGTAGACGATGAGCAGGCCGCCCGCCACGTTGACCCGCTGTTCGGCGGTGACGGCGTCGTTGGCGTGGGCGGTGCACAGGGGATAGAGGGTATAGGCGCCGCCGCCGTACAGCACCGTATAGGCCAGCACCCAGTAGTGCCCGGCATGGGCGGTGAAGGCGAGGCCGACGCTGGCGGTGATGATCAGCAGGGCGACCCCGACCATGACCCGGCGCCGGTCCATGCTGTCCGACAGGCGGCCCAGGGGCCATTGCAGGATCAGCCCGCCCAGGATGGTCAGGCCCATGAACCAGGAAATCTGGTGCAGGGAGAATCCGATGCCGCCGGCGAACACCGGCCCCATGCCGAAGAAGGCCGAATTGGTGAGCCCCGCCGCCACGGTGCCGACCACGGCCAGGGGCGACAGGCGAAACAGGTCGCGCAGGCTGAACTTGACGCTGGTGGGCAGGGGCGGCGCCTTGGTGGTGGTCAGGGCCACCGGCACGATGGCGATGGAAAACAGCGCCGAGGCGAGCACGAACAGGCTGGCCGTGGTCGGGTCGCCCATGTTCAGCAGGAACTGCCCGCCGCCCAGGGCGGCGTAGTAGGCAATCATGTAGAAGGACAGCACCTGGCCGCGGTTGGCGTTGTCGGCGCGCTCGTTGATCCAGCTTTCGGCGACCATGATCAGGCCCACCAGGCTGGCCCCGCCGGCGAAGCGGAACAGGGCCCAGGCCCAGGGGTTGACCAGATAGGCGTGGCCCAGCGGCAGCACCGAGACGATGGCCGCGAAGGCGGCGAAGGCGCGGATGTGCCCCACCTGGCGGATCACCCGGCGGCACCAGAACACGCCGGCGATCTGGCCGGCGAAGTAGGCCGACATGATCAGGCCCACGGTCTCGGTGGCGTAGCCCTCGGCCCCGGCGCGCACGCCGATCAGGGTGCTGAACAGGCCGTGCCCCGACATCAGGAACACGATCGCCAGCATCAGGGAGGCCAGGGGCAGGAGGGCGCCGATCACGGCAGGGGTCCTTGTGCGGAGCGGGGGGGCACGGGCGGCGTCGCGGTCAGATGATCTCGAAGTACCGCGCCATCTCCCAGTCGGTGATGTGCTTGCGGAACTCGCGCTCCTCCCACTCGCGGGTGGCGGCGAAGTGGTCGACGAAGGCGTCGCCGAACAGGTCCCGCGCCGCCCGCGAGGCGCGCAGCCGGCCCGCCGCCTCCCACAGGGTCGCCGGCAGGCGCAGGCGCTTGGGGTAGGTCCGGTCGTAGGCGTTGCCGATGGTCGGGGCCTCGGGCTCGATGCGGTTCTCGATCCCCCACAGGCCGGCGCCCAGGGCCGCGGCCAGGGCCAGGTAGGGGTTGGCGTCGGCGGCGGCGATGCGGTACTCGACCCGCTGCGACTTGGCCGAGCCGGGGATCACCCGCAGCGCGCAGGTGCGGTTGTCGATGCCCCAGGACGCCTCGGTCGGGGCCCAGAAGCCGGGGATCAGTCGGGTGTAGGAGTTGACCGTCGAGGCCACCATGGCCAGCAGCTCGGGCATCAGCTTCTGTTGCCCGCCGACGAAGTGGCGCATGGCCTCGCCCATGCCGTGCTCGGCGGCCGGGTCGTGGAAGGCCGAGCCGCCGCCGGCGTGGTCCAGGGACAGGTGGATGTGGCCGCTCTGCCCCGGCCAGTCCGGCGACCACTTGGCCATGAAGGTGGCCATGCGCCCGGTCTTCTGGGCCAGGATCTTGGTGAAGGTCTTGAACAGGGCCGCCTTGTCGGCGGCGGCCAGGCCGCCGTCCACGGCGATGGCCGCCTCCAGCACCCCGGGGCCCGTCTCCTCGTGCAGGCCCTCCAGCAGGATGTCCATCTCGGCGAAGCCGTCCAGCATGTCGCGGTAGAAGTCCGAGTGCACGGTGTTGCGCAGCACCGAGTAGCCGAAGAACCCCGGCGCCATGGGCTTCAGGCCGCGGTAGTTCTTCTCGCGCACGCTGTCGGGGGTCTCGTCGAAGACGAAGAACTCGTACTCGAACCCGGCCTTGGCGGCCAGGCCCATGGCGGCGGCCCGGTCCAGCACCCGGCGCAGGATGCCGCGCGGGCAGACCCCCTCCATGGGTTCATCGAACTCGCCCAGGAAGAACAGCATGCCGTCCTCCCAGGGGATCTCGCGGCAGGAATCGGGCAGCAGGCGCACCGGGGCGTCGGGGTATCCCGTGTGCCAGCCGGTGACGGCGACGTTGTCGTACAGCTGGTCGTTGGAATCCCAGCCCAGCACCACGTCGCAGAAGCCGAAACCGCCGTCCAGGGCCGAGAAGAATTTCTCGCGCGACATGTACTTGCCGCGCAGGATGCCGTCCACGTCGAACACGCCCACCTTGACGTGCGAGAGGCCGCGCGCCTCGACGATGCGGCGCGCGTCGGCCGCCGTCTTCACTTCCCTGGGAACCATGGACCCGTCCCTCCGCGCCTGAACCGCTCAGGGCTCCGAAGATAGCACTTTGGCCAGACGAGAGAAGTCCCCATCCGTGCCCGGCAGGCCGAACCGCAGCCAGGCGGGCCGGGCCGGGAAGGTGCGCACCAGGATGGCGGCGCCGGCCAGGCGCGCGGCCAGGTCCGGCGCCCGGTCGTGGGCGGCCAGCACGAACAGGTCGGTGCCGCCGACGACGGCGAGCCCGGCGCCGGTCAGCAGGGCCCGCAGGCGCGCCGCGTCGCCGGCCAGGCGGGCCCGCGTTTCGGCGATCCAGGCGCCGTCGGTCAGGGCGGCGGCGGCGACCTTGGCCGCCGGCCCCGACACCGCCCAGGGGCCCAGGGCCGCGGCCAGGTCGGTGGCCAGGGGCGGGGCGGCGATGGCGAAGCCCAGGCGCAGGCCGGCCAGGCCGAAGAACTTGCCGAACGAGCGCAGGACCACCAGGTCGGCCCCGGCCACGTCGCCGGCCAGGGTGGCGTCGGGGACGACGTCGGCGAAGGCCTCGTCCACCACCACCCGGGTGCCGGCCTGGGCCAGGTCCCGCAGGGCGCCGCCGGGCCAGCGCCGGCCGTCGGGGTTGTTGGGGTTGACGGCCACCACCACGGCGAAGCCGTCGCCGGGGGCGGGTGGGGCGTCGACCTCGGCGACCCGGTGCCCGGCGGCGCGCCAGGCGGCGGCGTGCTCGTTGTAGGTGGGGCCGACCACGGCCACCCGCGCCCCGGGCGGGGCCAGGCGCGGCAGCCACTGGATCACCGCCTGGGAACCCGGCGCCGGCACCACGCAGGCCGGGTCCGGGGCGCCGTAGTACCGCGCGGCGGCGGCGCGCAGGCCGGCCATCATTTCCCGGTCCGGCAGGCGCGCCCAGGTTCGCGGGGCCAGGGCGGGCAGGGGGTAGGGGCGCGGGTTGATGCCCGTGGACAGGTCCAGCCACCGGTCCGCCGGGATGCCCTGGGCACGCGCCGCCGCGTCGATGCCGCCGCCGTGGTCGCGCTGCTCCGCCATGGTTCCGTTCCCGCCTGCCGCGGCCGTCCATCCCGGCCCGGTTCCTGCCGCACAGGGGTATTAGACCAGGGGCCGCGCCCTGGCGACGGAAAACTGGCGCCGGTGCCCAAAGTGACTGTGTAATAATGTGGTAAATTGCCCGAATTTGTGGCAAATTTCCCGTCCGAGCCCACGGAGGAACCTGCTTGGACCCCCTGATCGCGTTGATGGTGCTGGTGTCGGCGGCCCTGCACCCCCTGTGGAACGCCCTGATCAAGCGCGACGGCCAGCCCGAGGCCGGGTTCCTGGCCATGATCTGCATGCTGATGGTGCTGGGCGGCACCCATTCGCTGGTGGCCGGCCACGACCTGCTGGCGGCCTGGCGCCACGGGCACCTGATCGTCATGTCGGCGGCCGGCCAGGTGCTGTACGGCTCGCTGCTGGCCCTGACCCTGCGCCGCGGCGACCTTTCGACCTACTACCCCATCATCCGCTCGTCGCCGGTGTTCATCGTCGCCGTGGGCCTGGCCACGGGGGCGAGCTACGGCGCCGTCCTGCTGGCCGGCATCGCCATGGTGGTGGCCGGGGCCTTCTTCCTGCAGTTCCGGCCCGGGGCGCGCCTGCTGTCCGATCCCGCGACCCTGCTGATGGCCCTGGGCGCCATGGCCGGCACCGGCATCTATTCCATCTCCGACAGCGCCCTGATGCGCGAGATCGAGCCGCCGGTCCTGTTCTTCTGGATCGAGATCCTGGACCTGCCCTGCCTGGTGGTCGTGTTCACGCTGCTGGCGCGGCGCACCGGCGGGCCGGGAACGAGCCTGGCCCGGTCGGCGGCGGGCCTGTTCCAGTGGCTGCGCACGCCCCTGCGCTACGCCGCCACGGGGGTGATCTGCTACGCCTCCTACTTCCTGATCCTGCTGGCCTTCCAGCGCGGCGGCGACGTCGCTGCCGTGGCCGCGGTGCGCCAGGCGTCGATCCCGTTCTCGGTGCTGATCGGCGGCCTGTGGCTGAAGGAGGCGCGGCTGGTGCAGCGCCTGGCCGCCTCGGCGGTGCTGGCGGCCGGCATCGTCGTCATCGTCCTGTCGCCTTGAATCCCTATCCTGTGCCCGGAGGCCCGCCATGACCCCGTCCCACCGTCCCGGCCGCGAGCCCGCCTTCTCCGAGGGCGACAGCAACCTGAGCCCGCGCCGCGACGCCTGGGCCCGCGCCCACCGCGGCCCGGCCGGCGCGGCCATGGTCGCCGCCGACGCCGCCCACTTCCTGCACCAGTCCCTGTCCACCCCCTGCCTGACCGGCCTGCGCCGGGCCGAGGGCATCTGGATCGAGGACGCCGACGGGCGACGGTACATGGATTTTCACGGCAACAATGTGCACCACATCGGGTACGGCCACCCGCGCCTGGTCGCGGCGGTGAAGGCGCAGATGGACGAGCTGCCGTTCTCGCCGCGGCGCTTCACCAACGAACCGGCCATCGAGCTGGCGCGCGAACTGGCGCGGATCGCGCCCGGCGACCTGGACAGGGTGCTGCTGGCCACCGGCGGCTCGGACGCCATCGAGATGGCCATGAAGATCGCCCGTGCCGCCACCGGCCGGTTCAAGACCGTCTCGTTCTGGGATTCGTTCCACGGCGCCGGGTTCGGCGCCGTCAGTGTCGGCGGCGAGGAGCTGTTCCGCTCCGGCCCCGTGGGCCCGCTGCTGCCCGGCGCCGGGCACGTGGCGCCGTTCGCCTGCTACCGCTGCCCCTACGGCTACCGCGACCGGGACGGGGCGCCCGACCTGGACGCCTGCGGCATGGCCTGCGCCAACATGGTGCGCTACGTGCTGGAAAAGGAGCGCGACGTGGCCGCGGTCATCGCCGAGCCCCTGCGCGCCGTGCCCTACGTGCCGCCGCCCGGGTTCTGGCAGGCGGTGCGCCGGGCCTGCGACGACCACGGCGCGCTGCTGATCTTCGACGAGATCCCCAACGGCCTGGGCAAGACCGGGCGCATGTTCGCCAGCGAGCATTTCGGCGTGGTGCCCGACATGGTGGCCGTGGGCAAGGCGCTCGGCGGCGGCATGCTGCCCATCGCCGCCCTCATCGCCCGGCCGGGGCTGGACGTACTGGCCGACCGGGCCGTGGGCCACTACACCCACGAGAAGAACCCGGTCACGGCGCGGGCCGCCCTGACCACCCTGCGCATCATCGCCGACGAGGGGCTGGTGGCCAACGCGGCCCGGGTCGGCGCCCGCGCGCTGGATCGCCTGCGCGCCATGAAGGACCGCCACCGGGCCATCGGCGACGTGCGCGGCCTGGGCCTGGTGCTGGGGGTCGAGCTGGTGGCCGACCGGGCCACCAAGGCGCCGGCCGCGGACCTGGCCGACCGGGTCCTGTACAACTGCCTGGGGCGGGGGCTCAGCTTCAAGACCACCTTCGGCAACGTGCTGACCCTGACCCCGCCGCTGGTGACCACCGCGGTGGACATGGACCGGGCCCTGGACATCCTGGAAAACGCCCTGGCCGAGGAGACGGCGGCGCAGACGTGACAAGACGAACAAACCTGCGACTTGGGCGTGACTGGCGGCGCGGCAACGGGGTCTGCGATTTTACTTTTCATTCTCAAATAAAGCTGCCAGATTTGCTTGGGCGGTCGGCCGCGGCCGCCTTTCTGGCTGGGTTGCGCCCATGGTCGACAGGACCGCTGCCCCGCCCCGCCGCCGTGACCGGCGAGGGGACGGGCCGACATGAAGCTGGCGAAGATGTACGTGACCGACGCCGCGTCGCGGCGCCGGTGCTGCGAAACCTTGATCCAGACCGAACTGGGAACCTATTTCATCCTGGCCGAGGACATGGCCACGGGCGACGTGCGCTCGCGCCGCATTTCGCCCGACGAGGCGACCCGGTTCCTGGCCGCCGCCGAGCGGGCCGCCGGCGCCCCCGAGGAGACCGCGTCCTATCGCTGAGCCGGGCGGGCGCCCTCAGCCGACCTTGGCCCTAAGGCCGAAATAGGCGTGCCGGTCGTCGACGTCGACGAAATCGAACTCGATGCCGTTGGTGGAGCGGCGGGCGATCTCGATGAAGCCCAGTCCGACGGAGGTGCCGTTCATGGGCACCTCGTCGCGCAGGGTCTGGCGGTAAAGCTGCTTCAGCCCGTCCTGGTCCTGAGTCTTCAGGTGCTCCAGCGACGCGCGCAGGCGCCCCACGTCCTCCTTGCGCACCAGGTTGCCGCTGGCGACGAAATAGCCGTCGCCGGAGCGCCCGATGGCCACCGAGCCGCTGCGCAATTCCTGCTCCGCCACCCCCTCGGCGCCATGCTCGACGGCGGCCGAATGGCGGATGATGTTCTGCACCTCCTCGACCAGGACGGAGAACACGTTGCGCGCCTTGCGGCTGTCCTGGAATTCCATGGTCAGCTTGGCCTTGACGGCGTTGCCCAGGCCCGTGAGGACTTCCTCGTTCAGGTAGCCGTCGTAGAAAAAAATGACGTTGTCGGCGGCAAGCTGCTGTCGCAGACCGTCGGTTTCCTCAGCCAGCATGGCCCAACCCCACCTTGCGCCGGCGTCGTGGTCGCGCCGGTCGCCCTCCGATAAACGTCGCCGGACGGTGTCGGGGGCCGGGCCCCACCAGTGTCCGGCGCAGGGTTGTTATATTTGTTTTCCCTGCGAACAGAACTATACCACCCAACCCCGGGTTTCCGCCAGACCGTCCGTGCCCCTGCTGTGACGTTTGCCGCGCTATTCGCTTGCAACGGACGCCGTTTCTGCTACAACGCGGTCCTCGGAACGGACATGGATGCCATGCAGCACCTTCGGGCCCAGCGACGACGAATGATCCCGCGCTCCACGCGCGCCTGATCGCGCCTGCCCGCCTTCCGCCCCTTCCGAACATCCAGCCCCTACGGACGGCACCCCGGGACGCGACGGCCGCGCCGCCTCCGCCACCTCGACCATGCCTGGGACCCGACCGCCATGTTTCACCTGACTCCGCAACAGACCGACGACGCCGCCGCCGTTTCCGCGCTCCTCGACCGGGCCTTCGGCCCCGGGCGCAAGGCCAAGACCTCGTATACCTTCCGCCGCGGCCTGGCGCCGGTGCACGGCCTCAGCTTCGTCGCCCGCGAGCACGGGGTGGTGGTGGGCACCATCCGCTACTGGCCGGTGCGGGTGGCCGGCGACGGGGCGGCGGTGCCGGCCTTGCTGCTGGGCCCGGTGGCCGTGGAGCCGGTGCGCCAGGGGGAGGGCATGGGCGTCGAGCTGATCCGCCACACCCTGCGCCTGGCCGCCGCGGCCGGGCACCGGGTGGTGCTGCTGGTGGGCGACGCCGACTACTACGGCCGCTTCGGCTTCGAGCCGGCGGCGCCGCTCGGCATCGCCATGCCCGGCCAGCCGGACCGGCTGATGGTGCGCGAGCTGGTTCCGGGCGCCCTGGACGGCCTGCGCGGCACGGTCGTCCACTGGGGGTGTCTTCGACGGGGCGCCGCCGCCCGCGCCGCCTGAGACCGGCGCCGGATTCGGCGGCCGGCCCGCCTGACGGGGCCGGCGGTCGCCGCACTTTTTGCCCCGGTGGGGCCGCGCTATGCATTGACTGTCCCCCGCACCGGGATACTCTGTGTGCAACCAAAAGCACACGAAACCCAAAGGGAGGGATACCATGCTGGGTCTCATGCAGGACGGACAGCTTCTGCTGTCCACTCTGCCCACCTACGCGGCGCGCAACCACGGCACCGCCGAAATCGTCTCCAACACCGTCGAGGGCGGGCTGCACCGCTACACCTGGGCCGACGCCGAGAAGCGCATGTGCCGGCTGGCCCACGCGCTGCGGCGGCTCAAGGTCGACGTCGGCGACCGCATCGCCACCCTGGCCTGGAACGGCTACCGCCACGTCGAGCTGTACTTCGCCGTGCCGGGCATCGGCGCCGTGTGCCACACCATCAACCCGCGCCTGTTCCCGCAGCAGATCGCCTATATCGTCAACCACGCCCAGGACAAGGTCGTGTTCACCGAGCTGACCTTCGTGCCCCTGCTGGAGGCCCTGGCCGACCACCTGGGCTGCGTCGAGGCGATCGTGATCATGACCGACGCCGGCCACATGCCCCAGACGGCCCTGTCGGACAGGTTCAACGTGCTGTGCTACGAGGACATCCTGGCGGCCGAGAAGGACACCATCGACTGGCCCCGGTTCGACGAGAACACGGCCAGTTCGCTGTGCTACACCTCGGGCACCACCGGCAACCCCAAGGGGGTGCTGTACAGCCACCGATCGACCATCCTGCACAGCCTGGGCGGCAACCAGCCGGACCTGTTCGGCGCCGGCGCCCGCGACTGCATCATGCCCGTGGTGCCCATGTTCCACGCCAACGCCTGGGGCCTGGTCTACATCGTGCCCATGACCGGCGCCAAGATGGTGCTGCCCGGCATGGGCATGGACGGCGAGACCCTGCAGCGGCTGATGGAGGAGGAGGGGGTGACCATCTCGGCCGGCGTGCCGACCATCTGGATGGGCCTGCTGCAATACCTGAGGCAGTCCGGGAAACGCCTTGACAACGTTGAACGTTTCGTCATCGGCGGCTCCGCCTGCCCGCGGGTGATCATCGAGGAGTTCGACAACACCTACGGCATCCGCACGGACCACGCCTGGGGCATGACCGAGACCAGCCCCATCGGCTCCTACAACAGCCCCAAGCCGAACTGGGCCGGCCTGGACAAGGCCGAGGTGCACACCCGCCAGCTCAAGCAGGGGCGCGGCCTGTACGGCATCGAGATGAAGATCGTCGACGGCGAGGGCAACGACCTGCCCTGGGACGGCGAGGCCTTCGGCGCCCTGCTGGTGCGCGGCCCCTGGGTGGTGCGCGAGTACTACCGCAGCGAGGACGGCCCGGCGGTGGACGCGGACGGCTGGTTCAACACCGGCGACGTGGCCAACATCGACCCCGACGGGTTCATGCAGATCGTCGACCGCACCAAGGACGTGATCAAGTCCGGCGGCGAGTGGATCAGCTCCATCGAGCTCGAGAACGTGGCCGTCGGCCACCCGGCCATCGTCGAGGCGGCGGTGATCGCCTGCCCGCACCCCAAGTGGGACGAGCGGCCGCTGCTGATCTGCGTCGCCGCCGAGGGCGCCAGCGTCACCCGCGAGGACATGCTGGCCCACTTCGAGGGCAAGATCGCCAAGTGGTGGATGCCCGACGACGTGGTGTTCGTGGACGAACTGCCGCACACGGCCACGGGCAAGCTCTCCAAGCTGGAACTGCGCGAGAAGTTCGCCGAATACAAGCTGCCCACCGCCTAGGGTCAAGGCGGCGGCCCCCGGGGTTCCCCGGCCACCCCGGCGGCCGCCCCGCAGGCCGCCGCCCGCGACCCTGGCTGAACCGGCGGACCGCATCCGCGGCCCCGCCCCCGGGCAAGCCAAAAAAGGTGCCGGGCACCTTTTATTATTTCAAATTTGTTGTACAAATCTTTTCGAATAAAAGGTGCCTGGCACCTTTTTTCGGGAGGGGTTAGCCGGAGCGGAGGGATTTGACCACGGCGTCGCGCTCGAACAGGTACAGCAGGGTGCGCAGGGCGGTGCCGCGGGGGGTCTTCAGGTCCGGGTCGCGGTCCAGGATCAGCCGGGCATCGTCGCGGGCGGCCTGCAGGAGGTCGGCGTGGGCCGCCAGGTCGGCCAGGCGGAAGTCGGGCAGGCCGCTCTGGCGGGTGCCCAGCAGCTCGCCGGCGCCCCTCAAACGCAAATCCTCCTCGGCGATGCGGAAGCCGTCGTCGGTCTCGCGCAGGATGGTCAGGCGCGCCTTGGCCGTGTCGCCCAGCGGCGGGGCGTACATGAGCAGGCAGGTGGATTCCCGGGCGCCGCGGCCGATGCGGCCGCGCAACTGGTGCAGCTGGGCGAGGCCGAACCGCTCGGCGTGCTCGATGACCATGACCGTGGCCGCCGGCACGTCCACCCCCACCTCGACCACCGTGGTGGCCACCAGGATGTCCACGTCCCCATCCGCGAAGGCGGCCATGGCGGCGTCCTTGTCGCGGGCCTTCATGCGGCCGTGCACCAGCGCCGCCCGGTCGCCGAACAGGCGCGCCAGGTGGCCGTGCCGCTCCTCGGCGGCGGCCAGGTCCAGGGTCTCGGACTCCTCGACCAGGGGGCAGATCCAGAACACCTTGGCGCCGCCGTCCAGCGCCCGGGCCACGGCCGCCACCACCTCGTCCAGCCGCTCGGCGGGCAGGGCCACGGTCTTGACCGGCTTGCGCCCGGCCGGCTTCTCCAGCAGGCGCGACACGTCCATGTCGCCATAGGCGGTAAGCATCAGCGTGCGCGGGATGGGGGTGGCGGTCATGACCAGCACGTCCACCGCCCGGCCCTTGCCGGTCAGGGCCAGGCGCTGGTGCACGCCGAAGCGGTGCTGCTCGTCGATCACCGCCAGGGCCAGGTCGTGGAAATCCACGTCGGACTGGAACAGGGCGTGGGTGCCGACGACCAGGTGGATGGAGCCGTCGGCCAGGCCGGCCAGCACCGCGTCCCGGGTCCGGCCCTTGTCGCGGCTGGTCAGCAGGGCCACGGCCAGGCCCGCCTCGCGGGCCAGGGGCTCGATGGTGGCCCAGTGCTGGCGGGCCAGGATCTCGGTCGGCGCCATCAGGGCGGCCTGGGCGCCGCACTCGACGGCGTTGACCATGGCCAGCAGGGCGACCACGGTCTTGCCGGCGCCCACGTCGCCCTGCAGCAGGCGCAGCATGGCCATGTCCGAGGCCATGTCGGCGCCGATCTCGCGCAGGGCCACCTCCTGGGACGGGGTCAGGGCGAAGGGCAGGGCGTCGCGCACCTTCTGCCGCAGCTCGCCGCCGCCGCTGAGCGGCCGGCCCTTGACCCGGCGCAGGCTGCGCCGCACCAGGGCCAGGGCGAGCTGGTTGGCCAGCAGCTCGTCGTAGGCCAGGCGGGCGCGGTCCGGGGTCGCCGGCTCCAGGTCGGCGGCGTCGCCGGGGGCGTGGACGGCCAGGATGCAGTCGTGCCAGGGCCGCCAGCCGTTCTGCCTGAGGAACGCCGCGTCCTGCCATTCGGGCAGGTCCGGGGCCCGTTCCAGCGCCCCCTTGACGGCCCGGTTCATGACCTTGAGCGACAGGCCGGCGGTGAGCGGATAGACCGGCTCCACCGTCTGCAGGTCGGCCAGGTCCTTCAGCTCGCCGACGTGGTCGGGGTGGCTCATCTGCCGCTCGCCGCCGAAGGACTCGACCCGGCCGCTGACCACCCGCACCTCGCCCTCGGGCAGGGTGCGGCGCAGGTAGTCGGGGCGGCCGTGGAAGAACACCAGGGTCAGGAACCCGGTGTCGTCGGAACAGCGCACCCGATAGGGCTGGCGCGGCCCGCGCCCGGGCTGGTGCTGGTCGACGCGGACGGTGAGGGTGGCGATGGCGCCGACCTCGGCCTCGGCCACCTTGGGGGCGTAGCGGCGGTCGATGATCCCCGTGGGCAGGTGCCACAGCAGGTCGACCACGTGGCCGCCGGCCACCTTCTCGACCAGCTTGCCGACCTTGGGCCCGACCCCCTTCAGGTCCGTGGGGGCGGCGAACAGGGGGAACAGGATTTCCGGACGCATGGGCGCAGGCCGTGGCTGACAGGGACGACGGAAGCCACTATACCCTAGTGCCCGACCGCTCGACAGGTTGAGACAACCCATGGACGACAAGCGACGCAAGCGCCTGCGCTTCCGCTGCCACCATTGCGGCATGCACGAGAACGACATCCTGTTCGGCCGCCTGGCCGACCGCCACCTGGCGGCCATGGACGACGGCCAGCTGACCCGCCTGGAAGCCCTGCTGGAGCAGAACGACGTCGATCTGTTCAACTGGATCACCGGCACCGCGCCGGTGCCGGCGGACTTCGACCATGACGTAATGGGTTTGTTGCAGGACATCAACAAAGAACTGTAGTTCGTTGAAAAATATTACTGACATTCTGAAGTTTGCGGGACGCACCACGATCGCCGGCGCGCCCGGCGGGGTCGACTCCCTGGTCCTGGCCGACCTGGCCCGGGCGGCGGCGGCGGCCGGCGCCCAGGGCGTGGTGTTCGTCGCCCGCGACGACCGGCGCCTGGCCGAGGCGGCGGCGGCCCTGGCCTTCTTCGCGCCGGACCTGGAATGCCTGGAGTTCCCGGCCTGGGACTGCCTGCCCTACGACCGCGTGTCCCCCAACGTGGAGATCGTGGCCCGGCGCATCGACACCCTGACCCGCCTGCTGCACCCGCGGCCGGGGCGGGTGCTGCTGACCACGGTCTCGGCCCTGTTGCAGAGGGTGCCGCCGCAGGCGGTGCTGGGGCAGGGGGTGCTGGCGGCCCGGGTCGGCGAGCGCCTGGACCCCGAGGACCTGGTGGCCTTCCTGCAGCGCAACGGATACGGCCGCGCCCAGACGGTCATGGAGCCCGGCGAGTACGCCGTGCGCGGCGGCATCATCGACCTGTTCGCCACCGGCGACGACGAGCCCCTGCGGCTGGATTTCTTCGGCGACGAGCTGGAGGCCGTGCGCGCCTTCGACCCCACCACCCAGCGCACCCACGCCGACGACGGACAGGTCCGCCGCGACGGGTTCACGGTCAAGCCGGTCAGCGAGGTGTTCCTGGACCCGGATTCGGTGTCGCGCTTCCGCTCGCGCTACCGCGAGCTGTTCGGCGCCGCCAAGGCCGACGACGCGCTCTATCAGGCGGTCAGCGAGGGGGTGCGCCACATGGGCATGGAGCACTGGCTGCCCCTGTTCCACGACCGACTGGAAACCCTGTTCGACTACGCCGCCGGCTGGCCCGCGGTGCTGGACCACCAGGGTGAGGAGGCGCGGGATTCGCGCCTCGACCTGATCGTCGAGTACTACGCGGCGCGGCGCGACCTGGCCGGCTCGGGCCTGGGCGCCGTGGGCGGGGTCTACAACCCGGTGCCGCCCGAGTCCCTGTTCCTGGACCTGGCGCAGTGGGACGGCCTGCTGGCCGAGCGGCCGGTGGGCCTGCTCAGCCCGTTCCGCATCCCCGAGGGCCCCGGCGTGGTGGATGCCGGCGGCCGCGCCGGGCACAGCTTCGCCGACGCCCGGGTGCAGGAGAAGGTCAACGTGTTCGACGCCGTGCGCGGCCACGTCGAATCCCTGCGCGCCGGCCGCCGGGTGGTGGTGGCGGCCCTGAGCAACGGTTCGCGCGAGCGCCTGCGCGCGGTGCTGGTGGAGCATGGGGTGGGCGGCCTGGCCACGGCGCCGGACTGGGCCGCGGCCCGGGCCCTGCCGGCCGACACCGTGGCCATGGTGGTGCTGGACCTGGAACGCGGGTTCGAGACCGGCGACCTGGCGGTGCTGACCGAGCAGGACATCCTGGGCGAGCGCCTGTCGCGCCCGTCGCGGCGGCGCATCCGGCCCGAGAACTTCATCACCGAGACCTCGACCCTGGCCGAGGGCGACCTGGTGGTGCACGTGAACCACGGCATCGGCCGCTACGACGGGCTGGTGACGCTGGAGGTGCTGGGCGCGCCCCACGACTGCCTGCGGGTGCTGTATGCCGGCGACGACAAGCTGTTCCTGCCGGTCGAGAACATCGACCTGCTCAGCCGCTACGGGTCCGAAACGGCGGGGGCGCAACTGGACAAGCTGGGCGGCGCCGGCTGGCAGGCGCGCAAGGCCAAGCTGAAACAGCGGGTGCGCGACATGGCCGAGGAGCTGATCGGCGTCGCCGCCGCCCGGGCCCTGCGCCAGAGCCCCCGCGCCACCCCGCCCGCCGGCCTGTTCGACGAGTTCTGCGCCCGCTTCCCCTTTTCCGAGACCGACGACCAGGGCCGCGCCATCGACGAGGTGCTGGCCGACCTGGCCGGCGGCAGGCCCACCGACCGCCTGGTGTGCGGCGACGTCGGCTTCGGCAAGACCGAGGTCGCCCTGCGCGCCGCCTTCGTCATGGCCATGTCCGGGCGCCAGGTGGCCCTGGTGGTGCCGACCACCCTGCTGTGCCGCCAGCACTACCTGAACTTCGCCGCCCGCTTCGCCGACATGCCGGTGCGGGTGGCGCAGCTTTCCCGCCTAGTCTCGGCCAAGGACCTGCGCGCCGCCAAGGAGGAGATCGCCAAGGGCACCGTGGACATCGCCATCGGCACCCACGCCCTGCTGGCCAAGGACGTGCGGTTCCGCGACCTGGGGCTGCTGATCGTCGACGAGGAGCAGCACTTCGGCGTCGCCCACAAGGAGAAGCTGAAGAAGCTGAAATCCGACGTCCACGTGCTGACCCTGACCGCCACCCCGATCCCGCGCACCCTGCAACTGGCCCTGACCGGGGTGCGCGAGATGAGCCTGATCGCCACCCCGCCGGTGGACCGCCTGGCGGTGCGCACCTTCGTCCTGCCGTTCGACCCGGTGGTGATCCGCGAGGCCCTGATGCGCGAGCGCCACCGCGGCGGGCAGACCTTCTACGTCTGCCCCCGGATCGAGGACCTGGACGGCCTGGTCACCCGCCTGGGCGAGCTGGTGCCCGAGCTGCGCCTGGGGGTGGCCCACGGGCGCATGGCGGCCAAGGACCTGGAGGACGTGGTCGGCAAGTTCTACGACGGCGCCTTCGACATCCTGCTGTCCACCAACATCATCGAATCGGGGCTCGACCTGCCGTCGGTCAACACCATCGTCATCCACCGCGCCGACATGTTCGGGCTGGCCCAGCTGTATCAGCTGCGTGGCCGGGTCGGGCGGTCCAAGGTCCGCGCCTACGCCTACCTGACCCTGCCGCCGCGGCAGAAGATCACGCCGTCGGCCGAGCGCCGGCTGGAGGTCATGCAGACCCTGGACACCCTGGGCGCCGGCTTCACCCTGGCCAGCCACGACCTGGACATCCGCGGCGCCGGCAACCTGCTGGGCGAGGAGCAGTCGGGCCACATCCGCGAGGTCGGCATCGAGCTCTACCAGCAGATGCTGGAGGAGGCCGTGGCCGAGGCCCGCGGCAGCGACGGCGCCGGCGCCGGCGAGGAGGACTGGAGCCCGCAGATCGGCCTGGGCATGCCGGTGCTGATCCCCGAGGACTACATCGCCGACCTGACCGTGCGCCTGGGCCTCTACCGCCGGGTCGCCCTGCTGACCGAGGCCGCCGAGATCGAGGACTTCGCCGCCGAGCTGATCGACCGCTTCGGCCCCATCCCCGACGAGGTCGAGAACCTGCTGCAGACCATCGCCATCAAGCACCTGTGCCGCCAGGCCGGGGTCGAGAAGGTGGACGCCGGGCCCAAGGGGGCGGTGGTGACCTTCCGCAACAACGACTTCGCCAACCCGGCCGGGCTGGTCCAGTTCATCACCGCCCAGGCCGGCACGGCCAAGCTGCGCCCCGATCACCGGCTGGTGCTGATCCGCGACTGGACCACGCCGCCGCGGCGGCTGGAGGGGGTGCGCCGCCTGCTGCGCGACCTGGCGGCGGCGGCCGAGACCTGACCGCCGAACGGGACCAAAGAAAAGCGGCCCACCGGGGCGGTGGGCCGCTCGATCTCGCGTAACCCCGAGGGCAGCGGGAGGTCACGCAATTTATGGCGTCAATCCCTGGGCCGGTCTGGTAGGGGGAACCTTTGCGGCCGTTAGCGGTAGAGACGCTATGTCCCATTCTTAGCAAACCCCGTGCCAGAAATAGGTCTCGCATCGAATCAACCACTTATCGGCAAGGCGCCCCCTTTGCCACCGGTCGGTTGTAAAAAAAGTCGACGCCGATTGCGGTCCGCACGGTGGTGGATGCGGGCTGGCCTTCGCCGGCCGCGCGTGGTTTGATCCGCGCAACCGCTGACAGCCAAGCAAATCGGGAAAGGATGCCATGGCACGGACAAGGAACACGGGCGCGGCGCGGGCCGCCCTGGGCGCGGTCGCCCTGGCGGCCGCGGCCCTGGTCGCCGGCGCCGCGGCGGGCGAGGAGATCGGTCACGTGGACACGGTCTTCAAGCTGCTGGGACCGGACCACAAGATCGTCATCGAGGCCTTCGACGACCCCAAGATCCAGGGCGTGGCCTGCCACCTGAGCCGGGCCAAGAAGGGCGGGCTGAGCGGCGCCGTGGGCCTGGCCGAGGATCCGTCGGACGCCTCCATCGCCTGCCGCCAGGTGGGGCCCATCAAGGTCCTCGAGGAGCTGGAGGACGGCGAGGAGGTGTTCGGCAAGCGCACGTCGGTGATCTTCAAGCGCCTGCACGTGGTCCGCTTCATGGACAAGCGGCGCAACGTGCTGGTCTACCTGGCCTACAGCGACAAGGTGATCGAGGGCAGCCCCAAGAACGCCATCTCGACGGTGCCGATCATGCCGTGGCGAGAGTAGGGGCGGGGTCCTCGATGCCGGCCACGTCCAGGACCCGGGCCAGGATCTTGGGTTCCTGGGCGCCGGAGATGACCATGTGGCCGTTGAACAGGTACGACGGCACGCCGTTGATGCCCAGGCGGTGGGCGGCGGCGTTCTGCTCGTAGATGCCGGCCACGTCGACGTCGCTTTCCAGGTAGGCGTGCAGCTCCTCGTAGGGCAGGCCCAGGTCGGTGCCGATGCGCATCAGCACCGCCGGGTCGCCGATGTCCTGGCCCTTCAGGAAATAGGCCGTGAACAGGGCCTCCACCGCCACCGGCGCCAGGTCGCGGGTGGCGGCGAAGCGCACCATGCGGTGGGCGTCCACGGTGTTGGGGGTGCGGGCGATGCGGTCGAAGGCGAAGTTGATCTCCACCGACAGGCCGGCCTCGCCGATGGCCCCGAACACGCGGCGCACCCGCTGCTCGCTGCCGAACTTCTTGATCAGGTAGGCGGTGCGGTCGATGCCCTCGGGCGGCAGTTCGGGGTTCAGCAGGAAGGGCAGCCAGCGGATCTCGACCGGCCGGCGGTCCGGGTCGCGGCGCCGCCCCGGCGGGCGGGCGCGTTCGGCGGCCGAGGCCGGCACCATGCCGCGCAGGGCCAGGGCCTTTTCCAGCCGGCGCTTGCCGATGAAGCACCAGGGGCAGGCCGGATCGTAGATGACGCCGATGTCCATTTTGCCGCCGCTTTCCCCACGCCGCCGTCGCGGCGCGAAATCGGTTTAACAACGTTTTGATATCGTTTAATTATAAATCGACGGGTCCGCCAGCACAAAAAGGACACCGGGGATTTCGCCGGAACCGGCTGAACAGGCCTTTCTGGAGAGGTAGAATACCGAACGCCGCGCCGCCCTGGCGGCGCGCAGGCAGGGGAGTAGAAGACGATGAAAAAGGTACTGATCATCATCGGCGTGCTGATCGTGATCGCCGGCGGCGTGGGCTATTACTTCTTCTCGAATCTGGATTCGCTGATCAAGCAGGCGGTCGAGAAGTACGGCACCGAGATCACCAAGGCCGACGTGACGCTGAACAAGGTCGAGCTGTCGCTGACCTCGGGCGAGGGCGCCCTGCACGGGCTGACCGTCGGCAACCCGGCCGGGTACAAGACCGACAGCGCGTTCCGTCTGGGCACGGTCAGCGTCAAGGTGGACACCGCCACCGTCACCGCGGACCCGGTGGTGATCAAGGAGATCGTGGTCGACGGGCCCGAGGTCACCTACGAGCTGGGCGGCGATGCCGGCAGCAACGTGCAGCAGCTGCAGAAGAACGTGAACGACTACGTCGGTCCGGGCGGCGAATCCAAGGACAGCGGCGGCGGACCCAAGCTGATCATCGAGCACCTGTACGTGCGCAACGGCAAGGTCAACGTCGCCTCCACGGCCCTGGCCGGCAAGAAGCTGGGCGCCGGCCTGCCCGAAATCCACCTGACCGACATCGGCAAGGACAAGCAGGGCGCCACCCCCGGCGAGGTCGCCGAGAAGGTCATGGCCAGCCTCAGCCAGGGCATCGGCAAGGCCGTCAGCGGCCTCGGCCTGGACAAGCTGAAGGGCGCCGTGACCGAAGGCATCGGCAAGGCCCAGGAGACCCTGAAGGAGGGCGCCGGCGGCGTCACCAAGTCCCTGCAGGAGGGCACCGGCGGTGCCACCGGCGGCATCAAGGAAGGCGTCGGGGACGCCGGCAAGAAGCTGAAGAAGCTGTTCGACTGAGCGGCGCCGAAAAGCCGCCCCGGCCCCTCCGGCGGTCGGGGTGGCGGCGATAAGGCCGGAGCAAGGGAAACGGGCCGGTCCCCGGGAGCGGGCCGGCCGCGGAATTGGAGACTGAGCGGGGCATGGAACAGCATATCCTCGTCGTCGATGACGACCCGGACCTGAGGGACTTCCTCGCGGAGTATTTCGCCGACCACGGGTTCAAGGTGACCGGCGTGCCGGACGGCATCGCCATGCGGCGCGTGCTGGCCGAAGAGGAGATCGACCTGATCGTCCTCGACCTGAACCTGCCCGGGGAATCGGGATTCGACCTGGCGCGCAGCGTGCGCACGGATTCGAGCATCCCCATCATCATGCTGACCGGCCGCAGCGACGAGACCGACCGGGTGGTGGGGCTGGAGCTGGGCGCCGACGACTATGTGGCCAAGCCGTTCAGCGCCCGCGAGCTGCTGGCCCGGGTCGGCGCCGTGCTGCGCCGGGTGACCACGCCGGGCGAGGGCGGGACCGCCAACCTGGAGGTCAAGGTCTGCACCTTCGAGGGCTGGCGCATGGATTTCACCGCCGGCCGG
Organism: Hyphomicrobiales bacterium; assembly: GCA_024236415.1. GTDB lineage: Bacteria > Pseudomonadota > Alphaproteobacteria > Rhodospirillales > JACKKN01 > JACKKN01. The sequence continues at coordinate 61,643 of JACKKN010000019.1, forward strand.
CTGACCTCGCCCGAGGGCGAGGAGATCAAGCTGACCACCGGCGAATACAAGCTGCTGACCGCCTTCCTGACCCACGCCAACCGGGTGCTGAGCCGCGACCAGATCCTGAACCTGACCGGCGGCCTGGACAGCGACGTGTTCGACCGCAGCATCGACATCCAGGTCATGCGCCTCAGGCGCAAGATCGAGCCGGTGCCCGAACGCCCGTCCTTCATCGAAACCGTGCGCGGCCTGGGCTATGTGTTCCGCCCGCCGGTGAAATGGGTGTGACGGCCTAGCGGCGCCGCTTCGCCCCTCCGCCGAACGGGCAGCCGGCGGGGACGGGCGGATCCTGAAATCCGGGTGAAACAGGCGTTTGCTACCCGGACGCGGGACCAACAACAAGATGCCCGCGAACGCATGGAAATTGCCTTGAGCGACGGCCGTCGGATCCTTCTCCTGATCCTGATCATGATGGTGGTGGCGCTGTCCATCGCCGTCTCGTCCGTCAGCATGCTGTACAGCGCCGCCTTCGAGCAGGAGCGCGCCAACCTGGTGGAGATGGCCGACACCCAGGTCGGCCTGCTGCTGGCCGGTGCCGGCGCCGGGCTGGACGCCCGCGCGCGGGCCCTGGCCAGGGCCCAGGACCTGCCCGACGACCACGGCCATTTCGGCGCCACCGGCGAGCTGCTGCTGGCCGAGGCCAGCGGCGGCGCCGTGCGGTTCCTGCGGACGCGGCGGTTCGAGGACGCCGCCGGCGGCGCCGCGGCGGGGGCCAAGGCGATCCGCCTGAACAGCCGCGCCGCCCAGCCCATCCGCGAGGCCCTGGCCGGCAACGTCGGGTCCATGTCGACCCTGGACGACCGCGGCAAGGCGGTGCTGGCCGCCTACGCGCCGGTGCCCGGGTTGGGCCTGGCGGTGGTGGCCAAGATCGACGAGGACGAGATCCGCAGGCCGTTCTTCCACACCGGCATCGTGGTGTTCGTGCTGACCCTGGTCTGCGTCGCCATCGGCACCTTGCTGATCTTCCGCGTCACCCGGCCCATCGTCGACAAGCTGCAGCACAGCGAATCGCGCCTGACCGAGAAGAACGCCCAGTGGGAGGCGGCCACCGACAACCTGCCCATCGGCTTCGCCATGATCGAGATCCGCAGCGGCGCGTTCCAGTACGTGAACGAGCAGTTCCAGGACGTGTGCGGCTTCTCCGACCTGGTGCCCGACCTGGACACCTTCTTCGCCCGGGTGTTCCCCGACCCCGCCTACCGCACCGAAATCGCCGAACGCATCAAGGGAGGCCTGCGCGAGACCGGGTCGGCCCGGCGCCTGTGGGACGACCTGCGCCTGACCCGCAGCGACGGCACCCCGCGGCGCGCCGACGTGACCTGCATCCCCCTGCCCGAACAGGGGCTGGCGATCCTGCTGCTGTGGGACGTGACCGAGCGCCAGGAAGCCATCGACGCCCTGTACGAGAGCGAGATCCGCGCCGTCGCCGCCCAGCGCCTGCTGACCGACGCTATCGAGAACATCTCCGAGGGCTTCGCCCTGTTCGACGCCGCCGACTGCCTGGTCATCTGCAACGAGAAGTACCGCGCCCTGTACCCCAAGATCTCGGACATGATCGTGCCCGGGGTGCGGTTCAAGGACCTGGCCGCCACCGCCGCCGCCCGCGGCCAGTACCGCGGCGCCGTCGGCCGCGAGGACGAGTGGATCGAAACCCGCATCCGCCAGCACCTGTCGGCGTCCCAGCCCATCGAGCTGGAACTGGAGGGCGGCCAGACCATCCTGGTCAACGAGCACCCCACCGGCGACGGCGGCATCGTCGCCGTGCACACGGACGTGACCATCCTGAAGCAGACCGAGCAGCAGCTCCTGCAGGCCCAGAAGATGGAGGCCGTGGGCCAGCTCACGGGCGGTATCGCCCACGATTTCAATAACATCCTGGCCATCATTCAAGGAAACATCGAATTCCTTGAGGAGAAGGTGGAAGACAACGAGCGGGCCAAGCGCCTGGCCGGCAAGGCCCTGGAGGCCTGCAAGCGGGCCGGGCAGTTGACCCACCGCCTGCTGGCCTTCTCGCGCAAGCAGCACCTGCAGCCCGAGATCCTGGACGTCAGCGCCGTGGTGTCGGGCATGGTCGACCTGCTGCGCCGGACCCTGGACGAGAGCATCTCGGTGCAGACCAGCTACATCGCCAAGCCGTGGCCGGTGAAGGCGGACCCGGTGCAGCTGGAGAACGCGATCCTGAACCTGGCCGTCAACGCGCGCGACGCCATGCCCGGCGGCGGCAGCTTCCGGGTCGAGGTGGAGAACCGGGCCATCGGCTCCGGCGACGTGCGCGAGGCCGAATTCCTGCTGCCCGGCCGCTATGTCATCATCGCCGTGCACGACACCGGCACCGGCATGCCGCCCGAGGTGGCCGAGCGGGTCTTCGACCCCTTCTTCACCACCAAGGAAACGGGCCAGGGCAGCGGCCTGGGGCTCAGCATGGTCTATGGCTTCGTCAAGCAGTCCAACGGGTTCGTGCTGATCGACAGCACGGTGGGCGAGGGCACCACCATCCGCCTGTTCCTGCCGGCCTGCGACGACCGCGAATCCCTGGCCGGGGCGCCGTCCGGCGACACCGCCGCGCGCAAGGTGGCCGGCGGGTCCGAAACCATCCTGGTCACCGAGGACGAGGGCGAGGTGCGGGCCCTGGCGGTGCAGGCCCTGCGCGACCTGGGCTACAACGTGTTGGAGGCCGACAACGGGCCCTCGGCCCTGTCGGTGCTGGACAGCGAGCCGGCCATCGACCTGCTGTTCACCGACATCGTCATGCCCGGCGGCCTGAACGGCCGCGAACTGGCCGAACGCGCCGTCAGCCGCAAGCCGGGCCTGCGGGTGCTGTTCACCACCGGGTATGCGTCGAACCACCTGGTCGGCGGCGAGGACGCGGAAACGGGGCCCTTCAGCCTGTTGACCAAGCCCTACAGCAAGGTCCACCTGGCGGAGATGGTGCGCTCGACCCTGGACGCCTGACCGCCCGGTCCCCTGACCGCCGGAAGTGCGGCCGTTTCCCCGGCCGCCGGCGCGGAACCGCCGGTTCCGCGCGGTGTAATACTTGAAACCAAATACCGCTTCTCCGGATATCGGGGTGAAACACGCCCTTGGTTTGATGGGAACCGTCGATGAAGCGGGAATGACCCCGTCCATCGCGCCAGGATTTCAGCCCAGGAGGCTGCCATGCGCACGATTTTGGCCAGTACGATCATTGCCCTGACCGCCGCCGCGGTCGTCGGCACCCACGCCGCTCCGGCCCAGGCCCAGGCCTGTGCCAAGCGCGAGGACATCGTCAAGACCCTGGCCAGCCAGTACGGCGAGGCCCGCACCGCCCGCGGCGTGTCGCAGACCGCCAATTCCCTGGTCGAACTGTTCACCGGCCCCAGCGGCACCTGGTCGCTGGTGGTGACCGGACCCACCGGCATCTCCTGCCTCGTCTCCGCCGGCGAGAACTGGGAAACGGTGCCCGACAAGATGGTGGCCAAGGCCGAGCCTGGCGGCATCTGAACCGACCCCCGACCGCAACCGCAAAATTAGACCCGAACCAAAGCCGCCGAAACGCCACCAATCCCCGAAAGGACCCGTCCCATGAAGACCGTCGACCGAACCCTCCCCGAAACCGTGACAGCCACCGTCGAGGTGCCGGCCGTGTCGGTCGAGGATCTGGCCCGCTGGGACGTGGACGAAACCATCTACGTGCGCCCCATGCCCCTGGAAGACGGCCATGCCCTGGCCGTCTATGCCGCCGACGGCACCTTCCTGGAGATGGTCTACTCCCTGGGCGAGGTCCTGGTCGTCGCCGGCGACCACGACATGACCGTCGCCACCGTGCACTGATCTTTCCGACAGGCGTCCCAACCGGCCCCCGGCCGAATGCCACATTGCCCGCCCCGGCTCGCGCCGGGGCTTTTTTTCGTCCGATCCGGCGGTTGAACGGCGCGCCCGAATGGGCCGGAAACCGGTTGTTTCCCTAAGGTCCATTGCCTATTGTTAAGGCGCGCGCCGCCGTCGGAGCCGCGCGCGGGCGATGGGCGTGGCGGAGGCGGAACTTGGTTCGACGTTGGCGGTTCTTGGCGGCCCTGGCCGTGCTGATGGGCGTTGCGGCCGGCGCCGTGCCGGCCGGCCCCGTGGCGGCGGCCGACACGGCCACCGCCCGTACCCCGTTTCCGTCCGATCCCTGGGCCCTGCCGGACTGGCGCACGGCGCCCGTGGCGGGGCGCGCCATGCAGGCGCCGCCGCGGCCGGTCCTGCCCGCCACCGGCGCGGCCACGGTGCGCACGCCCTTTCCGGAAAACCCGTGGCAGCCGGCGCGGCGGCCGTCGGCCGACCCCGTGCCGGTGGCGACGACCCGGGTGACCCTGCCGGCCACGGGCGGCACCAAGGGGACGCCGTTCCCCGCCGACCCCTGGGGCCGGGGCGCCGTGGCGGCGCCCGCCGTGTCCGCGACCCCGGCACTGGCCCCCGGATACGTCGCCGGCACCGCCACCGGCGCCATGCCGTGGAAGGCGCCGGCGGGCGCCATGCCGTGGAAGGCCCCGGCGGGCGCCGCGCCGGCGCCGGCCCAGACCGCCGCGGCGGCCGACGGGGGCGACGGCCGCGGCTGGCAGTTCTCCGATTTCTGGCGCAAGCGCTGGGCCATCGCCGGCTACCTGGGCCTGGGCACCGAGGGCGGCATCGAGGACCTGCCCCTGTTCGAGGCCGACTTCAACGCCGCCTACATCGCCACCATCGAGGGCAGCCTGGAATTCTTCAACATCTACGACTGGGTCGCCGTCGAGGCCGCCGCCAACCTGACCAAGTACTTCCACGACCAGGACAACACCGAGGGCAACCTGTTCCTGATCCTGCGCTGGCTCAAGTTCCCGTGGGACCGGTGGGTGGACACCAGCTTCGCGGTGGGCGAGGGCATCTCCTACGCCACCCCCGTGGGGTCGATCGAGAAGCGGCGCTCGCCCACGGTCACGTCGAACCTGCTGAACTACCTGATGTTCGAGATCGAGGTCACCAAGCCCGGCGCCGAGCATTGGAGCGGGTTCATGCGCATCCACCACCGGTCCGGCGTGTTCGGCCTGTACAACGATGTTAGCAAGGGGTCCAACTTCCTGGTATGGGGCCTCAGGTACCGGTTCTGATGGCCGGCGCCGGCACATGAGCGCCCGCGCCGGCGGCGCCGCCGTCCTGCTGTTCCTGCTGGTCTGGATTTCAGGCGCCTGGTTCCTGCAGTTTCCCGGCAACGCCAACGTGGTCAGCCGCATGGCCCTGGCCGTGGGCCTGGCCACCCGGGGCACGGCGGCCATCGACCCGTTCGCCGACCTGACCATCGACAAGGCCCGCCTGGGCGACCACACCTATTCCGACAAGGCGCCCGGCATGGCCTTCATGGCCACACCCGTGGTGGCCCTGGCCAGCGGCGTGCTGACCGCCCTGGGCCGGTCCACCGACCTGGTCGAGGACGGCCGGCTGACCTGGCGCTTCCACTGGCTGACCTTCCTGTGCACGGTCCTGACCTCGGGGCTGCTGACGGCCCTGGCGGCGGCGGCCCTGTTCCGCGTGGCGCGGGACCTGGGCGGCGGGCACGGCGCGGTGATGGCCGTACTGGCCTACGCCGTCGCCAGCCCGGTGCTGGGCTGGTCCGGGGCCTTCTTCGGCCACGCCGCGGCGGCGGCCCTGCTGTTCCTGGGCTTCGCCCGGGTGCGCGACCTGACCGCCGGCGGCCGGCCGTCCCCGGCGCGCGCGGCCGGGGCCGGGTTCCTGCTGGCCTGGGCGGTGGTGGTGGAGTTTCCCGCCGCGCCGGCGGCGGCGGTGATCGCCGTCTATGGCCTGGTGCGGGGGCTGCGCCGGGTGCGGCGCGGCCTGCCGGCGGCCCTGGCGGCGGCGGTGGCCGGCGGCGCCGTGGCCGCGGTGCCGCTGTTCGTCTACAACACCCTGGTGTTCGGCGGGCCCCTGAACCTGGGCTACCAGCACGTGGTCGGGTTCGAGGGCATGCACGAGGGCTTCCTGGGCCTGACCGCGCCCGATCCCTGGGTGCTGGTCGAGATCCTGGTCCTGCCCTACCGCGGCCTGCTGTGGCTGGCCCCGGCGCTGCTGCTGGCGCCGTGGGGCCTGGCGCGGCTGTGGCGCCGCGGCACCGGCGGCCGCGCCGAGGCGGCGGTGATCGCCGCCGTGGCCGCCTATTTCCTGGCCTTCAACGCCGCCTACCACTACTGGGACGGCGGCTGGTCCACGGGGCCGCGCCACGTCACCCCCATGATCCCGTTCCTGGCCCTGGCCCTGGCGCCCCTGTGGCGCGGCGCCGTGGCGCAGGGGGCCCTGGCCGCCCTGGTGCTGGCCGGGGCGGCGGTGTCGGTGGTCTGCGCCGGCACCTCCATGACGGTCTCGATCGACTACCCCTTCCCCCTGGCGGACCCCCTGATCCCGCAGTTCCTGGCCGGCGACCTGCGCTTCTCGCCGGCGGTGCTGGCCCTGGTCCCGCTGCAGCGGTGGGCGGCGCTGCTGCCCCTGGCCGCCCTGTGGGCCGTGGGCCTGGCGCTGGTCTGGCGCCTGGCCCCTGGCGGCGGGGCGGCGGCGACCCCATCTGAGGGGAAGCGGAACCAAGAGGGAGAGACGGGCATGTCCCAAGGCGACGTGGCGACACTGGCGGGCGGGTGCTTCTGGTGCCTGGAGGCCGTCTACCTGGACCTGAAGGGAATCACCAAGGTGGTCTCCGGCTACATGGGCGGGGCCATGGACGACCCCGACTACCGGTCCGTCTGCGGCGGCCACACCGGCCACGCCGAGGTGGTGCAGGTAACCTTCGACCCGGCGGTGATCTCCTACGCCCAGATCCTGGACGTGTTCTTCACCATCCACGATCCGACCCAGCTCAACCGCCAGGGCAACGACGTGGGGACCCAGTACCGCTCGGCCATCTTCACCCACTCGGACGCCCAGCGGGCCGAGGCCGAGGCGGCGGTGCAGCGGGCGGCCGGCCTGTGGGGCGGCGCCATCGTCACCGAGGTCACCGACGCCGTCACCTTCTGGCCGGCCGAGGACTACCACCAGGACTACTACGCCAACAACCCCAACCAGCCGTACTGCATGTTCGTGGTGGCGCCCAAGGTGGCCAAGGCCCGGTCCGAGTTCACGGCGCTGCTCAAGTCCTGACCCTTCTGTCGCGCCGCAGCCAGCGCAGGGGCCGGCCGTCGATGGCGGCCAGGCCGCCGGCGATCAGCGCCATGCCCGCCGCCTGGGCCCCGTCCAGGCGCTCGCCCAGCACCAGGGCGCCCAGCAGGATGGCGGTGACCGGGATCAGGAAGGTGACCAGCAGCAGGTTGGTGGCCCCGGCGGCGGCCAGGATGCGGAAATAGAGGACGTAGCCCACCGCCGTGCTGGCCAGGGCCAGGCCGGCCACGGCGGCCCAGGTGACGGCGCCCGGCATGGCCAGGGTCCACGGCCGGTCCAGCACCAGCACCAGGGGCAGCATCATCACCGTGGTCGCCGTCACCTGGCCGGCGGCGGTGACCAGGGGCGGCCGGCCGGCGAAGCGCCGCCCGTAGACCCCGGCGAAGGCGTAGGACAGGGCCGCCCCAACCACCGCGACCTGCCCCCACACCTCGGTACCCAGTCCGGCCAGGGCGCCGGGCCCGATCAGCACCACCACCCCGGCCAGTCCCAGGGCCACGCCGGCCAGGCGGTGGCCGGTCAGCCGCTCGTCGGCCGTCAGCAGGTGCGCCACCACCACGGTCCACAGCGGCGTGGTGGCGTTCAGGATCGACGCCAGCCCGCCGGAGATCCGGGTCTGGCCCCAGAAGATGAGGCAGAAGGGCACCAGGTTGTTGAGGACCCCCATGGCGGCGAAGGTGGCCCAGGTCGCCCGGTCCGCCGGCAGGCGCAGGCCGCGGGCGTGCAGCAGCAGGACCAGCGCCAGGGCGGCCAGGGAAACGCGGCAGAACACCAGGGTCAGCGGCGGCAGTTCCCGCAGCGCCACCTCGACGAAGAAGAAGGTGCCGCCCCACAGCACGGACAGCAGGACAAGCAGGGTCCATTCGCGCCCGCCCATGGTCAGGGTGCCGGTGGTGGGTGCGGTCATGGTCGGTCTCCTCGGTTGCGGTGGCACGGACCCTAGGGCCCGGTCGGCGCCGCCGCACTCCGAAACTTGCGTCGCAACCGGTGGCCGGCCCTATAATCGGGCCATGCCTGCCTCGGCCGCCATGCCACCCCCCGCCGGCGACGGCGCCAACCACCGCGTCGCGGTCCTGTTCGCCGCCGTGGTGCTGGTGCTGTCGGTGCTGGCCACGGGGTATTCCCTGTCCACCGTCTCCCTGGCGCCGGACGAGGCGGGCACGGCCCTGGCCGTGTTCCCGCCCACCTGGCCGGAATCGCGGGGCCTGGCCGCCGTGCTGGCGGCCGGCGGCCGCCCGGTGCGGCCGGTGTGGCCCGGCTTCGCCTGGGTCGCCAACGGCGCCGAGGCCGGGTTCGTCGGCCGCCTGCGCGATGCCGGCGCGGTCCTGGTGCTGGGCGACCTGCCCATCGGCCCGGTGCTGGCCGGGTGCAACGTGAACCTGTCGGGCGACGAGATCCGCGCCCTGGTGCGGGCCGGCGGCGCGCGGCGCCCGGTCACCACCGGCGCCGAGTGAGGGGGCGGTAGCGGCCGCCTCAGCCGGCGCGCGGCACCATTTCGTCGATCACGGCGCCGTCCAGGCCGGGCATGGGCACGCCCAGGATGTGTCCGATGGTCGGCGCCAGGTCCTGGGTGCGCACGGTCGCGCCCACCGGGCCGGGCGCCACGCCCGGCGCCACCGACAGCAGGAACCCCCGCGGCGTGTGCTCGCCCGACCGCCAGGGCTCCACCGCCACCTCGATCTCGCCGATGGCCGGCGAGGCGATCCGGCGCACCGGCGGGCCCTGGTGCCAGCGCACCGCCAGGTCCGGCAGGCCGTGGTGGATGTCGCCGCCGGTCAGGTCGGCGATCCTGTAAACCTGGTCGATCATCGGCTCGCCCGTGTCGGCGTCCACCACCGCCAGCAGGGTCTCGCTGAGCCAGTCGCACAGGGCGTCGTACTCCGCGCCCGGCCGGACCCTGCCCTCGGGCTCGCGGCCGACCACGTTCAGGCGGATGGTGCCCGTGTCGTTGTTGCAGGGGAGGGCGAAATGCCGGCGCCGGGCGCGGTCCTTCTCCATTACGGATTCGCGCACGGACTCACGGAAATAGGCCAGGGGGCGGTGGACCTGGCCCGGCAGGTTGTCCCAGATGCGGCGCAGGGTCCGGTAGGCCAGGCCGCGCCCCTTCCGGCTGGCGTCCAGGCGGCGCAGGATGGCCTCCAGCGTGACGCGCGTGCGGTAATTGCCGTCCATGCCGTGGCTGGACAGGACGAAGACCGCGGTTTCGTCGCCGACCCGTTCCAGGATCTCGCCGATGCACCGGTCGGCGGCGGCGTAGATGGTGGACAGGGGGTTGCCCAGGCGGGCCGCCAGGTCGGGGTCGTGGTGCGGGTGCCGGGTGTCGTGCTGGCGCCAGGTGTAGTGGCCGGCCCAGTGGGTGTCGTCCCAGGCCGCGAACAGCAGGTCCCAGGGCTCCTGGTCCAGCAGGTCGAGGACGAAGCGCGTCTTGCGCTCGATGTTCGCGCCCAGGCCGGTGACCAGCGCCTCCATGTCCGGCAGGCCGCGCGAGCCGAAGGCCCGGCGGTCGAAGGGGTCCGGTCCGAAGCGGGCGTCCAGGGTGTCGCGCAGCTCGGGCGGCCAGGTCAGGAAGCCTTCCAGGATGTCGGCGTCGTGGTTGCCCCAGTCGACCACCTGGATGCCGTTCAGCCCCGCGGTGGGGAAGGTCTTGGGCACGTCGACGACGGCCACCCGGCGGCCGGCGTCGGACAGCAGTTTCCAGAACGGCGGCACCGGCAACGAGCGCGGCGTCAGCAGCTCGGTCCGGTAGGTCCCCGGCCGCAGCTGGGAATAGTAGTAGCGGCCGTGGCGGACGTAGGTCAGCCCGGTGTTCAGGTTGTTCCAGGTGGCCCCGGACAGCCCCGGCGGGGTCTCGGTGACGGCGTGGGCGCCGCGGT
>JACKKN010000020.1 GCA_024236415.1 Hyphomicrobiales bacterium
CGTGGCCGACGCCCAGGTCATGCGCCGGGCACTGTCCTATGCCTCGACCTTCGACCTGCTGATCATCCAGCACCCCGAGGAGCCGAGCCTGGCCAAGGGCGGCGCCATGAACACGGGCGAGACCGCCACCCGCCTGGGCCTGCCCGGCATCCCGCCCGAGGCCGAGGTGATCATGATCGAGCGTGACCTGCGCCTGGTGGAGATGACCGGCGGGCGGCTGCACATCGGCCATGTCTCCACCGCCGCGGCGGTGGACGTGATCCGCGCCGCCAAGGCCCGCGGCCAGCGCGTCACCTGCGATACGGCGCCGCCCTACTTCGCCCTCAACGAGACCGCGGTCGGCGATTACCGCACGTTCTCCAAGCTGTCACCGCCCCTGCGTGCCGAGTCGGACCGCCTGGCCATCGTCGCCGGCCTGCAGGACGGCACCATCGACGCCATCGCCTCCGACCACGCGCCCCAGGACGAGGACGCCAAGCGCCTGCCCTTCGAACAGGCGGCCTTCGGCGGCGTCGGCCTGGAAACCCTGCTGCCCATCACGCTGGGCCTGTTCCACAACGGCCAGATGTCGCTGATCGAGGCCCTGCGCCTGATCACCCATGCGCCGGCCAGCCTGCTGGGCCTGGACGCCGGCCGGCTGGAGGCTGGCGCCCCCGCCGACCTGATCGTGTTCGACCCCGACCGCGGCTGGCGGGTGGACGAGACGTCGCTGCACTCCAAGTCCAAGAACACGCCGTTCGACGGCCACCCGGTCCAGGGCCAGGTCTTGCGGACCGTGGTCGACGGCCGCACCGTGTTCCACAGGTCGCTGTGATGGACGGCATGGATTTCAACGCCATGACGGTGACGCACCAGCTGGCGGGGCTGCTGGGCTACCTGCTGGGGTCGATCCCCTTCGGCCTGGTGCTGACCCGCCTGGCCGGCCTGGGCGACATCCGCGCCATCGGGTCGGGCAACATCGGCGCCACCAACGTCCTGCGCACGGGCAACAAGGCCCTGGCCGCGGCGACCCTGCTGCTGGACGGCGGCAAGGGCGCGGTGGCGGCCCTGGCCCTGTGGGCGGCCTGGGGCTACGAGTTCGGCCTGCTGGGCGGCCTGTTCGCGGTCATCGGCCACAACTTCCCGGTCTGGCTGCGCTTCAAGGGCGGCAAGGGGGTGGCCACCACCCTGGGCGTGCTGCTGGCCATCGCCTGGCCGGTCGGCATCCTGGCCTGCCTGACCTGGCTGGTCGTGGCGGCGGTGTTCCGGTACTCGTCACTGGCGGCCCTGGTGGCCCTGGCCGCGTCGCCCTTCTACATGGTCTGGCTGGCGACGCCGCCGGCGGCGGTGGTGGCCGCCCTGCTGGCCCTGCTGGGCTTCGTCCGGCACCACGCCAACATCCGCCGCCTGCTGGCCGGCGAGGAGCCGAAGATCGGCCAGAAGAAGAAGGCGGACGGGGATGCCGGCGGCGGCGGGACCGACGGTGCCTAGGGGCGCCTCAGCCCGCCCCGCGCGTCAGGACCAGGCACCCCTTTTCCGTCATTTCCCGGGACACCGTGAAATCGGGGAACTCGCGGCCGTAGCGGCCGGCGATCTCGCGCTCGCCGGGGCGGTCCGTGTCGTCCATGAACACGGTGCCGCCGGCCCGCATGCGCGGGAACAGGACCGGCCCGGCCGGGTACCGGACCAGGGGGTCCACCGGCATGGGCGGCCCGTCCACGATCAGCAGGTCGATGTCGCCGCCGGGCAGGTCCTCGGTCCCGTACCAGGGCCAGTCGCGGCCACCCAGCCGGACCGGCCGCAGGGGCGCGTCCAGCACCGTGGCGAAACCGGCGACGCCGTACCGTTCCAGGTCCTCGCGGGTCTTGGCCGCGAACCGGCTGTCGTGCTCCAGGCTGTAGACGTGGCCGCCGCCGTTGAGCTGCAGGCAGCGGGCCATGACCACCGTGGAAACGCCGGACCCGCACTCCACCACCACCGCCGGCGCCGCGGCGCGGGCGTGGCGCGCGAGCAGCAGCAGGAAGTCGGGCGACGCCGCCCAGCCGCCGGCTGGCGGCAGGGGCAGGTCGAGATCCAGCTCGGCGTGGAGCAGCGCCAGGAACTGTTCCTGGCGGAACAGGTTCTCCAGCTTGTTGCCCAGGTTTTCCCGGACCTCCTCCACGGCCATGTGGATCTTGCGGGTTTTGAGGAAGGCCCACGACACCACCGCCGCCATGGCGAGCAGCGTGGCGAGCACCCAAAATGCACTGTCCATCGGTGCGATTCTCTTTCGGCTCCACCGGCCTCGCGGTGCGAGTCGCGCGGGTACCGATCCCGGGCGCCTGGCCCCCAAGCTACTTTTGCCTCCGGCACCTGTCCATTGAAAACCGATTTCCGCGCCGCGGCGGGCGGCGGGCGAAAAGCGGTTGAACCCCGCCGGCAATGGCGCTACTCCTTCGCCCGACCCCGGCCCCCGGCCGGCCGGGCCGGCGCCAAGGGCTGAGCGAGATGCAGGACCAAACCGTACGGGTCACCGCCAACCGGGCCATCTCGCCCGATTTCCTGGAAGTCGAGTTCGAATGGCGGCGGGACTTCGGCCTGCCGGCCCCGGGGCAGTTCTTCGAGCTGCGCATCACCGAGACCACGGCCCCCCTGCTGCGCCGGCCCTACGCCTTCTCGGGCTACGATCCCGACCGCCAGGTGGCGGCCATGGTCTACCAGGTGCGCGGCCAGTCAACCCAGATGCTGGCGCGGCGCGAACCGGGCCAGACGGTGCGGGTCCTGGGTCCGTTGGGCAACGCCTTCGGCCTGGACGGCCGGCCGGAAAAGGTGGTTGCCGTGGCCGGCGGCGTCGGTCTTGGCCCGATCCTGTTCGCCGCCCGGGACATCGCCGCCGCCGGCAGCGCCGTGCGCGTGGTGGCCGGCTTCCGCACCCGCGACCTGATCCCCGACCGCGGCCTGTGGCACGGCCTGGAAACCGCCGTCTGCACCGACGACGGGTCCGAGGGTTTCGCCGGCAACGTGGTGGATCACCTGCGGTCCCTGCCCGCCGCCGACCTGGACGGCGCCCGCCTGCTGGCCTGCGGCCCCATGCCCATGCTGGCCGCCACCCACCGTTTCGCCCAGGAGCGCGGCCTCGTCTGCGAGGTGTCGGTCGAGGAGATGATGGCCTGCGGCCTGGGGGTCTGCGTCGGCTGCGTGGTCGAGCGCGCCGACGGCGAGATGGTGCGCGTCTGCACCGACGGCCCCATCTTCGACAGCGGGGTGTTGGCATGGACCTGAGCGTGCGCATCGGCAAGGGGGTTCTGAAGAACCCGGTGGGGGTCGCCTCGGGCACCTTCGGCTACGGCCAGGAGTTCGCCCAGGTCATGGACCTGGACAAGCTGGGCGCCATCTACACCAAGGCGATCAGCATGGAGCCGCGGCGCGGCAACCCGACGCCGCGCATCGTCGAGACGCCGTCGGGCATGCTGAACTCCATCGGCCTCGCCAACGTGGGGGTCGAGAAGTTCGTCACCGACAAGATCCCCTTCCTGGCCGGGCTGGACACGGCGACGGTGGTCAACGTGGTCGGCACCACCATGGACGACTACTGCAACGTGATCAAACGCCTGGACGATATCGACACGGTCTGGGGGTACGAGATCAACCTGTCGTGCCCCAATGTCGAGGCCGGCGGCATCCAGTTCGGCACCGACGCGGCGATGATCGAGGAGATCACCACCCGGATGCGCGGGGTGACCGAGAAGCCGCTGATGGTCAAGCTGTCGCCCAACGTCACCGACATCGCCGAGATGGCGCGCGGCGCCGAGCGCGGCGGCGCCGACGCCGTCACCTGCATCAACACCCTGGTCGGCATGGTCATCGACACGGCACGGCAGCAGACGGTGATCGCGCGCAAGACCGGCGGCCTGTCGGGCCCGGCCATCCGCCCCATCGGCGTGCGCATGACCCACGAGGTCAGCCGCGCCATTTCCATCCCCGTGGTCGGCATCGGCGGCATCACCAACACCGACGACGCCCTGCAATACCTGCTGGCCGGCGCCAAGGCGGTGCAGGTGGGCACCTGGAACTTCGTCGAGCCGGCGGCATCCCAGGACATTGCCGCCGGAATCGCCGACTACATGGCCCGCCACGGGATCGCGCGCATCGACGACTTCGCCGCCCTGCTGGACCGCCGCAAGGACGGTTAGGACGCTTCCCGCACCGGTGGTCCGTGGTAGGATGGCGCCATGTCCGACCTGTCCGCCGTCCTCGCCGCCAACGACGCCTTCTACCGCGCCTTCGCCACCGGCGACTTCGCCGCCATGGACGCCCTGTGGGCGCGGCACAGCCCGGTTGCCTGCCTGCACCCCGGCTGGGGACCGATCGCCGGCCGGGCCCAGGTCATGGAAACCTGGCGCGCCATCCTGGCCAACAGCGACGGCAACGCGGTCCAATGCCTGTCGCCCCAGGCCTACCCCCTTGGCGACGCGGCCTTCGTCATCTGCCACGAGAAGCTGCCCCAGGGAAGCCTGGTGGCCACCAACCTGTTCGTGCGCGAGGGCGACGCCTGGCGCATGGTTCATCACCAGGCCGGCCCCGCGCCGGCACCGAAGCCGGCCCCCGGCAAGCCGATCCACGCGCCCGGCACCCGCACCCTGCAATAACCACATATCTGGTATGGGTATTTGACGCGTCCGCCGCGGCGGACGCGCCCCTATAATATGTGATGGTAATGGGAGGACTATTCCGCCCATGGACAAGGGGGCTGACATGTTGAATCCGTTCACAATGTCGATGCAGTTGCAGCAGGCCTCCACTGCCGGCGCGTTCTGCATGGCATCGATGATGATCGCCAACACCGTCAAGGTGATGCAGGCGCAACACCAGGTCGTCACCCACGCCTGGACGCCGCACCGGGCCGAGGACGAAACGCTTCATCCGCACTTGGAGCCGGACGAATCGAGCCCCGACCTGCTGTACCACTACGGACGACGCTCGCACGACGTCGACGTGGAACACATGCGTTGATGCCGGCCGCCGCCGCGCGGGAACGCGGGGGCCGCCGGACCAAACCTGTACTTGAGTGAGCCCGAATCGCGGGAGGGGGGAAGTTGCGTGCTTCCGCCCCTGTGCTGATTCCGGTTCCGGCTAGGCCGCCGCGGCGGTCCCCTTGGTGTCGCCGCCGTCGGCCGCCCCCGTGGCACCCGCCCCTGTTTCCTTGGCGGCCTTGGCCGCCGCCCGCGCCGCCTTGCGGTCGGCCCGGCGCAGGCGCCGCGCGTGGCGCCAGTCGTGCAGGTTGGCGCGCACCATCAGGGCGCTGGGGGTGACCACCAGGGTCAGCACCGTGGCGAATCCCAGGCCGAACACGATGGCCGTCGCCAGTTGCGTCCACCACTGGGTGGCCGGCGCGCCCACGGACACGGCGCGGGTGGTGAAATCGATGTTGACCCGGAACACCATGGGCATCAGCCCCAGGATGGTGGTGACGGTGGTCAGCATCACCGGGCGCAGGCGCTGGGCGCCGGTGCGCAGGATCGCTTCCATGGCACTGTTGGCCGTGCCCTTCAGGTGGTCATAGGTGTCGATCAGCACGATGTTGTTGTTGACCACGATGCCGGCCAGGGCGATGACGCCGATGCCGCCCATGACGATGCCGAACGGCTGTGCCGTGGCCAGCAGCCCCAGCAGCACGCCCACCGTGGACATGACCACCGCCGACAGGATCAGGAACGCCGAATAGAAGCTGTTGAACTGGGTCACCAGGATCAGGGCCATGATGAACAGGGCCACGCCGAAGGCCTTGACCAGGAAGGACTGGGCCTTCTTCTGCTCCTCGTCCTCGCCCTTGAAGGTGACCTCGATGCGCGGGTCCAGGCCGGCCTGGGCCAGCCAGGCGGTCAACTCCTTGACCTTGGTGTCGGCCAGTACGCCGGGGGCCAGGTCGGCCTTGACCGTCATCTGGCGCCGGCCGTCGGTGCGGTTGATGGTGCCGACCCGCGGCTTGGCCACGCGCTTGACGAAGTTGTTGATGGGCACCGGCCCGGCCGGGGTCGAGATGCGCACGTTGTCCAGCTGCTCGATGGTCCGATATTCGCGCGGATAGCGGGCGCGCAACTCGATCTCGTCGTCGCTGTCGTCGGGGCGGTATTCGCCCAGCTTGATGCCCGTGGTCACCATCTGGATGGCCCGGCCGATGCTGTTCACGTCGGCGCCGAACTTGGCCGCCTGGGAGCGGTCCACCTTCAGCTCCCAGTCGATGCCCGGCAGGGGCCGGCTGTCCTCGACGTTGGTCAGGCCGCCGACCTCTTCGAATCCGTGCAGCACCTTCTCGACCGCCGGGATCAGCAGGTCCGGGAAGCGCGACGACAGCTGCACCTGCACCGGCTTGCCCACCGGCGGCCCCTGCTCCTCCTCGCGCGGATCGACGTAGATGCCGGCCAGGTCCGACATGGCGGCCCGGGCCTCCTCCAGGATCACGGCGGCCTTGCGGCGCTTGTCCCATGCCGTCAGCTCGAGCGCGATGGTGCCGATGATGTCCTCGGCCTCCTGGCTCTGCTTGTCCTTGCCGGTGCGGGCGTAGATG
Source organism: Hyphomicrobiales bacterium (assembly GCA_024236415.1). Classification (GTDB taxonomy): domain Bacteria; phylum Pseudomonadota; class Alphaproteobacteria; order Rhodospirillales; family JACKKN01; genus JACKKN01. Next base: position 6,527 of record JACKKN010000020.1, read on the forward strand.
GTCTTGAACTCGCCGTGCCTGGCGTTCAGGGCCAGGATGCGGTCCTCCACCTGGCGCATCAGGGCGTCCTTTTCCCAGATCGACAGGTTGCCGCGGGCGCGCACCTGCAGCTTGGCGAACTCGGGCTCGACGGCGGGGAAGAACTCCACCCCCTTGCCGAACTTGCCGTAGGCGACATAGGACCCGACCAGGATCACCAGCGCCCCGATCAGCACCAGGGACGGGAAGCGCAGGGACGCCTTCAGCAGCTTGACGTAGCCGCCGGTGAAGCCGCCCAGGGATTCCAGGTTCTCGCCGCTTTCGCCCGCCGCCACGGCGCGCATGGTCTTGGGGTCGGCGGCGCCGGGCTTGCCGATCTTGGACCCCAGGGTGGGCACGAAGACCAGCGCCATCAGCAGCGACGCCGACAGGGTCGCCAGCAGGGTCAGCGGCAGGTACTTCATGAACTCGCCCACCACCCCGGGCCAGAACAGCAGCGGGAAGAACGCCGCCAGGGTGGTGGCCGTGGAGGCGATGATGGGCCAGGACATGCGCTTGGCCGCCTGGGCGTAGGCGCGGTGGCGCGGCTCGCCCTCGGTCATCTTGCGGTCGGCGTACTCGGTCACCACGATGGCCCCGTCCACCAGCATGCCGACGGCCAGGATCAGGCTGAACAGCACCACCATGTTGACGGTCAGGCCCAGCGAGTACAGCAACAGGATGGCGGTCAGGAACGAGCCCGGGATGGCCACGCCCACCAGCGCCGACGAGCGCATGCCCAGGGCCGCCACCACCACCACCATGACCAGGATCACGGCGCTGATGACGTTGTTCTGCAGGTCGGTCAGCATGTTGCGGACCTGGTTCGACTTGTCCTGGGAATAGGACACGGTGACCGCGTCGCGCAGTCCCTCGGGCCACGATGTCTGCTCCTGGGCGATCACCTGGCGCACCTTGGCGATGGTGTCGATGATGTTTTCGCCGCTGCGCTTGGAGACCTCCAGCACCACCGCCGGGTTGCCGTTCAGGCGGGCGAAGCTTTCCGGGTCCTTGAAGGTGCGGCGGATGTCGGCGATGTCGCCCAGGCGCACCACGGCGTCGCCCGACACCTTCACCGGCTGGCTGATGACGTCGTAGACCGTCTCGTAGAGGCCCGGCACCTTGACCGAGAACCGCCCGTGCCCGGTATCCTGGGCGCCGGCGGCCACCAGCAGGTTGCTCGACTTGACGGCGGCGATGGCGTCGGCGGGGGTCAGGCCATAGCTTTCCACCCGCACCGGATCGATCAGGATCTCGACGATCTCGTCGCGGTCGCCGGCGATCTCGGCCTTCAGCACGCTGGAGATGCCTTCGATGTCGTTCTGCAGGTCCCGCGCCAGCCGCACCAGGGTGCGCTCGGGCACCTGGCCGGACAGGGTCACCGCCAGCACCGGGAACAGGCTGAAGTTGACCTCGTTGACCGTGGGTTCGTCGGTTTCCGCCGGCAGTTCGGGCTTGGCCATGTCGACCCGCTCGCGCACGTCGGCCAGGGCGGCGTCGGCGTCGAAGCCGGCCTCGAACTCCAGGATCACGTTGGCGCCGCCCTCGTAGCCCGTGGATTTCATCTCCTTGACGCCCTCGATGGCGCGCAGTTCCTCCTCCATGGGGCGGATCAGCAGGCGCTCGGCATCCTCGGGCGAGATGCCTTCGTGGGTCATGGAGACGTAAATGATGGGGATGTTGATGTCCGGCTCGGATTCCTTGGGAATCTCGACGAAGGCGACGGTCCCGGCGATCAGGATCAGGACCAGGCTGGCCAGAACCGTGCGCGAGCGGCTGAAGGCGCTGTCGATGACCGACTTCATGATGCGGGAACCTTGCCGGGAATGGCGGTCTCGGGAACCGGAACGACCTTCTGCCCGGCCGAAACGAACTCCTGCCCCACGGTGATGACGCGCGCCGCCTCGGGCAGGCCCTTCAGCCAGATGCCCTCGGACGTGTCGGCGACGAGTTCGACGGCGTGGAAGCGGACCGTATCCTGGTCATCCACGGTCTTCACCCCCACGGTGCCGTTGTCGTCCAGGGTCAGCACCGCCGGCGACACCAGATGGGCAATGACCGTGGACAGGGGCAGGCGCAGTTCGGCCGTCAGGCCCTCGGCGATCTCGCCGCCGGGGTTTTCGACCGCCACCTCGACGCGGAAGGTGCGGGTGGACTGGGTGCCCATCTTGGAAACGAAGCGCACCGTGCCCGCCACCTCCTGGCCCGTGACCAGGCGGGCGTGGGCCACCGCGCCCGGGCGCACGCGCTGCACGTCGCGCTCGGCCACCTCGCCGACCACCAGGATGGGGTCCAGGTCGATCAGGCGCACGGCCTGGTCGCCGACCTTGACGTAGTCGCCGATCTCCAGCGGCAGGTCGTCGATGACACCGGCGAAGGGGGCGCGGATGCGGGTGTGGCCGATGTCGGTGCGGATGTTCTCCAGCGCCGCCTTGGCCGCCTCCAGGTTGGCCTTCTCCTCGGCCAGCTTGACCTTGGAGCGGTAGTTCTTCTCCGACAGCGCAATCGCCGCGTCGTAGGCGATCTGGCGCTGCTGCACCAGGGCCTCGGCCTGTTTCAGCCGGGCCGGCCGGTCTTCCATGGCCAGCCGCAGGAGGATCTGCCCCTCCTTCACCGCGTCGCCCTTCTTGACCAGGATCTCGCTGACGCTGCCCGCCGTCTCGGCCCGCATGTCGACCTTGCGGTCGGCCTCGGTGCGCCCGAACAGGACCAGTTCGTTGACCCGCTGCTGGCCTTGGATCAGGCGCACCCGCACCTTGACGGGCTTGGCCTCGGCCGCCGGAACGTCGGTGGCTGCCGATTCGGCCTTGCCGTCGCCCTCGGCGGCGTTGCCGTCGAACTGCCCCGACGCGATCCAGCCGCCCACGGCCAGGGCCAGGATGCCGGCAATGACATAGGATGATTTCATTTCACTCGCCTCCCGCGACCCGGCGCAGGGGCGCCGCGCGGTCGTCGGTCCGTCCGGTGTCCTCCGGGAACAGGAGGTGCCGGTTGTTCTCCATGAAGTCGACCATGGTGGTGTAGAAGGCCTTGCCCAGGTGGAACACGAAACGGTGTCCGGGCTGGACCTCGCCATGGCAGTCGGCCGCCTCTTCCATCTCGGCCAGGCGCGAGCGGTAGGTGTCCAGGTAGGACTCGTACACCTCACGCCGCCGCTCGGGCTCCAGCATTTCGGCGAAGAACAGGATGAACAGGTATTCGGAGCGCACCCGGTCCGCCGCCGGCGGCTTGCGCAGGGCCCGTTTCAGGGCCGCCAGGCCGGCCGGGGTGATGGAATAGACCTTCTTGTCGGGCCGTCCTTCCTGGGCCTCCTCGACGAAAGTCACCTGCCCCTCGGCGGCCAAGGCCGTCAGGGCCGGATAGATGGACCCGAACCCCACCTGATGGAACTGGCCGAAGGGCCCGTCCTCGAACTGCTTCTTGATCTCGTAGCCGCTGGCGTCGCCCAGGGCCAATACGCCCAGGCAGAGGGTTTTCGCGTCCATATCAATTGCCGCCGTTGTTATGCCTGCGATGGTCGATACGCGGTGCCGATCCCACGTGGCGGCAGCCGCTCTGGCCGCGCCGTCGGGTTTATATAGAGTCGATATATATCAAATCAATATATATCCCCATGAAATAGGTATAGCCCATTCGCGATCACGGAACTGTGAACAGGGACACATTGCCCGGATTTTCCCGCGCCAGTTTCCCCGCGTGCGCAATAAAAAATCTCACGTCACACTTTCGGAAACGATGATATTTTATTGAAATCGCGATGAATTCAGACGGCTGCCTGAACGATGGCCTCCAGGGCGTCGAGGTCGTTGATGGTCACCGAGCCGCGGCCGAGGGTCAGGAAGCCGTCCTCCTCCCATGCCCGCAGCTGCTTGTTGACCGCCTCGCGCGAGGCCCCGGTCATGGCGCCCAGCATCTGCTGCGACAGGTTCAGCGCGATGCGCCGGCCGCCGGCGGCCTCCTCGCCGTGGGTCTCGGACAGGGCCAGCAGGCGCTTGGCCAGGCGGGTCTCCAGGTCGAGGAAGCTGAAATCCTCCAACTGCTCGCTGGTGGAGCGCAGGCGCTCGCACATGATCTCCAGCAGCTTGATGCACAGCGCCGGGTTCTTCTCCAGGTAGGGCAGGAAGCTCGACCGCTCCAGGATCAGCACCTCGGTCTCGCCCATGGCGATGGCGTCGGCGGTGCGCTCGCCGCCGTCGATCAGGGCGATCTCGCCGAACACCTCGCCCGGGCCGATGACCCGCAGCACCACTTCCTTGCCCTCGGCCGAATAGGTGACGATGCGCACCCGGCCCCGGGCCACGGCCATCATGCCCGACGCCGGGTCCCCCTTCAGGAACATGGGCTGGTTGTTCTTGTAGGTGCGCGTGTGCACGAGGCGCGAGAGCTTTTCCAGGTCCTCGGGCGGCAGGTGGCGGAGCAGGAAATGCTCGGCGAGGATATCCAGCTTCATTTGGGTGTGCCCTCCCCCGGCACGGGCGCCCGATGGGCGGCCACCTTGACCGAAATCATTGTGCCGGGGCGATGGCGTATCGTACAAGGGAAAATGAGACGGGCCCCTCGCCGGGCCGGTCGAGACCTGACACGAGGAAGGGACCCGGGACGACCGATGGCCCGACGCCGATCCGCCATCAACCCCACGACCCGGCCGCCGCGGCGCTACCGCCTGCGGCGGGCCTGGTCGGTTTGGCTGGGCGTCACGGCGCTGTTGCTGCACGCCGTCATTCCCATCGGCCAGGGCATCTCGGTCTCCGCCGGCGACCGCCACGGTCCGGGCGGACGGGATTTCCTGGTGATCTGCGCCGCCTACGGCCTGACTCCCCTGGACCAGGGCCGCAAGGCGCCGGCCGACCGCCGCGCCGATTCCCACGCCTGTGTCATCTGCCAGATCCAGTCCCTGGGCAAGGCCACCACCACCGTGGTGGCCACCGCATTGCCGGTGCCCCAGGTGTTCGCCGCGCACCATGGCTCCCCGGTGCTCGAGCGCGACACCATCGGGCGCACGCCGCGGACCGCCCTTGCCCGCGCCCCGCCCGCCTTCGCCTGACGACCCAATCAACGTTGCCAATGCACGACGCCGTGGTCGGTTCGGCGGTTCCCGCCGGTGCGCAACCGACCGCGGCGTCACCCCTTTCGGAACAAGTCAGTCGAAGGAAATCCCATGAAGACCATCGCAACCCTGGCCTTTGCCGCCGCCACCCTGTGGGCGGGTCTGGCCAACGCCGGTTCCGTCACCGTGTCGGACGCCTGGGCCCGCGCCTCGGCCGGGCCGGCCCGCGCCGGCGCCGCGTTCATGATGATCATGAACAAGGGCGAGGCCGACAAGCTGGTGGCCGCCAAGGCCGATGTCGGCCAGACCACCGAACTGCATACCCACATCAAGGAGGGCGACGTCATGCGCATGCGCCGCGTCGACTCCGTGCCGGTCCCGGCCGGCGGCATGGCCATGCTGCAGCCCGGCGGCTACCACGTCATGTTCATGAAGCTGAAGGCGCCGCTCAAGGAAGGCTCCACCTTCCCCCTGACCCTGACCTTCGAGAAGGCCGGCGACGTGACCGTGACCGTCACCGTGAAGGCCGCGGGGGCCATGGGCGGCGGCCACATGCACATGCAGCACGCCCCCGGCACCATGAAGAAGTCCAACTGACCCAACGGGGACGGGCCGGACCCAGCGGCCATCACCGCGGCTCCGGCCCCCCCATTTTCTGTGTTGCCCCGTCCTTATTCGGCGGCCTCGGCGCCGGACAGGGCACGCAGGGCATCCACCACCTCGGCCGGCTCGGCGCGCGCGGTATAGTCGGCGTCGACGAAGGCATAGGCCACCTTGCCGTCGCGGCCGATGACGTAGGTCGCCGGGATCGGCAGCTCCCACGAGCCGTCACCGTTGTGGCCGGGAATGTCCAGGCCCTTGTCCTGGTAGACCTTGCGCAGGCCGTTGTCGATCACGAACACCAGGCCGTAATCCCGCGCCGTGGCGTTGCCGGCGTCGCTCAGCACGTGGAACCCCAGGCCGTGCTTCTCCACCAGGGTCAGGGAGTTGTCGGGCGTCTGCGGCGAGATGGCCACCAGGCTGGCGCCGGCGTCCTCGATCTGCGGCAGGACTTCCTGGAAGGCGCGGACCTCCAGGTTGCAGTAGGGGCACCATGTGCCGCGATAGAAGGTCATCACCACCGGTCCCTTGGCCAGCAGGTCGTCCAGGGCCACGGTGGTCCCGAGGGCGTCGGGCAGGGCGAAGCGGGGCGCCGTGTGGCCGACGCCGACGGCGCGCTCGGCCAGGCCGCTCTCGGCCAGACGCTTGGTGGCGGCCATCATTTCGGCACGGGCCTCGTCGGAAAACCGTTGCGCGCCGCGGGCCCGCTGCTGGGCCAGTTCGTCTTTCAGGTTCATGTCGGGTTCCTTCCTGCTGCGTCTTGCGATTCCGTTTCGGGTTCGGTGTCCAGGACCGACAGGGCCAGGCGCGCCACCTGGCGCAGTTCGCCGCCGTCGGGGTTGACCTTGCCCAGCACCTGCAGGCCGTTCAGGCTGCCCACCAGATAGCGGGCCAGGGCCTGGGCATCGTGCCGGGTTGAAATTTCGCCCGCCGCCTGGCCGCGCCGGATGGCGTCGCGGTACAGGCCCTCGATGCCGGCCAGGGCGGCCGCCAGGCGGTCGCGCACGCGGGCATCGTGGGGCGCCAGTTCGACGGCCGAGTTGCCGATCATGCACCCGCAGGGGCGCGGCTCGGCCAACAGGCGTTCGATCACCGCATCGAAGGCACGGGCGATGGCCGCCCGGGGCGAGCCGCCCGCGGCCAACAGGGCCGCCAGGCGGTCCAGGTTGTCGCGGCCGTACTGGTCCAGCGCCGCCAGGAACAGGTCCTGCTTGCCGCCGAAGGTCTCGTACAGGCTGCTGCGGCTGAGGCCCATGGCCCCGGTCAGGTCACACAGGGAGGTGGCCTCGTAGCCCTTGGCCCAGAACACCTGCATGGCGTTGCGCAGGGCGGAGTCGGCGTCGAATTCGCGGGGGCGTCCCATGGCATCCGGGTCCGTTGAACTTGATCTCGGAGCCACATATAGGGTTTTTGGAACGAGTGTTCCAGAACTCTCAGGTCACGTTTTCGTGACGGCCCTCAAGGCGGTCGAGCAGGTCCGCCAGATCGCCGACTCCGCCGATCAGGTGGTCGGCGTGGGAGTCCAGGTCAGCGGCGGTGCCGTTGCCGGAAAGGACCCCCACCACCAGTCCGGCACCCGCCGACCGGCCCATTTCCAGGTCGTGGATGTTGTCGCCAACGACCGCGATTTCAGAGGGTTGCGCATCAATTCTCCGGCAGAACGCGAAGACCATGCCGGGGTCGGGCTTGCCCCCGTGGCCGCTGTCGAAGCCGGCCAGGAAGTCCAGGTCGCCGACCACGCCGAAGGCCGCCAGCGAGGCCCGCGCCCCGCCCTGGCTGTCGTTGGTGGCCAGCCCCAGGGCCAGGCCGCGCCGGCGCAGGCCGGCGAACAGGACCGGCAGGTCGACCAGGGCCACGGCGGTACGCGCGGTGACGGTCATGAAGATGCGGTCCAGCCAGGCCCCCATGTCGGGCCGCTGCCGCGCCGCCGGCAGCAGGGCGCCCCAGGCGGCACCGATCTCGTCGTTGGTGGCGGCGGCCAGTAGGCTCCCCGGCCGCGCCCGCGCGGCGACGGCGTCCCACCCCGTTTCCACCAGCAGGCGCAGGGCCAGGGCGGCGTCGCCGCCGGCGACCTCGCGGGCCGCCTCGGCGTAGGCCGGGTTCCAGGTGGCGTCGTAGTCCAGCAGGGTGCCGTCCTTGTCGAACAGGATTCCGCGCAGGCGGGGCATGGGCTAGCGCTGGGCCTCCTCGAAGTCGCGGGCGCGGTAGGCCGGCGCCGGCGACGGGTCCAGGGGCGGACGGCCGCGGATCATGTCGGCGGCCTTCTCGGCGATCATGATGGTGGGGGCGTTCAGGTTGCCGGTGGTGATGCGCGGCATGATGGACGAGTCCACCACCCGCAGGTTCTCCACCCCGCGCACCCGGGCCTGGGGGTCCACCACGGCGTCGTCACCCGCCCCCATGCGGCAGGTGCCGCAGGGGTGGTAGGCGCTCTGCACCGTGGCGCGCACGAAGGCGTCGATGTCGTCGTCGCTGACCACGTCGGGCCCGGGCGCCAGCTCGCGCCCGCGGTAGGGGGCGAAGGCGGGCTGGGCGAAGATCTCGCGGGTCAGGCGCACGCAGGCGCGCATCTCGGCCCAGTCGTCGGGGTCGGACATGTAGTTGAACAGGATGCGCGGCGGCTCCTTGGGGTCGCCGCCGGCCAGGCGCACCCTGCCCCGGCTCTTGGACCGCATGGGCCCCACGTGGGCCTGGAAGCCGTGCCCCGGGGCCAGCGTGCTGCCGTCGTAGGACATGGCCAGGGGCAGGAAGTGGTACTGGATGTCGGGCCAGGGCACGCCCGGCCGGCTGCGGATGAAGGCGCCGGACTCGAAGTGGTTGGTGGCCCCCAGGCCGTCCTTGAACAGGACCCAGCGGGCGCCGATCAGGAACTTGCCCCACAGGCCCATGTGCTTGTACAGCGTGACCGGCCGGGTGCATTCCTGCTGCACGTAGAGTTCCAGGTGGTCCTGCAGGTTTCGTCCGACACCGGGAAGGTGGTGCACCAGCGGCAGGTCGAATTCGGCCAGGTCGCCGTGGTCGCCGATGCCCGACAGCATCAGCAGCTGCGGCGAGTTGACGGGCCCGGCGGACAGGATCACCTCGCCCGCCGCGGCCTGACGCAGGCGGCCGCCCTGCTCGAACTCCACTCCCACGGCGCGGCGTTCCTGGAACAGCACCCGCCGTGCCAGGACTCCCGTCTCGACCTGCAGGTTGCGCCGCCCCAGGGCCGGCCGCAGGTAGGCGTTGGCGGTGCTCCAGCGGCGGCCCCGGTGCACCGTCATGTCCATGTCGCCGAAGCCCTCCTGCCGGAACCCGTTGGGGTCGGCGGTGGCGGCGTAGCCGGCCTCGACCCCGGCGGCGATGAAGGCGTCGTAGAGGGGGTTGGTCTTGGTGCCGTTGCGGGTGTGCAGGGGCCCGGCGGCGCCGCGGTAGTCGTCGCCGCCCCGGGCCCGGGTCTCGGCGCGGCGGAAGTAGGGCAGCACATCGGCGTAGGACCAGCCGGCCGCCCCTGCCTCGGCCCAGCCGTCGTAGTCCAGGGCATTGCCGCGCACGTAGGCCATGCCGTTGATGGAGGACGAGCCGCCCAGCACCCGGCCGCGCGGGCAGTGCAGGCGGCGGCCGTCCAGGTGCGGTTCGGGCTCGGTGTGGTAGCGCCAGTCGTACCGGGGCGAGTTCATGGGAATGGACAGCGCCGTCGGCATCTGCACGAAGATGCTGCGGTCCGACCCGCCGGCCTCCAGCAACAAGACGGACTTGTTTCCGTCCTTGCTCAACCGGTTGGCCAGGACGCAGCCGGCCGATCCGGCGCCGACGATGACGTAGTCGAAGCGCCCGGCGTCGGTCGCCGCGTCCGCGGTGCGGCGGGTAGTGCGGGCGTTTTCCATGGCCGTGGTCGTGCTCCTGACGGTCGGCACCGGGCCCACGGGCCGGGCCCCTGGGGCATTTCTGGCGGCTTACGGGTTTCGGCGCACGCGGTCAACGAAAACCGTGGCGGCGCCACGGCGCCCGGCGTTGTCTCGCCGGCGCATTTTGAATTTTCTGTTGCTTGGTGGGATTTTGCCCGATTCCCTGTGACAATGCGCGCGTCCGCGAGTTATCCTACGCTCCTGATCAACGACGCCGGACCCAACCATGGCGCCGGGGAGCGCCAGGTTCCGGGGTTGTCAATACACAGGGAGTAAGGAGCTCTTCCACATGTCCGTTTACAAGGATTCCGCATGGTTCAAGCGCGCCGCCTGGGCCGTTTCCGCGGGCGTTCTCGCGCTCGGTCTGTCCGGCATGGCCAAGGCCACCGAACTGAAGGTCTACACGGCGATCGAGGCCGACGACCTGAAGCGCTACGCCGCCGAGTTCAACAAGGTCTACCCGGACATCGAGATCAAGTGGGTCCGTGATTCGACGGGCATCGTCACCGCCAAGCTGCTGGCCGAGAAGGACAACCCGCAGGCCGACGTGGTCTGGGGCCTGGCCGCCACCAGCCTGATGCTGCTGAAGAACGAGGGCATGACGCAAGCCTACATGCCCGCGGGCGGCGACAAGCTGGACAAGAAGTTCATCGACACCGCCAACCCGCCGCACTGGACGGGCATGGACGCCTGGGTGGCCTGCATCTGCTACAACACGGTCGAGGCCAAGAAGAAGAACCTGCCCGTGCCGACCTCGTGGAAGGACCTGACCAAGCCCGTGTACAAGGGCAGCGTGGTCATGCCGAACCCGAACTCGTCGGGCACCGGCTTCCTGGACGTGGCCAGCTGGCTGCAGCTGTTCGGCGAAGAGGACGGCTGGAAGTTCATGGACGCCCTGCACCAGAACATCGCCTGGTACACCCACTCGGGCTCCAAGCCGTGCCGCCAGGCCGGCGCCGGCGAAGTGCCCATCGGCGTCTCGTTCGCCTACCGCGGCGCCAAGGTGAAGAGCAAGGGCGCCCCGGTCGAGATCATCGTCCCCAAGGAAGGCATCGGCTGGGACATGGAGGCCACGGCCATCATGAAGGGCACCAAGAACCTGGACGCCGCCAAGAAGCTGGTTGACTTCTCGGTCTCCAAGGCCGCCAACGAGATGTACAACACGGTCTATGCCGTCGTCGCCTATCCGGGTGTCGCCAAGCCGGTGGACAACTATCCGCCCAACATCGGCGACGCCATGATCGACAACAACTTCGAATGGGTCGCCGCGAACCGCATGCGCATCCTGAAGGAATGGCAGACCCGCTACGACTCCAAGTCCGAAGCCAAGTAACCGGCCCGGACCGCAGACCGGGGCATCGGCCCCCAACAACGCCGGCCACCCTGCCGCCCAGGCGGCGGGTGGCCGCAGCGCATGAGGAAGGGGATCATGGCGGCTGACGGCGACGGCAAGGTCTATCTCAGGATCCGCAACCTGACCAAGATGTTCGGCGACTTCGCCGCCCTGCGCGACGTGTCGCTGGACGTGTACGACGGCGAGTTCGTCTGTTTCCTGGGCCCTTCGGGGTGCGGCAAGACGACCCTGCTGCGGGCCATCGCCGGGCTGGACATCCAGACCAGCGGCACGGTCGAGCAGGACGGGCGCGACATTTCGGCCCTGCCGCCCAGCGAGCGGGACTTCGGCATCGTGTTCCAGTCCTACGCCCTGTTCCCCAACATGACGGTCGGCAAGAACGTGTCCTACGGGCTGGAGAACCGCAAGCTGCCGCGCGACCAGATCCGCGCCCGGGTCAAGGAGCTGCTGGAACTGGTGGGTCTGCACGACCAGGGCGACAAGTACCCGGCACAGCTGTCGGGCGGCCAGCAGCAGCGCGTGGCCCTGGCCCGCGCCATGGCCACCTCGCCGGGCCTGCTGTTGCTGGACGAGCCGCTCAGCGCCCTAGACGCCAAGGTGCGCGTGCACCTGCGCGGCGAGATCAAGGACCTGCAGCGCCGCGTCGGCGTGACCACCATCATGGTCACCCACGACCAGGAAGAGGCCCTGACCATGGCCGACCGCATCGTCGTCATGGACCAGGGCTCCATCGAGCAGGTGGGCACGCCGCAGGAGATCTACGGCGAACCGCGCACCTCCTTCGTGGCCGACTTCATCGGCACCATGAACTTCGTCCCCGGCGAGGTCATCGCCGACCATACGGTGCAGATCGGCGGCACCACCCTGACCTGCCCCACCGACGGCATCACCCCGGGCCATGCCGTGACCGTGGCCATCCGGCCCGAGGACATCAACGCCCAGGACATCGACGGCGACGACGGCAACCTGGTCGAGACCGAGATCCGCCACCTGGAGTTCCTGGGATCCTTCTACCGCGCCGAGCTGGGCGGCCCGGCCTTCGGCGGGCACGACATCAACGCCGACTTCTCCATCAACCTGGTGCGGCGCAAGAACCTGGACGTGGGCTCGGCCATCACGGTGCGCTTCCCGGCCGAGTTCATCCGCCTGTATCCGAGGGATTGAGATGACCCAGGCCGCCGTGCAAGCCGCCGCCGCCCCGCGCATCAAGCCCAAGGTCAGCCGCGACGACTGGATCATGCGCGCCTGCATGGGGGTCATCGCCCTGTTCCTGGTGGTGGCCGTGCTGCTGCCGCTGTACACCATGCTGTCCAAGAGCCTGGAGAACAGGCACGGCGACTTCATCGGCCTGACCAACTACGCCGAATACTTCTCGACCCCGGCCCTGTTCCTGTCGGCCGTCAACAGCCTGCAGATCTCGGTCATCGCCACCGTCATCGTGCTGGTCACCGCCTTCCTGTACGCCTACGCCCTGACCCGCACCTGCATGCCCCTGAAGTGGCTGTTCAAGCTGATCGCCGCCATCCCCCTGCTTACCCCCTCGCTGCTGAGCGGCATCTCTCTGGTCTACTGGTTCGGCAACCAGGGCGTGGCCAAGCATTTGCTGCTGGGCGAGTCCATCTATGGGCCCATCGGCATCGTCATCGGCTCGGCCTACTGGGTGTTCCCGCACGTGCTGATGATCGTGATCACCGCGCTGTCGATCACCGACGCGCGCCTGTACGAGGCCGCGCTGGCGCTGCGCGCCGGGCGCTGGCGCACCTTCTTCACGGTCACCCTGCCCGGCTGCAAGTACGGCCTGATCAGCGCCGGGTTCGTGGCCTTCACCCTGATCTTCACCGACTTCGGCGTGCCCAAGGTGATCGGCGGCAACTACAACGTCCTGGCCACCGACATCTACAAGCAGGTGATCGGGCAACAGAACTTCCAGATGGGGGCGGTGGTGTCGGTGGTGCTGCTGATCCCGGCGGTGCTGGCCTTCGCCGTGGACCGCATCGTGCAGCGCAAGCAGGTGGCCCTGCTGTCGGCCCGCGCCGTGCCCTACCAGCCGCAGCCGCGGACGTCGCGGGACTGGGCCGCCTTCGCCTTCTGCACGGTGGTGGCGGCGGTGATCCTGCTGATGATCGGCATGGCCCAGTACGCGGCCCTGATCAAGTTCTGGCCCTACAACCTGACCCTGACCCTGGGCAACTACGAGTTCGACCTGGCCAACGGCGGCGGCTGGGACTCGTACCACAACTCCATCCGCATGTCGCTCTACACGGCGGTGGTCGGCACCGTGATCATCTTCTTCGGCGCCTACCTGATGGAGAAGGGCCGCGGCTTCCGTGCCGGGCGCAACGGCTTCCACGCCATCGCCATGCTGCCCCTGGCCGTGCCCGGCATGGTGCTGGGGCTCAGCTACATCTTCTTCTTCAACAACCCGGCCAACCCGTTCAACTTCCTGTACGGCACCATGGCCATCCTGGTGATCGCCACGGTGGCCCACTTCTACACCGTCAGCCACCTGACGGCGGTGACGGCCCTGAAGCAGATGGACGCCGAGTTCGAGTCCGTGTCGGCGTCCCTGAACACGCCCTTCTACCGCACCTTCCTGCGGGTCACGGTGCCGGTCTGCGTGCCGGCGATCCTGGACATCTCCATGTACCTGTTCCTGAACGCCATGACGACCGTGTCGGCGGTGGTGTTCATCTATTCCACCGACACCACGCTGGCCTCGGTGGCGGTGCTGAACATGGACGACCAGGGCGAGATCCCCTTCGCCGCCGCCATGGCCATGATGATCGCCTACACCTGCGCCGGTGCGCGCATCCTGCACGCCATCCTGACCCGCGGCATCATGCGCACGACCCAGGCCTGGCGCACGCGCTGAGCCGCCCGCCCGGGCCACCGGGACCATGGCGGCCCCGGCGCGCCGGCCGACCCCGACGGCGCACGAACCATTTCACCGGGCTTTCCAGGGACTTCCGGCGCCTCGGACGGAAACAACTGAGTATTAGAATATGACGTTGACAGAAAAAAATACCGAAGACAAAATGCGGGAATACTGAGAGAGGCCAACAAAAACAAATCGCCGGACATGAACCAGGAGTAGTTAAGCCTTAGAAGTTGACACTTTTTTTATAGCTCGGCGGAAAAAATAACTGCCAATCCGCCCATGGGGAAACTCGGTGATGAAGCTGGGAATGCATGGGCGGCATCCGGTTCCGTGGTTCCTGCCATTCTTAGCCCGTCTTTCGGCCCTCGTCCTGTTGTCCTTCCTGGCGGCTCTTCCAGCAGCGGCGCAGGTCGCCGCCCCGCAGGGGGGCGAGGATCTGGTGCTGCGGGGTGACGCCGTCTGCACCTCCTGCCACGACCGGCACGATTTTCCCAAGGTGCTGACCATCGGGCGCACCAAGCACGGCACCCGCGCCGACCCCAACACCCCCACATGCACGTCCTGCCACGGCGAGTCCGTGGAGCACCGGAACGTGCCCCGCGAGGTGGCCGAGCGGCCCAAGCCCGACATCTTCGCCAAGTCGCCGCCGGGGCTGCGCGACGGGGCCTGCCTCAACTGCCACTCCGGCGGCAAGCGGGTGTTCTGGCACAGCGACACCCACCCGGCGCGCGGCATTTCCTGCACCGCCTGCCACGAGATCCACAACGGCGGCCACGACGCCGTCCTGGACCGGCGCACGCAACCCAAGGTCTGCCTCCATTGCCACAAGCCTGAGGGCGTGCACCTGAACCGCCACGAGGGCAAGGTCATCTGCAGCGACTGCCACGAATCCCATGGCTCGGGCGGGCCGGCGATGATGAACCGCCAGACGGTCAACGACACCTGCTTCGCCTGCCACGCCGAGAAACGGGGCCCGTTCGTCTGGAGCCACCAGCCGGTGACGGAGAACTGCACCTATTGCCACGCCCCCCACGGCAGCAACATCGCCGGGCTGCTGAAGGTGCGGGTGCCGTTCCTGTGCCACGAATGCCACGAGCCCGGCGGCAGCCACCGCGGCGGGGCGCCCGGGTTCGGCATCGATCCCGGCGCCACGTCCGGCAACAACATCCTGTTCGCCCGCGGGTGCATGAACTGCCATACCAACATCCATGGCAGCAACAACCCGACCAACAACACGGGATCGCGAATTTTCACACGGTGAGGCCGCCGGTTCGTACAGGAGCCTGTCGCAACCAAGGTTGGAGATGCCGATGCGTAGCTGCACCTGGATCCGCACCGCCCCCTGCCTGATCCTGGCGGCCGTCCAGGCCGGTGTCGCCCGGGCGGACGAGCTGAGCCTGCTGATCACGCCGCAGAGCTACCTGGAGATCGGCGCGACCGGCGTCATCGACGACCCGAAGCGGACCGAGCGACACGGCGGACTGGACACCTGGCCCGTGCTGCCGAACCTGGGCGGGGAATACATCCACCGCGACGAGAAGACGGGAACCTGGTACCGGGCCGAGGGGCACAACCTGGCCCTCGACAACCGAACCCTGCAACTGGAATACAACCGGCAGAGCGATACCCGGTTGCTGTTCGAATACGGCCAGATCCTCAGCACCAACCCCCTGAACGTGTCCACCGGCCTGTCGGGGATCGACTCCAACAATCAGACCGTGAACGGACAGGCGGTCCGCCCCATCGACCTCACCACCGACCGCTACGACGGCAAGCTGTCGTTCACCAAGAAGTACGGCCGCCAGCTCGATTTCTCGGTGGCGTCGCGCACCGAATACCGGCAGGGACGGCGGCAGTTCGGCTCCGGGGCGCCGGTGGACTTCCTGATCGACCCCATCGACCACCTGACCTACGAGGTCGAGGCCAACGTCAACTACACGGGCAGCGCCCTGCAGTTGACCGGCGGGTTCCTCGGGTCGTTCTTCGAGAACAAGCACAAGGCCCTGTACAGCAACGCCAGCGCGGCGGCGGTCGCCCTGCCGCCGGACAGCCAGTCCTACAATTTCCACCTGGGTGGCGCCTACATGTTCACCCCCACCACCCAGGGCTCATTCCGCGCCGCCTACACGCTGATGACCCAGACCGATGACTTCTTCACCGGCCAGGCCGGCTTCCCCGGCAACACGCAGACCAACCTGGGCGGCCGCATCCACAACTACCTGGGCCAGGCGACGCTGGTGTCGCGCCCGCTCGACGACCTGACCCTGCGGGCCAAGGTGCGCTACGAGGGGCGCGACGACGACACCGTCATCCAGCAGTACGTGGCCGCCACCACCACCTCCGACGGCCGCAACACCGACACCTCGCGGGAAACCATCACCGCCGACGGCGAGGCGTCCTACCGGTTGCCGGCCGGGTACCGGCTGGTCGGCGGCGTCAAGTACGAGCACTGGGACCGCACCGTTCCGGTGTTGCGGCAGTCCAGTTGGCGCACGGACACCGACGAGTATTCCGGCCGCGTCCAGGTGGACAAGCGGATGACCGACACCCTGGGCGGGTCGGTCTCCTACGTCTACAGCGTGCGCTCCGGCAGCAGCTTCCTGAACGCCGCCGACGCGGCGGCGGACGTCATCGACCCCATCAACTGGAGCGACCGCGAGCGCAACCAGTGGCGGTTCCGGGCCGACTGGACGCCGACCTCCAGCCTGTCGCTGGACACCTACATGAACGGGTCCTGGGACACCTACCATTCCGAACAGCGGTCGCTCGGCCCGGAACGGGGGCGCACCTTCAACGCATCGCTGGACGGCGCCTACCGCCTGTTCGGGGACTGGAAGCTGACCGCCTTCGTGTCGCGCAACGAGATCGTCCAGGAGCAGAAGCAGATCGACCAGTCCGGAGCCGTGCAGGGGCTGTTCACCTCGACCCTGCGGTTCCTGAACTACATGGGCGGCGTCGGCGCCGAGGGCCCGCTGCGGGACGACCTGAAGGTGGGCATGAACCTGGAGTATTCCTACGACAAGAGCGAATCGGAAATGTCCGGCACCCACCCGGCCATCACCGACCTGCCCGACGTCACCTATCGCCAACTCGACCTGAAGCTGTTCGCGGACTACGCCCTGACGCCCGGCTCGAGCCTGCGGTTCAACTACAAGTACACGCGCATCACCACCAGCGACTTCACTTACGACATCAACGTGTTCGCCGACGGCACGGTGGTCAGCGTCGTCCCGTTCGAGGACGCGCACTTCCTGGGCCTGACCTACACGGCCCGCTGGTGACGCGCGGCGGCTGAAGCGGCTTGCCTTTCATCTGACGCAATGGAGGCGGGCCCTGGGACAGATGAAAGGCACACCGCGTTAGATCGAGACCGGGTCCAGCGGCAGGCCGTGGCGCCGCCATTCGACGATCCCGCCCAACAGCTCGCAGCAGGCCAGGCCGTGCTGCTGGAACACATCCAGGGCGATGGCCGTGCGCTGGCCGGTGCGGCAGATCAGGACATAGGTCTTGGCCGGGTCGAAGTCCTCGGGCCGGAACCGCTCGTGGAAGCAGCGGGAGAAGATGGCCGTGTCTTCGCGGTCCACCTGGTTGTGCTCGCAGGGGAACAGGGCCGACCCCGGGATCACGCCTTCGCGGATTTCCTCGACGGAGCGCACGTCCAGGGGCACCACCCCGGGCAGCGCCGCGGCATTCAACTGGCGCAGCTGCTCGACCGAGATCATCTCCGTGTCCAGGGCCCGCTCCAGGATTCGTTCGGGCGAGAACGTGTCAGCGGTCATCGCCGTGGCCGTCCGCGGCACCGTCCACCAGTTTCTCGTATTCGCGCAGCAGGACCTTCTCCTCCCGCCGCATGCGGTTGTGCAGCATGGCGCTGATCAGCTCGAAGTCGCCGGCGAAGGTGTCGGCGTGGCCGCCGCCGGCATGCTTGGTGAAGAAGTTCTCCACGCAGTGGGTGACGTCGCGCAGGTTGCAGTCCATGAGGTCCATGATCTCGTGCAGTTCGGGATCGTGCGCCTCCTCGGCGGCGATGACCGGGTGCACATGGCGGTCCTCCTTGCGCAGGTGGGCGACGAACAGGTCGCGCGCATCCATCAGCCGCGCCCGGCCTGCCGCCGTCTCCACCCCCAGGGCAGCGATCTCGTCCAGCAGGGCGAACAGGGCCGCGTGCTCGCGCTTGAGCTCTTCAACCAGTTCCGACATGGGCGTTTCCCGATTCCAGTGCGCTGCACAGAAACCACACCAAACCGCCGGAAAAATCAACCGGCGGCGCAGGCGCCCCTATTCCGCGTCGCCGCCGCCCTCGGCCTCTTCGCGCAGGACCTCGGGCAGTTCGGCGCGGTGGAAGCCCTCGTAGGGGCGGGACTTGTCGTGGTCCGGCAGATCCAGGTGCACGGGCATGTTGGGCGCCGCGCCGTCGACGCGGATGCACGAGCCCGAGATGAACCCCGCCGCCGGCGACAGCAGGAACACGATGGCCGCCGAGACCTCGGCCTCGGTGCCATAGCGGCGCAGGGCGGGAAACCGGCGCAGGGTCTTCATGTGGGCGCGGCCCTCCGCGTCGTAGGTGTCCAGCCCCGACGAGGCGATCCACCCCGGCGCCACGGCGTTGACCCGCACCCCCGAATGGGCCCATTCCACCGCCGCCGTGCGGGTCAGGTTCAGCATCCCGGCCCGGGCCGCGCCGGAATGGCCCATGGTGGCCATGGATCGCCACATGTCGGCAATGATGTTGACCATGGACCCGCCGCGGTCGCGCATGCACTGGGTATAGACCTCGCGGCTGACCAGGAAACCGCCGGTCAGGTTGGTGGCCACCACGGCGTTCCAGCCGTTGGCGGTGATGTCCTCCAGCTTGGCGGGAAACTGCCCGCCGGCGTTGTTGACCAGGCCGCTGACGGGCCCGTTGCGCGCCAGGATGGCGGCGATGCCGTCACGCACCGCGCCCTCGTCGCGGATGTCGAAGGCCTGCGTGTCCACGGCGCCGCCGTCCTCGGCCACCTCGGCCGCGACCCGGTCCAGCTTCCCGACGTTGCGCCCCACCAGCACCACCCGCGCCCCCAGGGCGGACAGCTCGTGGGCCGTGCAGCGGCCGATGCCGCTGCCGCCGCCGGTGACGATCACGGTCTGGCCCTGAAAAAGGCCGGGTCTGAACACGGAATCATAGGACATGCTGGAGTCTCCCGGGGAATGCCGCCGGGCGATTAGGGCCCGCGCGCCCGGCCCCGTCAACCGGCTTGATGGACCCTGGCCGCGCCCCGCGCGGCACCGGGACAAGGGGCTGGCCGCGCCCCGCGCGGCGGTGGAACAAGGGGCTGGCCGCGCCCCGCGCGGCGGCGGGACAAGGGGCTGGCCGCCGGTCCGGCGGGCGCCTAACATCGCCGGGTCCGGTTCCGCGATCGGGGGCCGTCCACTTGTCGGGCCGGCCCCATCTGGACTCATAAATTTCACGAAACTGTCCGGCAATTGTTGTGGCTTTTTGACCGATTCTGCCCGATAATGCCGCCACGCCACGGAACGGGCCCCCGGCCGGGGTCAAGGGCCGGAAGCCCCTGGGAGAACTGACGTGCCACGCGACAACGACGATCCGCTGCTGCTGACCCCCGGTCCGCTGACCACCTCCGCCGCCACCAAGGCAGCCATGCTGCACGACTGGGGCTCGCGCGACGACAACTTCATCGCCATCAACGCCCGCGTGCGGCGGCGCCTGCTGGACATCGCCCAGGCCGCCGACAGCCACGTCTGCGTGCCCCTGCAGGGCAGCGGCACCTTCGTGGTCGAGGCCGCCCTGGGCACCCTGGTGCCGCGCGCCGGCAAGGCCCTGATCCTGATCAACGGCGCCTATGGCAAGCGCATGGCGAAGATCCTGGATTACATGGGCCGCGCCTACGCGGTCCACGAAACGGCCGAGAATTCGCCCCCCGACCCGGCGGACGTGGACGCCCTGCTGGCCGGCGACCCGGCCATCACCCACGTCCTGGCCGTGCACTGCGAAACCACGTCGGGCATCCTCAACCCCATCGAGGCCATCGCCGCCGTGGTCGCCGCCCGCGGCCGGCGCCTGATCATCGACGCCATGAGCGCCTTCGGTGCCATCGCCCTGGACGCCCGCGCCGTGCCCTTCGACGCCGTCATGGCATCGTCCAACAAGTGCCTCGAAGGCGTGCCGGGCATGGGCTTCGCCCTGATCCGCAAGGCGGCGCTGGAAGAGGCCGCCGGCAACGCCCATTCCCTCAGCCTGGACCTGTACGACCAGTGGGTGGCCATGGAGAAGAACGCCCAGTGGCGCTTCACCCCGCCGACCCACGTCATCGTCGCCTTCGACAAGGCGCTGGACCAGTTCGAGGCCGCGGGCGGGGTCGCCGGTCGCCACGACCGCTATGCCGGCAACTGCCGCATCCTGGTCGAGGGCATGGCCGCCCTGGGGTTTAGGACCCTGCTGCCGCCGGACTTGCAGGCGCCCATCATCGTCACCTTCCACATGCCGGCCGACCCGGCGTTCCAGTTCCAGCGATTTTACGACTCCCTCAAGGACAGGGGATTCGTCATCTATCCCGGCAAGCTGACCGTGGCCGATTCGTTCCGCATCGGCTGCATCGGCGACCTGCACGCCGACGACATGAAGGCCGCCCTGGCTGCCATCGAGACCACCCTGCGGGAGATGGGCGTCGCCTCCGGCGCCCCGCCGCAGGCCTGATCCCCCAACCCGACACTTGGTCATTGAGAAGGACTTTTCCATGCGCGTTCGCAACGAGTACACCTACACCCGGACCTACAACGGTCCGGTCAAGGCGGTGATCCTGGACTGGAGCGGCACCGCCGCCGACGCCTACGTCATCGCCCCGGCCGTGGTCTTCGTCGAGGTCTTCAAGAAGCAGGGCGTGGAGATCTCCATGACCGAGGCGCGCGGCCCCATGGGCCTGCGCAAGGACCTGCACATCAAGGCCCTGACCGAAGAGCCGGCGATCCGCGACCGCTGGAAGTCCATCAAGGGCAAGCTCCCCGACCAGTCCGACGTGGATGCCATGTTCGCCGATTTCGTGCCCCTGCAGCTCGACTGCCTGCGCCAGTACGCCGGCCTGCTGCCGGGCGTGGCCGAGGTGACCCAGGAGCTGCGCCGGCGCGGCATCAAGCTGGGCAGCTCCACCGGCTTCACCAAGGACATGGTGGCGATCCTGCGCGAGGAGGCCGAGAAGCAGGGCTACACCCTGGACTGCTCGGTGGCCGGTGACGAGGTCATCCACGGCGCCCGGCCCAAGCCGCACATGGTGTACCGCAACATGGACCTGCTGGACATCTCGCCGATCCAGTCCGTGGTCAAGGTGGACGACACCGTCTCGGGCGTCGGCGAGGCCCTGGAGGCCGGCTGCTGGGGCGTGGGCGTGACCCGCTACTCCAACTACATGGACATCTCGACCATCGAGGAGGCCGAGGCCCTGCCCGCCGAGGAGATCGAACGCCGCCACGAGATGACCAAGGAGATGCTGCGCAAGTCCGGCGCCCATTACGTCATCGACAGCACGGCGGACCTGCTGCCGGTGATCGACGACATCAACGAGCGCCTGGCCCGCGGCGAGCGGCCGTAGGCTCTCGGCACCTCGCGGAAACAGGGGCGCGGCCGTCCGGCCGCGCCCTTTTCCGTTCAGCCCATGGTCAGGGTGGTCAGCAGGTACAGCCCGCCGAACAGCAGCGGCTGGTGCACCATGTAGATCAGCAGGCTGTAGCGCCCGGCCAGGCGCAGGGCGCGGGCCGGCGGCGCCCTGTCCGACCAGTCCAGCGCCGGCGGCAGGCGGCCGTCGCGCAGCACCGCGCGCCCGGTCACGGCCCCGGCCAGGGCGACCCCGAACCAGGGGAACAGGGGCACGAAGTCCGACGACAGGACCACGTAGGGGGCCAGCCCGGTCCAGGCCAGCAGGGGGTGGCCGAAGGCCGGCCCGGTCAGCAGGTCCGGCGCCGCGAAGCAGAACAGGGCCAGGGCCGCCAGGCCCACCGTGGGCAGGCGCAGGCAGGGCACAATCAGCAGGGCGGCCAGGGCCATGTGGTGCAGGATGCCGAAGAAGATGAAGGTTTCCGGGTCCATGGCCCAGGTCGCCGCCGAGATGGCCGCGGCACAGCCGGCCACCAGGGCGAAGCGGCGCCAGAAGGCCGGCGCCGACAGGCCGCGCCGGCGCGCCATCACCTGCGCCACCCCCATGACGAACAGGAAGGTGCCGGCGATGCAGCGGGCGAACCAGATCCAGGCCGGGTCCTCGAAGATGCGGAAGTCGGCGAGGCCGAAGAAGGTCAGGTCCCAGGAGAAGTGGTAGACCACCATGGCCAGGATGGCGACGCCGCGCACCATGTCCAGGCTGGCGTGGCGGGGCCGGTCGGCCCCGGCGGCGGCGGCGAGCTTCATGGTCCCGTCCTCGGCGAACCCCATCGGTCGGCGCATGGCGGCACGAAAGGACTTGCCGCGCCGCCCTGCCCGTCCGCACAATAGGGCGGAAACCATGGCCATGCGAACCCTTCTCTTGGTGCTGATCGCCCTGGCGGCGACGTCCGGCCCGTCGGCCGCCGGCGACGCCGTTGCGGAAAGCGACCTGGTCGGCAACTGGTCGGGGCCGAACCTGGCCCGGCATCCCTACAATTCGCGGACGGTCGGGAGCTGCATGGGCCTGGCCTGGCGGTTCCGCGCCGACCGCACGGTGGCGGTCGACCATCCCGATTCCTTCGGCTACTCCTGGTCGCTGGGCGGCTGGACGCTGCTGCACGCGGACGACGGCACGGCCGAGCTGCGCCTGCGCCTGGTGCACCTGCACAGCCTCAGTCCCGCCGCCTTCTCGGAGCTGCGCTTCACCGGCCTGCACCTGGCCGATGGCCGCCTGACCTTCGCCGTGGACGGAACCAGCTACGCCCAGGGCCGGCCGGGGCCGCCCCTGGGCAGCCTCGGGACGCGCAACTGGCTCTGCCGCGCGAAATAGCCCCCCGCCTAGAACACGTTCAGCGGGATCTTCAGGAACCGCCCGCCGCCGGCCTCGGCGTCGGGCAGGCGCCCGGCGCGGATGTTGACCTGCACCGCCGGCAGGATCAGGGCCGGCATGTTCAACTCCCTGTCCCTGGCCGTGCGCATGGCCACGAAGTCGTCCTCGGTGACGCCGTCGTGCAGGTGGATGTTGCCGGCCCGCTGCGCCGCCACCGTGGTCTCCCAGGCGATGTCGCGGCCTTCGGCCCCATAGTCGTGGCACATGAACAGGCGGGTTTCGCCGGGCAGGTCCAGCAGCCGCCGCACCGACCGGTACAGGGCCCGCGCGTCGCCGTTGGGGAAGTCGCAGCGGGCCGAACCGTAGTCGGGCATGAACAGGGTGTCGCCGACGAAGCAGGCATCGCCGATCAGGTAGGCGCTGCAGGCCGGCGTGTGCCCGGGCACGTGCAGCACGGTCGCCGTCAGGTTGCCGATGGCGAAGGTCTCGCCATCGCCGAACAGGCGGTCGAACTGGCGCCCGTCCGCGGCGAAGGCGTCACCCAGGCCATAGACGGCGCGGAAGGTCTCCTGCACCCGCCCCACCTGGTCGCCGATGCCCGTGGCCGCGCCCAGGACCCCCTTCAGGTGGTCCATGGCCGACAGGTGGTCGGCGTGGACGTGGGTGTCCAGGACCCACCGCACGGTCAGCCCGGCCTGGCGCACGTGGTCCACCACCGCGTCGGCCGAGGCCGTGGCGGTGCGCCCGGCCGCCGCGTCGTAGTCCAATACCGGGTCGATGACCGCCGCGGCCCCGGTCGCCGGGTCCGACACCACGTAGGTGACGGTAGAGGTCGCGCGGTCGAAGAATGCCTTGATGTCCGGGTTCATGGGATCTCCTCAATTCCTTGCCACCCCCAACATGGGGTCGACGCCGCGGCGGCGCCAGGGGCCGGGATTTCCCTTGACCCTGCCGGTGGTGCGTACTAGGAACCGGTCCCATAGAGGATCGGAGTCCCGCTCCCCTCCCCTAACGCCAGACCCAACCCCTTGCCGCGGCCCGCCCGGGCGTGCCGCGACGGCGCGGCGTTTCCCCACCGGTCGCCCGCCCGAAACCCGACGGTTCACGCCCCATGCACGTGTCCCTGCCCATCGCCGGCACCTCGATCAACATCTTCATCCTGCTGGGCATGGGTGGCGGCGTCGGCTTCCTGTCGGGGCTGTTCGGGGTCGGCGGCGGATTCCTGATGACCCCGCTGCTGATCTTCGTCGGCATTCCGGCGCCGGTGGCCGTGGCCACGGGCGCCAACCAGATCGTGGCCTCCTCGGTCTCCGGCGTGCTGGCCCACTGGCGCCGCGGCAACGTGGACTTCCCCATGGGCCTGATCCTGCTGGCCGGCGGCGTGGTGGGGTCCAGTTTCGGGGTCTGGCTGTTCAGCCTGTTGCAGCAACTGGGCCAGATCGACCTGGTGATCAAGCTGTCCTACGTGGTGTTCCTGGGCATCATCGGCGGTCTGATGTTCGTCGAGTCCGTGGGCGCCCTGCTGCGCCGCGGCCGCGCCGGGCCGCCGCGGCGGCGCCAGCACAACCGGTTGCAGGGCCTGCCGTTCAAGATGCGGTTCCGCAAGTCGCGCCTGTACATCAGCGCCCTGCTGCCCCTGGCCGTGGGCTTCGTGGTCGGCGTCCTGGCCGCCATCATGGGGGTCGGCGGCGGCTTCGTCATGGTCCCGGCCATGATCTACCTGATCGGCATGCCGACCTCGGTCATGGTCGGCACGTCCCTGTTCCAGATCATCTTCGTCACCGCCAACACCACCTTCCTGCAGGCCACCATGAACCACACGGTCGACATCGTCCTGGCCGTGATCCTGCTGATCGGCGGCGTCATCGGCGCCCAGTTCGGGGCCCGCGTCGGCGCCAAGCTGAACGGCGAGCAGTTGCGCGTGCTGCTGGCCCTGATGGTCATCGCCGTCTGCGTCAAGCTGGGCTACGAGCTGGTGATCCCGCCGGCGGACCTGTACTCGATCCACGGCGGCTGACCGGCCCCGCGGCGGCGGATCGGCCGCCGGAGCGGGCGGCGCGCCGGACGGCCGGGAAATCCCTTGACCTCGTGGAGTCGAAGTATTAGAAACTTCTGAAGTAATGGAATGGGGTTCCCTCCCCTCCATTTTGCCCGCATTGATTTTTTTAACTGCGGCCCGGGGTTACACAGCCGGAATGGCACGGCTTTACCGTGACCGAGGACGCGCCAGTCAATTGTCGGTTTGCCCCGAATGCAGCTTTATCTTCCCATCGCCGAGACTTCGATCAACATCTTCATCCTCCTCGGCATGGGTGGTGGCGTCGGCTTCCTGTCGGGGCTGTTCGGGGTCGGCGGCGGGTTCCTGATGACGCCCCTGCTGATCTTCGTCGGCATCCCCCCCACCGTGGCCGTGGCCACCGAGGCCAACCAGATCGTGGCCTCCTCGGTATCGGGCGTGCTGGCCCATTGGCGCCGCGGCAACGTGGACTTCAAGATGGGGCTGATGCTGCTGATCGGCGGCGTCATCGGCTCGACCTTCGGCGTCTGGCTGTTCAGCCTGTTGAAGCAGCTCGGCCAGATCGACCTGGTCATCAAGCTGTCCTACGTCATCTTCCTCAGCATCATCGGCAGCCTGATGTTCGTCGAAGCGACCCGCGCCATGCTGCGCAGCCGCAAGGCCGGCCCGCCCAAGCGGCACCAGCACACCTGGATGCACGGCCTGCCGTTCAAGATGCGGTTCCGCCGCTCGCGCCTGTACATCAGCGCCCTGTTGCCCGTCACCGTCGGGGTCCTGGTGGGCATCCTGGCGGCCATCATGGGCGTCGGCGGCGGTTTCGTCATGGTCCCGGCCATGATCTACCTGATCGGCATGCCGACCTCGGTGGTGGTCGGCACCTCGCTGTTCCAGATCATCTTCGTCACCGCCAACGCCACCTTCCTGCAGGCGACCATGAACCAGACCGTGGACATCGTGCTGGCGCTGATCCTGCTGATCGGCGGCGTCATCGGCGCCCAGTTCGGCGCCCGCGCCGGGGTCAAGCTGAAGGGCGAACAGTTGCGCGTGCTGCTGGCGCTGATGGTCCTTGCCGTGTGCGGCAAGCTGGGCTTCGACCTGGTGGCCACGCCGGCGGACCTGTTCACCCTGCATACCAGCGGGGGTCATTGATGCGCGCGTCCGCCCTTGCCACCGCCCTGGTCGCGTTCGTTGCCCTGCTGGCCCTGCCGGACCAGGCGCGAAGCCAGGCCAAGGGCGAGATCCAGGTCAAGGCCCCGGCGGCGGCCGACGACTCGCGCCTGATCGCCGACCTGTCGCGGCACATGGTCAAGATCTCGACCGACTTCGCCGGCGATGACATCCTGTTGTTCGGCGCCATCGAGGGTGACGGCGACGTCATCGTCGTGGTCCGCGGGCCGAAAAAGCACGAGACCGTGCGCCGCAAGGACCGGGTGGCCGGCATCTGGATGAACAGCGACGAGGTCACCTTCCAGCACGCGCCCACCTTCTATGCCGTGGTCTCGGCCAAGCCCCTGACCGACCTGCTGCCGGTGGAGACCCTGAAGGCGTACGAGATCGGCATCCCGCACCTCAACCTGGTCCCCCTGGGCGACTCGGCGGCCAACGCCGACATCATTTCCTTCCGCGACGCCCTGATCCGGGCCCGCAGCCGCGAGGGCCTGTTCAGCGAGCGGCACGACGCCCTGAAGATCATGGGCCGGGCCCTGTTCCGCGCCGACCTGCACTTCCCCTCGGCGGTGCCCGTGGGGACCTACCAGGTGCACGTCTACATGGTCCAGAACCGGGAAGTCATCAACATTACGTCGACGCCCTTGACCGTCGGCAAGGTCGGGGTCGAGGCCGGCATTTATGACTTGGCGCAGCGCCACGCGCCCGCCTATGGTGCCATGGCAATCGTCATCGCCGCCATCGCCGGATGGCTGGCCAGTGTCGTGTTCCGAAAGGCCTGATCATGAGCGACGAAACCACCAACGAAAGCGCCGAAGGCGAGACACCGGGCCATCTGTTCCTGGTCATCGTCGACGAGAGCGAGGAACTGAGCCAGGCCCTGTTCTACGCCTGCCGCTCGTCCGTGCGGATCGGTGGCCGGGTCGCGCTGCTGAAGGTGGTGGAGCCGGCCGAGTTCCAGCACTGGATCGGCGTCGGCGAGCTGATGCGGGCCGAAGCCCGGGACGAGGCCGAGGAACTGCTGCAATCGGTCGCCGCCGTGGTCCACGGCCGCACCGGCACCATGCCGGTGATCTTCATCCGCGAGGGCGAGGTGGAAGAACAGGTGGTGGAGCTGCTGCGCGAGGAACCCAACATCGCCGCCCTGGTGCTGGGCGCGGCCTCGGGCGACCAGGGCCCGGGCCCGCTGGTCAGCGGCCTGATCTCGCGCCTGTCCGGCCAGTTGCCGGTGCCCATCATCGTCGTCCCCGGCTCGCTGACCCAGGACGAGATCCAGGCCATTACCTGATCGGCTGTTCCGCCGGCCGCTTGCGCAGCAACAGCTTCTGCATCCCCTCGTTGACCAGGACTCCGTCCTGGTTGTGCACTGTCGCGCGCAGGACCAGGACGCCGGTGGTGTTCTGGGGGATCGTCTCCACCACCTCGAGCTGGGGATAGAGGGTGTCGCCGGCATAGACCGGGCCCAGCATGCGGGCCGAGGTCTCCAGGAAGGCGATCAGGGAATCGCTCATCAGGTGCGGCAGGATGCCCGCCCCCGGGCAGCACTGGATCATCACCTGGTAGCCGTGGGCGAGCATGCCGCGGTGCCCCCGCGCCTTGCAGTATTCGGCGTCGTAGTGGATGGGATGGTTGTCGCCCGAGGCCAGCTGAAAGGCCGAGAACAGGGCGTCGGTCTGGGTCCGCGACGGGATGTAGAAGGTCTCCCCGACGCGGAAGTCCTCGAACCAGCGGCTTTCGCCATAGCGGTGGTTCTCGGGGCGGAACGGCTTGGCTGCGGATTCGGTCATGGCGCCATCTCCTGGTAGACTGGCCCCAGTCTAGGGGATTGGCCGCCGCCGCCCAAGTCCATTAAGATATTAAATAACTTAAGCAAACCACACCTAACCAATTTACGGGGAGCGAGAAACGCCATGCTGCTGCGGGGAGTCCGGGTCGTCGAACTCGGCCAGAACATCGCCGGGCCGTTCGCCAGCCTGATCCTGGCCGACCTGGGGGCCGACGTGATCAAGGTGGAACGCCCGGGCCTGGGCGACGACGCCCGCCGCTGGGGCCCGCCCTTCTGGGAGGGCGAGGGCTCCATGTTCCACTACCTGAACCGCAACAAGCGGTCGGTGGCGGTGGACATCAAGGACCCCGACGACCTGGGCCGGCTGCTGGACCTGATCGGCACCGCCGACGTGTTCGTGCACAACATGCGCCCCGGCGCCGCCGACCAGGCGGGCCTGGGGGCCGCGGCCCTGACGGCGCGGTTTCCGCGCCTGGTCTACGGCGCCATGGGGGCCTTCGGCCGCGCCGGGCCCCTGAACCGGCGCCCGGGGTACGAGCTGCTGATGCAGGCCTTCGCCGGCATCATGAGCGTCACCGGCATGCCCGGCGGGCCGCCGGTGCGGGCCGGCACCTCGGTCAACGACCTGGGCACGGGCATGTGGTGCGCCATCGGCGTGCTGGCGGCCCTGTTCGCGCGCGAGCGCACGGGCCGCGGCGCCGTCATCGACACCTCGCTGCTGGAGACGGCGGTGACCTGGACCGGGATCTCCGCCGCCGCCTACCAGGCCTCGGGCGAGGAGCCGCAGCCGCTGGGCACCGGCCATCCCCAGGTCAAGCCCATGGGGGTCTACCACACCCAGGACGGCCCCCTGGTCATCGCCGCCGGCAACGACCGCCTGTGGGCCCGCCTGGCCGCCGCCCTGGGCAGGCCGGAATATGCCCAGGACCCGCGCTTCGTGGACAATGCCGCCCGGGTCGGCAACCGCGACGTGCTGGACGCCTTCATCAACGACTCGGTGGCCGCCATGACGCGGGCCCAGGTCACGGCCCTGCTGGAGGAGGCCGGCGTGCCCTGCGCCCCCCTGCACACCATTCCCGAGGCCCTGGCCCACGAACAGACCCGGGCGCTGGGCATCGTCCAGGAGCCGCCCGGCGAGCACCCCTTCCGCCAGGTGGGCCTGCCCATCAGCGTCGACGGCCAACGACCGCCGATCCGCACCGCCGCCCCCGGCCTGGGCGCCGACACCGGCGAGGTGTTCGGCGGCCTCGGCGCCAAGGAGGCGTCATGACCGCCCCCGCCACGCCGGCGGCGCTGGTGATCGGCGCCGGCGGCGGTACCGGCGGCGCCATCGCGCGGCGCTTCGCCGCCGGGGGCTACGCCGCCTGCGTGGCGCGGCGGGACGGCGCCGCCCTGGACGCCCTGTGCGCCCAGATCGCCGCCACCGGCGGCGCCGCCCACTCCTTCCCGCTCGACGCCCGCGACGAGGACCAGGTGGTGGACATGTTCGCCCGCGTGGAGGCCGAGGTGGGTCCGCTGGAGGTCTGCGTCGTCAACCTGGGCGGCAACCTGCGCCAGCCCATCGCCGAGATGGAGGCCGCCACCTACGAGCGCATCTGGCGCACCACCTGCTTCGCCGCCTTCCTGGCCGGGCGCGAGGCGGCGCGCCGCATGACCCCGCGCGGCAAGGGCACCATCATCTTCACCGGGGCCACGGCCAGCCTGCGCGGTGGCGCCGGCTTCGCCGCCTTCGCCGGGGCCAAGCACGCCAAGCGGGCCCTGGCCCAGTCCATGGCGCGGGAATTGGGGCCCCAGGGCATCCACGTGGCCCACGTGGTCATCGACGGCATCATCGATACCGAGGCGGTCAAGGTGCGCCGGCCCGACCTCTACGCCGACCGGGTCGGCTGCGACGCCCTGCTGAGCCCCGAGTCCATCGCCGAGGCCTACTGGCAGATCCACCGCCAGCCGCGCGACGCCTGGACCTTCGAAACCGACCTGCGGCCCTGGGCCGAACCCTGGTAGGGGTTCACGGCCACAGGTGCAGGCCGTCGCCGATCAGCTTCAGGCCGGTCAGCAGCATGAACAGGTGGGCAACGCGGTAGAACCACAGGTCGTTCATGCGCCGGTGCATCCACACCCCCAGGAAGATGCCCACCGGCGCCAGGGGCACCAGGGCGGCGGCGGTCCACAGCACCTCGGGCGTGAACTGGCCGATCAGGGTGTAGGGCACCAGCTTGGTGTAGTTCAGCACCACGTAGTAGATCACGGTCGTGGACTGGTACACGGCCCGCGGCAGGCACCGCGCCAGCAGGTAGACGTTCACCGGCGGCCCGCCGGCGTGGGCGACGAAGCTGGTGAACCCGCCCAGGGTGCCCCAGAAGGCGCCCGACAGGGGCGCCCGGCCGGGCGTCCCCTCGCCGTCCCGCCGCCGGCGCAGGCGGCCGCCGAGCAGGTGGTTCAGGCCGAACCCGGCGGCGATGATGCCGATGATCAGGCGGATCTGATCGTCGTTGAAGTAGCTGAAGGTGGCAGCGCCCAGCAGCACGCCGACCACCGCCGCCGGCACCAGGATGCGCAGGATCGCCCGGTCCCACTGGCCGCGCCAGGCGGCGATGGACAGCAGGTCCATGACGCACAGGATCGGCGCCAGCACCGCCACCGCCAGGGTCGGCGGCACGGCCAGGGCCATCAGCGGCACCGATACGCCGCCCAGGCCGCCGCCGAAACCGCCCTTGGAGATGCCCACGATCAGCACCGCGGGCACGGCCAGGGCCAGGAACAGGGGATCGTCGATCACCGCGGGCCGCTCCGCTGTGGCCCCATGGGCGGCGGCGGTGCGGCGCTGCGTCTTGCCGGCATGGTGGTTTCTTTCTACGCTGGGACACCGCGGCCGGTACCGCCGGCCCCGATTGGCAAGGGGTCGCCATGGCGTGCCGTCACACCCCCGCGACAGGGCCCTGTATACCCTGGAACCCGACGCCCTGTCGCGCCATGATTTCGCGCCTGGCGGCGTTGCTGGCCGCCGCCGCCGTGGCCGCCTGCGCCACGGCCCAAGACTACGTGGACGCCTACGCCGTGCCGGCGCCCACCGTGGACCGCCTTTTCGTCTGTCACGGCTACGGCTGCCGCCAGCGCACCCCCGTGCGCATCATGCCCGACGTCACCGGGGAACTGGTGGCCCTGTTCCAGCCCGCGTCCGCCGACGCGGCCCAGGAGAGGGACCGCCTGGCCCGGGCCCTGGCCCTGCTGGAGGAACGTGTCGGCGCCACCATCGGCACCGACCGGGACGAGGCCGGCGCCACCCTCTTCGGCCTGTCGCCGCTGCAACTCGACTGCATCGACGAGACGGTCAACACCACCACCTACCTGCGGGCGATGGGCCAGTTGGGCCTGATGCGGTTCCACCGGATAGGCACGGCGGCGCAACGGGGCCTCCTGTGGGGGGACCCGGTTGACGACTACGTCACCAATACGGCGGTGATCGTCGAGGTCACCAGCGGCGCCGAATATGCCGTGGACACCTTCTTCTACGCCAACGGCCGGCCGCCCCGGATCATGCCGCTGGCCCGCTGGCGCGCCAACTGGCGGCCCGATCCCGACGATCCGAACCTGATTCCCCTGCCCGCGGCGCGGCGGTAGGCCGGCGCGCCGGTTACGGCGAGGAGATGTCCCAGAAGGTGTCGTTGCGCTTGCGCAGGGGGTCGGGCACGTCCCGGAAGGGGTTGTCCGGCCGCCGCTGCCGCGCGTCGTCGCGGTCCATCACCTGCAGTGGTGGGTCCCGGGGGCTGTCGGGGTTGGTATCCTGGTCGACGGGTACCGCGGTCGGCGGTTCCGTGTTGATGGGCTGGTGGACTTCCTGGGTTTTGCCCGGGCAGTTGCTGCTGATGCACTCGTTCTTTTCCACGTCCTTGGTCGCATCCTTGATGTTGGAGCAGTTACCCCCGGCGAGGAACAGGGTGACCAGCATTGCCAGTCCGGCTCGAATCAATGGATGGTCCATCGTGGGATCCTCCTCACCGGCGGCTAGAACCTGTAGGTGAGACCGATGCCGTACTGCTCCCGCACGGTATCGAACTGGGGCATGTTGCCGTCATACTCGGTCTCGGTGAAGTAGAGGTCGGCGATCAGGTTGGGGCCGATGACCCACAGCACCCGCATGGAAACCGTGATGATATCCATCGACGTGCGCCCCGGCGACGGGATAAAGGCGGCCACGAACCCGTTCTCGTAGTCGCGCCAGTCTTCGCTGTACTCGATCGCCCCCCAGACGGGGCCGAAGATCTGGCTTTCCAGGCGCGCCCCCACCGAGTTGCCCTCGTAGTCGAAGTTGCTGCCCTGGGCGTCGGTGTTGGTGTAGGCGGCGTTCAGGGTCAGCGAGGTGAGGCCCGGCCGGAACCAGTAGCGCAGGAAGCCGCCAAGCCGCGTGCTGCGCGAATCCCGGTCGTTCAGCATGGGCGCGGGGAACCGGACCTCGTAGTTGTTGAAGGCGACATCCACGCTGGCGCCCACCTCCACGTTCTGGAACGGCGACGCGGCCACGTCCACGGTCACCTCGTTGGTGACCAGGCTGCCCAGGTGGGTGCGCCAGGACTCGCTGGTGAACCCGTAGGCCGCCCCCACCGAGGCGGGCCGTTCCATGACCTTGAAATGGTGCCGCAGATAGGCGCCCAGGTCGATGGCGTTCAGGTTGTATTCGTCGGGCGCGTTGACCTGGCCCGGGTCCTTGTTCTCGGTGTAGCGGACCACGTCCACGTTGCCGGTGACCCCTGCGGTCCAGTCCATGGTCTGCCAGAAGCGCCATTCGCCCATGATCTGGGCGCTGTAGTAGTTGCTGTCCCGGTGGCCGGTATAGAATGTCACGTCGGTCGCCAGGACGGGGTTGTTGTCATGGCCGGCGGATGCCCGCACCGACAGGTCCCACGACCGCCCCTGGGGCGGTGACGCCGGCGGTGGCTGCGGCGCCGGCGGATCGAACTCGGCCAGGGCGCCACCGGGCACCGACAGGCCGAGCCATGCGAAAAGGAAATACCTGGCAATTTTCACGGCGTTGTCACCTCTCCCGTGGGCCAGTGCGCCTTCCCGGCCACGATGGTCGTGCCGGACCGGAAAGATCGCCTAAGGATAGGTGAGTCCTGATCGAATGCAAGGTGAACTTTTGTTGAGATTCGCGATGCCCGTATTGTGGGCAAGGTTGCCAGCCCATTGGATTCCCAAGAAATTGCCTGCGCCATGAACTTCGCCCGGGGGGTGTTCCGGTTCACGCTCGCACGCACCATCCGAGGCATGTAGAATCGCGCCGCCCGCCCCCGCCGCTGCCGACGGGGCATTCCCCGCCGAAGGAACACCCGATGCCCGACCGATACCATGCCGCCGACCTGGTCGCCATGGCCACCGACCTGTTCGCCCGCGCCGGGTTGCAGCCGCCCATCGCCGCCGCCGTCGCCGACATCCTGGTCGAGGCCGATCTGCTGGGCTACGCCACCCACGGGCTGCAGTTCGTGCCCGCCTACCTGGCCGGGATCGAGGCCGGCCGCACCACCCTGGCCGGCGAGCCCCGGGTGGTCTCGGACCACGGCGGCGCGGTGGTCCTGGACGGCGACTGGCTGCCGGGGCAGTGGGTCATGCTGCGGGCCCTGGACCTGGCGCTCGAACGCGTCGGCGCGCACCCCCTGGCGGCGGTGGCGGTGCGGCGCAGCCAGAACATCTCGTGCCTGGCCACCTACGCCCGCCGCGCCGCCCTGCGCGGCCTGTTCGCCATGGTCCTGGCGGCGGCGCCGGGCAATGCCGTGGTCGCGCCCCACGGCGGCCGGGCGCCGCGCCTGTCCACCAACCCCATGGCCGTCGCCTTCCCCGGCGGCGACCATCCGGTGCTGATCGACACCAGCACGTCCAGCGTCACCAACCGGCTGATCGAGCGCACCCGCCGCGCCGGCGACCGCCTGGCCCAGCCCTGGCTGGTGGATGCCGACGGCAACCCCACCGACGATCCGGGCGCCATCTACACCGATCCGCCCGGCGCCATCCTGCCCGCCGGCGGGCTGGAACTGGGCCACAAGGGGTTCGCCCTGTCGCTGATGGTCGAGGCCCTGGCCGGCGGCCTGTCGGGCTTCGGCCGCGCCGACGGCGACGCCGCCGGCAACACGGTTTTCCTGCTGCTCGTCGATCCGGCCGCCTTTGCCGGGGCCGAGGCGTTCGAGCGCCAGGCCGCCTGGGTCGCCGCGGCCTGCCGCGACACCCCGCCCCTGGCCGGCGGCGGCGCCGTGCGCGTGCCCGGCGACCGGGCCCAGGCGGCCGTGGACGAACAGACGGCGCAGGGCATCGCCCTGCACCCCGAGATCCTGCCCCGCCTGCGGCCGCTGCTGGAGAAGTACGGGGTCGCCGAGCCGGCGCCGGTCCGCTCCTGAAAGACCCGGCCCCTAGCCCAGGATTTCCAGCTCGTATTCCGTCGGCGGGATGACGATCTTCTGTAGCGAGATGGGGGCGTCGCGGAAGGTGTAGCCATAGGCGCTCATGGCCATGCCCTGGACTCCGTCGGCGCAGTCGATCAGCGTCGCCACCGGCTCGGTGATGGTGGCCACGCGCAGGCGGTGGATGGCGCGCAGGGTGGGCGCGTTGAAGTGGTCGTGCAGGTAGATGCGGAAGTTCAGCGGCGAGAGGTGGGCGATGGGCACGTCCAGCAGGGGGCGGAAGCGCCCGGCCTCCAGGTACATCTCGGAATAGCTCTTGAACTCGCGGCCGATGTCGACCACGCGGCGGATCTTGATGTAGGTGGGGTGGCGGCCCAGGAAATCGGACCACTCGCCGCGGCGGTCGGTCTCCTCGATGGACAGGACCTGCAATTCGATCGGCATCAGGGCGCTGCGGTCGCGGGTGCGGAAGCGGAAGTGCCAGGCGTTGGAGCCCAGGTTGACGGCGTCGGCGACGAAGGTGCCGGCGCCGCGCCGGCGCGCCACCAGGCCGGTGGATTTCAGGCCCTGCATGGCCGCCTGCACCGTGCCCAGGCTCAGCGACAGGTACTCGGCCAGGTCCTTGTCCGGCGGCAGCTTCTCGCCGGGGCGCCAGGCGCCGCTCTCGATCATGGCGAACACGGCGTCGCGCAGGCGCTGCACCTTGGACCGGCCCTTGGCGCCGGCCCGTTCCGCCAGCCGCCGGGTCAGCGGGCCCAGTCGGACGTGGCCGTCGTGTCCATCCATGGCATGCCCTTTCCTCGCCCCTAGCGCCGGCGCGCGAACCGCCACAGGGAATACAGGGTCAGCAGCACGAACACCAGGGCGATGGGGCTGGAGACCAGGACCGACAGGTCCGACTTGTACATCAGCATGGTCTGGCGCAGGGAGGTCTCGAACATGGGGCCCAGCAGGAACCCGATCACCAGGCAGACGATGGAGAACCCGGTGCGCCGCATCAGGTATCCCAGGCCGCCGAAGACCAGCATCACGCCGACGTCGAACATGGACTGGGTCGGCACATAGACGCCGACCACGCACAGCACCACCACCACCGGCAGGATCACGGTGCGCGGCACCCGCGTGATGTGGCCCCAGATGCGGATGCCCAGGCGGCCGATGACCAGGTGGATGCCGTCGGCGATCAGCATGGAGGCGAAGATACTGTAGATCAGCTCGCCGTGGCTTTCCATCATGAACGGCCCCGGCACCACGCCGTGCACCATGAAGGCGCCGATCATCAGCGCGGCGGCGATGTTGCCGGGGATGCCCAGCGCGATGGTCGGCACCAGGTTGGCGCCGACCACGGCGCTGTTGGCGGCCTCGGTGGCCATGATGCCTTCCAGGTGGCCGGTGCCGAACTTCTCCGGCGTCTTGGAGGCCCGCTTGGCCGAGCCGTAGCCCAGGAAGGCGGCCAGCGAGACCCCCA
The DNA here is from genome assembly GCA_024236415.1 of Hyphomicrobiales bacterium. GTDB lineage: Bacteria > Pseudomonadota > Alphaproteobacteria > Rhodospirillales > JACKKN01 > JACKKN01. The sequence continues at coordinate 42,095 of JACKKN010000020.1, forward strand.
GCCCCGGCAGCATGCCGATCCCGCTGCCGATGGCGGCCGAGCGCAGCAGGGTGCGCCAGTTGGACCAGAACTCCCGCGCCGTCAGGCGGTTCTTGGCCGGGTCGTAGTCGGGCGAGATGGACTGCCGGGCACTGGCGCCGCCGCGGTGCATCTCGAACAGCTGCTGGATCACCGAGCTGAGCGCCAGCACGCCGATGGCCAGGGCGTTGAGCGAGATGCCGTCGTACAGCTCGACGACGTCGAAGGTCATGCGCGGCGTGCTCTCCACCGGGTCCAGGCCGATGGTGCTGAGGAACACGCCCAGGCCGGCGGCGATGATGCCCTTGGCCAGGGACCGCCCCGACAGGCCGGCGATCAGGGTGAAGGAGAACAGCACGATGGCCGTGAACTCGGCCGGGCCGAACTGCAGGGCGAAGGCGGCGAAGGGCGCCGCCACCAGGATCAGCAGGATGTCCGACAGGGTGTCGCCGAACACCGACGAATACAGCGCCGCCTTCATGGCCTTGACCGGCATGCCGGCCTTGCACAGGGGGTGGCCGTCCAGGGCGGTGGCGGCGGCCTCGGGCGTGCCCGGGGCGTCCAGCAGGATGGCCGGCACGGCGCCGCCCGAGGTGCCGCCCTTGTTGACCCCCACCAGGAAGGCGATGGCCACCAGCGGCGACATGTAGAAGGTGACCGGGATCAGGATCGAGAGCGCGGTGACACTGCCCAGGCCGGGCAGGATGCCGACCACGATGCCCAGCGCCACCCCGGCGGCCATGAACAGCATGTTGATGGGGTCCAGGGCGGCGCCGAACCCGGCCAGGAGCTGGTCCAGGATCACGGCAGCGGCACCGTCAGGGCGTACCAGCACAGGCGGTCCAGCACCACCGGCACCACCAGGGCCACGCCGACGATGGTGGGGATCGAGCGCAGGCCGGCGAACACGCACCAGCCGGCCAGGACCATGGCCGAGGTGGCGATGAAGCCGATGCGCGGCAGCAGCTGCACCAGGACGATGCAGGACACCGCCCACACCGACAGGTCGAAGGCCAGGTCGCGGGCCAGGCGCAGGCCGCGGGGCCCGTCGTCGTCGGCGCCGACCGCCGCGGTGGCCGCCGCGCCGGCATCCGGCCGGCGCAGGGCCTGGACCACCAGCAGGACGCCCAGGGCCAGGCACACGCCCAGGGCGATCTCGGGCACCAGGGCCGGCGACAGGTCGTTGGGACCGGCCGCCGGATTGGTGTGGGCGGGGATCAGCCACAGCATCCCCACCGCCGACAGGGCGGCCACGACCAGGCCGATAACCAGGGTTTCCCGGTGGTCCGTGGTCATGGTGCCGCCCCGTTCCCGCGTCGGCCTAGTTCCTGGTCTCCTCGAGCACCGTCTTCAGGCCCGTGACCATGTCCGCCACCAGGGGCTTCAGCTCCTCGGAGCCGATGAACTGGTTGGGGAACTTCAGCTTGTTCGTGACCATGTCGTCGAAGGCCTTGTCCTTGCTGGCCTCCTTCAGGGCCTTCTCCAGGGTCGCCACCACGTCGTCGGGGGTGTCCTTGGGCACCACGATCACGGCGTAGCTGGGCATGGCGATGCCGTAGATCTCCTTCAGGGACGGCGCGTCGGGGGACTGGCCCAGGCGCTTGGGGTTGAAGGACGCCAGCACGTGCATCTTGTCGCCGAACTTCTGGTGCACGCCGCCGCTCCAGGCGATGTCGACCTTGCCGCCCAGCAGGAAGGGCACCATCTCGCCGCCGCCCTTGGTGGGGATGGCGGTCCAGGTCACGCCCTCCTTCTTGCCGATGTACTTGATGAACGACCGCGACAGGGCGTTCTGGTCGGCGAAGTTCATGCCCGGGTGCGCCTTGGCATAGGCGATCAGCTCCGGGTAGGTCTTGTAGGGCTTGTCGGGGGTGGTGATCAGGGCCTGCTGGTATTCGGTGATGGAGGCGACCCAGCGGAAGCTGTCGGGCCCGTACTCCACCTTCTGGGTCATGGGCGGCCAGACCAGGGCGCTGGCAGCGGCGAACAGCATGGTGTAGCCGTCGGGCGCGGCCTTGGCCACCACCGTGGCGCCCACGGCGCCGCCGCCGCCGGGCCGGGTGCTGACGATCACCGGCTGGCCCAACTGCTCTTGCAGGGCCTTGGCGTAGACGCGGGCCATGGTCTCGGTGCTGCCGCCGGCCTTGTAGGGCACCACCAGGGTCACCGGCTTCTCGGGATAGGCGGCAACCGCGGCACCCTGGAAGCCGGGCAGCAGGGCGGCGGCCAGCAGCGTGGCGGCGGCGGCGGAGCGCCCGCCGGCGCGGCGGACGGACGCACGGATTCGGTCAAGCATGGTGATCTCCCTTCGATCTGCCTCGGATTGCGACTGCCACCTGGACGGCCCCCGGCCGATCCGGTTCCAGCCCTGGAATTCGGTTATTGTTGTTTTTAATCTATATCAATATCCGGACCGGCGCAAGCCGGGCTGTGGGCGGAAAACTATCATTTAAAACAACTTATTAAAGTATTATCTCTTGACCTGCCGAGCATCCTTTTGACAACCCGTGACTCGGCACGCCATATTAATGTATATCATTTTAAGGGGCCACCGAACCCCGCCACAGGGAGGAGCACCGCACCATGTCGGACAACACCGTCGCCACGGACCTGGTCGCCGCCGTCTGGCCCGCCGCCCACCCGGGCGAGGACCCGGTCCTGTACGGCCACGTGGAGCTGCAGCCGCGCGGCGCCTTCGAGGCGCGCAGCCTGCAGACCTTCCGCCTGGTCTACACCGTCGGCCGGTATGGCCTGGACGACACCGGCAGCATCCGCGTGGTGTTCCGCTTCGTCGGCGACGGCGGCGCGCCGCAGATGACCGACCCGGCCGGCTACGACTACGTCACCGCCCAGGCCAGCACCGGCGCCCGCATCTCGCTGGAGTACAGCGGCACCGGCCACCAGCGGCCCTACTTCAAGGCCCTGACCGCGCGCCTGCACGGCGGCTACCTGAGCGAGGGCGACACCATCACCATCACCTTCGGCGACACCGCGGGCGGTTCGCCGGGGTTCCGGCTGCAGACCTTCTGCGAGTCCGGGTTCGAGTTCAAGGTCCTGGCCGACGTCTGCGCCGTGGGCCATTACGTGCCCCTGCCCGAGACGCCGGCCATTGCCATCGTCCCCGGCCCGCCCAAGGTGTGGCGCGCCGTGCTGCCGTCCCTGCGCCGGCCGGGCGAGCCCTTCCACCTGGGCCTCAAGGCCGAGGACGCCTGGGGCAACCCCAGCGACCGGGCCGCCGGCCGCTTCCGCCTGGAGCCGACCCTGCCGGTGGACGGCCTGCCGGGCGAGGTGGACTTCGCCCTGGGCAGCCGGGCCGTAACCCTGGACGGCCTGCGCCTGCACGACGAGGGAACGCTGTTCGTGCGCGTGCTGGACGGCAACACCTGCGTCGCCGAGGCCGGCCCCCTGGTCTGCCGCGACGGGGTCCATTCAGGATACTGGGGCGACCTGCACGGCCAGAGCGGCGAGTCCATCGGCATCAACACGGCGCGGGAATACTTCGACTTCGCCCGCGACATGGCCTTCCTGGACGTGACCAGCCACCAGGCCAACGACTTCCAGGTCAACAACGCCTTCTGGTCCCTGCTGAACGACCTGACGGCGCAATACCACCAGGACGGCCGCTTCGTCACCTTCCCCGGCTACGAGTGGTCGGGCAACACCTCGGTCGGCGGCGACCGCAACGTGTTCTTCCGCGAAGAAGGCCGGCAGATCCACCGCTCGTCCCATGCCCTGCTGCCGGACCGCAGCGACCTGGCCACGGACTCCCCCAACGCCCGGCAACTGTTCCAGGACCTGGCCGGCGAGGACTGCGTGGTCTACGCCCACGTCGGCGGGCGCTATGCCGACATCCGCTTCGCCCACGACGGGCGCCTGGAAACGGCCATGGAGATCCATTCCGCCTGGGGCACCTTCGAATGGCTGCTGACCGACGGCTTTCCCCTCGGCCATCGCAGCGGTGTGGTCTGCAACAGCGACGGCCACAAGGGCCGGCCCGGCGCCAGCTATCCCGGCGCCGCCAAGTTCGGCGCCTATGGCGGCCTGACCTGCTTCCTGACCGACGACCTGTCCCGCGACGGCATCTTCGACTGCCTGCGCCGGCGCCACACCTACGGCACCACCGGCTGCCGCCTGCACCTGGACGTGCGCGCCCGCATGGCCGGCGGCGGCACCCTGTTCGACCGCGACCCCAACGTCTTCCCCGACACCGCAAGCAAGCCGGTGTCCGAGGTGATGATGGGCGACATCGTGCGCACCGGCGACGGGTCCGTGGACCTGGTCATCGAGGTCTCCGCCGGCGCGCCCATCGAGCGCATCGAGGTGCGCAACGGCAGCCAGGTGCTGGAAACCCTGCGCCCCTACGACGCGGGCGACCTGGGACCGCGGGTGCGGGTAGTGTGGAGCGGCGCCGAGTACCGCGGCCGCGGCCGCCAGACCTCGTGGAAAGGGTCCGCCACCTTCGCCGGCGCCACGGTGGACCGCATCGCCAAGATCAACGCCTGGAACCACGAGCGCCTGCTGGAGAAGACCGGCCCCCACACCGTGGAATGGGACGCCCTGACCACCGGCAACTTCGGCGGCTTCGACGCCTGGCTGGACGAAGGGGACGGCGGCCGGCTGGACATCGCCACCAACCACGGCGACCTGTCGCTCGACCTGGCCGAGGTGGGCCTGGAGGACCAGGTGATGGAGGCCGGCGGGCTGGAGCGCCGGGTGCGCGTGTTCCGCCTGCCGGTGGAAAACCCGCACCGGGCCATGGCCCGCACGGTGGCCGTGCCCCTGAAGCCCGAGGGCGATAACCCCATCTGGGTCTGCGTCACCACCGAGGACGGCTTCCAGGCCTGGAGCAGCCCCATCTTCCTGTTCCGCTGACGACGGGGCGCCGCCGCCCGCTACAACTGGGCCAGCCCCATCTCCTGCAGGATGGACACCAGCATGCGGCCGGCGTTCTCGCGGTGGATGCGGTGGTTGCGCCGCGCGGCGGCGCCGTCGCGGCTCTTGATGGCGTCCACCACCCTGGCATGCTCGCTGTTGGACTGGTCGGGCTTGGGCCGCAGCTTCAACGTGATCATGCGCACGCGGTGGGCCTGACTGAGGTAGGTGTCGACCACGGCGCGCAGGCGCCCGTTGCCCGAGAAGTCCACCAACAGGGAATGGAACCGGTGGTCGGCCTCGGCCCAGGCCGACAGGTCGTTGTCCAGCAGCGCCCGGTCCATGTCGAACAGCGACCGCTCCAACTCGGCCATCTCGGCCGGCGACAGGCCGCGCTCGGCCACCAGGCCGGCGGCGGTGGCTTCCAGGCTGGTCAGGATGTCGTAGATCTCGCGCATGTCGGCGATGGACACCGGCAGCACCCGCATACCGTGGCGCGGCCGGATCTCGACCAGCCCCTCGTTCGACAGGCGCACCAGGGCTTCGCGAGTGGGGGTGCGGCTCATCTGCAAAAGCTCGGCCACCTCCTGCTCGGTGGCCTGGAAGCCGGCCGGCATCTCGCTCTCCAGGATGCGCCGCCGCAGTTCACGGTAGGCGACCTCGCTGAAAGGTTCCTTGGTCCTGTTGGACAGTCTGGCCATGGTCCCTGTTCCCTCCGACCGGCGTGGCCACGGGGCCGGCGGCGTCCCTCCACACCGGAACCCGACCCAAATCCAATAAATTCAATACCGTATCCATTGGAACAAGGCAAGGGCGGTGGTCCGCGCCGGGTCCGATTCGCGCCGCCGGCAGGGCCGGCCTACAGCCGTTCCAGGTTCGCCAGCAGGCGGTCCAGACCGCGCAGGAACTGGTCCCGGTCACCACGCGAGATGTCCGCCAGGGCCTGGCCGTAATAATCGTAGATCAGGGGCGTGATGGACTGCCAGATCCCCTCCCCCTTGGCCGTCAGGCGGACCCGGCGCGACCGCCCGTCGGCGCTGTCCTTGACCCGCTCGATGTAACCGTCCCGCTCCATGCGGTTGATCACGCCGGTCAGGTTCTGGCGGCTGACCATCAGGAACCGGGCCAGGTCGCCCACCAGCATGCCGCCCGCCGCCTGGGGCCGGGTCAGGGCGCCCAGGACGGCCCACTGCTGGGTGGTGACGCCATATTCCTCCAGGGCCCGCGTGCCGGTCTTGTGCATCATGTTGGCGCACTGGTACAGGCGGAAGAAGATGCGGTTCGAAAGCTCCGCCGACGGCATGGTCCGGTTCGCGCTGTTCTTGGCCATGGTCTCCCCCGAATTCCCTGCTCCCGCCGGGCCGCCCGCGCGGCCGATTTTTGATCAATATGTTGACATATTTTTCGCGATGGGGAAAGATGCCATTGCGCGCGCCGGCGGCCGGGGCGGATTCCCCGTATCCCTACCCGTGATGCCACCGGCGGGCACCGGTTTCAACCGCACGATTCGCCAGCGTCCCGCCTGCCGCGGCGCGCCGGCCGTGCCGACACGGGAATGGAGGGAGCCATGCGAGGATTGAAGGACAAGGTGGTCATCGTCACCGGCGGCGGCGGGGGCATCGGCCACGCCACCTGCAAACGGTTCGGCGAGGAAGGCGCCAAGGTCGCCGTGTTCGACATCAACGGCGACACGGCCGAGGCCACGGCGGCGGCCGTGCGCGACGCCGGCGGCACCGCCCAGGCCTTCACCGTGGACCTGACCGACCACGACGCCGTCAAGGCCGCCGTGGCCGATGCCGAGGCCAAGCTGGGCCCCATCGACGTGCTGGTCAACAACGCCGGGTGGGACCGCTTCACCCCCTTCGTCAAGTCGACCCCGGACTACTGGGACAAGATCATCGCCATCAACCTGAAAAGCGTGCTGAACATGATGCACGCCGTGCTGCCGGGCATGGGCGAGCGCGGCGGGCGCATCGTCACCGTGGCGTCCGACGCCGGCCGGGTGGGCTCGTCGGGCGAGTCGGTGTACTCGGCCTGCAAGGGCGGCCTGATCGCCCTGACCAAGACCCTGGCCCGCGAGCATTCGCGCCAGGGCATCACCTTCAACACCGTCTGCCCGGGCCTGACCGAGACGGCCATGTTCGGCGAGTTCCTGGAGGGTGCCGGCAACCCCGACAAGCTGCGCGAAGCCTTCCGCCGCGCCGTGCCCCTGGGCCGCATCGGCCAGCCCGACGACCTGCCCGGCGCCATCTGCTTCCTGGCCAGCGAGGACGCGGCCTTCATCACCGGCCAGACCATCAGCGTCTCGGGCGGCCTGACCATGCACGGCTGACGGAGCGACCCCCATGGAATTCCAAGACCTGCTGTACGAAGTCCGCGGCGGCGCCGCCTGGATCACCATCAACCGCCCGGACAAGTACAACGCCTTCCGCGGCCAGACCGTGGAGGAGCTGATCCAGGCCTTCTCCAAGGCCGGCTGGGACACCTCCATCGGCGCCATCGTCCTGGCCGGGGCCGGCGACAAGGCCTTCTGCACCGGCGGCGACCAGTCGGCCCACGAGGGCCACTACGACGGCCGCGGCACCATCGGCCTGCCGGTGGAGGAGCTGCACACCGTGATCCGCGACGTGCCCAAGCCGGTGATCGCCCGGGTGCAGGGCTTCGCCATCGGCGGCGGCAACGTGCTGTGCACCCTGTGCGACCTGACCATCGCGTCCGAGAAGGCCCAGTTCGGCCAGGTCGGGCCCAAGGTCGGCTCGGTGGACCCGGGCTTCGGCACCGCCTACCTGTCGCACCTGGTGGGCGAGAAGAAGGCGCGCGAGATCTGGTACATGTGCCGCCGCTACACCGCCCAGCAGGCCCTGGAGATGGGCCTGATCAACGCCGTGGTGCCCCACGACGAGCTGGACGCCGAGGTCGAGCGCTGGGTCGCCGAGATCATGGAAAAGAGCCCCACGGCCATCGCCATCGCCAAGCGGTCCTTCAACGCCGACACCGACCACATCCGCGGCATCGGCAGCCTGGGCCTGCAGGCCCTGGCCCTCTACTACGGCACCGAGGAGTCCAAGGAGGGGGTGAACGCCTTCCTGGAGAAGCGCAAGCCGGACTTCCGCAAGTTCGCCAAGTAGCGCGCCGGCCCCTCAGCAGCGGGGCGACAGGGCCCGGGCGACGATGCGGTCGTCGCGGGAGAACAGGTAGCGGCGCAGCCAGCGCAGGTCCTCGGGCACGTCTTCGCGGTACATGGCGCCCTGGGAGCGGGCCCAGGCGATGGTCTCCAGGGCCTCGGTGTTCAGGTGCATGGTGGTGCTGACCTCCTGGCCGTTCAGCACCACCCGCTCCGCCGCCGGCAGCCGGGTTGTGTCGCGGTTCATTTCCTCGACCGGCCAGGCGAAGGCGAGCACGGCGTCGGCGAACTCGGCGCGACGGTCGGCGTCGCAGACATCCTGGCGCAGACGGTCGCCGGCCCGGACCACGTCCTGGCGCAGGCGGCCCAGGCGCGGGTCCTCGCGGACCAGGGGCTGGCGGCCGGAGGTGTCCAGCCCGACCAGGCGCGCCGCCACGCGCTCGAACGGGGGATTGTCTTCCGGCCCGCTGGCGGTGGTCAGGCCGATGTCGTCGGACAGGGAGTCGTCCAGGGGCCAGGGCACCTCGATCAGGACCCAGGTGCAGATTACGTACACCGCCACGAAACCCAGATAGCGCATGCCTGTTTCCCTTTCTGGCTCCATTCCTGGCAACGGGCGCCGTTCTGGCGCCCGGGTCGGGTTCAGCGCGGGGGCGCGCCCCAATCCCGGACGACCCTTGGGGCCGTCCGCGACATGACGTCACGGACCGGCGATGCCGGTTGCGGCAAGACTGGCGGCGGACATTTTCGCGTCAAATCGACCCCCTCGCGGACGCGACGATGGATACCCGGCGGCAATCCTGCCGCTCAATTGTTTCAACCGGATTACCGGCAAGGGCTTCGTCGCCCCTGATTCTCAACCAAAAAGCCCGTTTCCGCCAGCGCCATGGTGGAAGGCTGACCGGCGCCGCCAACGGGGCTATGATCGGCGCAAACACCGACCCGGGGAGGAACACACGTGTCCGATTTCGTCTGGCGACCCGACGCCGCCATGCGCCAGCGCGCCAACCTGACCGCCTTCATGGCCGCCAACGGCGTCGCCGACTATGCCGACCTGACGGCCCGCGCCGACGCCGATCCGGACTGGTTCTGGGACCGGGTGATCGCCTTCTACGACTACCGCTTCTACCGCCCCTATGACCGGGTCTGCGACGACAGCGCCGGTAAGCCCTGGATCCGCTGGTGCCTGGGCGGCACCACCAACGTGGTGCTGAACGCGCTGGACCGCCGCCGCGGTACGGACGGTTACGGCCGCCTGGCCCTGAGCTGGGAGGGCGAGGACGGGACCCGCCTGTCCTGGACCTATGCGGACGTGGACCGCGAAACCTGCCGCGCCGCCGCCGGCCTGCGCCGCCTGAGCCTGGGTCCGGGCGACGTCATCGCCATGCACCTGCCCAACGTGCCCGAGGCCATGGTCACCCTGCTGGCCATCGCCAAGGTGGGCGGCATCGCCCTGCCCCTGTTCTCGGGCTTCGGCGCCGAGGCCGTGGCCACGCGGCTGCAGATCGCCGGCGCCAAGGCCGTCGTCACCGTGGACGGCTCGCCCCGGCGCGGCCGCGTCGTCGCCGCCAAGCCGGTGGTGGATGAGGCGGCGCGCCAGGTCGATACCCTCCGCCACGTCATCGTCGTGCACCGCGCCGAGGTCGACATCGCCTGGACCGAGGGCCGCGACGTGTGGTGGCACGACCTGGCCCCGGACCACGACGGCGACGAGCCGACCGCCGAGGTGCCGGCGGACTCCCCCTTCCTGCTGATGTTCACCTCGGGCACCACGGGCAAGCCCAAGGGGGTGGTGCACACCCACGTGGGGTTCCCGGTCAAGGGCTGTCTGGACATGGGCCTGTGCATGGACTTCAAGGCCAGCGACCGGATCATGTGGATGTCGGACATGGGCTGGGCCGTGGGGCCGCTGCTGGTCTACGGCAGCCTGGTCATGGGCGGCACCGTGGTGCTGGTGGAAGGCGCCCCCAACTACCCCGAGCCCGACCGCATGTGGCGCCTGGTGGCCGACCACCGGGTCAGCTTCCTGGGGGTGGCGCCGACCATCGTCCGCACCCTGATGCCCAACGGACCGGAACAGCTTGCGGGTCACGACCTGTCCTGCCTGCGGGTGTTCACCTCCACCGGCGAGCCCTGGACGCCGGACGCCTGGATGTGGCTGTTCGAGCATGTGGGCAGGGGCCGCGTGCCGCTGATCAACTTCTCGGGCGGGACCGAGATGATCGGCATCCTGTCCAGCACCGTGCTGCACCCCATGAAGCCCTGTTCCTTCACCGGTCCCATCCCCGGCACCGGTGCCGACATCGTGGACGCCGACGGCAACTCCCTGCCCCCGGGCCAGGTCGGCGAACTGGTCATGCGCCAGGCCCCGCTGGGCCTGACCCAGGGCCTGTGGCACGACAACGAGCGGTACATGGAGACCTACTGGAACGTGGTCCCCGGCATGTGGGTCCACGGCGACTTCGCCTCGCGCGACGAGGACGGCCTTTGGTACATCCACGGCCGGTCCGACGACACGCTGAAGATCGCCGGCAAGCGCACCGGCCCGGCCGAGATCGAATCCCTGCTGCTGGCCACCGGCGAGCTGGTGGAGGCCGCCGTGATCGGCCTGCCCGACCCGGTCAAGGGCCAGGCCCTGGTCTGCGTCTGCGTCCCCCGCGGCGCGGCGGACGAGGCGCTGGCGCAACGGCTGGGCGAGGCCGTGGTGGCCGGCCTGGGCGTCCCCTACCGGCCGCAGCGGATCGTGTTCGTCGCCGACCTGCCCAAGACCCGCAACATGAAGATCATGCGCCGGGTGGTGCGCGCCGTGTTCGGCGGCGACGACCCGGGCGACCTGAGTTCGCTGGTCAACCCCGAGGCCGTCACCGACCTGGCGGCACGGTTCAAGGGGTAAGGCCGGCGCGCAGGGCGTCGAGGGCGCGGACCTGCCGGCCCTCGGCGTCGAAGTTGACCGGGTCGAGCCAGGCCTCCAGGGCCGCCTTGACGGTGGGCCAGTCGTCGTCGGTCATGGCGTACCAGGCCGTGTCGCGGCTGCGCCCCTTGTAGACCATGTGCTTGCGGAACAGGCCCTCGTAGCGGAAGCCCAGCCGCTCGGCGGCCCGGCGCGAGGGGGCGTTCAGGGCATCGCATTTCCATTCGTAGCGGCGGTAGCCCAGGTCCTCGAACACGTACCGGGCCATCAGGTACATGGCCTCGGTGGAGAGCGGCGTGCGCATCACCGCCGGCCCGTACCAAATGGAGCCCACCTCGCAGGTGGCCCACTGCGGCACCACCCGCAGCAGGCCGACCATGCCCTGGGCACGGCCGGTGGCGGCGTCGACCACCGCGTATTCCACCGGGTCCTCGCCGCCGGCCTGGGGCGCCAGCCAGGCCATGAACGCATCGCGCCCGGCGAAGGGGCCGAAGAACATGTAGGTCCACATGGCCGGGTCGGCGCCGGCGATGGCCTCGAACAGGTCGGGGCCGTGGCGCGGCGGGTCCAGGGGCTCGACCCGGGCGTGGCGGCCGGCCAGGGTCACCGGCCCGGGCCGGCGTTCGGCGATGGGGGCCACGGGCGGGCCAATGGGCAAGTCGTCAGCCACCGCGCACCCTCCCCCACAGGTCGAACTCGTCGGACTCCTCGATCACCGCCGTCACCAGGTCGCCGGCCACCAGGTCCGTGGCGCCCGGCAGGTGGACCACGCCGTCGATCTCGGGCGCGTCGGCGGGGGAGCGGCCGGTGGCCCCCTCCCCGTCCACCTCGTCGACCAGCACCGGCACCTCGCGTCCGACCCAGCGGGCCAGGCGGCGTTCGCTGACGGCGCGCTGCAGGTCCATCAGCCGCTCCCACCGCTCCTGCTTCTCGTCCTCGTCGACGGGCTCGGCCAGGTCGTTGGCCGGGGCCCCGGCCACGGGCTCGTACTGGAAGCAGCCGACCCGGTCCAGCTCGGCGGCGTCGAGCCAGTCCAGCAGGTCCTCGAACTCGGCCTCGGTCTCGCCGGGGAAGCCGACGATGAAGGTGGAGCGGATGGTCAGGTCCGGGCAATCGGCGCGCCAGGCGGCGATGCGGTCCAGGGTCTTCTCCTGGTGGGCCGGCCGGCGCATGGCCTTCAGCACGCGCGGATTGGCGTGCTGGAACGGAATGTCCAGGTACGGCAGCACCCGGCCCTGGGCCATCAGCGGGATCACCTCGTCCACATGGGGATAGGGATAGACGTAGTGCAGGCGCACCCAGACCCCCAGCTCGCCCAGGGCCGCGCACAGGTCGGTCATGTGGGCGCGCACCGGGCGTCCGCGCCAGGGGTCGGCGGCGTGTTTCAGGTCGACCCCGTAGGCGCTTGTGTCCTGGGAGATGACCAGCAGCTCGCGCACCCCGGCCTCGACCAGGGCCTCGGCCTCGGCCATCACCTCGCCGGCCGGGCGGCTGACCAGGTCGCCGCGCAGGTGCGGGATGATGCAGAAGGTGCAGCGGTGGTTGCAGCCCTCGGAAATCTTCAGATAGGCGTAATGGCGCGGGGTCAGGCGCAGCCCGGCCGCCGGCACCAGGTCGAGGAACGGGTCGTGGGCCGGCGGCGCCGCCTGGTGCACGGCGGCCACCACCGCCTCGTACTGGTGCGGCCCGGTCACCGACAGGACGTCGGGGTGGGCGCCGCGGATGGCGCCCTCGTCCATGCCCATGCAGCCGGTGACGATGACGCGGCCGTTGCGGGCCATGGCCTCGCCGATGGCCTCCAGGGACTCGGCCCGGGCGCTGTCCAGGAAGCCGCAGGTGTTGACCACCACCACGTCGGCGGCCTCGTGGGTGTCGGCCACGTCGTAGCCCTCGGCGCGCAGCTTGGTCAGGATGCGCTCGGAATCCACCAGGGCCTTGGGGCAGCCCAGGCTGACGAAACCGACCTTGGCGGGGGAGCGTTGCATGGCGCCTTCATAATGCGCGCGGCCCAGGGACGCCAGCGAATGTTGGCGGGTGCCGCGGAACGGCTACCGGGCGGCGGCCAGCAGGTCCAGGATCTCGCGCCGGTTCTTCTTCTCGGCCAACTCGCCGGCGGTCATGCCCTGGCTGTCGGCCTTGCGCGGGTCGGCGCCGGCGGCCAGCAGCAGCCGGACCGCCTCGGCGCTGCCCTTGGCCACGGCCCAGATCAGGGCCGTGCCGCCGTTGCCGTCGGCGGCGTTGGGGTCGGCGCCCTTGGCCAGGAAGGCGGCGACGGTGGCGCCGTAGCCCTTCTTCGCCGCCTCGATCAGGTTGGCGTCGTCGCCCTTGCGGCGGTCGAAGGAGCCGTAGCCCACGTACAGCAGCTCGCCGCCCTCCACCTTCTGCACCGCCGGCTTGTAGGGTGCCGCCGCCGTGTCCACCACGTGGGTGCCGTCGCCGAAGGCCACGGCCGCGGTCTCGGCGCCCTGGGGGTAGTCGAAGCCGCACAGGTTCTCCCCGTCGGGCGGCACGACGACGTAGCGGCGGGTGATGGCGGGCATGGGTCCTCCACGGCGGTTGGCAACGGAAAAGGGGAGCCCGGCGGGCTCCCCTTGCCATGTGCGGTCGCCGCCGGCCCGTGTCAAGGCGCCGGCGGGCGGGACCTATTCCGCCGCCTGGTTCAGGCTGGCGTAGTACTGCTGCAGGATCTTGACCACCTCGGGGCGCGAGAACTCGGGCGGGATGTCCTCGCCCGCCGACAGCATGCGCCGCTGTTCGGTGCCCGAGATGTTGATTTGGAATTCCTTGCCGTGCGGACAGGTCTTGGCCGTGGCCATGCCCATGCACTTGGTGCAATAGAAGGTGATGTCGATCTTCAGCGGCCCGGTCTTCAGCGCCCCGTCCCACAGGGTGTCGAAGATGTGCTGGGCGTCGAACGGGCCGTAGTAGTCGCCCACGCCGGCATGGTCGCGGCCGACGATCAGGTGCGAGCAGCCGTAGTTCTGCCGGATCAGGGCGTGGATCAGGGCCT
>JACKKN010000021.1 GCA_024236415.1 Hyphomicrobiales bacterium
GTCCGGCACCTTGGAGCAGCCGACCCCCTGGTCGATCCAGCGCACCACGTAGCCGAGGATGCCCTGGGCGTTGTTGTCCAGCTCGGCCCGGATCTGGTCGGGCGACAGGTTGGCGCCGGCCAGCAGGGGCACGGACAGGATGTGGTCCAGGCTGGCGCGCGGCCGACCGGCCAGCTCGGCCTGGCGCGCCGCCACGTCCACCTGGTGGTAGTGCATGGCGTGCAGGGTGGCGGCGGTGGGCGACGGCACCCAGGCGCAGTTGGCCCCGGCCATGGGATGGGCGGCCTTGGTGTCCATCATCTGGCGCATCTCGTCGGGCTTGGGCCACATGCCCTTGCCGATCTGGGCCCGGCCGCGCAGGCCGCATTCCAGGCCGATGTCCACGTTCCAGTCCTCGTAGGCGGCGATCCAGGGCTCGCCCTTGCAGGCCTCCTTGGGCAGGAAGGGGCCGGCCTCCATGGAGGTGTGGATCTCGTCGCCGGTGCGGTCCAGGAAGCCGGTGTTGATGAACACCAGCCGGTCCTTCACGGTGCGGATGCACGCCTTCAGGTTCACGGTGGTGCGCCGCTCCTCGTCCATGACGCCCACCTTCAGGGTGTTGCGCGCCAGGCCCAGGATATCCTCGACCCGCGCGAACAGGTCGTTGGTCAGGGCCGCCTCGTCGGGGCCGTGCATCTTGGGCTTGACGATGTAGACGCTGCCGGCGCGGCTGTTGCGCAGGGCGCCGCCGCCCTGCAGGTCGTGCACGGCGCACAGGCTGGTGACGGCGGCGTCCAGGAAGCCCTCGGGCACCTCGTCGCCGTTTGCGTCCAGCACCGCGTCGGTGGTCATCAGGTGGCCGACGTTGCGCACCAGCAGCAGGCTGCGGCCGGGCAGGGAAAACCCGGCCCCGTCGGGCGCCGTATAGGTGCGGTCGGGGTTCAGGCGCCGGGTCACGGTGGCGCCGCCCTTCTCGAAGGTGTCCGCCAGGTCGCCCTTCATGAGGCCCAGCCAGTTGCGGTACACAACCACCTTGTCCGCCGCGTCCACGGCGGACACCGAATCCTCGCAGTCCTGGATGGTGGTCACGGCGGATTCCAGCACCACGTCCTTGACGCCGGCCGGATGGCCCTTGCCGACGGGGTCGTCGCGGTCGATCTGGATCTCCACGTGCAGGCCGTTGTGGCGCAGCAGCACGGCGGCCGGGGCATCGCCGCCCACGTAGCCGGCGAAATGGCCCGGGACGGCGAGGCCGGACGTGATGCCGTCGGCCAGGGACACGGCCAGGACCTTGCCGTCCGGCCCATCGGCCAGGGCATAGGCCGTGGCGTCGGCGTGGCTGCCCGCGGCCAGGGGCGCGACCAGGTCCAGGAACGCGGCGGCGGCGGCGATGACCTTGGCGCCGCGGGCCGGATCATAACCCGGCCCCGATGCCGGGCCGGGAATGGCGTCGGTTCCATACAGGGCGTCGTACAGGCTGCCCCAGCGGGCGTTGGCGGCGTTCAGGGCGAAGCGCGCGTTCATGACCGGCACCACCAGCTGCGGTCCGGCCACGGTGGCCATCTCGGGGTCCACGTTGGCGGTGGCGATCTGGAACGGCTCGCCTTCGGGGGCCAGGTAACCGATCTCGGACAGGAAGGCCTTGTAGGCGGCGGCGTCCCAGGGCTGGCCCCGGCGCTCGCGGTGCCAGGCGTCGATCCTGGCCTGCAGGTCGTCGCGGATGCGCAGCAGCTCGCGGTTGCGCGGGCCCAGGTCGGCCACCAGGGCCTCGAACCCGGACCAGAAGGCGGCGCCGTCGATCCCCGTGCCCGGCAGGATCTCGTCGCCGATCAGACGATACAGGTCGGCGGCGACCGACAGGCCGCCGGCTTGGATGCGCTCGTTCATGGTCCCGTGCCTTTCAGGTTTGACCCCGCGGGCATATTGACATCGCCTCCCGATTTTGGAAATTTGTTTTGGAAATGATTCCACAATACGGAATGATCGTGTGCCACCAAGAACACGGGCCCGTGGCATCCAACCTTGGGGGTCAAGGACGGCCGCGGCCCGGCAGAACAGGAAGTGCTCAAATGGCAAGGGATCCGAAACAGAAGGGCGCAGGCGCCGGGACCGACGCGGGCAAGGGAAGCGGGCGGGCCGAACGGTCGGGCCAGGTGCAGTCCCTGGCCCGCGCCCTGTCGATCCTCAACACCCTGGCCGAGAACGGCGCCGGGATGACCCTGACCGGCATCGTGTCGGCCCTGGGCCTGGCGCCGTCCACCGTGCACCGGCTGCTGACCACCCTGCAGAACGAGCGCTACGTCCGGTTCGACCGCGACAGCGGCCTGTGGCAGGTGGGGGTGCAGGCCTTCGTCATCGGCAACGGGTTCCTGCAGTCCCGCGACCTGGTCTCCATCGCCCGGCCCTACATGCGCAAGCTGATGGGCAAGAGCGGCGAGACCGCCAACCTGGCCGTGGTCGAGGGCGGCGAGGTCATCTACCTGGCCCAGGTCGAAAGCCAGGAGATGATGCGCGCCCTGGCCAAGCCGGGCGCCCGGGTCCCCCTGCATTGCTCGGCCGTGGGCAAGGTCCTGCTGGCCGAGCTGGGCGAGACCGAGGTGACCCGGGTGATCAAGAATCGGGGCCTGCCGCGCCTGACCGAGAAGACCATCGTCGACGCCGCCCACCTGCGCCGGGAGCTGGACCGCGTGCGCGAGCAGGGATACGCCTTGGACGACGAGGAGCATGCCATCGGCCTGCGTTGCGCGGCGGCGCCGGTGTTCGACGAGTACAACGAGCCCCTGGCCGCCGTTTCCCTGTCCGGGCCCATGGTGCGCATCACCGACCGCCGGCTGCCCGAACTGGGCGCCCTGGTGCGCGAGGCGGCGGCCGAGATCACCGCCGCCCTGGGCGGACGCGGCCCCAACCGCCTGGCCTCCTAGGTCGCCGAAGTGCCCTGGAACCGGCGGAGTTCGGGCCATGTGACATCGCCTTTTGGATTTGATACAGTGTGCAACACGCGGCGCCGCGCAGGGGGATGGGCGGCCGCCCGCCATTTGGCCAACAGGGGGCTGAGGAATGCCTGCGAGGCGCAAGACGACCGGGGATGTATCCTCGATTGACAACCGTATCCGGACCAACTCGGAGTGGTCGTGCCTGACCAAGACCGAGGCCGAGCTGTTCAATCAGAAGGTCCTGTGCCGGGTGTACGGGGTCAACGAGACCGTGTTCATGGAAGGCGACCCCTGCAAGGGGTTGTACTTCGTCGAAAGCGGTCTGGTCGGCGTGCGCAAGACGGATATCGAGGGCCAGTCGGCGCTGGTGCGCCTGGCCGGTCCCGGTGACACCCTGGGTTACCGGCCGTTCCTGGCCAAGCAGTCCCACCGCGCCAGCGCCGAGGTCATCGAGGCCGCCAAGGTCTGCTTCATCGACGCCCAGACCGCGCGCCAACTGCTGCACGACAACCACGAACTGGGCCTGCGGTTCCTGGAACGGACCGCCCGGGCCCTGGGCGAGTCCGAGGACCGGCTGTTCCAGTTGGCGGCCCTGAACGTCCACGTCCGGGTCATCCACCTGCTGGTGCTGCTGCACGACCGCTGGGGCCGTTCCGTCGGCGACGGCGCCGTGGACATCGAGATTCCGCTCACCCGGCACGATCTGGCGTCCATGGTGGGGGCCCGGCCCGAGACCGTGTCCCGGGCCATCCGCCATCTGGAGAACGAGGGCCTGGCCCGGTTCCGCGGCCGCAACGTGCATATCGAGCAGTTCGACCGCCTCGCCGAGGAACTGCACGCCAACCTTTCCGGCCTGCACTGATCGTTCTGCGCGCACCCCGGGCGCCCCTCTGAAACCCCCGGTCTTCTTCCGACGCGGTCGCCGAAAAGGGCGCCAACCCGCCGATTCTGGTGCGATTTTTCGCAATACGTGATTTTTATCAAGGTGCCGTTCGCGGCCTCCTGGTAGCATTCCTTCTGAGCTCGGGCCAAACGGTTAGCTCCCTTAGGCGAACGGCGTGAAGGTCTACGACGCCCCAGCCGGCGAGAAAAGTGTTTGGCCCGGTGATGCCCAAGAAACGTCGCGAAAGACGGTGCGGTCAGCTTCGTGGCCGAAGCAAACCCCGGACTTCCGCGGCGGGGCATCACCGAAATTGAGCTTCCTTGTCCGAGGGGGGGACGGGTGACGCGAAGGGATTTTTGATCCCGGGCCGTCTTGGTCAGGACGGCAATGCAACGTTCGACGTTCCATTGTCTCCTGACCCCCGTTTATCCGGGGCCGGTCAACGCCGGTGCCCGGTTTTATTGTGTCCGGCCTGGTTCGTTTGTTCGGGGTCGGCCGGATCGGGGCGTGGTCAGGTCTCGACCGGCCGCATTTCGAACTTGGCGTTCTCCAGGTCCTCGCCCATCTCCTCGCCCATTTCCTCCAGGTTGTCGTCCTCGGAGTCGTAGATCCAGGCGATGTTGATGCGGTTGCCGCGGCCGGCGGCTTCGTCCAACAGGTCGAACAGGCGAATCAGGATCCGCGCCGCGCTGCTGTTGAAGTAGGTCAGCTCGAACTCGAAATCCACGGTGGCGCCGGTGTGCGCTTCCAGGTGGGCTTCCAGCTTGTCCAGCAGGGGTTCGAAGAACTTGGCCGCGTTCTCCAGGTACGCCATGCCGCGCAGGGAGAACCTGCCGGTATCGAAATCGAACACGACCTCGGGCGACCTGTCCGTGCCGGCGATGTCGATCCTATCCATACTGACCCCAAACCTGATCTGTCCGTTCCCGGTTCGGCTTCGCGCGGCGCGCGCCACCAGACTGCCAACCTGTCATCACTTCCCATCCCGTGTCAAATGGTCACGTCTTGCCACCGCCGCCATATTCCCTCACAGGTTGTCCATCAGGAATCGATGCGTGAAGTCGCGATTGTTGGCGCCGCGGCCGTCGTAGGTGAGCGTCAGGACGCCGTCGGCCAGGTCCAGGCGCCGCTCGGGGCCACGCCGGCAGGCCAGCCCGCGGATCCCTCGACGCACCGCCGCAGCGCCCACGGGATGGCGGCACAGGCCGTCCAGGGCGTCCAGGGCGGCGTCGCACCAGCCACGCAGGGACAGGTTCTCGCCCGGCCAGTCGGCCCAGTCCACGGTCAGGGCGATCTCGGCGCCGCAGGCGGCGCGGGTCCGTTCCAGCCGGGCGCGCATGAAATCCTCGGCCGCCTGCTGGCCGCGCAGGCGCTTCAGGCTCTGCCCGGCCAGGACCTCGGCCAGGCGGAACGACGACGGCCGACCGGCCAGGCCGGCGTCGGGGGCCAGGCCCAGGGTGACGGTACCGTCGTTTTGCGTCACGGATGCCGCCGCCGCCCGCGCCAGGCGGACGGCGTTCACCTCACCGGCCACCACGCGGACGGCCAGGTCATCGCCGCGCCAGCCTTCGAAGGCCGCGCGCAGGCTGCCCAGGGCCGCCGCCAGCGTCCCCAGGTCGGCGTGGCTGTCCGAGAAGGCCGCCCAGTCGATGCGCACCGGAACGGGCTTGCCCAGGACCGACTCGATGGCGGTGGCGGCGTCGGCGGCCCGCGCTTCCACCGCCGCGCGGTCGGTGCCGGCCAGGCGCAGGGCGTCGGCGCCGCCGTCGCGGGCCACGGAAACCAGGCCGCGGCCGGTGATCCACAGGGTCGTGTCCCCGTTCTCGGCGACCCGGACCAGGTGGGTGCCGTCGTCGCGCACGAACACGGTGCGGTCGCGCTCGACCTTGGGTTCCAGGGTCAGGACTTCGTCACCCCCGTCGAACAGGATGGCGGGGGCGTCGCCCGTGCGGTCGAACACGAAACCCACCAGACCGTCGGCGGTGGAATAGTGGCCCAGGCGCCGCTGGCCCTCGCCCTGGCGGAACCCGGCGAAGGCGCCGCGGGTGGCGCCGGTGGCGGGGTCGGCCGTGGCGGTGGCGGCGGGGGCGGCGGGCTTCTCGGCCTGCTTGGGCAGGAAATAGAACTCGCCCTCCAGCGACGTGGACTCCCAGGGCACCTGCTGTCCGTCCGACCGTTCCTTGACCGCCGAGCGCACCTGCTTGAACACCGCCTCCACCGGCTGGCCGGGCACCTGGATGGCGCGCACCAATTCCTCGGTATAGAGGCCGTTGTCGCCGCTGCCGTCGGCGGCCACGCTGCCCGGCGCCGTGGCGTAGGCCAAGAGGGTGCCGGCCGGCGCGTCGATGGAGGCCAGGCCCTTGGCCGCCGAGCGGAAACTGCGGGCGAAGGGGTTGTTGCGGCAGGCGTCCAGGATCACCAGGTTCATGGCGTTTTCCGCCGCCTCCATGCGCGACAGGACCGTGGCCACGTCCACCGCCTCGATCGGCACTTCCTCCTCGAAGTTGACGATGGCGTCCACCGGGACCAAATAGTTGCGGCCCTTCACCTGCATGCCGTGGCCGGCGTAGTAGAACAGGCCCACGCCCCGGGTCTCGCGCAGGGCCCAGCCGAAGCGCAGGATCGCCTTGCGCATGTCGCGCTGGGTGCCGTTCTCGACCGTCATGACCTCGAACCCCTGGTCCTGCAGGACCTTGGCCATGGCGCGCACGTCATTCTTGGGGTTCTTCAGGGGCGCCGACTCGTAGGACCAGTTGCCGATCACCAGGGCCAGGCGCGCCGGCGCCTCGTCGGCGAGGGAAGCCGCCGCCACCGCCAGCCAACCGGCCATGGCGAGCACCAGTGTCCGCCACATGCTCCGTGTCGCCATCATTCCTCCCGCGGTCCCGGCCGCGTCCATCCGGCGATGGCTTCCAGCCTAGCGCGAATCCGGGCCACGGGGAACCTCAGTAGGACTTGGGCATGCCCAGGACATGCTCGGCGATGAAGCACAGCACCATCTGGGCGCTGACCGGGGCCAGCTTGGTGATCATGATCTCGCGCAGCAGGCGCTCGACGTGGAACTCCTTGGCGTAGCCCATGCCGCCGTGGGTCATGACCGCCTGCAGGCAGGCGTCGTAGCCGGCCTCGGCGGCGAAGTACTTGGCGGCGTTGCTCTCGGCGCCGCAGGGCGCGCCGGAATCGTACAGCCAGGCCGCCTTCTGGCCCAGCAGGAAGGCGGCCTCCAGCTCGACCCAGTTCTTGGCCAGGGGATGCTGAATGGATTGGTTCTGGCCGATGGGGCGGTCGAACACCACCCGCTCGCGGGCGTAGCGGGCGGCCCGGTCCAGGGCGTTGCGGCCGATGCCCACCGCCTCGTGGGCCAGCAGGATGCGTTCGGCGTTCAGGCTCTTCAGCAGGTAGCGAAATCCCTTGCCTTCCTCGCCCACCAGATGGCCGGGCGGGATCGGCAGGTCGTCGATGGCGAACTCGTTGGAGTCCACCGCCTTGCGGCCCATCTTCTCGATCTCCGAGACCGCGATCCGGTTCCGGTCCACATCGGTGTAGAACAGCGACAGGCCGTCGGTGGCGGCGGCGCCGGCGGCGGGCTCGGAGGTGCGGGCCAGCAGCAGCACCTTGTTGGCCACCTGGGCGGTGGAGGTCCAGACCTTGCGGCCGTTGGCCAGCCAATGGTCGCCCTGCCACACGGCGCGGGTCCGGATCTTGGCCGTGTTCAGGCCGGCGTCGGGCTCGGTGACGCCGAAGCAGACCTGGTCGCGGCCGTCGATGATGCGCGGCAGCCACTCGGCGCGCTGCGCATCGGTGCCGAAGACCTTGATCACCAGCGGCGAGAACACGTTCATGTGGATGGCCGAGGCGGCGCTCATGCCGCCGCCCGAGTTGGCGATGGTCATCATCATCACGGCGGCCTCCGAGATGCCGAACCCGGCGCCGCCCAGGTCCTCGGGCAGGGCGATCCCCAGGAATCCGGTGCGCACGATCTCGTCATAGAAGTCGCGCGGGAAGCCGCCGACCCGATCCTTCTCCAGCCAGTAGGCGTCGTCGAAGCGGGCCATGATGGCGGCGATGGCGTCGGCCACCATCTTCTGTTCGTCGGACAGCTCGAAATTCATGGGGCCGCTCCTTGATACGCGGTGCCGCGGATCAGATCCGGGATTCGTGACCTTCCCAGTAGGGGTCGCGCAGGCGCCGCTTGTAGATCTTGCCGGAATCGTCGCGCGGCAGGCTGGCCCGGGTCTCGATCACCCGCGGCACCTTGTAGCCGGCCAGGCGCTGGCGCAGGTAGGCCTTGATGGCCGCCGGGTCCGGTTCGGCGTCGCCCTGGGGCTGGACCACGGCCATCACCTTCTCGCCGAATTCCGGGTCGGGGATGCCGAACACGGCGCAGTCGGCGACCTCGGGCATGCCCACCAGCACCGCCTCGATCTCGGCAGGATAGATGTTGACCCCGCCCGAGATCACCATGTCGCGCTTGCGGTCGCACAGGAACAGGTAGCCGTCGTCGTCGAAATACCCCACGTCGCCACAGGTGACCAGGCCGTCGCGGTCGATCTCGGCGCGGGCCTCGGGCCGGTTGTTGTAGACGAAGTCGGGGGCGAAGGGGACGATGCCGTACAGCTCGCCGGGCACGCCGGGGGGCTGCTCGTTGCCGTCCTCGTCCAGGGCCTTGAGGATGACCTCGGGGCAGCGCCGGCCAACGGTGCCGGGCTTGGCCAGGGCTTCCTCCGAGGTGCAGAAGGTCAGGTGGGCGCTCTCGGTGGAGCCGTAGAACTCGTTGATGACCGGCCCCCACCATTCGATCATGGCGCGCTTGACGTCCGGCGGGCAGGGGGCGGCGGCGTGGATGACGAAGCGCATGGACGAGATATCGTACCGGTCCCGCACCCGGGGCGACAGCTTCATCAGGCGCACGAACATGGTCGGCACCATGCAGGCGGCGGTCAGCCGGTGCTTCTCGATCAGGGCCAGCAGGCCCTCGGGGTCGAAGCGGGGCATGATCACGGTCAGGTCCGCCGTCTTCGCCGACAGCAGGCCATAGGCGTTGGGGGCGCTGTGGTACATGGGCCCGGGAACGACCGCGCGCATGCCTTCGTGCAGGCCATAAATCCGCTGCCGCGAGGCGACCATTTGGGCCGCCTTGTCGGCGGTCTGGGCCCAGCGGCGCACGCCCTTGGGCAGGCCCGTGGTGCCCGAGGTGTAGATCATGCTCTCGGGCACTTCGGGGTGCAGCCCGGACAGGGGTTCGTACCCGGCCAGCCAGTGGTCCCACAGGCGCGCCCCGGCAGGCGGGCGGCAGACGTCCTCGGCCAGGTGGTAGGCGGCGCGGATGTCCGGCGTGTCGGGCACCACCACCACATGGACCCCGTCGGGCACGGCTCCGTCGACGGCGTGCAGCAGGCTGGCGTGTACCACCAGCACCTTGGCGGCGCAGTCGCCCAGGATGTAGGCCACCTCGGGCGTCACCAGGTGCCAGTTGATGGGCACGGCATAGGCGCCCAGGGCGCGGGCGGCGTAGGACGCCTCCAGGAACGGCAGGTCGTTGCGCAACAGCAGGGCCACGGCGTCGCCGGGCCGCACGCCCAGGTCACGCAGGCCGCTGGCGGCGCGCAGGATGCGGTCGTCGAAATCGGCCCTGGCCAGGCGGCGGTCGCCGCAGATCAGGCCCCGGAAATCGTCGGTCACGTGGCGTGTCCCCCCGCCGGTGGTCGTGGCGTCGCGCGGTTCAGGCCCCTTCGCGGCCGATGATGGCCACCGAGCACACGTTCTGGTGCGGGAAGCCGCCCAGGTTGTGGGTCAGGGCGAAGACCGGCTCGTCGGCGCGCTGGCGCTCGCCGGCGCGGCCCTGCATCTGCAGGTACATCTCGTACACCATGCGCAGGCCCGAGGCGCCGATGGGGTGGCCGAAACACTTGAGGCCGCCGTCGATCTGGCACGGGATCTTGCCGTCGGCGTCATAGAAACCGTCCAGCACGTCCTTTACCGCGCCGCCCTCGGGCGAGATGAACAGATCCTCCATGGTCACCAGCTCGGTGATGGAGAAGCAGTCGTGGACCTCGAACATGCTGATCTGCTCGCGCGGGTTCTCGATGCCGGCTTCCTTGTAGGCGCGCCGGGCGGCGGTGCGGGCGGTCATGAAATAGCTGCCGTCCCACGAGTTGTGCTGGGCCTCGGTGCCATTGGATACGGCGAGCTGCAGGGCCTTGACCGTGATCAGGTCGGTCTTGCCCAGGCTGCGCGCGATCTCGGGCGTGGTGACGATGGCGCAGGCCGAGCCATCGCTGACGCCGCAGCAGTCGAACAGGCCCAGGGGCTCGGCCACCATGGGCGCGTTCAGGACCTTGTCCTCGTCGATCTTGTTGCGCAGGTGGGCCTTGGGGTTCTTGGCCCCGTTGTCGTGGCTCTTGACCGAAATGTGGGCCATGGCGCGCTTCAGGTCGCCGCGGTCGATGCCGTGCTTGGCGGCGTAGGCCGAGGCGAGCTGGGCGAACGAGCCGGGGGCCGAGGCGTTGGCCCAGACCAGGTCGTTGACGGACCCGCGGCTGCGCTGGGGCAGGCCGCCGTAGCCGGTGTCCTTCAGCTTCTCGACGCCCAGCGCCAGGGCGATGTCGGCGGCCCCCGAGGCCACGGCGTACACGGCGCCGCGCAGGGCTTCCGACCCGCTGGCGCAGTAGTTCTCGACCCGGGTCACGGGGATGTAGGGCAGGCGCAGGGCGATGGCCAGCGGCACGCCGGACTTGCCCACGTGCTGTTCCTCGATGGCGGTCGAGAACCAGGCGGCGTCGATCTGGTCCTTCTCGATGCCGGCGTCGGTCAGGGCTTCCTGGAACGCTTCCAGCATCAGGTCCTCGGCGTTGTCGTTCCAACGCTCGCCGAACTTGGAGCAGCCCATGCCCAGGATCGCAACCTTGTCACTGATACCCTTTGCCATCGGTCATTCCTCCGTGATGGTGTTTTCCGCGGGTGTCGCTTTCCAGAAATAGCGCCGGAACCCGCGTTTGGTGTCGTAGTCCTTGACCCGGAACATCATGCGCATGGGCATGCCCACGCGCAGGTCGGCGTCCGGGTCCACATCCGTGAAGTCACTCATCAGCCGGCCGCCTTCGTCGAACTGGATCATACCGTAAAAGGCCGGCGGGTCGGGTGAATATGTCAGGCGGTCGGCGGTGAACGAGTTCAGGCGCCCGCGCACGTCGGAGAACGGCTGGTCCTCCTGGGAGTCGACGGCGCCGCAGTTGGGATTGACGCAGACGTTGGACTTGGGGAACTGCAGGGTCCCGCACTGGGTGCAGCGGCCGCCGATCATGCCCTCGACCATGCCCCGGTTGCGGAACAGCGTGGTCAGGCCCGTCTGCTTGTCCACCTCGGCGCGCAGGCCGCGCTCCAGGGTGATCAGGTCGTTGAAGGCCAGGAACTTCTGGTAGTTGCTCTCCGCCCGCCGCCGCGCCAGGTGGCCGGCGATGCCCATGCGGGCGGGCAGGGCGGCCAGGGCCTCGGTGGTTTCGAACAGCAGGGCGTCGCAGCCCTGGCCGAAGCCGGTGACCAGGATCTTTTCGCCGGGCGTGGCCTGCTCCAGCGCATGCACCAGCATGATCAGCGGGTGGGCGGCGCCGGCCTCGCCCAGGTTGGCCTGCAGGTTGTCGGCGACCGCATCCTCGCGCAGGCCCATCTTCCTGGCCAGGCCGGCGGCCACGCCCCGCGCCGCCGCCGGGAAGCAGAAGCGGTCGACGGCGCCCGGCTCGACCCCGGCCTTCGCCAGCACCGCCGCCACCGCCGCGGGCACGATCTTCATGTAGCCCTCGTCGCGGACCCAGCGTTCCTCCCAGGTGTAGTCGTAGGCCTCGTCCTGGCCGCGGTAGTGGTCGACGAAGTCCACCGTCTCGGTATGCCCGGCCAGGAAGGTGGCCACCGGATCGCCGTCACCGACCAGGACGGCGGCGGCGCCGTCGCCGGTGGTCATCTCCAGGGGGCTGGCCGCCTTGGTGCGGCGTTTCTCCGCCGCCGTGAACAGGATCGGCGCGCCGTCGCCGGCGGCCATGCGCAGGGCCGCGGCCAGGCCCGAGGTGGCGGCCCGCTGCGACGACGACAGGTCCAGCGTCTGGATGCCGCCCTCCACGTCCAGGGCCGCGGCGACGATGCCGCTGTTCTGGCGGTCCTGGAAGGGGAAGCTGGTGGACGCCATGTGGATGGCCGACAGGGTGGTGCGGTCGATTCCGGTCAGGCAGTCGCGCGCCGCCTCCACGGCCATGGTCACGCTGTCCTCGTCCCAGTTGGCCATGGACCGCTCGCCCTTGCCCAGGGCCTTCAGGCCGGCGTTGAACCAGGCGTTGGCGGCGACGATGGCCTGGCGGCTGAGCCGCGCCCGCGGCACGTAGCCGCCGAAGGATAGAATACCGATCGACATCTGTTGTTGTTTCCTCTCCCTTCCTCACCGGTTGCCCGGCAGGATCCCCATGTGCTTGCAGATGACCTGCAGCATGACCTCGTTGGCGCCGCCGCCGACGGCCACCAGCCGGGTGTCGCGGAAGGCGCGGGACACGGGGCTCTCGTTCATGTACCCCTGGCCGCCCCAGTATTGCAGGCATTGCGACGGCAGTTCCATGGCCAGTTGCCCCACCAGGTACTTGGCCATGGAGGCCTCGCGCGACACGTCGCCGCCGTCGATGTAGGTTTCCACCGCCTGGTACAGCAGGGCGCGGATGGCCTCGATGCGCGACTGGAACTCGGCCATCTTGAAGTGCACCACCTGGTTGTCCAGGATCGAGCGGCCGAAGGCCTGGCGCTGGCCCGTGTACTCGACGGTATCTTCGACCACCAGTTCCAGCGCGCGCAGGCTGCGCGCGGCGGCGTACAGGCGCTCCTCCTGGAACTGCTGCATCTGGTAGATGAAGCCCCGGTTCTCGTCGCCGATGCGGTTGGCCTGCGGCACCCGCACGTCGTCGAAAAAGAGCTGCGCCGTGTCCGAGCAGTGCAGGCCCAGCTTGTCCAGCTTGCGCGCCACCGACACGCCCTTGGTCTTCAGGGGGACGATGATCAGGGACTTGTTGTGGTGCGGCGCGCCGTCGGTGTCGGTGTTGGCCAGCAGGCAGATCCAGTCCCCCTGGACCCCGTTGGTGATCCACATCTTGGAGCCGTTGATGACATAGTCGCCGCCGTCCTTGCGCGCCGTGGTCTTGATGCTGGCCACGTCCGAGCCGGCGCCCACCTCGCTGACCCCGATGCAGCCCACCAGGTCGCCGGCGATGGTCGGCGCCAGGAACTGGCGGCACAGGGCGTCGGACCCGTGGCGGGCCAGGGCCGGCGTGCACATGTTGGTCTGCACGCCGATGGCCGTCGACACGCCGCCGGCACGGATGTTGCCCAGTTCCTCGGCCAGGGCGATTTCATAGGAATAGTCCAGGGCCATGCCGCCGTAGGCTTCGGGCTTGCTCAGCCCCAGCAGGCCGGCGTCGGCCATCTTCTTCATCACCTGATGGGCGGGGAAGATGCCCGCCGCCTCCCATTCGTCGCAGTGGGGGTTGATGTCGGCGTCGATGATCGCCCGCGCGGTACGGCGCAGCTCGCGGTGCTCGTGCGTCCACTTCATGGGAACGGTGCCTCCCGGCCGGTGCGATCCGGCCGCCGTTTTTCGTTTTTCTGTTGGACGGAAATACGAAACCAGCTAATAATTCACATGCGAATAATATACGCCGAATCAACTCGGCGCGACAATAGGGAAGCATCCGGGAGCGTAGCGACGTCCACCCGCATATCCGAAAACGACGCCGGTCGCGGCGCGGCTTCGCCGCGGCTGTGGATACGGCGTGGGATTCACGGCGGGAAATTTGCTAGACTGCAGGAAAATCAGGCTCAGACCGAAACCTTCAGGGAGAGAAACATGAAATACCTCAAAGGGATGATTGTCGCCGGTGTCGCCGCAGCCGCCATGGTGGCGGGCACGGCCGTGGCCGACGGCGTGCCGAAGAAGACGACCTGGACCGCCTATGGCACCACCACGTCGGGCTACGCCCAGTCGGTGGCCATCGGCAACATGCTGAAGAAGCATTACGACACCAACATGCGGGTCATCCCCGGCAAGAACGACATTTCGCGCATGGCGCCGCTGCGCGACGGCAAGGCCGACTATTGCGCCTGCGGCATCGCGTCGTACTTCGGCCAGGAAGGCGTGTTCCTGTTCGCCGACAAGGACTGGGGCCCGCAGCCGATCCGCCTGTTGATGGCGGCCAGCGGCGCCAACGGCCTGGGTGTGGCCGTGGCCAAGGATTCCGGCATCAACAGCGCCGCCGACTTCAAGGGCAAGCGCGTGTCGTGGGTCAAGGGCGGCGACGCCCTGAACTGGGGCGTGGCGGCCTACCTGGCCTTTGCCGGGCTGACCTGGGACGATGTCGAGAAGGTTGAAGTCTCTGGATTCGCCGCCTCCTTTGAAGCGATCGTCAGCGGCCAGTCCGACGCCGCCTTCGCCAGCACGGTCACCGGCACGGTGAAGAAGTTGGAGGCCTCGCCGCGCGGCGTGCAGTGGGTGCCGCTGCCCCACAACGACGAGGCCGGCTGGAAGCGGGTGCAGACGGCGGCCCCGGTGTATTCCAAGGTAACCGCCACCATCGGCGCCACCATCAGCAAGGAACACCCCGTCGAGATGGCCGGATACCCCTATCCGATCCTGATCGCCAATGCGGACAAGAGCGCCGACGAGGTCTATGGCATCGTCAAAGCCATGGTCGAGCACTTCGGCGACTACTCCGAGGCGGCCAAGGGCGCCAAGGGCTGGGCGCTGGACAAGCAGCGCATGGATTGGGCCATGCCCTACCATGACGGCGCCATCCGCTACTGGAAGGAAAAGGGCATTTGGACTGACGCCCACCAGAAGCACAACGACATGCTGATCAAGCGCCAGCAGGTGATCCAGGACGCCTGGAAGGCCCTGCCGGGCAAGGACGGCATGGAGAAGGACGCGCTGAAGGCCGCCTGGTCCAAGGCCCGGGCCGCGGCCCTGACCAAGGCCGGGTTCGACACGGTCTTCAATTGACGGCGCGCGGATGCGCGCGCCATGAGCGACCGCGCCGATAGGGACGGGCCGGCGAAACCCGAGCACGAGTTTCGCCGGCTCGGTCCGTTGTGGCAGGGCGTGCTGGTCCTGGGCATGGTCATCGCCCTGTTCATGTCCGCCTACCAGGTCTTCAACCTGGGCCGGTACACCGGCTACGTGCCGATCGAGAACCAGTACTACTACGCCGTGGTGGCTGTGCTGCTGCCCCTGGCCTACATCGTCTTTCCGGTTTCCGGCCGGCCGGGGTGGGATCGGTTGGCCTGGTACGACGTCGTGCTGTTCCTGGCCTCGTTCGGGGTGTTCGCCTTCCTGGCGGTTTCCGCCGACCGCATCGTCGAAGAGGGGTGGGAGTTCTCCGCCCCCGACCTGATGCAGTGGACGGGCCTGGCGGCCTGCCTGCTGGCCCTGGAGGCCACGCGTCGCGCCGGCGGCCTGGTGGTGACGGCGATCATCGTCATGTTCGCGATCTACCCCCTGTTCGCCGGCTCCTTGCCCGGCGTGCTGGAGGGGTCATCGGAATCCCTTGGCGATACCGCGGCCTTCTACGCGCTGTCCACCGAGGCATTGATCGGCATTCCCATCCGGGCGTTCGCCGGGCTCGTGTTGGGCTTTCTGGTGTTCGGCGTGGCGCTCCAGCATACCGGCGCCGGCACCTTCTTCATCAACCTGGCCTTCGCCAGCCTGGGTCACGTGCGCGGCGGTCCGGCCAAGGTGGCGATCTTCGCCTCGGGCCTGATGGGGTCGCTCAGCGGCAGCGTCATCAGCAACGTGATCACCACCGGGTCGGTGACCATCCCGGCCATGAAGCGCAACGGCTTCGCCCCCCACGTGGCGGGCGGCGTGGAGGCCTGCGCCTCCACCGGCGGCGTGCTCATGCCGCCGATCATGGGCGCTACCGCCTTCATCATGGCCACCTACCTGGACGTGCCGTACCGGGACGTGATGGTCGCGGCGGTGATTCCGTCGCTGCTCTACTTCTTCGCCCTGTTCATGCAGATCGACGGCTACGCGGCGCGCACGGAGATGCGGGGCATGGACCGGGCCGACCTGCCGTCCATCCGCGACACCCTCAAGGAGGGCTGGCACTACGTCGCCGTCTTCGTCCTGCTGATCTACTTCCTGGTGGTGCTGCAGCTCGAGTCCCAGGCGCCCTTCTACGCCACGGCCCTGCTCATCAGCATCAACCAGTTCCACCGCCGCCACCGCTGGAACATGCAGCGGTTCGTGGCCTTCCTGATCGGCGTGGCCAAGCTGTTCGCCGAGCTGGCGGCGATCCTGGCCGGCATCGGCCTGATCGTCGGCGCGCTGGCCTATTCGGGCAAGATCGGCACCCTGGCCTACGAACTGCTGCAACTGGCCGGCGATTCCGTTCTCCTGCTGCTGCTGTTCGGGGCGCTGTCCAGCTTCATCATGGGCATCGGCGTGACCGTGACCGTGGCCTACATCATCCTCGCCGTGACCCTGGCGCCGGCCCTGGGCAAGTCCGGGCTCGACCCCATGGGCGTGCACATGTTCATCCTGTACTGGGGGATGCTGTCGTACATCACGCCGCCGGTGGCCCTGGGCGCCTTCGCCGCCGCCACCCTGGCCGGCGCCGACAAGGTGCGCACGGGGTTCGAGGCCATGAAGCTGGGCACCATCATCTACTTCGTGCCCTTCTTCTTCGTCCTCGATCCGGGCCTGATCATGCAGGGGCCGTGGCCGAACATCCTGACCGTCACCGCCAACGCGGTGCTCGGCGTGATCGTGCTGGCCACGGGGTTGCAGGGCTACCTTTACGGGGTCGGCGACCTGCGCCGTCTCGGCGTGCTGCAATGGCCCCTGCGCGGGCTGCTGGTGGTGGGGGCGCTGGCCTTCGCCATGCCCGGCAACCCGGTGGTCGGGCTGGGCGACAGCCACCTGTTCGCGGTCGGCTGCGTGCTGACGGCCCTGGCCGCCGGGCTCGGCTTGCTCCTGCGGCGGATGGCGGCGGTGCCCAAGGCGTAGGTCAGGGCGCTTCGGCGGCGGCGCGGGCCCAGGGATAGTCCATCTTGCCGTTGTCGCCGCGGCGCATGGCGTCGACGAACACCACCCGGCGCGGCACCTTGTAGCCGGCGATGCGGCCGTGGGTGTCGGCGATCAGGTCCTCGGCGGTGACGTCGGTGCCGGGGCGGCGCGCCACCACCGCCGCCACCTGCTCGCCGAACAGGGGGTCGGGCAGTCCGACCACGGCGCAGTCGGCGACGCCGGGGTGGCGCTTCAGCACCTCCTCCACCTCCTCGGGGAACACCTTCTCGCCGCCGGTGTTGATGCACAGCGCGCCGCGTCCCAGCAGCACCAGGGTGCCGTCGGCCTCGATGGTGGCCTGATCCCCGGGCAGGCAGTAGCGCACGCCGTCGAAGACGCGGAAGGTGCGCGCCGTCTTCTCCGGGTCCTTGTCGTATTCCAGCGGGATGCCGACGCACATGGCCACGTGGCCGATCTCGCCGCTGCCCGGGCGCACGTC
The DNA here is from genome assembly GCA_024236415.1 of Hyphomicrobiales bacterium. Lineage (GTDB taxonomy): Bacteria > Pseudomonadota > Alphaproteobacteria > Rhodospirillales > JACKKN01 > JACKKN01. The sequence goes on from JACKKN010000021.1 coordinate 17,325, forward strand.
GCGGCCGTCCTCGGTCAGCACCCGGGTGCCGGCGTTGGGGGTGAAGCGGGCGGTCTCGCCGACGTTGCCCCGGGTCGCCACGTTGATGGCCATGGCCCCCTCGGTGCAGCCCAGCGAGTCCACCAGCTTCAGGTCGGCGTGGCGCAGCAGCCCGGCCTTGACCTCCTGGGACCAGATCACCCCGGCGGACAGCATCTGCCGGAACGCCGACAGGTCGTAGGGCCGCCCGGCCGCGGCGGCCTCGTCCAGGGCCTCCAGCAGGGGGCGGGCGAAGGAATCGCCGACGATGGTGATCTCCTCGACCCTGTGGCGCACCACCGTCTGCCACAGGACGTGGGGGTCGAACCGCCGGTTGTCGGCCATGACCGTGCAGCCGCCCATGTTCATGGGGAACATGGCGCCGGTATAGATGCCCATGCCGTGCATCAGGGGGCAGGCGGGCATGACCCGGGGGCAGCGGTCGGCGGCGTCCAGTTGGCGCACGCCGGCCAGCAGGTCCTCGACCGTCTCGGGCACCGGCAGGCCGCGGAACAGATAGCCGCGCACGGTCTTGGCCAGGACGTCGCCGTGGCGGTACACGGCGCCGCGCGGCATGCCGGTGGTGCCGCCGGTGTAGATGACAAAGCGGTCGTCGGCCGAGCGCGCCTGGCGGGGCAGGGGGGATTGGCCGGCGATCAGGTCCTCGTAGGCCCGGGCGCCGTCCAGCAGCGGCGACCCGTCGTCGACCTGGATGGCGTGGCGCAGGCGCGGCAGGCGGTCGCGCACGGCGGCGATGCGCGGCGCGAAACAGCCCTCGAACACCACCGCCTCGGCCTCGCCGTCGGCCAGCAGGTAGACCAGCTCGTCCTCCAGGTAGCGGTAGTTCACGTTCAGGGGCACGGCGCGCAGCTTGAAGGCGGCGAAGGTGGTTTCCAGCCATTCGTTGCGGTTGTAGGCGTAGATGGCGATCCGTCCGCCGGTGCCCACGCCCATCCCGGACAGGGCCGCCGCCAGGCGCGCCGCGCGGTCGTCGTACTGGGCCCAGGTGCGCGTGTGGCGCGGGTCGATCAGGGCCGGCCGGCCGGGCACGGCGTCGGCCACATGCTCCCACACCGTGGCCAGGTGGTGTTCCTTGGCCATGCGGCCGTTCCTCCCCGTTGGCGCGAAATTTTTATTCGCTTACGAACTATTTCAGGTCCTATAATAGGCCGGGCGGAAATTTTATCCAGGCTGGACCGTCGGCGCCATGGTGCAGCCGGTCCGGCGGCAGGGGGAAGCGAAAAATGACGCAGACGGACGGGGACGCGCGGGCCGAGCCCAGGCTGGTCGGCATCGGCCCCTATTGGAACGACCTGAAGGTGGGGGACCGGTTCCGCACCCTGGCGCGCACCATCACCGACGCCGACATTACTGCCTTCGTCGGCGTGACCGGGATGACCGAGGTCCTGTTCACGGACCTGACCTTCAAGAAGGGGGCGGCGGCGAAGGTGGACGGCCGGGTGGCGCCGGCGGCCCTGACCTACACCCTGATCGAGGGCATCCAGTGCCAGACCCTGATCCAGGGCATCGGCCTGGCGCTGCTGGAGGTGGAGAAGAAGGTCCTGGCGCCGGTGGTGGCGGGCGACACGGTCCACGCCATCGTCGAAATCCTGGACCTGCGGCCCACCAGCAAGGGCGGGCGCGGCATCGTCACCGCCCGCAACGACATCGTCAACCAGCGCGGCGAGACGGTGATCACCTACCGCACCGTGCGCATGGCCGCCGGCCGGCCCGAGGATTGAGGGCCCGGACCATGGGGGCGCCGGCCTAGAATCCACTGGACAGCCCGGGCCCCGATCCGAAATGCTGTCACACGACCGGGAACATAAACATACCGACGGGTAGAGGACGCGAGGAAACAGCCATGGATCTTTCCTACAACGCCGAGGAACTGGCCTTCCGCGACGAGGTGCGGGCCTTCCTCAAGGACAAGCTGCCGCAGGACCTGGCCGACAAGGTGAAGAAGAGCCAGCGTCTGTCCAAGAACGACTACATGACCTGGCATCGCATCCTGTTCGACCAGGGGTGGATCACGCCGGGCTGGCCGGTGGAGTACGGTGGCACCGGCTGGACCGCCATCCAGAAGCACATCTTCGACGAGGAGGCCAGCGCCGCCGGGGCGCCGCGCGTGCAGCCCTTCGGCGTCAACCTGGTGGGGCCGGTGATCTGCCACTTCGGCAGCGAGGAGCACAAGCAGCGTTTCCTGCCCAAGATCCGCAGCGGCGAGGAGTTCTGGTGCCAGGGCTTCTCCGAGCCCGGGGCCGGGTCCGACCTGGCGTCCCTCAAGACCCGGGCCGTCCTGGACGGCGACGAATGGGTGGTCAACGGCCAGAAGACCTGGACCACGCTGGGCCACTACGCCGACTGGATCTTCTGCCTGGTGCGGACCGACCCGGACGTGAAGAACCAGGAGGGCATCTCGTTCCTGCTGATCGACATGAAGACGCCCGGCGTGACGGTGCGCCCCATCGTCACCCTGGCCGGCGACCACGTGGTCAACGAGGTGTTCCTGGAGGACGTGCGGGTGCCGGCCGGGAACCTGGTGGGCGAGCTGAACCGCGGCTGGGACTACGCCAAGTTCCTGCTCAGCAACGAGCGCACGGGCATCGCCGGCATCGGCGCCAGCAAGGCCGACCTGGAGCACCTGAAGGACATGGCGCGCCTGGAGCGCAAGAACGGCAAGCCGCTGATCGACGACCCCCTGTTCCAGGCCCGCCTGGCGCAGCTCGAAATCGACCTCATGGCGCTGGAACTGACCAACATGCGCGTCCTGGTCGAGGAGCAGGAACGCGGCTCGCCGGGACCCATCTCGTCGCTGCTGAAGATCCGCGGTTCGGAAATCCAGCAGCGGCTGGCGGAGATGAAGATGGACGCCGTCGGCCCCTATGCCACGCCCTTCATCCTGGAGGCCGTGGACGCGGACTGGAACGGCGAGCCGGTGGGCCCCGACTATGCCGCCGCCTGCGCGCGGAGCTACTTCGACCGGCGCAAGACATCCATCTACGGCGGCTCGAACGAGATCCAGAAGAACATCATCACCAAGGCGATCCTGGGGCTCTAGGGGAAGGGGACGGACCATGGATTTTTCCTACAGCGAGGAACAGACCCTCATCGCCAACAGCCTGCGCAAGCTGCTGGACGACACCTATGCCCAGGACCAGCGCCAGCGCTACCTGGAGAGCGACCTGGGCTACAGCGCCGACAACTGGCGCCAGTATGCCGAGCTGGGTCTGCTGAGCGTCCCCTTCGCCGAGGAGGTGGGCGGCTTCGGCGGCTCGTCGGTGGACGTGCTGGTGCTGCAGACCGAGTTCGGCCGGCGCCTGGCGCTGGAGCCTTTCGTTTCCACCGTGGTCCTGGGCGGCGGTGCGGTGCGCCTGGCCGCCTCGGCCGAGCAGCAGGCGGAGATCCTGCCGGCGGTCATCGCCGGCGAGTGCCGCCTGGCCGCGGCCCTGGGCGAACCCCAGGCCCGCTTCGACCTGAACGATGTCGAGACCACGGCCAGGGCCGATGGCGGCGGCTGGGTCCTGAACGGGGCCAAGGCCGTGGTCATGGGCGGCGATACGGCGGACAAGCTGGTGGTCTCGGCCCGCACCGGCGGCGCCGCGACCGAGCGCGAGGGCCTCAGCCTGTTCCTGGTGGACGCCGACGCCGCCGGCGTGTCGCGCCGCGGCTACCGCCTGATCGACGGCCGCGGCGCCGCCGAAGTGACGCTGGACAACGTGACCGTGGACGGGGCGGCCCTGCTGGGCGAGCCGGGCGCCGCCTGGCCGGTGATCGAGCACGTGGCCGACCTGGGCAACGCGGCGCTGTGCGCCGAGGCCGTGGGCGCCATGGAGATGGTCAACGAGCTGACCCTGGACTACCTCAAGATGCGCCAGCAGTTCGGCCGCCCCATCGGGCGCTTCCAGGTGCTGCAGCACCGCATGGTGGACCTGGTGATGGAGTACGAAAACGCCAGGTCCATCGCCCTGCTGGCGGCCATGGAGGCGGACAACCCCGACGTCACCACGCGGGCCCGGGCCGTGTCGGCGGCCAAGGTCTATGTCGCCGGGGCCGGCCGCAAGATGGGCCAGTGGTCGATCCAGATGCACGGCGGCATCGGCATGACCGACGAATACATGCTGGGCCACTACGCCAAGCGGCTGAACGTGGGCGAGCAGACCCTGGGCGACGTCGACCACCACCTGGCCCGTTTCGGCGCCATCGCGGCGGCGGCGTAGACGCATCGCCCCCAAAGAAATCCCCTCTCCCCGCGGGAGGGTGAGGGGGCGGTATCCGACACGGCGGACCAAGCGGCTCCCGTCCAGCACCCTCACCCCGACCCTCTCCCTCAGGGACAGGGGGCAGGCCTCGTCCGGCATGCTCCATTCCCTCTCCCCGCGGGAGAGGGAGGGGCCCGCGCCGTCAGGCGTGGGAGGGTGAGGGGGCGCCGCCGGCCGCCTAAACCGCCCCCGCCGCCTTCAGCGCCGCGATCTCGTCGCCGCTGAAGCCCCAGTCGGCCAGGGCGGCGTCGTTGTGTTGGCCGGGCAGGGGGGGCGGTCCCTGGATTCCGGATTCGGTGCGGCTGAAGCGCGGTGCCGGGGCCGGTTGTTGCAGGCCATCCACCTCGACGAAGATGTTGCGGGCCCGGTTGTGGGCGTGGTGGGGGGCTTCCTCCAGGTCCAGCACCGGGGCGAAGCAGACCTCGCTGCCCTCCATCACGGCGCACCACGCGTCGCGGGTCTTGGTGGCGAACAGGTCGGCGAAGACCTGGCGCTGGCGCGGCCAGTCGTCACGGTTCTCGCGGTCGCCCAGGTCGGCCTCGGTCAGCCCCGTCAGGCGCAGCAGCTCGGCGTAGAACTGGGGCTCGATCGAGGCGATGCAGATCCATTTGCCGTCGGCGCATTTGTAGGTGTTGTAATAGGGCGCGCCGCCGTCCAAGTGGTTGTAGCCACGGCGGTTGAACCAGCGGCCCATGGCCTGGTAGCCGAAGATGATGCCCATCAGGGCGGCGCTGCCGTCGGTCATGGCCGCGTCCACGACCTGACCCCGGCCCGATCCCTTGGCCTCCAGCAGGGCCGCCAGGATGCCGAGCGCCAGCACCATGCCGCCGCCGCCGAAATCGCCCACCAGGTTCAGCGGCGGCATGGGGTTGCGGTCGGCCTCGCCCATGGACCACAGGGCGCCGCACAGCGCGATGTAGTTGATGTCGTGCCCGGCGGCCTTGGCCAGCGGGCCGTCCTGGCCCCAGCCGGTCATGCGGCCGTAGACCAGGCGCGGGTTGCGTGCCAGGCACACGTCGGGGCCCAGGCCCAGGCGTTCCATGACGCCGGGGCGGAAGCCCTCGATCAGGGCGTCGGCGCCCTCGATCAGGCGCAGGGCGGCGGCCACGGCCTCGGGCTTCTTCAGGTCGAGCGCGATGGACCGCCGGCCGCGGTGCAGGACCTGCTTGCTCAGGTCCCGGTCGGGAACGGCGCCCTTGCGGTCCAGGCGCACGATCTCGGCCCCCATGTCGGCCAGCATCATGGCGGCGAAGGGCCCCGGCCCGATGCCGGCGAACTCGACGATCCTGATTCCCTTAAGCGGTCCCATCGCGGTCGCGCCTCCTGCCATTGCCGTTGCCGTTGCCATTGCCGTCGTCGTCACCGTCGCCCGTGTGGGCGCGGGCGGCGCGGGCCAGGTTCATCTTGATGATGCGCAGCATCTTGATCAGCTGCTCGATCTGCTCGTCGTCCAGGCCGGTCATGGAGGTCTTGTTGACCTCGTTGATGCGCCGGCTCATGGTCTTCTGCAGGTCGGCCACCTTGTCGGTCAGCCACACCCGCTTGGCGCGGCGGTCCTTGGGGTCCGGCCGGCGCTCGACCCAGCCGTGGGCCTCCAGGCGGTCGATCAGGCCGCTCAACGTCACCGCGCCCAGGTCCATACGGTCGGCCAGGTCAGTCTGGGTCTGACCGTCCTTGCGGCCCAGGTGGGCGAGCACCCACCACTGCGCCCGGGTCAGGCCCTGGGGCTGCATCAATTGGTCGAAGACGATGGTGCGGAAGCGGGCGACGTCGTGGAACAGGAAACCGATCTTGCGGTCCAGATCCTTCATGACGGCCCCGCCCAGTCGTCCGGCTCGCCCACGTCGACCAGGCCGTTGTTCAGGACCACGATGTCCCGTTCCAGCACCTTGGAGCGGAACGAGACCTCGTCGCCGTCGCGCCACATCTCGGTACGGATGGTCTCGCCCGGGTAGACGGGGCTGGCGAAGCGCAGCCGCAGGCTCTTGAAACGGCGGGCGTCGTAGCCGCAATAGGTGCGCAGCACGGCGTGCCCGGCAACCCCCAGCGAGCACAGGCCGTGCAGGATCGGCGCCTTGAACCCGGCCGCGGTCGCGGTCTTGGGGTCGGCGTGCAAGGGATTGGGGTCCCCCGACAGGCGGTAGATCAGGGCCTGCTGCGGCAGGGTGCGCAGGTCGCAGACGGCGTCCGGCTCCCGCTCCGGCAGGCGATGGGGTTCCGGCTGCGGGCCCGGCTTGCCGCCGAAGCCGCCGTCGCCGCGGGCGAAGGTGGTGGAGGTCAGGGTCGCCAGCAGGTCGCCCGTGGCCTTGTCGGTCAGGGTGCGCTCGATATACAGCAGGGCGCCCTTGTCGGCCCCCTTGTCCAGGATGTCCACCACCCGGGTGCGGCCCACCACCGTGGCCTCGGCCGGCAGGGGCCGGTGCAGGCGCATGCCCTGTTCGCCGTGCAGGACCTTCTTCCAGTCGATGCCCGAGCGCGGGTCGCGGACCCAGAACCCGGGCCAGGCGACGATGATGGACATGGTCGGCACCGCCGAGAACCCGTCCTCCTCGAACACGTAGTGCAGCTCCGCCTCGTCCAGGGGGTCGTGGCCCAGGCCGATGCCCAGCGCGTAGAGGATGGCGTCCTTGGTGGTGTAGGTCTGCTCCACTTCGGGGAACGGCCAGTTGTAGATCGTGTCAGGGTCGATGGTCACGGCGTGGCTCCGACGGGGGGAAGGGGCGCGGTTGCGCGATCAGACGGGGTCCCAGCAGAAGATGTCGGCCGAGCGGTCGAGCGGGAAGAAGCTCGCCTGCATGGCCGGGAAGGCCTGGACGATCACGGACTCGGGTGTCCATCCCTCGCCCCGGTGCACGCTGCGCAGGGGGCGCGACTGGCCCATCAGGAAGATCTCGTTGCTGCGCACGGCGAAAATCTGCCCGGAAACGTGCTGCGCCGCGTCCGACGCGAGCGCCGTCACCAGGGGCGCGATCTTGGCCGTGGTCATGGTCTTCATGCGCTCCACCCGTTCGCGCTGGGCCTCGTCGTTGATGGGGATGGTGCCGATCAGGCGGCTCCAGGCGAACGGCGCGATGGCGTTGGAGGTGACATTGTAGCGCGCCATGTCCAGCGCGATGGACTTGGACAGCGCGACGATGCCCAGCTTGGCCGCGGCGTAGTTGGCCTGGCCGAAATTGCCGATCAGGCCCGAGGTCGAAGTCATGTGCACCATCCGCCCCGACTCCTGCTGGCGGAAGTGGGTGGCGGCGGCGCGGGCCACGTTGAACGATCCCTTCAGGTGCACGTTCACCACCGCGTCCCAGTCCCCCTCGGTCATCTTGTGGAAGATGGTGTCGCGCAGGATGCCGGCGTTGTTGACCACGATGTCGATGCGGCCGAAGGACGATACCGCCTGCTCGACCATGGCATGGGCGGCGTCGAAATCGGCCACGCTGTCGCCGTTGGCCTCGGCCTCGCCGCCGGCGTCGCGGATGGTCTTGACCACCTCCAGGGCCGGAATCTGGTCGGCGCCGTCGCCGGTTTCCGTGGCCCCCAGGTCGTTGACGATCACCTTGGCGCCGCGCGCCGCCATCAGCAGGGCGATGTCCCGGCCCACCCCGCGCCCGGCGCCGGTAACCAGCGCGACCTTGCCTGCCAACATCCCGTTTTCGGTCATTTCCTGTCCCCGTTTGTGATTTTCCTGGCGGCCCATGTTGCCGATGAAATATATGCTGTATTATTATTCGTATGCGAACTTAATGTCGATAAGTTTCCGAGCCGCCGAAACCCCGGCGACAACGGAATCCGGCACGGTGGAGGCCCCGTCCCAGATGATCCCCAGAACCCTTTTCGCCGAGGAGCACGAGGTGTTCCGCGACTCCGTGCGCCGCTTCGTCGAGGACAAGGTGGCGCCGTTCCACGACCAGTGGGAACGGGACGGCGTGGTCAGCCGCGAGGTCTGGCTGCAGGCCGGCGCGCAGGGCTACCTGTGCTGCTCGACCCCCGAGGAATACGGCGGCACCGGCGCCGGCTTCCTGTACAGCGCCATCTTCACCGAGGAGCTGGCCCGGGTCGGCGCCTCGGGCCCGGCCTTCCACCTGCACTCCGAGATCGTGGCCCCGTACCTGGTCCACTACGGCACCGAGGAGCAGAAGCGGACTTGGCTGCCGCGCATGGTCAGCGGCGAGACCATCGGCGCCATCGCCATGACCGAACCGGCCGCCGGGTCGGACCTGCAGGGCATCAAGACCACCGCCGTGCGCGACGGCGACGACTTCGTCATCAACGGCCAGAAGGTGTTCATCAGCAACGGCCAGCTCGCCGACCTGGTGGTCGTGGTGTGCAAGACCGACGCCGCCGCCGGCGCCCGGGGGGTCAGCCTGATCCTGGTGGAGCGCGAGCGCGCCGGCTTCGAACGCGGCCGCAACCTGGAAAAGATCGGCTTCAAGGCCCAGGACACGTCGGAACTGTTCTTCGACGACGTGCGGGTGCCGGCGACCAACCTGCTGGGGCAGGAGGGGCGGGGCTTCGTCCAGCTCATGCAGCAGCTTCCCCAGGAACGCCTGCTGGTGGCCCTGCGCTCGGTCAGCATCATCGAGGCCGGGCTGGACTGGACCATCGCCTACACCAACGACCGCCAGGCCTTCGGTCGGCCCATCGCCGGGTTCCAGAACACCCGCTTCAAGCTGGCCGAGGTCAAGTCCCAGGCGGCCATGCTGCGGGTGTTCATCGACCGCTGCATCGAACTGCACCTGGAGGGCCAACTGGACGCCGTCGACGCGGCCATGGCCAAACTGCTGTCCACGGACATGATGTGCGACCTGCTGGACGACTGCCTGCAACTGTTCGGCGGCTATGGCTACATGTGGGAATACCCCATCGCCCGGGCCTGGGCCGACGCCCGCATGGCCCGCATCGCCGGCGGCACGTCCGAGATCATGAAGGAGATCATCGGCCGCAGCCTGTCGGGCAACCGCCCGCGGACCGAGGTATGAGCGCCGGTTCCGCCGCGGCCCGCGCGGAGTCCGGGGCCGGCGACCCCAACCAGCGCATGGTGTACATGCTGCAGCGGGCGGCGCGGGTGTCGCCCGACGGGCCGGCCATCACCTTTGCCGGCCGCACCCGCACCTGGGCCCAGGTGGCCGACCGCTGCGCCCGCCTGGGCGCGGCCCTGGCCGGCCTGGGGGTGGGGCGTGGCGACCGGGTCGGGATCCTGGCCTTCAACTCGGACCGCTACATGGAAGTGTTCTTCGGCCCGGCCTGGATCGGCGCCGTGTTCGTGCCCGTCAACTACCGCCTGGCCGTGCCCGAGATGGTCGAGGTGGTGGCCGACTCGACACCCCGGGTGCTGCTGGCCGACGCCACCCACGTGGACCAGGCGCGGGAGATCGCCGCCGCCTGCCCCGGTGTCGCGCATCTGGTGTATGCCGACGACGGACCGGCGCCCGAGGGGTTCCTGGAGTACGAGGCCCTGCTGGCCGCCGCCACCCCCGGCGACCCGGTGGACGGCAACGGGGACGACCTGCTGGTCCTGTTCTACACCGGCGGCACCACGGGCCTGCCCAAGGGCGTGATGCTGACCAATACCAACCTCTATGCCAACGCCATGGGCGGGGTCGCCGGGTACCGGTACCGCGAGCACGCGGTGTTCATCCAGTGCGGGCCCATGTTCCACGCCGCCGCCGGGTCGCGGGTGTACAGCAACACCATGACCTGCTCGCACACCATCATGCTGCCGCACTTCGACGTCGAGACGGTGTTCCGCTGCATCCAGGAACACCGGGTCACGGTCGGCCTGTTCGTGCCGACCATGATCAACATGATGCTGCACCATCCCCGGTTCCACGACTATGACCTGACCACCCTGCACCAGATCAACTACGGCGCCGCCCCCATGCCCGAGGCGCTGATGCGCCTGGCGCTGGAGATGCTGCCGGGCGTGGTCTTCTTCCAGGCCTACGGCATGACCGAGGCCTCGCCCATCGTCACCACCATGCCGCCCGAGTGGCACGCCACCGACGGCCCGCGGGCCGAGAAGCTGTCCTCCGTGGGGCGCCCTGCCTTCCACTGCGACGTGCGCATCGTCGACGCCGACGACAACGACGTGGCCGTGGGCGAGGTCGGCGAGATCCTGGCCCGCGGCCCCAACATCATGAAGGGGTACTGGAACAAGCCCGAGCTGACGGCCCAGGCCCTGCGCGGCGGCTGGTACCACACCGGCGACGCCGGCTACCGCGACCGGGACGGGTTCATCTTCCTGGTGGACCGGGTCAAGGACATGATCATCACCGGCGGCGAGAACGTGTACTCGACCGAGGTCGAGAACGTGCTGTACCGCCACCCGGCGGTGAAAGAGTGCGCCATCATCGGCATTCCCAGCGAAACCTGGGGCGAGGCCGTGCACGCCGTCGTCGTGCTGAAGGACGGCATGACCGCCGACGAGGCCGAGCTGATCAAGTTCTGCCGCGACCGCATCGCCCACTACAAGTGCCCGCGAGGGGTCGATTTCCGCGACCGGCCCATGCCCCTGTCGGGCGTCAACAAGATCCTCAAGTCGGCACTGCGCAAGCCCTATTGGACGGGCCACCGGACGGGGATCGTGTGATGGCGCCCGACATCCTGGACAACCTGGAACGCTACCGCGCCAGGACCTTCGGGTTCCTGGAAACCGTGGGCTACCGCCTGGAGGAATGGGGCCCTGGCCGGGCCGTCATGCACCTGGACATCACGGCCCAGCACATGAACCGCAACGGCGTGGTCCACGGCGGCGTGCTGACGGCCCTGTTGGACGCCTCCTGCGGCGTGTGCGGCGTATACTGCACCAGGCCCGGCAACATCCGGCGCTCGGTCACCATTTCCCTGACCACCAGTTTCGTCAATTCCGTCACCGACGGCCACATCCGGACCGAGGCCCGCATGGTCAGCCGCGGCCGCAAGATCTACTTCGCCGAGGCCCACGCCTTCGACGGCAACGGGGTGCTGATCGCCACCGCCTCGGGCACCTTCCGCTACATCGCGGGCGGCGAGAACGAGGAGGGGGTTCCCGATGACTGAGCACCAGGCCAGGCCCGAGGCCACGATCCTGACCGCCGTGACCGAGATGTTCGGCATCCGCCTGCCGGTGGTGGCCGGCGGCCTGCAATGGCTGGCCAACGCCGAATACGTTGCCGCCGCCGGCCGCGCCGGCATCATCGGATTCATCACCGCCGCCAGCCTGCCGGGCCTGGACGAGTTGCGCGCCGAGATCCGCAAGTGCCGCGACCTGTGCGACGGCGCGCCGTTCGGGGTCAACGTCTCCATGCTGCCCAAGCTGATCGAGGGCGACCGGACGCACCAGGTGATCGACGTGATCTGCGACGAGGGCGTGCGCTTCGTCGAGACCTCGGGCCGCAACCCCGAACCCTACCTGCCGACCCTGAAGGGCGCCGGCATCAAGGTCCTGCACAAGGTGCCGGCCGTGCGCTACGCCCGCAAGGCCCAGGAGGTGGGGGTGGACGCCGTGTCCATCGTCGGCGCCGAGTGCGGCGGCCATCCGGGGCTGGACCTGATCGGCACCTTCGTCCAGGCGCGCATGGCCGCGGACCTGGATATCCCCTATTTGATCGGCGGCGGCGTCGGCACCGGGGCCCAGGTGGCCGCGGCCCTGGCCATGGGCGCCAGCGGCGTGGTCATCGGCACCCGCTTCCTGGTGGCCGAGGAGATCTGGGCCCATCCGGACTACAAGCGCCGGCTGATCGAGGCCACGGAACGGGACACCGAGCTGATCATGGGCTCCATCCGCAACACCACGCGGGTGCTGCGCAACGACACCTCGGCCACCGTGCGCGAGCTGGAATCGACCTTGGAACAGATCTCCATCGAGGACCTGATCCCCTACGTGGCCGGCAAGGTCGGGCGCGGCGCCTACGAAACCGGCGACTGGCGCAAGGGCGCCCTGTCCGTGGGCCAGTCGGTGGTCTTCGCCGACCGGGTCGAGCCCCTGGCCGAGATCGTCGCCGGGATCGAGGCCGAGGCCATGGCCGCCATCGCCCGCCTGGACGCCATGGTGGCGATGTGACCTCCACCGGGGGCACCGAAGGGCATGTGGCGCCGGTGCCGGCGGCCACCATCATCCTGCTGCGCGACGGCATCGACTTCGGCCGCGACGGGCTGGAGGTGTTGATCCTGGAGAAGGCCGGCGGCAGCCACTTCGCCGCCGGCGCCCTGGTCTTCCCCGGCGGCAAGGTGTCGGCGGCGGACCGGTCCCATGCCGGGCCCGCCGCGGACGATCCCCTGGCCGCCCTGCGGGTCGCCGCCGTGCGCGAGATGTACGAGGAATGCGGCATCCTGCTGGCCCGCCGCCGCGGCGAATCGGACTTCCTGACCGCGGACCAGGTCGCGGCCTGCCGCGCCGCCGTGCCGGACCATGGGGTGCTGGAGATGGCCGCCGACCGGGACCTGGAGCTGGCCACCGGCGACCTGGTGTTCTTCGCCCACTGGATCACGCCGCCGCCACGCCCGCGGCGCTTCGACACCCATTTCTTCATCGCCCCGGCGCCGCCGCGCCAGACCCGCACCCATGCCGACGCCTACGAGATCGTCCACGCCGAATGGCGCCGCCCCGGCGACATCCTGGCCGAGGCCGAGGCCGGCCACGTGAAACTGGTGCTGCCGACCCTGATGAACCTGACCAAGCTGACCCGCTGGGCCACGGTGGCCGAGGCCCTGGCCGCCACCCGTGCCGCCCGGGTGGTGCCGGTGCAGCCGCAGCTCGTCGAGACCGACGAGGGCAGCTTCCGCCGCATTCCCGAAGAGGCGGACTACGGCGTCACGATGATTCCCACCGAGAAATTCCGCTCGGCCTAGGCCGGGTCCGCGGCCCGCTCCAGCCGGTGCGTCACCACCGCGGCGCCCAGGCCCAGCGCCGACGACAGGGACATCATGGCCAACAGGGCATAGGTCGCGTTGTCGGCGGTGACGATGGCGCCGGTGATGGCCGAGGTTACCGCCCCCAGGGCCACGGTCAGGGCCCCCGACAGGCCCGAGGCGCTGCCGGCCAGGCGCGGCCGCACGGACATCAGGCCGGCGTTGCTGCTGGGGACGGTCAGGCCGTTGCCCAGGCCGGCGAAGACGCAGAATCCGAACAGGACGGCCACGTGCACCACCCCGGCCAGGCTCAACGCCAGGCCCGCCAGCAGCCCCAGGGTGCCCACCGCGCGGCCGACGACCATCATCGCCGTGGGGGCGTGGCGCCCGGCGAATCGGCCGGACAGGTAGCTGCCGACCATGAAGCCCGCGGTGATGGTGCCCATGAACATGCCCAGGGTCGCCGGCGACAGGCCGAACAGCAGCACGGCGGTCAGCGGCGCCCCGCCCAGGAAGGCGTAGAAGGTGCCCACCGAAAAGGCCGTGCAAAGGGCGTAGCCCCAGTAGCGGCGCGAGCGGAACAGCTCGGGGTAGGTCTGGAACTGCTTGGTGAAGGTTTCCGACCGGTGCTGGTTGGTCTCGCCCAGGTCGGTCCAGGCCAGGGCGAAGGCGGCCAGGCCGAAGGCCAGGAAAGCCCAGAAGTTGGCCCGCCATCCGAAAAACTCGTCCAGGACGCCGCCGAACAGGGGGCCCAGCATGGGGGCCACGGCCCAGGCCATGGCCATGTAGCCCAACAGGCTGGCCGCCTTCTGGGCGCCCGCGGAATCGCGGATCACCGCCTGGGACACGGCATGCCCGGTGACGATGGCCGCCTGCATCATGCGGAAGAACAGGAACGTGTGCACGTCGGTGGCCAGGACGCAGCCCAGGGAAGCCAGGGCGAAGATGAACACCGCCGCCAGAATTATCGGCCGCCGGCCGAATCGGTCGGACAGGGGCCCCATGATCAGCTGCAGCACCGCCGTCACCGCCGCATATCCGGCGATGGACAGGTTGACCAGGGAGTAATCGGCCCCGAAGTCGGCGGCGATGTGCGCCAGCGACGGCACGAACATGTTCAGCGACACCACGGCGAGGCCGCTGAGCAGGATCAGGGTAAGCAGCCGGGGCGGGGTGGCGGCGGGTCGGAGCATGGCTTCCTTGGGCGCGAAGGCGGTCGGCAAACACGAAAAAGCCCCCGAAAGGGGCGGCGGGCGCAGGCGGAACGGGTCCGGTGCGAATTACCGGATCGGATGCCTGGCCGCGGGGCGTACGAAGGTCGTGGACATGGGAATGGTTCCCGGGGGTTGCCCGACCAAGCTAGGGGGGAACCGGCACGGCGTCAACCGTCGGCGCTGGCGGGCGGCGGCGGATCGGGATACCATCGCCGCGCCCGGTGCGTCCCGGATGAACGACCGCGAAAGGACCGACCATGATCGACCCCAGCCTGTACCTGGCCTTCTGCCTGGCCACCATCGTGCTCATCATCCTGCCCGGGCCGGTGGTCAGCCTGATCATCGCCAACGCGCTCAGCCACGGCACGCGGGCCGGTGCCCTGACCATCGCCGGCGCCCAGTCGGCCATCGCTTTGCAACTGGTCGTGGTGGCCCTGGGACTGACCTCGGTGATGGCGGTGATGGCGGAATGGTTCGAGTGGCTGCGCTGGGCCGGTGCCGCCTACCTGGTGTGGCTGGGCATCCAGAAGTGGCGGTCGCGGCCCGTCCTGCCCGACGAGATTCCGGTGGATACGGCGCCGTCCCTGGACGGCCACCGCCGGCGCATCTTCACCCAGGGCTTCTTCGTCGCCCTGACCAACCCCAAGTTGCTGCTGTTCCTGGCCGCCTTCTTTCCCCAGTTCATGGACCCGGCCCTGCCGGCGGGGCCGCAGCTGGCCATCCTGTGCCCGACCTTCCTGGTGCTCGCGGCCCTGTTCGACGGCAGCTACGCCGTGCTGGCCGGACGCGCCCGCCACTGGATGCGCGACCGCCGCCGCATGATGATCGGCGAGCGGGTGGTGGGGTCGTTCCTGATCGCCGCGGGCGCCTGGCTGGCCCTGGCCCGCCGCGGCTGATCGCGCCTGGGAAGGCGTGGGAGCGCGCGCTCCAGTCGGGCCCAAGGAACTATCCGCGCGCTGGCGCGTTCCACCCGTTGCGAATTGCCGGCGAACCATGTAGTTTCGTCGGCAAAATCGGACCGAGGCCGCCACATTCGGCTGGATCGATGGGGCAGCATGTGATTCGCCGGCGTGAGGGGACGCGCACGGGGCCAGATGCAAGAGGCACCCATGGACAAGAACAAAGAGGCTCTTTTCGATCGGGAAAGGGAAATGCTCGACGACGCCACCCGGGTTTTGGCCGCGGGTGAGCTGGAGGAGGGCGAACTCAGGGACCGCTACGGCTCCCTGCTGGAGCACTATCGCAAGCTATTGCACCAGTCGACGCGGCTGATCAGCGTCAGCGACCGTCAACTGCAGCGCGTGCGCGAGGCCGGCGCCGAACTGGAACGCCTGGCCTGGCAGGACCCGCTGACCGGGATTCCCAATCGGCGAAGCTTCCTCAACCGCGCCGAATCCGAGGTGCGCCGGGCCGCCCGCTATGACCGGCCCCTGACCCTCATCCTGTTCGACATCGACGGCTTTACGGCCTTCAACGAGGCCCACGGCCGCGATTCGGGCGACGACCTGATGCGCCGCCTGTGTGCCGTGACCACCGCCGTGCTGCGGGACGCCGACCACATGGGGCGCATCGGCGGCGGCGAGTTCGGCATCCTGCTGCCGGAAACCGGGATCGATGGAGGCCGGCGCATGGCCGAGCGCCTGCGCGCCAAGTTCGCCGAGACCGGGGCCGCGCCCGATGGCACCGGCCCGCGGGTCACCGCCAGCTTCGGCGTCGCCGCCGTGGACCCGACCGATGCGGGTGCCGTCAAGGCGGCCATTGAGGCCGCCGACCTGGCCGTGCACGAGGCCAAGAACCGTGGCCGCGACCGGGTGGAAATGGCGGTTTAGCCAAGCCCGGCCGGCGCGTCAAAACCGCCAGTTGACGCCGGCCCGCAGGACCATGCCGTCGACCAGCTTGCGGACCGTGTAGGGGGCGACCGACAGGGCCGTCTCGGCGCCGCCGTTGGCGCGGTAGGAGCCCTGGCCGACGGCCGTGACCTCGGCCGTGCCCAGGTTGAAGTAATACCCTTCCAGGTCGACGGACAGGCGGTCGTTGACGGCGTATTCCACGCCGCCGCCCAGGATGAACCCGGCGCGCAGGGACGCGCGGCGGCCGCTCCACCGGCTCCTGGCCACGTGGGAGGCGCCCTTGCCAGGGTCCACGTACTGCTCGTCGACCGCGGCCGCCGTGGTAAGCTTGGCCCGGCCGATGGCGAGTCCGGCGCTGCTGAACAGCAGGAACCGCTTCACGGCGAGGCCGACCCGGGGCCGGACGGTGTACAGCCAGTCCATCGTGACGGACCGCTCCAGGTAACTGGCACGGGTCCCGACCCCGGTGGCGCTGCCGCCGTCGAAGGATTCGGTGGTGGCCCGGGAATCGGTGCCGGGCGTGCCCAGCAGCGAGCCGTCCATCTCCAGGCCGACGACGACGTCGCCAAGGCGCCAGTTGTAGCCGCCGGCGATGCCCATCAGGAGGTGGCCCGGCTGGCCCTTCTTCCGGCGTGGCCAGGCGGAAAAGCTGCCGCTGTTCGAGGTGGCCGAGAAGGGGACGGCCGGCGAAAACCGCGGCACGCCGGAATCGAACCGGAGGTCCTCGCCGCCCGATCCGCCGTCGTCCAGGCTCCCGGAGTCGCCGCCGAATCCGGACCCCAGGCGGGCCCCCACGTAGAACCCGCGCCAATCGACGTCGCCGGTGTCGGCCGGGGCCGCAAAGGGTGAGGCGGTGAATGCAATTGTGCTGACGCTTGTCGCAGTAATAAAAGATAACTTCTTCATTCTCGAAACATTGATTAATCGTTGAATTTATCCGTCATGAACATCGCGAACTACGTTTTATACCACGCCAGGATTACGCCGGAAAAGCCGGCAATCGTCTACACCGGCGGTGTGGCGACCTATGCCATGGTGGCGGCGGCGGTCCATGCCGCGGCGGCCCAAATCCAGCGGGCGGGCCTGGGGCCCGGAACCCTGGCCGCCATCGACGTCCGCGACCCGTTCCGGCATATGGTGCTGATCCTGGCCCTGGAGCGGTGCGGGATCACGTCCGTTTCGGTCCAGACCACCTATGGCCTCGCGGCCTCGGGGTTGCGGCCGGCGGCGGTCATCCTCGATCGCTTCGGCGGCCCGGTCGCCGGCGCCCGGACCCTGGCCGTGGACGAGGACTGGTTCGACCTGGACCTGGCCGGCCCCGGCCCCGGCCATGAATGTCGGTCCATGGCGCCGGGGCAGTACACGCGCATCGTCCTGTCGTCGGGGACCACGGGCGTGCCGAAGGCCATCGGCCTGACCCCCGAGGTCATGGGCCGCCGCCTGCTGGACGGCCTGTTCTGGGGCGGCGCCGGCGAGCGCACGCTGACCATCGTCGGCGTGTCGACCACCGGGTCGTTCCACCTGTTGTACGCCCTGGCCAGTGGCGGGGTGGCCTGCTTCGCCCCCAACCCGGAGGAAATCCTGCACCTGGTCCGCCTGTTCGGGATCACCCAGATGACCGTCATGGTGGGCCAGCTGCGGGAACTGGTCAACCACCAGTCGCGACACTTCGGCGCCTGCCCGACCCTGCGCCGGGTGACCGTCGGCGGCGGGCGGCCGTCACCGGCCCTGGTCACCGAGGCCCGTGCCAGCCTGTGCAGCGAACTGCTGCTGGCCTACGGCACCACCGAGACCGGCGTGGTGGTCTACGGCCAGGCCGGCGCGGCCGCTGCGGTCGAGGGGGCCGTCGGACACGTGGCGCCCTGGGGCCGGGTCGAGGCCGTGGACGAGACCGGCCAGGTGCTGCCGGCGGGCCGGCATGGCCGGCTGCGCCTGTGGAGCACCAAGACCGGCGAATACGTGGCTGGCCGCGCCGGGGACCGTGCCATCCTGGACCGCGACGGCTGGTTCTATCCCGGCGACATCGGCGCCGTGCACGGCGACGGCCTGGTGGCGGTGTTCGGCAAGGACGGCGAGCTGATCAACCGCGGCGGGGTGGTCGTCGCGCCGCAGTTCGTCGAGGACGTGCTGCGCGGGTACGACGGGATCCGGGACGCCGGCGTGGTCGGCGTCCAGGACGATCCCGGGCCGGTGGAGATCTGGGCCGGTGTGGTCGCCGGCGACGCCTTCGACGAATGGGCGGTCCACGATTTCTGCGCCCGGCGTCTTGGTGACATGGCGCCCGACGTGGTGGTCCTGGTCGACGCCATTCCACGCACCGACACGGGCAAGGTCATCCGCGACCGATTGCGTGACGTCCTGCGCGCGCGCCGCGCCGGGGCGGACGACGGCGGGCCGCCGGGGTCGGCCTAGCAGACGGTTTCCGTCACCCCCTGCCAGACCCGGATGGTTCTGGCGCCGTGGTAGGGCGCCGTGGCCCGGCGCAGGGGCGCGGGACCGCGCCGGCCCTGATCGGTCGGAAATTCAGCTAAATCCGGCCCGGCGCAGCGCCTCGCGGTACCGATCCCGGTATTCGGGGAAGACGACCAGCGCCTGGTCCATCATCTCGTCCAGTGTGCGGTTGAAGCCCATTGCCTCCAGTTCACTGACTTCCCATTCCGCGTCCTCGATCTTGCCCGCCATGGCGAGGGAGGCGGCAAGCCATTGCCGGCTGATGACGAAGTTCGGATTGCGGTCGACGGCGATGCGAAGCTGGTCGATCGCCGCCGCATAGTCCGCGAGCATGAAGTGGGCGACCCCCAGCGCCTGATGGTACCAGAACGGCGGTATGGGATTCACCCGCATGGCTTTCCGGATCAGCGCCTCGCTCTTCTCGGCCTGGCCGGCGAACGCATAGTAGACCCCCAGGGAGGCGTAGCCGTCGGCAAAGTTCGGGTCCAGCGTCACCGCCGTCTCGGCCTCTCGGATCGCGCGGTCGAACTGCTTGAACGCGGGCCGGGACAGGGTCCGGCCCAGGGACCAGTGGGCGTAGGGGAGGTCCGGATTCAGCGCGATCGCCTTTTCGGCCAGTTCCAATGATCGCCGGTAGGCCCCGTCCACGTCCTCGACCATGTTGAATTCGGCCTTGAGGGAAAAGACCTGCGCCAGATGGGCGTAGGCTTCGGCGTATTCCGGGTCCAGCGCGATCGCCTTCTGGAACAGGTTCTGCGCCCTGTCCAGGGCGTCCCTGTTGAAATAGCTCTCCTGCTGGCGACCCTTCATGTACAGGTCGAATGCCTCCAGGCTGCCAGTTCCGCGGCGGGCGAGGCGTTTGGCTTCCTGGGGCGTCAGCGTGAGCGCGAGCGATTTGATGATGTGGCCCACGACCTCGTCCTGGATGGCGAACACGTCGGTCAGGTTGCGGTCGTACCGCTCCGCCCACAGGTGCTTGCCGCTGGCGGCATCGATCAGCTGGACGTTGATGCGCAGCCGTCCGCCGGATTTGCGGACGCTGCCTTCGACCACGTGGGTCACCCCCAGGGCGCTGCCCACTTCGCGAACGTCCGGCGACCGGCCCTTGAAGGAGAACGTGGAGTTGCGGGCGATCACCGACAGGCCCGAGACCTTCGAGATGTCGGTGATCAGATCCTCGGTCAGCCCGTCGCTGAAATACTCCTGGTCCTTGTCGCCGCTGAAATTGCTGAACGGAAGGACGGCGATGGTCGGCTTGACGGAGGGGACGGAAACGGCCGCGTCCCGTTCCCGCGGTACGGGTGCCGGCATCCACCCCCACAGGCCACCCGCGGCCAGGATCACCGCCAGCAACAGGGCAACGACCGCATACCGCAACGCGGGCCCTTTGCGCGGTGCGCCCGACCCGGCAAAGCCGGATTCCGGTGCGATCTGGTACACCCGGACGGGACGGCTGACGTTCTTGACCTCGATTTCGCCCAGGTCCTCGAAACTCGCCGTGACACGGTTGCGGACCTGTTCGTAGATGGCGCCGGAAACGCAGATGCCGCCCGGCGGGGCCAGGGCTTCGATCCGCGCGGCGATGTTGACCCCCTCGCCGTGAATGTCCTGGCCGTCGTCGAAGATATCGCCAAGGTTGACGCCGATGCGGAACTCCAGGCCACTGCCCTGGAACCCGCGTTGCAGGGCGAGGGCACATTCGACGGTTTCGTGGATGGTGGAGAACTCGGCCAGGAACCCGTCGCCCGTCAGCTTGACGATCCGGCCGGAGAAGCTGGCGATGGTGGGATTGATGACGCCGTCGCGGACGTTCTGCCAGGCGGCGACCGTTCCGGCGGAGTTCCGCTCGATGAGGCGTGTGTAGCCGGCCACGTCCGCGGCCAGCACGGCCGCCAATCGTTGCTGCGTGGTCTGTTCCGCCATCGAGCCTCCCGCGACGCCTGCCGGGCGGGGCGCATAGGCCCCTAATCAAGGCTCAAGATATAGCAACTATTCCGGAACCGTTCACCCAAGACGGACCCGAAGCAGGGTGCCTAGGCCACCACGTCGGTGGGGGCGGCGATGCGTTTCAGGACGGTCAGGATGCGCTGGGTGCGGTTGACCCGTTCGGGATCGCTGTTGTGTCCGCGCTCGAAGACCAGCTTCTCCTCCCACTCGGTAATGAAGTCGCGGGGCCGGTCGGGCTCCGCCTTCTTGCCGGTGAGGGCGCCGATGGTCTGGTCGTAGTCCGGGTGCAGTTCGGGTTGGAAGGCGAGCTGGGCGTAGTCGTCGTAGGCCAGCACCCCGGCCATGTACAGGTCCATGCTCAGGTCGGCCATGCCCCGGGGGCTCAGGTTGCGCACGTCCAGGCCGGGCGCCGGCCCGGCCAGGGACACGCCGCTGCCGGCGCTGCCGGTGGCGCCGGCGTCCTCGATCCCGGTGGTGGCCGGCACCTTGGCCGGACGGGCCGGCACCAGCGACCGGTCCTGGGCCAGGCGGTGGGCCTCGGCGTTGGTGGGCTGCGGGATCAGGTTCTCGATGCGCATGGCGCCCGGGTTCCGGTCAGACAGCCGCGGACAGGGCGGCGCCGCGGTCGCGCTTTTGGCGGTACATGGCGTCGTCGGCGCCGGCCAGGATCGCCTCGGCGTGCTCCTGTGGCGCCACCCGGCGGGTGCCCAGGCTGGCGCGGACCCGGATGGTCCGGCCGCCGTGGGCGACCACGGCGTTGTTCAGCACCGCGTCCAGCCGCGCCACCTGGGCCCGGGCGCCGCCGTCGTCCATGTCGCCGTCACGGGTCAGCAGCACCGCGAACTCGTCGCCGCCAAGGCGCCCGACGCAGTCGCCGGCGCGCACGTTGTCGGCCAGCAGGGCCGCCACGTGGCGCAGCACCGCGTCGCCGGCGGCATGGCCGCAGGCGTCGTTGACGGCCTTGAACCCGTCCAGGTCGATGTACACCAGCACCGCATCGCCGCCGGCGCGCCCGGCGGCGGCCAGGGTGCGCTGCAGTTCGGCCAGGAACCCGCGGCGGTTCAGCAGGCCGGTCAGCTCGTCGGTCAGGGCCAGGTCGCGCAGGCGGCCCACCTGGTCCAGCAGCTCGGCCAGGCGCCGTTCGGCCTCGCGGGCGCCCCGCAGGGCGCGGGCGGCGGCGGCACGGCGGCGCGGGCCGTCATCCTGCTCCAGGGCGCGCAGCAGGTCGGCGACGCGGGCCACCAGGTCGGTGTGGCTGGTGCCGTCCTCGACCAGCGGCAGCAGCAGGTTGCAGTCCATTTCCACGGTGTCGTCCCTTTTCCTTGGTGCGCCGGGCCGGCCGCCAGGGTCTGGCGAGACCCGGGCCCCCAGGAAGATCAGCAAGGGCCATGCCATCAGCAAAACACGTAATATCAGGTGGTTAACAATTGCTTAAGCGGGGCAGAATCGGCCGGGTCGGCAATATTTGCCGACCGCGCGGCCATGGACAGGGCCGGCCATGGGTCGTAAGCTGCGCCCATGAGGACCTTCGCCCTGTTTGCCACCGTGGTGTTGGTGTGGGCAGCCGCGGTGTCGCCTGGGGCGGCCGGGGGAATGCGGCCGCACCTGGCCATCTACGAGATGTCCCTGCGCAGCGCGTCGTCGGGGTCTGGGCTGGTCGATGCCCGGGGCCTGATGGAGTACAAGTTCGCCGACGGTTGTGACGGCTGGGCGGTGGAAAGCCGCTCGATCCTTCGCCTGCAGTATGACGAGGGCCCGGAACTGGAAAGCAGCTGGTCCTTCGCAAGCTGGGAGGCCAAGGACGGGCTCAGCTACCGGTTCCGCATGCAGACGGTGCGCAACGGCCAGAAGGTGGAGGACCTGTCGGGGCAGGCCGCCATGGGCGCGCCCGGGCAGTCCGGGTCGGCGGTGTTCGAGCGCCCCGACGGCCGCCAGCTTGCCCTCGCCGCCGGCACCCTGTTCCCGACCCAGCACGTGGCCGAACTGATCGAACGCGCCAAGTCGGGCGACAAGCAGGTCGGCCGCATGGTGTTCGACGGGGCCTCCCTGGACAATCCCTATCTGGTCAGCGCGTTCATCGCGCCGCCCCGGGACGACACGGCCAAGGAGCTCGAGGCCCGCTTCAAGCTGCCGCCCAGCCCGTTGTGGCCCATGCGCCTGGCCTTCTTTCCGGCCACCAGCCGCCAGGCCGGGCCCGAATTCGAGATGTCCGTGGACTACCGCGCCGACGGCATCGGCGGCAGCATCGTCCAGGTCTTCGACGAGTTCTCGCTGATCCTGCAACCCAACCGCATCGAGCTGCTGCCCAAGCCCGATTGCTGAATCAGGCCGGCGGCCACAGCCAGGCGGCGCCGCGCACGCCGCTGGAATCGCCGTGGCGGTTGCGCAGCAGCGGCGTGTCCACGGAATCGGAGAAGGTCCAGCCCTGCCACAGGCCGGGCACCTCGGCGTACAGGCGGTCCAGGTTCGACAGGCCGCCGCCCAGGACGATGGCGTCGGGGTCCAGGATGTTGATGACATGGGCCAGGGCCCGGGCCAGGCGTTCGACATAGCGGTCCAGGGCCGGGTCGTCGTCGGCGATGTCCTGGGCCCGGGTCACGGAACCGTGGTCCCGCGCCAGCCCGGGGCCCGACAGGAAGGTCTCGATGCAGCCCGACCGACCGCAGTAGCAGGGCGGCCCCGGGCGCTCGTCGTCGCCGGGCCAGGGCAGGGGGTTGTGGCCCCATTCCCCGGCGATGGCGTTGCGCCCGGTCAGGGCCCGGCCGTCGATGGCGATGCCGCCGCCCACCCCGGTACCCAGGATGACCCCGAACACCACCCCGTGGCCGGCGGCGGCGCCGTCCACGGCCTCGGACACGGCGAAGCAGTTGGCGTCGTTGGCCAGGCGCACGGGCCGGCCCAGGGCCTGGGCCAGGTCGCGGTCCAGGGCCTCGCCAATCAGGCAGGTGGAGTTGGCGTTCTTGACCCGGCCGGATGCCGGCGACAGGGTGCCGGGGATGCCCACGCCGACGCTGGCGCCGGGCGAGGTTCCCGCTTCCAGGCCGCGCACCAGGCCGGCGACGGCGGCCACCGTGGCGGCGTAGTCGCCGGCCGGGGTGGGCACCCGGCGGCGCGCCAGTTCGTGGCCGTCGCCGTCCAGGACGATGCCCTCGATCTTGGTGCCGCCCAGGTCGATGCCGATGCGTGTATGGGCCATGGGGTCCCCCACAGAAAAACCCGCCCGTCGAGTGTAACGGGCGGGTCTCCCTGAATCGAGTGCGGGCCGGCCGCGGCCCGGACTCAGAAGTATTTCGGGTTAGTCCAGGGGCCGGTCGCCATGGTGGAAGCGGCCCTTGATGAAGCGGGCGCGGGGAAAGGCCGCATCGCGCGGGCGCTCGGTGGGGCAGACGGCCAGCACGTCGTAGCCGGCGAACAGGTGTTCGGCGGCGCTGCGCGCGGCCGCCTCCGACGGGGCCTGCAGCACCTCCACGTGGACCTGCTCGGGGGTGTCCGGCGCCGCGTAGAGGACCGAGAAGGGTTCCAGCCGCCCCCGCCGCCGGGGTGCGTGTTCATGGTCCAGGTGGTGTTCGATGGCGGTGGTCTGGGCTGTTTCCGGCGCCGCAGTGGCCGTCTTGTTCGGCATGACGTTCTATCCCTTGCCCGTTGGCGGAGCCTGCACCCCGCAGAGGGTTCCGGAATCCGGGCGGACGCGATCAGATCTTCCCTGCCGCGCCCCTTTCGCCAGCGTGATGCCGTTCCCCTCGCTCCCCGGATGCTTTCCGCCGCGCTTTCCCTGTTGCACCGTCTTTGCGAGCCGGGCGGGCGCAAATACATCCAACTGAATTCATAGTAGATATAGATTTAGCATGATGTCAAATGAAGAAATACCCCATGTTGTGGGTGCCACATCATCTTGCGGTCTTTCCGAGGAGCGGGCCTTTTGATGGTGGAACGACGGGGAGTCAGGAACCCGTTGCCGGCGTTTTGCTTGACTCGGCCCGGTTCGGGGCCACCGCCGTGTCGGGGCAACATATAGCGACTTTCGGCATATTTCCTACTACTTGTAGTGCCTCCGTTGTGTCCTTGCGAAGTAAGACTCCCTTAACCGCTTGCCGGGCACAATGGCCGATCCGCGGTGCGCGGCGGGGATCGGCATGGGAGGAACTGGGGTGAGCCGTTTGCAGGGACTGACGCCGGACGGCCTGAAGGTGGCCATGGGCATCAAGGACAGTTACCGCACGGGGCAGCCCATCTGCCTGCCCGGCCACGACGCGCGCATCCTGACACCCGAGAACCTGCTGAACCACGACCTGCACCTGGACGGGTTCGAGGACCCGCTGCCCCTTGCCATGGTGGCGGCGCGCGACCCGGAATCGCCCATGGCCCTGGCCGCGGCGGCGCGCATGAGCCCGCTGGCCGGGCGCGAGCCCCTGGTGGCCGGCGTGTTCGCCATCATGGGCGAAAAGACCAAGCACCCCCTGGTGCGCAGCTGCGTCGACCTGGTCACCGAGCACGACTTCAACCCCCTGGCCATCGCCGAGCTGCGCCGCCGCGCCAACGGGATCATCGTCACCACCCGCCAGCAGTACACCCAGGCCCTGCGCCAAAACCTGCGCGCCCTGCTGGACGGCACCGTGGCGCCGCGCGAGTTCGTGCGCGAGTTCTTCGAACTGACCGAGGCCGGCAACCTGCGCGCCGACATCCGCAAGAAGCTGGTTCTGAGCCTGCTGCTGTCCGAGAACGTGCGCCCCAGCGTCAAGTTCCTGTTCCTGGAAAACTTCGCCCGGTTCCCGCGCGCGGTGCGCCTGGCCATCATTTCGGCGGTGCTGAAGGCCGAGCCCGGCCACCACATCCAGATGATCCGCGACGAGCTGCGCTGGATGGTGGCCCAGGGGCGGATGCAGAAGAAAGCCCACTGACCGCGCGCCGCCAGAACGCGGCCTTGACGCTTTTCCCTTGAGCCTGCGGGCCGACTGGCCTATGGCTAGGGCAGTTTTCGTTCGCATGCGAACTTAATCGTGGCCCGGCACCGGCCGGGCCGGCCCCAGGGGATCCGCCGCCGTGCCCGTGCCCGTCAGTCCGCCGCCGTCCGCCACCGTGACCTACGCCTTCGACGTCATGCCCGCCCTGGGCGAGACCCTGGAGGTGGCGCCGGGGGTGTTCTGGCTGCGCATGCCGCTGCCCTTCGCGCTGGACCACATCAACCTGTGGCTGCTGCGCGACGGCGACGGCTGGGTCATCGTGGATACCGGCATCGCCCGCGACGAGGTCAAGGCGGCGTGGGAAACCATCTTCGCCGAGCGGCTGGGCGGCGACCCGGTGACCAAGGTGATCGTCACCCACTTCCATCCCGACCACATGGGCCTGGCCGGCTGGCTGGTGGAGCGGTTCGGAACCGCCCTGTGGACCACTTTCAGCGAGTGGGCCTTCGCCCGCCTGGCCCGAGCGCAGCAGAGCGACGACGTGCGCGACAGCTTCCTCGACTTCTACCGCCAGGCCGGCTTCGACGCCGACATGCTGGCCGGGGTGGACCGGCGGCGGGGACATTACGCGGCCCGGGTGCTGGCGCCGCCGGCGGCCGTCAACCGCCTGGTCGATGGCCACGCGGTGGAGATCGACGGCCGGTCCTGGCAGGTCATGGTCGGCACCGGCCATTCGCCCGAGCACGCCTGCCTGTACTGCGCCGACCTGGGCGTGCTGATTTCGGGCGACCAGATCCTGCCCAAGATCAGCCCCAACATCAGCCTGTGGCCCCAGGAGCCCCTGGGCGATCCCCTGCGCCTGTACCTGGAAAGCCTGCCGCGGTTCGCCGGCCTGCCGGCGGACACCCTGGTCCTGCCCAGCCACAACTGGCCGTTCCGCGGCCTGCACGGGCGCCTCGACGAACTGGCCCACCACCACGACGCGCGCCTGGCGGAAACCCTGGCCGCCTGCGATGCGCCGCGCACGGGGGTCGACATCCTGCGCCGCCTGTTCCGCCGCCAGTTGGACGACCACCAACTATTCTTCGCCGTTGGTGAAAGCCTGGCCCACCTGCACTTCCTGGAGGGCCAGGGCAAGGTGCGCCGCGACCGCCGCGACGACGGCGTGTTCGTGTTCACCCGGGTTTCCTGAAAAACGAAAAAAGGCGGGCGTTGGCCCGCCTTTGCATGGCTGCGTTTCCTGGGCCCGTCGCCGACGGGCAGGGCGGTCAGCCGCTGGCCGCCGCCTTCATCCCGGTGTCGGGCATCGCCGCGACCTTGCCGCAGTACAGGCCGTACAGGGTCTCGATGACCGCGTTGGCCTCGGGCCCGGCCAGGGAATAGAAGATGGTCTGGGCCGCGCGGCGGGTCTTGACCAGGTCGTCGCGGCGCAGGCGTGCCAGGTGCTGGGACAGGGCCGACTGGCTGAGGCCAATGATTTCCTCCAGTTCGCCAACGCAGCGTTCGCCATTGGTCAACTGGCAAAGGATCATCAGGCGGTGCTGGTTGCTCATGGCTTTGAGGAGCACGCTGGCTCGCCGGGCATTGTCTTGAAGCCGTTCCAAATCCATTGTTCGTTCCGCTTTGTCCAAGGCAGGCGTCGCCGGGGCGATGCCGCCAGTCAAAATAGATCAACCATCCCCAACGCGGTCGTCGTATCCAGCCTTTGGCGCGGCGCCACGTCTTTCGGGTCCCGCTGCCGCTCCCCCGAGGTGTCCGGATTGAGTCCGGAGTATTCGAGATTGATAATGTAAAGAATGCGCCGCGTGACTGCCAGTATTAATTTCACCTCATGTTGCGCTGCCGCATGGCAATATGGGAACACCGCCGTCCGGCCTTTGAAAATTTTCCGCTTTGGGCGGTACTTAAGCGGCCGTCAAACCCCTTCAACGAGTGCATAAGCGGTTGATTATAAATTTCAAATAGGATCAGAGGCGGATTCCATACCGCGGCGCGAATCCATCGCCCGCCGCCCGATCCGAACGCCGAAAAGCGGGTAGGCGTCCATGCCCGTCGGTAGAATTGTGCTGCATTGCAGCATCAAACGCCCTGGCATGGCGGCCGTCCCGGCGGACCCGCGCGGAGGAATCGCGCCGGCTATTCCGCGGCCTTGCCCACGGCGCCGCCGCCCGCCGCCGAGTCCGCGTGGGCCGGCTTTTCCACCACCGCCGACGCCAGGGTCAGCAGCGGTGGAATGATGGCCAGGGTCAGCACCGCCGACAGGCTGAGGCCCCCCACCACCACGGACCCCAGTCCGCGGTACAACTCGGACCCGGCGCCCGGAAAGACCACCAGCGGCAGCATGCCGAAGACGCTGGTCAGGGTGGACATGAAGATGGGCCGGATGCGGTTGCGCGTGGCGGCGATGATGGAATCTTCCAGGGTCATGTGGTCCGTGCGCACGTGGTACAGCGTCTGGTGCACCAGCAGGATGGCGTTGTTGACCACGATGCCCACCAGGATCACGAAGCCCAGCAGGGTCAGCATGTCCAACTGCTGCTGCACGAAGATGTTCAGGATCGCCAGCCCGGCGATGCCGCCGGCCGTGGCCAGGGGCACCGACAGGATGATGATCAGCGGGAAGATGAAGCTTTCGAACAGCACCGCCATGACCAGGTAGACGATGGCGATGGCCACCGCCAGGTCCCAGACCATGTGGTCCCAGGCCTCGGTCAGCTTGTCGGCGGTGCCGGCCAGGCGCATGCTCACGCCCGAGGGCAGGCCCTCGGCGCCCAGGGGCGCCATGACCTTCTCGCGCAGGGTGTCCATGGCCGCCTCCAGGGGAACCTCGGGCGCCGGGCGCAGGTTCAGCTTGACCGTCCGCTCGCGCTCGATGTGCAGGATCTCGGTCGGGCCCGATGTGACCTCGACCTCGGCCAGGGAGTTCACGGGCAGGATGGTGCCGTCGGCGGTGACCACGGGCAGGAAGCCGATCTCCTGGGTGTTGCCGATCTCCGAGCGGTTGCCCATCAGCATCAGGTCGATGCGCTCGCCGTCGACCGTGATCTCGGCCACCCGCAGGCCGTCGTTGAAGGCGTCCACGGTGTTGCCGAACTCCCGCGCCGAGACGCCGTTGTCGGCCAGGCGCACGGGGTCCGGGTACACCCGCACCTCGGGCGCGCCCAGTTCCAACCCCGGCTGCGGCCGCAGCTGGTTGCCGGCGTTGCGCGGCATTTCCTTGTTGATGTTGCGGGTGGCGCGCAGGGCAACGTCCAGCACCTTTTCCAGGTCCGGGCCCGAAATGTTCAGGTCGATGGTGCGGCCGCTGCCGATGCTGCGCCCGAACAGCGAAGGCTGGAAGATGGCGCCGAAGGTGCCCGGCTCCTCGAACACCGGTTCGCGCAGGACCGGGATCAGCTCGCTGACCCGTTCCGGCGCCAGACTGCTGGCGCCGACGAAGGTGGCATTGGGCCGGGCGACGAAGAAGAAGTTCTCGATCTTGGGCGGCTGGCCGGGCTCGGAGTCGGGGCCGGTCTCGCTGACCCACAGGTGCTTGACCGCGCCCTCGACCCGCTTGGCGATGGTGGTCGCCGTGTCCAGGTTGTAGCCCGGCGGCGGCTGCACGATGCCCAGCACCAGATTGCGGTTGCCCTCGGGCAGGTATTCCAGCTTGGGCAGGAACAGGTAGGTGCCCAGGGCCGCAGTACCGCATACGGCGACCACGATCAGGAACGACAACGGGCGGCTGCGCACCACGGCATGGGTCAGGGCGCCGGCGGCGGCCACGAATCCGTGGCCGAAGGCGTCGATCCCCGGCAGGCGCCGCGTGCCCGGGTCCACGGGCTTGCCGCGCAGCAGGCGGTTCGACAGGGCCGGGATCACCGTGATGGCCACGATCAGGGACAGGATCACGGCCACCGAGATGGCCACGGCGATGTCGCGGAAAAGCTGGCCGATTTCCAGGTTCATGACCAGGATGGGGGCGAACACCAGCACCGTGGTCAGGGCCGAGACCATGACGGCGCTCCACACCTGCTGGGCGCCCAGGAAGGCGGCCTCACCCACAGGGCGGCCCTCCTGGCGCAGGCGGTAGATGTTCTCCAGCACCACGATGGCGGCGTCCACCACCATGCCCACGGCGAAGGCGATCCCGGCCAGGGAAATCACGTTGATGGTCCGCCCCATGGCGGCCATGGCCACGAACGAGCCGATCACCGACACCGGGATG
The DNA here is from genome assembly GCA_024236415.1 of Hyphomicrobiales bacterium. Taxonomy (GTDB): domain Bacteria; phylum Pseudomonadota; class Alphaproteobacteria; order Rhodospirillales; family JACKKN01; genus JACKKN01. The sequence goes on from JACKKN010000021.1 coordinate 46,998, forward strand.
GCCAGGGAAATGACCAGGGTGGCGGCGCCCGAGCGCAGGAACAGCAGCAGCACGATGGCCGCCAGGGTGCCGCCGACCCAGATGTTCTGCTGCACCAGGTCGATGGCCGAGTTGATGTACACGGTCTCGTCGTAGACCTGCTTCAGCTTCAGCCCGGCCTCGGGCAGGATGGTGCGGTTCAGCTCCTCCACGGCCGCGTGGATGCCGCGCATGGTCTCGATCACGTTGGCGCCGGTCTCGCGCACGGCGTTGAAGGCCAGCGCCGGCTCGCCCAGGTGGCGGATCGAGGCGGTGGGCTTGGTGTAGCCGAAGCGGACCTCGGCCACGTCGCCCACGGTGACCCGGGCCAGGGTGCCGGTCTGCGGGTCGGCCAGGCTGCGCAGCACCACGGCGCGCACCTGGTTCACGGTCTGCAGGTCGCCCTCGGTGCGCACCACGTAGCGGCGCTTGCCCTCGTCCACGTCGCCGGCCGAAACCGACGCGTTGGCGGCGCGCAGGACATTGACCAGTTCGGTCACGGTCAGGCGGTAGCGGGCCAGGCGCTCGGGGTCCACCAGGACCTCCATCTCACGCGTGGCGCCGCCATAGACATTGATGCGGGCGACGCCGGGCACCCGTTCGAAGCGGTCCTGGATCACGTTCTCGACGAAGTCGCCGAAGGTATGGATGGGCGCCGTCGTGCCGGGCAGGCGGCGCAGGGTGAACCAGGCGATGGGGTTGTCTTCGCTGCCGGCCGTGTCCAGGGTCGGCTCGTTGGCCTCGTCGGGGTAGTCGCTGACCCGGTCGAGGCGATTGGCCACCAGCAGCAGCGCCCGGTCCATGTCCTGGTCGATGCCGAATTCCAGCGACACCGACCCCTGGCCGTCGCGCGAGGTGCTGGTCATCTCGTCCAGCCCCTCCAGGCCGCGCAGCACCTCCTCCTGGCGGTTGACGATCTCGCGCTCGATTTCCGCCGGCGCCGCCCCGGGCCACGAGGTGTTGATGGTGATCACCGGCTTGCGCACGTCGGGGATCAACTGGATGGGGATCGTCTGCAGGGCCAGCAGCCCGAACATAAGGATCATCAGCACCGCCGCCATGACGGCGATGGGCCGCTCGATGGACAGGCGGATGATGTTCACGATCCGCGCCCCTTGCCGGGACCGGCCTCTTCGGCCTTGGTCTTGCCGCTGCCGCTGCCGCTCCCGCCGGCCCCCGGGGCCGGCGGCGCCATGCCGGCATAGGTGACGTCCTGGTTGGGGCGCAGGCGTTCGTTGCCGCGCACCACCACGACGTCGCCGGGCTTCAGGCCACCGGTGACCTGGAACCGGGGGCCCACGGCCTCGCCCAGCTCCACCGGCCGGATCTTGGCCTGGCCGCCGACCACGACGAAGACGATGTTCTGGCCCTTGCGGTTCAGCACCGCGTCCTTGTGCACGGTGGTCACCTGGCGCTCGGCGCTGGTGGGCACGTGCAGGGTCACGCTCTGGCTGGTGGCCAGGATGCCGCGGGCCTTGGACAGGTCGGGGATCAGGCGCACCGTGCGGGTGCGGGTGAGGGGGTTCTCGGCCGGCACCGCGGCGCGCACGGCGGCCTGCAGGCCCTTGTCGGTGCCCAGGTCGAAGGCCACCACCGTGCCCGGCAGCAGGCCCGAGACGCGGACCGCCGGCACGTCGGCCTCGATCTCCAGGTCGCGGTCGTTGATCAGGGTGACCACCGGGGCGCCCGCCTGCAGGTAGGCGCCGGCCTGGGTCTGGCGCTGCGACACGACGCCGTCGAAGGGGGCGCGGATGTCGGCATGGCCCAGGCTGATGCGCGCCAGTTCCAGGTTGGCGCGCGAGCTCAGCAGGCGCGCCTGGGCCTCGGCGGCGGCGCTCTGGGCCTGCAGCATCTCCTGGTTGGTGTCCTCGAAACGGGCGGCGTTGAAGGCCGCCGACTTGCGCAGGCGTTCCAGGCGCGCCAACTCCTGGTTCTTCAGCTTCAGTTGCGCCTCGGCGATCTTGATGGCCGCCGTTTCGCGGGCCACGTCGGCCTCGCGCAGCTTGACCTGCCAGCGCAGGGTGTCCTTGACCAGCACCGCCAGCACGTCGCCGGCCTTGACCCGGTCGCCCACGTCGACCAGGACCTCGCCCACGGGGCCGCCGATGCGCGCCGCCACCACGCCGGCCTGGCGTGCCACCAGGCGGCCGATCACCGGCACGGTCTGTTCCAGGGGCTCCACGCGCACGGCATCGACGCCGACCATGGACGGCTGCTGCGCCGGCGCCGGCGCCGCCGGGGCCAGCAGGGCCAGCAGGGCAAGGGCAAACGCGGCGGCCCGCCGGCCGCCGGCCCGCCGCGCCGGTTCTTCGAGACACTCTTCCATGGTCTGTCCGTTCATCGCCAATTCACTCTGCCCGATCCCGTTTGCACGCGCGCGAACCGGGCGCCGCGCGACCTGCACAATATATGGCGATGGCGGGGCGGTGGTACCAAGGTTCCGGGGGCCTGCACCGCGATTTTCGCGCATTCGTCATCCGCCGCGACAGTCTATGTCCTCGCGCCGGCCCGATCAATCGCGGCCAGCGGCGCTCGGCGCGGAATTGAACGGGGCCGCCGCCTCTGCTATTGCTTGGGTTCCGGGCCCTCGGCGGCGGTTTCCCGAGGGCCCCAAGAACACGACCGCGTCGAATCTCCTGGTCCGGAAGCTCCGCCCATGCACACCGCGCTGATCACCCATCCGGTCTGCCTCGAACACGACATGGGCATGGGCCATCCCGAGTGCCCCGACCGCCTGCGCGCCGTGCTGGCGGCGTTCGAGCACGAGAGCTTCGCCATGCTGGACCGGCGCGAGGCCCCCATGGTGGACCTGAAGACCCTGAAGAAGGTGCATCCGGCCTTCTACGTCGAGGGTCTGCTGGAACGGGTCCCGGCCCAGGGCCTGGTGCGACTGGACCCGGACACGGCCATGTGCCCGGCCACCGGCGACGCGGCGCAGCGCGCCGCCGGCGCCATCTGCCTGGGGGTCGACCTGGTCATGGGCGGCGAGGTGCGCAACGCCTTCTGCGCCGTGCGCCCGCCCGGCCACCACGCCGAGCCGTCCACGGCCATGGGGTTCTGCTTCTTCGACAACGTGGCCGTGGGCGCCATCCATGCCCGCGACCGCTACGACGTCAAGCGCATCGCCATCGTCGATTTCGACGTGCATCACGGCAACGGGTCCCAGTCCTTCGTCGACCGCTACCGCGACTTCTTCTTCGCGTCGTCGCACCAGTCGCCGGCCTACCCGGGCACCGGGGCCGAGTACGAGCACGGCATCCACCACAACATCGTCAACGTCGAGCTGGCGCCCGGCTCGGGCACCCAGGAGTTCCGCGCCGCGTGGCAGGACCGGATCATCCCCAAGCTGCGCTCCTTCGGGCCCGAGCTGATCCTCATCTCGGCGGGCTTCGACGCCCACGCCCGCGACCCCCTGTGCCAGCTCCGGGTGCAGACCGAGGACTTCGCCTGGGTCACCGCCGAGATCCTCAAGGTGGCCAACGAATTCTGCCAGGGCCGAGTGGTCTCGACCCTCGAGGGCGGCTACGATCTGGGCGCCCTGGCCGCCAGCGCCGCCGTCCACGTCAAGGCGTTGATGGAGGAATAGGGAGCGGCGTCGAGAATTCAACGCTTGTGGTGGTTGGATTAGAGTGCGCCCGATCCCCCTCGAACCCGATGCCGGCCGCCGGGCCTGAACGCCTTGTCAGGCACTGAGGGGTCCGCCACCGGACGGCGGGCCGGGTCACTTTGCCGATGTACGAAACAACTCCTGGGCGGCCGTGCGCTCCCGCCCGGACAACGACGCCAGCAAGGTCTCGATCCCGTTTTGAGTTGGCGGCGGCGATATCTTCTGCGCCAGGTCACGCAGAAAACTCAACCGCCAGCCGCCAGTCGCCGGACCGATCAATGCCTCGACATCGGCGACGGACAGTGTCTTCGGCAGCCGGCCTGCCAAAGTCCTGGTGATGTCGTACCGCACCCGGACATCGGTGGTTTCCACGAGGGTCGTGATGTCTTCGATGGACAATCGATCGGGCAGGTGACCCGCAAACAGGTTGAGGAAGTCACGCCGCCAGCCCCCCGTGGCATCGCGTCCCCACAGCGTCAGCAGATCGTTCCGGCCCAGGGTCTTGGGCAGCCGCGGCGCCAAGCCCCTCAGCATGTCGTACCGCACCCGGACATCGGTGGTTTCCACCAGGGTCGTGACGTCTTCGATGGACAGCCGATCGGGCAGGTGATTCGCAAACAGGTTGAGGAAGTCACGGCGCCAGCCCCCCGTGGCATCGCGCCCCCACAGCGTCAGCAGATCGTTCCGGCCCAAGGGCTTGGGCAACCGCGGCGCCAGGACCTGCTGCATGTCGTACCGCACCCGGACATCGGTGGTTTCCACCAGGGTCGTGACGTCTTCGATGGACAGCCGATCGGGCAGGTGGTTCGCAAACAGGTTGAGGAAGTCACGTCGCCAGCCCCCCGTGGCCTCGCGTCCCCACAGCGTCAGCAGATCGTTCCGGCCTAGGGTCTTTGGCAGCCGCGGCGCCGAGGCCCTCAGCATGTCGTACCGCACCCGGACATCGGTGGTTTCCACCAGGGTCGTGACGTCTTCGATGGACAGTCCATCGGGCAGGTGATTCGCAAACAGGTTGAGGAAGTCACGCCGCCAGCCCCCCGTGGCATCGCGTCCCCACAGCGTCAGCAAATCTTTCCGGCCCAAGGTTCTGGGCAACTGCGGCGCCAAGACCTTCAGCATGTCGTACCGCACCCGGATATCGGTGGTTTCCACCAGGGTCGTGACGCCTTCGATGGACAGCCGATCGGGCAGGTGACCCGCAAACAGGTTGAGGAAGTCGAGCCGCCAGCCCCCCACTGCCGGGCCATAGAGCTCCACGATCCCGTCGGCCGTCAGTGGCGCACCAATCTTTGAGCGCATGCTCCTGAGCAGTTCATAGCGGATTCTTGTATCGACGTTTCCCGCGAGCATCGAGAATTCCGACGGTTTCAAGGAATTGGGAATGACCGGATCAAGGACTTGAAGCGCTTGACCACGGTGCGAGCCCGTCAGGTTGCCCAACAGTGCCGCCACGTCGGACGCAGTCAGACCCGGGCCCATCCCGGGGACGATTTCTGACAGCCTGGAAACACGCGCGTCGCCGCTCAGCGTCGCCAGTTTCTCAAGCAGCGGTTTGATACTCGGTGTGGGACGAGCCGCGTCTCCGGTCGCCGCGCCACCTGTTTCTTTCGTCGCTGCCTTGGGCGATGGGGGGATGCGGGTGGAATCGGTGCTGGTGCGGGTCGCGGCCTCGACCGCCTGCGGTGCCTCGGGGGTTCCAGGGTGTATTGATTCCAGGGCGTGAAGCCGGACCCGGGCGATCGGTGCGTAAACGCCGGCCGGGTACTGCTCCAGGTAGGCGCGGTAGAGGGCCGGGTTGTCGCTGTCCCTGACAGACTGCCAGAAAACCGTCTCCCGGTCCGTGGCGGCGGGCGCAGATGCCGCGGCCGGCGCTTTTGCCAAAGGCGGCGCGGCCTTTCCGGTAACGAATACGAAATCACCCCGGTCGAGCAGGGGATCGCGGAGCTTGCCGTACTGGGGGGTCTGGGCGCGTCGGGAATAGTTTGTAACGTTTGTTTCCAGGTAGTGGCCGAGTTCGGTGCCGGTGAGATAGCCGTCGCCATCCAGATCGCCCTCGCCGTCCAATGCCCGGATGAACAGGTCTCGGAAGATGCTTCTGTCCGGCACTTCCTGCTCGGCGGTCCCGGACGTTATGAATTGGCGCACGGGCCAACCGGTCTTCTCCCGAATCACGTGGGGTATCGCCCGCGTGGCGTCGAACACGCTGCCGGCGAAACAGGCGTCCAACAGGAACAGGGCATGCTTGGCGTCAATCGAGCGGGCATAGACTTCGATATTCTGCATGCTGAGCGCGCCTTCCAGGAAAGCGCTTTCGTCGACGTTTGGGTTGGCCGCTTCACGGCCAACCAGGTAGCCCATTACCGCACCATACCCGCGTTCGACGGT
>JACKKN010000022.1 GCA_024236415.1 Hyphomicrobiales bacterium
CCGTGCCGATGACCGGCGCCAGCAGGTTGACGAAGGGCACGGTCAGCAGGAAGGCGATGGCCACGCCGGTCACCAGCAGGGTGCCGCTGTGGCGCTTGCGCACCAGCCGCGCGTCGGCCGGGTTCAGCCGCCGCAGGGCCACCAGCTCGAAGTACTCGCGGCTCAGAAGATAGCCGTTCACCGCGTAGAAAACAAAAGGGAATATGGGCGGGAACAGCAGCATCGGCAGCATCACCAGGTTCAGCACCACCACCACCGCCAGGAACTTCGCCGCCTGCACCAGGGACTGGCCCAGGGGCAGGCCGTCGGCGTTGGGCAGGTGGGGGTAGTGGCGCGCCTCGACGGCGTCGGCGACCCGGTCCAGGAACAGGCCGACGAAGGCGCTCATGACCCCCGGGAACAGCAGCCAGGTCAGGACCAGGGTGGCCGCCACCCCCAGGATGTCCACCGCCCAGTCCAGGTAGATCAGCTCGAAGAACGACGTCCGGGTGATCAGGTACCCGACCACGCCCCACAGCACGGCGAACACCAGCGCCGCCAGGCCCAGGCTGAGCCACAGGACGCCGCGGGTGCGCGGGTCGCTGAGTTGTCCGATACCCTTCAGGATGGCGTTGATCACCGGGCCGTCTCCTTTGTCGCTGGCGTGCCCCGTGTTTAAAGGGGATGGCACGCCGCCGCAAGGGCGGGATGGACCGGCGCGGACCGGGGAGCGGTCAGCCGGACGGCGCCGCCACCACCCGGTTGCGGCCGCCGGCCTTGGCCCGGTACAGGGCCTTGTCGGCGGCCTTGATCACCTGCGGCGGCGCGTCGCCGTCGCCGCCCGGGCGGGCCTCGGCCACGCCCATGCTGACCGTGACCCGCAGCCGGGGCGCGGCGGCGGCGGTGCCGCGCCGGCGGCGCGGCCGCGGGTTGGGGTTGGATTTCAGGCGCTGGCGGGTGCGCAGGCGGAAATCGGCCTCGGCCACGGCGCGGCGGACCGCGTCCAGCACCGGCTGGGCGTCGGCCGCGGTGGCGCCGGGGAACAGGATGGTGAACTCCTCGCCGCCATAGCGGTAGGCGCGGCCGCCGCCGCCCACCCGCGACAGCTCCACCGCCACCAGGCGCAGCACCTGGTCGCCCACGTCGTGGCCGTGCTTGTCGTTGAAGCGCTTGAAGTGGTCGATGTCCACCATGGCCACGGCATAGCGCGCGCCCAGGCGGGCCATGTCGGTCATCAGGGCGCGGCGCCCGGGCAGGCCGGTCAGCTCGTCCAGGAAGGCCAGGCCATAGGCCTGCTGCACCAGGGCCAGGAAGGCCGCCGCCGCCCCGGCGGCCAGGAACCAGGTCGGCGCCGCCGGCCGGTCGACGAAGTGCAGGGCCAGGGCCCCCGCCGCCAGGGCGCCCAGCAGGGCCAGGTCGTCGGTGGCCTGGTCGCGCACCACCCGCACCAGCAGCGCCACCCCGCCCAGGAGGAAGGCCAGAATCGCCGGCTGCGGCAGCCAGGTCCAGGCGTCGAAGGCCGGCCCCAGCAGGCGGAAGTGCAGGCCGGCCACCGCCAGGTCGCGGGCCGGCGCCACCAGGCCCGCCGGCACCCCGGGCAGGCGCCCGGCCAGGGCCAGAACCGCCGCGGCCATCAGCGCCACCGCCACCCACCAGCGCAGCCCGCCGCGGGTGAACACCCCGCGGTCGCGGGACAGGGCCACCGCGGTCAGGGTCACCGGCCACAGAAGGGCCAGGGCGGGGTAGAGGAGCTGTCCGTTGACCCCCGCCCCCGGCCCGGCGCCCGGCCCGGCGCCGGCCGGGACGACCGCGGCCAGGGCGCCGTGGGCCAGGGCCAGCAGGGCGAAGGCGAACACCAGGCGGCTGCGGTGGAAGCGCAGGGCCAGGCCGGCGCCCAGGGCGGCGATGGCATAGGGCAGCTTGTCCAGCAGGTCCGGCGCCGCCGGGACCACGGCCCAGTGGCCGAAGGCCACCGCCCAGGCCGCCGCCAGCATCCCCGCCGCGGTCAGGGCGGCGAGCCAGAATCTGTTCCCGTTCACCATGGCAAAGGCTCCTTTCTGGGTCCTTCGACCGCGCGTTCCGGGGGTCCTGGTGGCGTGGCGTCCGGCCGGCCGCCGGCATGGCAATGGGCCGATTCTGCCGAAAATCGCGGCCCAGGTAAACCGTTGCTGCACGGACCGCCGCCGGCGGGGTATGCTGTCCGGGGAATAAGCCCTTATTCTACAACGCCTTGACCCGCGAGGGGACAGCCATGGCCGAAACCGGATTCTGCGCCGACTGCGCCTTCTGGCGCTACGATTTCAACACCGCGTTCCAAAGCCAGGACGAGCAGGACGGCTTCGGCGTCTGCGACCGGGTCGAGGAGATGAAGGCCAACCCCATCCGCGCCGTGGCCCGCCTGGACGACGACCTGGCCCGCCTGCAGACCCGCCGCGAGTTCGGCTGCGTGCTGTTCGCGCCGCGCTGACAGGCGGGGCTTGGCCGGGCCGCCGCCGTGGCGTATAAGGCGGCCAGCGGATTGTCGCGGCCAACAACAACAAGGACCCCACGCCATGATCGTGTTCGACCTGCGGTGCGGCGCCGGCCACACCTACGAGGAATGGTTCAAGAGCGGCGCCGAGTTCGACGAGCTGAGCGCCAAGGGCGACCTGGCCTGCCCCCAGTGCGGCGACACCCACGTCACCAAGGCGCTGATGGCGCCGGCGGTGTCGGTCAGGACCGCAGCCGCCCCCATGGCCCCCTGCGGCGCCCCCGGCCCGGCCTGCGCCGGCGGCATGTGCCCGGCCATGGCCGACGGCTGAGCCGCCGCCCCGTTCCGTTCCATGCGCCCCTGGCTGATCCTCGCCGGCCTCAACGGCCTGGTCGCCGTGGCCGCCGGCGCCTATGGCTGGCACTGGCTGGAAACCCACGAATCGGCCCAGCGCGACATCTTCAACCTGGGGGTCCAGTACCACATGTGGCACGCCCTGGCCCTGGTCGGGGTGGCCTGGCTGGCGGACCGGATGGGCGGGCGCCTGCCGGCGGTGGCGGGCATCCTGTTCACCGCCGGGCTGGTGCTGTTCTCGGGCAGCCTGTACGCCTTCGGCCTGACCGGCGTGCTGCCCCTGCGCGGCGCCGCGCCGGCGGGCGGGTTCCTGCTGATGGCCGGTTGGGCCTGCCTGGTGGTGGCCGGGGTGCGCGGCGCGGGGCGGCGGTAGGGGCTCCCAACCCGCGCTGGCCATCCGTGGCGATAGCGCCTATCATCCGCGTCGGAGGATAGCGCCCCGCAAGCGGGCGCCAAGGGAGACGGCAAATGGCACAAACCCCATTCGACCGGTACGGTGGCTTCGCCTCCGTCAGCCGGATCGTGTCCGAGTTCTACGACAAGGTGCTGGATTCGCCGCTCCTGGCCGAATACTTCCAGAACGTGGACATGCGCTCGGTCATCGACCACCAGACCAAGTTCATCGCCTCGATCATGGGCGGCCCGGCCAGCTACAGCAACGACCACCTGGAACGGGTGCACGCCAACCTGGGCATCACCGAGGCGGCGTTCAACGAGGCCGTGGCCCTGCTGCGCGAGACCTTCGAGGACTTCGACCTGGACGAAAGCGACATCGCCGCCGTCGTCCAGGAAGTCGTGGCCCGGAAAAACTTCATCGTGGTCCGCTGATGTCCGACTCCTTCGACCTGAAGCCGATCCTGCAGTCGCTGACCGTGGGCATCGCCCTGGTGGACCCGGAATCGTTGGCCGTGGTGTTCGAGAACGCGCTGTTCTTCCAGTGGTTTCCCCCCGGCGAGGATGGCGACGAGACGCTGACCCAGCGCGTCCCCGGCCTGGACATGGAGCGCCTGGGCCGGCGCCTGGAGGACCGGCGCAAGGCCCGCGCCGAGATCGAGATCCAGGTCGGCGCCCGCACCCTGCCCCTGCGCCTGGAACTGCGCCAGCACCTGGACGGCGAGGACGCGTACATCCTGCTGGAATGCCACGACGCGTCCAAGGAGCGCGAGGCCCAGTACATGCTGGATTCCTACTCCAAGATGTCCGAGAAGGCGCGCAAGGACCTGGAGAAGGAGAAGGAGCGGGTCGAGCGGCTGTTGCTGAACATCATGCCCAAGTCGGTCTACGAGGAGCTGAAGGATTACGGCACCACCACGCCGCAGCGGTTCGAGACCGCCTCGATCCTGATGCTGGATTTCGTGCGCTTCACCGACATGGCCATCTCCCAGGACCCCAGCGCCCTGGTGGCCGAGCTGAACGACATCTTCTCGGCCTTCGACCGCATTGTGGAAATGTTCGGCTGCGAGCGCATCCGCACCATCGGCGATTCGTACATGGCCGTGTCGGGCCTGCCCGAGTTCGTGCCCGAGCACGCCAACAACATCGCCAAGGTGGCCCTGCGCATGCGCCGCTACCTGGAGCGGCGCAACACCGCCCATCCGCAGCAGTGGCGGTGCCGCATCGGCATCAACACCGGGCCGGTGATCGGCTCGCTGGTGGGCATCCAGAAGTACGTCTACGACCTGTTCGGCCCCGGCGTGAACCTGGCGGCGCGAATGGAGGCCCATTCCGAGCCCATGCGCATCACCCTGTGCCAGTCCACCCACGACCTGATCGAGCACGATTTCACCTTCGTCGACCGCGGCGAGTTCGAGATCAAGGGCTTCGGCACCCAGCACCTGTACTTCCTGGAAAGCGAACTGCGCGAGCGCTGAGCCCTGTTCCCCGCCATCCACCACCCGGATGCACGATGGGCCCATGGAAACCCTGCTGCCGCCCCACGTCCTGGCCGACCTGCGCCGGCGCCACGCCGAGCCGCAGCGCCACTACCACACCTGGGCCCATGTGCGGGCGCTGCTGGACTGGCTGGACCGGGTCCGCGGCGACCTGGCCGACGCGGACGCCGTGGAGCTGGCGGTGCTGTACCACGACGCCGTCTACGATCCCCGGGCCACGGACAACGAGGCCCGCAGCGCCGAGCTGCTGCTGGCCGACCTCGCAGGCCATGTGGCGCCGTCGCGCCTGGCCCGGGCGCGGGCCATGATCCTGGCCACGGCCAGGCATGAACCGGTGGCGACGGACGACGCCGGGCTGGCCAGCGATGGGCTGGCCAACGACGCCGCCCACTTCCTGGACATGGACCTGTCCATCCTGGGCGCCGAACCGGCCGCCTTCGACGCCTATGAGGCGGCCATCCGCCGCGAATACGCCTTTGTGTCCGAGATCGACTACCGGCGCGGGCGGTCGGCGGTGCTGCGGGCCTTCCTGGCGCGCGACCGCCTGTTCCTGACCGACCGGTTCCATACCGCCCTGGACACCCCGGCCCGGGCCAACCTGCGGCGCAGCCTGGATCGCCTGGCGGCGGACTGACACGAAAAAGGCCCCCGGATCGCTCCGGGGGCCGATTTTATTTGTGGCGGGGAAGCGGGCGCCTAGCCGGCCAGCTTCCACACCTCGGGCGCGCCCGAGACGCGGTCGGCCAGCTTCTGGCGCTCGGCATCCAGTTCCTTGGGCAGGCGGTCGCCGAAGGTGGCGAAGTAGGCCTTGATCTCCTCGACCTCGGCCAGGGCACCGGACTTGGCGATCTCGGTGATGCTGTCGAACTGGTCGCGGGTGAACTCCAGCCCCTGCCAGGTGATGTCCTCGTGGCGGGGCTGCTGGCCGAACGGGCTTTCCTCGGCCTCGACCCGGCCGTGCACCCGGTCCAGGATCCACTTCAGGACCCGCATGTTCTGGCCGAAGCCCGGCCAGATGAACTTGCCGTTCTCGTCCTTGCGGAACCAGTTGACGCGGAAGATCTTGGGGTGCCGGATGTCGGTGCGGGCGCCCATCTTGATCCAGTGGCCCCAGTAGTCGGCCATGTTGTAGCCGATGAACGGCAGCATGGCGAAGGGGTCGCGGCGGATGGCCGCCTGGCCGATGGCCGCGGCAGTGGCTTCGGAGCCCATGGTCGCGGCCATGAACACGCCGTGGTTCCAGTCGAAGCTCTCATAGACCAGCGGGAAGGTCTTCGACAGGCGGCCGCCGAACAAGAAGGCCGAGATGGGCACGCCGGCCGGATCCTCCCAGGCCGGGTCGATGCACGGGCACTGCCCCGCCGGGGCGGTGAAGCGGCTGTTGGGGTGGGCCGCCGGATGGTCCATGCCGGGGGTCCAGTCGTTGCCCTTCCAGTCGATGGCGTGGGCCGGCGGCGGGCCGTCCATGCCCTCCCACCACACGTCGCCGTCGTCGGTCAGGGCCACGTTGGTGAAGATGCAGTTGCTGTGCAGGGTGTCCATTGCCGACGGGTTGGAGTCGTAGGACGTGCCCGGGGCGACGCCGAAGAAGCCGTATTCCGGGTTGATGGCGCGCAGGGTGCCGTCGGGCCCCGGCTTGATCCAGGCGATGTCGTCGCCCACGGTCCAGGCCTTCCAGCCCTCGAACCCGGCCGGCGGGATCAGCATGGCCAGGTTGGTCTTGCCGCAGGCGCTGGGGAAGGCGGCGCCGACGTAGGTCTTCTCGCCGTCGGGATTCTCCAGGCCCAGGATCAGCATGTGCTCGGCCAGCCAGCCCTCGTCGCGGGCCATGGTCGAGGCGATGCGCAGCGCCAGGCACTTCTTGCCCAACAGCGCGTTGCCGCCGTAGCCGGAGCCGTAGGACCAGATCTCGCGGGTCTCGGGGAAGTGGCAGATGTACTTGTCCGAGATGTCCGGGGCGCAGGGCCAGGGCACGTCGGCCTGGCCCTCGGCCAGCGGCGCACCGATGGAGTGGATGCAGGGGATGAAGTCGCCGTCGCCCAGCACGTCCAGCACCTTCTGGCCCATGCGGGTCATGATCTTCATGTTGGTGGCCACATAGGCCGAATCGGTGATCTGCACGCCGATCTGGGCGATCGGCGAGCCCAGCGGGCCCATGGAGAACGGGATCACGTACATGGTGCGGCCGCGCATGCAGCCGTCGAACAGGTCGGTCAGGATCCCCTTCATCTCGGCGGGGTCCTTCCAGTTGTTGGTCGGGCCGGCCTCCCCGGCCGTGGCCGAACAGATGAAGGTGCGGTCCTCCACCCGGGCGACGTCGCTGGGGTGCGAGCGCGCCAGATAGCTGTTGGGGCGCTTCTCGGGGTTCAACCGGATGTAGGTGCCGGCGTCGACCAGCTCCTGGCACAGGCGGTCGTATTCCTCATCCGAGCCGTCGCACCAGAAGACGGAGTCGGGCTTGCACATGGCCGCGATCTCGTCGACCCAAGCAAGCAGTTTATTGTTCGAAGTTCGATCTTGGCCGGACATGGCTTCAGTCCTCCCCTGGACCTGATATGGGTTGCAAAGGAACCGACCCTCCCCTGCCCATGGCGCCATGCCGGCGAACGACTGATCCGGCGTCGCCACGGGATTCGGTTCCGCCAAAGGTCTATTTGGGGGATTTTGACAAGTGAGTCAAACTCGCAGGTGCAAAAAAACGCTCGCTAACCCGCCGACAACGCATACGCTAGCGTACCGATGCCCCTCAAGTGGCTGAAAGCAGGCGCTCTACGGCCGCCAGGCAGTGCGCGGGCGACGACTGTGAATCTTCGAAGTCCAGGCGCGCCAATCGGGCGCCGGCGCGCAGGTCCAGGCCGTCCAGGTCCAGGCCCGCGGCGGCCCATTCGCCGCGGCGCCCGAGTCGCCGCCGCACCAGGGCGGTCAGGTCGGCCGCCCCGGTGCCGTTGAGGCGCGCCAGCAGGTCGTCCTCGGCCGCCGCCATGGCCGCCGCCCGCGCCGGGTCCAGGTGCCAGGCGGCGCCGTCGATCCAGCGGGCACGGGCGAAGCCGCCGACCCAGTGCGCGCGGTCCACGGTCAGGCGGTAGAAGGCGAAGTCGGCGAACCCGGCGTAACGCCCCGCCGACGGGTGGCGGGCCAGGAAGCGGGCGCCGGCGCCAGGGTCGACGCCGGGGTCGCCACAGGGGGCGACCCGCCCCACCAGCCCGACCCGGGGGCCGGTCTGCGGGTTGGCGCGGCCCCTGGCCTCGTCCAGCAGCAGCGAGGCGCGGGGATCGGCCCTCAGGTTGCGGGTGTGGTCGGCCAGGTCCGACAGCAGCATCACCGCGGCGCCGTCGTGGTCGGCCGCCACGGTGACCAGGGAGGCATAGGGCGCGCCGCCGGCCAGGGTCGCCAGAACGCCGGCGCGGGCGCGGCGCAGCAGCCCCCGCGCCTGGAAGGCGGTGTCGGCCACCGGTCCGGTCAGGCGCCGGCCTCGGCCGCCGTCTTGGCCTTGGCGTCGGTTTCGGCGCCGGTGTCGACGTTGGCGCCGTGCAGCACCATGTCGCGCAGGGTCACGATGCCCACCGGCTCGCGGTTGCCGTCCACCACCAGGGCCCGCGACAGCTTGAACTTGGCCAGCAGGCGGCAGGCGTACTTGACGTTCATGTTGACCGGCAGGGTCAGCACCGGCTTGGTCATGATGTCGTAGACGTAGGTGCGGTCCGGGGCCCGGTCCACGGCCACCACCTCGCGCGCCAGGTCGGTGATTGTGACCAGGGCGCATTCGTCGGCCTCGTCGTGGCGCGGCACGACCAGGGAACTGACCCCCGACCGCTTCAGCATGTCGATGGCTTCCTGGGCGGTGGCGGTGCGGGCGATCGTGCGCAGCTGCTGCGTCATCACGTCGCCCACCTTGGTATAGGTCTGGTCGCTCATACCTCCTCCTCGATTTCCTGCAGTAGGGTCGGCAACTGGGTGGTCAGGCCGACCGCGTCGTCGATACCGATTTCAAAGGCGATCCCGGCGCCGTGCACGCTGTCGAACTCGCCGGCGGCGGCGATGGTCTCCAGGATCTCGCGCGACCGCGGCGCCGCCACCAGGAACAGCAGCAGGTCGCGTTGCGCGCTCAGGTCCAGGCCCAGGAAGGTCTTCTCCGGCTTCAGGCCCTCGCCGCGGACGCTGGTCACGGTGGTGGCGCCGGTTGCCCCCGCCTCGCGGGCGGCGTCGATGACGGCGTTGGTCCGCTCGTCGCTGACCAGGGCGATGATCAGTTTCAGGTTCATGGTTGCGACTCCTCGTCACGTTTGCTTGCCGCCTTGCGCCGGCGCCGCCAGGCCGCGGCCGTGGTGTACCCCAGTACGGACATAATGGGGAACACACTGGCGAAGGCGATCAGTCCAAATCCGTCGATCAGAACACTGCGCCCCGGGATGGCCGAGGCCAGGCCCAGGCCCAGGGCGGTCACCACCGGCACCGTCACCGTCGAGGTGGTGACGCCGCCGGAATCGTAGGCCAGCGGCACGATGCCGCGCGGGGCCCGCAGGGTCTGCAGCATCACCACCACGTAGCCGGCCATGATGTACAGCGGCAGCGGCGTGCCGGTGACGATGCGGAAGGTGCCCACGGCCACCCCCACCGCCACCCCCACCGCCACGGCCACGCGCAGGCCCCAGGCGTTCAGCGCGCCGCCCGAAACCTCGTTGGCCTTCACCGACACCGCGATCAGGGCCGGCTCGGCCACCGTGGTGGCGAAGCCGATGGCGGCGGCGAAGACGTAGACCCAGATGAAGTCCTGCCAGTGCGGCGCCGTCGGCGCCACGTCGCTGCCGTACAGGAACTGGGTCGAGGTGAGCTGCCTGGCCATGGTCTCGCCGATGGGGAACAGGGCCTGCTCCAGCCCCACCAGGAACAGGCTCAGCCCCATCAGCACGTACAGGAAGCCCCAGGCGATCTGCGCCAGGTTGACCGGCTTTTCGCGGATCACCAGGAACTGGAAGAACAGCAGGATGGCGGCGATGGGCAGGATGTCGAAGATGGTGCCCAGGACCGTGTCCGAGATGTGCTCCAGCAGGGCCATGTCAGGTCACCATGCCGAACACGAGGACGAAGATCATGGGCGTCAGGCTGGCGAAGGCGACCAGGCCGAACCCGTCCATCAGCGGGTTGCGGCCGCGGATGCGCGACGCCAGCCCCACCCCCAGGGCCGCCACCAGGGGCACGGTGATGGTCGAGGTGGTGACCCCGCCGGAATCGTAGGCGATGCCGACGATCTCGTCCGGCGCGAAGTTGGTCAGCACCACCACCAGCACGTAGCCGCCGATGATCATGTAGTGGATGGGCCAACCCTTGAGGATGCGGAACACGCCCAGGACCAGGGCGAACCCCACCGACAGGGCCACCGTGACGCGCAGGTTGAAGGCGTAGGACTGCCGTGCCGCGTCGGTGTCGGCGATGTGGCCGTCGCCGCCGGCCACCGCCGCCGCCTTGTCGGCCACGGCGATCAGGGCCGGCTCGGCCACCGTGGTGCCGAATCCCAGGCAGAAGGCGAACACCAGCAGGGCCGTCAGGTTGCCCTTGCGGGCGAAGGCCTGGGCCATGGATTCGCCCAGCGGGAACAGCCCCAGCTCCAGCCCCTGGACGAACAGGGCCAGGCCCAGCACCACCAGGGCCAGGCCGGTCAGGATGCCGGCCAAGTCGGGGAAGGGCTGGCGGATCACCGCCACCTGGAACACGAAGATCACGGCCACGATGGGCAGGAGGTCGCGCGCGGCGTCCAGCAACAGGCGGAAGAAACGCTGCACTTGGCTCACCCGGGTCCCCCTGCCGACCGACGGCACAGGGGCGCATGGTGTCGGACCACCGCGCGCCCGTCAAGCACCCAGGGCGGCGTCGCCGCTCAGGCCGCCAGGCGCCGGTGCACGGTGCCGCCGACCCAGCCCAGCACCGCCCAGAACACCGCCGCCGTGGCCAGCGAGGCGGTGACGAAGTGGGCCGACAGCTCGGGCGGCGGGCCGCCGCCCATGCCCTCGGGGTGGGGGACCCAGAAGTGCGGCGCCACCAGGACCGCCATGCCGACGACGCGCCAGGCCCAGGCGTTGCCGAACACCATCAGCCACAGGCCGGCGGCGGTGCCCAGGGCGGCGGCGAACCACCAGGTCTGGCGCGCCACCAGCTCGGCGGCGAACATGCCCGGCAGCTCGGGCGGCAGGCCCAGGGACGGCGCCAGGGCGAAGGCGGTGAACCCGGCCATGCCCCAGACCACGCCGCGGCGGCCGTCCATGGGCGCGCCGTGCAGCACGAAGCAGGCCACCAGGATCAGGGCGAATCCGACCCCGGCGATGACGTTGGCCAGCACCGTGTAGGCCACGCGCTCGACGCCCTCGGCGGGCATCCAGGCGTTGGCGCCGTGGTCGTGGCCGGCGGCGGCCGCCCCATGGTCGTGGGTGCCGTGGTCTTGGGCGCCATGGTCGTGGGTGCCGTGGTCGGGCGCGGCCTGGCCAGCGGCCGGCGCCGCGGCCCCGCCGCCGCCGTCCTCATGGGCTTCGGCCAGGTGAATCAGCGGAATGGTCGTGAAGGCCTGCACGGCCGATGCCACCACGCCGCCGAGGACCCCCGCCACGAGGGCGGCGGTCAATATGATCCGGAACATGCCGGATCAGTGGCAGGGAAAGGCGAACGAGTGGCGGGAATCGTGCGCCGCGTTGTGGATGGTGTCCGGATGGGCGAAGCCGATGCCGGTGACCAGGAACACCCCCAACAGCATGGCGGCCATGGCCGGGGCCACGCGCTGCGCCAGTTGCCGCGACCAGATTTTCTCGATGTGAGTCGTTTTCGTATTCATACCGCAACCCTCCGTTCCGGTGGTGACGTCCAACCCCCGCCCCGGGGGGCAGGGAACCGTGACGGCAGGTCTCCTGGCTTCGCGGGTCCTTGCGGTGCCTCCTGCCTTCCCGGTTTCCCCAAGGGGGATTTCCAGTGGCGTTTGCCGGAGGTCGCTCGCCGCGCACAGTTGCGGGGGCAGCCATGGCCTTGGGTCCCCGATTGGGTCGACCCCTCCATGTTCCCTTTTGATCCCGGGACTCTCTCGTCCTTCCGCGGGAACCGTCCCGTCCACTAATAGGATGGGCCCGGTTCGCGGTCAACCGGATTGTCCTTCGGCCAGGGCCCCGCGCACGCTATAATTTCGCCACAAAGGGGCCTTACCCCTGTGACGGTAAGCCGCTCCAACGGTTGAGAGATTTGCCATGCCCTATTCCATCGCCCTGGTGGACGACGACCGCAACATCCTGACCTCGGTGTCCATGACCCTGGAGGCCGAGGGCTTCAAGGTGACCACCTACAAGGACGGGGCCGAGGCCCTGAGCGGACTTGAACGCGCGCCCGTGGACCTGGCGGTGCTGGACATCAAGATGCCGCGCATGGACGGCATGGAACTGCTGGGCCGCCTGCGCCAGAAGTCCAACCTGCCGGTGATCTTCCTGACCTCCAAGGACGACGAGATCGACGAGGTGCTGGGCCTGCGCATGGGCGCCGACGACTACATCACCAAGCCGTTCTCGCAGCGCCTGCTGATCGAGCGCATCCGCTCCATCCTGCGCCGCCAGGAGGTGGTCAACGCCGCCGGCGCCGGGGCCACCGAGGACAAGGACGCCATCCACCGCGGCGACCTGGTGATGGAGCCGTCGCGCCACCTGTGCACCTGGGGCGGACAGCCGGTGAACCTGACCGTCACCGAATTCATGCTGCTGTACGCCCTGGCCCGCCGCCCCGGCCACGTGAAAAGCCGCGACCAGTTGATCGACGCCGCCTATGGCGAGCACATCTATGTCGACGACCGCACCATCGACAGCCACATCAAGCGCCTGCGCAAGAAGTTCCGCGACATCGATTCCGACTTCGCCGAGATCGAGACCCTGTACGGCGTCGGATACCGCTACCGCGGGACCTGACGCGCCGCTGTTCCGCCTGGGCGGGGGGCGCTACACTCGCGCCATGAAGAAGACACGGGGTGACGAAGGAGCGGTCCGCAAGCGGCGCTGGCGCGCCGTGTCGCCCATCACGCGCCGGCTGCTGACCATCAACCTGGTGGCCCTGGCGATCCCCATCGTCGGCCTGCTGTACCTGGAAGACTACCGCCGCGGGCTGATCGAGTCCGAGCTCAAGGCGCTACAGGTCCAGGCCCGCCTGTTCGCCGCCGCCCTGGGCGAGGGCGCGGTCACCACCAGCTCCACCGAGGCCCAGGAACTGCGCCGCACCATCGCCCACCAGATGGTCCGGCGCATGGTCGAGACCACCCGCACCCGGGCCCGCCTGTTCGCCATCGACGGCACCCTGGTGGCCGACTCGCGGCTGCTGCTGGGATCGGGCCGGGTGGTGCAGGTGGAGGAGCTGCCGCCGCCCAGCGTCGAGCGCGACACCCTGGGCGACATCCTGGAGGTCTACGACCGCCTGACCGGCCGCCTGCCCTGGAGCCCCGACTACCCCCCCTACCGCGAGGGCTCCACCCACACCGCCGCCGACTACGCCGAGGCGGTCATGGCCCTGAACGGCGACGAGATGGGGGTGGTGCGCAGCACCCCGCGCGGCGGCCTGATCCTCAGCATCGGGGTCCCGGTGCAGCGCTACAAGCAGGTCCTGGGCGGCCTGCTGCTGTCCAAGGATTCGCAGGAGATCGACGCCGCCGTGCGCGAGGTGCGCGAGGAAATCCTGCGTGTGTTCGCCATCGCCATCGCCGCCACGGTGCTGATGTCCATCTACCTGGCCGGCACCATCGCCCGGCCGCTGCGCCGCCTGGCGGCCGCCGCCGACCTGGTGCGCCACACCCACGCCCGCCAGCACGTGATCCCCGAGTTCCCGTCCCGCAACGACGAGATCGCCGACCTGGCCGAGGCCCTGCGCGACATGACCCAGGCCCTGTGGCTGCGCATGGACGCCATCGAGCGGTTCGCCGCCGACGTGGCGCACGAGATCAAGAACCCGCTGACCTCCCTGCGCAGCGC
Organism: Hyphomicrobiales bacterium; assembly: GCA_024236415.1. Taxonomy (GTDB): domain Bacteria; phylum Pseudomonadota; class Alphaproteobacteria; order Rhodospirillales; family JACKKN01; genus JACKKN01. The sequence continues at coordinate 13,674 of JACKKN010000022.1, forward strand.
CGTGGAGACCGCCTCGCGCATCAAGGACCCCGAACAGCAGCGCCGCCTGATGGACATCATCCTCGAAGACGTGGGCCGCCTCGACCGCCTGATCAGCGACATCTCCGACGCCTCGCGCCTGGACGCCGAGCTGTCCCGCGCCGAGCAGGAGCCCATCAACCTGAGCCGCCTGCTGGAGGCCATGACCGACCTGTACACCGCCGCCCGCGAGGCCGACGGCGGCGGCGACGCCGGGCCGACCCTGGCCTACCGCGACGACGGCGACGGCGGGCCCAGCCTGTTCGTCTCGGGCATGGAGGGGCGCCTGGTGCAGGTGTTCCGCAACCTGATCGGCAACGCCATGACCTTCAGCCCGCCCGGCGGCGTGGTCACCCTGTCCGTGGCCCGCATCGCCGGCGCCGGCGCCGGGACGGTCGAGGTGGCGGTCGAGGACCAGGGCCCGGGCATCCCGCCGGGCAAGGAGGAGGCCATCTTCGAGCGGTTCTACACCGAGCGGCCCGAGGGCGAGAAGTTCGGCACCCATTCGGGCCTGGGGCTCAGCATCTCGAAGCAGATCGTCGAGGCCCACGGCGGCACCCTCCACGCCGAGAACCGCCTGGCCGAGGACGGCCGGGTGCGGGGCGCGCGGTTCGTGGTGCGCCTGCCCCTGCTGCCCGGCGGCATCGAGACCCCGCGCGACTGGCCGCGGCGCCACCGCGAGGCGGCGCAGTGACCGGCGACGGCACCACCCGGCAGGTCCACGGCACGGCGGTGGCCGTCGACGGCCGCGGCGTACTGCTGCGCGGCCCGTCGGGCAGCGGCAAGTCGGACCTGGCCCTGCGCCTGATCGACGGCGGCGCGCGCCTGGTGGCCGACGACCGCACCGACCTGGTGCGCGCCGGCGGCTCGGTCCTGATGCGCGCCCCGGCCGCCATCGCCGGGGTGCTGGAGGTGCGCGGCGTCGGCCTGGTGCGGATCGGCGCCGCCGACGGCGCGCCGCTGTGCCTGGTGGTCGACCTGGTGGCGCCGGACCACGTGCCACGGTTGCCGCCGCAGCGGTTTTGTGAATACTTGGACCTGCGCGTCCCCCGGCTGTCGCTGACGCCGTTCGAGGCCTCGGCGGCGGCGAAGGTCCGGGTGGCGCTGCGCCTGCACGGCGGCGAGATCGAGGGGTGGGATCGAGCGGACCCATGAGCAGCGAGACCGACACCGGCGGCACCGACGCGGCCGCCCTCGTCGTCCTGGTCACGGGGATGTCGGGCGCCGGCAAGACCTCGGCCCTGAAGGCGCTGGAGGACCTTGGCTTCGAGGCCGTGGACAACATCCCCCTGTCGCTGCTGGGCAGCCTGGTGGCCCTGCGCCACCGCGAGCCCGAGGCCGGCGCCGTCCCCTTCTCCGTGCCCCCCCCCGTGCCCCCTTTGGCCATCGGCGTCGACATCCGCACCCGGGAATTCGGCATCGAAAAGCTGCTGGACGAGCTGGACGCCCTGTCGGCGCGGGCGCAGACCGAGCTGCGGGTCCTGTTCATGGACTGCGACGACGACGAGCTGCGCCGCCGCTACGCCACCACCCGCCACCGCCACCCCCTGGGCCAGGACCGGCCCCTGACCGACGGAATCGCCAGCGAGCGCAGCCTGATCTCGCCCCTGCGCGGGCGCGCCGACCTGGTGCTGGACACCACCGGGCGCAGCCCCGGGGACCTGAAACGCATGCTGCAGGGCCATTTCGGCGGCGGCCGCGGCCAGGTCCTGCACCTGTTCGTCACCTCCTTTTCCTACCGCCAGGGCCTGCCGCGCGAGGCGGACTTGGTTTTCGACGTGCGTTTCCTGGTCAATCCGCACTATGATCCCGAGCTCAGGCCGCTGACCGGACAGGATGCGTCCGTCGGCGCGTTCATCGAGACGGATGCCGGGCTGCAGCCGTTCCTGGGAAACCTGACCGCGCTGCTGCAGCCGCTGCTGCCCCGGTACGCCGAGGAGGGGAAGAGTTACTTGACCATCGCCATCGGCTGCACGGGCGGCCGCCACCGGTCCGTCTATGTGGCCGAGCGGCTGGCGGCCTGGCTGAACCAGGGGGGATATCCGGTGCAGCTCGTGCACCGCGAACTCGACCGTTGATGGGGGACCGCAGGCGTGGGGATGCCGGGGCGGGACGGACGACGACAGGCGTTTTCATGGGGAAGATGGAAATAGCATGATCGGTTTGGTTCTTGTGACCCACGGCCGCCTGGCCGAGGAGTTGATCGCGGCCATGGAACACGTGGTCGGGCCGCAGCGCAACACCGAGGCCGTGTGCATCGGCCCCGAGGACGACATGGAGCAGCGCCGCGCCGACATCCTGAAAAGCGTCGACCGGGCCGAGGACGGCGACGGCGTGATCCTGCTGACCGACATGTTCGGCGGCACGCCGTCCAACCTGGCCATCTCGGTCATGGACAAGGCCAAGGTCGAGGTCATCGCCGGGGTCAACCTGCCGATGCTGATCAAGCTGGCCAGCGCCCGCGAATCGGCGGACCTGAACGAGGCCGCGGCCCACGCCCAGGAGGCCGGGCGCAAGTACATCAACATCGCCTCGCAACTGCTGAACCAGGACTGACCGAGGGGGCCCGGCGCCATGGAGCAGAGCCTGTCCGGCGAGGGGATCGACCGCAGCGCCACCATCGTCAACCGCCGCGGCCTGCACGCCCGCGCGGCGTCGCGGTTCGTGCAGACGGCGTCGGAATTCGATGCCGAGGTGTCGGTCACCAAGGGCGGGCAGACGGTCTCGGGCAGCTCCATCATGGGGCTGATGATGCTGGCGGCGGGGCCGGGCACGGAGATCCACATCCACGCCGAGGGCCCCCAGGCGGTCCAGGCCGTGGAGGCCATCTGCGCCATCATCGCCGCCAAGTTCGGAGAGGAAGAGGGCTGATCTCCATGCGGGGGGAGGGCACCAGCAAAACCGCTTCCGCCAAGGAAACGGTGCTGACCGGCCTTGGCGTGGCGCCGGGCATCGGCATCGGCGTCGCCTACGTGCGCGAGGCCGGCGCCATCGACGCGCCCGAATACGAGATCTCCGCCGAGCAGGTGGAGCCCGAGTGCCGGCGCCTGCGCATGGCGGCCACGGCGGCGCGGCGCCAGATCCAGCGCCTGCAGGAAAAGGCCCAGGGCATCGACGGCGCCGCCGGGGAGGAGCTGGGCTACCTGCTGGACGCCTATTTCCACATGCTCAAGGATTCGCGCCTGGTGCGCGGGTCGGACCGGCGCATCCGCGAATACCACGTCAATGCCGAGGCCGCCGTCCACGCCGAGATGAAGGAGATCGCCCGGCAGTTCGCCGGCATGGACGACGCCTACCTGGCGGCCCGCGTCGCCGACGTGCGCGAGGTGGGCAACCGCCTGATCCGCAGCCTGACCCGGCGCGGCAGCGCCTCCCTCGCCGACCTGCCCGAGGACACCCTGGTCGTCGCCGAGGAGGTGACCCCGGCCGAGGCGGCGCAGCTCGACCCCACGCGCATCCGCGGCATCGCCGCCATGGTCGGCGGCGCCGAGGGGCACACGGCGATCATGGCCCGGGCGCTCGGCATGCCGGCGGTGCTGGGGGTGCCCGGGCTGCTGTCCCACGTGCGCTCGGGCGACACCATCCTGGTGGACGGCGACGCCGGGCGGGTGGTGGTCAACCCCGGCAAGCGGACCCTGGCCACCTTCGAGCGGCGGCGGCGCGAACGCCTGCGCGAGGCGCGCAAGCTGGTCCGCCTGAAGGAGAAGCCGGCGGAAAGCCGCGACGGCGTGACCATCACCCTGCAGGCCAACATCGAACTGCCCATCGAGCTGCGCCTGCTGCCCGATTCCGGGGCCCAGGGGATCGGCCTGCTGCGCAGCGAGTTCCAGTTCATGAACCGCCGCGACGTGCCCGGCGAGGACGAGCAGTACGAGTCCCTGATGCAGGTGGTCGCCGCCATGGGCGACCGGCCGGTCACCGTGCGCACCCTGGACGTGGGGGGCGAGAAGACCTCGGCGGCCCTGATGGGGGAATATTCCGACAGTGCCGGCTCGGCCCTGGGCCTGCGCGGCATCCGCCTGTCGCTGGCGCGCACGGACCTGCTGGAAACCCAGTTCCGGGCCATCCTGCGCGCCGCCGTCGCGGGCAACGTGCGGGTGCTGCTGCCCATGGTCACCACGGTGTCCGAGATCCGCAAGGCCCGCGAGGTGCTGAAGCGGGCCCACGCCGACCTGCGCCGGCGCGGGGTCGACCTGCCCGACGACTTGCCGCCGCTGGGGGTCATGATCGAGGTGCCCGGCGCCGCCCTGGCCGCCGACGCCCTGGCCCGGGCCGCCGACTTCTTCGCCGTCGGCTCCAACGACCTGACCATGTACACCCTGGCCATCGACCGCGGCGACGAGCAGGTGGCGGCCCTGTACGACAGCCTGCACCCGGCGGTGCTGCGCCTGATCCAGTTCTCCGCCGCCGCCGCCGGGCGGGCCGGGATCCCGGTGTCCATCTGCGGCGAGATGGCCGGCGACCCGCGCTACGCAGCGCTGCTGCTGGGCCTGGGCTTCCGCGACCTGTCCATGGTTCCGCCCAGCATCCCGCGGGTCAAGCAGCGCATCCGCGAGATGGACCTGGCCGCCGCCGCCCGCCGCGCCGACCTGATCATGGGGCAGGTGGACTCGGGCCGCATCGCCACCCTGCTGGACGACTTCAACGGCCTGGCGTGAGCGCCGCGCCGGCCCCGCCATTTTGGGGTTGATAAACATATAAAGATATCTTTATATTGCCCGCCAAGCCGTTTCCGCCCCGGCGGATTCTTTCCGTTTCCCCTCCGCGATGGAGCCTCCCATGACGTTCACCGACTACAAGGTTGCCGACATCTCCCTGGCCGACTGGGGCCGCAAGGAGATCGAGATGGCGGAGGCCGAGATGCCCGGCCTGATGGCCGTGCGCGAGGAATTCGCCGCCGCGCAGCCGCTCAAGGGCGCGCGCATCGCCGGCTCCCTGCACATGACCATCCAGACCGCGGTGCTGATCGAGAGCCTGCAGGCCCTGGGCGCCGACGTGCGCTGGGTGTCGTGCAACATCTATTCGACCCAGGACCACGCCGCCGCGGCCATCGCCGCCGCCGGCACCCCGGTGTTCGCCTACAAGGGCGAGACCCTGGAGGAGTACTGGGACTACACCCACCGCCTGTTCCAGTGGGGCGACGGCGGCGCGCCCAACATGATCCTGGACGACGGCGGCGACGCCACCCTGCTGGTGCACCTGGGCATCAGGGCCGAGAAGGACATCTCGGTCCTGGACAACCCGGGCAGCGAGGAGGAGGAGGTCCTGTTCGCGGCCATCAAGAAGACCCTGGCCGAGCGCCCCGGCTGGTATTCCGAGCTGGGCGCCGCCATCCGCGGCGTCACCGAGGAGACCACCACCGGCGTCCACCGCCTGTACCACATGGAGCAGGACGGCACCCTGCTGTGGCCGGCCATCAACGTCAACGACTCGGTCACCAAGTCCAAGTTCGACAACAAGTACGGCTGCCGCGAGAGCCTGGTGGACGGCATCCGCCGCGCCACCGACGTGATGCTGGCCGGCAAGGTGGCCGTGGTCTGCGGCTATGGCGACGTGGGCAAGGGCTCGGCCGAATCGCTGCGCGCCAACGGCTGCCGCGTGCTGGTCACCGAGATCGACCCCATCTGCGCCCTGCAGGCGGCCATGGAGGGCTTCGAGGTGGTGACCATGGAGAACGCGGCGTCGCGCGGCGACGTGTTCGTCACCGCCACCGGCAACGAGTCGGTGATCACCGTCGAGCACATGCGCCAGATGAAGGACCGGGCCATCGTCTGCAACATCGGCCACTTCGACAGCGAGATCGAGGTCGCCGGCCTGCGCAACTGCACCTGGACCAACATCAAGCCCCAGGTGGACGAGGTGAAGTTCCCCGGCGGCAACCGCATCATCCTGCTGGCCGGCGGCCGGCTGGTGAACCTGGGCTGCGCCACCGGCCACCCCAGCTTCGTCATGTCCGCCTCGTTCACCAACCAGGTGCTGGCGCAGATCGAGCTGTGGACCAAGCCCGGCGAGTACGAACGCAAGGTCTACGTCCTGCCCAAGCACCTGGACGAGAAGGTGGCCATGCTGCACCTGGCCCAGCTGGGCGTGCAGCTGACCGAACTGACCCAGCGCCAGGCCGACTACATCGGCGTCCCGGTCCAGGGCCCGTTCAAGACCGACCAGTACCGGTACTGACGATCTTCCCGGCGCCGCCGGCCCTTGTGGCCGGCGGTTCCGCCATGCGAGCATGCCCGGCATGGAGCGGGAACCCTGGATCTGGATCGTCTGCGGGGCGAACGGCGCCGGCAAATCGACACTGGCCCGTCAACTCGTGCCGGAAATCCTCGAACTGGATCATTTCGTCAACGCGGACGAGATTGCCCGCGGGCTGTCCCCCTTCAGACCCGAGGCCGCGGCTTTCGGCGCCGGCCGGGTGATGATCGACCGAATTCGGGACCTTGTCCGCAGACGTCAATCCTTCGCCGTGGAGACAACCTTGGCCAGCAGGCGGTACCACCACCTGGCCGCGGCCCTGCGCGAAACCGAGTGGCACGTGGGGGTTGTCTTCATCCATCTGCGGTCGCCCGCGCTGGCATCCCGAAGGGTCGCGATCCGGGTGCGGCGGGGCGGTCACGACGTTCCCGTGGAGGTCGTCGCGCGGCGGTTTCACCGGGGCGTGGCGAACCTGCCGTCGCTGGTCGAGATTGCGGACCGTTGGCTTTTGTTGGACAATTCCGGAACGGTCCCCCGGCGGATTGCCGAAGGCCACGGTGATGCCGCCAAGGTCTTCGACCACCGGACGTTCGAGCGCATTTTTGAAATGGATGGCGATGGTAAAACAGCCTGACCAATTCAGTCCCGACTGGTCGGAGCGCGTGGTGCGGGCATTCCAGGCGGAGGTGGTCCTGGCACGCCGCCAGGAGCCCGGCGGACCGCGCCGCCATGGCCGGCCGGCCCGTCCGGCCGCGCCGTTGACCCCCCGCGAAACGGAAACCCTGACGCTGCTGGCGCGCGGCAAGACCGAAGGCGCAATCGCCGGGAAGTTCGGGGTCACGAAAGGGACGGTTGCGGACTATGCCGCCCGGGCGCGCCGCAAGCTGGGCGCCGCCGATTCGGACCAGGCGGTGGCGGCCGCCATCCTGTCCGGCCTCATCACCCCCTGACCGGCCGCCCACCGGGGGTGCATCCCCGGCCATCGAATTGCCCCATTCGGGCGGTAAGCCGCGCCGGCAACTGTGTTGAAAGGATGGGAAAACCATGCGCCGACTCGTGACCTATCCGTTCTTCTTCGTTGGCGGCTGGCTGTTCAACTTCGTCTACGACGTCAAGTTCATGTCCGGGTTCGTTTCCGGCTGGCTCAGCCACGGCTTCGCCTCGGACGTCCTGGACTGGCTACAGGGGCTGTTGAGCTGACGCCAGGCGAGGCGGGACGGGACGCTACCCCGCCGTTACATCGGCCAGGGCGCCGTGCACCTGCTCCAGGGTGATGGCGCCGTCGCGGCCCAGGCCGGTGATCCGCCAGGCCCGGTAGACGGCGGCCACGCCGCGTTCCTGGCGGCGGATGAGCTGGCCCGAGGACAGCTCCACGTAGGCGAACATCTTCTGCGACTTGGGGTCCTCCACCACCTTGAGGAAGGCGCCGCGGGCGTTCTCGAAGATGTGGCCGGGCTCGGCCGGGCATGACTCGCCGGCGTCCAGGGCGAAGCAGGGCGGATGGCCGCAGTCCAGCAGGGCGTCCTCGGGGTCCAGGTAGATCATGCCCAGCTCGCCGGCCCGTCCCGGGTCCACCGGCACGGCGTAGTGGTGCACGTACTCCTTGCCGGCCCGTTCGGCCTTCAGGCAGATCAGGAATTCGCCGTCCCGCTCGACCACCACGGCATTGCCGCAGGCGACGGATCCGGCGCGGGTGGGCTGCAACCGCATGGCGGGCCTCGCGTCAAATATCAGATTTTTTGAATATAGTGCCGTCGACCGCGATTGGCTAGCGGGTCTTCACGTCCAGCTTCTCCAGGTTGGCCCGCGCCGCCGTGGCCGCCGGGGACTTGGGGGCCCGGTCCAGCACCCCCAGCCAGTCGGCCCGGGCGCCGGCGTCGTCGCCGCGCAGGCGGCGCAGGTTGCCGCGTTCCAGCCGCCCCTCCACGTGGTCGGGGTCGAGCGCCAGGGCCCGTTCCAGGTCCGCCGCCGCCAGGTCGAGGGTCGGCGTGTCCTTGCCGTCCAGCAGGCGGTAGGCGGTGGCGCGGAACACCAGGGCGTCCACCGCGCCGGGGTCCCGCTCCAGCACCCGGTTCAGGTCGTCGACGGCGTCCCACAGGCGCCCCTGGGCCGCCAGCACCGAGGCCCGGTCGGTCAGCAGGTCGGCGGTGATCGCCGGGTCCAGCCCGCTTGCCTCGCCTTCCCCGCCGGCCCCCTTGGCCTCCTCGCCCAGGCGCAGGGCGGTGTCCAGCACCGCCAGGGCGCGGGCGTCGTCGCCGGCCAGGCGCCAGGCCTGGGCCGCCTGGGCCAGGAAGCGGGCCTTGAAGCCGAGCCCGCGGCGGGTGGACTGGGCCAGGTCCTCCAGCAGGGTGGCGGCCTGACCGTACTGCTTCAGGCCGATGCGGGCGCGGGCGCCGCAGTGGCGCGCCGCCTCGCCGCCGCCCAGGGCCTGCCAGGCCAGGGCCTCCTCGAAGGCCTCCTCGGGGTGGCGGTCGACCAGGGCCATGCACTCGCGGTAGGCGCGGACGTGGTCGACCTCGTCCGCCGCCGCGGGCGCCGGCGCCAGGTGGGCGGGCAGGGACAGCGCGAGCGCCAGCATGGCGGCGACGGCGGGCAGGCGGTGAAAGGGGGCTTGGGCCAAGGCGGCGGTGTTCCTATGATGCGGCGGGCGCCATTCTGCCCACAACGGGCTGTAACGGGAAGGAAGGAAAATGCCCAGATCGCCGCGCCTGTTCTGCTTCGGCCTCGGCTATTCGGCCCGGGCCTTCGCCCGCGACCGCCGCGCCGCCGGCTGGTCGGTGGCCGGCACGGCGCGCGAGGCGGCGGCGGTGGCGCGCCTGCGCGACACGGGGGTGGACGCCTGGGTGTTCGACCGCGACCACCCCCTGCCGCCCGGGGCCCTGGACGGCACCACCCATGTCCTGGTCTCCGTCCCCCCGGACGGCCAGGGCGGGGACGGCGGCGGCGACCCGGTGCTGGACCTGCACGGCGGCGACCTGGCGGCCCTGGCGGACTTGGCGTGGGTCGGCTACCTGTCCACCACCGGGGTCTACGGCGACACCGGCGGCGCCGTGGTCGACGAGACGGCGCCGCTGCGCCCCGACGTGGGCCGCTCGCAGCGCCGCGCGGCGGCCGAGGCCGCCTGGCTGGCGCGGGTGGAGCGGGACGGCCTGCCGGTGCACGTCTTCCGCCTGGCCGGCATCTACGGCCCCGGGCGCAGCCAGCTCGACGCCGTGCGCGCCGGCCGGGCGCGGCGCATCGACCGGCCCGGGCATTGCTTCTCGCGCATCCACGTGGACGACATCGCCGCCGTCCTGGCGGCCTCGGTGGCGCGGCCGCGGCCGGGCGCCGTCTACAACGTCTGCGACGACGAACCGGTGGAGCCGCAGCAGGTGACCGCCTTCGCCTGCAACCTGCTGGGGGTCGAACCGCCGCCCCTGGTGCCCTTCGCCGAGGCGGCCCGGGACATGTCGCCCATGGCCCGGTCGTTCTGGGCCGACAACCGCCGGGTCGACAACGGCCTGATCAAGCGCGAGCTGGAGGTGCGCCTGCGCTACCCCGACTACCGCGCCGGCCTGCGCGCGGTGTTGGCCGCCGAAAAGGCGCCAGAAAAGGTGCCAGGCACCTTTTAATCGGAAAGATTTTTGCAAGAATTTGAAATAATAAAAGGTGCCTGGCACCTTTTTCACCTTTTTTCGGTTCCATTTTGCGGGTCGCGGCGGGCGGGCCCACGGGGGCGGACAGACATCCCGCCATTTCCGCCAAAATTGCCTGCGGACAATTTTGCCACTTGCCCTTTGCAAGCCGCTTTGCCACCTATGGGAGGCCCTGTGCCCGCCGCCGCGGCGCCGGGGCCCCGCGTATCTGGTCGGAGTAGGCCCATGACCCCCGTCGCCCCGCCCCCGCGTTCCACCTGGCGCACGCCCATGGTGATCCTGGCCGCCGGCTCGATGGTGCTGCTGCTGGTGTTCGGCCTGCGCGCCAGCCTGGGCCTGTACCTGAAGCCCATGAGCGTCGACCTGGGATGGGGCCGCGAGACCTTCGCCTTCGCCCTGGCCATGCAGAACCTGCTGTGGGGCGCGTTCCAGCCGTTCTCCGCCGCCATCGCCGAGAAGTGGGGCGCCGGGCGGGTGATCGCCGCCGGCGGGCTGCTGTACGCCGGCGGCCTGTGGATGATGTCGACCACCGCCGACCCGCTGTCGTTCCAGATCAGCGCCGGCCTGCTGCTGGGCATGGCCCAGGCCGGCGGCGGCACCTCCATCGTGCTGGGCGCCGTGGGCCGCGCCATGCCCGCCGAGCGGCGCAGCTGGGCCATGGGCCTGATCACCGCCGCCGGCGCCGCCGGCCAGTTCACCGTGGTGCCCCTGGGCCAGGCCTTCCTCAACGCCTATGGCTGGCCCACGGCCTTCGTGCTGCTGGCCGTCCTGGCCCTGGCCATGGTGCTCTGCGCCCCGGCGCTGAAGGGCCGCTCCGAGGCCCACGGCCCCCACCTGACCGCCGGCGAGGCCGCCTTCGGCCTGGTCGACCAGCTCAAGGAGGCGTCGCGCCACCGCGGCTTCTGGCTGCTGACCGCCGGTTTCTTCGTGTGCGGCTTCCACGTGGCCTTCATCGCCGTGCACATGCCCGCCTACATCACCGACCTGGGCCTGCCGGCGGGGCTGGGGGCCTGGTCCCTGTCCCTGATCGGCCTGTTCAACGTCATCGGCAGCTACGGCGCCGGGGTGCTGGGCGGCAAGGGGCGCAAGAAGCACCTGCTGTCCTACCTCTATCTGCTGCGCGCCGTGGCCATCGCCCTCTTTCTGTTCATCCCGGCCAGCACCACCACGGTGCTGGCGTTCTCGGTGGCCATGGGGCTGCTGTGGCTCAGCACCGTGCCCCTGACCTCGGGGCTGGTGGCGCAGATCTTCGGCGTGCGCTACATGGGCACCTTGTTCGGCATCGTCTTCTTCAGCCACCAGATCGGCAGCTTCCTGGGCGTCTGGCTGGGCGGCAAGCTGTACGACACCACCGGCAGCTACGACGGCATCTGGTGGGCCGGCATCGCGCTCGGCATCGCCGCCGCCATCGTCCACTGGCCCATCGACGACAAGCAGGTCGACCGCCTCGCCGAGGCCGAGGCCTGAACCACCCCAAATGACGACGCCCGGGGGCGGTCCGGGGCGGTTTTCGGCCGGTTCGGTGCCGTTTTGCGCGGCTTTTGGCCGGATGTCGTCGTCGATTTTCGGCTCAACTTCTTGAAATCGTTCATATCCGGCCGATTCGGCCGGGAAAATGTCGTCGTTTGTCGTCTTTCCGGCCCGGGCGAGGGCTCGGGTCGAGGACACGGATGGACACGGATCGGGGCACGGATAAACACGGATGGGGGCGCCGCCCGGGCCCCGCGAACGGGCGCAGGCCGGGGAGGCGGCGGCGGTGCCGCGAGCGCCATCCGTGTTCATCCGTGCCCTTCGATCCGTGTCCATCCGTGTTTCCTTTCCCGGTCCGGGTTGGACGATGTAACAAGGAATATATTCTGGAATTCTAGGATTTCAAGGGGTGGTAGGGGAACCACAGAGGCACAGAGGCACCGAGAAGAACGGGAGCCGCGCGCAGCGCACCCCTTTCCCTGCGCCCCTCCGCGCCCCCTGCGTTCAAGGGCCTTGAAACGCGGAGGACGCCGAGGATGCGCGGAGGGACGCTGAGGAGGATTTCATGCGCTGCGCGCGGCCCGTCTTCCTCTGTGCCTCTGTGCCTCTGTGGTTCACCTTGCCTGTCTGTCGAGGGCACGGCCGGCGGCGCCATGGGATGAACCACAGAGAACACGGAGAAACACAGAGATCACACAGAGGCGCCGCTGGCGCGGCGCGAAGAATTTTACGCGCGAAGCGCGCCTCTCTTCCTCCTCTGTGTCATCTCTGTGCCCCTCTGTGTTCTCTGTGGTGACCTGAAAACCCCCACCGAATTCGCCTCGACACCCGCACCACCCGCGATAGACTAATCGTCGGAAGGGAACAACGACCGGACGTTGCGAGGTGTAATTGGATTGGCTTAAGGGCTTTTGGGATCTTCACGCGATCGAATCCAGTATCGTGGCTGCGATAATCGTCGCCGTGGTTGTCGCGATTTGGACCTGGCTCATTACGCGACGCGGAGACCCAGAAACCAAAACCCGCCTCCTCAAAAACACGACCGAGACACTATGGGCTCGGGTCGCCGAACAAAGTCAGCAAATTGACGGTCTGAAGGCGCGATTGCAGGAAGCCGTCGAAGCCGCCGTCGAGGAAGCCGGGCCGGACTACGACCGGATCCTCGCCGAGATCCAGCAGGGCGACACCGCCGAGGCCGAGGCCAGGCTGGAAGACCTGCTGGAACGCAAGGCGAAGCAAGGTCAACAGGCCAACGCCGAGGCCGCCCGCGCCGCCGTGCACATCGCCACCCTGGCCTACCTGCACGACACCGACAAGGCCCGCCGCTACTACGCCCGCGCCACGGAACTCGACCCCGACAACGCCGCCGCCTGGAACGGCCTCGGGCATATCAATAAGCGCCTCGGCAACCTGGCCGCCGCCGAAACCGCCTACCGCCGGGTGGAAGCCCTGGGCAACCGCCTCGACGACAAGACCCTGCTCGCCGTCGCCTACGGCAACCTGGGCCTGGTGGCCCGGATCCGCGGCGACCTGGACGCGGCGGAGGACTGGCACCGTAAGTCCCTGGCCATCGAAACGGAACTGGGACGCAAGGAGGGCATGGCCAGCGACTACGGCAACCTGGGCGTGGTGGCCCGGACCCGCGGCGACCTGGACGCGGCGGTGGAATGGCACCGCAAGGCCCTGGCCCTCGACGAGGAACTGGGACGCAAGGAGGGCATGGCCAGCGACTACGGCAACCTGGGCCTGGTGGCCAAGACCCGCGGCGACCTGGACGCGGCGGAGGACCGGTTCCGCAAGGCCCTGGCCGTCTTCGAGGAACTGGGACGCAAGGAGAGCATCGCCAACCAATACGGCAACCTGGGCAACGTGGCCTTCACCCGCGGCGACCTGGACGCGGCGGATGACTGGCACCGCAAGGCTCTGGCCCTCGACGAGGAACTGGGACGCAAGGAGGGCATGGCCAACCACTGCGGCAACCTGGGCCTGGTGGCCTTCACCCGCGGCGACCTGGACGCGGCGGAGGACTGGCACCGCAAGGCCCTGGCCCTCGACGAGGAACTGGGACGCAAGGAGGGCATGGCCAGCGACTATGGCAACCTGGGCCTGGTGGCCAAGACCCGCGGCGACCTGGACGCGGCGGAGGACTGGCACCGCAAGGCCCTGGTCCTCAACGAGGAACTGGGACGCAAGGAGGGCATGGCCATCCAGTACGGCAACCTGGGCGCAGTGGCCAAGGCGCGAGGCCAGATCGACGAAGCGCGCGACCAGTGGCGGAAGTCGGTGGCGCTGTTCGCCGAGATGGGCGCCACGCCGATGGTCGAACGGGTTTCGGGGTGGCTGGCCGACCTTGACTCGGACGACAACTGACCGCCAAGGCGGGCCGTGGCCGGTCGCCCCGACCTCCTTGCCGTCACCCCCGGGCTTGACCCGGGGGTCCACGTCTTCGCGGGTGCCGGTGGGGTTGGCGTGGAGGCCGGGTCGAGCCCGGCCATGACGGGAAATCAACGTTTTCAGATCGTTAGGCCATGCCTGGACCTGGTCGGGGTGGTCGCGGCGGGGCGTTGCGGCGGGCTCTGTGCCTCTGTGCCTCTGTGGTTCAAACCGCCTCAGTACCCCGCCGCCCGGTCGACCAGGTTCCCCGGCAGCTTCCCCGCCCGCAGCAGGTCGATGGCCTCGGAGAAGCCCGCCGCCGCGCTGCGGGCGACGCCGAGGCTGGCCATGTGGGGGGTGACCGTGACCCGGGGGTGGGTCCAGAAGGGGTGGGCGGGGGGCAGGGGCTCGGTGGGGAAGACGTCGAGCGTCGCCGCCGCCAGGTGGCCGGTGTCGAGGGCGGCCAGGAGGTCGGCCTCGACCAGGTGCGGGCCGCGGCCGCAGTGGATCAGGGCGGCGCCGGGGGGCAGGGCGGCGAACAGGGCGCTGTCCAAAATGTTTTCCGTGGCCGGGGTCAGGGGCAGGAGGCAGACCAGGATTTCGGTGCGGGCCAGGAAATGGGCGCGGCCGGGCTCGCCGTGGAAGCAGGTGATTCCCTCGATCTGCCGTTCGGTGCGGCTCCAGCCGGCGGTGTCGAAGCCCAGGCGGGCCAGGGTGCGGGCCGCGGCGCCGCCCAGCTCGCCCAGGCCCATGACGCCGACGCGGCGCTGGGGCGCCGGGATTTGCGGATGGGCGGTCCAGTCGCCCGGCTGGGCGGCGGCGTAGCGGCCGAAGTCGCGGTGGTGGTGCAGGACCCAGTGCAGCACGTATTCCACCATGCCCCGGGTCATGGTCGAGTCCACCAGGCGCACGATGGGCAGGCCGGCGGGCAGGTGGGGGTCGGCCAGGATGTGGTCGACCCCGGCGCCCATGGAGAAGACGGCGCGCAGGTTGGGGTAGCGGGCCAGGTCCCCGGGCTCGGGCTGCCACACCACGGCGAACTCGATGTCGGCGGCATCGCCCACCTGGGGCCAGATGCGCAGCTCCTCGTCGGGGCGGTGGTGGCGCACGGCGTCGATCCAGCGTTCGGCCCGGGGGGACTTGATGAGGATGGCCATCAGGTCCAGCTCCCCCGGTCCACCAGGCCCGTGGGGGTTTCGCCCCGGTCCAGGCGGCGGATGTTGTCGGCGATCACCGCCGCCGCCGTGGGCACCATGGTCTGGCTGGCCACGTGGGGGGTGACGAAGACCCGCGGGTGGGTCCAGAACGGATGGCCGGCGGGCAGGGGCTCGGCGCGGAAGACGTCGAGCGCGGCGGCGGCGATGTGCCCCGAATCGAGCGCCGCCAGCAGGTCGTCCTCGACCAGGTGGGCGCCGCGGGCGGCGTTGATGACGCAGGCGCCCTGGGGCAGGCGGGCCAGGGTGGCGGCGCGCAGGATATCGGCCGTGGCCGCGGTCAGGGGCAGCAGGTTGACCAAAATGTCGGACCGCGCCAGCAGGTCGTCCAGGCCCCCGCCGCCGTGGAAAGACGTGACCCCGTCGATGGTCTTGGGCCGGCGGCTCCAGCCGGCCACGTCGAAGTCCAGCGCCGCCAGCTTGCGCGCGGCGTCGCCGCCCAGCTCGCCCAGGCCCAGGATGCCGACCCGGCGCTCGGTGGCGTCCACCTGGGGCACGAAGCCCCACTTGCCGGCGCGCGCCCGCTCGGCGTACAGGTGGAAATGGCGGTGGAAGTGCAGCACCCAGTACAGCACGTATTCGCTCATCCCCGCCGTCATGGCCGGGTCGATGAGCCGCACCACCGGGACGCCGGGCAAGGTTTCATCGGCGGCCAGGGCGTCGACCCCGGCGCCCAGGTTGAGGATGGCGCGCAAATTGGGCAGGCCGGCCAGGCTGCCGGCCGGGGGCTTCCAGACGAGGGCGTCGCGCACGGCGGCCGGATCGCCCAGGTCGGGCCACACCCGCCAGCCGGCACCGGCCAGGTCCCGCTCGGGCAACAGGGGCGCCAGGGCCCGGCGCCAGGGGTCCGGGTCCTCACCGGCGGCGGCGAACAGCAGGGTCATGGGCGCCGCGACGTCCGCCGCCGGCCCTCAGGTGCCATAGCGGTAGACCCAGGTGCGGCCGTCGCTGCCGACCAGGACGAAGACGTCGAACTCGGGGTCGTAGTAGCCGGCGGACCGTTCCGTGAACATGCCGGCGCCGTGGACGAAGAGCCCGCGCCAGGTGCCCGTTTGCGGCGAGTAGGCGTGCAGCCGGCCCTTGCCCGGGTAGGCCAGCAGGAACAAGTCGTCGCGGTCGTCATAGGCGAACACCGTGCGCGCGTCGTGGGCGAAGATGTCCGGGTCCTCGATCTTCTTGGACCAGGCGTTCTTGTCCACGTCGTAGATCCACAGGCCCCGGTTGCGCACCGCCACCAGCATGCGGTGCTTGGCGCTGTAGGCCACCTGCATCTCCTGCGGCGGCACCAGGTCGCGGCCCGGCCGGTCCTGGTTCACGCCGTAGAACCGGCTGCGCCCGTTGGGGTTCAGGTTGAGCCAGCGGTTCTCGACCGAGTCGTAGGACCACATGCCGGAATCGTCGTTCCATTCGGCGCCGAACCAGACCGAGCGGCCCAGGTCGGGGATGTAGTGCAGGAAGCTGCCGGCGGCGCGCATCTTGGGGTTGAACTTGGTGCCCGTCTGGCGGATCCAGTGGCCCTTGTCGAAGTCGAACATCCACATCCCGGTGCCCGGCGCGATCTGCGGCCGCAGCACCTTGGGGTCCTGGCCCGTGGCCTCGGCATAGGCGCGCAGGTGCCGCTCGCCGGTGTGCATGACCGCCCACAGGGCGCGCTTGGTGCGCGGGTCGTAGGTCAGCCCGTCCCAGGTGTGCCAGGGGCGGATGGGCCCGCCGTTGCGGGTCTGCAGGGTGCCGTCGCGCAGGACCACGTTCTTGGCGTACCAGTCGCGCAGGTAGTCGGCGCTGGCCTTGTCGTTGGGGTTGCGCTTGATGGCGTGCTGGGCGGCGAACATCTTCAACTGGTTGCCGCCGTCGGGCGGGAACAGCAGGTGCCAGGTGTTCGAGGCCAGGTGGAATTCCCAGGCGTCGTTGAAGGCGTGCGGCGTGGCGTGGTTGGCGCCGGCGTAGAAGGCCGTGCCGCGGTCCGCCATGTAGGGCATCTTGAGGCAGTAGTCGCGGATGTAGGGCCCGTGGACGAAGTTGCGGCGCCACTTTTCGATGTCCTTGCCGGCCACCTTGACGTGGCCCAGGATCACCGAATGGCCGGGCTTCAGGTCCTTCAGCACCTTGACGATGCGCGGGTCGGGTTCGTACCGGCCGGCCCATGCCGCCCCCGGGGCGGCCAGCAGCAGCACGGCCAGCGCCACGGCCAGGCGGGCGGCGGAAAGCTTCGCGAAAATCAACATGTCTGCTCTTACCATGTCCTTGGCGACGGTTTGACGGGCGGCCGGGACCGGACGGCGGGCTAGAAGCCCCAGCGGGAAACGTCGATGCCGTATTCTTCCGACAGGCGTTTCATGTCCGGCGCCAGGGCGGTGAAGACCTGGTCGCGCTGGGCCGTGCTGAGCCGCTTCTTCTTCAGCGGCCGGACCCGGTGCACCAGTTCGTTGGCGGCGTCCATCACCGGCTGTGGGATGGCGCGCAGGGTCCGGTTCATGTTGTGGCGGCGCAGCACCGTGGTCAGGCTGCGCCGCGACTGCGCCCGGTTCTGCACGTCGTAGCTTTCCCGTTCCGGCGGGTCGGACAGGCCCAGGAAGGCGCAGGCGCGCCCGACCACGGCGCGCGGGTCGGCGGCCAGGTCGGCGAAGTCCAGCACCAGGAAGTCGTCGCGGGGGAACTTCTCCTGCCACCGCTGCAGCTGCAGGAAATAGTTCGACACCTCGATCATGCCCGGTCCCAGGAGGGTGTTGCGCCAGGTCGAGTTGGCGGTGTTCATGTGGTGGTAGTGGGATTCGATGCGCTGGATGGGGTTGCGCACCACATAGATGAACTTGGGCGCCAGCCCCGCGGCGGCGACGTTGGCGACCACGTTGGGCTCGGCCGGGTACTTGGTGTAGCCGGTCGAGGCCTCCAGCACGTAGGTGTGCACGGCGGGGTCGAAGTCGGGCCACAGGTCCCAATAGTCGTCCACCGGGAACTTGTGGCCCTGGTTTTCGGAAAAGAACTCGGGCTCCTTGCGGATGCAGGCGGCGATGGCCGGATGGTCGATCAGGTAGTCGTACAGGGAGCTGGTGCCGCACTTCATCGCGCCAATGATCATGGCGACCTTGCGCGGGGAGTCTTCCATCGTGCCCTCGAAATCCAGTCCGGTTCCTGCGCTGCCGCCAGGACACCACATTTCGTCCGCGACAGCCACCGCAATCTGACGCAACGGCCATGGCCGGCCGGGGCGCGCCGCGGCCGCCGCCATTGGTCCTTGCTGGCCCCCGGAGGGGCTGATATATGCAATACCCTCAGCAGGATAAGAGAATGATAACGGTCCTTCTCGCAACCTTCAACGGTGCCCGCACGCTGCCCGCCACGCTGCAGGCCATGACCCGCCTGCGGCCGCCCGAGGGGGGCTGGAAGCTGGTCGTGGTCGACAACAACAGCCGCGACGACAGCCGCCGGATCATCGAGGGGTTCGCCGACCGGCTGCCCCTGACCTACGCCTTCGAGGAACGGCGCGGCAAGAACGCCGCCCTGAACCGGGGCCTGGACTCGGTCGAGGGCGACCTGGTGGTGTTCACCGACGACGACACCCTGCCGGCCGAGGACTGGCTGTGCGCCTTCCGCGAGGCCGCCGACGGCCACCCCGACCACGACGTCTTCGCCGGCCGCATCCTGCCCGCCTGGGAGGCCGAGCCGCCGGCCTGGGTGCTGGACTGGGTGCCCCTGGGGGTGGTCTATTCCCTGACCGCGCCGGACCGCGCCGAGGGGACCGTGTCGGGCCTGTTCGTGTGGGGCCCGAACATGGCCGTGCGCGCCGGGATTTTCGCCGCCGGCCACCGCTTCGACGACCGGGTCGGCCCCGACGGCTCGGCCACCTACCCCATGGGCAGCGAGACCGAGTTCGTCCTGCGCCTCGAACGCCAGGGCAGCCGGTGCTGGTTCGTCGCCGGGTCCCGGGTCGGGCACGTGATCCCGGCCGCGTACCTGGACCGCGCCTGGATCCTGGGCCGCGCCACCCGGTCGGGCCGCGGCGTGGCGCGGCTGGAATTCGACGACGCCATGGCCGCCCTGCCGACCCTGTTCGGCTATCCCCGCTACCTGGTGCGCGAGATCCTGGCCGCCGTCGCCGCCTACCTGCGCGCCGCCGCCACCGGCGACGGCAAGGCCCGCTTCCAGGCAAGCTGGCGGATCCGCTACAAGCGCGCCTACGCGCGCGAGGTCAGGAGCCTGCGCGCCGGGTCGTGAAACCCCACCGTCAGGTGCTGACCACGCCGCTCTCGTCGGCCTTCATCTCGAAGGCGGCGGCCATCAGGGCCCGGGTGTAGGGGTCGCCGGGGTTGTCGAAGATGGTCTCGGCCGGGCCCTGCTCGACCACCCGGCCGGCGCGCATGACCAGCACCTCGTGGGCCAGGGCGCGGACCACCTTCAGGTCGTGGCTGATGAACAGGTAGGCCAGGTCGTGCTTCTTCTGCAGGTCGCGCAGCAGGTCGACGATCTGCGCCTGCACCGACACGTCCAGCGCCGAGGTCGGCTCGTCCAGCACGATGAAGCGCGGCTTCAGCACCAGGGCCCGGGCGATGGAGATGCGCTGCCGCTGGCCGCCCGAGAACTCGTGCGGGTAGCGGTCCATCATCGGCCGTTCCAGCCCGACCTCCTCCAGCACGTCGCCGATCAGCCGGCGCCGCTCGTCGTAGGAGCCGCCCAGGCCGTGCACGGCCAGCCCCTCGCCCACGATCTGGCCCACGGACAGGCGCGGGCTGAGGCTGCCGAAGGGGTCCTGGAACACGATCTGCATGTCCTTGCGCAGGGGCCGCAGGTCGCCGCCGTCCAGGCCCTCGATCTGCCGGCCCTGGAAGCGCACGGCGCCCTCGCACCGCTCCAGCCGCAGCAGCGCCCGGCCCAGGGTCGACTTGCCCGAGCCGCTCTCCCCGACCACGCCCAGGGTGTGCCCCTGCCGGACCGACAGCGAGATGCCGTCCACGGCCTTGACGTGGTCCACGGTGCGGCGGAACAGGCCCTTCTTGATGGGGAACCAGACCTTGACCCCGTCGCCGGCCATGACCTCGGGCGCGTCGGCCGGCGCCGGGTCGGGGCGGCCGCGCGGCTCGGTGCGCAGCAGGTGCTGGGTGTAGGGGTGCTGCGGGTCGTCGAAGATGCCGGCGACGGCGCCCTGCTCCTTGATCTCGCCGTCGTGCATGACGCAGACCCGGTCGGCCATGCGGCGCACGATGCCCAGGTCGTGGGTGATCAGCAGCAGGGACATGTGCAGCTTGGCCTGCAGGTCGTTCAGCAGTTTCAGGATCTGCGCCTGGATGGTCACGTCCAGCGCCGTGGTCGGCTCGTCGGCGATCAGCAGGTCGGGCTCGTTGGCGAGCGCCATGGCGATCATCACCCGCTGCTGCTGGCCGCCCGAAAACTCGTGAGGCAGGGCCCCCAGGCGTTCCTTGCCCTCGGGCAGGCCGACCAGGTCCAGCAGCTCGAGCACCCGTTCCCGCGCCTGGCGGCGCGACATCATCTTGTGCACCAGCAGCACCTCGCTGATCTGCTTCTCGATGGAGTGCAGGGGGTTCAGCGATGTCAGCGGCTCCTGAAAGATCATGGCAATTCTGTCGCCGCGCAGGGCGCGCATCTCGGCCTCGGACGCGCCCATCAGCTCGCGCCCGGCGAAGCGGACCGAGCCCGCCGGGTGGTGGGCCAGGGGATAGGGCAGCAGGCGCATGACCGAGAGCGCCGTCACCGACTTGCCCGAGCCCGATTCGCCAACCAGGGCCACGGTCTCGCCCTGGTCGATGTGGAAGCTGACGCCGCGCACGGCCCGCACCTCCTTGGCGCCGGTGCCGAAGGAGACGTGCAGGTCCTCGATCTCGAGCAGGCGGGTCATGTGGCGGTCACCGGAACGTCTTGCGCGGGTCGAAGGCGTCGCGCACGGCCTCGCCGATGAAGATCAGCAGGCTCAGCATGGTGGCCAGCACGAAGAAGGCGGTCAGGGCCAGCCACGGCGCCTGCAGGTTGTCCTTGCCCTGGTTCAGCAGCTCGCCCAGCGACGGCGAGCCCGCTGGCAGGCCCAGGCCCAGGAAATCCAGCGCCGTGAGGCTGGTGATGCCGCCCGACAGGATGAAGGGCAGGAAGGTGATGGTGGCGACCATGGCGTTGGGCAGGATGTGCTTGAACATGATCACGGCGTTGGAAACCCCCAGGGCGCGGGCCGCGCGCACGTAGTCGAAGTTCCGCGCGCGCAGGAACTCGGCCCGCACCACCCCGACCAGGGACATCCACGAGAACAGCAGCAGCACGCCCAGCAGGATCCAGAACCCGGGGATCAGCACGCTGGTCAGGATGATCAGCAGGTAGAGCTGCGGCATGCCGGCCCACATCTCGATCACGCGCTGGAAGATCAGGTCCACCTTGCCGCCGAAATAGCCCTGCACGGCGCCGGCGGCGACGCCCACGGCCGAGCTGACCACGGTCAGGATCAGCCCGAACAGGACCGAGATGCGGAAGCCGTAGATGGTGCGGGCGATGACGTCGCGGCCCTGGTCGTCGGTGCCCAGCCAGTTCAGCTCCGACGGCGGCGCCGGCGCCGGCACCTTGAGCTCGTAGTTCACGGTGTCGTAGCTGAACGGGATCAGCGGCCAGATTATCCAGCCCTTCTCCTCGATCATGTCCTTGACGTCGGGGTCGGCGTATTCGGTCGGGGTTTCCAGGAAGCCGCCGAAGGTGGTCTCGGGGTAGTCGATCACCATGGGGAAGTAGAAATGGCCGTCGAAGCGGACCAGGATCGGCCGGTCGTTGGCGATGCCCTCGGCGCCCAGGCTGGCCAGAAACAGGCCCAGGAAGATCCACAGCGACCAGTAGCCGCGCTTGTTGCGGCGGAAGTTCTGCCACCGCCGCCGGGTCAGCGGGGTGATGCGGATGCCCAGCAAGCGGGTCGCGCCGCCCTCCATCAGGCGCCCCGGGCCTCGAAGTCGATGCGCGGATCGACGAAGTGGTAGGTCAGGTCGCCGACCAGGTTCAGCACCAGGCCCAGCAGGGTGAACACGTAGAGCGTGGCGAACATGACCGGGTAGTCGCGGTTGATGGCCGCCTCGAAGCCCAGCAGGCCCAGGCCGTCGAGCGAGAAGATGATCTCCACGAACAGGGCGCCGGTAAACAGGATGCCGATGAAGGCGCCGGGGAAGCCGGCGATGACGATCAGCATGGCGTTGCGGAACACGTGGCCGTACAGCACGCGGCGCTCGGTCAGGCCCTTGGACCGCGCGGTGATCACGTACTGCTTGTTGATCTCCTCCAGGAACGAGTTCTTGGTCAGCATGGTCAGCCCGGCGAAGCCGCCGATGATCATGCTGAGCAGCGGCAGGGTCATGTGCCAGGCGTAGTCCTTGACCTTGTCCCAGGTGCCCAGGTCGGCGAAGTTGTCGGACACCAGCCCGCGCAGGGGGAACCAGTCCAGGTACCGGCCGCCGGCGAACACCACGATCAGCAGGATGGCGAACAGGAAGCTGGGGATGGCGTTGCCGACGATGACCACGCCGCTGGTCCAGACGTCGAACCGGGTGCCGTCGCGCACCGCCTTGGCGATGCCCAGCGGGATGGCGATCAGGTAGGTGATCAGGGTGGTCCACACGCCGAGCGAGATGGACACCGGCATCTTGTCGATCACCAGGTCGACCACGGCGCGGTCGCGGAAGAAGCTGTCGCCGAAGTCGAAGCGGATGAAGTTGCCCATCATCTCGAAGAAGCGCACGTGGGCCGGCTTGTCGAAGCCGAACTGCTTCTCGATGCGCTTGATGAATTCGGGGTCCAGGCCCTCGGCGCCGCGGTAGCGGCTGGCGGTCTCGGCGCCGGCGCCGACGCCGACGCCCGGCCCCCGGGTGCCGCCGCCGCCGGCCGTCTCGGTGCCGCCGCCACCCTGGATGCGCGCCGTGGTGCCCACGTCCAGGCCCTGGATCTGGGCGATCACACGCTCCACCGGGCCGCCGGGCGCGAACTGGATGATCACGAAGTTGATGACCATGATCCCGAACAGGGTCGGGACGATCAGCAGCAGGCGGCGGAGGGCGTAGGCGAGCATGGGGTGACGGCTACTCCTTGGCGGGCTGCAGGCCCTTCTTTTCCCGCTCCATGCGTTCCTCGGCGTCGGGCAGCACCCACCACGACCCGAACACGGTGCCCTGCAGAGGGGTTACCGCAGGGCGGCCGAACTTGTCCCAGAACACCAGGCGGTCATAGGTGATGTGCCAGTGGGGCACGGCGTAGTAGCCCCATTGCAGCACCCGGTCCAGGGCCCGGCAGCGGGCCACCAGGGAATCCCGGTCCGGCGCCGCGATCAGCTTTTCCACCAGCTCGTCGACGACCGGGTCCTGGATGCCGGCGAAGTTGCGGCCGCCGCGCCGCTTGGCCGACTCCGAGCCCCAGAAGTCGCGCTGCTCGTTGCCGGGCGAGAAGGACTGGCCGAAGTTGTTGGTGATGACGTCGTAGTCGAAGGCGCGTCGGCGCTCGATGTACTGCGACGAATCGACCGTGCGCACGGTCACGTCGACCCCCAGGCGCTGCAGGTTCTTGGCATAGGGCAGCGAAATGCGCTCGAACGCCGGCATCACCAGCAGGATCTCGAAGGCCAGGGGCTCGCCGGTCTTGGCGTTGACCCGCTTCTTGTCCTTGATCACCCAGCCGGCCTCCTTCAGCAGGCGGTCGGCGACGCGCAGGTTGTCGCGGATGCGGCCGTCACCCTCGGTCTTCGGCGGGTTGTATTCCTGGGTGAAGACCTCGTCGGGGATCCTGCCGCGGTAGGGTTCCAGCAGCTTCAGCTCCTCCGGTCCCGGCAGGCCGGTGGCGGCCATGTCCGAGTTGTCGAAATAGCTGCGCGTGCGCGTGTACTGGCCATAGAACAGGTTGCGGTTGGACCATTCGAAGTCGAAGGCGTAGCCCAGGGCGGCGCGCACCCGGCGGTCCTGGAACATGGGCCGGCGCAGGTTGAAGAAGAAGCCCTGCATGCCCTGGGGCCGGTTGTGGTGGGCCTCCAGCTTGACCAGCAGCCCCTTGTCCACGGCCGGGATGTTGTAGGCGGTGGCCCAGTTCTTGGACGAGTTCTCGGACCGGAAGTCGTAGGCCCCGGCCTTCAGCGCCTCCACCATGACGATCTCGTTGCGGTACATGTCATAGCGGATGCGCTCGAAATTGTTGGTGCCGACGTTGACCGGCAGGTCCCTGCCCCAGTAGTCGGGGTCGCGCACATAGGTGATCCAGCGCCCGGGCTCGAACTCCTCGACCCGGTACGGGCCGCTGCCCAGCGGCGGTTCCAGCGACGTCTTGGCGAAGTCGCGCCCCTCCCAGTAGTGCCTGGGCAGGACCGTCAGCTCGCCCATGATCAGGGGCAGCTCGCGGTTGTCGCCGGGCTTGAAGGTGAACTTGACCGTGCGCGCGTCCTCGGCCTCGGCCTTCTCGACGCTGCCGTAATAGAAGCGGTAGAAGGGCTGCCCCTGCTCGACCAGGGTGTTGAAGGTCCACACCACGTCGTCGGCGGTGATGGGCTTGCCGTCGTGCCAGCGGGCCTCGGGTCGCAGGCGGAAGCGCACCCAGGAGCGGTCGGGCGGCGTCTCCACGCTCTCGGCCAGCAGGCCGTACTCGCTGAACGGCTCGTCGGCGGCGTGGGCCATCAGGGAATCGTAGATGCCGCCGATGCCCGGCGCCGCGTTGCCCTTGGCGATGAAGCCGTTGAAGCTGTCGAAGGTGCCCTGGTCGGCCAGGCGCACGGTGCCGCCCTTGGGGGCGTCCGGGTTGACGTAGTCGAAGTGCGTGAACCCGGGCCCGTACTTGAGCTTGCCGTGCATGGCGATGCCGTGGGCGGGCTCGGCCCGCGCGCCGGCGGCGTGGAACAGCATCAGGGCGGCCAGGAGGGCCAGGGTCCGGGCGGCGATCGCGCGTGTCAAAGCCAGTCTCCCGCAAGGCGTTGCCGAACCGGGATATTGGACGCTCGCCCCCGGTGGATCAAGGGCGGGATCGTGGCGGGCCCGGGGCAACATTGGGGCGGCCCCGGGGTGGGTCCGCCTAGGGGGCGGAAAGGTGGCGCGCGAACAGCTCGGCCATCACCTGCCAGTGCCGGGCGTCGGCCTCGGGCGCGTAGCAGTAGCGCTTGGGGAAGCAGAACCCGTGCTCGCACCCGGCGAAGATCTCCATGGCGTAGGGCGCGCCGACGGCGTCCAGGTGCGCGCGCAGGCGGTCGTTCATGGCCATTTCCACATAGGCGTCGTTCTCGGCCACGCCGAAGTACATCTCGCCGGTGACCCGGTCGGCCAGCAGGTGCGGCGAGTCCGGCTGGTCGGTGTGCAGCGCGCCGCCGTACATGGACACCATGGCGCGGATGCGGTCGGGGAAATGGCCGATGGCGTTCAGGGCCAGGCGCCCGCCCATGCAGTAGCCGACCGTGCCCACCGGGCCCGGGGCCGCCTCGGCCATGGTGTCCAGGTGGGTCAGCATGGCGCCGGTGTCGCGGGCGGCGCGGGCGTTGGTGCAGTCGGCGTGCAGCGCCATCATGTAGTCGCGCACCGGCGCATAGTCGTCGTCGAACAGGCGGTTGGCGTCGATGTCCACCACCCGGGCCAGGGGGTAGAACATGTTGGGCAGCAGCACCAGGTAGCCCATCCCCGCCAGCCGCCGCGCCATGTCGCACAGCTCGTCGCGGATGCCCGACGCCGGCATGAACATCAGCACCGGCGCGAACGGCCCGTTCCCCTCGGGGTGGGCGACGAAGGTGTTCATGGCGCCGTCCGGCGTCGTGATGTCGATTTCGTAGTCGGTCATGGGTGTCTCCCGCCCGTCAGGCCACTTCGCAGATTTCCAGGATCGCCAACAGATAGATTCGGATCATGTTCAGGTAGTCGGCCACGTCCACCCGCTCGTCCGGCATGGTGTTGTAGCGCCCGCCGGGGCCGCAGACGATGCCCTCCATGCCGGCCCGGTGCAGCAGGTGGGCGGCATCGGTGCCATAGAAGCAGTAGGGCTTGACCGGCCCCAGGGGCAGGTCGGCGCCGGTCACCCGGCGGTGCGCCCGGGCCACCGCCTGCACCACCGGCGCCTGGTGCGGGACCTCGAACGGCAGCATGCGCGGGTGGGTGCCGTCGGCCTCCTTGCTCAGCTCCGTGCGCAGGCCGGGGAAGCGCGCCTCCAGGCGGTCGAGCTGGCGCCGCAGGTCGGCCATGACGCTGTCCTCGCTCTGGCTCGGCGCGTACCGCGCGGTGCCCACCAGGCGCGCGTAGTCGGCCAGTTGCGGCGGGCGCCAGTCGTGGAAATCCTTGGTCAGCGAGCCGCGCAGGACGCCGACCTGGCTGCGGTTGACGGCGGCGTGGTCGGCGGTGGCGGCCCCGGTGAACACCATCTCGTCCAGCACCGGCACCAGCTCGCAGGCGGCGCGCAGGGCGTCGACCCCCTCCTCGCGCTTGGACACGTGGCGGGTGATGCCGTGCAGCTCGACCACATAGTTGAAGGCGCCGGCGTGCAGGGTCAGGCCGTTCAGGTCGGTGGGCTCCATGTTGATGAAGCAGTCGGCGCGCACCCCCTGCTCGATGGCCTTGACGGTGCCGACCCCGCCCTGCAGCTCGCCGACCACGTATTCCAGGATCACGTCGCCCTTCAGGCGCAGGCCGGCGTCGACGATCGTCTTCAGGGCCATGAAGGCGGCGGCGTCGCCCGATTTCATGTTCGAGACGCCGATGCCCCAGATGAAGTCGTCGTCATAGAGGCCGCCCCAGGGGTCGACGGTCCAGTCGTCGGTGGCCGGGTTGGTGTCCAGGTGGCCGTTGAACATCAGGCTGCGGCCGCCGCCCTGGCCGCGCAGGGTGCCGATGGCGTTGAACCGGTCGCCCTCGACCGGCATCAGCTCCGATTCCAGGCCCAGGGCGCCCATGGCCGCGGCCATGTGCCGGGCCAGGTCGGCCTCGCCCGGGGTGGCGCTGTAGCTCTTGAAGCGCAGCATGGCGGCCAGGAATTCAAGGGCCGCGGTGCGGTCGATCCGGCGCAGGACAGCGTCGACATCCATGGCGTTCCTCCCCGATCCCCAACCATTGGGCCCGATCCCCAACCATTGGGACTTTCACGTGGCGACGATCTTAGCGCCATTGACTCAACTTGTCGCTAATGTATCATATATAAAGCCTTGTCCCGTATAGTGGAACAAATGAGCTCCCTGACCACGGCCATCGACATCCTCCACTGCTTCTCGCCGGAGACGCCGGAGCTGCGGGTTTCCGACGTGGCGCGCCGGGTCGCGATCCCGAAAAGCACCGTTTCCCGCCTGTTGAAGGAGATGCTCCACCACGGCCTGGTCGAGCAGGATTCGCGCAGCCGGCGCTATCGCCCGGGGCCGCTGGCGTTCCGGCTGGGGACCCTGTATCAGGCGCACCTGCAGATCCTGGACCTGGTGGACGCGGCGGTGGAGGACCTGGTCGAGGAGTTCGGCCTGACCGGCTACGTCGGCATCCTCGACGAGTCGGAAGTGGTCATCCTGCGGGTCCGCCAGGGCACCTATCCGGTGCGGTTCGTGCTGGAGGCCGGGTTCCGCGGCCCCGCCTTCGCCACCGCCATCGGCAAGGCGCTGCTGGCCCGCCTCGACGACGGGACCCTGAACCGGATCCTGCCGCCGGTGCTGGTCCACGGCACCACCAAGCTGTCGCTGCCGCGCCAGGAGCTGCTGGACGAGCTGGACGAGACCCGGCACCAGGGCTGGACCGAGTCGGTCGAGCGGATCGTATTCGGCTTCGGCGCCGTCGGCGCCGCCGTGGGGACGGCGGACGGCCGCCAGTCCCTGGCATTCTGTCTTTCCTATCCGACCAACGCCCATTTCGAGGAGCAGCGGGACGTCATGGTCGACCGCATTTTGCAGTGCGCCCGGGCCATCGGGCAGAAATGCGGCGACCCGTTCTGGATGCGCGGGCGGTCGGGCGGTAAACGCACCATCACCAAGGCGGACGGAGTCAGAGAGGGATTGATCGCCGTGTAGCCGACGATCGACTCCGCCCGGGGGTGGACAACAAGAAACCAGCGCGAAAGACGCGAAACGAAGGATTTGACTAGGGAGTCGCACCAATGATCAAGAAGCCGAGTTCTCTCCACCTGGACCGCCGCCAGTTCCTGAACCGGATGGCCGCCGCCGGCGCCGGCGCCGCGGCCATGTCGGCCCTGGGCGGCCTGCCGGCCGAGGCCGCCGCCAGCGAGCTGCGGGTGCTGTTCGCCGGCGGCACCTGGCAGAAGTGGTTCTACGACACCTTCTGCAAGGCGTTCGAGGAATCGAACGGGATCAAGATGATCTGGAAGACGGGCCTGGGCTTCGAGCCCCTGGTGATCGCCCAGCGCCGCCGGCCGCAGTGGGACCTGATCCACCAGAACCAGAACACGTCGAGCCAGCTCGGCGCCCTGGACGCGGTGATCGAATGGCAGGAAGAGAACATCCCCAACCTGAAGGACGTGCACCCGGCGTTCCGCTATCCGTACCTGGCCGGCAAGATCCACACCCCCTATGGCCTGGCCGTCAACACCAAGCGCATCAAGCGGCCGATCACCAAGTGGGCGGACCTGTGGGACCCCGAGTTCGCCGGCAAGGTCGCGTTCCCGAAATGGGTGTGGATGGGCCAGGAGGTGTTCCACGCCATCAACCAGCTCAACGGCGGCACCCCCGACAACGTCGACCCGGGCATCGCCAAGATGAAGGAGCTGTACCAGACCAACAAGGCGCAGACCATCAACAACGTCGAGCACACCCACCAGATGCTGGTCGAGGAAGAGGTCTGGATCTGCCCGCACTTCGGCGCCCGCACCGAAAAGGCGGCCAAGGCCGGCGCCCCGGTGGAATTCGTGATCCCCGAGGAAGGCGGCCTCAGCTTCATCTACAACACCTCGATCATCAACAACCGGCCCAAGGACAGCATGGAGCTGGCGCACAAGCTGGTGAACGCCACCCTGGACCCGGACAGCCAGATCGCGTTCTCGCGCCTGACCGGCTATCCGCCGACCAACCGCAAGGCCATGGCCAACCTGCCGGCCGACATGAAGAACCTGGAACTGTCCGACGCCGACCTGGAGAAGCTGGGCAAGATCCAGCGCAGCTTCGACTACATGGCCATGTTCGCCTATCGCGACCAGATCAAGTCGCGGTGGGACAAGGAGGTGATCGGCGGCTGACGCCGCCCACCTCGGCGCAAGGTCAAGCAGCGTGTCCCAGTCCGTCCTGCACCTGAGCGGGGTCGTCAAGCGCTTCGGCGAGACCCTGGCCGTCGGCCCGGTCGGGTTCGAGGTCCAGGAGGGTGAGTTCCTCACCCTCCTGGGCCCGTCCGGCTGCGGCAAGACCACCACCCTGCACATCGTCGCCGGGCTGCTGTACCCCGACCAGGGCGAGGTGCGGCTGCGCGGGCGCGAGATCACGCGGCTCGACCCGCAGCACCGGGACATGGGCCTGGTGTTCCAGAACTACGCCCTGTTTCCCCACAAGACCGTGTTCGACAACGTCGCCTTCGGCCTGCGCATGCGCAAGGTGGCGGCCGGCGAGATCCGCGAGCGGGTGCTGCGCATGCTGGACGTGGTCGGCCTGCCCGGGGTCGAGAACCGCCAGCCGCACCAGTTGAGCGGCGGCCAGCGCCAGCGCGTGGCCCTGGCCCGGGCGCTGGTGATCGAGCCGTCGCTGCTGTTGCTGGACGAGCCCCTGTCCAACCTGGACGCGGTGCTGCGCAAGCGCATGCGGCTGGAGCTGCGCGACATCCAGCAGCGCCTGGGCATCGCCACCATCTTCGTCACCCACGACCAGGACGAGGCGTTCGAGATGTCCGACCGGGTGATCCTGATGAACGTCGGCCACATCGAGCAGGTGGCCACGCCCGAGGAGCTGTACGACAACCCCACGTCCCGCTTCGCCGCCGAGTTCATCGGCGAGGTCAACCTGATCGACGGCACCGTGGCCGGCGTGGACGGCGGCGCCGCCCAGGTGCAGTCGGCCATCGGCGGGCGGTACCGGGCGCGCGGCGACCTGGCGTCGGTGCGGGCGGGCGACGAGGTGCTGCTGATGGTCCGGCCCGAGCGGGTCGAGATCGAGCCCGACGCCGCCGCCGCCGACGGCCTGGTCCCGGCCACGGTCGCCAAGCGGGTGTTCTCGGGCGACCTCTTGATCTTCACCCTGCGCACGGCGGACGGCACCGAATTGACGGCCTCCAAGCCGAGCACGCAGCGCTACCGCGCCATCGCCCCCGATTCGTCGGTCTGGATCGACCTGGGCGAATGCCGGCTGCTGCCCCGGGGGGCCTAGCATGCGCGCCGGCGGCGGACTCTTCGCGGCGGCCCTGTTCACCCCCATCACGGTGGTGTACCTGGTGTTCCTGCTGGCGCCGATCGGCTTCTTCCTGATGATGAGCGTGTTCCGCTACTCGCCCATGGAGCTGTGGCAGCCGGCCTTCACGGCCGACAACTTCGTGCGCCTGCTGAGCGAGGAGCACTACCGCGTCATCATCTTCCGCACCCTCGAGATCGCCGCCCTGACCACGGTGTTCAGCCTGATGCTGGGCTTTCCCCTGGCCTACTTCCTGGCCCGCACCGGCAGCATCTGGCGCGGCGTGCTGATGTTCCTGGTCATCGCGCCGCTGATGACCGGGGTGATCGTGCGCACCTATGGCTGGATCGTGCTGCTGGGGTCCGAGGGCACGGTCAACGTGGTCCTGATGTGGCTGGGCGTGATCGACGAGCCGGTCAAGATCCTGGAGACCCAGGTCGCAGTGCTGGTCGCCCTGGTGCACATCCTGATGCCGTACATGGTGTTCCCCCTGTTCTCGTCCCTGGCCAGCCAGGACCCGGACGTGGAGCGCGCCGCCGCCACCCTGGGCGCCGGCCGCTGGCGCATCTTCTTCGAGGTGACCCTGCCGCTCAGCCGCGCCGGCATCCTGATGGGCTCGGCGCTGGTGTTCACCCTGACCGCCGGGGCCGTGGTGACGCCGGCCCTGCTGGGCGGCTCCAAGGTGCAGATGCTGGGCCAGACCATCTACGACCTGGTGCTGTCGACGCTGAACTGGCCGTTCGCCTCGGCGGTGGCCTTCGTGCTGGTGTTCTGCCAGTTCAGCATCATCTTCCTGTACCTCAAGGGAGGACGGCGCCGTGTCGGCTAAGCCCACCTCCGCGCCCTCGGCCCGGTACCTGAACGCCTCCTCGGCGGTGGCGCGGTACGGCATGGGCGTGCTGATCACCGCGATCTACGTGTTCCTGCTGGCGCCCGTGGTCATCATCGTGTTCACGTCGTTCAACCCGACCGAATCCAACACCTTCCCGCCGACCGGCTTCTCCCTGCGCTGGTACGGCGCCTTCCTCGAATCGTCCAGCTTCATCGAGGCGTTCAAGTTCAGCGTCTGGCTGGGCGCCATCGCCGCCGTCGGCGCCACCACGATCGGGTTCCTGTCGTCCTACGCCATCGTCCGGTTCCTGGGCCGGCGCCGCGAGGCCGGCCAGTCCCTGGCCCTGCTGCCGGTCATGATCCCGCACATCCTGATCAGCATCTCGCTGCTGCTGGCGCTGACCATCGTGCCGTTCCCCGAGCTGGGCGGCCTGATCGTCGGCCACGTCATCATCTGCCTGCCGTTCACCATCGCCGGCATCACCGCCAGCCTGGAGGGGGTGGACGAGCAACTGGAGCTGGCGGCCATGACCCTCGGCGCGTCGCGCCTGCGCACCCTGTGGGAGGTGGTCATCCCGCTGATCGCGCCGGGGCTGCTGTCGGCGCTGATCTTCGCCTTCATCGTCTCGTTCGGCGACGTCTACATCGCGCTGTTCCTGTCGGGGCCGGGGCGCACCACGCTGCCGATCGAGATCTTCTCGTACATGCAGTGGGAGAGCACGCCCGTGGTGGCGGCCATCACCACGGTGCAGATCATGCTGATCGTCACGCTGGGCCTGGTGGTCGAGCGGCTGGTCGGCCTGCGCAAGATCATGCGGGTCTGACCCGCGGTAAATGGGCCCGGGGTACATGGGCCGAGGTACATGGGAGGGAGCTGGGACATGGAAGAAATCAGAGTCGGCAGTGCGGTTTCGACCGCGGCCGGGGTCAGCACCGGCGAGCTGCGCACGGGCGACATGCCCGACGGCGCGCCCATCACCATTCCGGTGGTGATCCTGCGCGGCGAGACGGACGGGCCGACCCTGTGGCTGAACGGCTGCGTCCACGGCGACGAGCTGTGCGGCACCTACATCATCCACGAGGTCCTGCGCACGGTGGCGCCCGGCGACCTGACGGGCACCATCGTCGCCATGCCCCTGCTGAACGTCACGGCGTCGCAGAAGGTGCAGCGCATGAGCCCGTTCGAGCTGTTCGGCAACGGCGACCTGAACCGCTGCTTCCCCGGCGACCCGGGGGGCCTGACGACCCAGCAGATGGCCCACCACATCTATGGGCCGCTGAAGCAGTACGCCGACTTCCTGATCGATTTCCACACCGCCCTGACCATCGACGTGCGCTGGGCCCTGTACGCCGACGCCCCCGGCGAGGTCGGCCGCAAGGCCGCCGGCATCGCCAAGGCGTTCGGGTACAAGAGCACCCTGCCGGCGCCCATCGACATCCTGGGCGGGTCGGCGATGATGACCGCGGCCCGCGACGGCATTCCCAGCTTCATCGTCGAGGCCGGCGGCATGGGCGCGGCCTTCGACCGCGCCGTGGTCGAGGACGCCGCCGAACGCCTGCGCAACGTCATGCGCCACCTGGGCATGCTGCAGGGCGCCGTCACCGACTATGGCGCGCAGTACGGCTTTTCCAACTTCGCCTGGGTCAACTCGACCCGCGGCGGGCTGTTCGAGAACTACGTCAAGTGCGGCGACCGGCTGGAAGTGGGGACCAAGCTGGGCCGCTATTTCGACGTGTTCGGCGACGTGGTCGAGGAGCCGGAAAGCCCCTGCGCCGGCATCGTCCTGGCCATCAACAACGGGCCGGTGATGCCGACCGGCGTGGTCCTGGTCCACATCGGCCTCGACCCCCAGAACGTTTGACGGCGGCGGCGCAACACGGGAGGCGGACATGAAACAGATCACGATCGGGTCGGCGACGGCGAAACCGGGCGCCATCGTCAAGGGCCAACTGAAGACCGGCGATTTCCCCGACGGGCGGCCGGTGGAGATCCCCGTCGTCATCGCCCAGGGCACCGGCGACGGGCCGACCCTGTGGCTGCACGGCTGCGTGCACGGCAACGAATACTGCGGCACCTTCATCATCCACGAGCTGCTGCGCACCCTGGACCCGGCGCAACTGGCCGGCACCGTGGTGGCGCTGCCGATCCTCAACATCAACGCCTTCCGCCGCATGCAGCGCATGAGCCCGTTCGAGGGCTATGGCGGCGGCGACCTGAACCGCTGCTTCCCCGGCGACCCCAACGGCTCGCTGACCCAGCAGATGGCGCACGCGATCTATGCCAACCTGAAGCAGCACGCCGACGCCCTGGTCGACTTCCACACCGCCATGACGCCGGACGTGCGCTGGGCGCTGTACGCCGACGCGCCGGGCGACGTGGGCAAGCAGTCCGAGGGCATCGCCCGCGCCTTCGGCTACAACAGCACCCTGCCGGCGCCCATGGACATCCTGGCCGGCTCGGCCATGATGACGGCGGCCAAGGACGGCATCCCCGCCTACATCGTCGAGGCCGGCGGCAAGGGCGCCGGGTTCGACCGCGCCACGGTCGAGGATGGCTGTGAACGCCTGCGCAACGTGATGCGCCACCTGGGCATGCTGCATGGCGCGGTCACCGACCACGGCCCGCTGACCTACTTCTCGAACTTCGCCTGGGTCATGTCGACCCGGGGCGGGCTGTTCCAGCGCGCGGTGCGTTGCGGCGACCGGCTGCAGGAGGGCACCGTGCTGGGCCAGTACTACGACCTGTACGGCAACCCCGACGGCGAGGCGATCAGCCCCCACGCCGGGGTGGTCCTGGCCATCCACGCCGGGCCCCTGATGGCCAACGGCGAGACCCTGGTGCACATCGGCCTCGACCCGAGGAGCGTCTGACGTGGCCGCGGCCACGGCGATCACCGGCGGCCGGCTGATCGACGGCACCGGCGCCGAGCCGGTGGACGACGGCCTGGTCCTGATCGAGGGCGCGCACATCGCCTATGCCGGGCCGCGCCAGGGCCGCGACATCCCGGCCGGCGCCCGCACCGTCGACGCCGCCGGGGCCACGGTGATGCCGGGGCTGATGGACGTGCACGTGCACATCTCGCTCAGCGCGCCCAGCGACCTGGTCAAGGAGCTGATCGCCCGGCCGGTGGGCGAGGTGGCCTTCGAGGTGGCGCAGAACCTGACCCAGACGGTGGCCGCCGGGGTGACCACGATCCGCACCGTCAGCGACCTGGCGCACCTGGACATCGCCGCGCGCAACGCCATCCGGAACGGCAAGCTGGTGGGCCCGCGCCTGCACCCCTGCGGCAGGGGGCTGACCGCCACCGGCGGCCACGGCGAGCTGATGCCCTGCTGGCTGTGCCAGTCCCACGGCGACATCTGCGAGGTGGTGGACGGGGTCGAGGCGGTGCGCGCCGCCATCCGCCGCCAGGCCCGCGCCGGGGCGACCTGGATCAAGCTGTTCCAGACCGGCGGCGTGATCGACCCGCACGGCCGCATCGACGCCGAGGAGTTCGCCCCCGACGAATTCGACATCGCCATGCAGACGGCGCACATGATGGCCCTGCCGGTGGCCGTGCACGCCCACAACAAGACCGCCATCCTGCGCTGCATCGCCGGCGGCGTGCGGTCGATCGAGCACGGCATGCACTTCGACGCCGAATGCGCCGAGGCGGCGCGCGGCACCGACACCTATTTCGTGCCGACGCTGACCGTCATGGACCGCATCATCAAGCACGGCACCCAGGCCGGCCTGGCCGACTACATGATCGACAACGTGCGCCAGCGCACCACCCAGCACCACGAGTTCGTGCGCCACGCCTATGGCATCGGGGTCAACCTGGCCTGCGGCACCGACGCCGGCTCGCTGCTGACTCCGCACGGCTCGGCCGGGCGCGAGGTGGCGCAGTTCGTCGCCTGCGGCCTGACCCCGGTGCAGGCGATCCAGATCGCGACCCAGAACACCGCCCGCATGCTGGGGGTGGAGGACGAGGTCGGCTCGCTGCAGGCCGGCCGCCTGGCCGACGTGATCGTGGTCGAGGGCGACGTGACGGCCCGGGTCGAGAACCTGGAGGTGGCCGGCAACATGCGCCACGTGCTGATCGGCGGCCGCCCGGTGGCCGCCGAGGGCCGCGCCCTGATGCATTGACGGCGGGACAACATTCGGAAGGGAGACGCGAGATGGCGGGAAGGAAATCGGTCACGGTCGGCACGGCGCGGTCCAAGCCCGGCGCCTGGGCCACGGGCACGCTCCGGCTGGGCGACTACCCCGACGGCCCCATCACCACCCCGATCAACATCCTGTCGGGGGCCGAACCGGGGCCGGTGCTGTGGGTCCAGGCCGCCATCCACGGCGCCGAGATCGTCGGCGCGGTGGCCATGCTGCGCCTGTTCCAGAAGATCGACACGGCGCGCATGAAGGGGCACATCGTCGGCATCATGGCCACCAACGCCACCGCCTTCCGCGCCCAGAAGCGCCTGACTCCCTATGACGGCGAGAACCTGAACCGCCTGTTCCCGGGCATGCCGGCGGGGCCGCATTCGCGGCAGACGGCGGACGTGCTGTTCCGCACCGCCACCGGGGTCGCCGACGCCATGATGGACATCCACTCGGGCGGCCTCGAGGCGGTGGTGCCGTTCTATGGCCTGTATTACGACGACGGCAGCGCCGCCTCGAACGAGGCGCGGCGGCTGGCCGAATCGGTGGGGTCCGAGGTCGTCTGGGCGTCGCGCGACGCCTGGCTGGACGGGGCCATGTACGTCAACTTCACCCGCGCCGGCAAGCCGGGGGTGATCGTCGAGTGCGGCGGCGGCGGCTGGCTGATGGAAGAGCACGTGGCCAACGTGACCGGCGCCATCGAGGGCGTGGCCAAGGCCATGGGAATCCTGCCGGGCCGGCCGCCGCGGCGCAAGTCCTACACCGTGGTGCAGGACTGCGACCTGGTGTTCAACACCGCCGGCGGCTTCTTCATGCCCACGGTCGAGGTCGGCGCCATCGTCGCCAAGGGCGCGGTCATCGGCCGGGTGATGAACGCCCACGGCCAGATCGTCGAGGAGGTCCGCTGCCCCAAGGGCCCGGCCTACCTGGCGGCCCTGGGCAAGCCCTATGCGCCGATCCACTCGGGCGCCATGGTCGCCGAGTGCATCGGCGTGGTCTCGACGGCGGAATAGTTCGTTCCGACGGTCGCGGCGGCGGCCTCAGGCCGCCGCCTTGTCCTGGTCCGCCGGGATCATCACGTCGCGGTAGGCGTGCCAGGTGGCGTGGCCGATCAGCGGGAAGGTGATGGCCAGGCCGACGAACACGGGCAGCAGGCCGGCGGTCATGATCACCACGATCAGCGGCGCCCACAGCAGCATGGCGCGGCGGTTGCGCCAGACCGCGTAGACCGAGGTCAGCATGGACGGGATCAGGACCGTCTTGCGGTCCACCATCAGCGGCATGGCGAAGGCGCAGGCGAAGAAGATCACCAGCGCGAACAGGCTGCCCAGCACGGTGATGGAGATGCCGAAATACACCCCTTCGATGGAGATGGCGCGCTTCAGGATGATCACCCAGTCGGGCATGACCCCGGGGAAGTTCAGGGCGAAGATGGTGAAGCTCAGCCGGATCCACACCTGCAGCATGAACACCAGCGTGATGCCCAGCGACATGATGGCGTAGGTGTTGCGCCGGTAGCCCAAGAAGGCGTCCTTCAGGCCGAACCGCTCGCCGGCGTGGATCTTGCGCGAGACCTCGTAGAACCCGACCCCCAGGGCCGGCCCCACCAGCAGGAAGCCCGAGATGGCCGGCAGCACCAGGTAGGGCATCTCCAGGAAGTAGAGGCCGAAGGAGCAGAACAGGCCGACCACCGTGAAGCAGGCGGCGTAGGTCGCGGAAACGGGCCAGGCCGTTTTCAGGTCCGACCACCCCGCCGCCATCCACTGCCAGACCCGGTCGGTGGGCACGTCGCGCACCCAGGCCATCTCGTCGACGATGTAGGTGCCCGGACGCGGGCCATCGGAAGCCGACTCGCTGTGTTCGGTCACGGCAATCCTCCCTGATACGGATCGTCTTGTGTCTTGTTGGCGCCTAGGGTGCCCTCACTTCCGCACCGAGACAAGGCCGGAATTCGCCCCGGCGGCGCGGAGGACATCCGATTCCCCGGCAGAACCCCTTTACTTGTTCTCGCGAAGTATTTTTTCGCTGGAAAACTATCCCGCCGACACTTGACGCAGTGCCAGTAATTGTCGGACGGCAAAGAAAGTATTTGTCACTCGTATACCTACAGATGATTCGGTAGAGTTATCGGCCGGGGGGAGCGGACGACCGGGAGTCGGCTGGTGCGCAGAGCAGTTCTCCATGTGGTGTTGTTCATCGTCATCATGGCGGTGGCCTCCGCCCATGCCCAGGCCGACGGCTCCCGGCCCGTCAAGCTCCGCATCGCGACGACCCCGGCACCCAGTTCCCGCGTGACCCACGACCCGGCCCGGCCGGGCTGGATCATCGAACTTCTCAACCGGGTCGAGCGGCAGGCCAACGTGACCTTCGACTACGTGTTCGAGCCCTGGGACCAGTGCCTGCGCCTGGTGCGCACGGGCCTTGTCCAGGCCGTCTTCAATTCCAGCTTCAAGCCCGACCGCGCGGCCTACGGCGCCTATCCCATGCGGGACGGCAAGCCCGACGCGTCGCGCGCCAACCTGCACTACGCCTACCACCTGTACGTCCGCAAGGGGTCGGGCATCGCCTGGGACGGCCAGACCCTGTCGGGGGTCACCGCGCCGGTCGCCGTCGAGCGCAAGGCGGCGATCATCCCGCTGCTGGAGAAGCTGGGCACCCCCTACCTGGAGGCCGAGACCTACACCAACATGATCATCCTGGTGCGCACCGGCCGCGCCGACGCCATGGCCGGCATCGCCGAGACCGTCGCGCCCCTGCTGGCCAAGGCGCCGGGGGCCGCCGACCAGATCGTGCAGGTGACCCCGCCGCTGCAGGAACGGGCCGGGTACCTGATGTTTTCCAAACGCTATTGCGCGAAGCGCGGCGCCGTGTGCGAGGCGGTGTGGAACGCGGTCCGGACCGTCCGCGCGTCGCCCGAATACCAGGCCGTCAAGGCGGGCTACCATGCCGACTGACCGACCGGCGCCGGCCCGGGCCCCCCGGCGCGCCGTCCTGGGGGTCATTCTTCCCCTCCTGGGCGCCGTCCTGTCCGGCGCCGGCGCGGCATCGGCCGGGCCGGCCCAGTGGGCCCCGTTCCCGGTGTTCGAATGGACCCCGCCCTTCGACATGGCCAGCCCGCGCAAGGAACGCATGTACGTCCCGCTGGACCGGGCCGAACGGGACTGGCGGCTGTGCGTCTCGTTCCCGCACCTCAAGGACGCCTATTGGCTGGGCGTGAACTACGGCCTGGTCGACGAGGCGCAGCGGCTGGGGGTCGGGCTGCACCTGTACGATGCCGGCGGCTACGACCACCTGCAGACCCAGGTCCGGCAGATCGAGGCCTGCGTCGCCGACAAGGCCAGCGCCGTGATTGTCGCCGGCATCGACGCCGACGGCCTGAACGACGTCCTGGGACGGGTCCATGCGGCCGGCATTCCCATCGTCGACCTCGTCAACGGCGTGTCGTTCGCCAGGCTGGACGCCAAGTCCCTGATCGACTTCTACGACAGCGGCTTCGCCGCCGGCCGCTACATCGCCGACCGGCACAAGGGCGAGCAGCGGTCGATCAGCGTGCTGTGGTTCCCGGGGCCCAAGGGCGCGTCCTGGGTGACGCGCGGCAACCAGGGTTTCGTCGACGCCCTGAAGGACAGCAACGTGAAGATCGTCGAGACCGCCCATGGCGACACCGGAAAGCGCACCCAGGCGCGCCTCATCCAGGCGGCGCTGGAGCGGTTCCCC
>JACKKN010000023.1 GCA_024236415.1 Hyphomicrobiales bacterium
CGGCAAACAGCAGCCGCTCCCACCCCGCCAGGGGCCGGAAGACGTAGCCGTAAGCGGCGATGGACACGGTCCACTGGATCGCCAGCACCTCCAGCACCGCCGGCAGCACCTTCCAGGTCAGGTGCGGAAAGGACATCAGCTCGGGCGAGAAGACGAAGGCGAAGGGAATGATGAAGGTGGTCATGGCCATCTTCATGGAATCCCAGGCCGTGGACAGGAACGAGGCCCCCGCCAGCTTGGCCGCCGCCAGCACGCTGACCGCCACCGGCGGGGTCAGGGTGGAAAAGACGGCGAAATAGAAGACGAAGAAATGGGCCTGCAGGGGCGGCACCCCGATCTGCTGCATGAACGGCACCAGGGCCAGGGCGACGATGATGTAGGCGACCGGCGTCGGCAGGCCCATGCCCAGGATCAGGGACACCACCATGGCGCCGAGCAGCAGCGGCAGCTGGGCGTCGGGCAGGTATTGCACCAGCACCGATCCCAGGCGCCCCGACAGGTTGGTGGTCAGCATCACCTGCCCCAGGGGGCCGATGGCGATCAGCAGCAGCGACAGCACGGCGACCAGGTAGAACCCCTCCTCGACCGCCTCGAAGATCTGCCGGCCGTTGGGCCGGTACTTGCCCTGGAACACGCACATGCCGAACGCCAGCAGGATGCCCACCAGCCCGGCGATGGACGGCGAGCGGTAGCCCAGCAGCAGCCACAGCACGGCGCCGAAGGAAACCAGGAAGGTCGGCAGCATGCGCTTGATCATGTCCGTGTTGGCCTTCTCGGCCAGCTTGGGCAGGTCGAAGCGGCGGGCGTAGACGGCCACGGCGATGGAGATGCCGACCAGGTACAGCAGGCCCGGGATCATGGCCGACAGGGCGACGTCGATGTAGGGCCGGTTCAGGAACGAGGCGATGATGAAGGCGGCCAGGCCCAGGATCGGCGGCATGA
Source organism: Hyphomicrobiales bacterium (assembly GCA_024236415.1). GTDB lineage: Bacteria > Pseudomonadota > Alphaproteobacteria > Rhodospirillales > JACKKN01 > JACKKN01. The sequence goes on from JACKKN010000023.1 coordinate 943, forward strand.
TCTGCCCGGCGGTCGAGGCCGTGGCCTCGATGGCCCCGGCCATGGAGCCCGAATACCCGTACTTCTTCATCATCGGCACGGTCAGGCGCCCGGTCAGCACCACGTTCGAGACCGCCTGGCCCATGATCGAGGCGACGATGCCCGAGCCGATGATGGCCGGCCCGGCGGCGCCGCCCGACAGGCGCCGGCCGGTGATCTTGCCCACTTCCAGCACCATGTCCAGCATGCCCACGCCCAGCAGGATGGCGGCATAGATGATCAGGAAATAGATGGCGTCCGCGGCCACCTGGGCCAGGTAGTAGAAGCCCTGGTTGGTGCCCAGGCCAATGTAGTTCATGACGAACTTGGGATCGTAGTGCGGCGTGATGAACAGCGGGCTTTCGATCAGGTACCCGTTGAAGAAGTAGACGATGGAGATGGTGATGACGACGGTCAGCAGCCAGCCCCAGTGCAACAGGGTCAACAGCAGGATCGACCCGGTCATCAGCCAGCCGAAGAACATGTCGGTGTCGCTGAAGAAGGGCTGGTTGCGCTCCAGGTCCACGGCATGGATCAGGACGTAGCCCATGGCCACGCCGCTGACCGCCAGGCCGACCACGCTGGCCGCCAGGCGTACCGCGAAGAACCGCTTGACCAGGCCGTTGATCTGCTCGTCGCAGACGTTGCGGATGGCCAGCAGGCCGGTCATCAGGCAGGTGCCCAGGATGAAGATGGAGTAGTGCTCGGACGAGTTCTTGACCCAGCCGAAGGCGGCGATGCCGATGTATACGGTCAGCGCGGCGCCGATGATCAGAAAGGGAACGTTGACGATTCGGCGCAGCGAGGTCCACCGGTTCATGTCGGCACTCCAGCGGTTGTTTGGTTGCGGTGTTGGCGGGTCCGGACCCGCGCTGCGGCGGGTTGACGAAGGCCCGGGCCGGCTGCGTGCCGGTCCGGGCCCCATTTCAGGTTCGGCTTGCCCCGATCACTTCGGGTAGGTCATGGGGTCGCACTTCTTGGTCAGGTCCCACATGCCCAGCTCCTTGTACGCCTTGATGGCGCCGGGGTGGGTATTCGCCTCGGACAGGCCGCAGGTCATCAGCTCGGGCGACCAGATCTTCCACAGGGCGTGCAGCTCCTTCATCTTGGGGCCGATCTGGGCCACCGCCTTGACCACCTTGTAGGCGCGGTCCTCGGGGAAGGTTTCGTGCACCGCCTTGAACGCCCGGTCGAAGCCGACGCCCAGGGGCTCGGACTGGTTGGGCAGGGTGTTGGGCGGCAGCTCGATGTGCAGGAAGGTGGTGTCGAACTTCTTGTTCAACTGGTCGATCTGCTCCTTGGAGACGCCCAGGTAGCAGATCTTCTTGCCCGTGGCCTCAAGCTGGCGCACCGGCCCGGGGATGATGAAGTTCTTCAGCGTCGGCTCGGCGCCGATGGGGGTGACGGCGGCGTCGGTGGCGCCGTCGATCAACTGCTGGGTCAACTGCCCCGGGGTCATGTGGCGGATGTCGGTGTTGTCGGGGGTGATGCCGAAGATGTGCTCCAGCACCAGGCGCGAGAACACGCCCCAGTCGGACTGCCCGCGCAGGCCCAGCGAGATGCGCTTGCCCTTCAGGTCGGACATGGACTTCAGGCTGCAGTCGAAGGTGGCCAGGAACTTGCCCTGCCCCCACCAGGCCTCGCCGTACAGCAGCTTCCACGGCACCTTGACCGGCTCGGGCAGGAACTCCTTCATCTCCTTGCTGCCGCCGGCGTAGGCGAGCTGGATCAGGGTGTCCTCGGTGGCGAAGATGGAGGTCTTCCACTTGTTCTTGTTCTGCCCCATCTCGCGGACGTTGTACATGTACCCGGGCGTTTCCTGGGGCAACAGCATCACGTCGGCCTGGCTTTGGATCAGCTGGTTCATCAGGATGGTGTCGCCGGCCATGGGCCCGCACCCGAACGGGCACAGCAGCACCGGCACGGCATCGGCCGCCCGGGCGGCGGTGCCGGCACCGGCGACGGGGGCCACGGCGGCGACGGAAACGGCCGCCATCAACGCAAAATGGCGCAAGCGTGACAGGATCATGAATTCCTCCCTGGTGTGTCGTTGTCCCGGCGCGGGCCCCTGCCCGGCGCCGGAAGGCTTAGTGTTCGTATTTCGAAACAAAACGTATCATAATCCGAAACCGCTGTCATCCAACCGAAATCGTGATCTGGGGAATTTCGCACCATGAATCCGCTGCCATGACACAGACGCCCGATGCCCTGTTCGATGTGGCCGGCAAGGGAATCGTCGTCGCCGGCGCCGGCGGCGGCCTGGCCGGCAACATCGTCCGCGCCCTCGACCGGCGCGGCGCGCGCCTGGTCCTGTTCGACAACCACCCGGGGCGCCTGGCGGCGGTGGCCGCCCAGGTTCCCGCCGCCACCGCCCTGCCCGGCGACATCACCGACGAGGAGTCGCTGGCGACGGTCATGGCAGCGGCGGGCGAGGCCCTGGGCCGCGTCGACGGCGCCGTCAACGCCGCCGGGGTGCTGCCCATCGACCTGGCCGACGACCTGGACACCCGCGTGTTCCAGGAGTGCCAGGACGTGAACGTGACCGGCGCGTTCCTGTTCTCGCGCGCCGCGGCGCGGGCCATGCGCGCCACGGCCGGTGGCGACGGGGGCGGCGATGGGGGCCGGATCGTGCACCTGGCCTCGGTGTCCAGCTTCGTCGCCAACCCCGGCTACGCCGCCTACGCCAGCTCCAAGGGCGGCCTGGCGCAGCTGGTGCGCGTGCTGGCCCGGGAATGGGCGGCCGAGGGGATCACGGTCAACGCCATCGGGCCGGCCCTGACCGAAACGCCGCTGACCGCCGGCTACCTGGCAGACCCCGGGTTCCGGCGCCGGGCCATCGAGGTGATTCCCATGGGCCGCCTGGGCACGCCGGCCGACATCGTCGCCGCGGTGCTGCTGCTGCTGGCGCCCGGCGGCGCCTTCATCACCGGGCAGACCATCTGCGTCGACGGCGGGCGGACCCTTGTCTAGGCACGCCCCTTCCGGCCCCGACCTGTCCAGCGCCGCGGCCCTGCTGGCGGCGGTGCGCGACGGCGCCGCCGGGCCGGCGGACATCGTCGCCGCCTGCCGCCGCGCCGTCGCGGCGCGGGAGGACCAGGTCGGCGCCTGGATCGCCCTGGACTGGGACGCCGTGGCGGCCCAGGCCGCGGCCCTGCAGCGGCGCCCGGACTGGCGCCGCCTGCCCCTGGCCGCCCTGCCGGTGGCGGTGAAGGACATCTTCGACACCGTCGACTTTCCCACCGCCTACGGCTCCGAGATCTACGCCGGGCACCGGCCGGCGGCGGACGCCGCGGCGGTGGCCGCCCTGCGTGCCGCCGGGGCCCTGGTCATCGGCAAGACGGTCAGCACCGAGTTCGCCTATTGGAAGGCGGGCAAGACGCGCAACCCCCACGACCCACGGCACAGCCCCGGCGGCTCGTCGTCGGGTTCGGCGGCGGCCGTGGCCGCCGGCATGGTGCCCCTGGCCATCGGCTCGCAGACCGCCGCCTCCACCATCCGCCCGGCCGCCTATTGCGGCATCGTCGGCTTCAAGCCCAGCCACGGCCTGGTCAGCCTGGCCGGGGTCAAGGCCCTGGCCGGGTCCCTGGACACGGTGGGGGTGTTCGCCGGCGACGTGGCCGGCGCTGGGATGATCGCCGCCGTCCTGGCCGGGCGGCCCGACCTGGCCGGTCCGCCGCGGGCGGCCGGGCCCTTTTCCTTGCGCTTGGCCGTGGCCGAGGAATGGGCCCAGGTCGACGCGGGCGCCCTGGCCCGCACCCGCCAGGCGGTGGCGCGCCTGGTCGCCGCCGGGGCCACCGCCGACGAGGGGCCCTGTCCGCCGCCCTTCGACACCCTGGCGCGGACCCAGGCGCAGATCATGGCCTGGGAGGCGGCGCGGGACCTGGCCCACGAGCGCCTGGTCCACGGCGACCGGGTCAGCGGCCCCCTGCGCGACCTGTTCCGCGACGGGCTGGCGATTCCGGCCGAGGTATATGACGACGCCTGCGCCCGGCGCGACGCCGCCGTGGCCGACCTGGACCGCCTGTTCGACGGCGCCGACCTGCTGCTGGCGCCCAGCGCCACGGGCGCGGCGCCGCGCCTGGAGGACGGCACCGGCAGCCCGGACATGAGCCGCGCCTGGACCCTGCTGGGCCTGCCGTCGCTGACCGTCCCGCTGGGACCGGGGCCCGGCGGCCTCCCGCTTGGACTCCCCCTGGGCCTGCAGGTCGCCGCCCGGCCGCGCCGGGACCGGTTCCTGCTGGACGCCGCCGCCTGGATCGAATCCGTGCTGCGCGCCGCCGCGTAGCAGACCCGTTCAGATGGATTTATGATGACGCTAGGTTGGCGCCCCCTACGGGATTCGGACCTAATGGCATCCAATGCATTGAAATCATTCACAGTCGATACCTTCGTCTTCGAAGGCGCCGGCATCACCGTCACCACGGGCGACACATCCCATCGTGAATTTCAGTACACCGTCATCACCTACACCGGCGGACGCGGCGCGCTCGTGCTGCAATCCGGTGTTGAAGGTGGACGGTTCGATATCGCCGCCAACCTCGCCTATGGCGAGATCCAGGCCGCTGTGCAGCGGCGCATCATCCACTGACCCGAAGGGAATACTACTCGCATGTTGAACCCCCTGAACCTGCCCAAGCGCCCAAATTGGATCAAGACGAGCTTGGAGGACATCGCCGATTTGCTCGACGAGACCAAGGAAGTGCTGCGCGTCGAGGGCGCCGGCCTCACCATCCACCACCGCGAGAACGACGTCATGCGGGTCCAGATCGCGATCGCCGACGGTCGCGGCGAAGGTCTGGTGCTGATGCTTCCCCAGGCGTTCACAGAGAAGAACCGAGCGCAGCGGCGCGCGGACGCGGCCAAGGCCCGGCACTACCACCACTGATCACACACAACGCACACTCGGTGGAGAACCGGCGGGCCAAGTGCCCGCCGTTTCCGTGTCCGGCATCGGCGAGGTCCCAGCCAGAAAGCAGAACGGGCGCCTTATGGCGCCCGCGCATGTTCGGTGTCTTTGATCGGCGGCTTAGTCGGAGCGACCGTCGCCACCACCCGGAGGTGCGCTACCGCTGATCGTGTCGGCGATATCGTCGGCGGCAGCTTTCTTGACACCAGCCGACATCAACACGGCAACAGCCGGCGCCGTCACGGCAACCTTGCCGGCCTTCTTCAGGAATTCACGACGCTCGGCTTGCTCTCTCTTCATGTTCTTCCCTTTCGTGGGCTCGGTGATTTATGACTGCCTACGCCGCCGCGCGAAGCCCAGGCCGGCGAGGCCGAAGGCGAATAGGGCGAGGGTGGCGGGTTCGGGGACTTGGTTTGTTCTCGAGGACAGTTCAAACCTCGCCCAAACAGAGCTATCAATGTTGCTTGTATCGAAAGTACCCGCCAGAACGCCTGGGGTAAAAGTCGAAAAAAACACTTTGTCGGAGGCTTCGATAGGATCGTTTACAAGAGCGATACCCCATAACCCCCCGCTTCCAAGCGCCCAAGGTGTTCCAGTCCCAGCAAGCGACGGGGTTGAAATTCCGTAGGTGAGAGTTGGGTCTGTATCGAAATCACCCACCCCCGGAACATCAACGAATACTTGGTCAAACAATGCATTACCAACAAGTAGCGGGTCCGCTACTCCGTTCGCATTAAAAAACGAAGCTTGTCCCGTGCAGTCACCGAAGACTGAAACACATGTTCCTTCTTCGAAAAAGACGTCAAATAAAACACCGCTTATCGAAACCCCACTAGCGCCATGTAGCTGACCGGTTCCCGCATCCACGTTCAAAACGGCGGCTTGTGCTTGAGAGAAGGCAATGGTCCCAATCAATGCGATCGCAATTGCCATGCTTTGTAATGAGTGCGCTATACCGAAGCGTGTCATTTTCGAATTCTTTATCACAGCTCCAACCCTTAGCAATTTCCCTCGACGCAGTTGTACAGGCGCGCCGTTTAGCCAACAATGCAAGAATAGTGCCACGCACACTCCAGGTCATTAACTCATTGTTTCCGCAACTATATTTTCGAGAATACAGTGTTATGCACCTGCGAAAGCCTTGCAACCGTAAGCAATTTCGACACCTTGTTCCTCTCCGGCTTGGGGAGTCTAGGAACTCCCACACGCCCGCCACGATCTCCCGGCCCCACACCCTAGCCCGAATCACCATCTCGCGCGTTCTGAGTCGCCTGAGCGCGCCACAGTGGCCGTCGGCACCCGATCGCACCCCCGCGCGCCCGGCCACGATGCTCCGACAAATTGCTACGAACGCCACTCGTAACAGCGCCATTAAACTATTGTTTTTATTGAATAAATAAGGATTTGGCGACCCCTACGGGATTCGAACCCGTGTTGCCGGCGTGAAAGGCCGGTGTCCTAGGCCTCTAGACGAAGGGGTCCCGTGTCGGCGAGTGGCGGCCTGTTTATCGGGCCTTGGTGACAAAATCAAGCTTCCCGTGGCGAACCCGTCGGGGCGGTGCCCCGCCCTACCCTTTGGAGTGTTCCTCGGCGCCAAGACCGGTCATAATATCCGCGCCGTCCCGTCGCGGGGGGATGGCAGGCCCGCCGGGGGGCCGCGCCGCCCGGCGCGGGGGTCGAGGGGCCCCGGCACCGTCAATCCACAGGAGTCTTTCCACAGGAGGAGATCCAGCATGTTGCAGGGGAAAGTTCTGGTCGCCCAGGGGGGTGGTCCCACCGCCGTCATCAACCAGTCCATGGTCGGCGTGGTCATCGAGGCGCGCAAGCTGCCCAGCGTGACCAAGGTCTACGGCGCCGAGCATGGGGTCAGCGGCATCGTCAACGAGGAATTCCTGGACCTGACCCAGGAAACGGATGCCAACCTGGAAGCCGTGGCGGCGACGCCCTGCTCGGCGCTCGGCTCGACCCGCGACAAGCCCGACGAGGCCTATTGCGCCAACATCTTCAAGTCCCTGCAGGCGCACGAGATCGGCACCTTCTTCTACATCGGCGGCAACGATTCGTCGGACACCCTGCGCATCCTGCGCGAGCAGGCGACGGCCGTGAACTACCCGCTGCAGTGCGTGCACATCCCCAAGACCATCGACAACGACCTGATGATCAACGACCACACGCCGGGCTTCCCCAGCGCCGCGCGCTTCGTCGCCAGCGCCTTTGCCGGCGTCAACCAGGACAACCGGGCCCTGCCCGGGGTCTACGTGGCCGTGGTCATGGGGCGCCACGCCGGCTTCCTGACCGCCGCCTCGGCGCTCGGCCGCCGCTACCCCGACGACGGGCCGCACCTGATCTACCTGCCCGAGAAGGCGTTTGACATGGACGCCTTCACCGGCGACGTGAAGCGGGTCTACGACAAGTACGGCCGCTGCATCATCGCCGTCTCCGAGGGCATCCACGATTCGTCGGGCGAGCCCATCGTCACCAAGCTGGCGTCCAAGGTGGAACACGACGCCCACGGCAACGTGCAGCTTTCCGGCACCGGCGCCCTGGCCGACCTGCTGACCGACCACGTCAAGAGCACCGCGGGCATCAAGCGCGTGCGCGGCGACACCTTCGGCTACCTGCAGCGCTCGTTCCTGGGCTGCGTCTCGGATGTGGACCAGCGCGAGGCCCGCGAGGTGGGCGAGAAGGCGGTGCAGTTCGCCCACTGGGGCAACGCCGAGGGCCATACCACCGGTTCGGTCACCATCCACCGCATCGGCAACTACGCCACCGAGTACCGCCTCAGCGAGCTGGCCGACATCGCCGGCAAGACCAAGGTCATGGCCGACGAGTTCATCGACAACGTCAACCACGACGTCACCCCGGCCTTCGTCGACTACCTGCGGCCCCTGCTGGGCAGCGACATGCCCACCGCCGGCCGGCTGGCCTCGCCGTCGGTGCCCAAGGTCAACAAGTGAGCCGATGGTGGCCAAGCGCAACCCGCTGAAGCTGAACAAGCTTCAGCTTCGCACCCTGGCCCTGGCCCAGGTCCTGGCCCGCGAGCCGGGCCTGGCCAGGCAGGACGCGGACAGCGGCGAGGCCACCCTGCTGCACATCCCCAAGCCCCACGGCAACCACATGCACGTGGGGGCCGTGGTGGTTTCCATGCGCGACGCCAGCGGCCTCGACAACCCGGCCGTCTGGCTGGCGCTGGAGCGCAAGGGCCTGGCCCGGCCCGGCGACGGCCTGACCCGGGTCCTCACCGCCGCCGGGCTGGCCTATGACACCGGCTTCTCCGACGCCCTGACCAGCCCGTCGGACCACTAGATTTCAGCCTCAGTCCGGCGCGCCGATGGCCACCGGGCGCACCGGCGACCCGGCGTGGCCGCGCGCGCGCAGGGGCAGGATCATGGTGCACGACGTCCACACCCTGGCCGCCGCCAGGTCGTCCAGCTTGGCGTTCTGGATCTGGTGGATGCCGGCCTGGGTCAGGTTCTGGTGGTGGATGACGAAGGGCAGCCCCCGGTCCATGCCCTGGGGCGGCATGGTCTTCTGCGCCAACTGGCCCTCGGCCACCGGGTCGGTGAAGGGGTTGTCCAGGGCGACCAGCACCACGGCCCGGTCCTGCAGGTACCGGGCGCCGTCCTCGGACAGGCCGGGACCCATGGTGTAGTACCGCTTGGCCGTGTCCGGGTCGGCCCAGTTGTCGGACCAGCCGGTGTAGATGTAAACCACGTCGCCCGGCAGGATGCCGCGCCAGCCCAGGCCCTGGGCCTTGACCATGGCCTCGATGTCGGCGGCGGTGACCATCTGTCCCGGCGCCAGGGGCTTGCCGCCGCCCAGGTGGGCGCGGGCGTCCAGCAGCACCGCCGAGGTGACGATGGGCGGCACCTGCTCGATGCCCAGCTTCAGCAGCGGCGAGTCGGCAGTCGGCTTGACGTCCTTCTGGCCGTAGCCGCCGTAGTAGTGGGCCTGGTCCACCGGCGCCTCGCCCTTGCCGTCCCAGACCTGGTCGTAATAGGCGAAGTGGCCCAGCGCATCCATCTGCGTGCCCTGGGCGCCCGGCTCGCCGCCGTCCACCTGCTCGCCGTTGAAGGCGTGGCGGGTGCCGGGCAGCGAGATGGTCGGCGTGTGGGTGTACGAGAGCGGCCGGCCGAACGGGCTGAGCGGCATGGTGTTGGACCGTTCGTGCGACAGCTCGAAGGCCCGCGCCCCGGGCGCGGTCATGTGGTACGCGCAGCGGGCCCAGGTGCCGGGGCCCAGGGTGTTGGCCATGCCGCGCTGGTCACCGGCCGGCCAGGGCGGCGCCGGCACGGCGGACCTGGACGCGGCGACGGCGGCCTGCTGGGCCGGGTCGCCGGCCGCGGCCGGCGCCGCGGACAGGATGCCGGAAGCGATCAGGGCGGCCGCCGCCAGGGCGCCGCCGCGGAACGTGTGATGGAACATGGAAGCCTCCCCGTTATCGTTATCCCAAAAAACATAGGAACTGCCGGCCAGGGACGCCACGGATTCCTTCACCGTCGCGGCGCCAGCCCCCGCCCGGCCAGTCCCAGCACCAGCACCGGCAGGATGGCGCCGGCGGCGGCCACGGCCAGGCCGGCGGTCCAGGCCGCGGGCTCGGTCCGGCCGCCCATGCGCTCGATCACCAGGCCGACCAGGAACGGCCCGCACATGCCGCCGGCGAAGCCGACGAAGGCATACAGCGCCAGGGCGGTGCCGCGCACCGGGGCCGGCGCGTACTCGACGATGCCGCCGGCCAGGGTCGCCGTGTCGGCGAAGCTGGTGACGCCCCACACCACCATCAGGGCGTAGAACAGCAGGAACGGCCCCTGCACGGCCAGGACCAGCGACAGGGCCATGACCGTGGAGGCCGCGGCGATGGCCATGACCAGGCGCCGGCGCCGCTCGCCGCCGGCACGGCGGGCGGCCCAGAAGCTGGCCAGCGGCGACAGCAGCGAGGTCAGCATCACCAGCAGCGGCATGTTCCATTGGGCGTAGGCGGCGTTGGCCGGCAGGGAGGCCGAGAAGAACAGGGCCGCCACCAGCCAGCCGCGCATGCCCATGATCTCCACCGAATGGCCCAGGGAGGCCGCGGTGTAGACCACCACCCCCGGCGTGCGCAGGACCGTGCCCAGGCCGCCGGCCCCGGCCACGGCCACCGGCCGCGACGGCGCCACGAACAGCAGCACCGACAGGAACGCCAGCGCCGAGCCCACCCCCGAGGCGACGAACAGCCATGGCCAGGGCGCCCAGCCCTGCAGCAGGGCCGCCAGCAGGAAGCCGCCGGCGCTGCCCAGCGCGAACATGGACGGGAAGAAGGCGGTGGCACTCTGGCGCGCCTCGCCCTCCAACTGGTCGGCCAGGATCTTGAGCCCGGGCATGTAGATCCCGGCCAGGCCGAAGCCGGCCATCAGGCGGAAGACCATGGCGGACCAGAACCCCTCGGCCACCAGGGCCATGCCGAACCCGGCCGCCGCGCCCACGGCCAGCGCCACCAGGACCACCCGCCGCGGGTCCACCCGGTCGGTCAGCGACGACAGCACCGGCGCCGACAGGGCATAGCCGCCGAACACGGCCCCGGTCAGCCAGCCGCCGGCGGCCTCGCCCAGGTGCCAGGTGTCCAGGATCTGCGGCAGCACCGCCGCCGGCGCCAGGAAGCCGGTCATGTTCAGGATCAGGGCGGCGGACAGGGCCGCGGTCAGGCGACGCTCGGGGGTCATGACCCCTTTATGCCGCAACGACATGACGGTGGCGAGTCAATGAAGATGTTAAGAAAGGGGATGCCGCTAGCGCGTCGTGAAGCTGTTGACGACCGCGTTGCCCAGCACCGGGTTGCGGGACAGGCTGCTGGGAACCTCGTTGCCCGTCTCGGTGCTGAACGTCTGGATCTCGTAGTTGCCGCTGGCGTCGGTGGTGCGGGCCACGTAGATCTCGCCGGTCTTGACGATGGTCCGCTCGCGCCGGCTGCCGGACGAGTCGGTCCAGGTTTCCCGGCTGAACTGGGTCCCGTTGCTGCTCCCGCTGGATTGGCTGTAGGTCGTCGACCTGCCGTCGGGATAGGTGAAGGTGGTGGAGCGGTCGCCGGCGCTGTCGATCCGCATGGTCGAGGTCATGCCGTCCGGCCAGCTGATGGTGAAGGTTTCCGACATCGGCTTGCCGACGTTGCCCGGATAGGAAATGACGTCGTGCTGGACCTGGGCGCCGTCCTTGCGCACGATGGTTTCCGTGTAGGACGAGCTGTCCTGGACGCTGCGTTCCGTCGTCCGCGACGCAGTGCCGTTCTTGTCCTTCTTCCAATCGATGAAGGTGCCGACCGGGTCGCGCAACACGTCGGCCCGGTCCGCGTCGACGTCGTTGCCGTGGGCGTGGGCGTGGGCGATGTCGGCCAGGTTGGCGGGTGGCGGTGGGCCGGCATCGGTCTCGGTCGCCGCCGCCGTAGGGGCGGCGGGCGCCTTGCCGTCGAGGCCCGGGAAGGCCTCGCGCAGGGCGTCGCCGAGCTGGTCCTTGAACTCGTCGGCGGTCAGGCCCCCGTCCCCGCCGCCCTGGTTCGCCGTCGGGGTGGCGGCGGGCGCCGGGGTGGTGGCGGCGCCTGTGTCACCGCCGGTGTCGCTGGTCGCCGCCGGGGTGCCGCCGCCACGGCCGCTGAAACCGGTGTCGGCGGTGGTGCCGCCGAACTGGCGGTCGAAGGCGTCGCGCACGGCCTGGTTCTCTTCCGGCGTGGCCTCGCGGTTGGGGTTGTTCAGCACCCGCTCCACCGCCCCCCGGGGGTCGCGCAGCACGTCGTCGTAGGCCTCGCGCAACAGCTCGTCGCGGGACTTGCCCTCGGTGTCGCTGGCCATGCGGTCGAACAGGTTGTCCAGCACCGCCTCGCCCAGCACGCCGTCGATGACCGCCTGGTCCGGGGTCATGGGCCGGCCCGAGGCGTCGCGGGCCACGCGGGCGGAATCGGCCCCATCCCCCGCGCCCGTGCCGTCCGGCGTGCCGTCGCCGCCAGCCCCGGTGCGCCCGGCGATGGCGTCGCGGCCCTGGCGGGCGCGGTTGACGGCGTTGATCTGGTCGCGCACCCCGGCCGGCGGGCGGTTGATGCCGGGGACCATGCCGCCGGGGCGGGCCGGCGGCCGGGCGATGCTGGGCGGACGGTTGCGGCCGGTGCCCTCGGTGGCCCGCCCGGCCGGACGGGCACCGCCGCAGCAGGCCTCGGCGCTGGCGAACAGGGCGCCCGACGGGTCCACGGCGGCGCGCTCCGACAGGCCCATGGCCAGCGGCAGCACGGCGGCACCGAGCGCGACGGTGGCAAGGACCCTGGTTACCCCATGATCGCGTTCCTCGACGTTGCAACCGGAACTGGTTCCAAACCCCAGCATACACCATTGAACCCCCGCCGACCAACGCCGGCAACGGTCGCGGACGCCCGAAAACGCTGATTTCTTGAATGAGCAATCCGATTCAACAGATTGTTTTTGCAGAATTTGAGAACTAATACTCAAACCCTGCGGGCGCGCGGGCCGCGCGCCTCACATCGCCGGCAGGGGCGCCGGATGGACCCGCTCATAGGCGCGGCAGGCGCGCAGCACCAGGGCGTCGTCGAACATGGGGCCGACCACCTGCAGCCCCGCCGGCAGCCCGGCCGAGGTCAGGCCGCAGGGCACCGAGGCCGCCGGCTGCTGGGTCAGGTTGAAGGGATAGGTGAAGGGCGTCCAGTCGGGCCAGCGTTCCTGGCTGGCCGGGTCCGACAGCTCCTCCCCCGCCGTGAAGGCCGGGATCGGCAGGGTCGGGGTCAGCAGCAGGTCGTATTCGGTGTGGAAGAACTTCATGCGCTGGCCGATGGCGAAGCGGGCGTCCATGGCGTCCATGTAGCGGTCCAGGGAATAGGTCGCCGCCTCGGCCGCCACCTCGCGCAGGCCCGGGTCCACCAGGTGGTGGCGGTCCGCGGGCAGCATGGCCATGATCCGCGTGGTGCCGGCATACCACAGCACCCGGAACACGGCGGCGGCGTCGGACAGGTCCAGGCTCACCTTCTCCACCGTCGCCCCCTGCCCGGCGAACACGGCCACGGCGGCCTCCACCAGGGCGGTGATCTCGGGGTCCGTGGCGCCCAGGCCGATGTCGGTGCACCAGCCGATGCGCAGGCCGGCGACGCCGTCGTCCAGGCCCTCCAGGTAGTCCCGGCCCTCGCTGGGGATGGCGGTCCAGTCGCGCGGGTCGGGCTCGGCCATGACGGTCAGCATCAGGGCGGCGTCGGCCACGGTGCGGGCCATGGGGCCGACGTGGGCCAGGGAGCCGAACTTGCTGGTGGGGAAGGCCGGCACCCGGCCGAACGAGGGCTTGAGGCCGACGATGCCCGTGAACCCGGCGGGAATGCGCACCGAGCCGCCGCCGTCGGTGCCGATGTGCAGGGCGCCCATGCCCGTGGCCGCGGCGGCCGCGGCGCCGCCGCTGCTGCCGCCCGGCGTCTTGTCCGGGTTCCACGGGTTGCGGGTGATGCCGGTGCGCGGCGCGTCGGTCACGCCCTTCCAGCCGAATTCGGGCGAGGTGGTCTTGCCCAACAGCACCGCGCCGTGGGCGCGCAGGCGCGCCACCGAGGGCGCGTCATCGGCCTGCGGCCCGGCGTCGGGCGCGGCGGAGGAGCCCCAGCCCGTGGGCCAGCCCCTGGCCCAGACCACGTCCTTGACCGTGGTCGGCACGCCGTCGATGCGGCCGCAGGGCTCGCCGCGGCGCCAGCGCGCCTCGGACTCCCGCGCCGCCGCCAGGGCCCCGTCGCGGTCCACCAGGCAGAAGGCGTTGAGGGTGCCGTCCACCTCCTCGATGCGGGCCAGCGCCGCCTCGGCCGCCGCCACCGGCGACAGGTCGCCGCGGGCGTAGAGGTCGACCAGCTCGACGGCGGACAGCAGGGCGGGGTTGTCGGTCATGGGAGGGGCCTTTCCTGGCGGGGTGGGAAAGCGCGAGTATAGGGGCCGCCCCGCGGCCAGGGAAGCGGCGAAGGCCCCTGTTGACAGGCGCCGCGCCGGCGGCCCACGATCGCGGTCCCGGAAAGGAAATCCAACGTGACCGAGACCATCGACCCGATCTTCGTCTCCGTGCTGCAACGGCGCCTGAAGGCCATCACCGCCGAGATGGGGCTGACCCTGCTGCGCACCACCCGCTCGCCGATCCTGAACGAGGCGCGGGACTTCGTCACCGGCCTCTACGACGCCCAGGGCCGCATGCTGGAGCAGACCGAGTACATCCCGGTGCTGGCCTTCGCCCTGCAGCCGGTGTGCGAGCGCATCGCCCGCGACTTCGCCGGCGACATCCACCCCGGCGACGTGTTCCTGCACAACGACGTATTCAGCGGCGGCAACCAGAACAACGACGTCGCCGCCTTCAAGCCCGTGTTCCACGGCGGCGAGCTGGTGGCCTGGGCCGCCTGCAAGGGGCACCAGGCGGACATCGGCGGCGCCGTGCCCGGCGGCTACAATCCGGAAGCCCGCGAGGTCTGGCAGGAGGCGTTCCGCATCCCGGCGGTGAAGGTGATCGACCGCGGCAAGGTGCGGCGCGACGTCTGGGCCCTGGTGTTCGCCAACGTGCGCCTGAAGATCGTCGAGGACGACCTGCGCGCCCAGATCGGCGGCTGCACCGTGGGCGAGCGGGCCCTGACCGCCCTGTTCGAGCGCCACGGCGGCGCCCGGGTCCTGGCCCACATCGACGCGCTGTACGACAGCACCGAGCGCATGGTCCGGCGCGAGATCGCGCGCATCCCCGACGGCACCTACCACGGCGAATCCTGGGCCTTCTACGACGGAGTCGCCGACGGCACGCGCATGAAGATCGACCTGGACGTCAGCGTGGCCGGCGACACCGTGACCTTCGATTTCACCGGCTCGTCGCCGCAGACCCCGGGCTTCGTCAACGCGCCCTATGCGGCCACGGCCTCGGCCGTGATGCTGACCTTCCTGATGCTCATCGACCCGGACCTGCCGCACAACCACGGCCTGACCCGCCCGGTGCGCATCGTCAACCCCGAGGGCAGCTTCCTCAACGCCGCCTTCCCCGCCGCCACCACCTTCGGCAACTCCCTGACCGGGCCCACCTCGGACGCCATCTTCCGCGCCTTCTCCCAAGCCCTGCCCGACATGGTCAGCGCCGGCTGGAACCGCATGCTGGGCTTCACCGTCACCGGCCAGGACCCGCGCCGCAACGGGGACGGGAACGGCAGCGGCAACAAGTACGTGGACATCCTGTTCCTGGCGCTGAAGGGCGGCTCGGGCGCCACGCGCGGCGCCGACGGGTATGACCACATCGGCCTGATCAACTGCGCCGGCGGCATCCTGGCCCAGGATTACGAGATGTTCGAATTGCAGGACCCCCACATCCTGCGCCGCCACGAGTTCGCCCGCGATTCCGCCGGGCCCGGCCAGTGGCGCGGCGGCCTGGGGGTGGAGACCGAATTCGTCATCGACGGCGAGGACGTGACCGGCATTGCATTTGGAGATGGGGTCGAGGACGAGGCCCGGGCTTTCGGCCTGTTCGGCGGCGGCCCCGGCACCGCCAACCGCATCGTCCTGCGCCAGCCCGACGGCGGCGAGCGCGCGCCCAAGGCCAAGGAGATCATCCGCGGCATCCCCCGCGGCACCGTCTTCTTCCAGCACGCCGGCGGCGGCGGCGGGTACGGCGACCCGCGCCGGCGCCCGGCCGAGCTGGTGCGCCAGGACGTGGTCAACGACCTGCTGTCCGTGGACGCGGCGGCGCGGGATTACGGCGTGGTCCTGGACCCGGCGACCCTGGCCGTGGACGAGGCGGCCACGGCCCGGCGGCGCGGGGCCGGGTCGTGAGCCCGCCGGTCATCGACCACGTGGGCATCATCGTCGCCGACCTGGACGCGGCGGTGGCCATGATGCGCCCCCTGTTCGGCGGCGATCCGGCCTACGTCAAGGAAATGCCCGAGGTGGGCCTGCGCGTGGCCGCCTTCGAGGCCGCCAACGTGACCGTCGAGCTGCTGCAGTACACCGACGACGGGTCGGACTTTGCCAAGCAGGTGATGGGCGAGCGCCTGGGCCTGAACCACCTCTCGGCCCGGGTCGAGGACGTGGCCACGGCGGTGACGGAGTTGACCGCCGCCGGCTTCACGCCCCAGGCCGGTTTCCCGCGCCCCGGCGCCCACGGCCAGGTGGCCTTCTTCGACCCGGACCCGGTGACGGGCCTGCTGTTCGAGGTCTGCGCGCCCGACCCCAAGGACGGCCCATGAGCGACCGCCGCCTGTGGAACTCGGCGGTGGAGACCCTGTCCGAAGACGCCCTGCGCGCCCTGCAGCTCGACCGCCTGAGGGCCCAGGTGGCCTACAACTACGACCGCTCCCCCTTCCACCGCCGCACCTTCGAGGCCGCCGGCGCCGCGCCCGGCGACATCCGGACCTTCGAGGACTTCGCCGCCCTGCCGATGATGGACAAGGAGGGCCACCGCGCCGCCCAGGCCGAGTCCCTGGACCGCCACGGCGACCCCTACGCCCTGTTCGCCGCCGCGCCGCGCGACGAGATCGTGCGCATCAACGCCACCTCGGGCACCACCGGGGACCCGACGCTGTACACCCTCACCGCCCACGACGTGGCCGTGGTCAACGAGATGCACGCGCGCAAGTACTGGCGCACCGGCATCCGGCCGGGCAGCGTCATGGTCCAGGCCCTGTCGCTGAGCATGTTCACGGGCGGCCTGCCGCTGAGCCAGGGGATCCAGCACCTGGGCGCCGCCGTGGTGCCGGTGGGGGTCGAGGGCGGCACGCGCCGCGTGGTGGACTTCACCCGCCTGACCCGGGCCGACGCCCTGATCGCCACGCCGTCCTTCGGCCGCCACCTGATCGAGGAATGCCCGGCCCTGACCGGCGCCCCGGCGCGGGACCTGGGCATCACCCGCTTCTACTGCGCCGGCGAGCCCGGCGGCGGCGATCCCGAGGTGCGCCGCCTGCTGGCCGAGGGCTTCGGCGCCGCCGTGTACGACCACACGGGGGGCGGCCACGCCTTCCACGGCATCTCCTGCGACCACGGGGCGGCCATGCACTTCGTCTCCCCCGACCACTGCCTGCTGGAACTGGTGGACCCGGACAGCAAGGCGCCCCTGGCCGTCACCGACGGCGCCGTGGGCGAGATGGTGTGGACCTTCCTGGACTGGCGCGGCGGGCCCTTCATGCGCTACGCCATCGGCGACATCGCCGAAGTCCTGACCTCGCCCTGCCCCTGCGGCCTGCCGGGCCTGCGCTTCCGCATCCTGGGGCGGGCCGACGACATGCTCATCGTCAAGGGGGTCAACGTCTACCCCCAGGCCATCGGCAACGTCATCGCCGCCTTCGTGCCCCGGGTCACGGGCGCCTTCCGGGTGGTCCTGGACAAGCCCGGCCCCCTGGTGGAACCGCCGCTGCGGGTCAGGCTCGAACGGGGCGACGACACCCCGGACGGGGACCTCCCGGCCCTGGAAGCCGAGGTCCTGGCCGCCCTGCGCACGCAGCTCCGCATCTCCCCGGCCCTCCACTGGCTGCCGCCAAGGACCCTGCCGCGGGAGGCCATGAAGACGCGGTTGGTGGAGGTTGGCGGCGGAGCCTGACGGCAGGCGGCCCTTCGAGGCACGCTTCGCGCGCACCTCAGGGCAAGGAATCCATCCAGGGAAAAACTTCATGCTGAGGCGGCGCCCAACGGGCGCCCTCGAAGCATGGGATGGCGGGCGCCCTACTTCGCCAGCCCCTCCACGATCTCCGTGTTCGGCGTGTGCTCGAAGATCCGGGGCGAGCAGATGATCTTGGAGTCCCGGCCGCCGCCGCCCAGGATGATGCGGTCGTGGTCCATGACCCGGGCGTCCACCCACAGCGGCAGGTCGGGCGGCAGGCCGATGGCGGTGACGCCGCCGATCTCCATGCCGGTCATGGCCCGGGTCTCGTCGGGGTCGGCGAAGGAGACCTTGCGCGCCTCCAGCTTCTTGCGCACCACCTTGTTCACGTCCAGGCGGTGCACGGCCAGCACCACGCAGGCGGCGTACTTCTTCTCGCCGGTCTTGCTGGCGACGACGATGACGTTGGCCGAATTGTCCAGCGAATAGCCGTAATGCTCGCAGAACACCGCCGTGTCGGCCAGGGCCGGGTCGCAGTCGATGACCTCGTAGGGCACCCCCGACGCCGCCAGGATGGCCTCGATCCGTTCGACCCTTTCGCTCACGCCGCATCCTCCCTATCATGCCCGCGCCGAAGGTAACGGAAAGCCCACGGGGAGGACAACCGCACATGACACCGTCGCACAAGGTCGCCATCGTCACCGGCGCCGGCACCGGCATCGGCCGCGCCGCCGCCCTGGCCCTGGCCGAGGCCGGCTATGCCGTCGCCCTGGCCGGGCGCCGGGCCGAGCCCTTGGAGGAGACGGCGCGCCGGGCCGGCGACGCCCGCACCCTGCCCTTCCCCGCCGACATCGGCAAGGCGGACCAGGTGCGGGCCCTGTTCGACGCCACCGTCGCCGCCTTCGGCCGGGTCGACGTGGTGTTCAACAACGCCGGCATGGGCACCCCGGCGGTGCCGCTGGACGAGCTGACCGTGGAGCAGTGGCAGGCGGTGGTGGACGTCAACCTGACCGGCATGTTCCTGTGCACCCAGAACGCCTTCCGGGTCATGAAGGCCCAGGACCCCAAGGGCGGGCGCATCATCAACAACGGCTCCATCTCGGCCCACGCGCCGCGCCCCTTCTCGGCCCCCTACACTTCAACCAAGCACGGGGTCACGGGGCTGACCCGGGCCACCTCGCTGGACGGCCGCGCCCACAACATCGCCTGCGGCCAGATCGACATCGGCAACGCGGCGACGGAGATGACCGAGCGCATGAAGTCCGGCGTGCCCCAGGCCAACGGCACCATGGCCGTGGAGCCGACCATGGACGTGCGGCACGTGGCCAACGCGGTGGTGCACATGGCCGGCCTGCCGCTGGACACCAACGTCCTGTTCATGACCATCATGGCCAACGACATGCCCTTCGTCGGGCGGGGGTAGGTCCTACCGCGCCACCGGCCGGCAATAGGTTTCGCGCACGAACAGGGCGGCCAGCAGGGCCAGGGCGTAGAGCACCGGCAGCACCAGGAAGGCGCTGGCGTAGGCGTCCAGGGAATAGACCCGGGCGCCGCCCGCCAGCGTGCCGTCCCAGGCCCAGTCCAGCAGCAGGCCGATGACCGGCTGGAACACGGCGCCGCCGGCCACCACCATCATGTTCAGCAGGCCCAGCGACGCGCCGGTGTTGCCGGCGGCGTTGTGCTCGCGCACCAGGGCGTAGCTGACCGACACCGCCGAACTGCCGACCCCGTTGACGAACAGCAGCAGGCGATAAAGGCCGAGCGGCAGGTCCGGAACGTAGAGCACCGGCAGCAGGCTGGCCACCGCCACCAGGGCCGCCGCCACCACGGGCGCCTTGCGCCGCCCCACCCGGTCCGAGATCCAGCCCCACAGCGGCGCGCCCACGGCCCAGCCCATGAGGATGGACGAGACGGCGAAGGCCGCCTCGGGCCGCTCGACCCCGTACACCTGCATGGTGTAGGGCACCCCCCACAGGCCGCCGAAGGCCAGGCCGGGGGCCGAGATCAGGCTGCCGAAGGCGGAGATGACCAGGGTCTGGGGCCGCCGCGCCACGTCCCACAGGGCGCGCCAGACGGATGGCGCGCCGTCCGCCTGCCCTTGGCCCGCGGGCGCCGCCGCCCCGGGCGGGCGGTCGCGGGTGACCAGCCAGGTGGCCGCCGACAGGACCAGGGCGCCGGCCGCCAGCATTCCCAGGCTGGCGCGCCAGCCCTGGGCCTCGACCAGCACGGCCAGCGGCGCCTGGCCGCCGATGCCGCCGACGAAGCCGATGCCCAGGGCCAGGCCCGACAACAGGGCGAAGCGCCGCGGCGGGAACCAGGCCGCCGCCAGGACCATGGACCCGACCAGGCCGAAGGCGCAGCCGCCGCCGATCAGGGCCCGGCCCAGGTAGGCCACCTGCACCCCCGGCGCCCAGGCGAACAGCCCCGCCCCCACCCCGGCCACCAGGGCGGCGATGGACAGCACCCGGCGCGGGCCCCAGCGGTCCAGCGCCATGCCCACGGGCATCTGGATGGCGGCGTAGGCGTAGAAATAGACCGCCGACAGGTTGCCCAGGATGGCCCCGGTGACGGCGAAGTCGCGCATCAGCTCGTCGACCATGACGCTGGGCGACACGCGCAGGATCCAGGCGTAGAAGAAGTACAGCGCCGCCAGGGTCCAGCCGGCGTAGCCGGTCCAGGCGGCGCGGCCCGTGGGTAGCGGGGGATGGGTCATGGGCGGGAAACCGGATCGCCTAGGCGCCCGCCTCCCCGTTCGTCCCGGCCTCGGCCCGGGCCTGGTCGCGCAGTTCGACCCGGCGGATCTTGCCCGAGATGGTCTTGGGCAGTTCGTCGCGGAACTCGATCTCGCGCGGGTACTTGTAGGGCGCGGTCTGCGCCTTGACGAACTCCTGGATCTCGCGCGCCAGGTCGTCCGACGGCTCGTACCCCGGGGCCAGGATCACGTAGGCCTTGACGATCTCGCCGCGCAGGGGATCGGGCTTGCCGACCACGGCGGACTCCATGACCGCCGGATGCTCGATCAGGGCGCTCTCCACCTCGAACGGGCTGATGCGGTAGCTGGCCGAGCCGATGATGTCGTCGGACCGGCCCACGAACCAGATGTAGCCGTCGGCATCCCGGGTCGCCGTGTCGCCGGTGTAGTACCAGCCGTCGTGGAAGCAGCGGGCGTTGGCCTCGTCGTCCTCGTAGTAGCCGTGGAACAGGCCCGGCGGCCAGGGCTCGGACCCGTCGCGCGGCAGGCGCACGGCGATGTGGCCGACCTCGCCGTCGGGCAGGACGTTGCCGTCGTCGTCGACGATGTCGACCACGATGCCCGGCACCGGCCGGCCCATGGAGCCGGGGCGCACCTCCATGCCCGGGAAGTTGGCGACGATGTTCACGGTTTCGGTCTGGCCGTAGCCGTCGTGGACCTCGGTCCCCGTGGCCTCCTTCCAGGTCTTCATGACCTCGGGGTTCAGCGGCTCGCCGGCGCCGATGCAGTGGCGCAGGGAGGAAAGGTCGTAGGCGCCCAGGTCCATCTGCGCGAACAGGCGGTACACCGTGGGCGGGGCGCAGAACGTGGTTACCTTGTGGCGCGCGATCAGGCGCAGGTGCAGGTCGGCGTCGAAGCCCTCGCCGTCGAACAGCAGGATGGTGGCCCCCATCAGCATGGGCGGGAACAGGATGCCCCAGGCGGCCTTGGCCCAGCCCGTATCCGTCAGGGTCCAGTGCACGTCGCCGGGCCGCAGGTCCTGCCAGTACCTGCCGGTGATGGTGTGGGCCAGGGCATAGGCATGGTCGCGCGGCACCATCTTGGGCATGGAGGTGGTGCCCGAGGTGAAGTAGCAGAGCATCAGGTCCGTGGATTTCGACGGCGCGACGTCGCCGCGGGCCAGCACCGGCGCGGCGGCGGCGCAGGCGGCGTCGTAGGAAATCCAGCCGTCCCGCGCGCCGCCCACCAGGATCAGGTGGCGCAGCGTCGGGCACTTGCCGCGGATGGATTCCACCTTGTCGGCGTGGTCGGCGGTGACCACGGCGATGGTGGCGCGGGCGCGGTTGATGCGGTACTCCAGGTCCTTGGCCGTCAGCAGGTTGGTGCCGGGCATGGCCACCACCCCCACCTTCATGCAGCCCACCAGAACCTGGTACCAGGCCGGGATGCGCGGGATCACCACGCAGGCGAACTCGCCCTTCGCCGCGCCCAGGCCGCGCAGCACGTTGGCGAACCGGTTGGACGCGGCGCTCAGGTCGCCGAAGGTATGGACCTCGTGCCCCTCGCCGCTGCGCGGCACGTGGATGAAGCAGGGCCCGTCATCGGTGGCGGCGCGCCGGTCCACCAGGTCGAAGCCGAAGTTGTAGTCGTCGGGGATCTGCAGCGCGAAGTCGGCGCGCATCCGCTCGTAGGTGGTCATGGCCGCCCGTTCCTCCCTGTTTTGCTATGGACATACCCCCGATCGCTGGCAAAGTGAAGGTCCCTGGGCGAACGGCGGAGAGGATGCATGCCCGACGACCGGCTGAAGGCCGAGGTCTGGATCATGGCCCACGTGCGGCGCTGCTCGGTGGAGGGGGTGCCGGCCATGGTGGTGCGCCGCGGCGACGACCGCGGCGGCACCCTGATGCTGAAGCTGAACCGGCTGGAGAACGGCTGCCGCGTGCTGTCCCAGGCCACCGACCTGGACGGCAATCGCGGCTGGATCGCCGCCTTCAAGGGCGAGGCCGTGGACGAGGCCGAGGCCGACGCCTACATCCGCCGCGCCATCGACCGCGACCCCGACCTGTGGGTGGTCGAGATCGAGCACCGCGACGGCTGGCACCCCTTCGAGGGCAAGGAGATCTAGCGCGGCCGCGAGCCGTCGGGGCTGCTGGCCATGCCGGGGCCGAGGTCGATCCAGGGCTGCTTGCTGCGGGTCCAGACCTGCGCCGTCGGCTTCAGCCAACTGGTGTCGTCCAGGGTCCCGGCCTTGAGGAACAGCACCCCGGGGAAGCCGTCGGTGTCGCTGTAGATCGGCGAGCCGCAGTCGGGGCAGAAGTTGCGCCGCACCTTGCCGCCGCTGTCGGCGTCGTCGACGAACACCTTCATCGTGCCCTCGACCGTCAGGGCGTCGCCCGGGACGCCGACGACGATGGAGAACGTGGTCCCGGTCTGCTTCTGGCAGTGGGTGCAATGGCACACGGCGGTCAGCACCGGCTCGGCGTCGCTGTGGTAGCGGATGGCCCCGCACAGGCAGCCGCCTTCGATCTTCGCCATCTTCTGGTTCCTCCCCTTCTATGCGCCGCCGTCGCGGCAGGTGACAAGGTTGACCGGCTTCATGGTCATGACCAGGACCCCGTCCTGGTTGGTGACCTCGATCAGCGAGTGGATCACGCCGCGGTCCGGGCGCCGGCCCGAGCGGCGCGCCTCGGTCACCGTGGCATGGATGGTCAGCACGTCGCCGGGGCGCACCGGGGCCAGCCAGCGCAGTTCCTCCAGGCCCGGCGAGCCCAGGCTGGAGGCCGGGCTGAGGTAGTGGTCGACCAGCGGCCGCATGACCGCCGCCGCCGTGTGCCAGCCGCTGGCGACGATGCCGCCGAACGGGCCGTGCGCCGCCTTGGCCGGGTCGACGTGGAAGTCCTGGGGGTCGTAGCGGCGGGCGAAGTCGATGATCTCGGCCTCGGTCATGGTCACCTTGCCGACCTCGACCGCGCGGCCGACCGCATAGTCCTCGAAATACATGTCCGCCATGGCCCCCTTGCCCGTCCTCTGCCGTGACTCCTGTGTGCCGCCCATCCTACTTCATCATTTAACTATCGTCTCCGGTTCCGTGCGGTCCTATTGTCGGGGCGGGACAGATTCGAGGACCGCCCACGCCATGCCCGGTTGGACCCGTGCCGCCGCCGCCCTGGTCGCGCCCAGCGCCGAATACGCGCGCCTGGTCTGGCCCCTGTCCATGGTCCAGCTGGTGTCCTGGGGCACGCTGTACTACGGCTTCGCCATCTTCCTGACCCCCATGGAGGCCGAGCTGGGCTGGGCCCGGGCCGAGCTGACCGGCGCCGTGACCCTGGGCATGGTGGTGGCCGGCGCCGCCTCGCTGCCGGCCGGGCGGCTGATCGACCGCGGCCACGGCCGCCTGGTCATGACCGCCGGCTCGGTCCTGGGCGGGGCCATGCTGTTCGCCTGGTCGCGGGTCACCGACGTGGCCGCCTTCTATGCCATCTGGTTCGGAATCGGCCTGGCCATGGCCGGCACCCTCTACGAGCCCGCCTTCGCCGTGCTGATCCGCGCCCTGGCCGACTTGGCGCAGCGCGCCGTGGCGGCCATGACCCTGGTCGGCGGGTTCGCCAGCACCGTGTTCATCCCCATCTGCCACCTGCTGATCGAGCACCTGGGCTGGCGCGACGCCCTGGCGGTGATGGGGGCCCTGAACGTGGTCCTGGGCGGGGTGATCCACTTCGCCGTGCTGCGCGACCCCACGGTGCGCGAGCGGGTGCCCGGCGGCAGCGACGCCAGCACCGCCCAGATCCTGCGCGCCGTGTTCCGCAAGCCCGCCTTCTGGTTCCTGCTGGCGGCCGTGACCGGCGGCTTCTTTTCGGTCGCCGCGGTGGTGTTCCACATCGTGCCGCTGATGGCCGAGCGCGGCTTCGACACCGCCACGGCGGTGGCCGCCATCGCCCTCATCGGCCCGGCCCAGGTGGCCGGGCGGATCATGGTGGTGATCGTGGTGCCGCGGCTGGCCCTGCCGGTGTCGGGGATGGTGGCCTTCGGCCTGCCCCTGCTGGCCATGGTGCTGCTGCGCCTGGGCCCGGCCGAGTGGTGGGTGGTGGCCACCTTCGCCATCGCCCTGGGGGCCGGCAACGGCATCGCCACCATCGTCCGCGCCACCTCGGTGGCGCGCATCGTCGAGGCCGGCGCCTACGGCGTGGTCAACGGCGCCATCAACCTGCCGGTCAGCGTCGCCCGCGCCTTCGCCCCCTCGGTCGCCTCGGTGCTGTGGGCGGCGGGGGGCGGTTATGGCCCGGTGCTGTGGATCCTGGTGGGGGTGTCGGCGGTGGCCGTGACCTGCTTCCTGCTGGGCATGCGGGCCAGCGCCCCTACCCCTTGAGCAGCGCGCGCAGGCCCGACGACACGGCCACCTTGCCCTGGGTCACGTAGGCGTCCGAGTTGTCGTCGATCTCGTTCAGCTTGTAGAGGTAGTTGATCATGATCCCGGCCGACTGCTCCAGGCCGCGGGGCGACAGGTCGCCGCGCCAGTTCAGGCGCTCCATGCGGGCGCCGTTCTTCAGGTGGAAGTGGGCCACCGGGTCCAGGGTGGTGCCGCCGGGCCGCTTCTCGCGCGCCAGGTAGCGGGCGCACAGGCGCATCAGCGGGCCCTCCAGCACCGCCGCCCGGTCCGGGTCCCCGGCCCAGGCGCGGTCGTCCAGCAGCTTCTTGACCCGGCCGCCGTCGGCGCTGCCGGCAGGCAGGACCTCGGTGATCCTCTTCCACTCGGCGGGCTTGAACAGCTTGGGCCCCTCGGCGTCCAGGGCGCCGTTCAGCCAGGCGCGGAAGCCCGGCACCGGCGACAGGGTGGCGAAGGTGCCCAGGCCCGGGAACTCGTGCGACAGGGCGTCCGCAACCCGCTTGATCAGGAAGTTGCCGAAGGCGATGCCGGCCAGCCCCCGCTGGGCGTTGGAGATGGAATAGAAGATGGCCGCGGTGGCGTCGGCCGGGTCGTTCAGGGGCGCCGCCTCGTCCAGCAGGGCCTGCACGTTGCCGGCCATGCCCTCGACCAGGGCCACCTCGACGAAGATGATGGGCTCGCCGGGCATGGCCGGATGGAAGTAGGCGAACCAGCGGCGGTCGGCGTCCAGGCGGTTCTTCAGGTCGTCCCAGCTCTCGATGGGGTGCACCGCCTCGTAGGCGATCAGCTTTTCCAGCAGCGACGCCGGCGAGCTGTCCCAGGTGATGCGCCGCAGGTCCAGGAAGTCGACGTCGAACCAGGTCGCCAGCAGGCCGCGCAGGTCGTCCTCCAGCTCGCGCAGGCCCGGGTCCTGACGGGCGAAGCGCAGCAGGTCGGCGCGCATGTCGACCAGGAACTTGACACCCTGGGGCAGGGCGTTGAAGTGGGTCAGCAGGCGCACCCGGGGCGCCTTCAGGGTGGTGCGCAGGGCGCGCTCGGCCTTGCGCCGGTCCTCCAGGCCGCCGGCGTCGCGCACCGCCGCCATGGCCGCGTCCACGGCGGCGCGGTCGACGTCGAAGTTGTCGGCCAGCACGCGCAGGAACCGCCGCCGCCCCTTGGCGCTGAGCGCCAGGTAGGCGCTGCCCAGCGCCGCCGCCCGGGCCCGCGCCGCCACCTCGCCGCCCTTGGTTTCCAGGCAGGCGGTCATCTGCTGGCGCAGGCGCTCGGCGTCCTCCTCGGGCAGGTCGGGGCGGGCGGCGGCGGTGTCGGCGTCATAGGCGGCGCCGCCGATGCCGCGCCAGGCGGTGCGCAGGGTGTTCAGGGTTCGTGTCAGGACGTGGCCGGTGGCCGGTTGGTTTGCCATGGGGCACCGTTTGTCATGGGTTCCGGTACAGGTCCGCCAGCGCCGCCGGCACCAGCCCGGGCAGGTCCTCGGCCAGCAGGCCGGGGCCGAAGCGGGCGGCGCAGTCGCCGTGGATCCAGGTGGCGGCGCAGGCGGCGGCGAAGGGCGCCATGCCCTGGGCCAGCAGGCCCAGGACGAAGCCGGCCAGCACGTCGCCGCTGCCGCCCGTGGCCAGGGTCGGCGGGGCGTTGCCGTTGACGGCGGCGCGGCCGTCGGGGGCGGCGATGACCGTGTCGGGCCCTTTCAGCAGCACCACCGCGCCGCTGCGCGCGGCGGCGGCGCGGGCGCGGGCGACCTTGTCGCCGTCGGCTTCGAACAGGCGCGCGAACTCGCCCTCGTGGGGGGTCAGCACGCAGGGCCCCTCGATGGCCGCGAACAGGGCCTCGGCCTCGCGCTCGAAGCTGGTCAGGGCGTCGGCGTCCAGGACCACGGCCTTGCCGGTGGCCAGGGCCTCCAGCACCCGGGCCCGGGTCGGCCGCCGGACCCCGGCGCCGGGGCCCAGCAGCACCGCGTTCTTGCGCCCGTCGGCCAGCAGCCCGGCGAAGGCGCCGTCGTCCGCCAGGTCGGCGACGATGACCCCCGGCTGGCCGGCGCGGTAGACGGCGCCCGACCCGCCCGGCGCGGCGATGGT
The DNA here is from genome assembly GCA_024236415.1 of Hyphomicrobiales bacterium. Lineage (GTDB taxonomy): Bacteria > Pseudomonadota > Alphaproteobacteria > Rhodospirillales > JACKKN01 > JACKKN01. The sequence continues at coordinate 27,564 of JACKKN010000023.1, forward strand.
CAGCAGCCCGGCGCCCAGGCGCCGCGCCCCGTGGGCGGCCAGGCGCGCGGCCCCGGTCATGACGGCGCCGCCCAGGACCACGGCATGGCCCCGGTTGTACTTGTGGTCGGCGGCCCGCAGGCGCGGCAGGTCGCGCCGCCACAGGGCCGGCCCGTTGGCGAAGGTGCGCGGCGCGATATCGTCCAGCACCGCCGCCGGAATGCCGATGTCGGCCACCACCAGGTCGCCCACCAGGTCGGCGCCCGGGTACAGGAAATGGCCCGGCTTGGCGCGGAAGAAGGTGACCGTCACCGCCGCCCGGGCGGCGGTGCCCAGCACGGCGCCGCTGTCCCCGTGCAGGCCGCTGGGCACGTCCACGGCGACGCAGGGCAGGCCGCGGCGCCCGATCTCGTCCACCGCCTCGGCCGCCACCCCGCCCAGGGCCCGGGCCAGGCCGGCGCCGAACAGGGCGTCCACCACCAGCTCGCAGCCGTCCAGGCCGTCCGCCGCCAGGGTCTCGATGGGGCCGTGCCAGCGGTCCCGGTTGACGGCCGCGTCGCCCTGCAGCGCCGCGGCGTCGCCCAGCAGCATCAGGCGCACCGGCCAGCCCTCGTCGGCCAGCAGGCGGGCAATGACGAAGCCGTCGCCGCCGTTGTTGCCGGGCCCGCACAGGACCCCCACCGGCCGCGGCGTCCAGCGCGCCCGGATCTCGCCCGCGACGGCGCCGCCGGCGGCCTCCATCAGGTCGTTGCCGGGCACGCCGCCGGCCATGGCCAGGGCGTCGGCGCGGTACATCTCGTCGACGGTCAGCAGTTCGGGGCCGGTCATGGGCGGGTGTCGGTTTCCTGGGTTTCGCGGTCGCCTTCCATCCCTATGATTGCGCGTTCGCCTGGCCTTGTCACGGCCAGATTTCGGAAGAATATTTTATGTTATTTCAGATAATTGTGTGGATTTTCTTGTTTAGTATCTGAGAATTTGGGAGGGCTTCCCCAGGCTCCGCCACACCCTTGCCGGACCCGAAGGGCCGGGTCTATAAAGGGCCCTTCCCGCCTTCCGGGGCACCTTCAAGCGGATAAGGCAGAGGCATGCGGATCGTGGTGCTGGGCGCCGGTGTCGTCGGCGTGGCCACCGCCTGGTTCCTGAACCGGGACGGCCACGAGGTGGTGGTGCTCGACCGCCAGCCGGGTCCGGGGCTGGAGACCAGCTTCGCCAACGGCGGCCAGATCTCGGCCAACCACACCACCCCCTGGGCCGGGCCGGCGACGCCGTGGACGGCGCTGAAATGGCTGGGCCGGGCCGACTCGCCGCTGCGCATCCGCCCCGGCCTGGACCCGGCCCTGTGGGCCTGGCTGGCGCGGTTCCTGGCCAACTGCACGGCCGCGCGCATGCGCCGCAACACCGAACGCGCCCTGCGCCTGGCCCTGCTCAGCCGCGACACCCTGCGCCAGGTGCGGGCCGAGACGGGCATCCACTACGACGAACTGACGCTCGGCATCCTGCACGTGTTCCGCGACTGCGCCGAGTTCGACCGCGCCGTGCCCCAGGCCGAGCTCATGGACCGGGCCGGCTGCCGCCGCCGGGTCCTGGACCCGGACGCCTGCGTGGCCCTGGAGCCGGCCCTGGCGGCAGCGCGGCCGGACCTGGTGGGCGGCATCGTCAGCCCCGACGACGAAAGCGGCGACGCCCACGCCTTCACCGCGCAGATGGCCGCCCTGGCGGCGGCGGCGGGGGTGGAGTTCCGCTATGGCACCGAGGTTCGCGCCCTGGCCGCCCGGGGCGACCGGGTGACGGGGGTCGAGACCGGCGGCGGGACGGTGAGCGGCGACCTCTACGTCCTGGCGCTCGGCAGCTATAGCCCTTTGTTGGTGCGGCCCCTGGGCCTGCGCCTGCCCATCACCCCGGCCAAGGGCTATTCCGTGACCCTGCCCGTGGCCGACCCGGCGCGCACGCCGCGGGTCAGCCTCATCGACGACGAGCACAAGCTGGTCTACTCGCGCCTGGGGGACCGCCTGCGCGTGGCCGGCATGGCCGAGCTGGCGGGCTACGACACCCGCCTGGACCCGGCCCGGGCGCGGGTGGTGCGCGACCAGGCCCTGGGCCTGTTCCCCGGCTGCGCCGACCCCGAGGCGGCCGAGTCCTGGTGCGGCCTGCGCCCCAAGACGCCGGACAGCGTGCCGATCCTGGGGCGGTGCCGGGTCGGCAACCTGCTGCTGAACACGGGCCACGGCACCCTGGGCTGGACCATGGCCTGCGGCTCGGCCCGGGTCATGGCCGACCTGGTTGCCGGGCGCACCCCGGCCATCTCCCTCGACGGGCTGGGGCTGGATCGGTTCTGAGGCCCCGCGGCCTTGATTCCGGCGCCCTTTTCTGATAGAACAAAAAAAGAACAAATGGCCGTCAACGGCCTGCGAGACTCCATGAGGCGCGGCACCATGACCACCCCCGTCCCCTTTCCCCGGCGGCCGGCGGAGTCCCCCTCCCCCGATCCTCCGCCGCGCCCCGACCCGGCCCTGCTGGCCGACCTGCGGGCGCGCATCCGGCGCCTGGAGCGGGGCCACGGCAAGGCGGGGCGGGACCAGGTGCCCGCCGCCCTGACCCTGGGCGACCCGGCCATCGACGGCGCCCTGCCCGGCGGCGGCCTGGCCCGCGCCGCCCTGCACGAGGTGGTGGGACCGCCGGAGGAGGCCATGGGGGGGGCCATGGGGGGAACCATGGGGGCGGCGACCGGGTTCTGCGCCGCCCTGCTGGGCCGCCTGGCGGCGGGCGATGGGGCGGACGGCGCGATCCTGTGGTGCTGCCGCGACCACGACCTGTACGGGCCGGGGCTGGCCGCCCTGGGCCTGGACCCGGCGCGCCTGCTGCTGGTGCGCGGGCGCCGCGACGCCGACGTCCTGTGGGCCATGGAGGAGGGCCTGCGCAGCGGCGTGCCGGCGGCGGTGGTGGGCCAGGTGGCGGCGCCCGCGGCGGTGGCCCTGCGCCGCCTGCACCTGGCCGCCGAGACCGGCGGGGTGACGGGCTTCCTGCTGGGCCGCGCCCCGGCCGACCGCCAGGCCAGCCCGGCCATGACCCGCTGGCGCGTCGCCCCCCTGCCCGGCGGGCTGCCCTCGGGCCTGTCGCCGTGGCCGGCGCCGCGCTGGCGGCTGGAGCTGCTGCGCTGCCGCGGCGGGCGCCCGGGAAGCTGGGACGTGACCTGGCACGCGGGTCCGGAAACGGATGGCCACGGAACTGCCGGGGGCGCCTTCGCGGTGCGGCCGCCGGCCGCCGGCACGGCGGCCCCGACGGGCAAAAAAACCCTTGTCTTCGGCACGGCGGAAAGGTAACTCCTTATCTGAGGAAAGACTAATATTAGGGCCGGCGCACCGGCGCGCAGCCAGCGTGGAAAGCCTGCCGCGGCCCGGTGGACAAGGCCCGGTGGACACGGCCTGGAAAGAAGGGACGAGGAAGCGATGCCCGAGATTGTTTTGCTGGTTCCCACCAACGTGCCCGATGACCAGAAACCCTGGGTCATCGACCAGTGGTGCAAGGACAACTGCGACGACGACAACGAATGCGCGGTGGTGATGGACATCCCCCGGGACTCCTTCCACTGCACCTTCCGCTTCGCCGACGCCGACGACATGGAGAAGTTCAAGGCCGAGTGGGGCCGCTTCGCCAAGACCTGACGGCGACCCGCGGGTGGCGGGCCCGGGCCGAGGCGGCCCGGCGCGCGCCGCCCCTTTTTTCGGCCGCCGAAAGAACAAAAATCGAACAAACAAGGAGACCCGTTCCATGGCGCGCCGCCGTTTCCTCTCGGTCTGGCTGCCCGACCTGTCCACGGACCGCCTGTGGCGGCGGGAGCGGCGGCGCCCGGCCTGGGAGCGCGAGTTGGCCGACGGCGTGCCCCTGGCCACCGTGGCCGCGGTGCAGGGGGGGCAGCGGGTGGCCGCCGCCGACGCCGCGGCCCGGGCCGCCGGGGTGGCCCCGGGGCAGCCCCTGGCCGACGCCCGCGCCCTGGCCCCGGGCCTGCGCACCCTGGCCGCCGACCCGGCCGCCGACACCCGACTGGTGGGCGCCCTGGCCGACTGGTGCGGCCGCTACACCCCCTGGACCGCCGTCGACGCCACCGCCGATGAAGGGGATATCGACCCCACCGCCCCCCACCCCTTCCGCCACGGCCTGTGGCTGGACATCAGCGGCTGCGCCCACCTGTTCGGCGGCGAGGCGGCCCTGCTGGCGGACCTGACCGGGCGCCTGGCGCGCATGGGCTTCGCCAACACGGCGGCCCTGGCCGACACCGCCGGCGCCGCCTGGGCGGTGGCCCGGTTCGGCCGCGACCCGGACAGGCGCATCGTCCCGCCGGGCGGGCAGCGGGCGATCCTGGCCCCCCTGCCCCTGGCCGCCCTGCGCCTGCCGGCCGGCACCGTGGCGGCGCTCAGCCGGGTCGGCCTGCGCCGGGTGGACGACCTGCTGGGCCTGCCGCGGGCGCCCCTGGCGGCGCGTTTCGGCACCGCCGTGGCGCGGCGCCTGGACCAGGCCCTGGGCCACGACGCGGAATCCTTCGTGCCGCGCCGCCCCGTGCCCGACCTGCGCGCCCGCCTGGCCTTCGCCGAGCCCGTGTCCGCCGCCGGCGACCTGGCGGCGGCGGCGGAACGCCTGCTGGACGCCCTCTGCGCCGACCTGGAGCGGGCCCGCCTGGGGGCGCGGCGGCTGGAACTGGTGGGCTACCGCGTCGACGGCGGGCGCACCGGCGTCGCCGTGGGCACCAGCCGCCCGCTGCGCGACCCGGTGCGCCTGTTCCGCCTGCTGGCCGGCAAGCTGGAGCGGCTCGACCCCGGCTTCGGCATCGAGACCCTGGTCCTGGCCGCCCCGGCCACCGCCCCCCAGGGCGCCGAGCAGGCCGACATGGACGGCCGCGCCGCCCGCGGCGACCGCCTGGCCGACCTGCTCGACCGCCTGGGCAACCGCCTGGGCCCCGGCAGCCTGCGCCGCCTGCGCGCCGGGGGCAGCCACCTGCCCGAGCGCGCCTGGCGCCAGGTGCCGGCGGTCGCCGCCCCGGACGCGCCCCCCGCCCCACCGGCCGCAGCCCTGGACCCGCCGGTGGCGGCGGCCGCCGACGCGGTGCCCCCGCAGCCGCGCCCCCTGCACCTGCTGCCCTGGCCCGAGCCCATCGAGGTGGTGGCCCCGGTGCCCGACCACCCGCCGGTCCTGTTCCGCTGGCGCCGGGTCCAGCACCGCATCGCCGCCGCCGAGGGGCCCGAGCGCATCGGCCCCGAATGGTGGCACGCCGAACTGCCGGCCGCCGACGTCCCCGACCCGGCCGCGGCCGTGCAGGCCCCCCTGCGCGACTACTACCGGGTCGAGGACGAGGGCGGCGCCCGCTACTGGCTCTACCGCGAGGGCCTGTACCGCCCCGGCGTGGCGCCCAGGTGGTTCCTGCATGGATTTTTCGGGTGAGATCCGATATGCTAGTAAAATGCTTTCATATTGCTAGCACTAAAAAATGATGGAGACGACCGTGGCCAACCTGACCATCCGCAACCTGGATGACGACATCGCCGAGGCCCTGAAGGCACGGGCCAAGGCCCACAACCGTTCGCTCGAGGCCGAGGTGCGGCAGATCCTCACCGACCAGGCCCTCCGCCCCTGGCGCGGCGCGGAACTGGTCGCCCGGGCCGAACGGATTGCCGCCATGACTCCCGATGTTCCCCAGACCGATAGCGTCGACCTTGTGCGCGAGGATCGGGACCGATGACCTACATCGTCGACGCCAGCGTGGCCATCAAATGGTTCGTGCGGGAGAACCTGCGGAACCATGCCATGGCATTGCTCAACCGCCACGGCGGCGACCTCGAAGCCCCCGACCTGTTGCTCGCGGAAGTGGGCAACATCGCTTGGAAGAAATGCCGTCGGGGTGAAATGACCACGGAACAATGTAGACTGGCTCTTGCGGGAACCGAGGACTGCCTGTCAGCACTCCACCCGATGCCCCTCCTGGTCCCGCGGGCCTTGGCGATTGCCCTGGCGCTGGGGCATCCCATCTACGACTGCGTCTACATCGCCTGCGCCGAGGCCACCGGCCGGACCTTCGTCACGGCGGACGAGCGGTTGACCCGAGCCATCGGCGGAACGGAATTCGATTATCTGGTCCGCCACTTGGGCAGCATGGGAAACTGAACGGAACAAAACGGGATCATTTCCATGCCTTCTCCCTACGTCGAGCTCCAGGTCAGCACCAACTACTCCTTCCTGCGCGGCGCCTCGCGGGCCGAGGAGATCATGGCGACGGCGGCCGGGCTGGGCTACGACGCCCTGGCCGTCACCGACCGCAACACCCTGGCCGGCGTGGTGCGGGCCCACGTGGCGGCCAAGGCGGCCGGGGTGCGGCTGATCGTCGGCGCGCGGCTGGATTTGACCAACGACCGGGCCGACGGGCCGTCCTTCCTGTGCCTGCCCACGGACCGGGCCGCCTATGGCCGCCTGGCGCGGCTGCTGACCGTAGGGCGGCGCCGCGCCGGCAAGGGAGACTGCCATTTGACCCTGGACGACCTGGTCGCCCACGGCGACGGCCAGATCCTGGTCGCCCTGCCGCCCCGGCGCCCCGACGGGGCCTTCGAGGAGATGCTCATTCAAGTGAGAAATCACTTCCGCAAGCGGCTCTATCTTGCTGTTCAGAATCTCTATTTCGGCGACGACAACGCGCGCATGGCGGCCCTGGCCGCCCTCGCCGCCCGGTGCCGGGTGGCCCCGGTGGCCTGCAACGACGTGCACGCCCACGGGCCCGAGCGGCGGCCGTTGCAGGACGTGCTGACCTGCATCCGCGAACACTGCACGATCATGGACGCCGGGCGCCGCCTGCACGCCAACGGCGAGCGGCACCTGAAGGCGCCGGCGGAGATGGAGCGCCTGTTCGCCGCCCTGCCCGAGGCCATCGCCAACAGCCGCGCCATCGCCGACCGCTGCCGCTTCAGCCTGGACGAACTGCGCTACGAATACCCCATCGATCCGGTCCCCGGCGGCCGCACGCCGCAACAGGAACTGGTCGAGCAGACCTGGGCTGGCGCCGCCGAACGCTACCCCCGCGACCGGTTTCCGGACGGCGTGCCGGCCCATGTCCGCGACCAGTTGGAGCACGAGCTGGACCTGATCGACGAGCTGGGCTTCGCCCCCTACTTCCTGACCGTGTTCGACATCGTCCGCTTCGCCCGGTCGCGCGGCATCCTGTGCCAGGGCCGGGGCTCGGCCGCCAACTCGGCGGTCTGCTACTGCCTCGGCGTCACCGCCGTGGACCCGGCCCGGGTCGACCTGCTGTTCGAGCGGTTCATCAGCGCCGAGCGCGGCGAGCCGCCGGACATCGACGTGGACTTCGAGCACGAGCGCCGCGAGGAGGTGATCCAGTACGTCTATGCCAAGTACGGGCGCGAGCGTTCGGGCATGACGGCGACGGTGATCTCGTACCGCACCAAGAGCGCCCTGCGCGAGGTGGGCAAGGTCATGGGCCTTTCCGACGACGTCATCGTCGCCCTGCAGCGGCTGGCCTGGCGCCGCCACTGGGACGAGGTGACCGGCGACCTGCTGCGCGAGGCGGGCCTGGACCCCACCGACCCGACCCTGCGCCAGGTGCTGGCCCTGGCGCGCGAGCTGCGCGGCTTCCCGCGCCACCTGTCCCAGCACACCGGCGGCATGGTCATCACCGCCGGGCCGCTTTCCGAAGTGGTGCCCATCGAGAACGCGGCCATGGACGAGCGCACGGTGATCCAGTGGGACAAGAACGACCTGGACGCCCTGGGCATCCTCAAGATCGACCTGCTGGGCCTGGGCATGCTGACCTGCGTGCGCAAGGCCTTCGACCTGATCCGCGACCACCACGGCAAGGATTACGACCTGGCCACCGTCCCGGCCGAGGACCCGGCGGTCTACGACATGCTGTGCCGGGGCGATTCCGTGGGCGTGTTCCAGGTCGAGAGCCGGGCCCAGATGTCCATGCTGCCGCGCCTGCGGCCGCGCAACTTCTACGACCTGGTGATCGAGGTGGCCATCGTCCGCCCCGGCCCCATCCAGGGCGACATGGTGCACCCCTACCTGCGCCGGCGCCGCGGCGAGGAGCCGGTCAGATTCCCGTCGCGGGAACTGGAGCGGGTGCTGGGCAAGACCCTGGGCGTGCCGCTGTTCCAGGAGCAGGCCATGAAGATCGCCATCGTCGGCGCCGGCTTCTCACCCAGCGAGGCCGACTCCCTGCGCCGGGCCATGGCCACCTTCCGCCACCACGGCACCATCCACGCGCACCGCGACAAGTTCATCGCCGGCATGCTGAAGAACGGCTACGCGCAGGACTTCGCCGAGCGCTGCTTCAAGCAGATCGAGGGCTTCGCCGACTACGGCTTCCCCGAATCCCACGCCGCCAGCTTCGCCCTGCTGGTCTACGTCTCGGCCTGGCTCAAGCGCCACTACCCGGCGGCCTTCGCCTGCGCCCTGCTGAACAGCCAGCCCATGGGCTTCTACCTGCCGGCCCAGATCGTGCGCGACGCGCGCGACCACGGCGTCACCGTGCGCCCGGTGGACGTGAACGCCAGCGAGTGGGACAGCACGCTGGAGGAGGTCGCCGAGGCGCCCTCCCCCTCACCCTCCCGCGCCCCTGGCGCGGGCCCCTCCCTCTCCCTCGAGGGAGAGGGAAAGTCGGTGCGCGCTCCCATGCCCTCTCCCCCTGGGAGAGGGGGGGACCCGCGTGCAGCGCGGGGGGGTGAGGGCCCTCCCCCCGTCGCCCTGCGCCTGGGCCTGCGCCAGGTGCGCGGGCTGGCGGCGGCGGACGCGGCGCTGCTGCTGGGTAACCGGGCCGGCGGCTATGGCGACATGGCGGACCTGCACCGGCGCGGCGGGCTGGGCCCCAAGGTGCTGGACCGCCTGGCCCGGGCCGACGCCTTCGGCTCGCTGGGCCTGGCGCGGCGCGACGCCCTGTGGCGGGCGCGCGGCTTCGGCGACGCGCCCCTGCCCCTGTTCCAGCGCGACCCCGGCGCCGGCGCCGGGGTCGAGCCCCTGGTCACCCTGCCCGCCGCCGGCCTGGGCGAGCAGGTGGCCGAGGATTACCGGGCCCTGATGCTGTCGCTGAAGGCGCATCCCCTGGCCCTGCTGCGCGAAAGGCTGCGCGGCCGCGGCTACCTGCCCTGCGACCGCCTGGAATCGCTGCGCCACGGGCGCCGCGCCTCGGTGGCCGGGCTGGTGGTCTGCCGCCAGCGCCCGGGCAGCGCCAAGGGCGTGATCTTCGCCACCCTGGAGGACGAGACCGGCAACGCCAACCTGATCGTCTGGCCGCACCGGTTCGAGAAGCTGCGCAAGGCGATCCTGTCCAGCTCGCTGCTGGCCGTGCACGGCGAGGTCCAGCGCGAGGGCCCGGTGATCCACCTGCTGGTGGAGCGGGCCCATGACCTGAGCCCCCTGCTCGGCCGGCTGGACGGCGAGCGCGAGGCGCCGCCCGGCGCCGCCGAGGTGCAGGTCAGGTCGCGGGACTTCCAGTGACCGCGCCCGTCACCAGGCGGCGCAGGTCGGCGTCGGCCGGCATCCCGGGCGTGCCCAGGACCACCAGCCGGCTCTGGCCCCGCGGCACGCCGTCGGGCGCCGGCTCCAGGGTCCAGCGGCGGCCGGTGAGCTGCAGGGTCATCAGCCCCTCGCCGGCCAGGTCGACGAAGCCCTTGGCGCGCAGCACCGCCGGCGGCAGGCCGTCCAGCAGGGCCTCCAGGCGCGCCCGGTCGAACACGCGGCGGGTCTCGAAGCTCCAGGTGCGCACGGCGTCGAAATCGTCGTGCGGGTGGTCGTGGTTGCGGTTGTGGTCATGGTCACGGGGCGCCTGCCCGGCCCGTTCCGAGGGCGCGAACAGGGCCGCCAGGGGCACGTCGGCCCTGGTGGCCTCGAAGGTCACCACGGCGGCCGATCGGCCCTCGACCCAGGCCCGCGTCTCGGTGCGCGCCGCATCGTCCACCAGGTCGGCCTTGTTCAGGACCAGCACGTCGGCGGCGGCCAGCTGCTTCAGCGCCATGTCGCCCACGTGGCGGTCGGCGCAGCGGGCGCGGATCTGCTCCAGGTCGACCAGGACGATGACCCGGTCCAGGCGCAGGGACGGCGACAGGCGGGCGAAATCGGCCACCCGCGCCGGGTCGGCCACGCCGCTGGCCTCGACCAGGATGCGCGCCGGGCGCGGCGTGGCGGCCATGACCTGCATCAGGCTCTCCACCAGGCTGTCGCCGATGGTGCAGCAGACACAGCCGTTCTCCAGGCGCACGGCGCGGCCGCCCTGGGCGGCCACCAGCTCGGCGTCGATGTTCAGCCGCCCGAAGTCGTTGACCATCACCGCCATGTCGCCGGCGCCGGGGGCCGCCAGGATGCGGTTCAGCAGGGTCGTCTTGCCGGCGCCCAGGTAGCCGCCGAGGACCGTGAACGGGACCGGTGCCGGCAACCCCTACTCCGCGTGCAACGGCTGGACGATGCCGCCCAGGACCGTGCCCCAGATGGGGATGTCCTTCAGTTCGGCGCTGGGCACGGCCAGGGGGTCCTGCTCCAGGATGGCGAAGTCGGCCCGCTTGCCGGTCTCGATGCTGCCCACCTCGTGGTCCATCTTCAGGGTGTAGGCGGCGCCCAGGGTGATGGCGCGCAGGGCGTCGGCGACCGAGATCTTCTCGGCCTCGCCCAGGACCCGGCCCTCGGCCGTGCGCCGCTCCACCGCGCACCAGGCCGTGAACAGGGGCGCCACGGGGGTGACCGGGGCGTCCGAGTGCATGGCGTAGGGCACGCCCAGGCGCTGGGCGGTGGCGAAGGGCTCCATGCGGTGCGCGCGCTCGGGCCCCAGGGTCAGGGCCAGGTGCTGTTCGCCCCAGTAGTACAGGTGGTTGGCAAACATGTTGACGGCCACCCCCAGGGCCTTGGCCCGGCGCAGCAGGGCCTCGTCCATCATCTGCGCGTGTTGCAGGGTGTGGCGGTGGTCGGGCCGCGGGTTGCGGGCCAGGGTGTCGGCGATGGTGTCCAGCATCAGCTCGGACGCCTCGTTGCCGTTGGTGTGCATGTGCACCTGCAGGCCGGCGTCGTGGAACACGTTGAAGGCGCGCACCAGCTCCTCGGGCGGCGCGTTCCACAGGCCGTTGGGGGCGCCGTTGTAGTAGCCGGGCCACTTAATGCGGGCGGTGAAGCCCTGGATCGAGCCGTCGGTCATCATCTTGACGAGTCCGAAGCGCAGCTTGGCGCTGCTCTTGTCCATCAGCGATTTCACCAGCGCCGCCCCGTTCTCGGGCGTGTCGGCCAGGGCGCCATAGGCCGGCACCACGCGAATGGGAAACGACGGGTCGGGTACCACCCGCAGCAGGGCGGCGGTGGTTTCGGGGGTCAGGCGGGCGTACAGGTCGGTGGCCGTGGTCACCCCGGCCAGGTGGCAGACCCGGCCGAAGTTGTGCAGGGAGCTTTCGCCGCCGATCTGGTTGTAGATGTTGGCGCCGCTGGCCTCGAAGGCCATGTACAGGGCCGCGAACTCCTGCATCTCGCCGGTGGGCTCGCCATCGGGGCCCTTGAACACGCCGTGCACGTCGGTGTCGGCGGTGACCCCGGCGGCGTTCAGCACCGCGCTGTTCACGTTCAGCAGGTGGCCGCTGGCGTGCAGCACCAGCACCGAGCGGTCGGTGGCCACCTTGTCCAGGTCGTCCTTGTTCATGCGCCGGCCGGTGAAGTAGATGGGGTCGAAGCCCCAGCCGACCACGGGGCCGGACCCGGTGTCCACCTCGCGCAGGCGGGCCACCACCTCGTCGATGCTCTTGGCGCCGGGCCAGTGGTGGCCGTCGGGGCCGGTGCGGTCGAAAAAGCCCACATAGGTGTACTGCCACAGCACCCCTTCCAGGGTGTGGCTGTGGCCCTCGACGAAGCCGGGCAGGATCACCTTGTCGGCGAAGCGGTCGTCGATCTCGTAGTCGCCCCATCCGGTCAGGTCGTCCAGGTCGCCCACGCCCAGGATCCGGCCGCCGCGCACGGCCACGTGGGTGGCCTGGGGCCGGGCCGCCAGCATGGTGATGATCTTCCTGGCGGGGTAGATGACGGTCGTTTCGCCCATGGCGGCCTCCGCGGTGTGGTGGGTGGATGCGGTCGTCGGATCGGGCTCCAGCTTAGCCCTGGATAAACATCAAGAATAACGGTTAATATCGATCAACTTGGTCTGATTTTTTGATGAATATCACCCTCAAGAAGCTGGCCTACGCCCTGGCCGTGGCCCGCCACCGCAGCATCGCCAAGGCGGCGCGGGAGCTGAACGTGTCGCCCTCGGCCGTGGCCGCCGCCGTCGACGCCCTGGAGGCCGAGCTGGGCAGCCGCCTGTTCCACCGCCAGCCGGCCCGCGGCGTGGTGGCCACCTCGGCCGGGCGCGAGATCCTGGCCCGCGCCGCGCGCCTGCTGGAGGAGGTGGAGGCGTTCAAGGCCTTCGCCGCCGAGCGCGGCCAGCACCTGGCCGGCGAGCTGAACGTGGGCTGCTTCACCTCGCTGTCGTTCATCGTCCTGCCGCCGGTGCTGAAGGCCTTCACCGGGCGCCACCCGGGCATCACCGTGCACCTGCACGAGGGCGAGGTGGGCGAGATTCAGGACCTGCTGGACCGCGGCGAGGTGGACCTGATCCTGACCTACGACGTGGGCCTGCGCCCGGACCTGGAGCGCCGGGTCCTGGCGGCGGCGCCGCCCCATGCGGTGTTCGCCGGCGACGACCCCATGGCCCGGGCGCCGCGGGTGCGCCTGCGCGACCTGGCCGACCGGCCCATGATCCTGTTCGACCAGCCGGCGTCGCGGGACTATTTCCGCGACCTGTTCGCCGCCGCCGGCTGCGCGCCCCGGGTGGTATACCGCACCGAATCGTACCAGACCCTGTGCGAGCTGGTGGGCAGCGGCCTGGGCTACGCGCTGCTGAACCTGCGCCCGCCCCACGACCTGACCTACCACGGCTACGAGCTGGCGCGGCGCCCCCTGGCCGACCCGGCGCCGGCGCCGCGGCTGGTGCTGGCGCATCGCAAGCGCGCCGACGAAACGCCGATCATTTCCGCGTTTTCAATGATTTGTCAGCGATACATCATGGAAAACATCAATCTGTTTACGGTCGATGCGGGGACCGGAACCGGCCCATGAAGGACTGGTACGGCGATGCCTCGACCCTGGTCGCGGCGTTCGGGGTCATCGTGCTGGCGACGGTGGCCGCCGGGCTGCTCTTCGGCGCCCTGGGCTGGCTGGGGATCGCCCTGTTCGGCGTCCTGGGGCTGCTGCTGGCCAGCCACCTGAAGCTGTCCGGCGGGCGTGCCCTGCACGGCGGCGACCTGGGCGCCGATTCGGTGGCCATGGTGGCGCGGCAGATGGCCGCCGAGACCGAGGGCCGGTCGCCCACGCAGCGCCGCGCCGAGGCCGAGCGCCAGCGCCTGCGGGCGCGGATCCTGAACCTGATCTCCCTCGCCTTCGCCGCCCTGGCCGCCCTGGGCGCGGTGATGGTGGTGTTGGGATGAGCGGGGAATCGCCCCTAGTGGTAGAAGCCCACGACCAGGACCACGAACACGGTGATCCACAGGCCCGCGAACAGCCTGTTCAGGCACGGGTCGCCACAGCGTTTGAACATTCGTTTTCTCCTCTTCTTGGGTGGAGGTTTCCGCCCGGTCTTGGTTCGCCGTTTCCCCACAGATAGGGCGGGCGCGGCGACAAATCAACATAAGAATTTTCTAATATAAAAAGTTCACGCACCGCCGCCGCCTTGACAGGGGCCGCGCCGATGCTAGGAAGGGACCGGGATTCCTCGGCGCGGAGCGGAAAACGTGCGGTCCTTTCACATCCTGATGGTCATCGCCGCCGTCGGCATCGTCGTCTCCCTGGGGCTGCAACTGCTGATCCCCGCCGGCCCGCCGCCCAAGCTGACCGTGCAGGTGACCGAACCGGCGCTGTCCGCCGAGGCCGCCCGCGGCAAGGCCACGTTCGAGAAGTTCTGCCGCGAATGCCACGGCCCCAGCGCCGGCGGCAGCGACCAGGGGCCGCCCCTGGTGCACCGCATCTACCACCCAGACCACCACGCCGACGGCGCCTTCCTGCTGGCCGTGCGCAACGGCGTGCGCCGCCACCACTGGCCGTTCGGCGACATGCCGCCGCGGCCCGAGGTGAGCCAGGCCCAGGCCGCCGAGGTAGCCCGCTACGTGCGCGAGTTGCAGCAGGCCAACGGCATCTTCTGAGGGCCCGGCCGGATACGGCGGCTTTCTTGCTGCAGCGCACAAAAATGCCTTGCAATAAGCCCCCGGGGGCGTAGCCTTCCAGGTGTCATCCAGTCACGAACCGCCGCGGGGGAGGCGCCGACCATGGCCGCGAAAATCCTGACCGTCGCCCAGCAGAAGGGCGGCGCCGGCAAGACCACCCTGGCCGCGCAACTGGCAGCGGCCTGGACCCAGGAGGGACGCCGCGTCGCGATCCTGGACATCGACCCCCAGGCCAGCCTGGCCGGCTGGTTCGAGGCCCGCGAGGAGCACGCCACCGAGCCCGATCCCCTGACGCTGAACAAGGTCGGCGGCTGGCGCATCTCGCAGTCCCTGGACGACATGCGCAAGGACTTCGACATCATCGTCATCGACAGCCCGCCCCACGCCGAGACCGAGGCGCGGATCGCCGTGCGCGCCGCCCATCTGGTGCTGGTGCCGATCCAGCCCAGCCCCATGGATCTGTGGGCCACCCAGGAGACCGTGGACCTGGCGAAGAAGGAGAAGCGGCGCCTGCTGGTGGTGCTGAACCGGGTGCCGCCGCGCGGCCGCGCCGCCGACGTGATCCGCGCCCAGTTGGCGGCGCGCAAGCTGCCCACGGCCGCCGCCACCATCGGCAACCGCATCGCCTTCGTGGCCAGCATGCTGGAGGGCAAGGGCGTGGTGGAGACCGAAAGCCGAAGCCAGGCCGCGGAGGAAATCCGCGCCCTGGCTGGCGAGGTGGCCGAGAAACTCGGGATCTAGCCCCTCGGGATCTAGCCCCTTGTGAGATCAGCGGTTATACTGGCCCCAACTTCCCGGCCACCCTGCTCCCGTTCTGCGGCAAAGCAACGGGAGTTTTGGGCGGCCGGGAAGGGGTTCGGGCCAGTACCCACCCTCACCTCGACATCAACGCGTCTTCGTCCTATGACGCGTTGGGATAGAACAGCTGTTCGCCGTTCCTCTTGTAACCGGCGATGGCGCCCTGCCCCTCGGGAGACACCAGCCAATCGATGAACGCCTGCCCCTCCGCCGTCTTCACGTGCGGGTGCTTGGCCTTGTTCACCAGGATCACGCCATAGGGGTTGAACAGCGCCTTGTCGCCCTCGACCACGATCTGCAGGTCGCCCTTGTTGGCGAAGGCGATCCAGGTGCCGCGGTCGGTCAGGGCGTAGGCGCCCATGCCGGCGGCGGCGTTCAGGGTCGCGCCCATGCCCGAGCCGGTCTCGCGGTACCACGCGCCCGAGGCCGCCTTGGCGTCGATGCCGGCGGCCTTCCACAGGCCCATCTCCTTCTTGTGGGTGCCGCTGTTGTCGCCGCGCGAGGCGAAGGCGGCCTTGGCGCCGGCGATCTTGGCCAGGGCGGCGGCGGCGTCCTTCATGCCGCGGACCCCGGCCGGGTCGGCCTTGGGCCCGACCATGACGAAATCGTTGTACATGACGTCGAAGCGCTTCACGCCGAAGCCGGCCTTGACGAACTTCTCCTCGGACGGCCGGTGGTGCACGAACAGCACGTCGGCGTCGCCGCGCTCGGCCAGGCGGATGGCCTGCCCGGTGCCGACGGCGACCACGCGCACCTCGATGCCCGTCTTCTTGGTGAACATGGGCAGGATGTGGCCGAACAGGCCCGAATTCTGCGTCGACGTGGTCGAGGCCACGGTGATGAACTTCTCCGCCGCGGCGGCCGAGCCGCCCAGAAGGCCGAACAGCAATACGGCCGCAAGAGCGCGCCGGGTCATGATTCCGAACATGGTTCCTCCCTGGTACTGGTGTCTGCCCGTTTCGTCGCGTGCCGCACGCGGGGCAGGATGGTATCGTTATGCTCAGTTCAGCATAGCGTGTCAAGACCCGTTCTCAATTCCCCGCCGCGCGCCCCCTGGCCAAGGCGGTTTGGGGCTGAGATAATGCGGCGCGAAGGGGGGAGTCCCATGGCCAGAGGCCGGCAAGCCAGAGAAGACGCCATCGACGACGCGGCCGAGGACGCCCACGACGGCCGGCCGGCCGGACCGCGCCTGCGCGTCAAGGTGCGCCTGCCGGGCGGGGTCATCGGCGGCGGCAAGATCGCCCTGCTGGAACGCATCGAGGGGGCCGGCAGCATCTCGGCCGCGGCGCGCGACCTGGGCATGTCCTTCCGCCGCGCCTGGCACCTGATCGACACCCTGCACCAGGCCCTCGGCCGGCCGGTGCTGGAGACCTCGGTGGGCGGCGCCCACGGCGGCGGCGCCCGGCTGACCCCCTTCGGCCGCGAGCTGGTGAAACGCTACCGCCGCACCATGGCGGCGCTGGACGCCGAGGCGGCGCCGCTGCTGTCGTGGATCGTCGACGGCGAGGAACAAGACAAAGACAAAGACAAAGACAAAGACAAAGACAAAGACAAAGACTGAAGACAAGGACCAGGACTGAGATGATCGGCTTTTCCGCCGTCGCCAACACCCTGCACGCCCTGGGGGCCGTGGTCTGGGTCGGCGGCATGTTCTTCGCCCACATGGCCCTGCGGCCGTCGGTGGCGGTGCTGGACCCGCCGCAGCGCCTGAACCTGTGGGCCGAGGTGTTCCCGCGCTTCTTCGCCTGGGTCTGGGTGGCGGTGATCACCCTCAACGCCAGCGGATTCGGCACCGTGTTCGTGGACTTCGGCGGATTCGCCTCGGCGGGGGTCTACGTCCACGCCATGGCCGGCACCGGAGTGCTGATGTCGCTGATCTTCGCCTACATCTTCTTCGTGCCCTACCGCGCCTTCCGCGCCCGGGTCGGGGTGTCGGACTGGCCCGCCGCGGCGGCGGCCCAGGCGGCCATCCGCCGCCTGGTGGCCACCAACCTGGTGCTCGGCCTGGTGACCGTGGTCCTGGGCGCCGGCGGGCGCCTCATGGAATAGGACGCCGGCGGGCGCCTGATGGAATAGGGCGCCGGCGGGGGGCCTGATGGAATAGGCCGCCGGCGGGGGCGCGCCGCGCCCTAGCGGGGCACGTCCACGGTCATGGTGGCGCCGCCCAGGCCGTGCACCGAATCGTGGGCGCGCACAGTGACCTTGTCGACGCCGTCGGGGATCACCACCCGGCCCAGGCCGCGGGTGAAGGGCTGCTCGTCCACGTGCGGGTGCAATAGCTTGCGCGTGCCCAGGACGGTGCCGTCCGGCGCCACCACGTCCCAGCGGTCGGCGTAATGGTCCCAGCCCGCGTCGGCGTGGCGCACGGTGACCTGGAAACTGTAGGTGCCGCCCGACTTGCGGACCTGCACGCCCACCACATCGGCCTCGCCGGCCCCCGCCGCCGCCGGCGACAGGACCGCCAGGGCCAGGCCCGCCGCCGCCATCCAGTTCCGTGCCATGGCCGAACCTCCGTCTTTCCTTGACCGTCCCGCCGTTTATGGCGCGGCCCGCCGCCGGCCGCCAGACACGATACCGTGACGGGGCCGGAATTCTCCCTCTTGACCATTTGTTCTTTTTGTGTTCTTTTATTGTTCTTGAAATGATCTCATTCAGGGAGAGATGTCATGGCCAAGAAAATTCGTTTCGCCCGCGGCTTCCTGCGCGACTTCGCCGCCCTGGGCACCATGTTCCTGGTCGGCTACGCCTGCATCCTGGTGGTCTGACGGACGGCCTGTGTCGCGCGCCCGGCCGCGCTGCCACGCCCCCTAAGTCCCCTCAGCCGCCGCCGTTGTGGGGGATGCTGTCCAGGGGCGGCAGGGGCCGCTTGCGGCCGGCGTCGTCGATGGCGACGAAGGTGAACACCCCCTCGGTGACCTTGACCCGGCGCGTCTGGTCGCGGCGGCGCAGGACCCAGGCCTCGACCAGCACCGCCACCGACGTGGTGCCCGTGCGCAGGACCTCGGCGTAGCAGCAGACCACGTCGCCGACCCGCACCGGGCGGTGGAACACCATCTCCTGCACCGCCACGGTGGCGATGCGCCCGTCGGCCCGCCATTCGGCCAGCATGCCGCTGGCGATGTCCATCTGCGCCAGCAGCCAGCCGCCGAAGATGTCGCCGCTGGGGTTGGTGTCGGCGGGCATGGCCCGGGTGCGCAGGACCAGGGTCCCGCGCGGTTCCGACCGGGGCTCGGTCCCCGGCTCCTCCGGGCGCGCGTCGGCCATGGAAGGGCTCCTCTGTTCCACAAGATATTGTTAATTGATTTCCGTTCGCACACTGTATCATGCTTGCCCGGGGCCGGGCGATTTTTTAGGATAGGCGCCGCGTTCCGGGCCCCGGACAGGCCGGGGACGGAACAGGGACAGGACCGCACGGGGACAGATGGCCGACCTTTTCTCGCAAGCCGCGGCGCGCAAGGACGACGCCTATTCCGCCAAGGACATCGAGGTCCTGGAGGGGTTGGAGCCGGTGCGCCGGCGCCCCGGCATGTACATCGGCGGCACCGACGAGCGGGCCCTGCACCACCTGGTGGCCGAGGTCCTGGACAACTCCATGGACGAGGCCGTGGCCGGCCACGCCACCCGCATCGACCTGGAGCTGGCCGCCGACCACACCGTCACCGTGCGCGACAACGGCCGCGGCATCCCGGTCGATCCCCACCCCAAGTTCAAGAACAAGTCGGCCCTGGAGGTGATCCTGACCACCCTGCACTCGGGCGGCAAGTTCGGCGGCAAGGCCTACGAGACCTCGGGCGGCCTGCACGGGGTCGGCGTCTCGGTGGTCAACGCCCTGTCCGACCGCCTGACCGTCGAGGTGGCGCGGGACCGCAAGGTCTGGACCCAGGACTACAGCCGCGGCGAGCCCTTGGGCAAGCTGGTGGACGGCGGCCCGGTGCAGAACCGGCGCGGCACCACCGTCTCGTTCCACCCCGACGCCAAGATCTTCGGCCCCCACGCCCATTTCCGCCCGGCCCTGCTGTACCGCATGGCGCGGTCCAAGGCGTACCTGTTCCGCGGCGTCGAGATCCGCTGGAAGTGCGCGCCCGAGCTGATCGGCGACAAGGACGACACGCCCCAGCAGGACACCCTGCACTTCCCCGGCGGCCTAGCCGACTTCCTGCAGTCCACCCTGCAGGACCGCAAGACCGCCACCGCCCTGCCCTTCGCCGGCGAGGGCAAGCTGAACGGCGGCTCGGGCCGGGTCGAGTGGGCCGTGGCTTGGCCCCTGGACGAGGACGCCTTCTTCAATTCCTACTGCAACACCGTGCCCACGCCCCTGGGCGGCACCCACGAACAAGGCCTGCGCACCGCCCTGCTGCGCGGCCTGAAGGGGTACGGCGAGCTGGTCAACAACAAGGGCGCGGCCAAGATCACCGCCGACGACGTGGTCGGCGGCGCCTGCGTCATGCTGTCGGTGTTCATCCGCGACCCCCAGTTCCAGGGCCAGACCAAGGAGAAGCTGGCCACCGCCGAGGCCGCGCGCCTGGTGGAGACCGGCGTGCGCGACCACTTCGACCACTGGCTGTCGGGCGACCCTGAGACCGCCAAGGTCCTGCTGGAGCGCATCGTCGAGCGCGCCGACATGCGCCTGCGCAAGCGCGAGGACCGGCAGTTGAAGCGCCAGTCGGCGACCCGCCGCCTGCGCCTGCCGGGCAAGCTGGCCGACTGCTCGGCCACCGCCGCCGAGGGCACCGAGCTGTTCATCGTCGAGGGCGATTCCGCCGGCGGCTCGGCCAAGCAGGGCCGCGACCGCCGCACCCAGGCGATCCTGCCCCTGCGCGGCAAGATCCTGAACGTGGCCAGCGCCACCCGCGACAAGATCCGCGCCAACCAGGAGCTGCGCGACCTGGTCGAGGCCCTGGGCTGCGGCATGGGCGACGCCTACGACGACGACGCCCTGCGCTACGAGAAGGTCATCATCATGACCGACGCCGACGTGGACGGGGCCCACATCGCGTCGCTGCTGATGACCTTCTTCTACCGCGAGATGCCGGCCCTGATCGAGAACGGCCACCTGTTCCTGGCCATGCCGCCCCTGTACCGCATCAGCCAGGGCGGCAAGACCATCTACGCCCGCGACGACGCCCACAAGGACGCCCTGATGCAGACCGAGTTCACCGGCCGCGGCAAGGTCGAGATCAGCCGCTTCAAGGGCCTGGGCGAGATGCCGCCGGCGCAGCTCAAGGAAACCACCATGAGCCCGGCCAACCGCACCCTGCTGCGGGTGTCGGTGCCGGCCGGCCACAACGACGCGGAGATCGCCGAGACCCGGGACACCCGCGACCTGGTTGAATGCCTGATGGGCCGCAAGCCGGAACTGCGCTTCAACTACATCCAGGAGCACGCCCGCTTCGTCGCCGACCTGGACGTCTGAGTCCGCCCCCGCCCCCCGTTCAAGTCCCCCCGTTCAAGCCCCCCCGTTCAAGATCGCGTGTTCGGCCGTGCGGCATTGATTGTTTCGGCCGGTCGCCGGATGTAACGTTGATGGGTCGACCGGCGCCCGGCGCCGGTTCCCGCCATCACCAAACGAGAAAACCATGGTCAAACGATCATTCCGCCGCCTTCTTCCCGCCGCCGCCGGCCTGGCCCTGTCGGCCTGCACCATGGCCGGGATTTCGTCGTTCATGCTCGTGACCCCGGGCGGCCACGACCTGTTCTCCTACGCCGCCACCAAGGGCGACGTGCGGATCGTGGTCCTGAACAACCCCTTCGCCATTTCCCAGGCGGAGGTGGAGACGGCCATGGCCCAGGCCCTGGACAAGGTGCCGCCGACCGGGCCCAAGGCCACCTATTCGGCGCACCCGCGGGAAGGCTCGAAGACCGCCATCCGCTTCGTCTTCACCTTCGACCCGGTGCCGTCCCAGTCGCAGCAGGAGATGTGCCGCGAGGACGTGATGCCGGCCAAGGCGCCGGGCGGCGACCTGCTGAAGATGCTGGTGGTCCTGTGCGACGGCGGCACCCTGCAGTCCTGGGCCACGGCGATCATCAACCGCCCGGCCACGCCCCAGGACCCGGCCTTCCAGTCCATGATCCGCAACGGCGTCTGGGTGCAGATCCCCATCGCCGACCCCCTTGTCAACGGGGGCTGCGACGACGACTGTTGAAAGTCACGGGAATAGGGGTTGCTGGCCCAGGCCCGCGGTTTCGTCGAATCCGCACATCAGGTTCATGTTCTGGACCAGTTGCCCTGAAGCGCCTTTCACCAGATTGTCGATGACGCACACCAGGATGGCCCGGGCCGGGTTGCGGTCCGGGAACACCCCGATCAGCACGTGGTTCGACCCGCGCACGTGGCGGGTGGCGGGCAGCACGCCGGCCGCCACCACGCGCACGAAGGGTTCGCCGGCGTAGCGTTCGGCCAGGGCCGCGCGCAGGCCGTCGGGGGTGGCGCCGTTCGCCAGGGTCACGTAGATGGTCGACAGGATGCCCCGGTTCATGGGCATCAGGTGCGGCGTGAAGGTGGCCGTGACCGGCCGCCCGGCGGCGTCGCCCAGCGCCTGCTCGATCTCCGCCACGTGGCGGTGGCGGGTGATGCCGTAGGCGTGCACGCCCTCGGACACCTCGCCGTGCAGGTTGGCCTCCTTGGATGCCCGGCCGGCGCCGCTGACCCCCGACTTGGAGTCGGCGATGATGCCGTCGGCCTCGATCAGGCCGCCCTCCACCAGGGGCACCAGGGGAAGCTGGACCGAGGTCGGGTAGCACCCGGGGCCGGCGACGATGCGCGCCTGGGCCACCGCGGCGCGGTGCAGCTCGGTCAGGCCATAGATGGCCTGCGGCTGCAGGTCCATGGCGGTGTGCTCCAGGCCGTACCATTCGGTGTACGCCGCCGGGTCGCGCAGCCGGAAGTCGGCCGACAGGTCGATGACCTTGATCCGCTGCGGCAGGTCGCGCACCAGGCCGTGCATGGTGCCGTGCGGCAGGCAGCCGAACACCACGTCGACGTCGTCCCAGTCGTTGTCCTCGATGCGGGTCAGCCCGGGCAGGTCGAGCCCGCCCAGGTGGGGGAACACCTCGGCCAGGGTCTGGCCGGCCTTGCGGTCGGCGGTCAGCACGCGCAGGTCGGCGCCGGGATGGCGGACGAGCAGGCGCACGAGTTCGGCTCCGGTGTAGCCGCTGGCACCCAAAATCGCGATCCGCACCCGGTCCCCCGGGTCCCGTGCAACACTGGCGTTCATGGTCTCCGTCCGTTCGGTCAAAAGAAAACGGCGCCCCGGAGGTCCGGGGCGCCGCGCAGATTAGTCGCCGGCGGTAACCGTTGCAACGGTTACCTGCCGCACCGGCCGGCGGGGGCTCAGTCGGCGCCCTCGACCGGCACCTCCTCGGCCACGGCCGGATCGCCCAGCAGGGCCTCCTCGAAGGCCTCGGTGCCCTCGTCCTCGGCCAGGGCGGCCATCTCGGCGTCCCGCTCGGCGGCGGTGACGCGCAGGGCGTTGACTACGCTGCCGGTGCCGGCCGGGATCAGGCGGCCGACGATGACGTTCTCCTTCAGCCCGACCAGCTGGTCGCGCTTGCCGGAGACCGCGGCCTCGGTCAGCACCCGCGTGGTCTCCTGGAACGACGCGGCGGAGATGAACGAGTGCGTCTGCAGGCTCGCCTTGGTGATGCCCTGCAGCACCGGTTCGGCCACGGCCGGCCGGTCGCCGGCCTCGATGGCCTTGGCGTTGACCTCCTCGAACTCCTGGCGGTCCACCAGCTCGCCGACCAGGAAGGTGGTATCGCCGCCGTGGGTGATCTCCACCTTCTGCAGCATCTGGCGCACGATCACCTCGATGTGCTTGTTGTTGATGCGCACGCCCTGCAGGCGATAGACGTCCTGGATCTCGTTGATCAGGTACTCGGCCAGGGCCTCGACACCCAGCACGCGCAGGATGTCGTGGGGCACCGGGCTGCCGTCCATCAGCGGGTCGCCCACCTGGACGTAGTCGCCCTCCTGCACCGCCAGGTGCTTGCCCTTGGGAATGAGGAATTCCCGCGGTTCCGTATCGTCGTCCGTGGGCACGACGATGATGCGGCGCTTGGACTTGTAGTCCTTGCCGAACTCGACCCGGCCGTTGATCTCGCTGATGATGGCGTGATCCTTGGGCTTGCGGGCCTCGAACAGCTCGGCCACCCGGGGCAGACCGCCGGTGATGTCGCGGGTCTTGGCCGACTCGCGCGGGATGCGGGCCAGCACGTCGCCGGCGTGCACCTGCTGGCCGTTCTCCACCGACAGGATGGCGTCCACCGACAGGAAGTACCGGGCCTCCAGGTCGTTGTCCAGCCTGACCACCTCGCCGTTGTCGTCACGCAGGGTGATGCGCGGCTTCAGGTCGGTGCCCCTGGGCTGGCCCTTGACGTCCACCACCACGCGCGAGGCGATGCCGGTGGCTTCGTCCAGCTGCTCCATCAGGGTCATGCCCTCGACCAGGTCCATGTAGTGGACCTTGCCCTCCTTCTCGGTGATGATCGGCAGGGTGTAGGGGTCCCACTCGGCCAGCTTGTCGCCGCGGTTGACCTTGGCCTTGTCCTTGACCAGCAGGCGGGCGCCGTAGGGAACCCGGTGCTTGGCCTTCTCGCGGCCCTGGTCGTCGTGCAGGACGATCTCGGCGTTGCGGCTCATGATCACGTCGCCGCCGGCCGAGTTCTTGACCGTGACGCAGTTGACCAGGGTCGCCTTGGCGTCGGTCACCGCCTCCACCTTCGACTGTTCGGTGCCGCGCTGGGCGGCGCCGCCGATGTGGAAGGTGCGCATGGTCAGCTGG
>JACKKN010000024.1 GCA_024236415.1 Hyphomicrobiales bacterium
ACCTGGCCAACGCCCGCTCCCAGGGCGAGCAGGACGTGATGACCCCCTGCGCGGCGTGCTACCTGAACACCCACGCCACCAACGAGGAAATCATCGAGAACCCCGAGTTCCGCGCCGACCTGAACGAGGCCCTGGCCGCCGCCGGCAAGGAGTACAACGGCGACCTGCACGTGCGCCACGCCTGCGAGGTGCTGGTCAACGACGTGGGCATGGACAAGATCAGGGAACAGGTGACCAAGCCCCTGACCGGGCTCAAGGTGGCCGGCTATGTCGGCTGCCAGACCGTGCGCCCCTTCGCCGGGACCGAGCGCGGCGGCGCCTACGACACCTATGACGACCCCGAGTTCCTGGACAACTTCATCAGCGCCGTGGGCGCCGAGGCCGTGGACTTCGACAGCAAGACCTCGTGCTGCGGCGGCTCTGTCTCGGTCATGAGCCCGGACAAGACCCTGCACCTGATGAAGAAGATCCTGGACGAGGCCAAGGCCAAGGGCGCCGACGCCATCGCCACCCCCTGCCCCCTGTGCCAGCAGAACGTGGAGATGTACCAGGCCGAGATCAACAAGAAGTTCGGCACCGACTTCCAGATCCCGGTGGTGTTCTACAGCCAGCTCATGGCCGTCGCCTTCGGCCTGGACCCGGACAAGGACGCGGCCCTGAACCAGAACATCATTTCCGCCGACGTGGTGAAGGAGAAGGCGGGGTAGCGCCAAATCCTTACAAATCGAATTTGCACTACTGGCCGCGTGCATTTGCACGCGGCTTTTTTTAACACAATGGAAATAGCGCTCGCGCACAACTTTGACATTGGTGATGGCACTCTAGACAACCGTTGTTTTCAGGGATATATATATTGGCGAAACTAAAACTGGAAAAGCAATACATTTGAAATGCAAAATCACGAAATTCTACTGAAGATTGACGATCCTTTGCGACCTCTAGACGCCCCGGAACTCTTTTTTGGAGTCGTGGGGCCACTTGGTTCGAATCTGACTCTTCTCTGCTCAGTCTTGCAAAAACAACTTCAACGAGTTGGCTATGATGCAGAGATCGTTAAATTGAGTAGCCTGTTGAGAAGCATTGATAAATTCAAAGACTTATCTGATGAACCTGAAGATAAGCGGATTGAAGATCACATGAGTGCTGGAACTGAATTAAGAGAAAGAACAGAACGGGGCGACATTTTAGCCCTACTAGCGATTAGCGAAGTTCAAAACATAAGAAAGAAAGAAACTGGCGATCCAAAAAAAGCTAAGGCCAACAAAGCCTATATTTTTTCGTCATTAAAGCATCCAGATGAAGCCAAAGCTCTGCGCGATATCTATGGCAGATTATTCATATTGATATCAGCATACCTACCTCGCGAAAAGCGGGTTGATGAAGTTGAAAAAGCAATTTCAAAATCCAAAAACAGAATAGGAACAACATCCTTTAGAAGTAGGGCAGAAGAACTTATATCCAGAGACGAAGAAGAAGAAGGAAAAAATTTAGGGCAAGATGTAACTGATGTGTTTCCAATGGCTGATTTATTCGTCGATTCACGTAACGAAAAAGTAATTGAGAGTAATTTAAGTAGATTTATTGAAATTCTTTTCAGCTATCCATTTCACACTCCGACGATTTGGGAATTCGGAATGTATATGGCGCATGCAAGCGGCCTACGTTCAGCCGATCTTTCACGGCAGGTTGGCGCAGTCGTTCAAAATAGTAGTGGAGATATAATTAGCTACGGATGCAATGAGGTTCCAAAGTTTTTTGGTGGTCAATATTGGGAAGATGATGAGAATGATTATCGGGATTTCAGAGTAGGCTATGATAGCAGCACTATCTATAAAAATGATATTTTTCGCGAGATAATCGACATAATATTACAAAAGGGATTTTTCAATGAAGAAATAGCTAAAGAGGGGAGCGAGAAAATTGCCAAAAGGCTACTTCTCGAAAAGGGTGGAACAAGTATCGATCAAGCTCAAATTTCTCGGCTTCTTGAATTTGGAAGACCCATCCATGCAGAAATGGCTGCAATTTCCACAAGCGCAAGGCTTGGGGTGTCTATCGAAGGTTGCACAATGTTTTCGACAACGTTTCCGTGCCATATGTGCGCAAGGCACATCATTGCCTCTGGAATTTCAGAAGTCGTTTACATCGAACCATATCCAAAGAGCCGAGTACGAGACCTGTATCCCGATTCGGTCATCATTGACGCTGAAGACCGCATACCTACGAAAGTAAATTTCATGCCGTTTGTCGGAGTCGCCCCTAGAAGATTTCACGAGTTTTTTATTCTTGGAAATAAAAAGAGAAAAAACAAGTCTGGAAAGAGAATAGATTGGAGCCACGAGAATTCATCACCTATTGTGAGGAGACTCGTAATTACTTATATTATGCTTGAAGAAAGAGTCCTTGAATTTGCCGATGACTACCTAAAATCGAAGGGTTTTGAAATTCTTTGAATCCAAGGTAGCCTTTGGAAGCATCACTTTCCGAGGTATTTGAAGGGTCAAGAAATGGAAAGATCTGGGAAGGTTTCAAGACAGCTCCAGGAAGTGAAAAGAAACGTCACAACATGGGAAGAATGGCAAATCGCAGGAACAAGGGTTGTTGGGGGTGTGTTCGCGAGAGAAGTGCCATCTGACAAGCGGGAGATCTTATTTTCTAATCAAATGGTTGATTTGAATCGAGTACAGCGCCCCAAATCAGACGAAACTTAGAAATTTGAAGTCCTGTTTCTCACATTGGAGGCCATCGCTATGGTCGGTGGCTACTATGTTTCGGTCATGGACCCGGACAAGGACGCGGCCCTGAACCAGAACATCATCTCCGCCGAC
The DNA here is from genome assembly GCA_024236415.1 of Hyphomicrobiales bacterium. Lineage (GTDB taxonomy): Bacteria > Pseudomonadota > Alphaproteobacteria > Rhodospirillales > JACKKN01 > JACKKN01. Next base: position 2,829 of record JACKKN010000024.1, read on the forward strand.
GTGGTGAAGGAGAAGGCCAGGTAGGTCGTCCCCGCCCGGCGACCGGATCGGGCCGTCCCGCGGGGCGGCCCTTTTCGATTCGCGCGTTGCACGAATAACGCCTCCATCCCCCTCCGCAATGCTATTGACAGCATACTGGTTGTCACCTAGCGTCCCGTGCAATCATTTCTTGCGGGCCGCGTCCCGCGCGCCTTGGGGTTCAAGTGGGGGATTTCACGCCATGACCGTCCGTCCGGCAGTCGTCCTGGGACTGCTCGCCGCCGCCCTGTCCGGCTGCTCGGCCATCACCACCGGCCTGGAGCAGGCCGTGTTCATCGACACGCCCATGATGACCGGCGCCGTGTGCGACCTGGCGGACAGCCGCGGCCGCAAGTGGCGGCTGGGCGCCACCCCCGGCAGCGTCGTGGTGCGCAAGGGCGACGGGCCCATGAACGTGGTCTGCAACAAGGAGGGCTACCGGCAGGCCGTGGTCACCGTCGAGGAAGGCCTGGTGGCGGCCACCTTCGGCAACATCCTCATTGGCGGCGGCGTCGGATTCCTCATCGACGCCGCCTCGGGCGCGGCGCAGAAGTACCCCAACAACGTCACCGTCTGGATGCGGCCCGACAGCTTCGCCTCGCCCGCGGCCGAGGCCGAATGGACCTCGGCCAAGCTGGACTGGGAAATCCTGGACGCCCGCAAGAAGGCGGTCGAGACCTGCATCCAGAGCACCAATTCCACCGACAAGAACTGCGTCAAGGCCGGCCGCGAGGCGGGCCTCGCCACCTGCGAGGCCCAGGGCGGCACCGACTGCGCGGAACGGGTCAAGAAGTCGGACGAAAACTAGGCCGAGGTCAACTTTTCCGCCACCCGCGCCGCCATGGCCTCGGCCAGGGCCTGCAGGCCCTTGGCCGGGCGCACGTAGACCTCGAAGTCGACGATCTGGCCGGCGGCGTTCCAGCGGATCAGGTCGATTCCCTTCAGCCGCACCTCGCCGATGTTGGCGCTGAACTCCAGCGCCCAGTCGTCGCCGTCGATCAGCTCGCGGTGGTAGGTGAAGTTCTCGAACACCTGGATGGCGTTCTCCAGGATGAAGGCCACCGTGTCGCGCCCCTGCCGCGGCTTGAAGTAGGCCGGGGCGTGGAACACCGCGTCCTCGGCCAACAGGCCCAGCAGGGCGCCGCGGTCGCGCTCGAACACGGCGCGGTGCCAGGTGGCCAGGCGTTCCCGGTTGGTTGCCACCCTAGGCGGTGTCCTTGCGCTTGCCGGCGCCGGGCTTCTTGGGCGTCTTGTCGGGCCGGTACGGGCCCCAGACCTTGGAGTAGTAGCTGTCGGCCATGTACAGCGCCATGGCCGGGTTGTGGCCCAGCACCCGGTCCTTGGCGACCAGCGTGGTGCACAGGCCCTCGGCGTGCTTGAAGAACAGGCTGTCGTGGCCGACGCACAGCGCCATGACGATGTTGAACTCGCACCCGGCGCGGTTCAGCAGCTCGGCCTGGCTGATGGGGTTGCACATGGGCTCGTAGGTGCCGGGACGGATCTTCTGGTCGTCCTGGATGCCCATCTCCTCCTTCGGCACGCTGCCCGCCTTGCAGCAGGCCGAAACCACCTCGAAGCCATGGCTTTCAAGGATCTGGCCCAGGGTGTTCGACTGTTCGATGAAGCCGATGCAGGTGGCGATGCCGACGCGGGTGAAGCCCATGCGCTTGCAGAACACGCAGATCTCCTCGACCCGGGTCCACTTGCAGTAGCCCTCGGCCTCGATCTTGCCGGACTCCAGCGCCACCTTGGCCAGGAACGGGTCGTCGTACCGGGCGCGGCCCTGGTCCAGGCCCTCGGGGTCCACCTTGGTCGGGCACCAGCCGGGCCCCCGCTCGTCCTGCTCGCCCACCTTGCAGGCGCGCACGCTGGGCGGACAATAGCTGCAGCCGGGTTGATAGTCGGTCATGGGAAATTCCCCCCCCTTCGCCACGGTGCCCCATCATAGGAGAGGATGGCGGTCCGCACAACGCGGTGGCTGCGGCGCCGGTGCGGGGGTGCGGACGGGGGCCGGGGCCGGCCCGGGGGCGGGGATCAGTCGTAGTCGTTGGCCGCCAGGCAGAAGATGTCGCCGCCGTTCAGGTAGTGCAGGAACTCGTCGGCGGTCAGGCCGAACACCCGCTCCTCGTCCCGCGGCGTGGCGAACGGCGGGCCGTCGGAAAACGTCCCGGGGACATAGGAGAGGTAGGCGGAGGCGGTCGAGCGTTGGCGCTTCTGGCGGTAGGGATTGCTGGGCATGGTCGTTGTCCTGTTCCCATTCGGTCAACACGTCCCGATGCCTGCTTTTGTACCTCCTTTGCCCGGTCCCGCGCTGTGACCGCCGTCACGGCGAACGAAATAATATCTTATGCAGCCATGCGGGGGGCCGTGGCGGCCCAGCCGGGCACGCTGTCGAGCCGCGCGTACCAGTCGCGCAGGTGCGGATAATCGTTCAGGTTCAGGCCCATGCCGCCGACGAAGGCGGCGAACGAGCCGACCGAGAAGTCGGCCAGGGTCGGGTTGGCGCCGACCAGGAACGGCCCCTGGGACAGGCGCGCGTCCAGCACCGGGGCGAACTTGTCGAAGAATCCGCGGGCCTCGGCGATGTGGGCCTCGTCGGGCTGGCCCAGATTGAACATGGGCTTAAGCATGATCTCGAAGGCCAGGGTGCCGAGCCAGCGGTTGTAGTGCGCCGTTTCCCAGAACTGCCAGCGGTGAATCTCGATGCGGGTGCGCCCGTCGCGGGGATAGAGGGTATTGTCCGGGGCGCCGTCGGCCAGGTACTGCATGATGGCGTTGGATTCCCACAGCGTATAGTCGCCGTCGACCAGGGTCGGCACCTTGCCGTTGGGGTTCAGGGCCAGGTATTCGGGCGTTTTCAGGCCGCCGCTGGCGAAGTCCAGGGCCACCGTCTCCACCTCCAGCCCCAGGTTGCCGACCACGGCCTCGACCTTGCGGCAGTTATTGGATCCGCGGACGACGTAAAGCTTTTGCATGCCAGCCTCCCTTGGGTGTGGAACGTGGATGTGGAACGGGGTCATTCGACTTTCATTTTGCAAGCGGCAAAGGGTGCCGCATTTACTTTTATTTTGCAAGCCACTTTTTTGTGACTATGCTGGGCCCCGCCGACCACCGTTCCAGCAGCGCGAGTTCCTTCCCCATGCGGTCCCCCTGCCCCATCGCCAACGCCCTCGACCTGCTGGGCGACAAGTGGACGCTGCTGGTGGTCCGCGACATGATGATGTTCGGCAAGTCCCGCTACGCCGAGCTGCGCGACTCGGACGAGGGCATCGCCACCAACATCCTGGCCGACCGCCTGAAACGCCTGGAGGAGGCCGGCATCGCCGAGCGCGTGCCCTACCAGGACCGGCCGGCGCGCCACGGCTACCGGCTGACCGCCAAGGGCCGCGACCTGGCGCCGGTGCTGCAATCCCTGGCCAAGTGGGCCATCACCCACCTGCCCGACGTGGCGACCGAGCCGCCCGCGGGCGCGGTGATGCCGGGCGCGTCGCCGCCGTCCCCGCCGCCCGCGTCCCCGTCTCCGTCCGAGGACAGGTGACCCGCCGCCCCACCCATGCAGATCCTCCTCGACATCATCGCGCCCGTCTTCGGCATCGTCGCCCTGGGCTACGGGGCGGCGCGCCTGGGCTGGTTCTCGGCCCAGGCCACCGACGGGGTCGGCGCCTTCGTGTTCAACTTCGCCATCCCGGCGCTGCTGTTCCGCTCCATGGCCCGCATGGTGTTCCCGGACGAGATCGACTGGGGCTTCCTGGTGGCCTACTTCGGCGGCGGCTACCTGGCCTGGGCGGCGGCCATGGCGGTGTCCGCCCTGGTGTTCCGCCGCGACACGGCCACCGCCGCCGTGGCCGGCATGGGCGGCGCCTTCGGCAACACGGTGCTGCTGGGCATCCCCCTGGTCCTGACCACCTATGGCGACGCCGGCGCCCTGCCCGTGTTCCTGATCGTGTCGTTCCATTCGTGGCAGCTCTTTACCGTGGTCACGGTGCTGATCGAGGGCGGCCGCGGCAACCGGGCGCGCCTGCGCGACCTGCCGCGCAGCATCCTGGGCGCCCTGGTGCGCAACCCGATCCTGATGGGGGTGCTGGGCGGACTCCTGTGGAACGCCGCCGACCTGTCCCTGCCACGGTTCGCCGACGGCATCCTGGAAACCCTGGGCCAGGCCGCCCTGCCCTGCGCCATCTTCACCATGGGGGCGTCCCTGGCCACTTTCCGCCTGCGCGGCGCCCTGGCCGAGGCCGGCAGCATGGTCGCCTGCAAGCTGCTCCTGCACCCGGCGGCGGTGTTCGTGCTGGGCACCTGGGTGTTCGAGCTGCAGCCCCTGTGGCGCGACACGGCGGTGATCGTCGCCGCCATGCCCACGGGGATCAACGTGTACCTGTTCGCCCAGCGCTACGACGCCGGGGTGGCGCCGGTGGCCACGGCCATGCTGATGGCCACGGCCCTGTCGGTGGTTACCGTATCGCTGCTGCTGCACGGCCTGGGGGTGCGCTGAAACACGGTTGCCACAGGCGCGGTCTATAACGGCCGCCGGTCGCCCCCACGGCGGCGGTTTTGCACGCCGCCGCCATGGGCTAGTATGGAGTACCTGTTGAGGGAACAGGCGCCAAGGCGCGCCAACCAATGAGAGTGAGTCGGACGCCACCATGATTCCACATCCCGCCCGCGCCGCGGCCGCCGCCCTGGCCGTCGCCGTCGCGACCCTGTTGGCCGCCTGCGACGACGGCCCCGCCATCGACGTCGAGCAGTACCTGACCGAGACCGCCCGCTACCTGGACGAGGGCCAGTACCGGGCCGGCATCATCCAGGCCAAGAACGTGATCAAGGAGGCTCCCGAGAACGCCCGGGCGCGCCTGCTGCTGGGCCGCATGCTGCTGGAACAGGGCAACGCCGCGGCCGCCGAGATCGAGCTGACGCGGGCCCAATCCCTGGGGTCCGACAAGGACGCGGTGCTGCCCTGGCTGGGCCGGGCGCAACTGGCCCAGGGCAAGTTCGACGACGCCCAGAAGCTGGCCGACCCGGACGCCTTCGCCACCACCGCCGGCAAGGCCGCCGCGCACGTGATCCGGGCCAACGTGCTGCTGGCCCGGCGCCAGCCCGACAAGGCGCGCGAGGAGTTCCTGGCCGCCCGCCTGCTGGCCCCCGGCGACACGGCGATCCACGTCGGCCTGGCCCGCATGGCCCTGCGCGACCGCGACCTGGAGGCGGCGGCGCGGCACCTGGCGGACGCCGACAAGGCGGCCCCGGACGACATCGACGTCATCGTCCTGCGCGCCGACCTGGCCCTGGCCCGCTCCGACTTCGCCACCGCCCTGGCCGAGTACGAGAAGGCCAAGGCGCGGCGGCCCGAGAACCTGTTCCCCCTGATCGGCCTGGCCCGGGCGCAGATGGGCCTGAAGGACCTGGACGGGGCCACGGCGAACCTGGATGCGGCCCTCAAGCGCGCGCCCAAGCACGCCGCCGCCCTGCTGCTGCGCGCCACCATCGCCTACCAGAAGAAGGACTTCACCCACGCGGAAAGCCTGGCCAACACCCTGCTGGCCGTGGTCCCCGACGACCTGCCGGGGCTGTTGATCGCCGGCTCGGCGGCCTACGCCCTGCAGCACGACGAGCAGGCGGTCAAGCACCTGTCCGGCTTCGTCGCGGCGCGGCCGGACCACGTGCCGGCGCGCAAGATGTACGGCGCCGCCCTGATGCGCCTGGGCGACGGGGCCCAGGCCCTCAAGGTGCTGGAGCCCCTGGGCAAGTCGGCCGGCGACGACGCCCAGTTCCTGTCCCTGCTGGGGGCCGCCGCGGTGCGCTCGCGCGACCTGGAAAAGGGCGCCGCCTACCTGGCCCAGGCGGCCGAGATCAACCCCGACGACGCCGCCTCGCAGGCCCGGTTCGGCGCCACCCAGATCGGGCTCGGCAAGATCGACGCCGGAATCGCCGCCCTGGAGAAGGCGCTGGAACTGGACCCGACCCTGGACCAGGCGACCTATGCCCTGTTCACCACCTACATGCGCCAGAAGCAGTACGACAAGGCGCTGGAGATCGCCGCCAAGGTCAAGGCGGAAAAGCCCGACCGCTCCATCGGCCATTCCATGGAAGGGGTGGTCATGAGCGCCAAGGGCGACGCCGCGGCGTCGCGGGCCGCCTTCAACCGGGCCCTGGAGGTGGACCCCAAGTCCATCGACGCCCGGGTCAACCTGGCGGCGCTGGAGGTGCGCGCCGGCGACGTCGACGCGGCGCGAAAGCAGCTCGAGGCGGCCCAGGAACACTACCCCGACAACCTGCAGGTGATGCTGCGCCTGGCCGCGGTCGAGGGCCGCGCCGGCAAAATGGACAAGGCCGGCGACTGGCTGGAGAAGGCGGTCAAGGCCCACCCCGACGCCCTGGCGCCGCGGGTGCTGCTGGCGCGCCTGTACGTGGCCACCCGCCAGCCCGACAAGGCCCTGGCCGTGACCCGCCCGGCGATCGAGGCCAACCCCGACAACCCCGCCCTACTGAAGGTGACGGGCCAGGCCCACATGACCGCCAACCGGCCGCGCGACGCCGCCGTGGTGTTCCGCAAGCTGGCGACCCAGGAGCCCAAGTCCCTGGAGGCCCACTTCCTGCTGGCCGGGGCCTACCGGGTCACCGGCAACGACGTGCGCTACATGGAGGAGCTGAACGCCATCCTCGCCCTGGACCCGGACAACAAGCTGGCGCGCCTGGCCCTGATCCGCGCCAAAATGGACCAGGGACACCTGGCCGAGGCCCGGCAGGACCTGGCCAAGGTCAAGGAGGCCAACCCCGACCTGCCGCCGGTGTACGAGCTGGAGGGCCGGCTCCTGGTCGCCGAGAAGCGCTATGACGACGCCGTGGCGGCCTTCCGCAAGACCATGTCCCTGCTCAAGGGGCCCAACCGCGCCATGACCATGCTGCTGGCCAAGACCCAACTGGCGGGCGGCCACGCCGATGCCGCGGCGGCGACCCTGGAATCGTGGATGAAGGAGCGGCCCAAGGACTACCAGGTGCTGTTCGAGCTGGGCAACTACTACCTGCGCACCGGCCGCGGCGACGATGCCGCCGCCGCCTACGGGCGCATCGTCGAGGCCGAGCCCAAGCACTGGGCGGCGCGCAACAACCTGGCCTGGGTGCAGATGACCAAGGGCGACCTGGACGCCGCCCAGAGCCAGATCGAGACCGCCCTGGAAACTGCCGGCGAGCAGCCCGAGGTGCTGGACACGGCCGGCCTGGTCTACCTGGCCAAGGGCGAGTCGCGCCAGGCGGTGCGGGTCCTGCGCAAAGCCACCGGCCTGCAGTCCGGCCGCCGCGAGGGGCAGCGCAACCTGTCCATCGACTTCCACCTGGCCAAGGCCCTGGCCGAGGACGGCCTCAAGGAGGAGGCCCGGTCGGTGCTGCGCAAGCTGCTGGCGGCCAAGGACCCCTTCCCCGAACGGACCGAGGCCGAGGCGCTGAAGGCCAAGCTGGGCGGGTGACGGCGCACCGCGGGGCCGGTTGCCGGCGGCCGGGCCCGATGGTAGGCTTCCGGCGCTCGGGAGGACAAGGTCATGAACCAGGCATTCGTCGAACAGATGGCCATGTATTCGGCCTACCACCGCGACTGGCGCAACAAGGCCACCCACTTCGTCGGCGTGCCGGCCATCGCCTTCTCGCTGCTGGTGGCCCTGGGCTGGATCCAGCTCTTTGACCTGGACGGCCTGGCCATCACCGGCGGCCTGGTGTTCGCCGTGGTGGTCATGACCTCGTGGGTGCTGCTGGACCGCGGCGTCGGCCTGGCCACCACCCTGGCCTTCCTGCCCCTGGTGCTGATCGCCGACGCGGTCTCGACCCTGGACCGGACCACGGGGCTGACCGTGTTCGCCCTGTTCTTCGTCGGCGGCTGGGTGGTCCAGTTGCTGGGCCACGCCTTCGAGGGGCGCAAGCCGGCGCTGATGGACAACCTGCTGCAGATCTTCATCGCCCCCACCTTCCTAGCCGCCGAGGTGCTGTTCGCCCTGGGCCTGTGCCACCCCCTGCGCGACGCCGTCGAGGCGCGCTGGACGGCCTATGCCAAGGACGCCCGCCGCGCCCCCACGGCGGCGGAATAGCCCGCTTCCGGTTTCACGGCGTCAGGGGATCAAAACCAGCTTCCCCGTATGGCGCTTGGCCAGGAAGTCCTGCTGCGCCTGGACGATGTCCTCCAGGGGGTAGGTGCGGGCCACCAGGGGCTTGATCTCGCCACCGGCGACGTAGCCGACCAGGGCCTTGAACACCCCCGGGTCCAGCACCGTGGCGCCGAACAGGCGCAGGTCCTTCAGGTACAGGGTGCGCAGGTCCAGCTCGACCATGGGCCCGGCGATGGCCCCGGCGGTGGCGTAGCGCCCGCCGCGGCGCAGGACCCGCAGCAGGGCCGGCCAGCCGGCCCCGCCGACCAGGTCGACCACCACGTCCACGGACTCCTCGCCCAGGGCGGCCACCGGGTCGCCGTCGCGCGGGATCACCTGTGACGCCCCGGCGGCCATGACCTGGCCGGCCTTGGCCGTGCCGGCCACGGCCACCACCCGGGCGCCGCGGCGCCGGGCGAGCTGCACCGCGGCCGAGCCGACCCCGCCCGAGGCGCCGGTGACCAGCACGGTCTCGCCGGCCCCCGCCGCGGCCCGGGTCAGCAGGTTCTCGGCCGTCGAATAGCTGCAGGGAAAGGACGCCAGCTCGGCGTCGCTGAGACCGCAGTCCACGGCATGGGCATGCACCGCCGGCACCGCCACGTATTCGGCGAAGCCGCCGTCCACCTCGGAGCCCAGGTACAGGCACTGGAACGGGCGCCAGTCCATCGGCGCCCGCAGGCAGGGCTCCACCATCACCCGCTGGCCGCGCCGGGCCGGGTCGACGCCGGCCCCCACCGCCACGACCTCGCCGGCCACGTCGGCGCCCTGGATGCGCGGCAGGGACAGGGCGCCGCCGTTCCAGGCGGTGTCCGGCGACGGCGGCGCCGCCAGGGCGCCGTCGCCGGGGGTGGCCGTGGTGACCGACTTGGCGTACCAGCCGACCCGGGTTTTGATGTCGGTGTTGTTGACCGCGGCGGCGCCGACCCGGACCAGCACCTCGCCCGGCCCCGGCCGCGGCACCGGCACGTCGTCGCGCAGTTCCAGCCTGTCGAACCCGCCGTGTCCGGTCAGCAGGACCGCGCGCATGGTTTGGGGCACGGGCATGGCGCCGCTCCTTTCCCTCCGTCCGCCCCCGATGGTGGGCCAGGGCGGCGCCGGCGTCCACGGCAAAAGCCGGCACCGGCGGCGGGGTGGCCGGCGGCGGCGAATCGGGCTAGGGTCGCCGGGCCGCTCCGCAACCCTGACCCAACCACGCCATGCCGCCACCGGATTCCGCGACCGCCGACAAGTACAGCGTCCTGAAGCAGGTCTTCGGCTTCGACTCCTTCCGCCCCGGGCAGGAGCCGGTGGTCGACGCCCTGCTGGCCGGGCGCAGCGTGCTGGCGGTGATGCCCACCGGGTCCGGCAAGTCCCTGTGCTTCCAGGTGCCGGCCCTGGTTTTGGGCGGGCTGACGGTGGTCGTCTCGCCCCTGGTGGCGCTGATGGAGGACCAGGTGGCGGCCCTGCGCCTGGCCGGGGTGGCGGCCGAGGCCATCCATTCGGGGCGCGAGCGGGCCGACAACGTGGCCACCTGGCGCCGGGTGGCGGCGGGCCAGACGCGCATCCTGTACATGGCGCCCGAGCGCCTGATGACCGAGCGCATGCTGGCCGCGCTCACCCGCCTGCCGCTGACCCTGATCGCCGTCGACGAGGCCCACTGCATCTCCCAGTGGGGGCCGGCCTTCCGCCCCGAATACGCCGACCTGGCGCGGCTGAAGGAGGTCTTCCCCGGGGTGCCCCTGGCGGCCCTGACGGCGACCGCCGACGAGATCACCCGCGACGACATCGCCGCCCGCCTGTTCGCCGGCGCCGCCGACATCTTCGTCGCCGGCTTCGACCGGCCCAACATCTCGCTGACCGTGGAGATGAAGCGCGACTGGAAGCGGCGCCTGGTGGAGTTCGTCGACGAGCACCGGGAAATGAGCGGCATCGTCTACTGCCTGTCGCGCAAGAAGACCGAGGAGGCCGCCGCCCTGCTGGCCGCGCGCGGCGTGCGCGCCCTGCCCTACCACGCCGGCATGGACAAGGAGTCCCGGGCCGCCAACCAGGGCGCCTTCATCACCGAGTCGGGGGTGGTCATGGTCGCCACCATCGCCTTCGGCATGGGCATCGACAAGCCCGACGTGCGCTACGTCTTCCACACCGACCTGCCGGGCAGCCTGGAGGCCTACTACCAGGAGATCGGCCGCGCCGGCCGCGACGGCGAGCCGGCCGAGGCGCACATGCTGTACGGCCTGGACGACCTGCGCATGCGCCGGGTGTTCATCGAGCAGGAGGACAGCGACGACGAGCGCCGCCGCCGCGAGCACAAGCGCCTGGACGCCCTGATCGCCTATTGCGAATCGCCCACCTGCCGGCGCCGCGCCCTGCTGGCCTATTTCGGCGAGCACATCGCGCCCTGCGGCAACTGCGACGTCTGCCGCGACCCCGTCGACCTGGCCGACGGCACCGAGGAGGCGCGCAAGGCCCTCTCGGCCGTGGTGCGCACGGGGCAGCGGTTCGGCGCCGCCCACATCGTCGACGTACTGCGCGGCAGCGACACGGAAAAGGTCCGCGCCGCCGGCCACGACCGCCTGCCCACCTATGGCGCCGGCGCCGACCACGGGCGCGAGGAATGGCGCTCGATCCTGCGCCAGATGGTGGCGACGGGGCTGCTGCGCCTGGACATCCAGGGGTACGGCGGCCTGGCCAGCACGCCCGAGGGCGCGGCCCTGCTGCGCGGCGAGGGCGAGTTCCGCTACCGCCCCGATTCCCTGCGCCGGCCGGCGCGCAAGGCCCGCGCCGCGGCCCCGCCGGCGGACCTGGACGCCGCCGGCGCCACCCTGCTGGCGCGCCTCAAGGAGCTGCGCCTGCGCCTGGCCCAGGAGCGCGGGGTGCCGGCCTACGTCATCTTCTCGGACCGCTCGCTGGTGGACATGGCGGCGCGGCGGCCGCGCACCGCCGAGCAGTTCGCCGAGGTCCACGGCGTCGGCGCCGCCAAGCTGCGCGACCTGGCCGAACCGTTCCTGGACGAGATCAACGCCGTCGAGGTCGAGGGCTAGGGTCGCCCATGGCCAGGTTCCGCCAGACCCTGCCGCGCCTGGCGCGCGCCCTGCTGTACCCCGACGCGGTCAGCCTGCGCGACCTGCCGGCCGGCCGCCACGACCTGCGCCTGGACTTCGCGTTCCGGCCGCCGGACCTGCCGACCCCCGACGCGCCCGACCTGGGCACCTGGCCGCGCGAACTGGCCATCGGCCGCACCGCCGTCTATCCGGCGCCCGAGGTGTTTTCGGCGCGCCTGCGCCGGGTCATGTACTGGCCGGCCACCAACCTGGTGCTGACCGACCGGCGGGCGCCGATCCGGGACTCGACGGTGACGGTCCTGCCCATCGACCGGCGCGCCTGGACCGAACGCTTCACCCGCGGCGTCCACCGCCTGCCGGGGACCTGGACCGTGTTCCGCTCGGTGCACCTGCTGCACAACTACTTCCACACCGTGGTCCACGACGCCTCGCGGCTGTACATGCTGCGCCAGCCGCCGTATTGCGACCTGCCGGAAATCAACCTGATGATGCCGGGGCCGCCGACCCCGGCCGAGTCCTTCGTGCTGGACCGCTACCTGCCCGGCAACGTGCGGGTCCAGGTGTTCGACGACGGCCGCATGCTGCGGCCCGACGAGATGATCCTGCCGTCGTTCCTGGCGCGGCGCTGGATGCCGCACCTGCCGCGCCCGTTCCTGGACGACATGCTGCCCCACTTCCTGCCCGACCGGCCGCGGCGCCGGTGCAACCGCATCTTCATCGGCCGCAAGGAGGGAAGCCGCCGCCGCGGTGCGCGCAACATCCTGAACGAGGACGCCCTGTGGCGGGCCCTGCAGGCGCGCGGGTTCCAGCGCCACTACCTGGAGGACCTGGGCTTCGAGCAGCAGATCGAGCTGTTCTACGACGCCGAGGCGGTGGTGGGCGCCCACGGCGCCGGCCTGACCAACCTGCTGTACGCCCGGGACGTGGACGTGGTCGAACTGCACGCCGCCCGCATCCTGATCCCCACCTACTATTTCTTCAGCCTGACCCTGGGCCACCGTTACGCCTGGTGGTGCGCCGACGGCGACCATTTCGACGCCGATTTCGCGGTCGACGTGGACGCGGTGAGCGCGCGCCTGCCGGCGCACCTGCGCTGACAGGATCAGGCGACCAGGGGCCGCAGCAGTTCGGCGTCGGCGCGGGCCTTGTCGCGGCGCCGCGCGGCGTCGGCCCGCTGCGCCGCCCGCACCTGGTCGCGCTCCCGCCACAGGCGTTCGCACAGGGCCAGGGCCGGCTCGTACTCCAGTTCGTCCCAGCGCAGCACGAAGTCCCCGGCCGAGCCGCGCGCCATCAGCTCCGCCGACCGCGGGTCGTAGGCCACCGCCATCACCGGGGTGCCGCTGTTGGCGGCGAAGGTGGTGGACGACAGGCGGCTGGAGATCAGCATCTCGCAGCGGGCGATGACGCCGATGCACTGGCCGGCGCTGAACGGCGGGCGCAGCATCTGGATGCGATCCGGGTCGTCCAGGTGGCGGCGGATCTGCGCCACCATGGCGCGGTCGTCGTCCAGCGACGGATGCATGGGGATGACCAGCAGCTGGGCCCACCCGGACAGCGCGTTCATGAGCCGGCCCAGGGTCTCGACGGCGCGGCGGTTGCGGTCGGCGTCGAACCCCTGCAGGTCCTTGACCCAGTCCGGCACGTCCTCGTGCACGTAGCGGGTGGTCAGGGCGATCACCGGCTGGTCCGGGTCGATGCCGGAGTCCCGCAGCAGGGCCGCCACCCGGACGCCGTCGTCGGGCGCCAGCAGCGCCCGCTGGTCCTCCACCAGGACCGGCTCGACGGCCACGTCCAGCCGGCGCAGCATGTCGAGGCCCGCCTGCTCGCGCACTGCCACCAGGGCCATGCGGTCGAAGAAGGACCGGAACAGGCGGCGCGCCGCGGCGGCCCGGGTCTTGAACACGGTGATGCCGTAGCAGGCGATGGCGGCGCCGCCCAGGCGGCTGAGCGCGATTACCAGCATGCAGGCCAGGAGCTGGCGCCGGGTCTCGTAGAACGGCGCCCCGACCACCAGCAGCAGGTCGCTGCGCAACAGGCGGGTCACGCTGCGCCAGGCCTCGGCCAGGCGGATGGTGCGGGCGTGGGGATAGAACAGCCGGGTAGCCTGGCGCGGCCGGTCCAGGACCGCCACGTCGGCGTCCGGCGCCAGGTCCGCCAACAGCTCGAGGATGGCGCCGATCTGCGCCTCGTCACCGATCTTGGCGAACGACGTTCCCCAGACGGTGATCCGCTTGCCGGCCTTGCTCCGCTGCATCAAGGTTCACCCCCCTTTCATCACCTCGCCGTATACGTCCATGTGCCGTTGGATGGCAATGTCAGGCGCGTTGGTCCGCGCCACGTAACGGTGGCCTTCCTCCCCCAGGCGCCGCCAGGCGTCCCCCTTCAGCAGGCGCGCCAGGGCGGCGCCATAGTCCTCGTCCGCGGCCAGGTCGCCGAAGCGAGACACGAACCCGTCGGGGTCCAGCGAACTGACCAGGGCGCAGCGGTGGGCGGCGGCCTCGATGAACACGTTGGGCAGGCCCTCGCGCGCCGCCGGGTTCACCAGCACCCAGGACCGGGCCAGGATCTGGCCATGGCGCGGGTCCGCGAACTGGTCGATGAAGCCCGTGAACTCCAGGTTCGGGATGTTACCGTAAGTTGTCTCCAGGTTGGCCTGAAATCTCGGATCCTGGGCCATTCCCACGGCCAGGAACCGCACGTGGGGGAACCGCGCCGCCAGGTCCAGGAACCGCCCCGGGCGCTTGCGCCGGTCCAGCCGCCCGATGAAGCAGACGGTGGGTTCGGTTGCCTTCTGCACCGTCTCGGGCACGGCGATGGGGGTCGGCAGGAATCCGGGCTCCTTGGCCAGACCGAACCGGCGCCGCACCTTCTGGCGCAGGAACATGGCCGGCACGAACACGGCGTCGGCGCGGCGCAGGGCGGCCCGGGTCACGGGGTTCTCGTAATAGGCCATGGTCGCCAGCAGGCGCGCGCGCGAGCGCGACGGGTGCTTGAACTCGATCCACCAGTCGGACCAGTCGCGGGGGTCGCGGCAGGTGACCACGTGGGCGCGGCCGGGCATGGCCCGCTGCGCCACATGGGTGGCCAGGGATTCCTGCTGGGAATGGTAGACGTCGGCGTCGCAGCCGCGGAACAGGGCGGCGGCGCGCCCGTGGTCGCGCGGCGGGTAGCCCAGCACCCGGATGCCGTCGACCTCCTGCTCGGCCTCGTCGCGGCCCGGGGGAAAGGGCACCACCGCCGTCACCTGGACCCCGCGCGCCGCCAGGCCGCGGCCGATGGCGCGGGTGGCGAATCCGAACCCGCCGGCGCGGCCCCAGCCCAGGAACTCGGCGCAGATCAGGCAGACTTTCATGCGGCCTTTCCCGGGCGCTCCCCGGCCATGGCGCCCCCCAGGATCTCGGCGAAACGCTCGCCGATGCACTGCCAGTCATAGCCGCAGGCCCGCTCGCGGGCCGCCGCGGCCATGCACCGGCGCAGGTCGGCATCGCCCAGCACCCGGCACAGGGCCGCGGCCAGGGCCGGCACGTCGCCGGACGGCACGACCAGGCCGTTGACGCCGTCCTCGATGATCTCGCGCACCCCGCCCACGTCGCCGACGACGCTGGCCAGGCCGGCGGCGCCGGCCTCGCTCAACACCGTGGGCAGGCCCTCGGTGTCACCATCGCGGGCGACGACGAAGGGGGCGCAAAAGACGTCGGCCGCGGCATACAGGGCCGGCAGGTCCCGGTGCGCCACGCTGCCCAGCAGGCGCACCCGCTGGCGCAGCCCCAGCCGTTCGACCAGGGCCTCCAGCTCGCCGCGCATGGGGCCGTCGCCGGCGATGGCCAGGGTTGCGCCCAGGGCGCCCAGGCCGTCGCCGGCCATGGCCCGCAGCAGCACCGGCAGCCCCTTCTTCTCGGCCAGGCGGCCGACGAACAGGATCAGCGGGCGGGCCGGGTCCAGCCCCGCCGGCGGGCCGCCGCCCGGCCCGTGCCGGGCGAAGGCGCCCAGGTCGCAGCCCATGGGAATCACCGCCGGCTCGCGGTCCAGCACGCCGCGCAGCGGCCCCTCCATCAGGTGCGCCTTAAGGGCCGCCGACACCACGGTCACCGCGGCGGCGCCGCGCAGGGCGCGGCGCACCAACAAGCTCTTCGCCAGCGTGCCCGTGGTGTAGATGTCGCCGCCATGCATAGTGACCACGTAGGGCGGCGCCCCGGCGCGGCCGGCCAGGGTGCTCTGCACGAAGCCCTGCGGCAGGGCCCAGTGGCTGTGCACGCAATCGAATCCGCCGTCGGCGATCAGCCGCGCCGTGGCCTGGCGCAGGCCGGCGAACAGGGCCGGGACCAGGGGCCACAGGGCCGGGTTCCGCCGCAGGCGCGGGCCGATGGCGCCCGGATAGCTCAGCACCTCCCAGCGCCGCGACGGCGCGTAGCGGTAGCGCACCACCGGCACCCCCGACAGCTCGTGGCGCATGGGCGCGCAGGGGTGGGCCGGGGCCAGGATGGTGACGTCGAAATGGGCCTGCAGGGCCCGTGACAGATCGAGGACGAACCGGGGCTCGCCGTCGTTATCCAAGCACGGAAGCGTGCTGGTCGTGACCAGCACGCGCCCCTTCCCTTTGTCAGCCATTCGGCTGGCCCCTTGCCTCGTTCAAGCCTTCCGGCATCCCGGAATTGAAAACGATTCTCGTCAACGCAACATTAGCACGTTGCCGCGTCCTGGCCAGGAGGCAAATGTGCGACAAATTTCATCTGGCACGTGCCGGTAAATCATTGCATTCTTTCGCCAAATACAGAATACGCCCCCGCAGCGCTCTTGGGGCCACGGATCATGGGGAAACCACTATTTCAACCGGACCGACAATCAAGGAGTTTCCAGATGCCCGGCACCTTTGAGCTTTACAAGGATAAGAAAGGCGAATTCCGTTTCCGCCTGAAGGCCAGCAACGGCCAGGTCATCCTCGCCAGCGAGGGCTACGCCCAGCGCGCCAGCGCCAACAACGGCATTGAATCGGTGCGCAAGAACGCGCCCCTCGACGCGCGGTACGAGCGCAAGGAGACCAAGAGCGGCCAGCACATGTTCAACCTGAAGGCCAGCAACGGCCAGGTGATTGGCACCAGCGAGTCCTACACCACCGCCGCCGCGCGGGACAACGGCGTCGCCTCGGTGCAGAAGAACGCCCCCGACGCCACGGTCAAGGACCTGACGGCCTGAGCACCGCTCCGCCGTTTCCGCCCCCGCCCCGGTCGAGGGCGGGGGAGCCATCTATTCCACCATGATCATGAACACCGCCCAGGGCCAGCGCCCCTCGTCGTCGGCGGTGGCCGCGCGGCCGCCCTGCGGCGCGTAGACGATCCACAGCGGCCCGCGCTGCCCCAGGTCCAGGTACCGGCCGTCGCGGCGCACGGCCACCAGCCAGTCCTGGGCGTCCAGCAGGTCGCGGGGGATCTCGGTGGCGAACCCGTCCAGGGCCACGGCGGTCACCTTGGCGGCACCGCCGGCGCCGGCGGCGGCCAGCACGTCGCGCAGCCACGGGCCGCGGAACCGGAACGTCCGCGGCCAGCCCTTGTAGGCGAGGATCACCTCGTGCTGGTCCAGGGATTCGAGCATGGCGCGGTCGAAGGCCGCGGCCCGGGCGAAGGTCTTGTCGTGGTACTTGGCGAAGGCGTCCTCGAACGGATCGAAGGGCGGCCGGTTGGGGTTGCCCACGGCGTCGCCGGCCACGGTCAGCACCACCGGTCCCGCCGGGGCCGGCAGCCCGTCCGCCAGGGCGCCCGCCGGCAGCAGGATGGCCAGGGCCACGACGGCCGATGAGATCAGCTTGCCCATGGTGGCGGTCCTCCGGGTCCGGGGTCGGTGGGCGCCGGCGTGCTATCCGCCGCCGCGCTGGTAGGAGCGGTCGAACCTTACCATGAACGCCGCCGCTTCGGCATCGGTGAATCCGGTCAGGCGCAGGCGCACGTCCATGTACGGCAGGCGGATCAGGGCGATGCGCCGCTCGCGCTCGGGCCCCATCTCGATCTCCACCCGGCGCCCGGCGCCGTCGCTCCAGGTCGCCCGGTCGCCGGCCACTTGGCAGGCGTCGGGCCCGAACACCCGCGGCAGGGTGCGCACGAAGTCGGTGCGCGAGAACCCCATCTGCTTGTCGTGGACGATGGCGGCGCCGTCACTGCCCTGGCCCACGCCGGGTCAGCCCCCGGCCACCGGCGGCCAGATGGCCAGGGTGTCGCCGTCCGCCAGGGCGCGCGCGCCGCGCTCGCTGGGCGCCACGTAGACGCCGTTGACCAGCACCAGGTGGCACTGCTCGGCCGGCACGCCCAGGCGCGCCACCAGGGACGCCGGGGTCGCGTCCGCCTCGGCGTCCAGGGTGACGGTATTGTCCTTGGCGCCCGCCGGCAGGTACTGGCCCAGCATGGCGTAGAGCTTGACGGTGACCTTCACGGCCCCTCACACCACCTGGGACGTGGCCACGTAGGCGTCCATGATGCGGTTGGGGTCGTGGCGCAGGCGCTCCTTCCACGGCCCCAGGGCGACCTTGTTCTGGATCAGCCCGCGCAGGGCGCCGATGTGGTCGGTGCGGCCCACGCACTGGGCCCCGACCAGGACGTCGCCCTTGAATTCCAGCCGCGTGTAGCGGTAGGCCGGATCGTCCAGCAGGGTCACCGACTCGCCGCCCTCGACCCCGTCCCAGGAGCCGAAGGAGCACGAGATCAGCCCCGCCGTGTCCAGCACGTTCATGATCAGGCTGCCCTTGTAGCGGGCCTCGCGCCCGGCCATGTTCAGGGCCGCGATGCGGCCGTGGTCCACCGACGTGGGCTGCACCGCATGCACCGAATACCCGCCCGTGGACAGGTCCGGCCCCTGGGCGCAGTCGCCGGCGGCGTAGACGTCGGGGTCGCTGGTGCGCAGGGTGTCGTCGACCAGGATGCCCTGGTCGACCTTCAGCCCGCTGCCGGCCAGGAACTCGGTGTTGGAGCGCACGCCGGCGGCCACCACCAGCAGGTGCGCCGGCACCACCTGGCCGTTGTCCAGGGCCACGGCAAGTTCCTCGCCGTCACCGTCACGGACCTCGGTGACCCGGGTCGAGGTGTGCACGGCGATGCCCTTGCCCTCGCACCAGCGCTTGATCAGGCCGCCGGCGTTCTCGTCCATCATGCGCGGGACCATGCGGTCCCCCATCTCGATGACGTTCAGGCTGACCTGCCGCTCGAACAGGGATTCCAGGATGATGCAGCCGATGAAGCCGGCGCCCAGCAGCACCACGTGGCTGCCGGGGGTGGCCAGCTCGACGATCCTGCGCGCGTCGGCCAGGGTCCAGCAGTGGTGCACCTGCGGCCGGTCCAGCCCCGGGATGGGCGGCCGGATCGGATGGGCGCCGGTGGCCAGCAGCAGCTTGCCGTAGCCCCAGGTGCCGCCGTCGGCCAGGGTCACGGTCTTGGCCGCCGTGTCCACCCCGGTCACCGCCCCCTGGACGTAGCGGATGTTCAGCCGCTCGTAGTGCCCCGCCTGCTTGCGCAGGTAGGTGCCCTGCTCGTCGATGTTGCCGGTCAGGAAATAGGGAATGGCCATGCGCGCGTAGGGCGGCTCGCCCTCGTTGCCGATCAGCACGATGGCGGCGTCGGGGTCGGCCTTGCGAAGGGTTTCCGCCGCCACCACGCCGGCCGGGCCGGCGCCGACGATGACATGGGCCGCCGAACCGGCGCTGCCCGATCCGAGAGTGTCAGACATGGTGTCCCCCGCAGTTGTCGCGAATCCGGTTGGCAAGGGGGCGGGCCGGAATCCGAGTCCGGCCCGCCCCCGGGAGGGTCAGGCGCCGCGGGCGGCGCTCAGAGCTGCAGGCGCGACAGCGTCTCGTTGCTGGGCACGCCGTCCGCGGTCCAGCCGCGGATCTCGTAGTACTCGGGCAGCATCTGGTCCAGGCCGTTGACCTTGCCTTCGGCCGGACCGACCTTGGCCGCGTCCTTCAGCAGGCGGGACGGCAGGGTGTCGTCGGCGCCGGAGAAGCCGGCGTCGATGTTGAACTGCCGTTCCAGGTTCCAGGTCCGCTCGCCGGCCTCCAGCAGCTTCTCCGCCGACCAGTCGCCTTCGCAGGCGGCGTTCACCTGGGGCGCGATGTCCTCCAGGGTCCAGGCGAAGGTGGTGAAGATGCACAGGCCCGAGCTGTCGACCGCCGCGGTGGCGTCCTGGAAGGCGCGGACCAGGCCGGCCTTGCCCTCGGTCACCAGGGGATCGGTCTTCTCGGGGATGCCCAGCACCTCGGACGACACGGTGTAGGAGCGCAGGTGGCAGGCGCCGCGGTTGGACGTGGCATAGGTCAGCCCCATGCCCTGGATGCCGCGGCTGTCGTAGGCCGGGAACTCCTGGCCCTTGACCGACATGCTCAGCTCGGGCTTGCCGTACTTGGCGCACAGGCGCTTGGAGCCGAGGCCGATCTCGGCGCCGAAGCCCTCGCCGCGGCCGGTCAGCTCGGCCAGGTCGGTGAGCGCCTTGGCGTTGCCCCAGTTCAGCTCCAGCCCGCCGGTCTGCTCCTTGGTCAGCACCCCGGTCTCGTACATCTCCATGGCCGCGCCGACGGTGGCGCCGAAGGAGATGGGGTCGAAGCCCTGCTCGTTGCAGATGAAGTTGGCGAAGGTCAGGGCATCCAGGTCGTTGACCCCCGTGGCCGCGCCCAGGGCCCAGGCCGCCTCGTACTCCAGGCCGCCCGAGGCGCCGTGGTACTGGGGCCGCTCGGCCACCGTGAAGTGGGTGCGGTCGATGGTGGAGATGCGCCCGCAGGCGATGGTGCAGCCGAAGCAGGCGGCGTTGCGCACCAGGTTCGGCTTGCCGTCCGAGCGCCGCGGCTCGGCCATGGCCTCGGCCGAGATGTCCTTGGCGCCCTCGAACTGGACCGAGGTGTGGTTGCGCGTGGGCAGGGCCCCCATCTCGTTGATCACGTTCATCAGCACCTGGGTGCCGAAGGCCGGCAGCCCCTGGCCGGTGACCGCGTTCTCGGCCAGCACCGCCTTGCCGTCGGTCACGGCCTTGGCGAAGGCCGGGTAGTCGTCCACGTTGACGCCCTTGGTGCCGCGGATGGCCACCGCCTTGAGGTTCTTGGACGCCATCACCGTGCCGACGCCGGAGCGGCCGGCGGCGCGGTGCATGTCGTTGACCACGCAGGCGAACAGCACCCCCTTCTCGGCCGACACGCCGACCGAGGCGACGCGGATCTGGGGATCGCCGTGGGCGGCCTTGATGCCCTCTTCGGTGTCCCACACCGACTTGCCCCAGTAGCCCGAGGCGTCCATCAGCCGGGCGTCGTCGTCCTGGACCATCAGGTAGACCGGTTTCGGCGAGCGGCCCTCGAAGATGATCATGTCATAGCCGGCGTTCTTCATCTCGTTGCCGAAGAAGCCGCCCGAGTTGGAACAGGCGATGGCGCCGGTCAGGGCGCCCTTGGTGATCACCGAATAGCGCCCGGCGGTGGACGCGGCGGTGCCGGTCAGCGGGCCGGTGGCCATGATCATCTTGTTGTCGGGGGAAAGCGGATCGACCTTGGGGTCGATCTCCTCGGCCAGGTACTTGGTCGCCAGCCCGCGCTGGCCCAGGTACTTCATGGCCCATTCCATGTTCAGGGGTTCGTGCTTGCACGTGCCTTCGGTCAGGTTGACGCGCAGAATCCGTCTTGCCCAAGCCATCTTGTCCTCCCTGCCCTATGCCGACGCCGTGGCGCCGCTGTCGGTCCTGGCCGCCCAGGCACGCATCTTCTCGAGCCCGGTCCAGTTCGCGTCGACGAAGGTGATCGCGTCCGTGGGGCAGGCCTTGGCGCATTCGGGCGCGCCGCCGCACAGGTCGCACTTGATGACCTTGCCGGTGGCGGTGTTGTAGTTCACCGTGCCGAACGGGCAGGCGATGGTGCAGACCTTGCAGCCCACGCACAGGGCATCCGAGACCACCTTGGCGCCGGTCGCCGCGTCCACCGAGATGGCGTCCACGGGGCAGGCGTGCATGCACCAGGCCTCGTCGCACTGGGTGCAGGTGTAGGGCACGAAGCGGCCCTCGGTCTCGAAGTTGAAGACCTTGATGCGCGATTTCGAGGGGTTGAACACCCCCTCGTTGTCATAGGAGCAGGCCAGCTCGCACTGCAGGCACCCGGTGCATTTGCCGGGATCGATGTTCAGGGACTTCTGCATCATATTCCTCCCAATGGGGCTCCGCCGCAGCCAGGGAGGTCACGTGTGACAGACGTGGACGGCGAACCCGCACGACGTGGCCGGTTTGATTCCCGTGCCTTGTGGCGTGCGAGGTCGGATTGATCCCGATGGAACCGGGCCGCTGCCGCAGGGTAACGCTCTTCCTGTCTGCTTGATTTCGAAGCAGGCCAACATTTTGGGCCGCGCGGTTAAGCCAAAGCAATATGCGAATTTGATCATAACCGGTTTCGGCGAAATACGCCGAGTCAGTCCACCGGCGCGGCCGGAAAGCCTTGCAGGCCGGGCGTTTGCCGCCGCCGTCGCGGGCCCGCCGCCACGCCCCGTGGAGGGCGGCGGCGGGGCCTGCCGGCAGCCTATTTCTTGGACTTCTTCTTCTTGCCCTTCTTGGACTTCTTCTTCGAGTCCTTGGCCTTCTTGCCCTTCTTGTCCTTCTTCTTTTCGGCCTTGCCCGCCTTGGCGGCCGGGTCCTTGGCGGCCGGGGCCTTGGCCGCCGCGGCCTTGGGGGCCGCCTTAGCGGCGGCGGCGGGCGCCGCGCCGGCCTCCAGGTCGCCGGCCGCGGCGATCACCGCCACGGCGCGGGCCGGGCCGAAGCCGGGCACCTTGGAGAGCCTGTCCACCGACGCGGTGGCCAGGGACCGCACCGTCTTGAAGCCGTGCTCCGCCAGGGTGGCGGCGGCGGCAGGTCCGATGCCGCGAACATCCGTAACCGTGGTTTTCATCTCCCCTCCGTGCTGGTGCCTCGCCAATCCCGATGCCGCGCCGGGGCTCGGCCCGGTGCGGCCACGGGTGCCACGGGTGTCAGTATACCCGAACCCCCGTTTCCCTCATAGCCATTCAGCGCCGCCGCCGGCCGCCGGCCGGGACGGCTGCCGCAA
Source organism: Hyphomicrobiales bacterium (assembly GCA_024236415.1). Taxonomy (GTDB): domain Bacteria; phylum Pseudomonadota; class Alphaproteobacteria; order Rhodospirillales; family JACKKN01; genus JACKKN01. The sequence goes on from JACKKN010000024.1 coordinate 25,061, forward strand.
GACCTGACACTGCCGCGGCCACCGGTTCCGCATCAGCCCGCGGCCTGCGGTGCCGGTTCTTGCACCGGCGCCTGCGGCGGTGCCGCCGCCGTGTCCTCGGCGGCCTCGTCCTCGGACAGGCCCTCGAGCGACTTGGCGATGCGCTTGACGAAGTAGTAGATGCGCTTCATGCGCTCCAGCAGCTCCATCTCGCGGGTGTAGAGCTTCAGCCGGTTGGGCTCGTCGGCGACCAGGCGCTGGGCCCCGTGCAGGGCGGCGGAGTCGGCCAGGTCGTTGATCTGGCCCTTCATGGCCACCACCTGGCGCGCCGTGTCCCGGTCCGGGTCCACCACCACCTCCAGCACCCCGTCCAGGGCCGCGCCGATGGCGGCGTGGACCTTGCCCATGACCTCCGAGGTGGACTCGCTGACCACCGCCGCGTCGGCCAGCCGCTGGCGGCCGATGTGCACCATGTCGGTCTCGATGATGTCGCCGATGTTCTCGAAGTTGTTGGCGGTGTCGATCAGGCCCATGAACACCCGGCTCTGGTGGTCGGTCAGGTTGTCCAGGCCGACCCGGCGCAGGTAGTCGACGACATAGGCGTGCAGGGCGTCCACCTCCTCGTCCATGGCCGCCACCTTGTCCAGGTCGGCGGCGGTGCCCTCCAGGGCCGCGGGCAGGATCTCGTGGTACATGGCCCGCACCCGGTGGCCGATGCGCTCCAGTTCCAGGCGCGAGCGGTCGAGCGCCAGGGCCGGGGTTTCCAGCAGCGTGTCGTCCAGGTACTTGGGCTTGACCCGGGCGATGGCGATCTCCTCCTCGGTGACCTCGCGGTCGGGCACCACCCATTCGCAGAAGCGCGCGAACAGGGCCGACGCCGGCAGGAACAGGAAGGCGATGCCGATGTTGAAAACGGTGTGGGCGTTGGCCACCTGGCGCGGCACCTCGGCGGCCAGCAGGGCGGCGCCGGTCAACCCCTCCTCGGCCGGCGAGATGGCGCGCACCAGGTCGGCGAAGGGCGGGATGAACCAGACGATCAGCAGCACGCCGGCGATCTTGAAGGTGACGTGGGCCACGGCCACGCGCACCGCCTCGCGCGGCTTGCCGATGGACGCCAGGCCGGCCGTGGCGCAGGTGCCGATGTTGGCGCCCAGGGCCAGGGCGATGCCGCCCTCGAGCGTGATCAGCCCCTGCTGCGCCAGCACGATGACCACGCCCATGGTCGCCGACGAGGACTGGATCAGGGACGTGAAGGCGGTGGCGATCAGGATGCCGACCACGGGGTTGTCGACGTTGTGCATCAGTTCGATGAACGGCTGGTAGGACCGCATGGGCTTCATGGCGTCGCTCATCACGCCCATGCCGAAGAACACCATGCCCAGGCCCATGATCAGGGCGCCGTACTGCTTCACCGTGTCCTTCTTGCCGACGAAGATCAGCACGAAGCCCACGGTCACCAGCAGCAGGGCGTACTTCTTGACCGGGAAGGCGACGATCTGCGCCGTGATGGTGGTGCCGATGTCGGCGCCCAGGATCACGCCGATGGCCTGCGACAGCGACATCAGGCCGGCCGACACGAAGCCCACCAGCATCACCGTGGTCACCGACGACGACTGGATCACCGCCGTCACCCCGGCGCCGGTCAACAGGCCGGCCAGGCGGTTGGTGGTCAGCTTGGCCAGGATGTCGCGCATGCGGTCGCCGGCCACCATCTTCAGCGCCTCGCCCATCTGCTCCATGCCGAACAGGAACAGGGCCAGGCCGCCGCACAGGGACATGCCCATCTTGAACCACGACAGCTCCTTGCCGCCGTCCGAGGCGGCCAGGACCGGCATGGCGAAGACCCAGATAGCGAACACGATGGCGACGGCCAGGGCGAGGCGGCCCCGCCGCGCGCCGACGGTGTCCAAGATGTTCGTTGCCATGGGCATGTTTCCCCCCCGTGTCGTTGTCGTTATGAAAGCGTCCGGCACCCGGGCGGCGCCCGGGCCGGGACCGATCGCGCGGTCCTGCCGGGTCCTACTCCTCCTGGGCCTTGACGATGACCACCGGAACGGTGGACAGCTGGACCACGTGCTCGGCCTTGGAACCGACCAGCAGCTGCTGCAGCTTGGAACGGCCGCGGCGGCCCATGACGATCATCCGGACGTCGTGCTTCTGGGCCGTCTTGAGAATCTTGTTCACCGGCAGGCCGACCACGGTCTTGGTCTTGATGCGCTTGGCCACCCGCTTGTCGCAGACCTGTTCCTTGAGGAACTTCTCCATCATCTGCGCCGCCACGTCCTCCATGGGCCGCACGGCGTCCTTCTTTTCGCGGCGGTAGAACCCGGGCGCGTTGAGGGGATCGTGGACCACGTGCAGGACCAGGATCTCGTCCCCGGTCAGCGCCGACTGGCGGCAGGCCCAGTCCATGGCGGCGTGGGCGTCCGGCGAGAAGTCGACGGGAACGAGGATCGGCCCCTTGCCCGCCGCCGCCACCATCATCTTCCTGTCTTTCTTTTGTGCCATTCTGACGCGCACCCCCCCATGTTCCCGGTACCAACACCGCGATTGCGATGTTACACTAATATGACATTTTTGTTACATGATTTTCCCTTCACCGCCACACGGCCCGCCGACCGCACCGGGGCCGAGCCGGAAGTGTTTGATTTTTTTATTCAATTGCGCGCGACGCCGGGAAAGGGACTTTCATTTGCGCCGGCCAGTCGTGCTATAGTGGGGGATGGACTCGGCCATGTGCGCCGGTTTTCCACCCCCACCGCGGCCTGCCGGGGTCCCGCCGCCCCGGGTCACCGCGCGGGGGGAAACCAGAAAGGGGAAGGGCCGGCGGCGCCGATCGATGCTCAGCGTACTTGTCACCAACACCAAGGGGGGATGCGGCAAGACCACCCTGGCCACCAACCTGGCGGCCGCCTTTGCCAACGCCGGTCATGCCACGGTCATCGCCGACTGCGACCGCCAGCGCTCCAGCCTGGCCTGGGCGGCGCGGCGCCCCATCGACGACCCGCCGGTGACCGCCGTCGACTGGTCGCGGAAGATCGCCGACCCGGCGGCCGGCACCACGCGCCTGGTCATCGATGCGCCGGCGGCCATGCGCCGCGGCCAGGTCGAGGAGCTGGTGCGCCTGGCCGACCTGATCGTGCTGCCGGTGCTGCCGTCCTTCTTCGACGAGGGGGCGACGCGCAAGTTCATCGCCACGCTGGACAAGATGAAGCCCGTGCGCAAGGGCAAGCGGGCGGTGGCGGTGGTGGGCAACCGCATCAAGCCGCGCACCAGGTCGGCGGCGGGCCTGGAGCATTTCCTGAACGGCATCGGCCACCACACGGTGGCCCTGCTGCGCGACACCCAGATGTACCCGGCGGTGGCGGCCCAGGGCCGCTCGCTGTTCGACCTGCGCGGCCTGCGCGCGCGCGGCTTCCTGGCCGACTGGCTGCCGCTGCTGACGTACCTGGACGAGACCACGAGCAAGATGGAACAATGACCGACGCCCCGTGGGCCGGGGCGGCAAGACTGGGACTGAGAACACCATGGACGAGCACGTGAAGGAATCCGCCAAGACCAAAACGACCACCTCCCTCGCCGACCTGGTGGCGCCGCCGCCGGCCAAGCCGGCGCAAAAGGCGGCCGCCAAGCCGGCCGCCCGGCCGGCGGCGAAGGCCGCCCCCAAGGCGCGCCCGGCCAAGGCCGCGGCGGCCACGGCGGCGGCACCGGCGGTGGTGGCCGCGGCGCAGCCCGAGCCCGCCTCTTCACCTGCCCAACCGGCACCGGCCCAACCGGCACCGGCCCAAACGGCGCCTGCCGAACCGGCAACTGTCGAACCGGCCCCTGTCGCGGCGGTCCCCGCCCCGGCTCCGGTGCCGGCCGCGGCGCCGTCCCCTGCCCCGGTCCCCGCGGGATCGGCGCGTCCGTTCGTCGCCGGGCCGCGCGTGGGCGCCGCCGACAAGTTCGCCGAACAGCCGGTGGCCCCGGACGAGTCCCTGGATTCGCCGCTGCTGTACCTGAACCGCGAGCTGACCTGGCTGAACTTCAATTACCGGGTCTTCCACCAGGCGCGGGACCCGCGCCTGCCCCTGCTGGAACGGCTCAAGTTCCTGGCCATCTCCGCCTCCAACCTGGAAGAGTTCTCCATGAAGCGTATCGGCGGCCTGAAGCAGCAGGTGCGCGCCGGCATGCACGAGCCCGCGGTCGACGGCCGCTCGCCGCAGGAGCAGATCGACGACAGCCGCGCCGTCATGCGCGTGCTGCAGTCCGAGATCAGCCAGACCTTCCTGACGCTCAAGGACCTGCTCGCCAACGAGGGCATCCTGTTCAAGTCCTACGCCGACCTGACCGACGACGAGCGCAAGGAGCTGCGCGCCCACTACTACGACAACATCTTCCCCCTGGTGACGCCCCAGGCCATGGACCCGGCGCACCCGTTCCCGTTCATCTCCAACCTGTCCCTGAACATCCTGGTGGCCCTGCGCCACCCCGGCGAGACCCAGGAGCTGCTGGCCCGGGTCAAGGTTCCGGTGGGTCGCGGCGCCACCCGCTTCATCAAGGTCGGCGACGGCCATGCCTACGTGGCCCTGGAAGAGATCATGGCCAACAACCTGGACCTGCTGTTCCCGGACATGGAGGTGGATTCCTACGAGTTCTTCCGCGTCATCCGCAACGCCAACACCGAGAAGGACGAGGAACAGGCCGACGACCTGTTGAGCATGATCGAGACCGAGCTGCGCGACCGCAAGCTGGCGCCCATCGTGCGCATGGAGGTCATGAGCGACATGAACGCCGTGCACCGGGGCATGCTGGCCGCCGAGCTGGGCCTGGACGAGCCCACCGAGGTGTTCGAGACCGACGTCCTGCTGGGCCCGCGCGACCTGATGGAGATCGCCACCCTGGAGATCCCGGCCCTGCACGACAAGGACCACCACCCGGCCGACAACGTGCTGCTGCTGGATTCGCGCAACATCTTCCACATCATCCGCCAGGCCGGGCCGATCCTGCTGCACCACCCCTACGAGTCGTTCTCGACCTCGGTCGAGCGGTTCATGCGCGAGGCCAGCCGCGACCCCAAGGTCCTGGCCATCAAGATGACCCTGTACCGCACCTCGGCGGGCACCCGCATCGTCGACTACCTGGTGGACGCCGCGCGCAACGGCAAGCAGGTGGCCGTGACCGTGGAGCTGAAGGCCCGCTTCGACGAGGAGGCCAACATCCGCTGGGCCAACCGCCTGGAGGAGGTGGGGGTCAACGTCACCTACGGCGTGGTCGGCCTGAAGACCCACAGCAAGGTGATCCTGGTCATCCGCCGCGACTACAACGGGCTGCGGCGCTATGCCCACATCGGCACCGGCAACTACCACGCCGGCACGGCGCGCATCTATTCCGACCTGGGGCTGCTGACCTGCGACCCCGAGGTCGGCCAGGGCCTGACCGAGCTGTTCAACTACCTGACCACCGGCTACAAGCCCAAGCGCGACTACAAGAAGCTGCTGCCGGCGCCGAAGATGCTGAAGCCGGCCCTGCTGGACAAGATCGAGCGCGAGATCGACCTGCAGCAGCAGGGCGTGCAGGGCCTGATCCGGTTCAAGGCCAACGCGCTGGAGGACGTGGACATCACCCGCGCCCTGTACCGGGCCTCGCGCGCCGGGGTGCGGGTACAGCTCATCATCCGCGACACCTGCCGCCTGCGCCCGGGCCTGCCCGGCCAGTCCGACAACGTGACGGTGATCAGCGTGGTCGGCCGGTTCCTGGAGCACACGCGCATCTTCCACTTCCGCAACGGCGGCGCCGACGAATACCTGATCGGGTCCGCCGACCTGATGAAGCGCAACCTGGAAAGCCGGGTCGAGATGGTGACCCCGGTGGACAAGCCCGAGCTGATGGCCGAGCTGGACTGGATCATGCAGACCCAGCTCAGCGACGACTACAACGCCTGGGACATGCAGCCCGACGGCACCTATGTGCAGCGCATGCCGGCCGACGGCGACGCCGAGCGCGCCGGCTGCCAGCAGGCCCTGATCAGCCGCGCCGAGCAGCGCCTGTTCGAGGCCACCCGCCTGCGCAAGCGCAAGCCCCGCGGCGTCGCCAGCCGCACCCTGCGCTAGGGCCGGCGCGCCGGCTTCCCGCGCGGCGAAGGGTGAACCCGGTTCACCCTTCAATACGCGGAGGGCATAAGATAGTTTTGGGGCCAGACCCCGACCGGAGAACCTGCATGGCCCAGATCACCGTCATCGGCGCCGGTTTCGCCGCCCTCAGCGCCGTCGAGCACCTGCGCAAGGCCGGCCACCGCGGCGAGATCACCGTGATCGCGCCCAGGCCCGAATTCGTCTACCTGCCCAGCCTGATCTGGCTGCCGTCCGAGATCCGCAAGCCCGAGGACCTGGTGATCCCGCTGCAGCACTTCTTCGCCAAGCACCGGGTCACCTTCCACGCCGGCATGGCCACCGGCCTGGCCGACGGCGGGCGCCGGGTCTTGACCGACACGGGCGACGTGGCCAACGACGGCCTGATCATCGGCACCGGCGGGCGCTTCATCAAGAAGCTGCCGGGCATCGAGCATGCCATCACCCCCTGCGAAGGGGTCGCCGCCGGGGTCGCCATCCGCGACCGCCTCAAGGCCCTGGACGGCGGCACCATCGCGTTCGGCTTCGCCGGCAACCCCAACGAGGGCACCGCCATGCGCGGCGGCCCCATGTTCGAGTTCCTGTTCGGCGCCGACCGCCTGCTGCGCAAGCAGGGCCGGCGCGACAGGTTCCGGCTGGTGTTCTTCTCGCCGGCGCCCAAGCCGGGCATCCGCCTGGGGGCCAAGGTGGTGCCCAAGCTGCTGGCGCGCATGGCCCGCCACGGCATCGACACCCACCTGGGCCACAAGATGGTCCGCTTCGAGGCCGACAAGGTGGTCACCGAGGGCGGCGAGTTCGCCGCCGACCTGATCCTGTTCATGCCCGGCATGACCGGCAACAAGTGGTTCGACGACACCGACCTGCCGCGCTCGCCGGGGGGCCTGGTGCAGGCCGACGAGTTCTGCCGCGTGGTGGGCTGGGACAAGGTGTACGTGGCCGGCGACTCGGGCTCGTTCCCGGGCCCGGACTGGATGCCCAAGCAGGCCCACATGGCCGACCTGCAGGCCGCCGCCGCGGCCAAGAACCTGGTCGCCGATCTGGCCGGCGGGGCCGCCGACGCCACCTTCCGCTGCGAACTGGTGTGCATCATCGACGAAGGCGACCGCGGCACCCTGGTGGCGCGCACGCCCTGGGCCAACGTGGTCCTGCCGTCGGCCGGCCTGTGGCACGGCTCGAAGCGCCTGTTCGAGTGGTGGTACCTGCGCAGATTCAAGTGACGCAGGGATAAAGCAACAACACCAGAAGGAGTTACGCCAATGTCCTACACTTTCGATCGAACCATCGACATGCCCTTCGACGCGGCCATCGAGCATGTGACCGAGGCCCTGAAGGCCAAGGGGTTCGGGGTCCTGACCACCATCAACGTCAAGGACACCCTGAAGAAGAAGCTGGACGCCGACTTCCGCCCCTACGTGATCCTGGGCGCCTGCAACCCGCCGCTGGCCTTCCAGGCACTGAGCCAGGAGCGCAACATCGGCGCCATGCTGCCGTGCAACGTCATCGTCCAGGCCGTCAACGACGACGGCAGCGGCGGGGTCATGGTGTCGGCCATCGACCCGGTGGCCTCCATGGCGGCCGTCGACAACCCGGCCCTGGGCGAGATCGCCACCCGGGTCCAGGGCATGCTGCGCGACCTGGTCGAATCCCTCTGAGCGCCATGACCGGGGCCTCGGACATCGCCCGCCGCTTCCGCCCGCCGCCCGGGCCGGGCGGCGACCTGGTCCTGTTCGTCCACGGCCTGGGCTGTGACGGCGGCGACTTCGCCGGCGCCTGGGACTGCCAGGCCCTGGACGGCCTCGGCCTGCTGGCGCCGGACCTGCCCGGCTGCGGCGACAGCCCCGACCGCGGCACCGACGCCGGCACCGTGGAATCCCATGCCGCCGCCCTGGCCGCCCTGCTGGCCGAGGTCGACTACGGCCGCCTGCACATCGTCGCCCACAGCATGGGCGGCGCCCCGGCCCTGCTGCTGGCCCGCGACGGGGCGCCGCGCCTGGCCTCGTTCGTCAACATCGAGGGCAACCTGATCGCCGAGGACTGCTCGATGATGAGCCGGCGCGCATCGGAGATGGACGAGGCCCTGTTCGTGGGCCAGAAGTTCGCCCGCATCGTCGCCGCCTCGGCCCGGGCCGAGGACCCGCAGACCCGCCGCTGGTCGGCCCTGCTGGGCCGCTGCGACCCGGCCGCCGTCCACCGCACCTGCCGCTCGCTGGTGGAATGGTCCGACGGCGGCGAGCTGCTGGCCGCCTTCCATGCCCTGGCGGTGCCCGAGGTCTACGCCTACGGCGAGCGGACGGTGCTGCCGCCGGTCCTGCACGCGGTGCGGGGCATCGAGACCAAGTGCTTCAAGGACACCGGCCACTTCGTCATGACCGAGAACCCGGCCGCCTTCTACCCCTGGCTGGCCGGGTGGCTGTTGGCGCGGAGCCACTGAACGGGCGCGGGCCCGGGGCCCCTTCCCCCACTTGTTTCCGATTTGTTAGGCCGTTCCCGTCTATTGAAAGGGGTGCGAACGGGCCGACGCCCACCCACCGACGACCCATGGAAAAAGACCGAACCACAGATGAGTGACGCCACCGCAGCCGACAACGGCACCCTCCCCCTCCGGATCTGCGCCATATCGACCCTCAAGTCCAACCGCGCCTGCATCGTCGAGTACATCCAGGCGAACCGGCGCGCCGGCATCACCGATTTCCTGCTGTTCATGGACGACGCCACAGCCCAGTCCCTGGACGACCTGGGCCCGGGGATCGAGCAGGTCCTTTGCGACGACGCCTATTGGCAGCGGGTGGTCGGCGGACCGGCGCCCGACCAGTTGACCGAGCGGCAGCGCGCCAACCTGCGCGAGGCGGTGGCCCGGTGCCGCGCCCGGGGAATCCCCCTCGCCGTCCACATCGACATCGACGAGGTGGTGCTTTCGGCCGATCCCCTGGCCGAAACCCTGGTGGCGGAAATGGGCGACGCCGACGCCCTGATCATGCCCTGCCTGGAGGCCCGCCATTCCCTCCAGACCACCGACCTGGACACCATGTTCGCCGCCCCCTACGTCCTTTCCCATCGGCCGGGATTGTACGGGTTCCTGACCATGCTGTGCCTCAGGGACGGCCTGGCCGTGACCCGGTCCGGCTTTTTCGGGCACACCCTGGGCAAGTACGCCTTCAAGGTCGCCAGCCCGTTCGAGCGCTGGGACATCCACTATCCCCGCGGCGGCCCGACCGAGATCCGCCGGTCCCGGTCGATCAACCTGCTGCATTTCGATTCCGTGAACTACGACCTCTGGCGCGCCAAGTGGAACATCCGCTCCGGCATCGACAAGTTCATGGTCAAGAAGCGGAAGCGCCAGCAGAGGCGGGTGCTGCGGGCCCTGCGCGCCGGGGAGCAGGCGGCCCGGAACCTGTACCGCCGGTGGTACACCCTCAGCCCGTGGCGCTTCCGGGCCCTGGCCCGGCTGGGCACCGCCCGGGAGCTGAAATCCATTGCCGGCGCCGAGCGCCTGGGCCTGGGCACGGGACCCGCCCCCTCCCCCTGAACAACGACCGCTGCGCCGCGCCCACGCGATCCCGTTGACGGCGGCGCGGGTTGGCTGTAACCAGCGTCGTTCCGCCCGCGCGAGGGCGGTCGCAACCGGGAGCACAGGCGATGATCCGTTGGGGAGCGTGGGCGGCCGCCGGGCTGGCGTTGGCCCTGGCCGCGGGCTGCGGCGAGGAGTCGGCGCCGGCCGACATCAAGTGGGCCGATGTCAAGGCCGCCGAGGCCAAGGGCGAGGCCGAGTTCGACACCTATTTCCAGGGCATCCGGGGCAAGGCCGTGGCCTGGAACGGCCACGTGGTCGAGGTCCTGATGGAGACCGAGGACGACTACATGCGGTCCGCCTACGCCATGGTCGACATGGACGGCGGCGGCGCCGGGGCCAAGGCCGACCTGCGCTTCAAGGTGCCGCTGGACGAGGCCCCGGGCCTGACCCCGGGCACCGCCGTCGCCTTCACCGCCAAGCTGCGCGAGGTGCGCCGCGAGGGCGGTGCGCCGCTGATCCAGATGGAGTTGCAGAAGCTCGGCAAATAGCTAGCCGAGGCGCTTTTCCATGAACAGGCTCAGGGGGTCGGGCCGGTAGTCGCCGAAGGGCGGGATGTCGACGAACCCGGCGGCCCGGTAGAGGCCGATGGCCGCCGGCTGGGACACCCCCGTCTCCAGGCGCAGCACGGCGATCCCCGCCGCCCGGGCCGCGGCCTCCAGCGCGTCCAGCAGGTGCCGCCCCAGGCCCCCGCCGCGAGCTGCCGGCTCGACCCACATGCGCTTGATCTCGGCGCTGCCGTCGCCGGCCGGCAGGATGGCGCCGCAGCCCACCGCCTGCCCGCCCCGCCGCGCCACCAGGAACCGGGCCCCGGCCGCGCCCAGGGCGGCCACGTCAACAAGATGATTGCTCTCGGCCGGATAGAGGGCGGCGGCGTAGGCGTCCGAGGCGGCCAGCAGGGCGCGCACCGCCGGCTGGTCCGGGTCCTCGGCGGCGATGGTGGCGGTCACGTCAGGGGCGCCGCGGCCATGGCGGCGGGGATCGGCAGGCCCATCAGGCGCAGCACCGTGGGCGCCACGGAAAGCTGGTCGGCCTCGCCCTCCTCCTCGGCGCCGTTGACCTCTCCCCCCAGGTGGTAGAAGGGCACCCGGCGCACCTCCTCGCGGGTGCCGCCGTGGCGGCCGTGGGCGTCCATGCCGTGGTCCGATGTGACCAGCACGTGGTAGCCGCGGTCCAGCCAGCCGGGCACGGCCTGGGCCAGCAGGTTGTCGGCCTTGGCCGCCTGGTGGCGGTACTGCTTGGACTCGCCGCCGTACAGGTGGCCGACGAAATCGCACCCCATGGGATGGACCAGCAGGTAGTCCGGCGCGAAACGGCCCACCAGCATGTCGGCGGTGCGGAACATCTCGGGGTCGGGGAAGTCGTCGGCCATGTAGAAGCGGCCGTGCTGGATGGCGCGGCCGTCGTCGTCCACCTCGCGGTCCAGGACCGGGTCGTAGGGGATGCGGTTGTACAGCTCGGCGAACCAGCAGTAGGCGGCCGCCGCCGTGCGCCGGCCCTGCGCCCGGGCCACCGAGAAGATGCTGTCGTGGCGGCCGGCGCACACCATGTCGTTGCTGGTGATGCCGTGCACCTGCGGCGGCAGGCCGGTGTGGATGGTGTGATAGAGGGTGCGCGACAGGCTGGGCAGGGCGCAGCGCATGGCCCGGCGCCGGGCCTGGCCGTGGGCCACCGCGCCCTCCAGGAAGCCCATCTCGTGGACCGCCGTGTCGTAGCGCAGCCCGTCCACCAGGACCAGGATCACCTTGTTGCGTGCGGCCATCGTAGAACGCCCCCGATCACCGGCCCCGGACGGGCCGAACCGAGGGCATCAATAGCCGCCTTTGCCGGCGCCCTCAAAGCAAAGTTTCGCGTCCGTCGCTAATAAGAGCCCGGCGTGTTATCCCTCTTAGAAACGAGGTGTGTCCTTTAATAGCGCGACACCCTGCGCTCTACGCTTCCCATCACCAGAAGCCTTGTTGACAGCTCGCCTCACTCGTCCGTTAAATTCCTGAATTAGGCGGTCGATTTCCTGATCCATCTGGTCGAATGGAAGACGATTGTCTGTAAAAGCGAACGCATCGCCCCACCCCCGAATTTTCCGATCAACACGGCTGATTATCTGAGCGAAAGCTTCGCCCGCCCTTCTAGGTTCTGCTGACAAAGCAAATTCTTCAATGGCAAAAGCTCCAGTACTCAGGTCATGTTGAATGTTAGTTAACAGCTTTCTTTTTGACTTCTTTGACGGCGCGACTCCATTTGGTCGAATTGTGCAACCGAGAAAGTCAAAACCATTACCAATACTGCCGCATTTCGATTTCTCGGGATTTTCATCAGGTCCATAGGCCTGCATCCCGAGGTTTCCGAGAACGGTGACTGCCGACGAAAAAGCCTTCTTGACCGCCCCTTCTGATGCACCAAGAATCACGAAATCATCAATGTATCTTATGGTTGTAATTTTTCGTCCATTCGTCAGAGCATCGAAGTCTCGCAGCACCACGTTCCCGGCAAATGCTGAAAGCGAAGACCCTTGGGGCACTCCGGTGTCGCCGAGAGGGAATAGATAGAGGTATTCCTTAATCTCGTCCGCATTGTCCAATTCCGTTCCCAAAGCTTGCTCAAGCAGACTGACAAAATCCCCATCTCCTGTCTGTTTTTGAACAAAATCAGTAACTTCTGACTTGGGAACCTTCGTGAAAAAATCCCGAATATCCGACCGTAGATAATAGGTCGCACCGGACCTCAATGCTTCCTGTATCAGCTTGATTCCATACGCAACACCCCTCTTAGGGATTCCGCCTACGCTGGTTCTAGTACGAAGTGCATTCCCGATCTCGCCAAGAAGCGGGGTTATTTTATCGTTTTCGCTTTGCAGGACGTTCAATATCCCGCGCTGGACAATTCGGTTGTTTATCGGAGATACGACGATCGGACGCTTCGCGCCAGTGGATTTCGTCTTCAGCACAGCGTGTTGCTTTTCGAAGGCGAACTGACGGCGTTTTAGATCGTTCTGAATCCGTCTGAGGTGGGGAATGGGATTTTGGGAGATACTTTTTACTTCAGCCTTGAACGTCTCTTGACCGGACGCATTCACATTAGAACGCACGGCCGCCCACGCCCGATAAAGGTTGTCAATTCTGCGAACCGCAAATTCGACTTTCCCCATAGAAGCTGCCAATTTCTTTGTTGGGGTCTATCGCTAGCCAATTCCCCAACCATTGAGGCTCCGGCGTCTCACGGGGTACAGCGTCAGACCGAAGCCCACCGCCGCATCGACCCGCACATCCGCAGCACCGCTGCGAACATGCCCCTCGCGGAACCCACCGGCATAACAAGACCCGGTAGCCGCGATGAGGTGACGCTCTAAATATAGTTCAGGCCTTATGCCACGCAAGGGCGTTCCGAGAAAAAATCTGACACGGATCCCATGCACGGTTTTCCGCCATCTTGCGCAGACGTCTGTTCACTCGTCATCGCGCAGCCGGCATTCCGTCCGCTCAACCCAGTTCGCGGGCGAAGGGCAGCCGGCGCAGGCGCTTGCCCGTGGCGCGGTGGACGGCGTTGGCCACGGCCGGCCCCAGCGGCGGCACGCCGGGCTCGCCGACCCCCGTGGGGGCGTTGGCCGAGGGCAGGATGCGCACCTCCACCTGTGGCATGGCGTCGATCCGCAGGGGGGTGTAGCCGTCGTAATTGGTCTGGTCCACGACACCGCCGGTGAGGGTCAGCTCCTCGCCCATGACCGCCCCCAGGCCGAAGCCGATGGCGCCCTCCATCTGCGCCTTGACCACGTCCGGGTTGACGGCGACGCCGCAGTCCACGGCGCACCAGACCCGGTGCACGCGCACCGTCCCGCCTTCGACCGAGACCTCGGCCACCTGGGCGACCACCGACCGGAAACTCTCGTGCAGGGCGACACCGCGATGGCGGCCGGCGGGCACCGGCCCGCCCCAGTCCGCCATCTCGGCCACGGCGCGCAGCACGGCGGCGTGGCGCGGGTGCTCCGCCAGCAGGGACAGGCGGAAGGCCACCGGGTCGCGGCCCGCGGCCTCGGCCACCTCGTCGAAGAAGGCCTCGGTGGCGTAGCCGGTGTGGGTCGATCCCACCGACCGCCACCACAGAACGGGCACCCCCACCTGGGTCGTGGTCAGACCCACGGACAGGTTGGGCACGGCGTAAGGCAGGGTCGACGATCCCTCGACCGAGATCTGGTCGATGGCCCCGTCCGGCAGCGGGAAGCCCACGTCACGCAGGATCGACTGGCCGACGATGTGGTCGTACCAGGCGACCAGATTGCCGTCGGCGTCGAGGCCGGCCTTCATGTGGTGCACATAGGCCGGGCGGTAGCGGCCGCCGGCCATGTCGTCCTCGCGGGTCCACTGCATCTTGACCGGCGCGCGCCAAGCGAGCGCCTTGGCCGCCGCCACGGCCTCGATGATCACGTCGGAATCGGGCGAGCCCCGGCGGCCGAAGCCGCCGCCGCTCTTCATCATGTGCATGCGAACCCGGGACGGGTCCACCCCGGCGGTGCGGGCCGCCGCCTGGTGGTAGGTGTCGGTGTTTTGCAGGCCGCCCCAGACTTCGATCACACCATCCTCGGCGCGGCGGGCGACGGCGTTCAGGGGCTCCATGGCGGCATGGGCCAGGTAGGGGAAGGTATAGGTCGCCTCGACCACCTTGGCGGCGCCGGCCAGGGCGCCGTCCAGGTCGCCGTCCTGCCGCGCCCAGGCGTCGGGCGCCCCGGCGGCGCGGCGGGTGTAGTCGGCCAGGATCTCGTCCGAGCCCCGGGTCTCGGCCCCGGTCTCGTCCCACTGCACGAACAGGGCCTCGCGGCCCCGCATGGCGGCCCAGGTGTGGTCGGCCACCACGGCCAGGCCGCGCGGCGTCTCGACCACGTCGACCACGCCCTTGACCGCCTTGGCCGGCGCGGCGTCGAAAGATTTCACCTTGGCGCCGAATCGCGGCGGGTGCACGGGCACGGCGGTCAGCATGCCGGGCAGGCGGACGTCGATGGTGAAGTCCTGCCGGCCGGTGGTCTTGCCGGCCCGGTCGAAGCGTTTCAGGTCGCCGTTGCCGATCTGGGTCCAGTCCCCGGGCGCCTTCAGGGGCACCTCCGCCGGCACCGGCAGGGCGGCCGCGGCGGCGGCCATGTCGCCGAACCCGGCGCGCCGGTCGGCGCCGTGGCGCAGCACGCCGCGGTCGACGGTGATCTCGGCCGCGGGCACGTTCCAGGCCCGGGCCGCGGCGGCCACCAGCATCATGCGCGCCGCGGCGCCGGCGGTGCGGTAGCGCCGCCACGACGACACCATGGTCGAGGAACCGCCGGTGCCCTGGGCCGTGCCGCCCCAGGCCAGGTTGCCGTAGGCCCGGGTGTTGCCGGTGGCGCCGACCACGTCCACCTTGGTCCAGTCCGCGCCCAGTTCCTCGACCACCAGGGTGGCGAGCCCGTGGTAGGACCCCTGCCCCATGTCGAAATGGGCGGACAGGACCGTGACCCCGCCGTCCGGCCGCACGTGCACGTAGGCTTCCAGGGGATTGACGGGCGCCGCGTCCGTGGCGCCGCTTTCAGCCGCCTCGGCCCGGCGGAACCCCACCAGCAGGCCGCCGCCGGCCGCCGCGGCGGCACCCAGCAGGAAGCCGCGGCGGGACACATCCAGACCCGCGGCGGGCCGGGGACCGGCCAGGAATGCTGTGTCCATGGCTCAGCCCTCCAGGGTCCGGGCCGCCAGGTGCACGGCCTTGCGGATGCGGAAATAGGTGGCGCAGCGGCACAGGTTGCCGGCCAGGGCGGCGTCGATGTCGGCGTCCGTGGGCGCCCGGTTCTCGGCCAGCAGGGCCGCGGCGGCCATGATCTGTCCGGACTGGCAATAGCCGCACTGGGGCACGTCGACCTCGATCCAGGCGGCGCGCACGGCCTCGGCGGCGGCGCCCGTCAGACCCTCGATGGTGGTGATCCTGGCCGTGCCCACGTCGCCCACGGGGGTCTGGCAGGCGCGGGTCGGCTCGCCGTCCAGGTGCACCGTGCAGGCGCCGCACTGGGCGATGCCGCAGCCGTACTTGGTGCCGGTCAGCCCCACCAGGTCGCGCAGGACCCACAGCAGCGGCATGTCGGGGTCGGCGTCGATCTGGTGATCGGCGCCGTTGATGTTCAGCGGGATCATGGGCGGGGTGCCTCCTTGCTGTTCCCCGGCCGTCCCGGGGCGCGGCCGCGGGCCGCCTTGGTTGGAATCTGGGCACGTCCAGGGGTGGGGCCAAAGGTGTTCACGGATTCGTGATCGGCTTTCCGCGGCCACCCTTCCGGCGCCGCAGGGTTGTCGGCGGCACGCCCTTGAATTCCAACAATATAGGACTAAATACTGATAATCGGAAAACGGTCTGGATCTCGAGTATGACGACAAATGATGACAAATTTCCACCCACGGGCCATGATTCGAATGATTCCAATGGGATGGGTGGAATTCTTGCGACGACATCGGGCTCAAGACCGGCCACGGCCGTCCCGAATCGGCTTCCGTTGGCGGAAACCGGCCGGCCCTGTCGTCATTTCCGCCGTGGGGGGCGCGGGGCGCCGCCGGGGCCCCTACCCGCGCGCCCGCTCGACCGAGTTGATGACCGGTGTGGCGCGCAAGGCGGCGATGATGTCGGTCAGGTGGCGCAGGTCCTTGACCTCGATGTCGATCAGCATGTCGAAGAAGTCCTGGGTGCGGTTGGTGATCTTCAGGTTGCTGATGTTGCCGTGGTTCTTGGCGATGACCATGCTGAGCGTGCCCAGGCCGCCGGGCTCGTTCAGCACGGTCAGGTTGACCCGGCCCACGTGGGCCTCGGCCTCCTCCGACTCCCGGTCCCAGGACACGTCGATCCAGCGTTCGGGCGTGTCGGCGAAATCCTCCAGGGTGTCGCAGTCGATGGTGTGGATGGTCACCCCCTTGCCGGTGGTGATGATGCCGACGATGCGGTCCCCCGGCAGGGGGTGGCAGCAGCCGGCGTAGTGCACGGCCATGCCGGGGATCAGCCCCTTGATGGGGATGGCGGCTTCCTTGGCCTTGCTGCGCCGGGTGCGGGCCCGGGCCAGGGACACCACCTTGTCCACCATGCGCCGCTTCCTGGTGCCGGGGAACACGGCCTCCAGCACCTCGCGGCCGGACCGGTGGCCCATGCCCACCTGGGCGCACAGCTCGGTGACGCTGTCGGCGTCCAGGCCCTTGATCACCCCGGCCACGGCCTTGTCCGAGTACTCGTACCCCTCTTCCTTGAAGGCCCGCACCAGGATGGCGCGGCCCAGCTCCACGTACTGCTCGCGCTGGCGCAGGCGCACGAAGCGGCGGATGCGGGCCCGGGCCTTGCCGGTGACCACGAACTGTTCCCAGGTCGGCGACGGGGTCTGCGCCTTGGAGGTCAGGATCTCGACCTGGTCGCCGTTCTTCAGGGCCGTGCGCAGGGGCATCATGCGGCCGTTGATCTTGGCGCCGACGCAGGTGTCGCCGACCTCGGAGTGGACGGCGTAGGCGAAGTCCACGGGCGTGGCGCCCTGCGGCAGGTTGATCAGGTCGCCGCGCGGGGTGAAGCAGAACACCTGGTCCTGGAACATCTCCAGCTTGGTGTGCTCCAGGAAGTCCTCGGGCCCGGCGGCGTGCTCCAGGATGTCCAGCAGCTCGCGCAGCCAGCGGTACTGGCGCCCGTCCTTGCGGTATTCCTCGCCCTGCTTGTACTGCCAGTGGGCGGCGACGCCGAATTCGGCCACCTCGTGCATCTCGGCGGTGCGGATCTGCAGCTCGATGCGGTGCTGCTCGGGCCCGAACACGCCGGTGTGCAGGGACCGGTAGCCGTTGGGCTTGGGCGTGCTGATGTAGTCCTTGAACCGGCCCGGCACCACCGGCCAGGCGCTGTGGGCGATGCCCAGGGCCCGGTAGCAGTCCTCGACGCTGTCGACGATGATGCGGAAGGCCATGATGTCGGACAGCTGCTCGAAGCCGATGTCCTTCTGCTGCATCTTGCGCCACACGGAATAGGGCGACTTCTCGCGGCCCGAAACCTGGGCGTGGATGCCCGCCCCTTCCAGGGTCTTGCGCAGCTCGTCGACGATGCGATCGACCAGGGCGCCGCCCTCCTGGCGCAGGAAGTCCAGGCGCGACATGATGGAGTTGCGGGCGTCGGGGTTGAGCTGGGCGAAGGCCAGGTCCTCCAGCTCGCTCTTCATCTCCTGCATGCCGATGCGCTCGGCCAGGGGCGCGTAGATGTCCATGGTCTCCATGGCGATGCGCCGGCGCTTGTCCTCGCTCTTGATGAAATGCAGGGTGCGCATGTTGTGCAGGCGGTCGGCCAGCTTGACCAGCAGCACCCGGATGTCCTCGGACATGGCCAGCAGCAGCTTGCGGAAGTTTTCCGCCTGCTTGGCGTGGTCCGACTGCAGCTCGATGCGGGTCAGCTTGGTGACGCCGTCGATCAGGCGGGCGATCTCGCCGCCGAACTTCTGCTGGATCTCGTCCAGGGTCGCCGGCGTGTCCTCGATGGTGTCGTGCAACAGCGCCGTGATGATCGAGTTGCTGTCCAGCTTGTAGTGGGTGAGGATGCCCGCCACCTCCAGGGGGTGGGAGAAATAGGGGTCGCCCGAGGCCCGCTTCTGGGACCCGTGCGCCTTCATGGCGAAGACGTAGGCGCGGTTCAGGGCGTCCTCGTCCGCCGACTTGTCGTAGGACTTGACCATCTCCACCAGTTCGAATTGGCGGATCATGGCGCAAACCTATGGCATGCGGGGCGTCGGCCCCGGCACCGTGGTCCAGCGGAGGGGGTTTTCGGGCGGCGCGATCGGTGCCGCCGCGCCATGGCCTACTTGTCCTCGGAAGCGGCCTCTTCCGCCTCGATGACGTCGTCGGGCATCACGTCGAAACTGATGCTGCCGCCGTCGTCGGCGGAGGCGGCGCCGTCGTCGACGCTCAGCACGTCGGCGTCCAGCTCGTCGCTCTCGGCGGCCTCGCCCAGCTCGCCGCTCAGCTCCTGCTGGATGGCCAGCAGGTCCATCTCCTCCTCCTCGGGCTCGTCGGCCTCGACGAACTTCTGCAGGCCCTTGACGAGCTGGTCCTGCAGGTCCTCCAGGGGGATGGTGGAATCGGCGATCTCGCGCAGGGCGACCACCGGGTTCTTGTCGTTGTCCCGCTCCACGGTCAGCTCGGCACCGGCGGACATGTTGCGCGCCCGTTGGGCGGCCAGCATCACCAACTCGAAACGGTTGGGAACCTTTGTGATGCAGTCTTCGACGGTTACGCGGGCCATTCAGTCACTCCAAGGGAATTCAACCGGTTGGGGGAAACCTGATTTTATATATTTGGGGGCCGATCCAAGGCAAGTCAAATGTCGGGGCGCGGCCCGCCGCGGCCGCGAAACCGGTGCCGGCGGGTCATTCCAGGGGTTCGGCCACCTGATCGGGCGGCAGGTCCGCGGCCAGGTCGCGGGCGGTGCGCCCCAGCACCGGATGGACCCAGTCCGGCGCCAGCTCGCACAGGGGCAGCAGCACGAAGGCGCGCAGGTGCAGGCGCGGATGTGGCAGCACCGGCCCGCCGCCGGCGCCCCCGTTGCCGAGCCCGTCGTCCACCCGGTCGCCGTGGGCCAGCAGGTCCAGGTCCAGGACCCGGGCCTCGTCGCGGTCGCGGCGCACGCGGCCGAAGGCGTCCTCGACCGCGTGCAGGCGGGCCAGCAGCTCGGCCGGCGCCAGGTCGGCGGCGACCTCGGCCACGCCGTTGACGAACCAGGGCTGGTCCGACGACGGCACCGGGGCGCTGCGGTA
Organism: Hyphomicrobiales bacterium; assembly: GCA_024236415.1. Taxonomy (GTDB): domain Bacteria; phylum Pseudomonadota; class Alphaproteobacteria; order Rhodospirillales; family JACKKN01; genus JACKKN01. The sequence continues at coordinate 44,475 of JACKKN010000024.1, forward strand.
CCAGCGCGCGCGGCGCAGGATGCGGACCCCGGCCGCCGCCAGGGCCGCCAGGGCGGCCTCGCAGGTGGCCCGCGGCGGGCCGTGCACAGGGGAGTCCAGATTGGCCCCCAGGCCGATGAAGACCGGGCCGATGAAGACCGGGCCACCTTTGCCCATGTTCCCCCCTTGCAGCCCCCGTTTGCGGGTATTACCTATAGGGTGCACCGCGAAAACCGACCGGTCCGGCCCCGTTGGGGGCCCCGCATTTGGGCCGGCGGCTGCGGTCGCGGACACCACAAGTTATTTTTCGCAAGGGGCATTGCAAATGATTTTCTATCCGCAGGAAAAGATCGGCCTGTTCATCGACGGGTCGAACCTCTACGCGGCCGCCCGCGCCCTGGGCTTCGACATCGACTACAAGCGCCTGCTGGAACTGTTCGCGGCCAAGGGGCACCTGATCCGTGCCTTCTACTATACCGCGCTGCTGGAGGACCAGGAGTACTCGCCGATCCGGCCCCTGGTCGACTGGCTGGACTACAACGGCTACACCATGGTGACCAAGCCGACCAAGGAGTTCACCGACGCCGCCGGCCGGCGCAAGATCAAGGGCAACATGGACATCGAGCTGGCCATCGACGTGATGGAGATGGCCGACCATCTGGACCACATCGTCATCTTCTCGGGCGACGGCGACTTCCGCCGCCTGGTGGATGCGGTGCAGCACAAGGGGGTGCGGGTCAGCGTGGTCAGCACGGTGCGCTCGCAGCCGCCCATGGTGGCCGACGAACTGCGCCGCCAGGCCGACAACTTCATCGAGTTGCAGGACCTGCAGCCCAGCATCCAGCGCATGGGCAACGGCGGCGGCCGCCACCAGCAGCAGCACGACACCGACCCGCAGGAGCGGGCCACCCCGGCCAACCCCAACGGATTCCTCGAGTCGGCCTGACCGGCCCGCCGGCCGCCGCCGTGCCCGGACCCGCCCAGCCGGGGCGCGACTGCGCCCTGTGCCCGCGCCTGGTGGACTACCGCCAGGCCAACCGCGCCGCGTACCCGGATTTCCACAACGCGCCGGTGCCCTCCTTCGGGCCCCTGTCGGCGCGGCTGCTGATCGTCGGCCTGGCGCCGGGGCTGAAGGGGGCCAACCGCACCGGGCGGCCGTTTACCGGCGACTATGCCGGCGACCTGCTGTACGCCACCCTGCTGAAATGCGGGTTCGCCGCCGGCGCCTATGGCGCCGATCCCGGCGACGGGCTGGAACTGGTGGACTGCCGCATCGCCAACGCGGTGCGCTGCGCCCCGCCCCGGAACCAGGTCACCGGCCCCGAAACGGCGGCCTGCCGGCCGTTCCTGGCCGCCGAGATGGCGGCCATGGCGGGCCTGCGCGCGGTGCTGGCCCTGGGCACGGTCGCCCACGGCGCCGTGCTGGCGGCCCTGGGCCAGCGCAAGGCGCACTGGAAGTTCGCCCACGGTGCCCGCCACGCCCTGCCGAACGGCCTGGTGCTGGCCGACAGCTACCACTGCTCGCGCTACAACACCAACACCGGCGTCCTGACCGCGGCCATGTTCGAGTCCGTGGTGGGCGGGCTGCGGACGTCCCTTACCGCCTGACGGTTCCCCTCCCCTGATATCGGCAGCGCATCGGGCCGCGGCCGAATACAACTGTCGAAATATTTTACATTCCTGAATGCCCCAATAGAGAGAACACTAATATCGTTAGGTTTTTTTCATGGTACAACTCTTGCATGTTGTTGTGGGAACAAAACCCAAATGACGGGCGAGGAGGAATTCATGCTGCAAAAAATGTTCGGACGAGGATTGGCGGGGAGCGCGGTGTTTTCCGTGACTGTCCTTTTTGGGGCGGCCACCGTCCAAGCCGCCTACAACGACCCCTTTGATTTCGACGGAATGACGGATTTTCAGATCGACACATACGGCTATTACTACATGATCACTGGGGGCAAGTTCCCCACTGGCCCGACCCCCAACGGTGACAACGCCTCCGGCGGGACCTTCCGGTATCTGACCGACTCGACGGATTGGGGCTCCTACCCGGTGGACACCTGGAACAAGGACGACTGGTTCCCGCAAAACGCGTCCTTCGCCCTCACCCTGCGCAACAACGGGGCGATCACCTACGACAACAACGGGATTGAGGACGGCAGCTACGGCGACTACTACGCCACCCAGGCAGGAAAGACATCTGCCGAGACGCCGGGACTTTACCGCGGCTACAGCATGACCAACGTCTGGGACTGGGTCTACGCCGGCTACTTCCTGATCGAGCAAACCATGGTCGTGGACGAGATCATCGGCTACTTCGACGAGAATTCGGGTTTCGATCGCAACAACCCGGATATCGCCTACGCCATGAACATCTGGTCCAATGTTGAAAACGACCTCCTGCCCACCAACACCGGGAATTTCAAGGGCGACGTTTTTCACAGGAATTCCCAGGACGATCCGGCCGGGTTCTCCACCTCGGATACCGGAGTCGACCGGGTGTTCGGCGCCGACTACAGCAATGCCACCGACGACATCTTCCGCCTGACCCTGGCCCTGGAGCAGGAACTGATTCTCGAGCCCGGGGTCTACTGGTTCAACCACGCCGCCTTCGTGCGTCAAGTGCCTGAGCCCGGAACCCTCGCCCTGTTGGCCGGCGGACTGGGCCTGTTGGTGTTCGCGCGGCGGCGGCGCACCCGCACCTCCCCCTGACCCCGGCCCGGGCCGGTCATCCGGCCCGGGTGTCCGCCGCGGGTGATTGATCCGGCGCGGCAAATCGTTTACCAGTTGCCGCGGGCGTCCGCCGGACGCCCGCGAACCCATGTCGGCGGCGCGTGCGAAGGGGAAAACTGGTGGATATCGTTTGCCTCGACCTGGAAGGTGTCCTGGTCCCCGAGATCTGGATCAACTTCGCCGAGCGCACGGGCATCGCCGAGCTGCGCGCCACCACCCGCGACGTCCCCGACTACGACGTATTGATGCGCCGGCGGCTGGAGATCCTGGACGAGCACGGGCTGATCCTGCGCGACATCCAGGAGGTGATCGGCGGACTGGGCCCCCTGCCCGGCGCCCGCGAGTTCCTGGACGACCTGCGCCTGGACTACCAGGTGGTGATCCTGTCCGACACCTTTTACGAGTTCGCGGCACCGTTGATGCGCCAGCTCGGCCTGCCGACCCTGTTCTGCCACCGCCTGGTGGTGGACGCCGAGCAGCGCATCGTCGACTACCGCCTGCGCCTACGCGACCACAAGCGGGCCGGGGTCGAGGCGTTCAAGACCCTGAACTTCCACGTCATCGCCGCCGGCGATTCCTACAACGACACCTCCATGCTGGCCGCCGCCGACCGCGGCATCCTGTTCCGGGCGCCGGACAACGTGATCCGCGAGTTCCCGCAGTTCGACGTGGTCACCGAATACGACGGCCTGCGCGGCGCCATCGACGGCGCCCGCGCCCAGGCGGCCTGAGGCGGAGGCCGGCCATGGGCACCGTCGTCAACCTGCGCCTGGCGCGCAAGGCCCGCGACAAGGCGGCCAAGGAGGAGCGCGCCGCCGAGAACCGCGCCAAGTACGGCCGCGCCAAGGGCGACAAGGCCCGCGACAAGGCCGAACGGCAGCAGGCCGAGCGCGCCGTGGACGGCGCCCGCCTGGACGACGAAACAACGGACGAGTGAGGGATCCATGGCCGACGTGGAATGGCTGAACCTGAAGGCCCACGACCTGCGCCGCCTGGCCCGGGCCGACGCCATCGCCGTGGTGCCCGTGGGCTCGGTCGAGCAGCACGGCCCGCACCTGCCGGTGCAGACCGACACCCGCCTGGCCCACGAGACCTCGTGCCGGGCCGCGCGGCGGGTGATCGCCGGCGGCGGCCAGGCGGTGGTCCTGCCGACCGTGTGGCTGGGCCTGTCGGACCACCACGTTGACTTCGGCGGCACCCTGACCGCCGACTACGAGACCTTCCACGCCGTGCTGGCGGCGGTGGTGCGCAGCGTCACCGCCCTGGGCTTCCGCCGCGTCCTGTTCAACAACGGCCACGGCGGCAACATCGACGCCCTGAAGGTCTCGACCCAGCGCCTGGCGCGGGAAACGGCGGCCGTGGTGGTGGCCACCACCTATCCCATGGAGGCGGTCGAGGAATTCGGCGAGATCCTGGAGGACCAGGACTTCATCCAGCACGCCGACGAGGCCGAAACTTCGATGATGCTGGCCCTGGTGCCGGACCTTGTCGACGCCGGCGACCTGGCGTCCTGCGAGGGCGCGGCCATTTCCGGGCCCCTGTCGTCGGCCAAGGGCTACCGCTGGCGCCCGTTCTCGGCCATGACCGCCAACGGCGTGCGCGGCAACCCCACCCGGGCCAGCGCCGAGAAGGGCGAGCGCCTGCTGGACGCGGCGGCCGCGGGCCTGGCGCGGCTGATGCTGGCGGCCGAGACCTGGGCCCCGATCGAGGACCGGCGCCTGGCGGAAACGGGCGGCGTGCCCCTGCGGGACTGAGCGGCG
>JACKKN010000025.1 GCA_024236415.1 Hyphomicrobiales bacterium
GTTTCAACCCTATTTCCCCATTGTCGCCGGTCGGTTTCGGTGGCCATGGCGCGGGTGCGAAGGCGGACCGGCCAAGAATCCCAGGGCCGGGCCGGAAAACTAAAATTTTACAGTCGGTTCGGTAAAATTTTCGTGATTTGTGCAGTGCACAACAAGTCCTTGACGGGCGGGGTCCAATCGCGTTATCTAGGAAAAATGGTGCTGCAATGCAGCATCGATGAACCCCCCTTAGAACACGTTGGGTGCCGCCTCCCCGGGCGGTTGCCACACCTGAATGGAGTTGCCTCACATGACTGCCGTCAAGAAGCCCGCCGTGAAGCGCGTGGCCAAACCGGCCGCCAGGCCCGCCGCCCGCGCCGCCGCCAAGCCCGCCGCCCGGGCCGCCGCCAAGCCCGCCCTCGTCACCAGCCCGGTGGACGCCGTGGTCGCCGCCAGCAAGGAATCGGTCGAATCGGCCGTCAAGGCCGGCGCCGAGGCCGCCACCAAGAACTACGAGAAGGTCGTCTCCCTGACCAAGGAGCAGGTGGACGTCGCCGCCAAGGCCGGTGTCGACGCCTTCAAGAACTACGGCGAATTCGCCGCCTACGGCCAGGCCGGCATGGACGCCATGGTCAAGTCCGGCGTGGTCCTGGCCAAGGGCCTGCAGGACCTGAACAAGGTCTGGTTCGACATGGCCCAGGCGTCCATGGAGATGAACGTGGCCAACGCCAAGGCCCTGTTCTCGTGCAAGGACCCGGCCGAGGCCCTGAAGCTGCAGACCGAGATGGCCCGCGCCGGCTATGACCGCCTGATGGCCGACGGCCAGAAGGTCACCGACCTGTCGGTGAAGCTGGCGACCGAGGTTTCGGCCCCCTTCGTCGGCCAGTTCAACAAGGCCGTCGAGACCATGTCCAAGCCCTTCGCCGCCTGACGCGGCGCCGCGGCTACTCGCTCCCGAGCTTTCCGGTCGCTCCGGTTGGCTCCCTCCCGGCCCGGTGGCCCTTGCCGCCGGGCCGTTTTTTCGCGCCCGGCGCCAGGGCGCGCTTGTTCCGCCGGCGGCGCGCGCTAGACTTCTCCTCTGTCCACCAGGGGAGGGACCCATGACCCAGCCGTCCGCCACCGCCGCCACCGCCGCCAGCGACGCCGCGCCGCGCGCCATCGACCGCGCCGAAGTCACGGTGCTGCTGGACAACTCCATCGACGTGTTCCTGAACGACACCGACGAGGTGCGCCGGGCCAAGGTGCCCACCGACTTCCCCTGGGGCCAGCGCAAGGCCCTGATCGCCGAGCACGGGTTCTCGGTCATGGTCACCACCTACGACGGCGGCCGGACGCGGCGCCTGCTGTTCGACGCCGGCATGACCGTGCACGGCCTGTCCCACAACCTGGACGTCCTGGGCCTCAGGCCCGCCGACTTCGAGTGCGTGGTCATCAGCCACGGCCACGTCGACCACACCCAGGGCCTAATCGGCGTCATCGAGCGCCAGATGGAGCTGGGAATGGACGGCTGGAACGTGCCCATCCACCTGCACCCCGACGCCTTCCGCAACCGGCGCAGCGAGATGCCCGACGGCACCGTGCGCGGCATGCCGCCCATGGACCGCGGCTGGCTGGAGGCCCGCGGCGTGCGCTTCGTCGAGAGCCGCGGCCCGACCCTGCTGCTGGGCGGCACGGTGCTGGCCACCGGCGAGATCGCCCGCACCAGCGACTTCGAGCGCGGCTTCCCCGTGCACAAGGCCGAGGTCGACGGGGAATGGCAGCCGGACCCCGAGCTGCACGACGACCAGGCCCTGGTCATGAACGTGCGCGACAAGGGCCTGGTGGTGGTCACCGGCTGTTGCCACTCGGGCGCCGTCAACACCCTGCGCCATGCCCAGCGGGTGACCGGGGTCGAGACCGTGCACGCCCTGCTGGGCGGCCTGCACCTGACCGGCAAGCTGTTCGAGCCCATCATCGGCCCGACGGTGGCCGAGCTGAAGAAGATCGGCCCCAAGTGCCTGCTGGCCGGCCACTGCACCGGCTGGAAGGCCAGCCACACCCTGGCCAACGAGATGCCCGACAGCTACCTGCCCACCAGCGTCGGCACCACCCTGGTGGTGGGGGCCTAGGCCGACCGGCCGCGGGCGCCGATGTGCGACCGCGGCGACGGATCGGACTGGGGGGCGGGGCGCGGCCGGCGGGATCGTGGATCGGCCTCGAGGCGATGGCGCACGCCCCCGGCGGCGAAGGACGGTCAACCTCGCAAAACGCCCAGACGCCTTGCACCGCTGTCGGAGGAATTTACGACTCGACGCCTGGGCCGCCACCCCTTTTTCAGAATAATCGTGAGAATACAGAATATTAGGAATTTAGCACAATTTTTGCATGGGTATCTGGAATTGGGGAGTCCGACGACTCCCGCGAACCCATTGAGCCATTTGCGCCTTTTGCATCACACCCGTGGAGCGGTTTCATGAATCTGAGGAATCCCCTGTCGCTGGGAATGGCGGCCCTCGTGTCGCTCATCGCCTTGCCCGCCCATGCCGCGCCGGTCGTCCTGACCGCGGACGCGGACACCTACACGCGCGCCGGCGTCAGCGCCGGGAGCGCTGAGAACCTCGATGTACGGGGGTTCGGCGGCGGCGACTTCGTTGCCTACGTCCGCTTCGACCTGTCAGGCGTGGTGGGCGCGCTGACCAGCGCGATTCTCACGCTTCACGAAACCGCCGGATCGAGGAACGACGGCATCACGACGGGACGCAACCAGGTATATGGCTTGACCAACGCGGCCGGCAATACGCCCCAGAACTGGGACGAGTCCGTCGATCTAGATCCAGGGGCCGAGTACGACAATACGGGCGGCAACAACATCGACGTCGCACAGGTCTTCAATCTCGACGCCGACGCGGGCGCCAACGTGACCGAGGTCGTTCCCGGGACCGACGACATCGACGTGACGATCAGCGGACCGGACCTGCTCGCGTTCCTGAATAGCCGGATCGCCGACGGTGGACTGGCGACCTTCATCCTCAGCATCGACGCGGACAATCGCGGCTACGGTTTCGCGTCGCGCGAAAACAGCGATGCCGACATCAGGCCGACATTGTCCCTCATGACCTCGTCCAGCGTTCCCGAGCCCGGCACGCTGGCCCTTTTCGGTTTGGGCCTCGCCGGCCTCGGCCTCGCACGGCGGCGGAAGGCGTCGTAGGCGCCCCGGGACCCGCGCCAGGGCCAAAAGTCGGCGCCCGGCACCCTTTTGTCGCAAAGACACCGGTACTGTCTTAAAGTTGCAAAAGGTGCCAGGAACCATTTCTGCAAGGTGACGTATGACTCCGAGGCGACCAGGGATGCGGTGGCCGGAATGCGGGCGTTCCTTGCCGATCACCTCGACGGGGGCTGAAGACCGACGTCCGGTGGGGGCGTGAGGGTCCGGGATGGGCCGCCTGTATGACACCATCGGCCTCAATTACGCCGACCTGCGCCGGCCCGACCCGCGCATCGCGCGGCGGATCGACGCCGCCCTGGGCGACGCGGAAACGGTCCTGAACCTGGGCGCCGGGGCCGGGTCCTACGAGCCCGCCGGCCGCCGTCTGACCGCGGTCGAGCCGTCGGCCCGCATGGTCGCCCAGCGCCCGCCGTCGGCCGCCGCAGTCGTCCGTGGCGGCGCCGAGGACCTGCCCTTCGCCGACGGCACCTTCGACGCCGCCATGGCGGTCCTGACCATCCACCACTGGTCCGACCAGGCCCGGGGCGTGGCCGAGATGCGGCGGGTGACCCGGGGCAAGGTCGTGTTCCTGACCTACGACCCGGCGTTCCGCGGCTTCTGGCTGGCCGACTATTTCCCGGCCCTGGTCACCCTGGACGAGGGCCAGATGCCCACCCTGGCCGATTTCGAGACCTGGCTCGGCCCGGTGCGGGTGTCGCCGGTGCCCATCCCCCACGATTGCAGCGACGGCTTCCTGGCCGCCTACTGGCGCCGCCCGGCCGCCTACCTGGACCGGCGGGTCCGCTCCGCCATGTCGTCGTTCTGGGCCCTGGGCGACGTCTCCCCGGGGCTGGCCCGCCTGGCCGCCGACCTGGACAGCGGCGCCTGGGACCGCCGCCACGCCGACCTTCTGGCCCTGGACGCCCTCGACTGCGGCTACCGCCTGGTGGAGAGCGGGTGAGGGGTCCCCGCCGTTACAGCAACCACGAAATCGACGACGCGGAGCAGGCCTCCGTCGCCATCAAGGGCGCCGAAGGCAAGCGCCTCACTTACAATCAACCTACTAGGTAAGCCTAAACTTCGCGTGCTACCTTACGACGAGGTTTTACAGAAGCTTCTTTCCCGTCGCCCTTAATCTTTTTGGTCTTGGGCTCTGGTGAAGTGTTCAGCGCGCGGCGCAGGGCGGCATCCCTGCGTTGCTCCACTGCATCGTCGCAACTTTTCTGTTGATCCGGCATGAGGTTCCCAAGTGCCTATATTCAAAAAACCCATAGACATAAAACTTTTCGAGGAACTCGCCCACGACAATGACCGCGCTGTTGCAATTGTCGGGGCCACAATAGTCGAGTACTCCCTCGGCAGGGCCATGCTATCACACATGGTGAAACTTTCGAACACCGCCAAGGATCGCGTCTTTAAGGGGCGCGGCCCCCTCGCAAGCCTTTCAGCAAAAATAGAAGTATCATATTGCTTTGGATTGATCGGCCCTAAGACTCGTGAAGATTTAAACAGAATAAAGGATATAAGAAACCAGTTCGCCCATTCAGAACGCGCAGGATTAGATTTTAACGATGACGTTATAAGCGGCTACTGCCAATCAATGTTCTTAATCGATAACTTTGGGTATCCGCTACATTGGCCTCTTCCAACAGACCGAACATCTCCAAGGTCTCGATTCTTGCACACCATATCCCTGGTATCCAGCCAACTTGAGGGGGCAGTTATTAGCACTGAAATGCCTACAGCTATCAGGACGTAAGCCTTTTCGTCCGGCGCGTTCTTTCCATCGCAATGTAAATATTCCGAATGACTTCCCGGTCTAGATCAAAAACACACTCACGGCCCGCCTCCACCATCTCCGGCGTGACCTCGATTTCCTCTAGCGCTGGCCTGTCGCCCATTTCTATCACCCGGAGTCGCGTGTGTTAAGTATACAATTGGGAAAAAAATCACGTAATTTTTCGAAAATCCTTGAAATTCTGATTTCATAAGAATATTTCCTGTTTTTCGGCGGTGCGGGGGAACACGGATGAACACGGATTTCGACACGGATGAACACGGATGGGGGCGGAAGGTCGCGGCGTCCTCAGCGTCCTCCGCGTCCTCCGCGTCCTCCGCGGTTAAACCTTCAAACCGCGGGGGACGCGGAGGGATGCCGCGGGGAAGGTTCCCCCGCTCACCCCGTCGTCCCGGCGCCGGCGGGGGCCAGCCCCTCACCCTGGCCCTCTCCCTCGAGGGAGAGGGAAGGCCACCCCGCTTCGGCGCCACCTGCCCACGCCGTCCGCGAGAGGGCCACGGCGCGATCGAGCCGCCGCGTCCCCTCTCCCTCGAGGGAGAGGGACAGGGTGAGGGGCGCGGTCGCGTCCGATCCGTCGTGTCCTCGAAACGGAAGATTCCCTGTCCTTCCGTGTCCCCCGGCACCACCCCGCAGACAAAAATGACGACAGATGAGCCTCTTGCAGAATTCGAGCTTGATGCGGGGTGTTTTTTTGATTGGCTTGCGGGTGCGGCAACGAAGGCCTCTCGGATTTGCGCAATCGGGTTGGATTTTGCCACGCGGTGCGGGTTTGCGGCGCGTTCAGGCCAAGTCGGTCCGGCTGCGTCCCCTCGGAAGAGGTCGCGTGATGTTGGCGCCCGGGAGGCTCCGGGTTACGGAACCAGACGCATCAATTGATCGACAGTCAACGCCAGGATGCCGAACATCAGGTGGCACATCACCTTGTCGTGGCCGCGGACGCGAACCGTGCGGCCGCCGAAGTCGTCCTTGAGCCGGGCGTTGACCGCTCGGCGGCCGTGCGCTCGCCATAGCGGATCTTCTCCGCGGTCTGGTATCCGGCGTGCCGGCGCCGTTCCGCCTCGAGGCCAGTTCCGCTTGCGCTCGGCCTTGCCCCAGGGGTTGGCCTCGATGATCGGGACGTGGCCGAGAGATCGGCTATGGTCCTTGATCTCGCCGACGTCGTAGGCACTGTCCATCAGGTCATACAGGCTCCTCACACGCCGCGCCGCCGTGAGGGTCGCCAGCGGGATCGCCGCTTGGCTGTCGTGCAGCGACGCCGCGCTCAGCAGGGCGCTCAGCGGCACCATGCCGTCGGCCACATCCAGGTGCAGCTTATAGCCGGTCCAACTGCTCCTGTAGCCCTTGGCGCTGCGCTTGGTGCCGACGGCGCAGTGCCGCGGCAGGTCGGCCAGCATCTCCTCGAGGGTCATGTCCAGTTGGCGCTCCAGGCGCCGCCGCGCCGCAGCGCCTCCTCGCCCTGCGCGGCCGACCGCGCCCGCGCTTCGGCTTGCCAGGCAACGCCGCCGGCTTCTCGCGCGCTCGATCGCCGTGCTGTCCCGCGAGACGTGGCCGACCAGCCGCTCCGCGTGGGTGCTTTCGATCAACGCCTGGTGCAGGCGGCTCGGCAGGGCACTCCGCGCGAACTCGGCAAAAGCCCGCGAGAAGGTCGACTCGCTGGGCACCGACCCCAGGCGCTCCCAGCCGCAAAGCCGGCGCAAGGTCTTGTCAACCGAGAGCCGCTCGATCAGCAGGCCGGTCGTCGGCAGGTTGAACACCGCCTTGGCGACGAAGGCACGGGCCAGAGCCGCACGGTCCGAAGGCGGACAGCCGGCGCCGCCACGCCGGTAGGGCAGAAACGCCTCCACCCCGACCACATCAAGCACCGTGACCAACCGTCGGTGGCGATCCCCAAGTGGGCCCAGTTCCTCTTCCAGCCACGGGAACAGTTGGCCTTGCAGCCGTTGCCAGCAAGCTGTTAACGTCTTTCTCAGAGGCATCCTCCGCAGTCCCTTCCAGTGGTTGTTCCGCAAAACAAGCCTACTGGAACAAGACTGCGGAGGCCCTCGGAAACCGCCCCAATCCCCAAAATTCCACGCGCCTCGGCAATTCTGCAAGAGGCTCAAATGACGACATTTTCCCCGCCCGCCCCCCGTCTTTCCCGCCACATCAAGGACTTGCCATGACGACATCGCGCCGGGAACCGCGCCGAACGGGCCGAAAGGGGCTCAGAACGGACGCCGGCGGGCGCGCCGGGGCCCGGGTTGTCGTCAATTTGACGGGGCCGGAAAGGGCTCTGGCGCCATGGCGCGGGGAAGGGGCCTTTCACCGCCGGTCAAATGGCATATATTTAGGGGGCGAGTCCCGGGTGAGGGCGCGCGGATGTGGTACACTTCCGGATATCCATTTCCGGGGGACGGAACGAAGAGTCGACGGAACCCATGAGCTGGAAACTGCAACCCCACATGGCCGACACCCCGCCCAAAGGTCCCGGCAAGGGACCGGGGAACGGGGCCGGCGGTGGCCCGGCCACCGGGATCGTCACCAAGACGCGGCCCAAGACCAAGCGGCCGTCCATGTACAAGGTGCTGATGCTGAACGACGACTACACCCCCATGGAGTTCGTCGTCCACGTGCTGGAGCGGTTCTTCGGCATGAGCAACCAGCACGCCACCGCGGTGATGCTGAACGTGCACCAGAAGGGGGTGGGCGTGTGCGGGGTGTTCACCTACGAGGTGGCGGAAACCAAGGTCAACCAGGTGATGGACCTGGCGCGCAAGCACCAGCATCCCCTGCAATGCACCATCGAGAAGGACGGGGACGAAGAATAGGCACGCGGGATCGAGACACGGGACCACGACACGGGATTCGAGGGCGGAGCGTCGGACGGAACAACGAGAGAAAGGCCACCTAATGCTGTCACGCAACCTGGAACAGACCCTGCACCGCGCGCTCGCCCTGGCGACGGAACACGGCCATGAATACGCCACCCTGGAACACCTGCTGCTGGCGCTCGCCGACGACCAGGACGCCATCGCCGTCATGCGCGCCTGCGGCGTCGACATCGACGTCCTGCGCCGCGAGCTGACCGACTTCGTCGAGGGCGAGCTGGACGGCCTGAAGTCCGCCGTCCTGGCCGACCCCAAGCCCACCGCCGGGTTCCAGCGGGTGGTGCAGCGCGCCGTGATCCACGTCCAGTCCTCGGGCCGCGAGGAGGTGACCGGCGCCAACGTGCTGGTGGCGCTGTTCTCGGAGCGCGAGTCCCACGCCGTCTACTTCCTGCAGCTGCACGACATGTCCAGGCTGGACGCCGTCAACTACATCTCCCACGGCATCGCCAAGGTGCCCGGCGAATCCCGCCCGCGCCCGGTGCAGGGCGCCGACGAGGGCGGCGAGGAGGGCGAGGAGACGGTCAAGCAGGGGCACGAGGCCCTGGACGCCTACTGCGTCGACCTGAACAAGAAGGCGGTGGCGGGCAAGATCGACCCGCTGATCGGGCGCGAGGCCGAGATCGAGCGCACCATCCAGATCCTGTGCCGCCGGCAGAAGAACAACCCGCTCTACGTGGGCGACCCCGGCGTGGGCAAGACCGCCATCGCCGAGGGCCTGGCCCGGCGCATCGTCAACGGCGAGGTGCCCGAGGTGCTGCTGGACGCCACCATCTTCGCGCTCGACATGGGCGCCCTGCTGGCCGGCACCCGCTATCGCGGCGATTTCGAGGAGCGCCTGAAGGCGGTGATCACCGAGCTGGAGAACACCCCCGGCGCGATCCTGTTCATCGACGAGATCCACACCGTGATCGGTGCCGGCGCCACCAGCGGCGGGTCCATGGACGCGTCGAACATCCTGAAGCCGTCGCTGGCCTCGGGGGCCCTGCGGTGCATGGGGTCGACCACCTACAAGGAATACCGCAACTACTTCGAGAAGGACCGCGCCCTGGTGCGGCGGTTCCAGAAGATCGACGTGTACGAACCCTCGATCGACGACGCGGTCAAGATCCTGCAGGGCCTGAAACCCTATTTCGAGGACCACCACAAGGTGCGCTACACGGCCGAGTCCCTGCGCGCCTCGGTCGAGCTGTCGGCCCGCTACATCCACGACCGCAAGCTGCCCGACAAGGCCATCGACGTGATCGACGAGGTGGGCGCCTCGCGCATGCTGCTGCCGGAAAGCAAGCGGCGCAAGACGGTGACCGTGAAGGACGTGGAGAACATCGTCGCCAAGATCGCCCGCATCCCGGAAAAGAGCGTCTCGACCAACGACCGCAAGGCCCTGCAGAACCTGGAACGGGACCTGAAGACCGTGGTGTTCGGCCAGGACCGGGCCATCGAGGCCCTGGCCAGCTCCATCAAGCTGGCCCGCGCCGGCCTGCGCGAGCCCGAGAAGCCCATCGGCAACTACCTGTTCTCGGGCCCCACCGGCGTCGGCAAGACCGAGGTGGCGCGGCAGCTCGCCTTCACCCTGGGGGTCGAGCTGGTGCGCTTCGACATGTCCGAGTACATGGAGCGCCATTCCGTGTCGCGCCTGATCGGCGCGCCGCCGGGCTACGTGGGCTTCGACCAGGGCGGCCTGCTGACCGACGCCATCGACCAGCAGCCGCACTGCGTGCTGCTGCTGGACGAGATCGAGAAGGCCCACCCGGACCTGTTCAACGTGCTGCTGCAGATCATGGACCACGGCAAGCTGACCGACCACAGCGGCAAGCAGGTGGATTTCCGCAACGTGGTGCTGATCATGACCACCAACGCCGGCGCCGCCGACCTGGCCAAGCCGGCCATGGGATTCGGCCGCGAGACCCGGGTCGGCGACGACACCGAGGCCATCGAGCGCATGTTCACCCCCGAGTTCCGCAACCGGTTGGATGCCGTGATCCCCTTCGCCGCCCTGAGCCCCGAGGTGGTGGCGCGGGTGGTCGACAAGTTCGTCATCGAGCTGGAAAGCCAGCTCGCCGACCGCCGCGTGATCATCGAGCTGACCGACGAGTCCCGCGCCTGGCTGGCCGAGCGCGGCTTCGACGAGCGCTACGGCGCCCGGCCGCTGGCGCGCGTGATCCAGGAGCACATCAAGAAGCCCCTGGCCGAGGAACTGCTGTTCGGCCGCCTGGCCGACGGCGGGGTGGTGGTGGTCCGGGTCGAGGGCGCCGCCCTGGCCTTCGACTACCCCGAGGGCAAGGGCCCGGGCCGGAAGGGCCGCGGCGGCGACCGCGACGCCGGCGACCCCGACGGGCGGGACCAGGGCGGGCGCGACCGGGACGGCAGCAAGGGCAAGGCGCCCGAGCTGGTGGAGTGACGGGGGGCGGCCGCCGCCGGCCGGTGTCCTGCCCTGTCGGGCAGGTTTACAACGGCCAGCCCCGCGGCTCGCCTTGTGTCTTGGCGTTTTCCCGTAACATGCTGGAATTCATGAATAATAGCTCCCATGGAATGAAGTTTGCATAAGATCGTAAACAACAAGCCGTGTGGGAAAGGGAAATCACCATGGACAAGCAGACCAGTGACCGCCGTGCCTTCCTGAAGAAGGCGGGCGCCGCCGCCGCCGCCGCGCCGGCCGCCGCCCTGTTGCTGTCGGCCCGGGCCCAGGCCCAGCAGCCGCCGGACGATTTCACGTCCGGGACGCCGCGCTTCGACGTCCGCGACGACACCAGCCCCAACCCGCCCTGATCGGGCTTTGCCGCCACCGCGCCGGCGGCGTATCCTGCTCCGGCGATGGTGGCGGACCTCTTTGACGGTTTAGCGGTTCCGGCGCGCCCCGAGGCGGCGTTCCTGCGCCTGTGCCTGGGCGGCGACCCGGCGCGCGTGGACGGCGAGGGCCGCGACCTGGTGGCGGCCGGGCTGGACTGGACCTGGCTGGTGCAGACGGCCGAGCGCGGCGCCCTCACGCCCTCGGTCTGCACCGCCTTCCTGCACCTGGGCGCCGACGTGGTGCCCGCCGACCTGGTCGAGGCGGCGGCGGTGCACCTGGCCGACCTGGCCGAACGCAACGGCGTGCTGGTGGCCGCCCTGCTGGACGTCCTGGACGCCCTGGATGCCGCCGGCCTGCCGGCGATCCCGTTCAAGGGCCCGGTGCTGGCCCGGGTGGCCTACGGCGACGTGGGCCTGCGCCGGTTCCGCGACCTGGACATCCTGATGCACCCGGGCGACGCCCTGGCCGCCGAGGCGGTGCTGGCCGACATCGGCTTTACCCAGCTGCTGGTCGGCCGCGACGCGCCCATGACCCCGGTCCAGGCCGCGGCCTACCGCCGCTATTCCGGCCAGGACCTGATGTTCCGCCAGGCCGACCGGGTTGCCCTGGAGCCGCACTGGGCCTTCGCCCCGCGCACCCTGGCCCTGGACCTGGACTACGCCGGCCTGTGGTCCCGCGCCGGGACCGTCGACCTGGCCGGCCGGGCGGTGCCCAGCCTGGGCCCCGAGGACATGGTGACCCTGCTGTGCCTGCACGGCGGCAAGGAGAAGTGGACCCGCCTGCAATGGGTCGCCGACCTGGCCCGCGCCGTCGCCGCCCACCCGGACCTGGACTGGGACGCCCTGCTGGGCCGGGCCCGGGACCAGGGGGTGGCGCGCCTGGTGCGCCTGGGCCTGGCCCTGGTGGCGCGGATGGCGGGCACCGGCCTGCCGCCGGCCGTGGCCGCGGCGGTGGCCGCCGACGGCGCCGCCCTGGCCCTGGCCGCCCAGGTGGAGGCGGACCTGGATGGCGGCAGCCGGCCGGAGACCAGCGTCTACGAGCTGAACGCCTTCCACTGGCGGGCGCGCGAACGGTGGCGCGACCGCCTGGCCTACGTCGGGCGCACCCTGGCCACCCCGCGCCACACCCACTACCTGATCCTGGACCTGCCCGACCGCCTGTTCCCGGCCTACTACCCGGTCAAGTGGGTGCACGACTTCCTGCTGCTGCCCGTGTGGCGCCTGGTCCGGCCGCTGGTGCGGCGGGGCGGCTGATCACCGGCAGGGGCTGTCCGACATGATCCGCGCCGAGGCGAAGCCGCGGCCGTCCAGGGGCAGGGTGCCGCCCGGGGCGATGGAATAACTGCCCTGGTGGTTGGCGCCGCCCTTGGCCGGCTTGCGCGCCACCAGCACCGAGCGGCAGGCGCGGCAGCCGTTGACGGCGGCGATCCGGCCGTCGTGCAGGCGGTGCAGCTTGACGCAGGCGCGCCCGTCCGGCGCCGTGGCGGTGGTGGCCTGGGTCTCGGCCGCGGCGGCGCGGCAGGGCCGCTCGTCCACCAGGCGGGTGCGGCCCTTGCCGGGGAAGGGCGACGGCACGGTGCGCCGCGCGCCCACCACCACCGAGCGGCGGATCGGCCGGATGTCGCCGGGGCGCTGGCGCTCCAGCTCGGCCATGCGGCATTCGGTGCAGCGGTTCAGCAGCAGGGTGACCCCGTCGCGGTAGGCGGCGTACACGCACTGGGACGCCGCCGCCGGCGCCGCCGTGGCGGCGAGCAGCAAACCGGCCAGGGCGAGGCGGGCAAGGGCGCGCATGGCCCCCAGCAGAGCACAAAAAGGATAAGGCCCGATTAACCGTCGTCCCGTTTGTAGGGCGACCGTTGCGCCAGCTCGGCGATCTCGGCCTCGACGGCCGGGCGCTCGTGGTCGAGGTAGCGCGAGATCGCCTCGCGCAGGCCCGGGTCGGCGATCCAGTGGGCGCTGTAGGTGGCCCGGGGCAGGTAGCCGCGCTGGATCTTGTGCGGCCCCTGGGCCCCGGCCTCGACCCAGCGCAGGCCGTGGGCGATGGCGTAGTCGATGGCCTGGTAGTAGCAGGTCTCGAAGTGCAGGAACTTGTAGGACTCGCGGCATCCCCAGTAGCGCCCGAACAGGGTGTCGCCGCCGCGCAGGTTCAGGGCCCCGGCCACGGCCCGGCCGTCGGCCTCGGCCAGGACCAGGACCACCCGGTCGGCCATGGCCTCGCCCAGCAGGCTGAAGAATTTGCGGTTCAGGTAGTTCTGGCCCCACTTGCGGTCGTGGGTGTCCAGGTAGAAGCGGAAGAAGGTGTCCCAGTGCGCCTCCTGGATGTCGGCGCCGCTGAGCACCCGGAACCGGATCCCGGCCTCCACCACCTCGCGGCGCTCCTTGCGCAGGGTCTTGCGCTTGCGCGACGACAGGGCGTCCAGGAAATCGTCGAAGTCCCGGTAGCCGGCGTTCTCCCAGTGGTACTGCTGGCCCAGGCGCAGCAGCCAGCCCTGCTGGCCGAAGCGGCGCCATTGGTCGCGGGTGGGGAAGGTCACGTGCACCGACGAGGCGCCGTGCTGGCGCGCCAGCTCGACCATGCCGCCCATCAGTGCCACCTCCAGCTTCTCGGCCGCGCCGGGGCGCAGCAGCAGGCGCCGGCCGGTGGCCGGGGTGAAGGGCACCGCGCATTGCAGCTTGGGATAGTAGCGGCCGCCGGCGCGGTGGTAGGCCTCGGCCCAGGACCAGTCGAACACGTATTCGCCGTAGGAATGGTTCTTCAGGTACAGGGGCGCGCAGGCGGCGGCGCGGCCGTCGCCGTCCTCGATCACCAGGTGCTGGGGCGCCCAGCCGGCCTCGGCGCCGGCCGAGCCGCTGCGCTCCAGGGCCGCCAGGAAGGCGTGGCTGAGGAACGGGTCGCCGTCGCCGGCGCAGGCGTCCCACTCGGCCGCCGGAATCTCGTCGATGGCGGGCAGCACGGTGATCTGGGTCCGTTCGGTACCGTCGGGCATGGTTTGCACATAGGCCCTGGCGGCGGGCGGCACAAGCCGCAATTGGCGGCCCGGCCCCGGCCGGTTGCACGATTGGCCCGGGTGGCGGACAAGGATAACATGCGGCCATGGAGCGATTCTCGCGCAAGACCCGCGCCACGGTGCGGTCGTGGCTGGTGATCACCATCGTCTCGGGGCTGGTGGGGATCGCCTATGTCCACCTGCTGAGCCTGGCCCTGGAGTTCGAGATGCGCCCCGGCATGTGGTTCACCGAGGGCGCCACCTATGGCACGGTCATTGGCGGCACCTGGACCGCGTTCCTGTTCGCCCTGCGGGACAGCAGGCTGGACCGCGCCATCCGCCGCCTCTCCTTCACCGCCGCCTGGCTGGTCCGGTCGCTGATGAACTCGGCCATCATCGCCGCCAGCCTGCTGTTCTGCCGGGTGGTGTTCAGCCCCTACATGCTGGACGACCCCGATTTCGTGTCCGCCTTCCTGCGCGACGCCGGGGTCGGCGTGGCCATGTTCATGATCATCATGTTCGTGCTGCAGGTGCGGACCCTGATCGGCGGCCGGGTGCTGACCAACTTCCTGGTCGGGCGCTACAGCAAGCCGGTGCGCGAGGAGCGGGTGTTCCTGTTCCTGGACCTGGCCGAATCCACCGCCATGGCCCAGGACCTGGGCGACGTGGAGACCCATGCCCTGATCTCGCGCTTCTTCTTCGACGTCGACCGGGTGACCGTCGAGCACGGCGCCGAGACCCACCGCTACATCGGCGACGAGGTGGTGGTCAGCTGGCCGCTGGACCAGGCGGTGCGCGACGCCACCTGCCTGCGCTGCGTATTCGCCGTGGCCGACATGGTGGCGGCCCGGGCCGACCGGTACCGGAAGCGGTTCGGCCGGGTGCCCGCGTTCCGCGTCGGCCTGCACGGCGGCCCGGTGGTGGCCGGCGAGTGCGGCTCGTCCAAGCAGGAGATCGTCTATATCGGCGACACCATCAACACCACCGCGCGGCTGGAGGCCGAGGCCAAGGAGATGGGGGTGCCGTTCCTGGTTTCGGACAGCCTGCTGGCGCGCATGGCGCTGCCGGACGGCTATGCGGTCCGGCACCTGGGGGCGTTGACGCTGCGCGGCCGCAAGGAGCCCCTGGCGGTGGCCACGGTGCTGCGCGACGGCCCGTCCGGCGGGCTGGCGGCGGCCTGACCCGTCAGGCGATCTCGAAGATGCCGTCGACCTCGGTGGCAACCCCCAGCGGCAGCGACGGCGCGCCGACGGCGAAGCGGGCGTGACGGCCGGCGTCGCCGAACACCTCGGCGATCAGGTCCGAGGCGCCGTTGATGACCTTGGGGTGGTCGGTGAAGTCCGCCGTGCAGTTGACGAAGCCGCCCAGCTTGACCACCCGCACCACCCTGTCCAGGTCGCCGCCGCAGGCCTCCTTGACCTGGGCGATCAGGTTCAGGGCGCACAGGCGCGCGGCCTGGTATCCGTCGTCGACGGTCAGGTCGCCGCCGACCTTGCCCAGGTAGGCCAGCGCGCCGTCGCGGAAGGTGATCTGCCCCGACACGAACACCAGGTTGCCGGTCACCACGTAGGGGATGTAGTTGGCGGCGGGGGCGGCGGCGGGGGGCAGTTGCAGCCCCAGTTCGGCGATGCGGGCGTCGATCTTTCCGGCCATGGGGTCCTCCTCGTCTGCGCGGCGCGGGCGGCTTGGGAACGGGATGCTGCTTAGCACGAATCATGGTATGCAGGGCAACAAATCCAACGGCGGGAGGGTGCGATGAAGGTTTGGGAACTGAAAGAGGCGTTCGGGCTCGACAACCTGAAACTGGCGCAGCGGGCCGATCCCCGGCCCGGCCCCGGGCAGGTGGTCGTGGCCATGCGCGCCGCCTCCATCAACTTCCGCGACCTGGTGGTGATCAAGGGCGGGTACGGCCGCAACATCAAGACGCCGCTGATCCCGTTCTCGGACGGGGCCGGGGTGGTCGAGGCCGTGGGCCCGGGCGTGACCCGGGTGGCCGTGGGCGACCGGGTCTGCCCGCTGTTCTTCCAGGGCTGGCCGGCCGGCGACCCGCCGCCGGACGTGGCCGCCGGCACCCTGGGCGGTCCCCTGGACGGCGCCCTGGCGGAAAAGATGCTGCTGGACCAGCAGGGGGTGGCCAAGGTGCCCGATTCCCTGTCCGACGCCGAGGCCGCCTGCCTGCCCTGCGCCGCCCTGACGGCGTGGAGCGCCATCGTCACCAAGGGCTGCATCGTGCCCGGGCAGACGGTGGTGGTGCAGGGCACCGGCGGGGTCGCCCTGTTCGCCCTGCAGATCGCCAAGGCGGCCGGGGCGCGGGTGATCATCACCTCGTCCAGCGACGAGAAGCTGGAAAAGGCCAAGGCCCTGGGCGCCGACGTGGGGATCAACTACCGCCAGGAGCAGGACTGGAGCCGCATCGTCAAGGAGCAGACCCATGGCGTCGGCGCCGACCACGTGGTCGAGCTGGGCGGCGCCGACACCCTGAACCAGTCCGTGCGCGCCGTCCGCGGCGGCGGCACCATCAGCCTGATCGGTGTCCTGTCGGGGGCCATGGCCGAGCTGAACCTGCCCCTGGTGCTGACCCGCAACGTGCGCATCCAGGGCATCACCGTGGGCTCGCGGGCCGGGTTCGAGGCCATGCTGGCGGCCATGGACCTGCACGGCATCAAGCCGGTGATCGACAGCGTTTTCCCCTTCGACCGGACCCTGGAGGCCCTGAGCCACCTGGCCGCCGGCGCCCACTTCGGCAAGGTCTGCATCGACCACACCGCGTAGGCACGCCGCGCAGCGCCGGTCACGTCAGATCTTGAAGGAATCGCCCTCGCGCGGGGCCAGGCAGACGGTCTTGGAGCGGCGCGATTTCAACAGCTTCTGCGCCGCCGCCAGCTTGGCGTCGATGTCGTCGTCGGTCTGGTCCGGGTCGTGGTGGAACAGGTAAAGGGTCTTGGCCTGGGCCCGGTGCGCCAGGTCGACCACCCGCGACACGCAGGAATGGCCCCAGCCCACGTGGCTGGCATATTCCTCGTCGCTGTAGGTGGTGTCGGTGATCAGCACGTCGCAGCCGTGGATGAACTCGATCAGCCGCTTGACGTAGAAGGGGTTGTAGAAGTGGGAATCTTCCAGGTCCAGCTCGTTGTCGGTGATGTAGCAGATGGACCGCCCCTTGTAGTCGACCCGGTAGCCCAGGCAGCGGCCGGGGTGGTTGAGGAGCTTGGTGCGCACGGCGATGTCGCCCAGGGTGAACTCCTCCTCCTGCAGGTTGCGGAAGTAGACCCGGGCGCCGAACTGCTTGAGGCGCACGGGGAAGTACAGGCCGTCCATCTGGGCCGAGATCATCTCGCGCAGGCTGACGTTGCCGTGCGACGCGCCCAGGACCTCGAACTCGTTGCCCTGGACGTACAGCGGGGCGAAGAAGGGCAGGGCATTGATGTGGTCCCAGTGCGGGTGGGAGATGAAGATCTTGCCCTCCATCTTGTGCCGGTCCTCGGACATCAGGCGGTCCGACAGGTTCTTGATGCCGGTGCCGGCGTCGAAGATGAAGAACTCCCCCTTGGAGAATTCCAGCGACACGCAGGACGTGCTGCCGCCATAGCGGATGGACCGCCGGCCCGGCACCGGCAGGGTGCCGCGCACGCCCCAGAAGGTCAGCTCGATGCGGTCCTCCAGGATGCCCAGCACCTCGGCGACGAAGGCGTCGGCGTTGAGCGGCTTGGTCAGGTAGCCGTCGGCGCCGACCTCGAAGGCCTGTTTGCGGTCGGATTCGTAGGGCTTGCCGGACACCACGATGATCTTGGTCTTGGCCAGGTTGCGCCGCTGCTTCAGGTCGCGGCACAGTTCCAGGCCGTACCGCTCGGGCATCATCAGGTTGACCAGCACGCAGTCGGGCTTCTGGGCCACGATCGCCGGCACCGCCTTGACCGACGACTCCACCGTGGCGACCGCATGGCCGTCGGATTCCAGCAACGCCTTCATGTGGGCGGAGATGTCGGGGTCGTCGTCGACGATGAAGAATTTCAGCCTGGTCTTTTTCGACATCCGGAGGCCCATCCCGTCCGGCCGCGGGCCGAAGCCCCGCGTCCTGGTGTAATCGACGTGCAGGTTACAATGAATTCAAAGCCTTGGCACCCCCACAAATGGACCGTGCCGCGACCGGCGGCCGGGAGTCACCATATCAGGGGGCGTCCCGCCGGCGGCGCGGCCGGCAGGGTGTCGCCGGCGCCGGCCGCGGCGGCGGGTGCCGGCGGCCGCCCCAGCATCAGTTCCAGGGGCTGGCCGAAGATGCGGCACCAGTGGTCGGCGGCCTCGGCGGTGCGGCCCAGGCTGTCCAGCCGGCCGGCCCGCCGGGCGAAGGCGAAGGCGGCCTCGGCCTCGAACACCCAGGCGTCGCCGACGGCGAAGTCGGCGCCGGTGCCGGGCAGGGGCAGCTGCCGCCCGCCCTGGTGCGCGGCCCAGAAGAAGAAGTCGCGCACCATCCAGTCGTAAAACAGCAGGCTGCGCCGGCGGTACGGCCATTGCGGCACGAACTCCACGGCCAGGCGCTCCAGGGCCACGGAATGGATGGGCACGCCGTTGGCCAGGCGCCAGGCCTTCAACAGCATGATCAGGTGCGTCGCCTTGCCGCGGCTGGCGCGGTTGACCTGTTGCAGGGCCGCCAGCTCGGCCGCCGGGTTGGTCTCGTGCCACAGGCCCAGGCCCGTGGCCGGGCGCGCCAGGCGGTAGCCGCCGGCGTCGCGCGGGATGGCCGGCAGCAGGCGCACGACGACGCCCGAGGCCGTCTCCACCGCGATCCATCCGGCCGGTGTCAGGTGCGCCGACGGGAAGGCGCGCGCCAGGCCCGCCACCAGGGCGCCGATGAAGCCCATGTCGCCGCGGCCGCCGCCGGTGCGCGGCCAGGCCCGGTGGCGCACGTGGGGCGGCAGGACATAGAGGCAGTCCACCACCCGGCCCGGCGCCACCGCCGTGCCCTTGGCCAGGCCGCCGACCACCAGCGGCGGCGCCGGGGCCGCCGCCAGGTCGGCCATCTGGGCGAAGGCGCGGTCCAGGCAGCCGGTGACTTCACCGGCGGCCAGGGTGGCGGCGGCGGCCGCCTCGGGCGGCGGGCGCAGGCGGTGCAGCAGGGGGCGGAACAGGTCGTGCTCGCCCAGGCCGGAGTCGGACCGGGCGGCGGTCAGCGCCGCCGGTCCCACGCGCGTCGGCATGTCACCCACGGCGGCCCGGGTCGGTCAGGAGGGAAGGGAAAAGGGGGCGCACCCGGACCCGGGGGGTCGGGTGCGCCCATAGTTTCCCAGGGAGGATTCCGGCGTCAGGAGCAACCGCTCGTCCCCCCGCAGGTCACGCACTTCAGGCAGGTGCCGTTGCGCACCAGCGTGAAGTTGCCGCATTCGCCGCAGGGGTCTCCCTCGTATCCCTTCATCTTGGCTTCGCGCATCTGGTCGAGGCGCTTGTCCGTCTCCTCGATGACGTGGCTTTCCACCGACAGGGTGGTCTCGGTGACCGAGTGGGTGCTGAGACCGCCGTTGCCGTTGCCGCCGCCACTGCCGGTGGCCGCGGTCTTGGCGCCCACGGTGCCGCCGCCCGACGAGCTGGCCCGCTCGCTGCTCTTGGATCCCCGGATCACCAGGAACTTGCTGCGCACGTAGCCCTGCGACGCGATGCGCTCGACCACTTCCTCCAGCATGCCGGCGTCGGCGAGCTGGGGCAGGTCGCCCTCGGCGTCGCCGCGGCCGATGGCGTCGGGCATCAGGTCGGCGGGCTGCACGTGGGCCAGGTCGTTGCGGCCCAGGTAGCTGACCGCCAGCTCGCGGAAGATGTAGTCCAGGATCGAGGTGGCCATCTTGATGGTGTCGTTGCCCTCGACCATGCCCGACGGGTCGAAGCGGGTGAAGGTGAACGATTCCACGTACTCGTCCAGGGGCACGCCGTATTGAAGCCCGATCGAAACGGCGATGGCGAAGTTGTTCATCAGGCTGCGGAAAGCGGCGCCTTCCTTGTGCATGTCGACGAAGATTTCCGCCAGGTGGCCGGTGTCGAACTCGCCGGTGCGCAGGTACACCTTGTGGCCGCCGACCACTGCCTTCTGGGTGTAGCCGCGGCGCCGGTTCGGCGGCCGGTTGCGCTTGGCCACGTAGCGTTCCACCACCCGCTCGGCCACCAGGGCGGCCTTGGCCGCCGCCGGCTGCTCGACGATCTCGGCGATGGCCTCGGCCTCGTCGTCGTCGTCCAGGTCCACGTCGGCCAGCAGGGATGCCTGCAGGGGCTGCGACAGCTTGGAGCCGTCGCGGTACAGGGCGTTGGCCTTGATGCCCAGGCGCCAGGACAGCAGGTAGGCGTCCTTGCAGTCCTCGACCGAGCCCGCGTTGGGCATGTTGATGGTCTTGGAGATGGCGCCCGAGATGAACGGCTGCGCCGCCGCCATCATGCGGATGTGGCTTTCCGCCGACAGGAACCGCTTGCCGATGCGGCCGCAGGGCGAGGCGCAGTCGAACACCGCCAGGTGCTCGTCCTTGAGGTGCGGTGCCCCCTCCAGGGTCATGGCGCCGCAGACGTGGGTGTTGGCGGCCTCGATCTCGGCCTTGTCGAAGCCCAGCGCGGTCAGCATGCAGAACGACATGTCGTTCAGCTTCTCGGACTCGAAGCCCAGCTCGTCGGTGCAGAAGCTTTCGCCCAGGGTCCACTTGTTGAACACGAACTTGACGTCGAAGGCCTCGGTCAGGGCCTTCTCCACCACCTCGATGGCGTCCTCGGTGAAGCCCTTGGCGCGCAGGGTCTGGTGGTTGATCCCGGGCGCGTTCTTGAGCGACCCGTGGCCCTCGGCGTAGCGGGCGATGTCCTCGATCTGGTCGCGGCCGTAGCCCAGCTTCTGCAGGGCCCGGGGCACCATGCGGTTGATGATCTTGAAGTACCCGCCGCCGGCCAGCTTCTTGAACTTGACCAGGGCGAAGTCGGGCTCGATGCCCGTGGTGTCGCAGTCCATGACCAGGCCGATGGTGCCCGTGGGCGCGATCACCGACACCTGGGCGTTGCGGTAGCCGTGCTCCTCGCCCAGCTTCAGCGCCCGGTCCCAGGCGAAGCGCGCCGCAAGCACCAGCTCGTCGTCGGGGCAGGCGTCGGCGTCCAGGGGCACCGGGGTGACCGACAGGTCCTCGTAGTCGTCGCTGCCGCCATAGGCGGCGCGGCGGTGGTTGCGGATCACCCGCAGCATGGCGTCCCGGTTCTCGTCGAAGCGCGGGAAGGCGCCGTGCTCGCCGGCCATCTCGGCCGAGGTGGCGTAGCAGACGCCGGTCATCAGGGCGGTGATGGCGCCGCAGATGTTGCGCCCCTCGACCGAGTCATAGGGGATGCCGGACGCCATCAGGTAGCCGCCGATGTTGGCGTAGCCCAGGCCCAGGGTGCGGAACTCGTAGGAAAGCTGGGCGATGCGCTGGGACGGGAACTGGGCCATCAGCACCGAGGTTTCCAGGGTGACGGTCCACAGCCGCACGGCATGCTCGAACGCGGCCACGTCGAAGCCGCCGTCGGGCTTGAGGAACTGGATCAGGTTCAGGGACGCCAGGTTGCAGGCCGTGTCGTCCAGGAACATGTACTCGGAGCACGGGTTCGAAGCGTTGATGCGGCCGCTCTCGGGGCAGGTGTGCCACTCGTTGATGGTGGTGTCGAACTGCACGCCGGGGTCGGCGCAGGCCCAGGCGGCGTAGCCGATCTGGTCCCACAGGTCGCGGGCCTTGATCCGCCGCACCCGGTCGACGGTGCGCGAGCGCAGCTCCCAGTCACCGTCCTGCTGTACCTTCTCCAGGAAGTCGTTGGACAGGCGCACCGAGTTGTTGGAGTTCTGGCCAGAAACGGTCAGGTAGGCCTCGGAATCCCAGTCGGTGTCGAACTCGGGGAACTCGATCTCGACGTAGCCCTGGCGGGCGAACTGGATCACCCGCTGCACGTAGTTCTCGGGCACCATGGCCTTGCGCGCGGCCAGGATGGCCTTCTTCAGTGCAGTGTTGATCTTGGGGTCGAAGCGGTTGTCGCCGTCGGCGCCGTCGAACCGGGTGCAGGCCTCCATGACCGCGGTCAGGTGCTTGCCCACGGTGCGCGAGCCGGTGACCAGGGAGGCCACCTTCTGCTCCTCGCGCACCTTCCAGTTGATGAACTCCTCGATGTCCGGATGGTCGACGTCGACCACCACCATCTTGGCCGCGCGCCGCGTGGTGCCGCCGGACTTGATGGCCCCGGCGGCGCGGTCGCCGATCTTGAGGAAGCTCATCAGGCCGGACGACTTGCCGCCGCCGGACAGGGGCTCGTTCTCGCCGCGCAGGCTGGAAAAGTTGGTGCCGGTGCCGGACCCGTACTTGAACAGGCGCGCCTCGCGCACCCACAGGTCCATGATGCCGCCCTCGTTGACCAGGTCGTCGTTGATGGACTGGATGAAGCAGGCGTGCGGCTGCGGGTGTTCGTAGGCGGACTCGGACTGCACCAGCTTGCCGGTGCGGTAGTCCACATAGGAGTGGCCCTGGGCCGGGCCGTCGATGCCGTAGGCCCAGTGCAGGCCGGTGTTGAACCACTGCGGCGAGTTGGGCGCGCCCACCTGGGCGCACAGCATGTGGCGCATCTCGTCGTAATAGGTGCGGGCGTCAACCTCGGAATCGAAGTACCCGGCCTTCCAGCCCCAGTAGGCCCAGGTGCCGGCCAGGCGGTCGAACACTTCGGTCGCCTTGAACTCGCCGACCGTGCGCGCGTCCTCGGGCAGCTCGGCCAGGGCCGCGTCATCGGCCTCGTGGCGCTGCAGCCACACCGGCACGTCGGGCTCGTCGACCCGCTTCAGGCGCGCCGGCACGCCGGCCTTGCGGAAATACTTCTGCGCCAGCACGTCGCAGGCCACCTGCGACCAGCCGGCGGGGACCTCGATGTCGTCCAGCTTGAAGACGATCGACCCGTCGGGGTTCTTGATCTCGCTGGTCGCGGCGCGGAACTCGATGGAGTCGTACGGAGACTCGTTTTCCTTCGTGAAGAAACGCGTGATGCGCATTTTTCCCCCGGGGTTGCCCTGAGTTGAAATCATTTGGGTTGGTTTGCGACCTGACCGATTCGTCGCGTTTTTCGAATCGGCCTGCTCCCTCTACGCTCCCAAGCCGCGCCAAATGGGCGGCGACTTCCGGCCTCGGTCCCGACCTTAGATCAAGGCCCGCGAATTCCCAGTGATTCCAACGGGTTTGTCTAGATCCGGTGTTGTCGTTGCCGGTGACGCACAAAATGTAGCGGAGTAATTTTAGGGCCGCAACCACATTTTGTGGCTAATTTGTGAATGTCATACAGCATGTGGTCGGGAACCCCGATATCTCCGATGCTTACGGCCGCGCGCCTGAATTCTGGCGTGAAGGGGGCCTCGGCGCCGGCCCGTCGGGCCCGTGCCGCCGCCACCGGCGCGGGCGGGGGCCGGGCCCGCCTTCAAGTGATGTCTCAAGGGGCGCCGGCTTTCCGTTTTCCGGGGGTCACTTGCGCCCCGGCCTTGACCGCCCGGGGCAGGGCGGCGGACCTGAAGGCTGGACGGAAATGGCGCGAGGTGCCATATTTCCGCCGCTTCCGCCGCGCAGAGTCCCCTTGCTCGGATTCGCCGCCGGCCTCAACCGTCGAACGGGGTTGCCATGGACATCGGAACGGTCATCTACACCTGGTTGCGCGGCGAACTCGTGGGCACCGACGAGTTCGGCAACCGCTACTACCGCAACAAGGCCAAGCGCCGCGGCAAGGAGCAGCGCTGGGCCCTGTACAAGGGCGATCCCGAAGGGTCGGCGGCGCCGCCCGAGTGGCACGCCTGGCTGCACCACACCACCGACGAACCGCTGACCGAGAAGGCGGCGCAGATGCTGCCGTGGCAGAAGGAATACGAGCCCAACCGGACCGGCACCGCCGAGGCCTACCTGCCGCGCGGCCACGACCGCCGCGCCGGCCACCACGCCCCCGTGCACGGCGAATACGAGGCCTGGACGCCCGAGTAGGGCGCCGGCCGCCCACAGAACGGCAGGATCAAGTCAGCCCCATGGTCGTCAGCGAAAACAAGGAAACGGTGGTCGGCGGACTGGTCATGGTCGGGCTGGCCCTGGTCCTGCTGCTGTCCAACGGCCTCGGCCAATCGGCCACCCGCGCCGCCGCCGGCTACGTGGTCTACGCCAAGTTCAACCGCATCGACGGCCTGGCCAAGGGCGACGAAGTGCAGATGGCCGGGGTGCGCATCGGCCATGTCGAGCACATGGGCCTGGACGAGAACTTCCGCGCCCGCCTGAAGCTGCGCATGGAAAACGACGTGGCCCTGCCCAAGGACACCTCGGCGGCGATCCACACCGACGGGTTGTTCGGGTCCAAGCATATCGTGCTGGAGCCGGGCGCCGAGGAGGAGTCCCTGAAGGACGGCGACAGCATCGAGTTCACCCAGGATTCGGTGGTGGTCTCGGACCTGCTGGAACTGATCATTTCCGAGGGCAAGGCGCGGCAGGCCAAGGCGCAGGCGGCGGAACGGGCGGACTAGGGGACGGACATGGGACGCAGCCTCATCGAAACGGTCATGGGCGCGGTGGTGCTGCTGGTCGCCGCCCTGTTCGTGTTCTTCGCCTATAACACGGCCCAGGTCAGCGCCGTCCAGGGCTACGAGGTGTCGGCCAAGTTCTACAAGATCGGCGGCCTTTCCAAGGGATCGGACGTGCGCATCAACGGCATCAAGGTGGGCACGGTCACCGACCGGCGCCTGGACGCCAAGACCTTCGACGCCGTGGTCACCATGTCCATCTCGCCCGAGATCAAGCTGCCGACCGACACCGTGGCGGTGGTGGAGAGCGAGGGCCTGCTGGGCGGCAAGTACGTGCGCCTGGACCCGGGCACGGCCGAGGAGCGCATCGCCGCCGGCGGCCAGATCGCCAAGACGCGCAACTTCCGCTCGCTGGAGGACCAGGTCGGCGAGATCATCTTCCTGGCCACCGGCGGCGAGGGCGGCAACAAGTGACCGCGACGGCGGCGGATTCCCGCACGGCACAGCGATGGGACCCGGGGCGGTATGACCGCAACGCCCGCTTCGTCGCCGACCTGGGCGAACCGGTGGTCGACCTGCTGGCACCGCGGCCGGGGGAGCGCATCCTGGACCTGGGCTGCGGACACGGGGTGCTGACCCGCAAGCTGGCCGACCTGGGCTGCCGGGTGACGGCCGTGGACGCCAGCGCCGAGCAGGTGGCGGCGGCCCGCGACCTGGGCCTGGACGCCCGTGTCATGGACGGCCAGGCCCTGGATTTCGAGGCCGCCTTCGACGCCGTGTTCTCCAACGCCGCCCTGCACTGGATGTCGGCGGACCCCGACGCGGTGATCGCCGGCGTGGCCCGGGCCCTGCGCCCCGGCGGCCGGTTCGTCGGCGAGATGGGCGGCGCCGGCAACGTGGCCCGCATCTCGGCGGCGCTGGTGGACGCCTT
The DNA here is from genome assembly GCA_024236415.1 of Hyphomicrobiales bacterium. Taxonomy (GTDB): domain Bacteria; phylum Pseudomonadota; class Alphaproteobacteria; order Rhodospirillales; family JACKKN01; genus JACKKN01. The sequence goes on from JACKKN010000025.1 coordinate 25,041, forward strand.
CGACCGCCGCGGCCTGGACGGCCGCGACGCCTTCCCCTGGTTCTTTCCGGCCGCCGAGGATTACGCCCGGCGCCTGGGCCGGGCCGGCTTCGCCGTGCGCAGCATGGAGCTGATCCCGCGCCCGACGACCCTGCCGGGCGACATCGCCGGCTGGCTGGAAACCTTCGCCGAGAGCTGGCTGCTGCGCCTGCCCGAGGCCGGGCGCAGCGCCTTCGTCGACGAAGTCCGCACCGCCCTGGAACCCCACCTGCGCGGGGACGACGGCATCTGGCGGGCCGACTACGTGCGGCTGCGCTTCGCCGCCGACCTGCCGGCATGAGGGCCCGCCGCGCCGCCGCCCTGGCCGTGATGGCGGTGCCGCTGGCGGCCGGCGCCGCCGGCGCCACGCCCTTCGAGATCGCCGTGCTGCAGGGGCTGGACAAGGTGACGGCGCGCATCTCCACCTTCGACGCGCCGGTGGGCGAGACGGTGGACTTCGGCACCCTGCAGATCGTCGTCCGCACCTGTGACAAGCGCCCGCCCGAGGAGACGCCGGAAAGCGCAGCCTTCCTGGACATCTGGGACCGGCGCCCGGACGAGGCTGCGGTCAGCGTGTTCCGCGGCTGGATGTTCGCCTCCAGCCCGGCCCTGTCGGCCATGGAGCATCCGGTCTACGACGTCTGGGTGCTGGACTGCCGGAACAGGGACTCCAGTTCCGAGGAAAAGTCGGACCCCGAAAAGTCGCAGTGAAAGTCCGCCTCCACGTGCAGCGCCGCGTCCAGCAGGCGGTGGTACTGGCGCGCCGTGATCTCGCGCGCGCCGAAGCGGGTCAGGTGCTCGGTCACGAACTGGGTGTCCAGCAGGACGAAGCCGCACAGGCGCAGCAGGGCGACCAGGTGCACCAGGGCCACCTTGCTGGCGTCGGTGACCCGGGTGAACATGCTCTCGCCGAAGAACGCACCGCCCAGGGCCAGGCCATAGAGCCCGCCGGCCAGGGCGCCGTCGTGCCAGGCCTCGATCGAATGCACCAGGCCCATTTCGTTCAGGCGGGTGTAGGCGCGCGCGATCTCGGCGTTGATCCAGGTGTCCTCGCGGCCGCGGTCGGATTCGGCACAGGCGGCGATGACCTGGCCGCAAGCGGTGTCGCAGCGCACCTGGAACACGCCGCGGCGGATGGTCTTGCGCAGGCTGCGCGGCACGTGGAATTCCTGCAGCGGCAGCACGCCGCGCTCTTGCGGGTCGATCCAGTAGATGGTGGGGTCGTCGCGGCTCTTGGCCATGGGGAAGACGCCGGCGGCGTAGGCCCGCACGAGAATTTCGGGCGACAGGCGGTGGTGGTGGTCGCCGCGTGCGCTAATGGCCGCCTCCGACGAAGGTTTCCAGCCAGTTGATGTCGTAGGCGCCGTTGATCACCGTCGGTTCGGCCATCAGCCGCTGGTGCAGGGGGATGGAGGTTTCCAGCCCGTCGATCACGTATTCTCCCAGGGCGCGGCGCAGGCGCATCATGCATTCGTTGCGGTTGGCGCCGTGCACGATCAGCTTGGCGATCATGCTGTCGTAATGGGGCGGCACGCGGTATCCGGAATAGAGGCCCGAATCGACCCGCACGCCCAGCCCGCCGGGGGCGTGGTAGTCGCCGACCCGGCCCGGCGACGGCATGAAGGTTTCCGGGTGCTCGGCGTTGATGCGGCACTCGATGGCGTGGCCCGAGAACCGGATGTCCTTCTGCTCGTAGCCCAGCGGCGTGCCGGCGGCGACGCGGATCATCTCGCGCACCAGGTCCAGGCCGCAGATCATCTCGGTCACCGGATGCTCGACCTGCAGGCGGGTGTTCATCTCGATGAAGTAGAACTCGCCGTCCTCGTACAGGAATTCCACCGTGCCCACGTTGCGGTAGCCGATGGTGCGCACCGCCTCGACCACCGTCTGCCCGATGCGCTGGCGCTCGTCGGCGTTCAGGGCCGGCGAGGGGGCCTCCTCGACCAGCTTCTGGTGGCGCCGTTGCAGCGAGCAGTCGCGCTCGCCCAGGTGCACCACGTTGCCGTACATGTCGGCCAGGATCTGGATCTCGATGTGCCGCGGCTTGGCCAGGAACTTTTCCAGGTAGACCTCGCCGTTGCTGAAGGCGGCGCGGGCCTCGGCGCTGGCGGTGGCCAGGGCGCCCGGCAGCTCGGCGGCGCTGGCGGCCACCTTCATGCCGCGGCCGCCGCCGCCGGCGGTGGCCTTGATCAGCACCGGATAGCCGATGTCGCGGGCCACCTGCAGGGCCATCTCCTCGTTCTCCACGGCGCCTTCGGTGCCCGGGACCACGGGGATGCCGGCCTCCTGGGCGGCGCGCTTGGCGGCGATCTTGTCGCCCATCAGGCGGATGTGCTCGGGCGCCGGGCCGATGAAGGCGAAGCCGTGTTCCTCGACCATGGCGGCGAAGTCGGCGTTCTCGGACAGGAAGCCGTATCCCGGATGCACGGCGTCGGCGTTGGTGATGGTGGCCGCGGTCAGGATCGCCTGCACGTTCAGGTAGCTGTCCCGCGCCTGGGGCGGGCCGATGCAGATGGCCTCGTCGGCCAGGCGCACGTGCATGGCGTCGGCGTCGGCCGACGAATGCACCGCCACGGTGCGGATGCCCATCTCCTTGCAGGCGCGGTGGATGCGCAGGGCGATCTCACCCCGGTTGGCGATCAGGACCTTTTCAAACATGCAGCTTCCCGCGCCGTCACTCGATGATCAACAGGGCTTCGCCGAACTCGACCGGGATGCCGTTCTCGACGAGGATGCGCGTCACCTTGCCCGACTGCGGCGCGGTGATGGGGTTGAAGACCTTCATGGCCTCAATCAGCAGCAGCGTTTCGCCCTGCTGCACCTGGTCGCCGACGCGCACGAAATCGGGCGTGCCCGGCTCGGGCGCCGTGTAGACGACCCCGACCATGGGCGAGGTAACCACGCCCGGATGGTTCAGTTCGTGGACGTGCTCGGGCGTTTCGGCCTCGGCGGCCGCGCCGGAATGCGCCGGGGCCATGGCCAGGGGAACCGCGGCGGCGGCCCGCGACAGGCGCATGTGCCAGCCGTCGCCGCCCAGCTCGATCTCGGTCAGGCCGGACTCCTCCATCAGCGCGGCGAAGTCGCGGACCAGTTGCTGGTCCACCTCGGCGGCCGACGCGGGCGGCTTGCTGGGGCTCGAAGAAGGGGGGAGTTTTTCTTTCACAGGCTTGTCCATCATGCCTCGACGGTGGTGTTCAGGAGCCGGGCCACGGCCGCCAGCGCCAGCTCGTAGCCGTGGGCGCCGAGGCCGCAGATCATGCCCAGGGCGGCCTTCGACACATAGGAGTGGTGGCGGAACGCCTCGCGGCGGTGGATGTTCGACAGGTGCACCTCGATCACCGGCAGGTCGCAGGCCAGCAGGGCGTCCATCAGCGCCACCGAGGTATGGGTGTAGGCGGCGGCGTTGACGATGATGGCGGCGTGGCCGGCGCGGGCCTCCTGCACCCAGGTGACCAGTTCGCCCTCGACGTTGGATTGGCGGAAATCGGCCTGCAATCCCAGGGCCGCGGCCTGGCGGGCGCAGGCACCCTCGATGTCCGCCAGGGTCTGGCGGCCATAGACCTCGGGCTGGCGCGTGCCCAGCAGGTTGAGGTTGGGACCGTTGAGGATGAGGACCTTGTGCGACATTGTCCACGCCCGGGTGACGAATCCCCGGGTTATACCATGGGCAAGGGGGTGAAACAGCAAGATTTGAGCCGCCAAGCCGGTTGCAAGCATCCGCCGCGATCCCCATACTTGTGCCCCGCCGCACCCATCACGACTGAACGGACCCGACCATGCAGGTGACCATCAACGGGGAGACCCGGACCTTCGACGCGCCGATCACGGTGGCGCAGCTGCTCGACCAGATCGGCCTCGATTCGCGCAAGGTGGCCGTGGAGCGCAACCTGGAGATCGTCACCAAGTCCACCTACGGCCAGACCGTGGTCGAGGACGGCGACAAGCTGGAAGTGGTGCACTTCATCGGCGGTGGCGCGCCCGACACGGTGAATGACTCCGACTGCGCCCAGGCCGGCGCCGACTGCCTTGAGGTGGGCGGCCAGACCTACTGGTCGCGCCTGCTGGTGGGCACCGGCAAGTACAAGGATTTCGAGGAGACGGCGCGGGCCATCGAGGCCTCGGGCGCGCAGATCGTCACCGTCGCCGTGCGCCGGGTCAACGTCACCGACCCCAGCCAGCCCATGCTGGTCGATTACGTGGACCCCAAGACCTACACCTACCTGCCCAACACCGCCGGCTGCTATACCGCGGACGATGCCGTGCGCACCCTGCGCCTGGCCCGCGAGGCCGGCGGCTGGGACCTGGTCAAGCTGGAGGTCCTGGGCGACCAGAAGACCCTGTACCCCAACATGGTGGAGACCCTGGCCGCGGCCGAGACCCTGATCAAGGAAGGGTTCAAGGTCATGGTCTATTGCAGCGACGACCCCATCATGTGCCGGCGCCTGGAGGACATGGGCTGCGTCGCCATCATGCCCCTGGCGGCGCCCATCGGTTCGGGCCTGGGCGTTCAGAACCCGGTTGGCATCCGCCTGATCGTCGAGCAGGCCGGGGTGCCGGTGCTGGTGGACGCCGGGGTGGGCACGGCGTCGGACGCCGCCATCGCCATGGAGTTGGGCTGTGACGGGGTGCTGATGAACACCGCCATCGCCGAGGCCAAGGACCCGATCCGCATGGCCCGGGCCATGAAGATGGCGGTCGAGGCGGGGCGCCTGGCCTACCTGGCCGGCCGCATGCCCAAGAAGATGTACGCCGACCCGTCCTCGCCCCTGGCCGGGCTGATCTGACCCCCGGCCGGGCGCCGGCCGTTCCGTTTTTACGCCATTTTCACGGCCGCCAGGCCCGGCCGTTTACGCGCGCCCTCCATCCTGACCACCGTCGGCAAACCGCTTCGGCCGACGGTTCAGATGGAGACGCCTCATGTTCGAATACCTGGAATACTTCGGCCTGGCGATCATACCGCCGTTCCTGCTGTGGGATGCCTTCCGTGGCGCCCGGTCCTACCGCCGGCCCCGGTTCTGGCGCCTGCGCGGCCTGCTGGTCACGGTGGCGGCGGTGGCCCTGTCCATACCCGTGGCCCTGATCTGGGCCGACCTGACGGCCGGCGTCAGCCTGCTCGACCTGTCGGCGACGGGAACCTGGTGGGGCGCGCTGATCGGCATCCTGGTCTACGAGTTCGGCCACTACTGGTACCACCGCACGGCGCACCGGGCGACCTGGCTGTGGCGGTCGTCGCACCAGATGCATCACAGCGCCGAGGCCGTCGACGCCTTCGGCGCCTACTTCCTGCACCCGATCGACGTGCTGGCCTTCACGACCCTGAGCAGCCTGGTGTTCTTCCCGCTGCTGGGCCTGACCCTGGAAGCGGGCCTGCTGGCCACCGCGTTCCTGGGCTTCAACGCCATGTTCCAGCACGCCAACATCCGCACGCCGCACTGGCTGGGCTACATCATCCAGCGGCCCGAGAGCCATTGCGTGCACCACGGCCGCGGCGTCCATGCCTTCAACTACGCGGACCTGCCGCTGTGGGACATGGTGTTCGGCACCTTCCGCAACCCGCGCGACGTGACTGGCCTGGAAGCCGGGTTCTACACCGGCGCCTCGGCGCGCATCCCGGCCATGCTGGCGGGCCGCGACGTGTCCGAGCCGGCGGCGCCGTCGGCGGCCCCGCCGGCCGCGGGCCTGCCGGCCTAGGCGGGCCGTTCCCGGGAAGGGAAAAGGGGGCGCCGTCCGGCGCCCCCACGTTTGTTTTCGCGCCGCGGGCCGCTATAAAGGACCCATGAAACCCGCCGTGATCCCGGCCGCCCTGCTGGCCCTCGTCCACCTGCTGGCGCCCGCCGCGGCGCCGGCCGAGGAGGTCAGTGGCCGCGCCAGGGTGGTCGACGGCGACACCCTGGAAATCGCCGGCCGCCGCGTCCACCTGCGCGGTGTCGATGCCCCCGAGCCGGCGCAGGAATGCACCTCGCGCAAGGGCAAGACCTACCGCTGCGGCCTGCAGTCCATCCGCTATCTGGAGGGCCTGGTGCGCCACCAGGAACTGACCTGCGCCGGCGAGACCGGCGCCGACGGCACCCTGGTGGCGCAATGCAAGATCAGCTGGCTCGACCTGAATTCCCAGGTGGTGCTGGACGGCTGGGCCCTTTCCGACGTGCCGGGGGGCGACCCATACCGCCGCGAGGAGGATGCGGCCCGGGCCCGGCGCGAGGGCCTGTGGCGCGGCGGGCAGGTGGACAACCCCTGGGACTGGCGCGCCGCCCGGGGCGCCGCGGGGCGCTGAATCGGGCCCCGGGCCGACCTTAAATTAATTCAACTTTTGCAGGGGGTTGTGACGGCCGTCACTGCCCATGGTCCGGTCGCGGACGTACAAGGGCCACCGTTGACGGCGCCCGCGCGGCGCGCCGTCCAGGGAATTCGAACGCAAAGGGGGCCTGCCATGACCGACTACGATCCCGACGGCAACAAGCTGCCGCAGATGAGTGTGGTGTTCCTGACCGGACTGATGGTCTGGGGCGCCGGCCTGGTCGTGCTGGCGGTGCTGGGCTGACGCGCGGCCTACGGCGCGTATTCCAGGAAAGCGTCCCAATAGGCCCCGTGGGCGGTGATCGCCTCCCACACGTCGCGCCGTTCCTCGAACGGGCCCTCCATGACCTCACGCATGGAGATGTGGCAGGGCTGGCGCAGGCCGTTGTACTCGATGGGCCGGCCGATGATGTGGAAGTGGATGCCCAGGCGAGACAGCATGCGCAGCAGGGACGGGGTCATGATGGCGATCAGGTGCTCGACCTTGTTCTCGGTGCCCATGCGCACCACCGCCTTGATCAGGCCCACGGTCAGGCTGTAGGCGCGCACCAGCCCCATGTGGCGCTGGCGCCGGGCGTCGGCGTCGATGGTCCGGGCGCCGCGCGATTCGGGCGCGATGATGAACCGCGACACCTCGGCCGTGCGGTCCAGGGGCAGGGCGCCGGCGGCCCGCAGGATCGGGTCGTCGCACAGGGTCTGCAGCGGGAAGGAGCGGTCCAGCGCCCCCGGGTCCGGCAGCACCAGGCGCGTGGTCCCGGAAACCCGCCCCGATCCCCGGTGCACCAGCAGGGCGTGGGTGGCGCGGACGTCGAAGGCGTCCAGCTCGCGGCCCGTGGGCTGCTGGTCCGGCGACTGGTGGTGCAGTTCCTCCACCAGCACCCGGTAGCGCAGCTTGAAGGCCGCCTCCTTCTCCTCGAAGGTGGTGGCCACGATCATGTCGTGGGGGCTGGTTTCGCCGTCGAGGCCGTTATAGGAATGGTGGTCGGGAAGGGGAAGGTAGGTGCCGCGGGGAGGAGAGAATAGGTCGAGGTCGGTGACGGCGACGGATGGCTGCACGGGTTTCTCCCCTCGAATTGGCCCCAAATCCGGGACGTTGATGACCGCTGCTCCTGTCAACGATTCACGGCATTGCCGCGGCCAAATCAAGTCTTTTGTTAACCTTAAATAATCATTGATTTTTCAATATGTTATGGGGCCGCGTTTGACAGAAAAAGTTAAGAAAGTATTGCCAAGTGACGTGGGCGTGCAGAATCGCGCCGGATGCCCGGCGGCGGCCGCCTTGTCCATCTGGAATTCACCCGCCCGCCGGCAAAATCAACCGCAAATTGACGGTCCGGCGGACCGCACACGGATCTGGAGGCGGCCGTGAAAGGCACCGGCGGTTGGGGCTGCCCGCACGAGTCGGACGGCACCTGCGGGCGGGTGCGGGGCCGCGACTGCGACCCGGGCATGAAGGGGTGCATCCTGTCCGGCCGCTTCAGCTTCGCCAGCGACGACAAGAACCGCCGGCCCAAGCCCCGCCGCCGGCCGCCGCCCGCCCCAGACAGCGACCACCGGGACAGCGACGACCGGGACCGCTGAAAGCCAAAAAAGAAGATCCGGCGCGAAGGCCGGATCGAGTTCTCCGAATCGAAACGGAGTACAGGGAGATCGTCGCCCGGCCGGCGTCAGTCCACGCGCTTGCGCAGGACCAGCCGTTGCGCCGGCTTGAAGCCGTTGCGGGCCAGGAAGCTCATCAGCGTGAAGTTGTTCCAGCGCAGGGTCGAGCGGACCCGGTCCACGTGCAGGATGCTCAGGTTGGCCAGCAGCTGGGACAACAGGGCCGAGGCCACGCCGCCGCGGCCGTGGCCGGGTTCGACGCCGATGGTGTCGATCACCGCCATGGGCTCGGCGCGGCCGAATTCGCCATAGTCGACCCGGGCCATGATGTAGCCCACGGGCAGGCCGTCCACCTCGGCGACCAGCGACACGCGGATGCCGGATTCGTTCATGACCTCAGCCAGCTTGCGCTCGTAATAGGCGCTGCGGTCCATGCCGGTCAGCTTGCGGTCGATGCGGATCAGGGCCGGCAGGTCCGTCTGCTGCATGGACCGCACGGTGACCTTGTCGCGCGACAGGGCGACGAAGTCGTCGGCGTCGGGGTCGCTGTAATCGGGAATGTCGGCGTCGTACTTCTGCGGCGCGATGTCCATGTCCTGGTTCTGCATGTCCTGTCTCCCCCTCGCCGTCGTTCAGAAATCGCGCCTGTCGGTGCCGCGCTCCATGATCACCATGGGCGCCATCTCGAAGCCCACCGAGGCCATGAAGCCGGCCATCTCGGTGGCGCCCCAGTCGGCCTGGGTTCGCAGCTCGTGGATGTCCTTGCGGCGCATCACGTCCTCGATCGCGGCCAGGACCTGGTGGCCGATGCCGTGGTGGCGCGCGTCGGGGTCCACGCCCAGGATGTCCAGCACGGCGGCGCTGCCGGCCTCGCCGAACTCGCCGGTCTGGATGCGGGCGATGCCGAAGCCGCTCAGCTCGCCGTCGGTCTCGGCCGCCACGACGATGAACGAGTCGGGGAAGGTGAGGGCCGTGTTCAGGCGCTTTTCGTAGAACGCGCGGCGCGACCGGCCCAGGGTCTTCTCGTCGATGGCGACGACCCGGTCCAGGTCGTCGGCGCGCAAGGGCCGGATCGTGGTCGAAGGGTCTTGGGACATGTACGGCCTCCCCGCTGTTTCCCCCGGTCCGCGCTTTCCAGGCCGATCGGCCGGCGGCGGACGCTAAATAAATAATTCGGTACCATAATACCAAATTTGAGGGGGCCGTCAACCGCAAACCGCGGTCCGGGGGCTATTGCGGGCTTTCGCCGATGGACAGGGACAGGCGGAAGTGGGTTGGGTCCTGGTCGAGCGGGGCAAAGGCGGCGTCCACCTGCCGGCCGTCGCCGGGGTGCCAGGTGAAGGCGCAGCCGCCGGACCCCTGGGCACAGCCGCCGGACGCGGGCTGGCCGAAGGAGGCGTCCAGCAGTGACAGCAACTGCCGTTCCGTGCCCGCCAGGTAGTGGCCCATGACCTTGATCCGGTGGGCGCCGGCGTCGGCGCGGAACCAGACCACGTGCCGGGCGCCGCCGTCCGCCTCGAAGGTGACGACGCGGATGCCGTCCCGCCCGCGGAGGGTCCGGGCGCCGGGGAAATGGGTGCGCAGTTCCGACTCGTCCATGCCCAGCCGCACCTGCCGGGCCAGGAGCGGCACCGCCGGCCGGTCCGGGGCCGCCGCCGGCGGCGCGAAGCGGTCGGTCATGTCGCTCCACCGGAACAGCCAGGCCGGCTGGACCGCCGTGGTCACCGCGGCCGAGGCGGCGGTGATGGCGAACAGGCACAGGAAGAACAGGCCCTTCAGGTCCGCGTGCAGCGAGATCTTGGGCTGGTGGCGGCGCCGCGCCAGGGTGAAGGTGGACATGGTCGGTCACTCCCCCGCGGCGGCCGGGCCGGCCGCGGTTTCAAATCGGAACTGGTCGTCCGTCGGCTGGCCCCGGGCCGCGCCGTCGGCGGTCCACGGGAGCCCCACGCAGCCGGGGCGCAGGAGATAGCGGTCGCTGTCACAGGACCCGGGGTCGGACCGCAGGGACCACTGTTCGCCATGGGCGAGCAGGGAAAGTCCGGATGCCGTGCCATCGGCGGGCGCCCGGTCCAGGCCCGCGGCGGCGGCCTTCGGCGCCGGCGCCAGGCCGAGTCCGCCGGCGGCCAGTTCCAGGTGCCGTTCGGGATGCAGCACGGCGCCGTACCAGGGTTCGGCGGCACCCACCGCCAGGGGGCCGCCGGCCGGCGGGTCGCCCCATCCGGCGGCGAAGACGATGCCCAGGGTGACGGCGGCGGAGATTGAAAGTCCGGCCCGCAGGCCCACTGTCCGGCCCAGGTGGCTGCCATGGTGTCCGGCCGGCCCGGCCGGGATTTGTCCTTGCCCTGTCAGGCCGGGGGCGGCAGACTCTTTGTGGCGGCGCACGCCGCCGAGGACAGGGGGCAGGGCAAATCGCCCGGTGAACGGTTCAACCGGAGTAGGGGCCGGTTCGGATCGATGCGGCGCGTCGGTCATCGTTCAGAAAACCTTTGTCTGCCAATCGATTGGTGTCTCTATTTTACAGGGACCGTCAATTGCTTGGCGAAATCTTTATTTGTCAGCAAATCGCCACGAAATTTGCAGAAAATTTTATGGAAATTGGTTGGGGATATTTGCAATGACCGCCGGAACGGGCGCGTGAACTGGAAGGGGCAGGTATGAGCCGTCTCGTCGTCGTCTCCAACAGGGTGACCGTCAAAACCGATACCAAGGCCAAGGCCGGGGGGCTGGCGGTGGCGTTGCAGGACGCCCTGCAGCGGGAAAGCGGAATCTGGTTCGGTTGGAGCGGCAAGACGGTGCCCAGCCAGGAGGTCGAGCCGCGCATGCTCACCCACGGCAACGTGGACTACGCGACGCTGGACCTGTCGCGCAAGAACTACGCCGAATACTACAGCGGCTTCGCCAACCGGGTGCTGTGGCCGCTGTTCCACTACCGCCTGGACCTGACCAACTTCTTCCGCCAGGAGTATGCCGGCTACCAGCGGGTCAACCGCCTGTTCGCCGAGAAGCTGCTGCCGCTGCTGAAGGACGACGACCTGATCTGGGTGCATGACTACCACCTGATCCCCCTGGGCGAGGAGCTGCGCCGCGCCGGCATCAACCGGCCCATGGGCTTCTTCCTGCACACCCCGTTCCCGGCCATGGAGGTGCTGACCACCCTGCCGACCCACCAGGAGCTGGTGCGGGCGCTGTGCGCCTATGACGTGATCGGGTTCCAGACCGGCAACGACCTGCGCGCCTTCTGCGACTACATCGTGCACGAGGTCCAGGGCAGCGCCATCGGCGAGCACACGATCCAGGCCTTCGGCCGCTCGTTCCGGGCCCAGGTCTTCCCCATCGGCATCGACACCGACGACATGGTCCGCGCCGGCGAGCGGGCCGCCGGCACCGGCACCTTCAACCGCCTGTACCAGCGCTCGGCGCAGCGGACGTGGATCATCGGCGTCGACCGTCTGGACTACAGCAAGGGAATCTCCGAGCGGTTCGTGGCCATGGCCAACCTGCTGGAACGGTACCCGGATTTCCTGGGCAAGCTGACCATGGTGCAGATCGCGCCGCCGTCCCGCGCCGAGGTGCCCGAATACAAGCAGATCCGCAAGGAGCTGGAGGAGGAGGCCGGCCACATCAACGGCCGCTTCGCCCAGTTCGACTGGGTGCCCATCAACTACATCAGCCAGAGCTTCACCCGCGAGCAACTGGCCGGCTACTTCCGGGCCAGCCGCATCGGCCTGGTGACCCCCCTGCGCGACGGCATGAACCTGGTGGCCAAGGAATACGTGGCGGCCCAGGACCCGTCCAACCCGGGGGTGCTGGTGCTGTCCCGCTTCGCCGGCGCAGCGCGGGAGATGCACGGGGCGCTGATCGTCAACCCGTTCGACCGCGACGGGGTGGCCGACGCCATCGTCGAGGGCCTGCACATGCCCCTGGACGAACGGCGCGACCGCTACTTCGCCATGATGAACGTGCTGCAGCGGAACACACTGTTCACCTGGCTGGACACCTTCCTGGATACTTTGCGTACGGCGCCCTTCGATTAGAGCGGCCTCGAAGAGGCCGTAGTCGCCGAACGAGGGCATGCAGCCGTTCACACAATCTTGTTTCCAAGCGAGATTCAGGAGACCGGCCAGGGGGCGTTTTTGCGAAAACGGCCTTTGGAAATTCGGTTTTTTCTGCACCCGCCGTGGCGGAGCTTGAACTAGAATATGTTTTTCGGGAGTGCAATCTGCTGGAATACTAACCGGGAACGCGATGGACCTGGGGCGTTGGCGAAAGCGCGAAATTGACCGGCGGAGGGAAGGATGATCAGAAGTTTCTTCGTTGTGGCTTGCATTTGCCTTTTTTCGGTCACGGCGAATGCGGATGATTTCAGGCTGACGGACCTGGATGTCGCCGGCCCGGTTTCCGCAGGTAAACAGTATAAGGTACTGGTAGGGATTGCGGGGCCCGTGGGCAAGGTGTCAATCCGCGAAGCGTGTTTCACGTGGGATGCCGAGGGACCATATTGTTTTAAAGGCAGGACATATAGTAGGGGTTATCGCACCAAGGACGGTTCAAGAAATATTTATGCGTGGTTAAAAACCGGCAATCCCGGGACGTATCAATTGTCATGTTACGTAAAGTACATTTTGGATGGCGAAGAGAAATCTAGTAACAAGGTTTCAACGAATCTCAATGTCTATTAGGCGGTGAATTAGACCGAACGCGGGCAAATCGTGATCGCGGCGAATTTTACCACGGCGAGGAATTGTCTCCGAGCATTGCGCAACGCCTGGAGACGCGCTTGCACGACTTGATTTTGTTGAAGTTGAAGAAGCGTTCGATGCCGTTGCGTTCCTTGTGGAGCGCGCGGCTGAAGCGGCGGCGGAATTGAATTCCTAATCGCCGAACAGGTCTCCGATCAGGCGCCGGGTCAGGCGCAGGGCCACCTGGCGGCGATAGGTCTGGGGCGTGAAGGTGCTGCGCATGGGCTGCATCTGCTTGGCCACCAGGCGCTCGACGGCGGCCAGGGTGTCCTCGTCCGGTGCCTTGCCGGCGAAGGCGTCCAGGCCGGTGACGGCCAGGGGCTGCGAGTTGGTGCCGGTCAGGGCGATGCGCAGGTCGGCCAGGGTGTCGCCGTCGCGCGCCAGGGCCACGGCCACCCCGGCCAGCGGGAAGTCGATGGACCCGCGCACCCGCACCTTGGCGTAGTCCGCCACCAGCCCCGGCGGCGGTGCCGGCAGGTTCAGGGCCACCACGAACTCGCCCGGCGCCAGCACCAGGTAGTCGATGCCGTCCTCCTGGAAGATGTCGGCGAGCGGCACCGTGCGCGGGGCGTGTGGGCCGGCCACGTCGACCGTGGCGCCCGCCACCAGGGCCGCCGGCGCCAGGTCGCCGCTGTAGGCGGCGAAGCACTTCTTGCTCTTGGGCGCCACGTGGCACATCTCGCCGTCCTTCTTGAGGCAGTAGTCGTTGGCGGTACGCCACCATTCGCTCTGGTTGTAGTAGACGCAGCGGGTGTCCAGGCACAGGTTGCCGCCCACCGTGCCCATCAGGCGGTGGGTCGGGCCGGCCACCTCGCCGGCGCCCTTGGCCACCACCGGCCAGGCGGCGCGCAGGTCCGGGTGCTCGGCCACCTCGGCCAGGGTCACGGCGGCGCCGATGCGCAGGCTTCCGTCGTCCAGCCTGCGGATCGCCTGCATCTCGTCGACGGCGGTGATGTCCACCACCGTGGGCGGCTTCTCGATGCCGCGGCGCAGGTTGGGCAGCAGGTCCGTGCCGCCGCCCAGCAGGCGGGCGCCCGGCTCGTCGGCCAGGATGGCGCTCAGCTCGGCCACCGTGGCCGGCTTGCGGAACTGGAAGGGGGCGATGGGTTCCATCAGGCGGCTCCCTTCTGGCTGGCGGCGCGCCGCGCGTCGCGCTCGCGCTTGACCATGGCGTCCAGCAGCCGGTCCGGCGTGATGGGCGTCTCCTGCAGGCGGATCCCGGTGGCGTCGTAGACGGCGTTGGCCAGGGCCGGGATGAAGCTGCTGAGCGCGCCCTCGCTGGCCTCCTTGGCGCCGAACGGGCCGTTGGGGTCCAGGCTCTCGACGATCTTCACCTTGATGTCCGGCGACTCGACGATGGTCGGCACCCGGTAGTCGATGATGTTGGGGGCCGTGGGCAGGCCGTTGGCGTACTGGGTCTCCTCGCTCATGGCCTGGCCCAGGCCCATCCAGATGGCGCCCTGGACCTGCCCCTCCACGGACAGCGGGTTCAGGGCATAGCCGCAGTCATGGGCTACCCACACGTCGTCCACGGTGACCTGGCCGGTGTCGGCGTCGACGCTGACCTCGACCGCCGTGGTGGCGTAGGAGAATCCCATGGTCGAGCCCACGGCGCCGCCCCGGTGGCCGCCGCCCTGGAACGCCTTGGGCACGGTGAAGGTGCCCTTGACGGTGATGGTGCCGGTGTCCACCAGGGCCTCGGCGATGACGTCCTTCAGCGACACGCCCGGGTCCTGGCTGCCGGCCACGCGGTAGACCTCGCCCAGGCACTCCACGTCCTCGGGCTTGCAGTCCAGGCGCCGCGCCGCCGCCGCCACGAACACGCCCTTCAGGCGCTGCGCCGCGTCCAGGGCCGCGTTGCCGACCATGAAGGTGACCCGCGACGAGTAGGACCCGTTGTCCTTGGGGGTGACCGCGGAATCGTTGGCGATGACGGTCAGCCGGCCGAAGTCGATGCCCAGCACCTCGCCCACCACCTGGGCCATGATGGTGGACGACCCCTGGCCGATGTCGGCGGCGCCGGTCAGGATGGTGATGCCGCCGTCGAAGTCCACCTTCAGGTTGATGGTGGCGTGGGGCTCGCCGGTCCAGTGCACCGGCTTGGCGGCGCCCGAGACGTAGTGCGAGCAGGCCATGCCGAAGCCCTTCAGCACGCGCCCGCCCGAACCGTTCTTGCGCGCCGTCCGGTCCTTCCAGCCGCTGGCCGCCTCGACCCAGTCCATGCATTCGGGCAGGCCATAGGACTTGATGATCAGGCCGTTGATGGTTTCGGTGTCGCGCGGCAACAGGTTGGTGCGGCGCACGGCGAAGGGGTCCAGGCCCAGCTCCTCGGCCATGCGGTCGACCATGCACTCGAAGGCATGGCGCACGTCCACGGTGCCGTGGCCGCGCATGGCGCCGCAGGGCGGGGTGTTGGTGTACACGCGGTAGCCGTCGTACTTGACCGCCGGCAGGTCGTAGATGGCGTTCAGCAGGGCGCCGGCGTAGAGGATGGTGACGATGCCGTAGCCGCCATAGGCGCCGCCGGCCTGTACCGCCTCGCACTGGCAGGCGGTCAGCTTGCCGTCGCGGGTCATGCCGATCTTCATCTTCACGTCGGTCTGCGGCCGGCCGCGGTGGGTCAGGAAGGTCTCCTCGCGGCTCAGCTTCATGCGCACCTTGCCCTTGACCGCGCGGGCCGCCAGGCAGGTGATGATCTCGAAGTTCAGGGTCTCGGTGCGGGCGCCGAAGCCGCCGCCGATGAACGGCTTGATGATGCGGATGCGCGAGGAGTCGAGGCCCATGCACTTCTCCACCGCCAGGTGTACGTAGTAGGGGACCTGGGTGCAGGACCAGACCGTCAGGCGGTCGCGCTCGCCATCGTATTCGGCCACGGTGGCGTGGGGTTCCATGTGCATGTGGGTGACCTCGGCGCAGGAGAAGGTCGCCTCGCGCACGATGTCGGCGGCGGCGAAGCCGGCGTCGGTGTCGCCGAACTCGTGGTGCACGTCGCGCTCCAGGTTGCCGTCCTTGTCGTCGTGCAGGCGCACGGCGCCGGGCACGCGGGACTCGGCCGGGGTGTAGTAGCCCGGCAGCTCGTTGACCTGCATGCGGATCAGGGCGGCGGCGCGCTCGGCCGTCAGCGGGTCCTCGGCCACCACCACGGCCACCGGCTCGCCGCGGTAGCGCACCTTGCCACGGGCCAGGGGATATTCGTTGCGGGCGATGGGCAGGATGCCGTAGGGCACGTCGCAGTCGACCCCGGTCAGCACCGCCAGCACGCCGGGCAGGGCCCGGGCGGCGGCGGTGTCCACCGCGACGATCTCGGCGTGGCTGTAGGGGCTGCGGAAGATGCGCCCGGCGTAGGCGTCGTGGTGCTCCAGGTCGGCGGTATAGCGGGCGCGGCCGGTGACCTTCTCGATGCCGTCGATCAGGGGCAGGCGGGCGCCGGCCATCCTGGCCGGGGCGGGGGTGGCGGTTTTCTCGCTCATGCGGCCTTCTCCCCGGCCATGATCCGTGCCGCGTCCAGCACTGATTCGATGATCTTCACGTATCCCGTGCAGCGGCAGATGTTGGCGCCCAGGGCGGCGCGCACGTCGTCGGCGGTGGGGTCGGGGTTGCGCCGCAGCAGTCCCTCGGCGGCCATGATCATGCCCGGCGTGCAGAACCCGCACTGGCTGCCCAGCTTCTCGTGGAACGCCTGCTGCACCGGCGACAGGCGGCCGCCCGCGGCCAGGCCCTCGACCGT
>JACKKN010000026.1 GCA_024236415.1 Hyphomicrobiales bacterium
GCAAGGCGACCCACTTCGAGCAGCGGGACGGGCAGTACTGACCCCGCGGCACCGCGCGCGCCGCCGCCAGGGACGGGAGGGGGACATGGACCACCGGCAAGGACACCCCTGACATGGCCGCCCGCAAGGCGACGTCGGAGGGCCAGCGCAACCCCGGGCGCACCCGCGAGGCGATCCTGCGCACGGCCATCCGCGAGTTCTCGGACAAGGGGCTGAGCGGCGCCCGGGTGGACGAGATCGCGCGCCGCTCGGGCGCCAACAAGCGCATGATCTACCACTACTTCGGCGGCAAGGAGGCGCTCTACCTGGCGGCCCTGGAGCGCACCTACGAGAAGATCCGCACCGCCGAGCGCGGCCTGCGCCTGGAGGACAAGGACCCGGAGGAGGGCATGCGCGAGCTGGTGCGCTTCTCCTTCAACTACTTCCGCGCCAACCCCGAGTTCGTGCAGCTGCTGAACACCGAGAACCTGCACGGCGCCCGGTTCCTGAAGCAGTCGAAGATGATCCGCGACCTGCACACGCCCCTGACCACCCTGATCGCGCGCCTGATCGAGCGCGGCCACGCCGCCGGGGTGTTCCGCGGCGACGTGGACCCGGTGCAGCTCTACGTCTCGGTGGCGGCGCTGGGGTACTTCTACTTCTCCAACCAGGCGACCCTGTCCACCATCTTCGCCCGCGACCTCATGGACCAGCGGTCCCTGGCCGACCGCGAGGCCCATTGCATCGACGTGATCATGCGCTACCTGCGGCCCTGACCGGCGCCGCCGGGGCGTCGCCCCTGCCCGATACGTGCCGGCAATGTCCGAAACGGGCTGATCGCGCATTCCGGCATGCGCCCGGCACCGTTCAGGTTATGCTTTTATTTCGCCGGTCCCCGCCATGCCAGGGTTGTGAAGCCGGGGCCGAATCCCGGGTGCCCGGGACGAGGACTCTTCACATGGCGCACCGGCAGGGTAAAATTCACGGTGGATGAAGGAGTTACGCAATCACCCTGGAGGGGTTGCCCGGTACCATGACGCTGTTCGCGAAACTCAATGCCGCGTTCCTGTTCGTCGTCGCGGTGGTCGGCGTGGTGAGCCTGGTGATCCTGGGTTCCGACGTGAAGATCGCCGAGCGGCTGGACGAACTGGTCAAGCACAACATCGTCGAGATCGCCTCGGCGGCCGAGGTCGCCATGCAGGTGCAGCGGGTCAAGACGGGCATGCGCGAGCTGCTGCTGGAAAGCAACCCGGACGTCGGCACCGAGGCCGAGGTCGAGCGGTCCCGCCGCCTGGTCGAGGAAAGCCTGGTAACCTTGCGGTCGGCGGCGGACAAGTGGGAGGCGGCCATCCGGTCCGACCTGGACTCGACCAAGGACGATGACGACGAGCGGAAGAAGCCCGAATCCGAGGACGCCGGTGCGTCGACCCGGCAGGCGGAAGTGGACGAGCTGAAGGAGTTCCTGAACCTGTTGGGCGACATGGACGTGTTCATCCGCGCCAGCGGCACGTTCCTGGAAATGGCCGTGGACAAGGGGATGGCCAGCGCCGAAAAGTTCCAGTTCTTCGAACGCGAGGTCGAGCCCATCTCGCGCCGGCTGCAGCACGACATCGAGCGCCTGCTGCTGGAAACGGTCGCCGAGGCCCAGGACGAGGGCGCCATCTTCGAGAAGTCCCTGAACGACAACCTGATCCTCAGCGTGGTGTCCGTGCTGTTCTCGCTGGTGGTGGCCGTGGCCCTGGCCGCCTTCCTGGCGCGGCGCCTCGCGAAACCCATCGTGCGCCTGACCCAGGTCTCGGCCGGGGTCTCGTCGGGGATCATGGATGCCAGCGCCCTGGCGACCCTGCCCAAGCCCAGCGACGAGGTCGGCCTGCTGGTCTCGACCTTCCAGACCATGGTCGAGCGCCTGCTGCAGACCCAGAGCGACCTCAAGGCGCAGTCCGTCACCGACGGCCTTACCGGGCTGGCCAACCGGCGCCGCCTGGACGAGGCGCTGGGCGGCGAATGCGCGCGCGCCAAGCGCAGCGGACTGCCGCTGTCGGTGGCCATGATCGACGTCGACCACTTCAAGCCCTACAACGACCACTACGGCCACCAGGCCGGCGACCAGTGCCTCAAGACCCTGGCCGAGGTGCTGGCGCGGTTCGCCCGCCGCGCCGAGGACATGGCGGCGCGCTACGGCGGCGAGGAGTTCACCCTGGTGCTGCCGGGGCTCGACGCCGCCAACGCCCGGCAACAGGCGGAGGCGGTGCGCCAGGCCGTGGAGGAGGCGGACATCGCCCACGGCAAGTCGCCCCTGGGCCACATCACGGTCAGCATCGGCATCGCCGTGGTCGACGCCGAGAACTGCATGGGGCCGGTGGAACTGGTCAAGCAGGCGGACGGGGCCCTGTACCGGGCCAAGCAGGGCGGGCGCAACCGGGTCGAGGTGGTGGAAGTCCGGCCCGGGTCCTGAACACGGTCCCCCGATTGACGATCAGGAACGCGGGCAAGGAAATGGCCGCCTGCGGGCAGGCGGCCATTCCTGTTTTGACTGGTCCGTTCCGAGCGGCCCGTTCCGATTGGCCGGTCCGGGCTGCCGATGCGGCCTATTTCGGCATCTTCACCGATGTGTCGATGAACTCGTTGGTGAAGTGCTTGGCGTAGTCGAACTTCTGCGACAGGTAGGGCTCGAACAGCTCGTAGGAGAACTTCATGCGCTGTGGGTCCATGTAGCCCAGGCCCACGGAGGTGGAGACCTCGTCGGTCATCAGTTCCTTCACCAGACCCCAGTTGGTGGTCTCGTTGTCCGCCTTCAGGCCCTTGTTGGCCTCGACCAGGGCGTCGATGCAGGGCGCGGCGTCCATGGCGCAGGCGTGGAAGGCCTTCTGCGTGACCTTGACGAAGGCGGCCACGGCGTCCTTGTGCTCCTTCAGGAACGTGCCGTTGGCGATGATCGAGTTGCCATAGGGGTTAACCCCGAATTCCTTGCCCGGCGAGAAGCCCATGTCGTCGCCCAGCTGAGCCTTGAAGATGTGGTGGATGTTGTAGAACGACGTGGTGACGTCGATGGACCCGCTCTTCAGGGCCGACAGCTTGGCATTGGGCTGCACGTTGACCCAGGTCACCGACTTGGGATCGATGCCCACGTTGTTGGCGTAGGCCGGCCACATCTGCCGCGCCGCGTCCCACGGCGGGTTGCCGATCTTCTTGCCGGCGAAGTCCTTGGGGGTGGAGATGCCCGAGCTCTTCAGCCAGTAGAAGCCGTACGGCGAGTTGGCGTAGACGTTGTAGACGGCGACGCTGTCGGCGCCCTTGGCGATGGACACGAACACCGGCGGCAGGTCGGCCAGGCCCAGTTCGTTCTTGCCGACGCCGACGCGCTGGGCCGACAGGGACGAGCCCTTGCCCTGTTCGATGTTCAGGTCGATGCCGGCGTCCTTGTACCAGCCCATCTTCTGGGCGTAGTAGTACGGCGCGTGGTCGCCGCCGGCGATCCAGTTCAGGATGAAATTGATCTCGGTTGCCGCCTGGGCGGCGCCCATGGACAGACCCAGGGCCACCAGGCTGGTCCCGAGCAGTCGGCCGAATCGAGCCATTGATGCCTCCTCCATTTTCCTCATTTCAACCGGGTCGCCCCCGCCCTGTCCGGGCTTGCCGGCCGCGGGTGCTTTACGACCGGGGGTTTTCCCTGCTATTAACCATCCGGTTGGTTACATCGACATTAGAGGGCAGGGCCCACCGTGTCAACGCAGCGCCAAGCGGACGAAACCAAACAACGCGCTCCCATTAAACGGAATCCCGAGCGCACGCGCGAGCAGATTCTGAAGGCCGCGCTGAAGGAATTTTCCACCCGCGGGCTGGACGGCGCGCGGGTGCAGACCATCGCCTCCCGCGCCGGTGTCAACAAGGCGATGATCTACCACTATTTCGCCGACAAGGACGCCCTGTACCTGGCGGTGCTGGAACGGTCCTTCGACGCCATCCGGGCGCGGGACCACGAGCTGAGCATGGAAACCCTGGAGCCCGAGGAGGGCATCGTCCGGCTGGTCACCTTCACCATCGACTTCCTGGCCGAGAACCCGGAGTGGATCCACCTGCTGGCCGACGAGAACCTGCAGCGGGCGCGGCACATGAAGAAGTCGGACTCCATCCGCGAGAAGCATCCGCCCCTGGTGCGCATGATCGAGGGCCTGCTGCGCCGCGGCGCCGCCAAGGGGGTGTTCCGCGACGGCATCGACCCGGTGGCGCTGTACATCTCCATCGCCGGGCTGTGCTACTTCTACTTCTCCAACCGCCACACCCTGTCGGTGATCTTCGACCGCGACCTGGGCGACGCCGCCCGGATCGCCGCCTACCGCGACCACGCCGTCGACCTGGTGCTGCACGCCCTGCGGCCCTAGGTGCCGGCGGGGATCTTTTGACCGGACGCCACCCGGCGGGCGTGGATGGCCGGGGCAGGCCCGGCCATGACAAAAAATACAGATATTCCAGATAGTTATGTCATGCCCGGGCCTGTCCAGGGCATCCACGAAGCCCCCTCACAACAAACTTTTTTAGCCCAAGCCGAAAAAAAATCGCCCCGGAACGGTTCTGAAACTTTCAGGAAATTGGGGCGAAATGCCGGGTCCCCATACTCCTCCTCATCGCGGCGCTGGTGCCGCGACACATCAAATGGAGGATGTCATGAAATTCGAGACCCTGAACAAGTTCTTTTCCGACGAGTCCGGCGCCACCGCCATCGAGTACGGCCTGATCGCCGCCCTGGTTTCCGTCGCCGCCATCGGCGCCCTGAAGGGCATGGGCGGTTCCCTCGAGACGATGTTCACCTCGGTGGGCGGCGAGCTCGACCAGGCCGTCAACAACTAGCACCCGGTTTCCCGCGGCGACGCCGCCGCGACCAAGTTCGTCAAGCCCTCGGGTCATGACGCCTCCACCGGGGAGGTGCGCCAAGAAAGGCCACCTCCCCGGAAAGGCCCAGGCCCCAGGGAAAAAGAAGCGCCAGAACGGCGCTTTTTCTTTTGCCCGCGTCGCCGACGTGGATGGCCGGGCTTGGCCCAGGCATCCACGAAGCCCCCCGCAAAAATTTTTTTTCGCCCAAACCGAAAAAAAATCGCCTCGGAACGGTTCTGAAACTTTCAGGAAATTGGGTCGAAATGCCGGGCCTCCATATTGGTTCTCACGGCACGAACGCCGCCACACACATCATGGAGGATGTTATGAAACTCGAGACCCTGACCAAGTTCTTCTCCGACGACTCCGGCGCCACCGCCATCGAGTACGGCCTGATCGCCGCCCTGGTTTCCGTCGCCGCCATCGGCGCCCTGAAGGGCATGGGCGGCTCCCTCGAGACGATGTTCACTTCGGTGGGCGGCGAGCTCGACCAGGCCGTCAACAACTAACACCCGGTTTCCCGCGGCGACCCCGCCGCGACCCAGTTCGTCAAGCCCTCGGGTCATGACGCCTCCACCGGGGAGGGGATCACGGAAAGATCGCCTCCCCGGAAAGGCCCCAGACCCCGGAAAAAAGAAGCGCCAGAACGGCGCTTTTTCTTTTGCCTTTTTTCCGGGCGCTACGCCGACGTGGCGCCGGTGGCGAAGAATTCCAGCTTCAGGGGCAGGCTGTGGCCCAGCCACAGGGCGCCCTCGGTGTGGTCGACCAGGTCGCCCTGGCCCGAGCGGGCGTGGACCAGCACCGGCAGGCCGGCCCGGTTGGCCAGCAGCCAGGGCACGAATTCCGCGAACAATTCGGCGTCGAAGGCCACCTGGTACATGGCCCGGGGATGGGGGCCGACGGGTTCGTCGCGCCAGCGGCCCATGGCCACGGCGAACCGGTCCTCGATGGCGGCGCGCAGCAGGGCGGCGGCCGGGCGGGTGGCGTCGTCGTAATAGACGTGGGCGTGCCAGCCCTTGATGTCGTCGGCGGAAATGGCCATCGTAATTCCTGCGCGGTGGTCCCGTTCCCGCATAGATGGGGCGCGGCCGCCGCGTTCTCAAGGCGCCGGACGGCGGCCGATTCCTGCGCCGCCCGCGCGCCTTGACACGGCCCCGGCTTTGCGTTTTAATTAACCAACCGGTTAGTTGATAACAGACCGAACGGAATACCGGAGGGGAGGGGCGGCACCGGCCGCCGGGCTCCCCGCCTCCACGTCCGAGCCCCGCAGGGAGAACACGCCATGGCACTGCACCGATCCGAGCTTCCCGCCGACATCCTGGCCGCCATCAAGCGCGGCATGGTCATCCCCGCCCACCCCCTGGTGCTGACGGCCGAGCGCAAGATGGACGAGCGGCGGCAGCGGGCCCTGACCCGCTACTACGTCGACGCCGGCGCCGGCGGGCTTGCCGTGGGCGTGCACACCGGCCAGTACGCCAACCGCGCCGCCGGCCTGTACGAGCCCCTGCTGGCGCGCACCGCCGAGACCGCCCGCGCCTGGACCGACCGGCCGGTGATGCTGCTGGCCGGCCTGACCGGCCCCACCGAGCAGGCGCTGGGCGAGGCGCGCCTGGCCGTGTCGCTGGGCTATCACGTGGGCATGGTCAACGTGGGCGACCTGAAGGGCCAGTCCGAGGACGCCATCCTGGACCACTGCCGCAAGGTGGCCGAGGTGATCCCCACCTTCGGCTTCTACCTGCTGCCCGAGGTCGGCGGCATGAAGCTGTCGTCGGACTTCTGGCGCCGCTTCTGCGGCATCGACAACGTGGTCGGCATCAAGATCGCGCCGTTCAACCGATACGGCACCGTGGACGTGGTGCGCGGCGTGGTCGAGGCCCGGGCCGAGGACCGGGTCGCGCTCTATACCGGCAACGACGACCACATCGTGCTCGACCTGCTGACCCCGTTCCAGTTCAAGCGCGACGGCGGCACGGTCACCGTGCACATGGTCGGCGGCCTGCTGGGGCACTGGTCGTTCTGGGTGCATTCGGCGGTGCGGACCCTGGGCCGCATCCACCAGGCCATCGCCACCGGCCGGGTGGACATGGACCTGCTGGCCCTGGACGCCAAGACCACCGACGCCAACGGCGCCATCTACGACGGCGCCAACGACCTGGTCGGCTACATCCCCGGCTGCCACGAGGTGCTGCGCCGCCAGGGCCTGCTGGAAGGCATCTGGTGCCTGAACCCCGACGAGGGGCTGAGCCCCGGCCAGGCCGAGGACATCACCCGCGTCTGCACCGCCTATCCCGAACTGACCGACGACGACTTCGTCGCCGCCAACCTGGATCGCTGGCTGTCCGACGACGGCGCCGCGGTGCCCCTGCAGGCGGCCGAGTGACCCCGGCCGCCGGCGCAACCAATAACCGAACCTGACAACACGGGAGTCCCGCAAATGACCGTTCTATCGCCCGCCATGTTCCCCGACCGCTTCGAGGACGAGGATCACCTTGAAGACTTCATGTCGACGCCGTCCCAGGCCCTGATCGACGACATGAAGAAGATCGAGGGCGACCTCATCATCCTCGGCGTCGGCGGCAAGATGGGCGTGACCCTGGCCCGCCTGGCCAAGCGCGCGGCGCCTGACAAGCGCGTCGTCGGCGTGGCCCGGTTCTCGGAGCCGGGTCTGCAGGAGAAGCTGAACGGCTGGGGGGTCGAGACCATCGCCGCCGACCTGACCGACCGCGACCAGGTCGAGGCCCTGCCCAAGCTGCCCAACGTCATCTACATGGCCGGCAAGAAGTTCGGCACCGACGGCAACGAGCACTTCACCTGGGCCATGAACACCTACGTGCCGGCCCTGGTGGCCCAGGCGTACAAGGGTTCGCGCATCGTCCTTTTCTCGACCATCCTGGTCTATCCCAACGCCAGCACCCTGCGCCAGGGCTGCACCGAGGACGTGTCCACCAACGCCATGCCCGGCGAGTACGCCAACTCCTGCGTCGGGCGCGAGCGCATCTTCCAGCACTTCTCGGTGGTCAACGGCACGCCCATGCTGGCCTTCCGCCTGTGCTATTCCCAGGACATGCGCTATGGCGTGTTCTCCGAGGTGGCGACCAAGATCCACCGCGGCGAGCCGGTGGACCTGTCGGCCGGCCACGTCAACGCCATGTGGCAGGGCGACTGCAACAGCCAGGCCATCCGCTGCCTGCTGCACTGCACCTCGCCGTCCCAGGGGCTCAACATCTCGGGCCCCGAATCGGTGTCCATCCACGCCCTGGCCACCTCCATCGCCAAGCGCATGGGCAAGCCCGTGACCTTCATCGGCGAGGAGGTGCCCAGCATCTGCCTGGTCAACGGCGGCCGCGGCGCCGACCTGTTCGGCTACCCCATGGTGCCCATGGAGCGGGTCGTGACCTGGATCTCGGACTGGGTGTCGCGCGACATGACCAACTGGAACAAGCCCTGCCACTACGACACCCTGAACGGCGTCTACTGACCATCGGGGCGGGCGGGGGACGCGGCCGGCCGGCCGCGTCCCCCGTCCCCGTTCGGCCGCGTCGGGGCGGCCAAACGCGGGCTTGACGGGGCCGGGCAATTTTGTTTTAAGTAACCAACTGGTTACAATCCCGGGCGGAGGGTCGCGATGGGTCTGCATCGGTCGGAGATCGACGGCGAGGTGCTGGAGGTGCTGCGCCGCGGCGCGGTGATTCCGGCCCATCCCCTGGCCCTGACGGCCGAGCGCCGGCTGGACGAGCGGCGCCAGCGGGCCCTGACCCGCTACTACCTGGACGCCGGCGCCGGCGGGGTCGCCGTGGGCGTGCACACCACCCAGTTCGAGATCCGCGACGTCGGCCTGCTGGAACCCGTGCTGCGCCTGGCGGCAGAGACCGCGGCGGCCTGGACCGACCGGCCGGTGGTGCGCATCGCCGGCCTGTGCGGCAAGACCGACCAGGCGGTGTCCGAGGCGCGCCTGGCCGTGTCCCTGGGCTACCACGCCGGGCTGATGAGCCTGGCGGCCATGAAGGGCGCGTCCGAGGACGAGTTGATCGACCATTGCCGCGCCGTGGCCGAGGAAATCCCCCTGGTCGGCTTCTACCTGCAGCCGGCCGTGGGCGGCATCCTGCTGGGGCCGTCGTTCTGGTGCCGCTTCGCCGAGATCGACAACGTGGTGGCCATCAAGATGGCGCCGTTCAACCGCTACCGCACCCTGGACGTGATCCGCGGCGTGGTCGAGGCCGGGGCCGAGGACCGCATCACGCTCTATACCGGCAACGACGACCACATCGTGCTCGACCTGGTGACGCCGTTCGTCGTGGTGCGCGGCGGGCGCCCGGTGCGGGTGCGCATCAAGGGCGGCCTGCTGGGCCACTGGTCGGTGTGGACCCGGCGCGCCGTCGAGCTGCTGGACCGCTGCCACGCCGCCGCCGCCGGCGGTGGGGTCGACGACGACCTGTTGGCCCTGGACAGCATGGTGACGGACTGCAACAGTGCCTTCTTCGACGTGGCCAACGACTTCGCCGGCTGCATCGCCGGCTGCCACGAGGTCCTGCGCCGCCAGGGGCTGCTGCAGGGGACCTGGTGCCTGAACCCGGGCGAGGCCCTGGGCCCGGGGCAGGGCGCCGAGATCGACCGGGTCTACGCGGCCTATCCCGACCTCAACGACGACGCCTTCGTCGCCGCCGGGCTGGAGCGTTGGCTGTCCTGAAGGAACGGGGGAGTGGGGAGGGAAACCACGACCATGAAACAGAAAACCGATTACCTGCGGCGGACCCTGCCGGCGGTCGCCGTCCACGCCGCGGTCGTCCTGGCCTGGTACCTGTGGGTCGAGCTGGGCGACGTGCCGCAATACGTCATGCCCTCGCCGCTGGACACCGTCATGTCCATCTTCGAGGAGTACAACTGGCTCCACAACACCCTGGTCACGGCGGGCGAGGTGTTCTTCGGCTACCTGCTGGCCGTGGTGGTGGGGGTCGGCATGGCGCTGGCCTTCTCCTGGTGGCGGATGCTGAGCGACACCTTCATGCCCCTGGTGGTCAGCCTGAACATGATCCCCAAGGTGGCCCTGGGGCCGCTGTTCATCGTCTGGTTCTCCTACGGCTTCTTCCCCAACGTGATCATCGCCTTCTCCATCTGCTTCCTGCCCATCCTGCTGACCACGGCGCGGGGCATGAGCGAGGTGGAGCCCGAGCTGATCGACCTGGTGCGCGCCCTGCGCGGCACCAAGTGGCAGATCTTCACCAAGATCCAGCTTCCCGGCTCGCTGCCCTACATCTTCTCGGGCATGAAGGTGGCGGTGGTGCTGGCCGTGGCCGGCGCCATCGTCGGCGAGTTCATCGCCTCGGAGGAGGGGCTGGGCTACCTGATGCTGCAGGTGCAGGTGACGCTCGACACCGCGGCCATGTTCATGGCCGTGCTGCTGATCACCCTGGTGGGCGTGGCCCTCTATGGCCTGGTCCTGCTGCTGGAACGCATCTTCGTGGTCGGTGACAGCCGCCTGGAGGCCGGAGCATGAGCGAGTCCTTCATCCACCTGAACGAGGTCCGCAAGGTCTACCGCACCCGCGGCGAGGAGTTCCTGGCCGTCTCGGACGTGACCATGGACATCGACGTCGGCGAGCTGGTGTCCCTGGTCGGGCCATCGGGCTGCGGCAAGACCACGGTGCTGAAGATCCTGGCCGGCCTGCACCCCCACGACGGCGGCACCGTGCGCATCGGCGCCGGCGAGCACGACTTCGACCCCAGCCGCGACGTGGGCATGGTGTTTCAGGCCTCGCTGCTGCTGAAGTGGCGGCGCATCATCGACAACGTGCTGCTGCCGGCCGAGCTGCTGGGCCTGCCCAAGAAGGAGAGCCTGGACCGGGCCCGCGACCTGCTGCACATGGTCGGCCTGGACGGGTTCGAGGACAAGTACCCCTACGAGCTGTCGGGCGGCATGCAGCAGCGCGCCGCCATCGCCCGTTCCCTGGTCCACGACCCCAAGCTGATCCTCATGGACGAGCCGTTCGGCGCGCTCGACGCCCTGACCCGCGAGAAGATGAACCTGGAGCTGCTGCGCATCTGGAGCGAAAGCAAGAAGACCATCATCTTCGTCACCCACTCGATCCCCGAGGCGGTGCTGCTGGGCTCGCGCTGCGCCGTGCTCACCGCCGGCCCGGCGCGCATGGCCGACCACTTCACCATCGACCTGCCCTATCCGCGCAACCTGGACATGAAGACCCACGAACGGTTCGGCGTCTACACGCGGCGCATCTACAAACTGCTGGAAATGGAGTAACGCGACCATGGCGGAACAGCGCCTCGGCCTCATCATGCACGGCGTCACCGGGCGCATGGGCATGAACCAGCACCTGATCCGCTCGATCCTGGCCATCCGGGCCGACGGCGGGGTGGCGCTGGCCAACGGCGACCGGGTCATGCCCGATCCCATCATCGTCGGCCGCAACGCCGACCGGGTGGCGCGCCTGGCCGCCGCCCACGGCATCGACCGCTGGACCACCGACCTGGACGCCGCCCTGGCCGACGGCGGCGACCCGGTGTTCTTCGATTCCGGCACCACCCAGATGCGCGCCGAGCTGCTGAAGAAGGCCATCGCCGCCGGCAAGCACGTGTATTCGGAAAAGCCCGTGGCCGAGAACCTGGACGACGCCCTGTCGGTGGCCCGCGCCGCCCGCGACGCCGGGGTCAAGAACGGGGCGGTGCAGGACAAGCTGTTCCTGCCCGGGCTGATCAAGCTGCGCATGCTGCGCGAATCCGGATTCTTCGGCCGCATCCTGTCGGCGCGGGTGGAGTTCGGCTACTGGGTGTTCGAGGGCGACCTGCAGCCGGCGCAGCGGCCGTCGTGGAACTACCGCAAG
Organism: Hyphomicrobiales bacterium; assembly: GCA_024236415.1. Classification (GTDB taxonomy): domain Bacteria; phylum Pseudomonadota; class Alphaproteobacteria; order Rhodospirillales; family JACKKN01; genus JACKKN01. The sequence goes on from JACKKN010000026.1 coordinate 11,687, forward strand.
GGCGACGGCGGCGGCATCATCCTGGACATGCTGTGCCACTGGCGCTACGTGCTGGACAACGTCATCGCCCCGGTAAAGTCGGTGAGCTGCCTGGGCGCGCGCCACATCCCCACCCGCTGGGACGAGGCCGGCAACCCCTACGACGCCGACGCCGACGACGCCGCCTACGCCACCTTCGAGCTGGACGGCGGCATCGTCGCCCAGGTCAACAGCTCGTGGTGCACCCGGGTGCGCCGCGACGACCTGGTCACCTTCCATGTGGACGGCACCCACGGCTCGGCCGTGGCCGGCCTGCACAAGTGCCGCACCCAGTCGCGCATGAACACGCCCAAGCCGGTGTGGAACCCCGACGAACCGCAGACCATGGCGTTCCATGACCAGTGGCAGGAGGTGCCCGACACCCAGGACTACCCCAACGGCTTCCGCGCCCAGTGGGAGATGTTCATCCGCCACGTCTGCGAGGACGCGCCCTACCGCTACGACCTGATGGAAAGCGCCAAGGGCGTGCAGCTTGCCGAGCTGGCCATGCAAAGCTGGGCCGAGCGGCGCTGGGTCGACATCCCGGACCTGGACGCCTGACCATGGCGGCGGTCACCCTGCCCACGGCGGCCGGCACGCTGGCGCCCTTCACCCTGTCGCCCGCCGCCGATTTCGCGCCGGCGCCGGGGCCGTTCTCGCGCATCGCCTTCTCCGCCGCCCACGTGGTCGCCGACCCCCTGGCCGACGTGGACCCGTGGCTGGAGCCGGCGGTGGACTGGGACGCCACCATCGCCTACCGGGAATACCTGTGGTCCATGGGCCTGGGGGTGGCCGAGGCCATGGACACGGCGCAGCGCGGCATGGGCCTGGACTGGGCCGGCGCCCAGGAGCTGATCCGCCGCAGCCTGGCCGCCTCGCGCGCCGTGCCCGGGTCGCGCATCGCCTGCGGCTGCGGCACCGACCACCTGGCGCCGGACCCGAGGCTGACGGTGGATGATGTCATCCGCGCGTACGAGCAGCAGATCGAATTCATCGAGGGCGAGGGCGGCGAGCTGATCCTGATGGCCAGCCGCGCCCTGGCCGCCTGCGCCGCCTCGCCCGACGACTACGCCCGGGTCTACGACCGCCTGCTGGGCCAGGTGAAGGCGCCGGTGATCATCCACTGGCTGGGCGACATGTTCGACCCGGCCCTGGCCGGGTACTGGGGGTCGGACGACCTGGACGCGGCCATGGAGACCTGCCTGGGCATCATCGCCGCCAACGCCGGGCGGGTGGACGGCATCAAGATCTCGCTGCTGGACAAGGACAAGGAGATCGCCATGCGCCGGCGCCTGCCGGCCGGTGTGCGCATGTACACGGGCGACGACTTCAACTACGCCGAACTCATCGCCGGCGACGACGCCGGCTACTCCGACGCCCTGCTGGGCATCTTCGACGCCATCGCCCCGGCGGCCTCGGCGGCCCTGGACGCCCTGACCAAGGGCGACGAGGCGCGTTTCCACGCCATCCTCGCCCCCACGGTGCCCCTGTCGCGCCACATCTTCCGGGCGCCGACCCGGTTCTACAAGACCGGGGTCGTGTTCATGGCCTACCTGAACGGCCTGCAGGACCACTTCGTCATGGTCGGCGGGCAGCAGAGCACGCGGTCCCTGCCGCACCTGGCCGAGCTGTTCCGCCTGGCCGACGCCGCCGGCCTGCTGCGCGACCCGGACCTGGCGGCGGCGCGCATGACCGCCGTGCTGGCCGTGCACGGGGTCGCGGGCTGACATGCGCGACCTTTCCGCCGACGCGCGCCTGCTGTCGCTGAACACCGCCACCATCCGCGAGCGCTGGGGCCTGGCCGAGGCCATCGACGGCTGCGTCCGCCACGGCATCGGCGGCATCTCCCCCTGGCGCGACCAGGTGGCGGCCCTGGGCCTCGACGAAGCGGCGCGGCGCCTGGCCGACACGGATCTTGCCGTCACCGGCCTGTGCCGCGGCGGCATGTTCCCGGCCGCCGACGCCGCCGGGCGCCAGGCGGCCATCGACGACAACCGCCGCGCCATCGACGAGGCCGTGGCCCTGGGCGCCCAGTGCCTGGTGCTGGTGGTGGGCGGCCTGCCGGAGGGGTCGAAGGACATCGCCGGCGCCCGCGACCAGGTGCGCGACGGCATCGCCGCCGTGCTGGACCACGCCCGGGCCAGCGCCATGCCCCTGGCCATCGAGCCCCTGCACCCCATGTACGCCGCCGACCGGGCCTGCGTGAACACGCTGGGCCAGGCGCTGGACCTGTGCGACGTCCTGGGGGACGGGGTCGGCGTGGCGGTGGACGTCTACCATGTCTGGTGGGACCCGGACCTCGAATCCCAGATCGCCCGCGCCGGGCGCGGCGGCCGCCTGCTGGCCTACCACGTCTGCGACTGGCTGGTGCCGACCACGGACCTGCTGCTGGACCGGGGCATGATGGGCGACGGGGTCATCGACCTGAAGGCCATCCGCGCCTGGGTCGAGGCCGGCGGCTACGGCGGCCACTGCGAGGTGGAGATCTTCTCCGCCGCCAACTGGTGGAAGCGCGACCCCGACGAGGTCCTGGCCACCTGCGTCGAGCGCCACCGCACCGTCGTCTGAACTCCCCCGCGCCCGGCCCTTCCCTTGCCGCCGCCCCGACGCCCGGCGCCGTCGTGCATTTTTTCCCGCCGAGGCCTTGAACGGGCCGAAAATCGGACTATGTTCCTGTTATGTTCTTTGACATAGTGAAGATGAAGGCAAGGTCCGGCGCGATCCCAGGGGTTGGCCGGAGATGGCCATGGGCGGGCCGGGGTTTCCCGGCGGCCAGGTCCAGCCCCCTCACCCCGGCCCTCTCCCTCGAGGGAGAGGGGGCGTTTGCCCGGCGAGGTTCCCTGTTCCCCCCTCCCTCGAGGGAGAGGGCCGTTTGCCCGGCGAGATTCCCTGTTCCCCCCGCCCTAGAGGGAGAGGGGGCGTTTGCCCGGCGAGGTTCCCTGTTTCCCCCGCCCTAGAGGGAGAAGGGGCGTTTGCCCGGCGAAGTTCCCTCTTCCCCTCTCCCTCGAGGGAGAGGGAGGGGCCCGCGCCATGGGCGCGGGAGGGTGAGGGGACGGGGCGGATGATGACAAATGACGACATTTTCCCGCCGGAAGGCCGGGTTTCGAGGGATTCCAGGGGCCTGGCATGACGACATCGGGCCCGAAAGGGGCCCAAAGTGGCCTGGAAATGGCCGAAGAAGGCCGCGAAAGGCGATTTATTGCCCCTCAGGCGCCGGGCGGAGCTGCGCCCCTTGGCGCCTCGCTTCCGCGCCTCTTGGCGCCTCGACCTCCGCCCGGGCGCGCGGTCGCGCTTACCGGGTCCCGCGGACCCGGTTCGGTGCCGACCCGGACTGGTTCTTTTGGGGGCGTCGTCAGATCCGCGCCAGCACCTGGTCGACGATGATGTCGGCCACGCCGGGCTCGCTGCCTACGGCGCGGCAGTACCACACCCGGCGGCCGTCGATGGCGTAGGGGCCGGCCGGGATGCCCTCCTCGGCCATGCGGGCCATGGCCGGGTCGGCCGGGTCGATGCCCAGCAGGGCCGGCACGTCCTCGGCCCCGTGCAGGCCGTTGGAGATCATGAACGGCATCACGATCACGGACTCGGCGGTGGTGGCCTGGCGCCAGTTGGCGACGGTGGGGTCCTGCTCCAGGAAGGCCACCGTGACCTCGGCGAACACGCCCTGGTCGGCCAGGGCGGCGGCGATGGCCTGGGTCTGGATCGAGGATTGCGCGTTGCGCTTGGACCCGTGGCCCACCAGCATCAGGCAGGTGCGCTCGGCGGCCAGTCCGAACTCGGTGACGATGGCCTCGGCGCGGCCGGCCACCACCCGGGCGATGCGCGGGTTGGTGCCCACCGGCTCGCACAGCACCACGGTCTGGTGGCCATGGCGGCCGATGCGCTCGGTCACCCGCCCGGTCAGGCCCATGGTGCGCGGGATCACCGAACTGGTGATGTAGCCGCGGCAGGCCAGGTTGGGGACCACGAAGATGCGCGGCGCGGCCACGTCGTCCAGCACGTCGCCCAGGAACGGGGCCTCCTTCCAGAACGCCTCGTGGACCTCGGCGAACAGGTTGCGGCGGCGGATCTCGTTGCCCTGCAGGGTGGTGGCCAGGCTACTGTTGGCGCTGATCGACGAGCCGTGGCCGACGATCACCAGGGCGGCGTCGGCCAGGGCGGGTGCGGCGGCGGGCGAGCGGGGGGGCATGGCGGGCGCGGTCCGGTTCAGGCCTGGGCTTCCAGCTCGCAGGGCTGGGCCGGGTTGAGCCAGCCCAGCTCGCCGGCCAGGCCCACCACCTCGCCGACCACGATCAGGGTCGGCGCCTTGAGGTTGAGCCCCTCCACGCAGTCGGGCAGGTCGCCCAGCGTGGTGATGACCGTGCGCTGGTCGGCGAGGGTGCCGTTCTGGATGGCGCAGGCGGGGGTGGCCGGCGACAGGCCGGCGGCGGTCAGCTCGTCGCGGATCATGGCCACGTTGGTCAGGCCCATGTAGATGACGAGCGTGGTGTCCGGGTCGGCCAGGCTGTCCCAGTTCAGGTCCAGGGCCTCGCCGGACTGGGCGTGGCCGGTGACGAAGCGCACGCTCTTGGCCATGCCGCGGTGGGTCAGCGGGATGCCGGCATAGGCGGTGCAGCCCGAGGCGGCGGTGATGCCGGGCACGATCTGGAACGGGATGCCGCGCTGGGTCAGGTGCATGGCCTCCTCGCTGCCGCGGCCGAACACGAACGGGTCGCCGCCCTTGAGGCGCACCACCTTGCGGCCACTGTCGGCGATGGTGGCCAGGGTCTCGTTGATCTGTTCCTGCGGCATGTGGTGGTTGCGCGACGCCTTGCCGACGAAGATGCGGGTGGTGCCGGCGGGGATCAGGTCCAGGATCGCCTCGGACACCAGGCGGTCGTAGACCACCACGTCGGCGTCCTGGATCAGGCGCAGGGCCTTGACGGTCAGCAGGTCCGGGTCGCCGGGGCCGGCGCCCACCAGGTACACGGGATGGATGGTCTGGCTCATGGTTTAAGTCTACCGCCGCGCCGCGTCATTGGCCAAGGGCCCGCGACGCCGGGGCCGCCGCGCCGCCGCGGCGGGCGCGCACGAAGTCGGCGAACCGCGCGGTCCAGGGGTGGGCGTCCACGTGGCGCAGGTGGGCGTAGCCGGCCAGCAGGTTGCCGACGATCAGGCCGTCGCGGTGCCCGTCGGTGCCGTGGCCGCGCAGCACCTCGTAGGCGAAGGGCAGGCCGGGGTCCAGGTTCTCGAGCGACGAGTAGTGGAACTCGTGGGCCTGGATCTCCCGCGCCGGGGCCCCGGCGGCCCGCCACGGGGCGCTCGCCGTCTCGCGCAGGCGCACGTAGCCGCGCCCCTTGGGCCGGTCGTGCATGACCGTGTCGGCGGGCACGGCGCCGGCCATCTCGCAGGTCACGCCCTGCCAGGTCAGGCTGCGCGACAGGTACATGAGGCCGCCGCACTCGGCATAGGCGGGCAGGCCGGCGGCCAGGGCGGCGCGGACGTCCTCGCGCATCTCCACGTTGGCCTCCAGGGCCGCCATGTGGGTCTCGGGGAAGCCGCCGCCGATGAACAGCCCGTCGCAGGGCGGCAGGCGCCGGTCGGCCAGCGGCGAGAAGGGGACCAGCTCGGCGCCGGCGGCCTCCAGGCCCTCCAGGTCGCCGGGGTAGTAGAAGCCGAAGGCGGAGTCCCGGGCGACGGCGATGCGCAGGTCGCGCCGGCGGGCGGCCAGGTGGGGTTTCGCCGCCGCGGCGACGGGCGCGGCGCCGGCGGCGATGGCGAGCAGGCGGTCCAGGTCCACCTGGGCGGCCACGGCGCGGCCCAGGCGGTCCACCGTGGCCACGGCGTGGGCGGCCTCGTTGCTGGGCATCAGGCCCAGGTGGCGCTCGTCGATGGCCAGGGCCGGGTCCTGGTGCACGGCGCCCAGGACGGGGACGTCGGTGTAGTGCTCGATGATGGCGCGCAGCTTGCCCTCGTGGCGCGGTCCGCCGACCTTGTTCAGGATCACGCCGGCGATGCGGATGCCGGGGTCGAAGGCCTGGTAGCCCAGGATCAGCGGCGCGATGCCGCGGGTCATGCCGCGGGTCTCCAGCACCAGGATCACCGGCGCCCCCAGGGACGCGGCCAGGGCGGCGTTGGACGTGCTGCCGTCCAGGTCCAGGCCGTCATAGAGGCCCTTGTTGCCCTCGACCACGGCGATGTCGGCGCTGGCGGCGTGGCGGGCGAAGGCGGCCAGGATCTCGTCCGGCGACTGGGTGTAGAAGTCCAGGTTGCGGCAGGTGCGCCCGGCGGCCAGGGACAGCCACATGGGGTCGATGAAATCGGGGCCCTTCTTGAACGGCTGCACCGAAAGTCCGCGGGCGTGCAGGGCGGCACAGATCCCGGCGGTGACCGTGGTCTTGCCCGACGACTTGTGGGCGGCCGAGATCAGGACATGGCCCATGGCTCAGGCGGCGGCGGTGAGCCGCTCCCGGTTGCGGGCCTGCCACATCTCGCGCGCCAGGTGGGTGGCCTCGTCGGTGTCCTCGCCGCGGCCCATGAGGCGCAGCGCGATGGCCGCCGTGCCGACCACGGCGGCCTCGGCGTAGGGGTCCGCGGCCTCGCCGCGCCAGATGGCGCCCAGGCGCGCCACGTCCATCTCCTTGTCGATGGCGTCGCCCTCCATGTCCAGCATCACCGGCCACTCCTCCTCGCTGAGGACGTCGTCGTGCAGGTACTGCACCAGCACCGGCTTCTGCGGCCGGCGCTCGGCCTCGCCGCCCTCGCCCTTGAACACGGCCATGTGCGGCTGGCCCAGCAGGCGCGCCGTGTCGCGGTGGATGTCGCGGTAGTTGGGGTGGAACACGGTCTGGATCTCGTAGGGCGCGGCGAAGGGGTTGGTCATGCGCCCGAAGGTGTTGACCGGCGAGCGCAGGCCCAGGATCGGCTTCAGGTCGATGATCTCCTGCAGCCGCGGCTGCAGGTCGGCCAGCGGCAGGAAGGCGAAGTTGCGCGCCCGCAGGTGCTCGGCCGCCTCGGCCAGGGTGGCGGCGACGGGCAGGCCCAGGGCCTGCAGGGCGGTGCGGGTGTAGAGGCGGCCCGGGGTGTGGCCCTCGGTGCCGTGCATGAACACGCGGACGCCGTTCTGGGCCAGCAGCAGGACGGCGAGCAGGAACCAGGGCAGTTGCCGCGCCTTGCCCGAGTACGAGGACCAGTCCAGGTCCACCCGCGGCGGGTCCGGCGGCAGGGTGAGGGTATCGCGCACGGCCTCGACGAAGCCGGCGCCCTCCTCGGGCACCTCGGTGCGCACGCGCAGGACGCACAGGAAGGCGCCCAGCTGCAACGGCTCCACCTGGCCGGCCAGGATCATGGCGGCGGCGGCGCGCATCTCGTCGCGGTTCAGCGGCCGGGACAGGTGCGGGCCCTTGCCGATGATGCGCACGTACTGGGCGAAGGGGTGTTCCTGGGTCATGGCCGTTCCGTCTTCCGTCCCTGGGGCTTGGTTGGCGCCGCGGCGCGGGGCCGCGTCCCCATTACATAAGAAGAGTTTAATATTGCACAAGGGCGCCGGCGCCCGGCGCCGCATTTTATCCGTTCTATTCGGCCTTGGCCGCCGAATTCGGGTCCATGCGCGCGTCCGACAGGTCCTCGGCGGCGAACGGCAGGACCTTGAGCGCCACGGTGACGATGGCCAGCGCCATGGCCACCCCCGACAGGCCGAGGGCGATCTCGGGCACCGAGGGGGCGTAGGCGGTAATCGCGCCGTCGAAGAACGACGAACTGGCCTCGTAGCCCGGGAACAGGTTCAGGGGATAGGCCTGGCCGCCGACGATGGTCACGTACATCTGCGCCACCCCGCCCAGCACCACCAGGATCGAGGCCAGCACCACGTTGGCCCGCGACTCCCGGGTCGCCGGGTGATACAGCAGGGCCATGGGCGCCAGGTAGCCGACCAGCACCTGGCCGACCCAGAACAGGGCGGTGATCACGCCGCCGTCCAGCAGCAGGAACCGTTCCACCCCGTGGTTCTCGGTCCCGTACAGGTTGGTCAGGTGGTAGACCAGGACGAAGTAGAAGCTGGCGGCCACGAACAGGCGCAGCAGGTTGCGCAGGCGCCCGACCAGGAAGTCGCCCAGGGGCCGCCCGGTCCAGCGGTACAGCGCCAGCAGCACCAGCAGGAAGAAGGCCATGCCGTAGGCGAACGACAGGATCACGAACATGGGCGCCATGATCGCCGCGTCGTAGGCCTGGCGCGCCACCAGGAAGCCGAAGATGGACCCGGTGCCCGTGGTCAGGATCAGGCGCCACAGGAAGGCGAAGGTGCCGGCCCCCTTGCTGAACTTGGCCAGGGGCCGGTCCATCATCAGCCACAGGTAGACCCCGACCACGGCGAAGAAGCCGGTGTAGAGGTAGATGTTCCAGGCGAAGATGGACTTGAAGTTGTAGGTGGTCATGGCCACGATCAGGCGGTCGGGCCGGCCCAGGTCCAGCACCAGCACGGCCAGGCCGCCGGCCAGCAGGGCCAGGGCCAGCAGCGCCGACAGGCGCGACAGGGGCTTGTATTCCGTCTTGCCGAACACCGAGGCGATGGAGGCCACGTTCAGCGCCCCCGAGGCCGCCACCACCAGGAACACGGCGAACACGTGCGGCGTGCCCCAGACCACCTGGTTGTCCATGCCGGTGACCCAGTGGCCGTTGTGCTCCATGTACCAGGACGCGCCCAGCCCGGCCAGGACCATGAGCGCGAGCCAGCCCAGCAGGGTGAAGTATTCGGTGCTGTTGCCGCGGATGGTGCTGTAGGAGGTGGTGTCGATCATGGGGTGTCTCGCCTCCTCACAGGCCGTGGTACAGCACGCCCTGGTTCAGGCCCAGGTCGGCGCGGATGCGGTTGGTCACGTGGCGGCCGGCGGCCTTGGCGATCTCGGAGTTCGGGTCGTTCAGGTCGCCGAACACCATGGCCCCCTGGCCCGCCTTCTCGGCGCAGGCGACGACGCAGGCCGGCTGCTGTCCGGCGTCCACCCGGTGGACGCAGAAGGTGCAGGATTCCACGGTCCCCTTGCCGCGGGGCGCGTGGGGCTTCTGGCCGGTCACGTCCTCGTGCACGAAGCTGCGCGCCTTGTAGGGGCAGGCCATCATGCAGTAGCGGCAGCCGATGCAGATGTGCTTGTCCACCAGGACGATGCCGTCGGCGCGCTTGAACGACGCGCCGGTGGGGCAGACGTCGACGCAGGGCGGCGTCTCGCAGTGCTGGCACATGACCGGCAGGGAATGGGTGGCGCCGGTGGCGCGGTCGCGCAGGTCCACCTTGCGGATCCAGTGGGGGTCGGTGCGCGCGCGGTCGTGGCCGGTCCAGCCGTTCTCGTCGCGGCAGGCGGTGACGCAGTGGTCGCAGCCGGCATCGCACTTGGTGGTGTCGATCAGCATGGCCCAGCGCACCTTGTCCGACGCCGCGGCGCCGGCGGCGCGCGGCGCCAGCAGGGTGACGCCCGGCGCCAGGGTCACGGCGGCCAGGGCGGCGGCGCCCTGCAGGAAGCGCCGGCGGGCGGATTCGAACCGGGGATCGGAAGCCGGGGCGCTCATTTCGCCGCCCCCGTGTGGCAGCCGAAGCAGTCGATGGTGACGGCGGCGTAGCTGTGGCACTCCTTGCAGAACGGCTGCAGGGTCCGCACCTTGCCGTCGGCCACGCCGGGGCTGGCCACGGCGTGGCATTCGACGCAGCCCTTCAGGCTGTACTTGGTGCCGCGGATGCCGCCGTGCACGGTGTCGTCGCGCTGGTGCATCAGGTACTGCATGTGGAAGCGCCGCATGACGTCCACCGGCTCGACGCACTGCTGGCCGGCATAGGCCTTGGCCGGATGCGGCAGCGGCACGCGGCCGTCGGCCGCGGCGGGCAGGGTCACCGCCGCCGCGACCATAAGCGCACACAGCGCCAGGAGCAGGGCGCCCAGGTTCCGCGCCTGGGTCATGTCTGGTTCATCCTCCAAGTCCCATCTGAATGTAACCGGTCGGGCAGACATCCATGCAGATGTGGCAGCCGACGCACTTGTGGTAGTCCGTCTCCACGTAGCGGCCCATCACCTGGTGGTCCTTCTTGATCCGGTGCACCGCGTCCTGCGGGCAGTAGATGATGCAGTTGTCGCATTCGAAGCACATGCCGCAGCTCATGCAGCGTTCGCCCTCGTGGATGGCGTCCTGTTCGGAAAAGGCCTTGAACCGCTCGTTGAAGTTGCCCAGCACGTTGCCGGCGTCGATCTCGACCTCGGGGCGCAGGGCCCGGGGCTCCTGCTCGAAGTAGCCCAGGAACAGGCTCTTGTGGGGCACGATCTCGGCGAACGAGCGGTCCTCGTAGTTGTGCACGGCGAAGGTGGCGGAATCGGTGCCGCGGACCTCCTCGTGGTCGTACTCCTCGGGTTCCAGGCCCTCGCTGCGCAGCTCGGACAGCAGGCTGAAGTGGTGCGCGTCGACCTTGGGCCGGTTGGCCGGCTCGAGGCCGCGCAGGTGGCGGTCGATGCCCTCGACGGCGACCCGGGCGTGGCCCACGGCGGTGGTCAGCAGGTGCGGCTTGATGGCGTCGCCGCCGACGAAGTGGCCGGCGTGGTTGGGCACGCGGAACAGCTTGTCGGCGTCGATCAGGCCCCAGCCGTTGTCCAGGTCCTCGATGCCGGTGAAGTCGCCGGCCTGGCCCGTGGCGCCGACGATCAGGGCGCAGTCGATGTCAAACTCCTCGCCCTCGTGGGGCACCATCTTGCCGTCGGCCCAGTCCACGGGCACCACCCGCAGGGCCTTGGCGCGGCCGTTTTCGTCCAGCACCACTTCCAGCGGCGCCAGCTGGTCGTGGATCTCGACCCCCTCGGCGATGACCGATTCCAGCTCGTGCTTGGTGGCCGGGGCCTTGGAGATGGGCCGGCGGTAGACGATCCACACGTCGCCGGCGCCGCGCGCCTTGGCCGCCCGCGCCACGTCCTGGGACGTCTTGCCCAGGATCACCGCGTCGGGGGAGTCGTCGCTGGCCTCGGCCGGCAGGTCGATGTTGCCGATGCGCCGCGCCACGGCGGCCACGTCCATGGCCGTGTCGCCGCCGCCCACCACCAGCACGCGGCCGTTCAGGTGGTTCAGGCGCCCCTCGTTGAAGGCGCGCAGGAAGGAGATGCCGGAGACGCAGTTGGTGGCCTCGGCGCCGGGCACGGGCAGGGGCTTGCCGGACTGGGCGCCGATGCCCCAGAACACGGCGTCGAAGTCGCGGTCCAGGTCGGCGATGGTCACGTCGGTGCCGATGCGCGTGTTCAGGCGCACCTCGACCCCCATGGCGATGATGCGGTCGATCTCGCCCTGCAGCACGTCGCGCGGCGTGCGGTAGCCGGGGATGCCGAACACCATCATGCCGCCCAGGGCCTTGTATTCCTCGAAGATGGTGCAGCCGTGGCCCATGCGGCGCAGGAAGTAGGCGGCGGCCAGTCCGGCCGGGCCGCCGCCGACGATGGCCACCTTCTTGCCGGTCTCGGTCTCGGGCCCGACGAAGCCCAGGCCGTGCTCCAGGGCCCAGTCGCCGACGTACTGCTCGACCGCGTTGATGCCGACGAAGTCGTCCACTTCCTGGCGGTTGCAGCCCTCCTGGCAGGGGGCGGGGCAGACCCGGCCCATGATGGCGGGGAAGGGGTTGGCCTCGGTCATGCGCTCGAAGGCCAGCGCCTGCCACGGCTGCTCGGCGCGGGGCTTCTCCTGGCCGCGGGCGACGGCCAGCCAGCCGCGGATGTCGTGGCCCGACGGGCAGCTTCCCTGGCAGGGCGGCGCCCGGTGCACGTAGACGGGGCACAGGCCCGACTCGCCGTGGTGGACGAGGTCCTCGCTCCATTCATAGTGGGCCCGGTCGCCCGGCGCATAGCGGCGGAACGTGGTACCCTGTCGCGGCAGTGTCGTTTCGGTCATATCCTAACCCCCGGAAAACGTTCCCTGTTCCCTTGGACGACCGGACTCGACGCGGTGGGTCGACTTTTGTTCGTTTTCCCGTCGGTTCCGGCCTATTCCCCCAGACCCATCTGGATGTAGCCCGTGGGGCAGACATCCATGCAGATGTGGCATCCGATGCACTTCTGATAGTTGGTGTCCACGTACCGGCCCACGGCGTTCTGGCCCTTGCGCACGCGGAACACGGCGTCCTGCGGGCAGAAGATGACGCAGTTGTCGCACTCGAAACACATGCCGCAGCTCATGCAGCGCGCCGCCTCGGCGATGGTCTCGTCGGCCGTCAGGTTGTTGATGCGCTCGGCGAAGTTGCCCAGGACCTTGTCCCTGTCGATGCGGATCTCGTGGCGCTTCTTGCGCGGCTCGTAGCCGAAGTGGCCCAGGAACAGCTCCTCGTGGGGGATGACCTGCGAGGCCGAGCGGTCCTCGAAGTTGTGGATGGCGAAGGATTCGTCCGACGTGCCGCGCACCGGGGCGTGGCCGTATTCCGAGGGCGCCAGCTCGCGCTGGCGCAGTTCGCTCAGCAGGTTGAAGTGGTGCACGTCGACCTTGGGCCGGCCCTTGGTCTCGCCGGTGGCCAGGAAGTTGTCGATCTCCTGGGCGGCGATGGAGCCGTGGCCGATGGCCGTGGTCAGCAGGTGCGGGCGGATGGCGTCGCCGCCGGCGAAGTGCTTGTCCTTGCCCTGGACCTTGAACTGGCGGTCGGCGCCGATGAAGCCGTGGCCGTTGTCGAAGTCCTCGATGCCTTCCAGGTCGCCCATCTGGCCGATGGCCGAGACCACCAGGTCGCAGTAGATGTTGAACTCGGTGCCCTCGATGGGGATCGGGCGGGTGCCGTCCATCTCGCATTCGCACATACGCAGGGCCTTGGCCCGGCCGTCGGCGTCCAGCAGCACTTCCAGCGGCATGACGCCGCCCTTGATCTCGACGCCCTCGGCCAGGGCGTCCTCGCGCTCGCGCTCGGCGGCCATCATGCCTTCGACCGGGAACAGCGAGGTCAGCACCACCTCGGTGCCGTCGCGGGTGCCGGTGCCGGCCACGTCGTGGGCGGTGTAGCCCCAGACCACGTTCTCGGGCCGGTCCTTCTCGTTGGCGGTGTGGATGTGGCCGATGCGCCGCGCCACCGAGGCCACGTCGATGGAGGTGTCGCCGCCGCCCACCACCACCATGCGCTTGGTGGTGTATTTCAGCGCGCCCTTGTTGAACTTCTCCAGGAAGTCGACGCCGGTGATGCAGTTCGGCGCGTCGGCGCCGGGCACCGGCAGGGGGCGGCCCTTCTGCGCGCCCACGGCCCAGAAGATGGCGTCGAAGTCACGCTCCAGGTCGGCCACCGGGATGTCGCGGCCGACCCGGGTCTTGGTCCGCACCTCGATGCCGCCCATGCCGATGATACGGCTGACCTCGGCCGACAGCATGTCGCGCGGCACCCGGTATTCGGGGATGCCGAAGCGCATCATGCCGCCCAGGTCGCCGTGCTCCTCGAAGATGGTGATGCGGTGACCGCGGCGGCGCAGGTGGTAGGCCGCCGACAGGCCGGCCGGGCCGCCGCCGACGACGGCGACCGTCTTGCCGGTCTCGGCCGCGGGCTTGTCCAGGCCCAGGTCGTTGGCGATGGCCCAGTCGCCCACGTAATGCTCGACCGCGTTGATGCCGACGAAGTCGTCGACCTCGTTGCGGTTGCAGCCGTCCTCGCAGGGCGCCGGGCAGACCCGGCCCATGGTGGCCGGGAAGGGGTTGGCGTCGACCATGCGCTCGAAGGCGTATTCCTGCCAGGTCTTGCCGTCGACGGGCTTGTCCATGCCGCGGGCCACGTGCAGCCAGCCGCGGATGTCATGGCCCGACGGGCAGCTTCCCTGGCACGGCGGGGTGCGGTGCACGTAGGTGGGGCACTTGTGCGACCATCCGGCCTGGAATATCTGATCCGTCCAGTCGTCCCATTTCTTGTCGCCATCCGCGAAGCGGCGGAACTGCCGTGCCGTCTGCGTGTCTGCCTTCATGAAAATTTCCTTCCGACCGTTCGAACGAACCCGCCCCGCCTGGTGTGTTCACGCTTGTCCGGGGTGCGGCCCGTGCTGGCTGTTCTGTTGTTGACTCACTCCTTGGCGCCGAGCTGGATGGCGTCGCCGACCAGCTGATGCACCGAAACCACCATGTCCATGTCGAAGCCGTAGAACGGCATCACCTTGGTGAACTGGCTCTTGCAGATGGCGCAGATGGCGGCCATGTGCGTGACCCCGTGCTTGTCGACCACCTCCTGCAGCGCCTCCATGCGCGGCAGGGCGCCCTTGACCCGCAGCTCCAGCAGGTCGTCGGTCAGCAGTCCGCCGCCGCCGCCGCAGCAGAAGGTCTTGTCGCAGATGGTGTCCTCGGGCATGTCCACGAACCTGTTGACGGCGGCCTTGATCACCGCGCGCGGAATCTCGAACTGGCCGCCCGGCATGTCGCCCATGCGCGAGGCCCGGGCCACGTTGCAGGAGTCGTGGAAGGTGACCACCTTGTCGTCGTTGGCGCTGGGATCCAGTTCCAGGGCGCCGCGGCGGATCAGGTCGTGGGTGACCTCCAGGATGTGCTGCGGCACCGGGTACTTGGGGTCCAGGAAGTCCCAGGGACCGGCCAGGGTGTTGAGGAAGCTGTAGGCGACCCGCCAGGCGTGGCCGCATTCGCCGAACACGATGCGCTTGACCCCCAGGTCCAGCGCCGCCTTGCGGATGCGCAGGGCGACCTTGTGCATCTGCTCGTAGGAGCCGATGAACATGGCGAAGTTGGCGGCCTCGGAGGCGTAGGAGCTGACGGTCCAGGAGATGCCGGCCTGGTGGAACACCTTGCCGTAGCCGATCAGGCCGTCCACGTGGGGCTCGGCGAAGAAGTCGGCGCTGGGCGTGATCAGCAGCACGTCGGCGCCTTCCTGGTTGACCGGGTATTTGACGGCGACCCCGGTCTCCTCCTCCACGTCCTCTTCCAGGCCCTCCATGGTGTCGATCAGGGCGGCCTCGGGCAGGCCCAGGTTGTTGCCGATCTTGTGGACCTTGCCGATGATCTCGTTGCAGTACTTCTGGCCCTTGCCGATGTGGTCCATGATGTCGCGCGCGGCCATGGAGATCTCGGCGGTGTCGATGCCGTAGGGGCAGAACACCGAGCAGCGCCGGCACTGCGAGCACTGGTGGAAGTATTTGTACCAGTCGTCCAGCAGCTCTTCGTCCAGGTCGCGCGCGCCGACCAGCCCGGGGGCGATCTTGCCCATCAGGGTGAAGTTGCGGCGATAGACCGAGCGCAGCAGGTCCTGGCGCGCCACCGGCATGTTCTTGGGGTCGCCGGTGCCCAGGTAGTAGTGGCACTTGTCGGTGCAGGCGCCGCACTTGACGCAGGCGTCCAGGTACACGCGCAGGGCGCGGTTCTTGTCCAACAGCTCGCCCAGCTTGGCCACCGCCTTCTGCTGCCAGCCGTCCACCAGCTCGCCGGGGAAGCCCAGGTCCTTCTGGTGGTCGGCCGAGGCCAGGTACGGGCTGGAATGGGACATGGCCCCTTCCACCAGCTGCGGGTTGGCGCGGTCCTCGCGGAGTTCCGGTGTGGTGAATTCTACCTTGGCCACGGCCGTGCCTCCCCTAGCTGTCCCGCTGCGCGTCCAGGGCCACGGCCCAGGGCGCCACGCGGCGCCGCTCGCGCGCGTCGTCGACCTGGTTGCGGCTGGGGCTGAAGAACACCCCGGGCACGTGCAGCAGCTTGCTGAACGGGAACACGATCATCAGCGCCGCCACCAAACCCAGGTGCACCAGCAGGGCCGGGTCTGCCGGCAGGGGCTGCCAGTCGAACCGCACCAGGCCCAGGCAGAACGCCTTCAGGGCGATGATGTCGGTGCGGGCCACGAACTTCATGGCCAGGCCGCTGAGGCCGATGCCCATCAGCAGGGCCAGCATCAGGTGGTCGGACGGGTTGGAGATGTAGCGCACGCGGTCGACCACCACGCGCCGCGCCCACAGGCCGGCCAGGCCGGCGACCATGGCGAAGGCGGCGTAGACGCCGAACGGCTGAACGAGGACGACCCAAAACCAGACGGGCTCGATGAAATAGCGCAGGTGCCGCAGCAGGACCAGGGCCAGGCCGGCATGGAACAGCACCGCCAGGATCCAGATCCACTTGTTGGAGCGGAACAGGCTCTGGAACAGCAGCACCTCGCCGGCCATGCGCGCCACCACCCCGCCGCGCGTCATGGGCGCCGGCATGGTGGCGATGCGCAGGGGCGCCGGCGTGGTGGCGAACTGGCGGATCTTCAGGGCCAGTCCCAGCACCAGCACCGCCGTGGCGGCGTAGAACAACAGCGCGTAGACAACGGTCAGGACCGACATCCGAGCATCGTCCTCGTTCAACCGGGGAGGGGGCCGGACCCCCTTCCCGTCAGTGCGTAAACCGGATCAGACGCAGCCGGTCGGCTTCGGCAGGCCGGCGATCTTGCACGCCTGCTTGGCCGGGCCGTAGGGGAACAGCTCGTACAGGTACTTGTTGTTGCCCTTTTCCGGACCGAACTTCTTCTTGATGGCCTTCACCAGCACGCGCACGGCGGGGGCGATCTGGTATTCGTTGTAGTAGTCGCGCAGGAAGTTGACGACTTCCCAGTGCTCGTCGGTCATGTCGATGCCTTCATCCTTGGCGATCAGGCCGGCGAGCTCGTCGCTCCACTGGCTGATGTCGGTGATGTAGCCTTCCTCGTCATGCTCGACGGTCTTGCCGTTCACTTCGTAGGACATTGGTTTCACTCCTTATCGGGTCTGTCGTTGCGCCCGCACGCGGGCCGGATGTGTCTTGCTCGGCGGCCGGTCGCGATGCCGGCCCGCTGCTTACAGCCAGGCCTGGCTGGTCTCGTGCTCGACCACGAGATCGACGAAGCCGTCGTATCCGACCACGTTGATCCCATCGATCACGCTGTCCCGGCTGATGCCTCGGGCGTCGAGGTCCGGGCCCATGACATAGACCTGGAAATCATCCTTGGCCCCGGCCATGGTGTCGGCGACCGCCGTGCCCTGGACGGCGGCATAGACCGCGTCCTCGATCAGCATGATGGCGTCGCCCTTGCCCGCGAGCCGCAGGCAACTCTTGAGGTTGGTTCGCTCGAACGGCGATTTGTTCACGGTGTGCAGCATTGGATCGGTTCCCCCCGCTCAGCCGGTCAGGATGACGTCCTGTTCGGCCATGAGCTTCTGCAGCTCGGCCGCGTCCATCACCTCGACGTCGATGACGAAGTCCTCGGGAGTCAGCCCGCGGGCCTCCATGGACTCCTTCTCGACCACGATATGCCAGACCACGTCCACGTCCTCGTCCTCTTCGGCGTCCTCCTTTTCCATCTGGAAGATGCCGTAGGTGGGCGAGAAGTTCTTCATGCCGGTGGCGGACGTGTCCTGCCCCTTCTTGATTTGATACACCCCATCGTCCATGAACACCACCGCGGTGTTCTGCTCGAAGGCGGCCGAGATCAGGACCATTTCCTGGATCTCCTGGGCGTAGATGGACCCGTAGGGCGCCTTGCGGTTCAGGAACATGAAGTTCTTGCGCACGCCTTCGGTTTCGAGCGTGCCCTGGAATTCGTCTTCCAATGTGGTTCTCCTTCCTCGCTCGATCCCGAAATCAGTCGCCGAACACCACGGTGCGGTCGGCGGCGATGCCGATCTCGATGAGCTGGCCCAGGCCCGAAATGCGGAACCCGTCGGCCAGGATGTCCTCCTTGATGCCGCGGCGCAGGGCAGCGGCGATGCACACGACCAGGTCGATCCTGTGCTGCTTGGCCAGCTCGGTCCAACGCTTGGACACATTGCGGTCGTCGGACTGCGGCTCGGCCAGCTTGTTGGCGTTGTTGACGCCGTCGTAATAGAAGAACACCCGCAGGACCTGGTGCCCCTTCTCGATGGCCGCCTTGGTGAACTGGTAGGCCGAGTCCGACGCCTGGTGGTTGAACGGACCCTCGTTGACAAGAATGCCGATTTTCATGTTGTTGCTTCCCCCGCCGAATCTCCTCGGACCGCGCCCTAGAAGTGGACGTGGCCCGAGGTGTTCAGGGCGCTGCGGCCGCCGCGCCAGTCCTCGATGTGGTACTTGGTGAAGGGAAGGCCGGTCATCTCGAAGAACCGGGGCCAGCCGATGCGGTCGATCCACTCCGACATGCGCTCCCACGGGCGGCCGTCTTCCTTGTAGGCCTTCAGGATCTTCTTCACCACCGCGGCCACCTCGGGCCAGCGCGGGGCGTTGTTGGGCAGGCCGGCCACCACCAGCTTGTGGAAGGTGGGCTTGGTGCGGGTGCTGGAATGCTTGCCGCCGACCCAGATGGCCAGCTTGCTGTTGACCGGGTCGTTGATCTGCATGGGCGGGCAGGGCGGATAGCAGGCGCCGCAGCAGATGCACTTCTTCTCGTCCACTTCCAGGGTCGGCTTGCCGGCGACCATGGCCGGGCGGATGGCGGCCACCGGGCAGCGCGCGACCACGGCCGGACGCTCGCACATGTTGGCCACCAGGTCGTGGTTGATGATGGGCGGCTTGGTGTGCTGCACGTTGATGGCGATGTCACCCTGGCCGCCGCAGTTGATCTGGCAGCACGACGTGGTGATCTTGACCCGGTTGGGCATCTCCTCGCGCAGGAATTCCTGGTACAGCTCGTCCATCAGGGCCTTGACCACGCCCGAGGCGTCGGTGCCCGGAATGTCGCAGTGCAGCCACCCCTGGGTGTGGGAGATCATGGAGATGGAGTTGCCGGTGCCGCCCACGGGGAAGCCCTCGTCCATCAGCTTGTCGATCAGCGGCTGGACCTTGGCCTCGCTGTCGACCATGAACTCGATGTTCGAGCGCGCGGTGAAGCGAACGTGGCCGTCGCCGTACTCGTCGGCGATGTCGCACAGCTTGCGCACGGTGTAGACGTCCATCTGACGCTGGGTGCCGGCCTTGACGGTCCAGATCTCGTCACCGGACTTGGCCACGTGATGCAGGACGCCGGGGCGCGGGCGGTCGTGCCAGTCCCACTTGCCGAAGTTCTCGCGCATGACGGGGTGCATCAGGGGAAGGGGATCGGGGACACCGCATTCATCGGGCATCCGGGGCGCTTGCGCCTGACTCATAACACTCCTCCAGTTCTTCTCGTTCTCTTGCGCGGGGTGGCCGGGCCGGCGGCCGGCAGGCCGTCCGGCCCGGACCCGCGAATGGGTCGGGTTGCGATGTCGGGGGCCGGTCCTATTCGGCGGCGACGCCCTTGCGCGCTTCCCACTTGGCCACTTCCTCGTCCCAACCGTCGGTGCGGACGTAGGAGCTGGTGCGCGGGTGGCTGATCATGTTGGGATCGACCTCCAGGCCGACGCCCTCCAGGAAGTTGACCAGGCCGATGCGCTCGATCATCTCGCCGATGCGCTCGTGCTCCAGGGCGTTCTCGGCGAAGAACTCGATGCAGGCCTCGCCCAGCTCGACCAGCTCCTCGAAGTCCTCCTCGGTCTCCAGCTTCTTGAAGGGGACGATGACGCTGCCCATCAGGTCGCCGATCTTCAGGGTGCGCTTGCCGCCCATCAGGATCGTGACGCCCTTGTCGTCGCCGGGGCTGAGCGCCTTGGTCAGCACGTTGATGCAGTGCATGCACTTGACGCAGCTCTTGTTGTCCACGTCCAGGGTGTCGTCGTCGTTGATGCTCAGCGCCCGGGTCGGGCACATGTTGACGACCTGGTCGTTGATCTCCTTGCGGCCGCGCTCGGCGATGTACTGCTTGAACTTGTCCTGGTCGACCTTGATGTCGTCGCGCCAGGTGCCCAGCACGGCGAAGTCCGACCGGTGCGAGGCGTTGACGCAGTCGTTGGCGCAGCCCGAGAACTTGAACTTGAACTTGTACGGCAGGCTGGGCCGGTGCATGTCGTCCAACGTGGCGTTGATCATCATGCGGTGGGCCTTCTGCTCGTTGAAGCAGGACTGCTCGCAGCGGGCCCCGCCGACGCAGCTCATGGACGTGCGCACGGCGGCGCCGGCGCCGCCCAGGTCGAAGCCGATCTCGTTCAGGGCGTCGAAGGCGGCCTGGGTCGATTCGGTGGTGGCGCCCTGGAACATGATGTCGCCGGACTGGCCGTGGAAGGCGATCAGGCCCGAGCCATGCTCCTCCCAGATGTCGCACAGGGTGCGCAGGGTCTTGGTGTCATAGTGCATGCCGGCGGGCGGCTGCACGCGCAGGGTATGGAACTCGGACGACTCGGGATACTTGTCGGCCACCTCGGAAAAGCGCGGGATGACGCCGCCGCCGTAGCCGCGGACACCCACGGTGCCGCCCTTCCAGAAGCCCTTGCGGGTCTTGTAGGAATACTCGAGCTGCCCCAGCAGGTCCTGCATCATGGGCGCGTACTGCTTGCCTTCGGACTCGGCCAGACGCTTCAGGCCGGTGACGAAGCTCGGCCACGGGCCGCTTTCCAGCTGGTCCAGAAGGGGAGTTTCGTGTTTCAAGGCCATGGATCCACCTCCACAGTGTGTTTGTGCGTTCCGTATACCGGCCCCGGGGTGCATGGACCCGGACCGGAGAGCTCTGGGCCCGTCCCAGCGGTCGCCCGCGGGGAAAAACCCTCTGACTGCAATCCTGCCGTCGGCGCCCCAACCTCATACGGAGGTGGTTCCGGAGTCTCCGGTCGTCCCGGCGACCCATCGCGGCGACCCGGATCAAACAAGGGCCGCGGCTGGAATATCTAACCCTGACTTGCCCGGCGTCGCCGCCGGACGGTCCCGGAATCCGCCCTTGCCTGCGCATTCCGTCGCGGCCGGAGCCCGTTGGGCCATTCTCGGGTTGGGGCCGACCGCGACACCCAACCCTCCTTTCGATGTATATTAATATAAGCTAATATGGATTGTTGAATCCACAGATTTCTTTGCCCCTACCCGGGACCTCATGAAATTGCCCCCGGCAACTGTATTACGAAATAAAAACAACCCCCTGGATGAATTTAACCACTTTCTAACCACTCTATATGCGGCCAGCCTAATATAAGAATTCCCTTAAGGTCAAGCAGTTCACGGCGGCCGGATCGGGCCGCCGCCGCGGCGGCCGATTCGCCGCCGCGGGGCTTTCCCATATGAACAAATTCTAATACAATGCCGCCCCCTTCGCGGCTCCGACGGGATCCGCGCCACCCCACGAGGACGCGCCATGGCCGCCACCCCGCAGACTTCTCCGCCGACTCCGCCGGCCGCCCGTTGCGGCCGCTCCCCCTTCGACCTGGCCGACGCCGACGCCTATGCCGCCTGGCGGGCCTGGAAGCTGGACGGCTATCCCACGGCGGTGGACGACCTGCTGGTGCCGATCGCCGATCCGGCCAACCTGACCGCGGCCGAGCACGCGGCCCTGCTGGCGCGCCTGCGCAAGACCAACATGGCGCTCTATGCCCTGGACCGGGGCCCGGGCGGGCGCGACACGGTCAACGCCTTGGGCGCGGCCTTCGGCCTCGAGCGCCTGGACGAGCACCTGGTCTCGGACAAGAGCTGCGTCACCGCTCTGGAGGTGGCCGACGGCGAGGACGCCACGCGCACCCGATACATCCCCTACACCGACCGTCCCATCCGCTGGCACACCGACGGCTACTACAACCGCCCCGACGAACGCATCCGCGCCATGGTCCTGCACTGCGTGCGGCCGGCGGCCGAGGGCGGCGAGAACCGCCTGCTGGACCACGAGATGGCCTACCTGCTGATGCGCGACGCCGACCCGGCCATGGTCGCCGCCCTGATGCACCCCGAGGCATTCGTCATCCCGCCCAACGAGCTGGAGGGCGAGACCCTGCGCGGCGCCCGGCCCAACCCGGTGTTCTATGTGGACGCCGCCAGCGGCGCCCTGTGCATGAACTACTCCATGCGCAAGCGCAACATCCTGTGGCGCAACGACGCCGCCACCGACGCGGCGGTGGCCTTCCTGGACGACCTGCTGGACGGGGACGGCCCCCATGTCTTCCGCCACCGCATGGCGGCGGGGCAGGGGCTGTTGTGCAACAACGTGCTGCACGACCGCGCCGGGTTCGCCAACGACCCGGCGGCGCCGGGGCGGCTGATGCTGCGCGGCCGCTACTTCGACCGCATCGCCGGCACCGCCCTGGACGAGGTCTGGCCGGAAGGGGGGCTGTCATGAGCCAGCACGAATCCGTCGTCGACCTGGAACTGATCGAGGCCCCCTGGAACAAGCAGGTGACGGTCCAGGAGGCCACCTGGCAGGGCGGCTTCAAGACCGTGCGCCTGCGCATCAAGGAGGGCCGCCGCTTCACCGACCTGGAGCTGGACCCGGTGACGGCGGCGCACCTGGGCCAGGTCCTGAGCGCCTGGGCCCGGGCCAACCCGGGCACGGGCGAGGGCGCCTAGATCCCCTGAAATCCCTGATTTCGCGCCTTGAATCCACGGCCTGCTCCGGGCCGCGGCGGGCCCCTTATTGACCAAAGTTAAGGCGGTTTCGCGGCCCTGTCCCTATCACAAAAGGTGGCAACGTTTGGGTTCCGCGCCGTCGGCGCGGCGCCCGCTTTGGGCAAAGTCAGGAGCAAATAGATGGCCGAAGAGGAAATCAAAACCGGCGGCGGCGACGCCGGCGAGCCGATTCCCTTCATGCAGCAGGTTTTGGACAACCCGTTCCTTCTGCTGTTTCTGGGGATCACCGTTCCGACGGTGACGTACATCATTTGGGGCGTGATGGAAGTCGCTTCCATTCCCGTCGCCCAATAGGACATTAGGGGGGAGCAATGGCGATTTTTCCGCCTCCGCAACGGGTCTGGTGGCGCGAGCGGGTCGAAAAGACCGAAGTGCTGTGGGTCACCCTGGCCCTGACCTGGGCCCTGGTCATGTTCTTCATGATGCCCTACTGGCACTTCGCCGGGGACCAGAACCTGTCCAACGAAGCCTACCGCGTCAATCCCGAGGCCTACGCCGCCAAGGCCGAGGCCTTCGCCGCCGAGCACAAGGTGCGCGAGGACGCCACCTCGGGCATGCCGGTGGTCCATCCGCCGGCGGGCAGCGACGTGTACATGATCGCGCGCCTGTGGGAGTGGTGGCCGATCCTGGAGCTGGAGAAGGGGCAGACCTACCGCCTGCACCTGTCGTCCATGGACTGGCAGCACGGGTTCTCGCTGCTGCCCGAGAACATCAACATCCAGGTCCACCCCAACTACGACATGGTGGTCACGGTGACGCCGACCTACGCCGGCGAGTTCAGCATCGTTTGCAACGAGTTCTGCGGCATTGGCCACCATACGATGGTGGGCAAGATTTTCGTGAAGTAGGGGGCGGTCATGGCTATCAATCGACAATTCAGGACCTGTCCTGACACGGGCTTCAAGATCCACCTGCCGGCCGACAAGCTGATCAAGTGGAACGCGGTCACGGCCGTGGTGTTCCTGCTGATCGGCGGCATCTTCGGCCTGGCCGTGGCGCTGACCCGCTGGCCGGAGGTCCACCTGCTGGACGCCGACCTGTTCTACCTGGCGCTGACGGCCCACGGCCTGGACGTGCTGCTGGTCTGGATCATCTTCTTCGAGGTGGCGATCCTGTACTTCGCCTCGTCGGTGCTGCTGCAATGCCGCCTGGCCACGCCCTGGCTGGGCTGGGTGGCGTACATCCTGATGCTGGTCGGCGCGCTGATCACCAACGTCGCCGTCCTGCGCGGCGACTCCAGCGTCATGTTCACCTCCTACGTGCCCATGAAGGCGGCGCCCGACTTCTACCTGGGCATCATCCTGTTCGCCGTGGGGGCCCTGCTGGCCTGCTTCATCTTCCTCGGCACCCTGGTGATCGCCAAGAACGAGAAGACCTACGAGGGCTCGATCCCGCTGGTCACCTTCGGTGCCCTGACGGCGGCGATCATCGCCATCTTCACCATTGCTGCGGGCGCGATCATCCTGATCCCGACCCTGCTGTGGTCGGTGGGCTACGTGGGCAGCATCGACACCGTCATGTACAAGGTGGTGTGGTGGGCCATGGGCCACTCGTCGCAGCAGATCAACGTGGCCGCCCACATCTCGGTGTGGTACGCCCTGGCCGCGATCCTGTTCGGCGCCAAGCCGCTGAGCGAAAAGGTCAGCCGCACGGCCTTCCTGCTGTACATCCTGTTCCTGCAGATCGCCTCCGCCCACCACCTGCTGGTGGAGCCGGGCCTGAGCTCCGAATACAAGATCTTCAACACCAGCTACGCCCTCTACCTGGCGGTGCTGGGCAGCATGATCCACGGTCTCACGGTCCCCGGCGCGGTCGAGCACGCACAGCGCAAGAAGGGCCTGAACAAGGGCATGTTCGAGTGGCTGCGCAAGGCGCCGTGGGGCAACCCGGCGTTCTCGGGCTTCGCGCTCAGCGTCGTCATGTTCGGCTTCCTGGGCGGCATCTCGGGGGTGATGATGGGCGCCGAGCAGCTCAACATCATCATCCACAACACCCTCTACGTGCCGGGCCACTTCCACGGCACGGTGGTGGTGGGCACGACGCTGGCCTTCATGGCCCTGGCCTACTGGCTGGTCCCCGTGCTGTGGCAGCGCGAGCTGTTCCTGCCCGGCCTGGCCAAGTGGCAGCCGTACCTGTTCGGCATCGGCATGGGCCTGGCGTCGCTGTTCATGATGGGCGCCGGCACCCTGGGCGTGCCGCGGCGGCACTGGGACATCTCCTTCGCCGACGCGACACTGAGCCACGAGTTCCCGGCCGCGGCCTATCTGATGATGGGCATGAACGGGGTCGCCGCCCTGATCGGCGGCATCGGTGGCGCCATCTTCGTCCTCAACATGGTCGGCACCCTGCTGTTGGGCAAGAAGAAGCAGCCGGCGCCGGCCAAGGCCGAGGAGGAGACGGTGGCCCAGGGACCCATCGCCGTGTCCGGCAGCGCCGGCGCGGTGTCGGTGCCCGGCACCTTCACCCTGGCCCTGATCTTCCTGGTCACGTTCATCCTGTACTACTTCGTGAACTGGAACTATCTGGCCGGGGTCTGGGGCCTTTCCTGACGGTCCCTCGGACGCGGGCGGCGGCACGCCGCCGCCCGCACCCCTCCCGCGCGGACGCCAGGTCCGCCACCTTCCGCCCTGGGCTGGGCCGTGCCGAACCCAGGGCCGAGCGTGGCAGTCCCGCCGAAAATCCCAGGAGCGACGCCGCCGTGACGTCCAATCCATTCCCGCGCCTTCGCCGACAGGCCGCCGCCTGGATGCTGGCGGCCGCGGCCGCGCTGGCGGGGTCCACCGCCGGCGCTGCCGCCACCTCCGAACAGGGGCCGGGCGCCTTCCCGCCCGACGCCGCCAGCCTGGACGCCCGCGGCGCCCTGCGGGTCAGCCAGGCGGCCGTGGGGCGGACCGTGCGCGACGTGCGACTGCGCGACAGCGGCAACCGCGTGATCGCCCTGTCGGACCTGCGCGGCAAGCCGCTGCTGGTCAACTTCATCTACACCGCCTGCGTGCAGTCCTGCCCGGTGGTCACCGCCAGCATGGCCGACGCCGTCGAGATCGGGCGCGAGGCCCTGGGCGGCGGCGCCTTCAACGTCCTGACCGTGGGCTTCGACACCGCCCACGACACGCCCGAGCGCCTGCGCGCCTTCGCCACCCGCCACGGCGACCGCGTGCCCGGCTGGCATTTCGTGACCGGCAGCCTGCCCGACGTGCTGTCCCTGGCCGACGACCTGGGATTCGTCTACTTCCGCACCGCCAAGGGGTTCGACCACCTGGACCAGGTCAGCGTCATCGACGCCCAGGGCAAGGTCTACCGCCAGGTCTACGGCGCCGACTTCGACGCGCCGCTGCTGGTCGAGCCGCTCAAGGACCTGGTCTATGGCACCACCTCGCCCTTTGCCAGCGTCGAGGACCTGATCAAGAAGGTGAAGCTGTTCTGCACCCTCTACGACCCGGTCACCGGGCGGTACTACTTCGACTATTCCTACCTGATCCACATCATCGTCGGCTCGACCATGGTCCTGGGCATGGGGATCTTCGTGGTCCGCAACGGGCGGCGCCTGTGGCGCGAGCGGGAGTCCCGCGCCGGGCCGAAAAACGGCCAGGCGGCTTGACGGCCGTCAAGGAGCGGTCCGGCCGCCATCGGCCATAAGTCTGGTCACGTTCGACAACAGAAAAACCACGAAGAGAGGAGCCCCGGGTGCTCAAATCCTTCAGACGGCGGTTGCAGGACTGGCTGCTGGCGGTCGAGGGGCTGTTCGACTACCCCTTCGGCCCCAAGTGGAACCCCATGCGCCAGCTGGGCACGCTCAGCTTCTTCTTCTACTGGGTGGTGGCGGTCAGCGGCATCTACGTCTTCGTGTTCTTCGACACCACGGTCAAGGGCGCCTACGAGTCGGTCGAGTACATGACCGTGCAGCAGTGGTACCTGGCCGGGGTCATGCGCTCGATCCACCGCTACGCCTCGGACGCCATGGTGGTGACCACCGTGTTCCACCTGCTGCGCGAGTTCATCACCGACCGCTACCGCGGGGTGCGCTGGTTCACCTGGTTCACGGGCGTGCCGATCCTGTGGTTCCTGTACGTGTCGGGGGTCAGCGGCTATTGGCTGGTGTGGGACCAGCTGGCCCAGTACGTGGCCATCGGGTCGATGGAGTGGCTCGACTGGCTGGGCATCTTCGGCGAGCCCATCGCCAACAACTTCCTCAAGCCCGGCAGTCTCAGCGACCGCTTCTTCACCCTGCTTTTCTTCATGCACATCTTCGCGCCGCTGTTCCTGCTGTTCATCATGTGGATCCACCTGCTGAAGCTGAACCGGCCCCAGGTGAACCCGCCGCGCGGCCTGGCCTTCGGCTGCCTGCTGGCCCTGGTCGCCCTGTCCCTGGCCAAGCCGGCCATGAGCCACGCCCCGGCCGACCTGGCCACCATGCCCACGGTGCTGAGCCTGGACTGGTTCTATCTGTTCGCCTACCCGTTCTTCGACGAATGGGGGCCGGGCGCCACCTGGGCGCTGGCCTTCGGCGCTTCGCTGCTGGTGGCCTTTCTCCCCTGGCTGCCGCCCCTGAAGCACGGCGCCGCGGCCCAGGTGGTGCCCGAGAAATGCAACGGCTGCACCCGCTGTTTCGAGGACTGCCCGTTCGCCGCCATCAGCATGCAGCCGCGCGACGACGGCCGGCCCTTCGAGCGCATCGCCCGGGTCGACCCGCGCTATTGCACCAGTTGCGGCATGTGCG
The DNA here is from genome assembly GCA_024236415.1 of Hyphomicrobiales bacterium. Classification (GTDB taxonomy): domain Bacteria; phylum Pseudomonadota; class Alphaproteobacteria; order Rhodospirillales; family JACKKN01; genus JACKKN01. The sequence continues at coordinate 38,742 of JACKKN010000026.1, forward strand.
TGGGGTCCTGCCCGGTGTCGACGCCGTTCCGCCGCACCGGCGAGCTGGTGACCGGCATCGAGCTGCCGGACCTGCGCCTGCACGCCCTGCGCGCGGCCACCGACGCGGCGCTGCGGAAGGCCGCCGAGTCGGCGACGGCGACGGCGGGGGGCGGCGCCCCGGCGGTGCTGGTGGTGGGCTGCGACCACGGCTGCGAGATCGACGAGGTGGAAGGGCAGGGGATTGCCACGGTCAAGGTGCCCTGCGTCGGCATGCTGCCGCCGTCGTTCATCGATTACGCCTTCAGCCGCGGCGGCGCCGACGGCGTCATGCTGCACGGCTGCCGCGAGGGCGACTGCTACCACCGCCTGGGCATCCGCTGGACCCAGGAGCGCCTGGACGGCATGCGCGACCCCTACCTGCGCGAGCGGGTCTCGCGCGAGCGCATCCGCACCTGCTGGATCTCGCACAACGAGGGCCGGCGCCTGCGCCGCGAGGTGGACGCCTTCCGCGCCGACCTGCAGAAGCTGCCGGCACCCGACCAGGCCGACAAGAAGAACGACGCGGCGTAGGAGGCCCGCCATGGAAATCGCCGGCGTACCCGTTTTCTACATCGTCCCGATCCTGGTCTTCGGGCCGCTGCTGTTCGGGATCCTGTGGACCTTCGGCCTGAAGGACCTGATCAAGCCGCCGCCCGAGGACATTGAGGCCCGGCGCCTGCGCAAGGAGACCGAACAGGCGGCGCGCCACGCCCGCAAGGGCGGCAAGGCCCACTTCACCCGCGGCGGCGGCCCGGGCAAGGGCCCGGTGCCGTGGGTCGTGCAGGGGGTGGGATACGCCCTGTTCATGGCCCTGCTGGGGCTGTTGTCGGCCTGGCCGCCCTACGCCGCCCAGGGGCCGGCGACGGCCATGATCAAGTTGAGCCTCAGCCACCCGGGCCAGCACAAGGAGGAGTGCCGCAAGCTGACCCGCGAGGAGCTGGCCGCCCTGCCGCCCAACATGCGGCGCAAGACCAAGTGCTCGCGCGAACGCTGGCCGGTGACCGTGCAACTGGACCTGGACGGCAAGACGGTCTACAGCGGCACCGCCGCGCCGCGCGGCCTGTCGGAGGACGGCCCGTCCAGCTTCTACGAGAAGTTCGTGGTGCCGGCCGGCGAGCACCGCCTGGTGATCCGCATGCGCGACGGCGCGCCCGACGGCGACTTCAACCACGTCAAGGAACAGACCCTGACCCTGGCGCCGGCGCGGTCGCTGGTGGTCGGCTTCCACCAGGCCTCGGGCGGCCTGGTCATCGAATAGGGCGGAAAAGCTTCAGCGCAGCCCCTTGGACAGGACGTGCAGGCGCCGGTCCTGGGTCTTGAAGTGGTCGCCGAACCAGGCGCTGACCCGCTGGGCCAGGGCGTCGCCGAAATCGAAGTCCGGGGCGCCGGCCACGGAATCCATGATGTCCAGGATCTGTTCCAGCAGGTCGTCGTGCTCGGCCTTGTGCGCGGCGTAGCCGTCGTAGGCCATGGCGCGCATGGTCTGTTCCTCCAGCGCGAAGTGGGCCTCGATCAGGGCGTGGATGTCGCCCAGCATGGCCTCCACGTCGGCGGCCGCGGGCTCGTAGGCCAGGCTGTCGTAGAGGCCGTTGATGGTGGCCACGAGCTGTTGGTGCTCGTGGTCGATGGAGGCCACCCCGGTTTCGAATTCCCGTCGCCAGGCGATCAAGGACATGGCTCACCTTCCAGCCGGTTCTTGTTGTGCTGCCCCGGTTATGGCGCCCATTGCCGGTCGCGGTCCTTGACCTAGGTTAAACCGCCCCGGGGGCGGCGGTGGTTTAATGGCCCACGGTCGGCGCGCCGAGGGCTTTT
>JACKKN010000027.1 GCA_024236415.1 Hyphomicrobiales bacterium
GCGAGAAGAACACGAACAGGGCGCCGTCGGTCTCGACCACCGCGTCGCGGAACGCGCGGTCAAACGGGTTCTCGCGGCGCAGCACCGAGGCGCCGCCCGACGGCAGCACCCGCTCGTACTCGTCGACCAGGATCACGAACCGGTCCTCGGGGTGGCGCTTCAGGTGCGCCGCCAGGTCGCGGGCCAGGATGTAGGGCAGCTCGGTGACCAGTTCGTGGGGCGGCCGCAGCTCGTCGTCCTTGAACAGGGTCTTCAGGGTGTCGTTGCTGCCCATGATGTACTTCTCGCGCCCGCGGTGGATGGCCCAGCCGGTCAGGCGGCGCAGGGTCATGCCGACGAAGGGCACACCGGTGACGATGTCCTGCAACAGCTCGTTGACGGTGGTGGTGGCCAGGTCGCTGATGGCGTGGCCGCTCAGGTCGGCGCCGTCGCGGTCCAGCCACGGCAGGTCCATGGTCGGCAGGGGCAGGTCGGGAAAGGCCTCCTTCCAGTAGATGGCGAAGGCCATGTCGAAGGCGGTGAAGGCGATGCGCCCGGACTTGGCCAGGGCGTTGCGCAGCCACAGCGACGCCAGGGCCGGCTCGCGGCGGCTCTCGCCGTGCAGGTCGACCAGGCCCACGTGCAGGTCGGCGAAGGCCGGGTCGGCGCGCAGCAGGCCGGCGACGTGGCGGCACAGCATGGTCTTGCCCTGGCCGCCGATACCGTGGAACACCAGCACCTCGGCCCGGTCCGCCGGCCGGTCGCGCAGGCGCAGGGCCGCCGCCTGCAGGGTGGCGATGGGCTTGTCGCGGTTGACGAAGGCCTTGCCAGGCGGCGCCGCGGCGTCGCGCGCCTCGCTCCTGCGCGGGGGTCTGCCCATGGTTTGCGTTTCCCACCCTCGTGTCCGGTGCAAGCTTAGGCCCTCGGCGCGCCGATCGTCCAAGAATTGTTGCCGGGGCGCAAGGCCCGGACCCCTGCCGCCATGCGGCCCGCAAGCGTCGGCATTGCTTACAGGTGCAACAAGGTCGCAAACAAAAAACTCATACAATTGATTGTTCCGGCGCCCTTTCCTTACCACGGCGTAATTCTTGCATGCTCTGCGTCCGACGGGGCGTGGAACGGGAAACGGGGAACGGCCGGTCCGGTCGAGGTGCAACCGGCCACGGCCGGGCCCAATCAACGAACACAAGGAGTGGGACGATCATGAAGAAGGAACAGGCGGATCGACGTGATTTCCTGAAAGCGGCCGGCAAGACGGCCGTGACGGCGCCGGCCGTGGCGCTTTTGGTGGCGGCCGGTGGCAAGAACGCTTCGGCGTTCTTCGGCACCTTCGACCCCGACACCGTCAGCGGCGGGAACAACCAGAACGTCACGTCGGACAACATCGGTTGACGGCAACCGCGTTGGCGGTCGGGCGCGTCGTCGGATGGTTCGCCCGCCAACGCCTGGTTTCTCCTTTCGCCGGTGATACCGGCCCTTAGTCGGGGCCCGGACCGGGAACGGACCATGCAGACCGATCGGACGCAATCACCCTGGCCCGCCTGGGCCTGGCGGGTGGGCTTCGCGCTGCTGGCCGCGGTCTACGTTTCCGCCCTGTGGGGCAAGGCGGCGCTGGTCCTGCCGCCGCCCTTCGACCAGTGGCACCAGATCCCGTACCGCACCCTGTTCTGGGCCTGGTCGGCACGGGTCGTCCCGGATTGGCCGCCGGCCCATCAGCGCCTCTGGTACCTGTTCCTGGAAATCTGGCTGTTCGGCCTGGTGCTGCCGGTAGTGGCGCTACGCCTGTTGCACCGGCCGTTGGCGGATTTCGGCCTCGCCGCGCCGAACCGGCCGGGATGGCGCATGACGCCCCTGTTCATGACGGCGTCGATCCCGGTCGGCTTTCTTCTGTTCGCGGTTCTGCCCATGCCGCCGACCACGCCCGCGCGCTTTCTGGTCGCACTGGTGGCGATGATTCCCGAGCATTTCCTGTTCTTCGGGGTCTGCCTCGCGGCCATGCTGCCGCGCCACCGCCTGACCGGCGCCGAAAGCGGGCCGCACGGCCGGCCCGGCGGCTGGCGCGACGCCGCGCGCATCGACGCCGCCACCGCCTTCGCCATCCTGGCGGTCGGAGCGCTTTTCTGCATGGCCCATGCGGGCAAGAGGGAACCTCTGGAAACGATCCTGTCGTTTCCGGCCGGGCTGTTCTCGGCCTACGTGACCCTGCGGTCAGGTTCCATCTGGCCCGCCGTGCTGGCGCACTGGAGCCTCAACCTGGTGCCGTACTTCGTGCTGCGCGCGGTTGCCTAGGGGACTAGGCGGCGCGCAGGTGTCCGGCCCGGTCCAGGCTCTTGGGCACCGGGACCCCGTGGGCGGCGCACAGGGGCTCGACCAGGCGGGCGACCTCGTCGGGGCCCAGCTCGTCCATCAGGGCGCAGGGCGGCTTGCCGAACTTCAGCGCCATGTCGGCGCCCATGTCGATGGCCTCGGGCGCGGCCACGCCCTCGTCCAGCTCTTCCAGCACCGGCAGGAAGGTGGCGGCCATCAGCCGCTCGGCGATCTTCTTGTCGGCCGCCGGGTCCACCTTGTCCTCGCCCAGGTCCCAGGACTCCTCGGCGTCGCCGACCTTGGCCATGGCGTCGGCCGGGGCGTAGAAGGGGCCAAGGGGGGCCAGGTTGCGGATGGCGTGCAGGTTGATGCGCGGCTTGATGATGTTCATGACGAAGAACGGCCCGGCGGCCACGCCCAGGGCCTCGCGGGCGACGCGGTCGATCTGCGCCGGCGTGCCCACGCCCTCGTCCACCAGCCGCGCCGCCTCGTTGGTGTAGGGGCAGAAGAAGCGGTTCACGGCGAAGCCGTTCTGGTCGTGGCAGGGCAGGGCCTTCTTGCCCGTGGCGGCGCAGTACGCCAGCACCCGGTCGACCACCGCGGCGGCCGTTTCCGGCCCGCGCACCACCTCGACCAGGGGGTTGACGGCGGCCGGGCTGAAGTAGTGCATGCCCAGGAACCGGCTGGGGTCGGTGATCGACTTGGCCAGGTCGGCGACGCGCAGGCAGCTGGTGTTGGTGGCGACCACGGCGTCGGGGCTCAGCAGCGGGTTGAGGCGGCCGAAGGTCTCGGCCTTGATGTCCAGGTCCTCGAACACGGCCTCGATCACCAGGTCGGCGCCGGACACGGGGTCCAGGTCGGTGCCGCCGCGGACCAGCGCGGTGGCGGCCTCGGCGCCGGCGGCGTCCAGGCGGCCCTTTTCGGCCTGACGGGTGAAGAACTTGGCGGCGCCGGCCTGGGCGGCGGCGATGGCGTCCATGGAGATGTCGGCCAGGTAGACCGGCATGCCCGCCCCGGCGGCGGTGATGGCGATGCCCGCGCCCATTGTCCCGGCACCGATGATGGCGACAGACTTGATTGTCATGGTGTTGACCCCCTCTTGGCTAGAATCCGGAAAGAATCCCCCTAGGCGGAGCGGACCGGCCGGCGGGCCACGGAAGGCATGCCCCGGAGGATAGGAAAACCCCTGGCGACATGGAATCGGACGCGGGCGCCCGGACGGGCGACTCCCCTATTACGGTCGCAGGGTTAAGGGTCCGCGTCAAGGAAAATTGTGCATTGCAACATGAATGGTGCGTTGCGAAATCACGGCCCCGGGCGGTCCGGGAATTGGGCCAGGACCAGGGTCAGCATGGCCTCGGCGGCCGGGGTCAGGACCCGGTTGGGCCGGGTCAGGACCCCCACCGGGCGGGTGATCACCGGGTCCACCAGGGGCACCGCCGCCAGGCCGCGCATGATGGGCGAGTCCAGCAGCGAGGTCATCAGGATGCCGACCCCGACCCCGGCCACCACCAGGGCCGCCACGGTGACGGTCATGGCCGGCTCCAGCAGCACCCGGTGCTCGATGCCGCGGGCGCCCAGGGCCTCCTCCACCAGGCGGCGCACGCTGGTCTCGTCGGAGAACGAGATCAGCGGCTCGTCCTGCAATTCGCGCCACGGGATGCGGCGGCGGCGGGCAAAGGGATGGTCGGGGCGCACGATCAGCAGGATCTCGTCCTCGAACAGGGGCCGGCAGTCCAGCCCGGTGTCGCCGGCGGCCACGTAGCCGATGCCGAAGTCGGCGGTGCCCGTGCGCACCGCCTGCTGCACGTACTGGGTGTTCAGGTCCTGCAGCCGCACCTGCACGTCGGGGAAGCGCCGGCGATAGGTCAGCAGCACGCCTGGCAGCAGGTTGGCGGCCACCGAGGGCAGGGCGGCCACGGTCACCTTGCCGCGGCGCAGCTCGGCCAGGTCGCGCAGGGAGTCGACGGCGGTGCTCAGGTCCTCGACCAGGTTCTGGGCCGTGGGCAGGAACTCGCGGCCCATCTCGGTCAGGTCCACGTTGCGGGTGTTGCGGTGCACCAGGCTGACGCCGACGGCGTCCTCCAGTTGCCGGATCAGCAGGCTGAGCGTCGGCTGCGCCACCCCCAGCTCCTCGGCGGCGCGGGTGAAGTGGCGGTGGCGGGCCACGGCGGCGAAGGCACGGACGTGCTTGAGGTCGATCTGCATTGATCAGCCTGGGCAATGAATAGTGAAATTATTTTGATTTCCGGATTTATGAAAGGCAAGGTAAGACTGATGGACAAGACATCAAATGCCCGCGGCGGAACGCGGGCCGGCGGCGGTCGCGGACCGCGCCCAGGGAGGAACACGGCGAGACCGGGCACCGGTAACCACGTGATTTCGAGAAGAATTTGCGTTCCACGGTGGGACGTGGAACAATTTGCAGGTGCGCTGGCGGCGGGTCCGATCCTTTCGCTGGCTAACCAATTTCAACGGACGTTCGCGCGTTACGAACCACTAGGGAGGAAATAACATGCACATGGCGCGTATCCTGACCGGCACCGTCGCCGCGGTGGTGGCCATCGGCTTCACCGCCTCGGCCTTCGCCGCCAACCCGCGGGTGGCCTGGAACCACTCGGTATGGGGCAAGCAGCGGGCCTTCACCGCCGGCATCGAGAAGCTGGCCGAGATCGTGTCGGCCAAGACCGGCGGCAAGTTCACCATCAAGGTGCACTACGGCGGCGCCCTGTCCAAGGCCAAGGAGAACCTGGACGGCATCAAGCTGGGTGCCTTCCAGTCGGCCATGTTCTGCAACTTCTACCACCCCGGCAAGAACCCGGCCTTCATGGTGTTCTCGCTGCCGTTCCTGCCGCTCACCAACTGGCGCCAGTCGGTGGCCGTGCGCGACAGCGTGTACCAGCATCCGGCCCTGGTGGCGGACATGGACAACTGGAACGCCATGACCTACCTGTCCACCTACCTGCCGCAGTACGAGTTCATGGGCAAGGGCAAGCCGCCGCTGCAGTTGGCCGACTGGAAGGGCCTGCGCGTGCGCGCCGGCGGCGGCATCGGCGACGCCATGGAGAAGCTGGGCGCGGTGAAGACCACCATGCCGGCGACCGAGGTGTACACCGCCATCCAGCGCGGCACGGCCGACGCGGTGTCGTTCCCCTACACCTACGCCCACGCCGCCTACAAGATCCACGAGGTCGCCGAGTGGTACACCGGCAACCTGTCGCCCGGCACCTCGGACTGCCCGATCGTGTTCAGCAAGACCGCCTTCGACAAGCTGCCGGCGAACTACAAGAAGATCCTGGACGACGCCAAGGACGAGGTCCGCGCGGCGCAGATCGACGCCTACGAGACCATCGACAAGAAGAACCTGCCCATGTTCAAGTCCCGGCTGCAGGAGATCGACTATTCCGACGAGACCCTGGCCGAGTTCCGCAAGGTCGCGGGCAAGCCGGTGTGGGACGAGTGGGTGGCCAAGAACAAGGACAAGTTCGACGCCCAGGGCGTGCTGGACGCCGTGTTCAAGGCCGCCGAGGCCGCCAAGTAAGGCCCTGATCGAGCAGGGGCGGCGCCTCGGCGCCGCCCTTTCCGCCTCTACGCACATTGGCAATGGTGGGTGACGCGATGGCCGCCTCCGGTACCGCCTCGCAAGCGCCGGTCCTGTCCGCCGTGGACAGGGGGCTGGCCCGTGTCGAGTCCTTCCTCGATCTGATCGCGGGGCTGTTCATCTTCGGCCTCATGCTCATCGGCATCGTCCAGGTGCTGGGGCGCAAGATCCTGGACCTGCCCATGGTCGGCTACGTCGACCTGGTGGAGCTGTCCATGGCCACCTTCGCCTTCCTGGGCGCGTCCTACTGCCAGCGCATGGGCGGCCACGTGCGCATGGAGCTGTTCCTGACCAAGATGCCCCTGCGCATGCGCTGGCTGTCCGAGAGCCTGGGCACCGTCGCCGCCCTGTTCATCGTCACCATCCTGGTGATCTATGGCTGGGAGCACACCATGCGCGCCTACGATTTCGGCGACAGCACGATTGACGCCGAATACCCGGTGTGGCCGTCCAAGATGCTGGTGCCGGTGGCCTTCTCGGTGCTGTGGCTGCGCCTGGTGGTGCAACTGGTGGGCTTCGCCCGCCTGACCGCCAAACCCAAGGCCGAACAGGTCGCCGTGCCCCTGATCGAGACCGTCGAGGAGCAGGCGACCCACGAGATCCACGAGGCGTTCGGCGACGTCGACAAGGAAACCCATGTTTAGCGCCGCGGCCGGCAAGGAGTAGGGCGATGGAACTGCCTCCCATGGACATCGGCCTGATCGGCGTGGTGGCGATGGTGGCCATGATCTTCCTGGGCGTGCGCGTGGTCTATGCCGCCGCCCTGACCGGGCTGCTGGGCCTGGTGGCGCTGATCGGCTGGGACGCCGCCGCCGGCATGATCGGCACCATTCCGCACTCCAAGTCCGTGTCCTACACGCTCAGCGTGCTGCCCATGTTCATCCTGATCGGGTTCCTGGCCTTCCATGCCGGGTTCACCAGCGCCATCTTCGACGCCGCGCGCAAGTGGATGGGCTGGATGCCGGGCGGCCTGGCCGTGGCTTCGGTGTTCGCCGCCGCCGGCTTCGCCGCGGTGTCGGGCGCCAGCACCGCCACCGCCGCCGTGTTCAGCCGGGTGGCCATCCCCGAGATGCTGGAGAACGGCTACAACCGGCGCCTGGCGGCCGGCGTGATCGCCGCCGGCGGCACCCTGGCGTCGCTGATCCCGCCCAGCGCCATCCTGGTGATCTACGCCATCATCGTCGAGGAGTCCGTGGGCCGCCTGCTGCTGGCCGGCTTCATCCCCGGCATCTTCTCGGCCGCCATCTACGGCATCATGATCGTCGGCATGGCCTGGGTGAAGCCCGAGCTGGGGCGCCCCATCCACGGCTTCACCTGGAGCGAGCGCTTCCGCTCCATCCCCGGCACCTTCCCGATCCTGGCGGTGGTGATCATCATCTTCTCGGCCATGTACCTGGGCTGGGCCACGCCGACCGAGGCCGGCGCCCTGGGCGCCGGGGTGGTGTTCGTGTTCGCGCTCATGAACGGCATGCGCTGGCAGAGCCTGAAAGAGGCCCTGCTGGAGACCTCCAAGCTGACGGTGATGATCTTCTCCATCATCTGGGGGGTGCTGGCCTTCGTGCGCTTCCTGGGCTTCGCCGGCCTGCCCGAGGCGTTCGCCGAGTGGGTCGTGCACCTGCCCCTGCCGCCGGTCATGATCATGATCGGCATCCTGCTGTTCTACGCCGTCCTGGGCATGTTCATGGACGCCATCGGCATGCTGCTGCTGACCCTGCCGGTGGTCTACCCGGCGGTCATCGGGCTCGGCTACGACCCCATCTGGTTCGGCATCATCGTCGTCAAGATGGCCGAGATCTGCCTGATCACGCCGCCCATCGGCCTCAACTGCTACGTGGTCAGCGGCGTGCGCCCGGACATCCCGGTCAGCGAGGTGTTCCGCGGCATCTTCCCGTTCTTCATCGCCGACGTGGTGACGGTGGGGCTGCTGCTGGCGTTCCCGGGCATCATCACCTGGCTGCCGAACCAGATGCTGAACCTGTGATCTCGCGCCGCCGCGGGGCGGCGTGGGGGTGGCCGGGGGGGGCGGCCGGGGGGGCGGCCGGTCAGCCGCCGTTCTTCTTCTTCTTCCATTTCTTGCCGGCGGCGAAGCCGCGCAGGATCTCGGCCACGCCCTCGTCGCCGGCGGTGGTGATCGCCTGTTCGATGGGCAGCCACTGGCGCTGGCGGTCGGCCTGCTCGGGCCACTTGTCCAGCTCCTCCGTGACTCGCATGGCGTAGACCTCGACCGTGCCCTGGGTGCCGTACTTCTCGACCCCATAGGTGCCCAGGCAAGCGTCGCACATCTTGCCGCGCACGCCGGCCTCCTCGAACGCCTCCAGGGCCGCCGACTGGGGCGCGGTCATGTTGGGCTCGATCAGGCCCTTGGGGATGATCCAGCGCCGGTTGGTGCGCGAGGTGATCAGCAGCACCTCGCAGCCGCCCTTGGTCCTGCGGTAGGGGAGGGCCGCCGACTGTCGGAAGCCCGGCGGATCCGGTTTTCGTTCGAACATCCAGCCAGTATTTCACGAAAGATGTGAAACTACAGTGAAGCTTTGCCGACGCCGCCGCGTCGACCCGGACCCGGTCAGGAGTTCCGCGCCAGGATGGCGGCAAAAAAGCCGTCCGTTCCGTGCCTTGCGGGCGTAAGCTCAAGAAACGGTCCAGCGCAGGGGCAGGTCCCGTCCAGGGGATTCTGCCACAATTCGGTCACCGGCAGGACCGAAAACCGGTCATGTTCGGAAACGAATCGGGCAACCTGGTCGGCGTTCTCCTCGGGCAGCACGGAACAGGTGGCGTAGACCAGCCGCCCGCCCGGCGCGACCAGGCCCGCGGCCCGCGCCAGGATGGTCCGCTGGCGCGCCAGCAGGTCGTCCAGGGCCGCCGGGTCCAGGCGCCAGCGCGCCGCCGGGTCGCGGCGCCAGGTGCCGCTGCCCGAGCAGGGGGCGTCCACCAGCACCCGGTCGGCGGCCACCTTGCGCAGCAGCCGCGCCGTGCCGTCCGCGTCCAGGGCCACCCGTTCCACGTTGTGGGGGCCGGCGCACTTCTGGCGTTCGCGCAGGCGGTCCAGGCGGGCGGCGTCGGTGTCGCAGGCGATCAGCCGGCCGCGGCCCTGCATCTCGGCGGCCATGGCCAGGGTCTTGCCGCCGGCGCCGGCGCAGTAGTCGACCACGGTCAGCCCCGGCCGGGCGTCGGCCAGCAGGGCGACGATCTGCGAGCCCTCGTCCTGGACCTCCACCAGGCCGCCCTTGTAGGCGCGGCCGTCCTCGACCCGGCGCGGCGGGTCCAGGCGCAGGCCGCGCGGCGACAGGGGCGTCACCGCCACCTCGACGCCGTCGCGGGCGAAGGCCTTGCGCGCGCCGTCGCGGTTGGTCTTCAGCACGTTGACCCGCAGGTCCAGCGGCGCCGGCCGGTTGGCGGCCGCCATCTCGTCGTCCAGGCCGTCGCCGAAGGCGCGGCGCAGGCTGGCATCCAGCCAGGCCGGGTATTCCAGGCGCACCGGGTCGGGCATGTCACCGTGGTCCAGGGGCTGTCCGGCCACGGCGGCGGCGAAGGCCGCCTCGGCGTCGTCCAGGGCCGCCGGCGCGTGCGGGCCGGCGCCGAACGGCGCCGCCGCGGCGGCCGGGTCCAGCCCGTCGCCCAGCACCAGGTCGGCCAGCACCCGGGCACGCGGCGTGTCGGGCAGGCGGCCCCGGTCCAGCCACCAGCCCAGGCGGGCGTGGCGGCGCAGCAGGCCGTAGACCCGCTCGGCGATGGCCCGGCGGTCGCCCGACCCGGCATAGCGGCGGGCGCGGAAATAGCGTTCCAGCACCGCCGCCGTGGGCGCGCGGGTGGCGGCGGTCTCGGTCAGCAGGTCGATGGCGGCGGCGAGGCGGGCGCCCGGGGTCATGGATCAGCCTGGGGCGGGACCGGACGGGTCAATTTTCGCCGCGGTAGTTGGGCGCCTCGCGGGTGATGGTCACGTCGTGGACGTGGCTTTCGCGCAGGCCGGCGCCGGTGATGCGGCGGAACCGGGACTTGCTGCGCAGCTCGGCGATGGAGCGGCAGCCGGTGTAGCCCATGGACGAGCGCAGGCCGCCCACCAGCTGGTGGATCACGGCGCCCACCGGGCCCTTGTAGGGCACCCGGCCCTCGATGCCCTCGGGCACGAACTTGAGCGAATCGCCCACGTCCTCCTGGAAGTAGCGGTCGGCCGAGCCGCGCGCCATGGCGCCCAGGGACCCCATGCCGCGGTAGGACTTGTAGGACCGCCCCTGGTACAGGAACACCTCGCCCGGGCTCTCGTCGGTGCCGGCGAACAGCGACCCGATCATGACGCAGTCGGCGCCGGCGGCGATGGCCTTGGCGATGTCGCCCGAATACTTGATGCCGCCGTCGGCGATCAGCGGCACGTCCTCGGCGCCGCAGACCTCGGCCACCTCCATGATGGCCGACAGCTGCGGCATGCCGACCCCGGCGACCATGCGGGTGGTGCAGATGGTGCCCGGCCCGATGCCCACCTTGACGGCGTCGGCGCCGGCGCCGATCAGGGCCCGGGCTGCCTCGGGGGTGGCGATGTTGCCGCCCACCACCTGGACCTGGTTGCTCAGCTTCTTGACCGCGCTGACCGCGTCCAGCACGCCGCGGGAGTGGCCGTGGGCCGTGTCGACCACGATCACGTCGACCCCGGCCTCGACCAGCAGGCGGGCGCGGTCGGCCCCGGCCGGGCCCACCCCGGTGGCGGCGGCCACGCGCAGGCGGCCCTGCTCGTCCTTGCAGGCGTTGGGGAACCGCTGCGCCTTCTCGATGTCCTTCACGGTCATCAGGCCGACGCAGCGGAACGCGTCGTCCACCACCAGCAGCTTCTCGATGCGGTGCTGGTGCAACAGGCGCTTGGCCTCCTCGCGGCCGATGGTCTCGCGCACGGTGACCAGGGGCCTGTCGTCAGTGTGCGGGGTCATCAGCTCGCGCACCGGCTGCTCCAGGTTGTCGGCGAAGCGCACGTCGCGGTTGGTCAGGATGCCCACCAGGCGGCCGCTCTTGTCCTCGACCACCGGGATGCCCGAGATGTTGTGCTGCTCCTTGATGCGCAGGGCGTCGGCCAGGGTCGCCTGGGGCGGCACGGTGAACGGGTTGACCACCATGCCCGATTCGAACTTCTTCACGGCCCGCACCTCGCCGGCCTGCTCCTCGGGCTCCAGGTTCTTGTGGATCACGCCGATGCCGCCGGCCTGGGCCATGGCGATGGCCAGGCCGCTCTCGGTCACCGTGTCCATGGCCGACGAGACCAGGGGGATTCCCAGGCTGACGTTGCGGGTGAAGCGGGTGCCGGTTTCGGTCTGGTGGGGCAGCACGTCCGACTCGGCGGGCACCAACAGAACGTCGTCGAATGTCAGTGCCTCTTGGATCATGCCTTCCTCCGCCTCGATCACCAGACTCCAGGATGGCGCGCTATCATACACATCGCGACCGCCTTGCCAAGGACCTTGCCAAGCGGCCCGCGCGCGCCGGCCCCGGCCGCGATTCCGGACGCTTTCAGGGCCCCGTTGGGGTATAATGAAGGGCTTGGAATGCGATCCTTTCAATCACCAAGAACGGGCCCGCGACGGGCCCAAGGGAGGGATGCATGAAAAAGACGAAAACCTGGATTCTGGTGGCTGACGGGGCCCGCGCCCGCATTTTCCGCAACGACGGGCCGGACCGCGGCCTGCAGCGCGCCATCGCCAGCAACTTCGGCGCCCCGCGCGCGCCGGACCGCGCCTATGGCACCGACAGGCCGGGCCGCGCCCGCCGCGGCCCCGGCGGCCCGCCGCAGGGATTCGCCCCCGCGGTCGACTGGCACCGCTACGAGAAGACCCGATTCGCCCGCGACATGGCGGCCCTGTTGAACCGCCACGCCCTGCGCCGGTCCTTCGACCGGCTGGTGCTGGTGGCGCCGCCGGCGGTGCTGGGCGACCTGCGCCGCAACCTGGACAAGCCGGCCCTGGCCGCGGTCACCGCCGAGGTGGCCAAGGACCTGACGCACCTGACCCGCCACGAGCTGCCGCGGCGCCTGGAAGACGTGATGGTGCTGTAGTCAGCCCCCGCCGGCGTCGGCGTCGGCGTCGGCGTCGCCTTCGCCGGCGCTGGCCCGGCCGCGGAATCCCAGGGCGACAACGTAGGCCTCGGCCGAATCGGCGCGGCTGGCCGGCGGCTTGGCGTGGCGCACGGTGGCGAAGTCCCGCTTCATGGCCACCAGCAGGTCGTTCTCGGTGCCGCCGCGCAGCACCTTGGCGACGAAGGCGCCGCCCGGCGCCAGCACCTCGCCGGCGAATTCCAGCGCCGCCTCGCACAGGGCCATGATGCGCAGGTGGTCGGTGGCGGGGTGGCCGGTGGCCGGCGCCGCCATGTCGCTCAGCACCGCGTCGGCGGGGCCGGCCAGGGCCGCCTTCAGGGCCGCCGGCGCGTCCGGGTCCATGAAGTCCCGGTGCAGGATCTCGGCGCCCGGCACCGGCTCCATCTCGCTCACGTCGATGGCCACCACCCGGCCGCCGCCCGGGTGGCCGGCGCGCACCCGGTCGACCAGCACCTGGGTCCAGCCGCCGGGCGCGGCGCCCAGGTCCACCACCCGCTGCCCCGGCTTGAGGAAGCGGAAGCGGTCGTCCAGCTCGATCAGCTTGAAGGCGGCGCGGGAGCGGTAGCCCAGGCGCTGCGCCTCGGCCACGTAGGGGTCGTTCAACTGCCGCTGCAGCCAGCGGGTGGACGACGTCTTGCGCCCCTTGGCGGTCTTGACCCGGGTGGTGACGTTGCGCGCGCCCGAGGTGATGCCGCTGCCCTTGCGGCCTCCGCCCTTGGACCCGCCGCCCTTGGACCCGCCGCGCCCCGTGCCCCGGGCCATGGCGTCAGTCCCGGGCCGCGATCAGCTCGTGCAGCACGCCCTCGCGGATGCCGCGGTCGGCGATGCGCAGGCGCCCGGCCGGCCAGCGGCGGCAGATGGCCTCCAGGATGGCGCAGCCCATGATCACCATCTCGGCCCGGTCGGCGCCGATGCAGGGGTGGGCGGCGCGGGTGTCGTGGTCCAGCGCCGCCAGGCGGCAGCACAGCTCCTCGACGGCCTGGAAATCCAGGTCCAGCCCGTCCACCCGCGAACGGGCATAGCGGCCCAGCCCCAGGTACAGGGCGCCCAGGGTGGTGACCGTGCCCGAGGTGCCCACCATCTGCACCTTGCCCTGGGCGACGGCGGCGTGGATGGCGTGGTTGGCGTCGAAGTCCACCAGGCGGCTGTCCACGGATTCGATCAGGCGGTTCATGTCCTGGCGCGACATGGCGCCGCTGCCATAGGACTCGGTCAGGTTGACCACCCCCATGGGGAAGGATTCGTAGGCCAGCATGCGCGGCGCCTCGCCGGGGGCCTGGGCGACCCAGGTCAGCTCGGTGCTGCCGCCGCCGATGTCGAAGATCAGGGCGTGGGGGTAGCGCGGGTCCAGCAGCGGGGCGCAGCCGCGCAAGGTCAGGCGCGCCTCCTCCTCGGGGCTGATGGGCTCCAGGGTCAGGCCGGTTTGCTCCTGGGTCAGGCGCAGGAACTCGCGGCAGTTGGCGGCGCGGCGGCAGGCCTCGGTGGCCACCACCCGGTGGCCCTGGGCGCAGTTGGCGCGGATCTTCTCGGCGCACACGGCCAGGGCCTCGACGGCGCGGCCGATGGCCTGCTCGGCCAGGCGCCCGGTGGCGGCCAGCCCTTCGCCCAGGCGCACGGTGCGCGAGAACGAGTCGACGACGCGGAAACCGTCCGAGGTGGGGCGCGCCGCCAGCATGCGGCAGTTGTTGGTGCCCAGGTCGACCGCCGCGAACACCGGCGGCGGCCGCCGCCCGGCGGCCGGGCGCACGGTCCGGCCGCGGCGATACCTGCCGAATTGATCCTTTCCCACCGTTTCGTCTCCCGGGCCCGGGCGGTCCCCCCCGCGCGGGCCGTGGTTCGCGTTGTTTGTTAAGGCCGCGTGCTTGCTGCCCGTCTGGCCTGTCCCTTCTGTTTTACGCGCTCCCGCCGGCCGGGAAAAGCCCGCAGGTTTCAAATTTGTGATTTCGCCCCGGGCGGCCCCCGGCGACGCGGCCGGAAACGGCCCCGATTTGCACTACCCAGGCCGCGCGCGGTATGTTAGAACCCGCCTCCGGCGCCCGAAATGGCGGCGCCCGGTATCCCGGTGGGGGATAGTTTAGCGGTAGAACCCACGGCTCTGACCCGTGTAGCCCTGGTTCGAATCCAGGTCCCCCAGCCAACCTGCAAAATGCATGACCCGTGCCGCCGACCGTCGGATCGATGGGCGAAGGCGGGGTATACTCTTACTTTCGGCCACTCAGGCGCAGGTTCGAAAACACGAACGTGTACATTTGGTGCATTTCGCTGAGATTCGAACGCGCGAAAATCTCAGTTGCGTGTGAGGCCAGCGAAATTGGGCTTTCCAGCGTCGTCCGGAAGCTTCCCTCGCCGTCCGGAAGCTTCCCTCGCCGTCCTGGTGCTGTTCGATGCGGAGTGCGATTTTCCGTCTGGGGTTCTTTCATCTGAAGCGATTTTCTGTCGTACTCGTCCTGCGTAAAACTCTTTATGTTGTCCGATGATCGGCTCTTTCGTGAACCTCGATCACTTCAATGTCCATCTCCTCTCAGGGTCGACGGACTCTACCTCAATTTGGAGGAGAATTCGGGGCTCAGGTCACGAGCGCCACAGTACGGTAAACACATGCGAAACGATCAGCTGCGTTCGACAATACCGCGCAAGAACTCGAACCGCTGTTTGTCGTAGGGCATGATTGAAGCATCGATAATCGCCGGGTCGGAAAGCAATGTGATTGTTTGCCGGGTCAAGGTTTTGCCACCACGCCCCAACCAAATCTTACTGACGGAGTAAACCGCCTTCACCAGGTACGATACGCCGATTTTCTGGGGGCTATCATCGTTAACGTTCGTTTCGAACCGATCAAAAAGCGATGCCATCGCCGCAGTGTCGACGTGTTCTTTGTTGTGAAAGGCGCGAAGAATTGCCGTCATGAAAACGTTTGTCAAAAGGTTTCGCTCGACGTTCAGGAAGATCCAGTGGTCCATTTCCGATTTCGCGTCCGGTGGCAATTGTTCGAGGTGATTTTGAAATGTGATCTGAATTTCCCCAAGTGATCGGAGGCTTTTCGTTGGATGCGGCCGATGAAAAATGGAGAACAAAGACAACGCCAATTCGGCGGAGGTTCGTTCGATTTCAAAACGAATGGGCCAGACCTCCAATCCTTTGTGATGCTTCTTGTCTTCTTTGAGGCAGGCAAGCGCATCATCGATAAGGGCGCCTATTTCGTCCAGGTCAGTAACGTTTCGGGCCGTATGCCGCAACGTGACGGCCTTGAGGTAATTGGCCTCCCGGCCGGACAATCGTTTGTCGCCCGCTGTCCGAGCTTTTTGCAGGGCGCGGTTCGCCAAAATCACGGTCAATGGCCACCGGCCCATTGACGCGAACAGCACAGCGAAGGCAAGGTTAAACAGGTAACCAATTCCTGCGTCTTCCTCCCTCAACATATCCAGGGCTTTTTGGTACTTCAGCGGATTTACTTTTCCGCTCGTGGAGAGGAGATTCCGAACGAAGGCTGTCGTTCGTTTGAACCGGTCAAAATACAACGGTGGCGCGTTTCGCGGCCGGGGTGGCGGTTCCGACTTGGGGCTTCCCCTTTTCGCCGAACTCAGGATGTCGAAACCAGCCCGAGTCGCGGCATCGAAGCAGGCCGACCACGCTTCATCGATGCGCCGTTCCAGGAATTCCTCCACCTTGCCCATGATCTTTTCGATATCGCCGGCGACATCGACGCCGATCCCCAAATCCTCGGCAGTGAGTTCGAGCGGAATTGCACGGGCCGATACATCGCCCGTGAATTGTTCCCATTTTTCGCGGAAATCCGTCACCATGTTAGGGAATCGTGTCAAGGCGGCGCGGCAGGTATACCTCAAACTGGCCTCGCTTTCTTCGAGCACTCCATCGTGATGCGCAGCACCAAAATTGCGTCCGCGCGGAAACTTGGCGAGGAACAGGTCAAGAAACGCGGTCAGGTCATGAGTTCGGCGGCCGTTTTCCTCGTCGCCGTCAATCCAGGGAAACAACACGCGATCGTCCGCCATGAAAGCGCGTGGGTGGCGGATGTAGAGGTCTCGGAAGTTTCCGGGGTTGGTTTCGCTGAGCTCGGATGTGGCCTCGGTGAGGGCTTCGTCACCGGTGATGAGTACGATCCGGAATCTTTCAGAATCCATCTTCTCATTCATCCATTGCAGGCGAGCAAGGGCCTGCGCGTCATCGTCTACTTTATGCGCGTCAATTGTTGGGGCTTTCGTTTTCTCCAATGCCTCCCGCCAGGCATCCGTCAGCTTAGTTAACCGATACAGGTCCGGGATGTTCGCGATGGGCTGGAAGAGGGAACGAAGTTCGGCATCATACCATTCGTCGTGTTCCGCCAGGAAATCCAGCCCAGCGATCCGTTGGTCGGAAAAAAGGCGGCCAAATCTGTGCATCTCGGCGTTCGGGCCAAGGGCACCGCGCAAGATTTTTGCCAGCTCAGGCGCACGTTTCTTCAACTCCTCGGCCAATCCCTCCGGTCGATTCGCGTGTGATCCAAGCTCCTTGATGGTTGCCCGCAGTTTCACTACTTCTTCCCGGGCCACATTCTCGCTGTCGTGGGCTTTTCGGGCCACGGCCGCGAAGACGCGCCCGATTTCCGCCTCCAGAGACGGCATGACGAGCAGCGGGCCACCGCCGGGGCCCAAGTTCGCGAAGATGTGCTCGGCCAGGGACTGGCCGAGGGCTATTGAAAGCGCCGCGTCATCGTCCCGGAAGATCGTTGCGTACCCAAAATCGCGGTGTTTCTGCGGGATCGACGTTTCCGCCGGATTTATAAAGAGCTTGATTACGTCGGTGTCGACCGCGTAGACCACCTTTCCGCCGGCCTCGACGAACCGCCGGTCGTCCAGCCACGGCTCCATCAGCCGCCGCTGGGCCGCCGCGTCGCGAATGTACTTCGATAGGTTTGCAGGAGTGTCAACGGAGTTCATACCGCGGCGCCTTCCAACTCCGCATTGACGCCGGAAAGGAAACCTCCCCGAAACAAGTTTGCGCCCTGTGTGGCGACCGCCTCCAAGTTCCCAGGCAAACGGCGGTAAGAGGCTGCCACAGCAGCTCGGGGGCGGGGTGCCCGCCTGAGCGTCGTCTTTTTGATCGGGAACGCCGCAGTTGCCGCGCCGGGTGAAAGAACGACAAGAATTCCGGATTGCATTTCTTCCAATCCGGCATGCCGGAAGAACCATTGATCGTTCGGTTTGACACTTTCGAGAAGGGCAAGTTCGAACAAGCATTCGGCTACCACCTTCCCAGTGACAGCTACCTTGACGCTTTGGGCCAATTGCTTCTTCGTCTCCTCGTCCGTCTGGAATTCCTCGAACATTCTCGCCAGCGGCGCGCGCAAGAGGTTCATGTGGGCGGCGAAGTCACGCGGCGCGACGCGGCAGAGCGTCAGCAGGGCGAGGCCCGAATAGGCGACATTAAAATTCCGCGAGCCTATTAGCATCTCCAGGCAATCGCGGGACGCTACCGTCGGCGCGGCAAGGTCGATGACCGCATCCATCGTCTTTTCGAACAGACCGCGGCCTCCTTCCGCGTTTATGGTGCCAAAGAATCCGTTACCGATTTTGACCGGCAGAACGTCGAGAACCTCCGGCGCGGGCAGAACGGCGGCGATGGCGAGAAGGTGTTCGAACACCGGCGCGTTCACCGGATCGGCCTCCAGCGTTGCCATCACGTCCGCCACGGCCTTGCGGAACTCGGCTCGATTCCGGGCAGGCAACTCCCCGTAGACGTGACCAAGAGCCAGAGCCAAATGTTCCTCGCCCTGGAGGAATACCGCGACGTGCTCGAACCCCCAGATCCCCTCGTCCTCGATCAGGTAAGCCTCCAGCCCTGCCTTGAGCCACGCGGCGAAGTCGGCGGCCTTGAAGCCTTCGAAGGGGGCCAGATCTTCGCGACTGGGTGAAATCATACGATGATCCCTAACAGGGCAATTGCAAGCTGGCTGTTCGTGCGCCCGTTCGCCAACCGTTGGGCGAAGGCTGCGTCGTTGCCATGGGTGTCCGCGCCGTGACCGCGCTCGGTCGTGACCCTACCCAGTGGGGCGAAGCCAAATTTCCCTTTGGGTTCCAGCGCTTCGGTGCCGATTTCGCCACAGACCCGTTCGGGCAGGCCATCAATATATCTTGCGTTTTTCGAGGCTTTTGCAAGATCGGCCGTGTGTCCCCAGGCCACCATTCTTCGGCGGTGCTGCGCATCGGGCTGAACACGGAACCGCCGGTGGTCGCCGGCGTCCATGAACGTCGGCCGGGCGGTAGGGACTTTGTTCGTTACCTCCCAGGGAAAATGAAACGCGACCAGAACGTCCGGCGGCTTTCGGTGCACAAGTCCAAGAACGTCTCGCGTCTGATCGGCGAGCTCGTTGTGGCCAACCAGTTTTCGGTCCAATCCCGCCTTTCCGGTGACCCAGATATTTCCGTTTCGCCCAATCGACTTTCCAGGGCCGAAACGGGCGACCCGCAAATGATCCGGAATGCTCATCATATTGTTCACGAAGTCGTCCGTCCAATCACTACTGTGGTTGGCAGGGAAATGAACGGATTTCGATCTTAAGGCATCCAGGGTCGTATCGTCGATCACTTCTCTCAGCACCAGCGCGGGCACAGCGGTGCAAAGCTCCCGAAATTTCCGTTGTTTGCGCGGCCGTTTCGGGCAGCGAAACAAAAAGACCGGCCGTGGCGCGCCAAGCTTGAAGTCCTGCGGGTATTTGCCGTTATGCAGGGTGCCCATGGCTGCGAGCATTTGGGTGACGGATTGCAATTCTTGATGTATGCACAGGTCGATCCACCAATCGAAATATTGTTTGACCTCGTCGTCTTTGAGATGGCCTTCGGTATGCCCGTCCAGAACGTTACATACCACGATCCGACCGAGGTCGTGCGCCACAAGCGCGCCAACGAAATCCCGCTTTTCCTGATCGGTAGGCACGCCGCCCCCCATGCCTTGCGTACAAGGAAAGAATACCGCAATGGTTGTAGGGCGCAAAGGAATATCGATACTGCATTTCCGGCCGTCATCCATCCCCGGCTTTGGATTCTAGCCGAACGGGCGCAGCATGTTTTCCGGCACGGCGGGGCAAGAGCTAGTGCCAACTGAAAGGCTGCATGAATTATAGCGCCGATTTGGTTAAGTCGGTACAGGGTCCGTTGCGGGCGTCTAAGCGGCCATTCTTTGCACGGCCCCTCTCCCGAGTGTTCCGATTCTTCCGTTGGGGGGCACGGACTGCACCGGTGGGTCCAGAGCTAGACGGCTCGCGCGAAGTTTGGGAAGCGGTCGCTCAGGGAATGGACGTGTTCGTATCGGCCAGTTCGGACAGTATTCAGAAAGGCCCGCCAACTCCAAGGCCCCCGCTGGTTGGGCCTTTTTCACGTCCTCACCCCTTCACCGCCCCCGCCGTCAGGCCGGCGACGATGCGGCGCTGGAAGACGAGCACCAGGGCGATCAGGGGCAGGGTCACGGTGACCGAGGCGGCCATGATCACGCCCCAGGGCAGCTCGTGGGCGCTGGCGCCCGAGATCAGGGCGATGGCCACGGGCACCGTGCGCTGGTCGTCGGTCAGGGTGAAGGTCAGGGCGAACAGGAACTCGTTCCAGGCGACGATGAAGGCCAGCAGGCCCGTCGCCACCATGGCCGGGGCCAGGGGCGGTACCAGGATGTCCACCAGGGTCCGCCAGGGGCCGGCGCCGTCCACCGCCGCGGCCTCCTCCAGCTCGGCCGGCAGGGCGGCCATGAAGGTGGTCAGGACCCAGACCGTGAACGGCGTGGTCAGCAGCAGGTACGAGAGCGCCAGGCCGAGCGGGTTGTTGTAGATGCCCAGCGCGCGGATCAGCTCGAACATGCCCGACAGCACCGCCACCTGGGGGAACATGGAAAAGGCCAGCACCACCGCCAGCACGGCGCCGCGGCCGCGGAACCGCACCCGGCCCAGGGCATAGGCGGCGCTGACCCCCAGGGCCAGGGAGGCCGCCACCACCAGGGCCGCCACCCCGGCCGAGTTGGCGATGTTGCGCCCGAACGGCAGGTCGCGGAAGGCGGCCTGGAAGTTGTCCGGGTGCCAGTGGGCCGGCCAGTAGGTGACCGTGAACAGCTCGGACCCGGTCTTGAAGGCGGTGACCAGGGCGTAGTGGAACGGGAACAGCGACCACAGCAGGATCGCCGCCACCGCGGCGGCGAAGGCGGCCCGGCCGGCCAGCGCCCTCATGTTGCGGCCCCCACGCCGCGGCGGCCGCGGTTCAGCATCAGGTAGGCGGTGATGAACAGCGCGACGACGAGGAACAGCAGGGTCGAGGCGGCGGAGCCATAGCCCACCTCCTGGAACTCCACCAGGGCCTGGCGGGCGTAGATGGACATGGACATGGTCCGCGGGTTGTTGGCGGTCAGCACGTAGATGACGTCGAACACCTTCAGCGCGTCCAGGCAGCGGAACACCACCGCCACCACCAGGGCCGGGCGGATCAGGGGCAGGGTCAGGGTGAAGAAGCGGCGCATGGCCGAGGCCCCGTCCACCCGCGCCGCCTCGTAGCATTCCCTGGGCAGCATCTGCAGGGCCGCCAGCAGCAGCAGGGCCATGAACGGCGTGGTCTTCCACACGTCCACCAGCACCACGGCGGCCATGGCCAGGTGCGGCTCGGCCAGCCAGGCCACGGGCTGAGACAGGACCCCGGCGGCCAGCAGCAGGTCGTTCACCATGCCGAACTGGTCGTGCAGCATCCAGGCCCACAGGCGCGCCGAGACGATGGTGGGGATGGCCCAGGGGACCAGCACCGCCGCCCGCACCAGCCCGCGCCCCGGGAACGGCTGGTTCAGGACCAGGGCGACGGCCAGGCCTAGCACCGTTTCCAGCGCCACCGAGGCCACGGTGAAGACCACCGTGTTGGCCACCGCCCGCCACCACTCGGGGTCCGCCAGCAGGCCCACGGCGACCCCGTCGATGACCGTGTAGTAGTTCTCGAAGCCGATGAAGGCATAGGAGTTCAGGTTGGCCAGGTCGGCGTCGGTGAAGCCGAACCAGACCGTCTTGGCCAGCGGCCACCCGCCCACGGCCGCCAGCACCAGCGCCACGGGGGCCAGGAACAGGACGGCGGCGCGGCGGCGGGACTCCACGGGTTCACCAGCCGCGGCGCTTGATCCGGTTCAGCCGGGCGGCCAGGGCCTCGAGGGCCGGGTCGGCGCCGCCGCCGCCCAGCACCAGGCTGACGGTGGTGAAGAATTCCTGGCTGACCCGGTTGTACCTGGCGCCGGTGATCGTGGACGGGCGCGGTGTCGCCGCCTGGAAGGTGGCGCGCAGGGAGGCCATGAAGGGGTTGGCGGCGGCCACCTCGCGGTCGTCGTACAGGTCCGGCCGGGTGGGGTTGAAGCTGGCCTCCAGGGCGCGGCGCTTCTGCTCGGCGCGGCCGGTCAGGTGGCGCACCAGGTCCATGGCCAGGGCCGGGTGGGCCGAGTATTTCGAGACCGCCAAATGCTGTCCGCCCAGGGCCGCCGCCGGCCGGCCGTCGGGGCCGCGGGGCAGGGCGGCCACCCCCACCTTGCCCTTCACCGAGCTGTCCGCCCCCTGGGCCAGGGACCAGGCGTAGGGCCAGTTGCGCATGAACACGGCGCGCCCCGACTGGAACAGGCCCCGGGCCTCCTCCTCGGCATAGGTCAGCACCCCGGGCGGCGAGATGGTGTCGACCCAGCCCCGCGCCGTCTCCAGGGCCCGCACGGCGGCGGGGTTGTCGACCGTGACCTTGCCGGCGCCGTCCACCACCGTGCCGCCGCCGTGGCTGGCGATCCATTCCAGCGCGTTGCAGGTCAGCCCCTCGTAGGCCCGGCCCTGCCACACGTAGCCCCAGACCCCGTTGTGGCCGGCGGCCCGCTCGGCGGCCTGGATGCGCGCCGCCGCCGCCGTCAGGTCGGCCCAGGTCTCGGGCACCGCGACGCCGTATTTTTGCAGCAGGTCGGTGCGGTAGTAGAGCAGCCCCGCGTCCATGAACCAGGGCAGGGCGACCAGCTTTCCGCCCACGGTGTCGTTGGCCACCAGGGCCGGGAAGTGGCCGGCCGCCTCGCCGCCCAGGGTCGGGGTCAGGTCGCGCAGGTGGGGCGCCAGGATGCCGGGCCAGATGACGTCGATCTGCAGCACGTCGATGTCCGGCGACCGGGCGGCCAGGATCTGCTGGTACAGGGCCAGCCGCTCGGTGGCCGAGTTGGGGGTCGAGACGACCTTGACCGCGTTGCCCGTCTGCCGCGCCCAGGCCTCGGCACCGGTGCGGCACTGCTCCAGCTCCTGCCCCACGGCGCCGCAGGAGATGGCCAGCGTCGCCGCCGGCGCCGGCCCGGCCAGGGCCAGCATCCCCGCCACAAGGATCCCCGCCGCCGTTCGCCTGCCCGCCATGGAACTCTCCCCTCGTTCGTCCGGTGCCCCCATCCTAGCGGCTCGGGCCGGGAATGTAAGGGGCCGGGGGTGTATCCTCGGTGACGGCGCCCCTGGGAGGCATTAAGATGTATGCACAACACAATAGGGACGAAAAACATGAAACGCCTCGAGCGCCTGGCCCGCCGCTTTCCCTTCAGCGAGGACCAGATCGAGTCCCTGCGGACCCTGGCCGGGCGGTTCAACGCCGCCCGCCACCGCCTGCTGCGGGCCATGGGCTACCGGTTCGACCACTGGATGCGCATCGAGCAGCGCAAGCACTGGCACCGGGTGCTGGGCGGGTTGGACCTGCCGCGGGTGAGCGCCCTGGAAATCTCGCCGGGGCGACCGCACGCCTGGTCGGACCTGGGCTATGCCGACTATACGGCGACCCGGTACCCGGAATTCGACCTGTGCCGGGACGTGCTGCCGCGGACCTTCGACGTGATCATCGCCGACAACGTGCTGGAACACGTGCCCGACCCGGCCGCCGCCGTGGCCAACGTGTGGCGGATGCTGGCCCCCGGCGGCACCTTCCTGGTGGCGACGCCGTTCATGGTCCGGGTCCACTCGGACGGCCAGGACTTCCACCGCTGGACCGAGCGGGCCCTGCGCATTCTGCTGGAAACCGCCGGATTCGAGCCGGAACTGGTCGAGACCTTCTCGTGGGGCAACCGGAAGTGCGTGGCCGCCAACCTGGACCGCTGGGCCCCCTACGGCTGGTACCGCGACATGCGCAACGAGCCGGACTTCCCGCTCACCGTCTGGGCCGTGGCCCGCAAGGCCGATGTGGAAGGGCCGGAAAAGACCTAGCAATCCCGGCCCGGATGTGGCTTCTCCTGGGGGCATGGAACACTTCGGAGGACATCAGCGCCGGCCCGCCGGCAACGGGCGGGTGCTGTCCCGCCACGGCGACGGCCTGGACCGGTTCATGGGCCTGGTCCTGGTGGCGGCGGCCGTCTGCCTTGCGGTGGGGGTCACCATGCCGGTGGTCAGGGTGCGCGAGTTCCTGATCTTCTCGAACGAGTTCTCCATCGCCCAGGCGGCCCGCGACCTGTGGCGCGACGGCCAGGTGTTCCTGGCCTTCCTGGTGGCCACCTTCTCCATCGTCTTCCCGGGGCTCAAGACCCTGGGCGCCATCTCGCTGTGGTACGGCCTGGACTACACCAGCCGCCATTTCGGCCACACCCTGGCCCTGGTGGATTTCCTGGGCAAGTGGTCCTTCACCGACGTGCTGGTGGTGGCGATCCTGATCGTGGTCGCCAAGAGCACCGGTCTGGCCGAGGCCCAGGCCATGCCGGGCCTGTACTTCTTCTCGGCCTCGGTGGTCCTGACCGCCTTCGCCGTCCACCGCCTGCGCCGGGTGGCGGGGCGCATCGAGGCGGGGGGCCCGGGCGGGGGAGCGGATGGGGACCGCTAACAAACACCGCCGCCACCCAGACCATACCCGTCGTTCCCGCGCAGGCGGGAACCCATTCCGTCGCCATTGCGGTCAAGGATAACGGAGCGGACTAGCGGCAAGGCCCGGCTTCTGTCGAAGGAGGCCCGTCGCCGGGAAACGAAGGCGGAATGGGCCCCCGCCTGCGCGGGGGCGACGGCTTCATTCGTGATTGGGGCCGGGCCGGTCAGCCCCGCGCCTGCGCCTTGGCCCAGGCGTCGCGCAGGGTGGCGGTGCGGTTGAAGACCGGGGCGGCGTCGGTCCAGTCCGGGTCGGGGGTGAAGTAGCCCAGGCGCTCGAACTGCACCGGGTAGTCCTTGGGCGCGTCGGCCAGGGCCGGCTCCAGCTTGCAGCCGGTCAGCACTTCCAGGGAGTCGGGATTCAGGTCGTCCATGACGTCGCCGTCGGCGCCCGGGTCGGGGCGGGCGAACAGGTGGTCGTAGAGGCGCACCTCGGCGTCCAGGGCGTGTGCCGCCGAGACCCAGTGCAGGGTGGCCTTGACCTTGCGGCCGTCGGGCGCGTTGCCGCCGCGGGTGGCCGGGTCGTAGGTGCAGCGCAGCTCCACCACCTGGCCGGCGGCGTCCTTGATGACCTCGGTGCAGGTGACGAAGTAGGCGTAGCGCAGGCGCACCTCCCGCCCCGGGGCCAGGCGGAAGAACTTCTTGGGCGGGTCCTCCATGAAGTCCTCGCGCTCGATGTAGAGTTCGCGCGAGAAGGGGACGGCGCGCACCCCGGCGGCCTCGTCTTCGGGGTTGTTGACGGCGTCCAGGGTCTCGCTCTCGCCCGCGGGGTAGTTCTCGATCACCACCTTGAGCGGCCGCAGCACGGCCATGCGGCGCAGGGCGGTCCTGTTCAGCAGCTCGCGCGCGCAGGCCTCCAGGGCCGCCACCTCCATGGTGGCGTTGCTTTTCGAGACGCCGATGCGGGCGGCGAACTCGCGGATGGCGGCGGGGGGGAAGCCGCGGCGGCGGTATCCTGAAAGGGTCGGCAGGCGCGGGTCGTCCCAGCCCTTGACGTGGCCCTCGGTGACGAGCTGGATCAGGCGCCGCTTGGAGAGAACCGTGTAGGTGATGTTCAGGCGCGCGAACTCGTACTGGTGCGGGGTCGAGGGCACCGGCAGGTTCTCGATCAGCCAGTCGTACAGCGGCCGGTGGTCCTCGAATTCGAGCGTGCAGATGGAATGGGTGATCTGCTCGATGGCGTCGGACTGGCCGTGGGTGAAGTCGTAGGTGGGGTAGATGCACCAGGCGTCGCCGGTGCGCGGGTGGCGGGCGTGCAGGATGCGGTACAGCACCGGATCGCGCATGTTGATGTTGCCCGACGCCATGTCGATCTTGGCCCGCAGCACCCGGGCGCCGTCGGGGAACTCGCCGGCGCGCATGCGGCGGAACAGGTCCAGGTTCTCGTCGATGGAACGCCCGCGGTGGGGGCTCTCGCGCCCCGGCTCGGTCAGGGTGCCGCGGTATTCGCGCATCTGCTCGGCGCTCAGGTCGCAGACGAAGGCCTTGCCGGCATGGATCAGGTGCTCGGCCCATTCATACAGCCGGTCGAAGTAGTCCGACGCGAAGTACAGGTGCTCACCCCAGTCGAATCCCAGCCAGCGCACGTCGGCCTGGATGGAGTTGATGTATTCCATCTCCTCCTTGACCGGGTTGGTGTCGTCGAAGCGCAGGTGGCAGCGGCCGCCGAACTCCCGGGCGATGCCGAAGTTCAGGCAGATGGACTTGGCGTGGCCGATGTGCAGGTAGCCGTTGGGCTCGGGCGGGAAGCGGGTCACCGGCGCGGCCATGCGCCCGGCGGCCAGGTCGGCGCGGATGATGTCGCGGATGAAGTCGCGCGGGCCGCCGTCGGCGGGGGTTTCGCTGTCGCTCAAGTTGGCAGGCTCCCGTGTCCCATGGGCCGCCGGGGGATCGCCCGGGGCACGGGCCCGTTATACGCCAGAATGGGACCGCGATGCCAAGGCAAACCGCGTCGCCGCGGGCCGGGAATCAGCCGGTGTAGCCCATCTGCCGGGCGAAGGTGGCGGCCGCCAGGTCCATGGAGTTGCGGTGGCGCACGAACCAGTTGGGCAGGATCGAGGAGAAGTACTCCCGCAGCTCGGCCTCCTGGCCGTCGGCCAGGCGGGCGCGCACGTCGTCCAGCTCGTCCAGGACCCGCCGGTGCTCCTTCCGGTGCACCTCGAAGGCGAAGAACTGGCTGTTGCGCATCATGTCCTCTTCGTGGGCGAAATGCTCCACGCAGTGGTCATAGAAGATGTCCATCGCCTCGCGCAGTTCCTCGCCGGTGGCCTTGGCCATGGTGTTGATGCAGTCGACGGCGGACTGGTGTTCCAGGTCCATGAATCCGACACCGATGTTCAGGGCGTCGGTCCAGGCGATCGTGCTCATGTTCAATAGCTGCCCCTTTGACTTCGTCCGTCCGGCCGGCCCCCAATCCCTGCCGACTCGAACCGGCGAACTTTACGCGCATGTCTTCCAATTGACAAGTTTCCACGGTGGAATTCCGCACTGCGATGCTCGCGCCATGGGGTGGGCCGCCGGACCTTGGCAGGGGTGCGCCCAATGGTCGAAAATGGGGGTCTTCGCGCCCTGCATTCACCACCGAAAGGAGTGTCCGTCATGTCCATCCGCGTCGAAACGGACGGCCCCGTCACCACGGTCATCCACGACCGGCCCCAGGCCCGCAACGCCATGGACCCCGAGTCGGCCCGGGCCCTGACCGACGCCTTCCTGGCCTTCGAGCGCGACCCGGACGCCGCCGTGGCCGTGCTGTGGGGCGCCGGCGGCGCCTTCTGCGCCGGCTGGGACCTGAAGTACGGCGCCAGCCTGGTGGGCGACGACGGCCACCTGGCCGAGCTCGACTTCCCGGCCGCCGAGCCCGCCGACCCCAACGCCGTGCCGCGCGGGCCCATGGGCCCGACCCGCCTGGAGCTGTCCAAGCCGGTGATCGCCGCCGTCGCCGGCCCGGCGGTGGCCGGGGGCATGGAGATCGCCCTGTGGGCCGACATCCGCATCATGGAGGAGGACGCCTACATGGGGGTCTACTGCCGCCGCTGGGGCATCCCCCTGGTGGACGGCGGCACGGTGCGCCTGCCGCGCCTGGTGGGGCAGGGGCGGGCCATGGAGATCATCCTGACCGGGCGCAAGGTGCCGGCCGAGGAATGCCTGCTCATCGGCGCCTGCGAACGGGTGGTGCCGGTGGGCGACTCGCGCCGGGCGGCCGAGGAGATGGCGCACGAGATCGCCCGCTTCCCCCAGGCCTGCGCCCGCGCCGACCGCCGCTCGGTGCTGGCGCAGCACGGCCTGCCGGTGCGCCAGGCCCTGCGCCGCGAGTGGGCGAACAGCATCGGCACCATCGGCGAGGGGCTGCGCGGCGCCGCCCGCTTCGCCGGCGGCAAGGGCCGCCACGGCGATTTCGGGGACATCTGAGGCCGGCCCATGCGCCAAAGGGGTCTGCCCCGGCCGGGCGCCCTGTGGTAGCCTCTTGGCGACGGTGGCGGCAAGGCGGGGTGTGGCATGGTTCGGATCGTGGCGGCGGTACTGGCGGCGCTGGTCCTGTGGGGCGCCGGGGCGCGGGCCCAGGAGGCAAACGTGCTGACCCGGCTGATGGACGAGCCCCTGACCCTGTTCGACTGGGGCCTGGCGCAGCTCGACCGGGACATCGCGCGGGCGGCGCGCGACACCCTGCCGCGCCGGGTCGGGCTGGGCGCGGTGCGGCCGCAGACCGGGTCCATCTACGACTGGCGGTCCAAGCGGGTGACCCTGTTCGTGTCGGCGGCCCTGCCGCCGGCCCAGCGCACCCGCCAGGCCTGCGCCGCCGTGTTCCGCGACATCGTCCGCACCCTGACCGACGGCGCCCCCCAGGGCGCCAGCGCCGCCGGCTGGTACCTGCTGAACGCCTTCAAGCCCAAGGGCCATTACTGGGGCGACCGGTTCGAGGACGTAGGCACCAAGCTGCTGGACGTGGTGCGCCTGGAGGTGTCCTTCATCCCCGCCACCTTCGAGTCCCTGCGCGGCGACCGCCGCCGGGTCAGCTGCGCCGGCCGCCTGGACGCCGACCCCGAGGAACTGGCGGTGGAGGAGACGTCCTAGCTCCACTTGTGCGGTTGATGGCCCAATCCTTGGGCCATTTCGCCCGAACATCGTTAGACGGGGGCGATCGGCCGCGCCTGGGCAGGTAACTGCCGCGCCCAATCGCGCAGCAGCCAAGCTTTTTCGACCATGGACGTCATGCGCCGGCGGCGCCCGGGCGGCGGTTCGCGCCGGCGGGGCGGTGCCGTCGGCAGCCGTTTGCATGTGGTACTAGTATAATTCCCGTACTAGTACCGCATATCTTGAAATTTATGATAGCATGAATTTCAAAGGTTGAGTCTCGATAGCGGAACGATAGAGATGGCTGTTTACGCATTGATGATCGTGTTCGGCTACCTCGTCGGCCTGGTCATCCTCCCGAAGAAAAAGCTCCGGCCGACCATTGCCGTCATCGCGCGCCAGAACCCGACGGGCATCATCGTCGCGGCCCTGTTCGTGATGCTGGCAATCGTCGCGGTCGAGTTCCTGCCCCAGGTCTCGGACGACATCCATACGGTCGTCTTTTTCCGCTACAGGCTGGATTCCCTCGTATCCTCCCTGCTGCTGGGCGGCATTTCCGGGATCATCGTCGCGGCCGTCACGCTGAACGCCATGTATCCGAGGTGGCTGGGAGGGACCGTGGCCTTGGGTTTCGTGGTGACGGGGATGCTGTACCACGCCGTTCCGAGTTTCTTCGATCGCCTGACGTCGCTTTCCGTGGCGGGGTTCGAGGTGACGCTCGCGCAGACGGACAAGGACGGGGAAGGGAGCAAGACGTTCAGTCAACCTGGATCCTCGGTCGACGATTCACAGACACACCGGTCCGACCATGGTCTGGTCAATGTCGAATGGCTGGGGATTGTCGCCAACGAGGAATCCGCGTTCGACCGTGACAAAAACTACCTTTCCGCGACCGAGGGCGGAGCGGCGGCCGCTGCCCTCATGGAAGACATGAGCAAGGACGCCAGGGAGCTGGTCAAGGATTTGATCACGCGGTTGCGGGCCTGTGCCCAGAACTATTCGAACCGCTATTCGGACAGCATCGAGATGCGACGGATGTTCCGGACGGTGCTGCTGCCGATTTCGCGAATCTTCGGTGACGGATATGCCCGCTATTTGCCCGGAGCGACCGACGGGGAGGCTCTCGGAGAGAGACGGAATTTCTTCCATGAGGCCATGGGTGACGTCGGCCGGGCCTGCGGCATAAAAGGCAAAGCCAGTGAAGACGAAACGCCGCCGTTCATGGCCTTGGGCAAGAACTTGAGCCGCAGGTCCCCGGGCGGCGACCGGAAATCGGCCCTGGCGCCATATTTTGTGATCACCCTGGCCGGAATGCTCGCGTTCAACGGTGATACCCAGGCCGGCATCATCCTGCTCGACGACTATATCCAATACCTCGATCTTGAATGGCGCGAGACGACCGGGAATTTGTGCGAGGAGCCTGCTGGAAAAAAGGACAGCGCCGGGTGTCGGCAAGGTCTGGCCACGGTCAACGCGATTTTCCGGATGCGCGCCTTCAACATGCTGGCGAACCTGTACGACCGGGACAGTGCATGGCGGGACAATTATCTTTCCACCGTCGAGGAATTGTTGTCGGAGTTCGACAGAATCCTGCGTCGCCCGAATTTGGAATCGACGACCTTGCCGCGGCGGACATCAATGGCTTGTGGGCCCATTTCCGCGACTTCTGCGCTGTATCCCCTGGTGGTGTCGCGCATATCCTATCTCAACAACTATGCATTCAAGGCGACGGGCCAGGTGAACCGTTTGCCGCAGGCACTGCGGTACATTTCGGAAGCGATCGAGTTTCCGGGATACTGTGTCCGGCGCCTTTGGCCGGCACGGCAGGCGGACATGTTTCGGGCCGCGCTGCTCGATACCTACGGTGTCGTGTTGTACAAGATGGCCGGGTTCGCGGTGCAAGTCGGAACGGCCGACCGCGAACAGCTGGTCAAAGACCTCAAGCGCGCGCTCAGCGCCATTGCCGAGGGCGTGACCTTGTTGAAGTTCCACCAGGACCAGGCGACGAAGGACTTCATTGCCGACGTGCACAAGCGAGGAGGGAAAGAGAAACCCTCTCCTCAGTCGGAAGAACAGATGCGCCGTGAAATCCAAAAGAAACTGCTTTTGGAAAAGACGCCCATTGCCGATTACTTGGAAACCATTGAACAGCACAAGCGCGTCATTGAGAACAGCCTGAAAGCGCTGGAACGGGGGCTGTTCGGCTGATCCCCGACGATTGGAAGGGCGCTTTGGCTGAACGTTGACGAGGGCAGGAACTAGGGCAGGACAACCAGCGAGGCCGCGATCGCCGCCGATGCGAACACGGCATATGCCATCGCAATCGCAAACAACCCGGTCAATACCTTACGCATTTCCGTATCCTTGCACTCTGCCTTGGTCCGCAACGATGAACGTCGCCGGACGCTTAACCATCGCGTTCCATTATGGCGTGGCATCCCGGAAGACTCAAGTGAAACAACAAGATAATACCGTGGCAGGATTGTGGCAAAATCCCGTCACGCCGGCTCCGGATTGACCAGGGCGCCGGCCGGGGCCCGGGCGCCGTCGATGACCACGCGCTCGTCCACCACCCGGGCGCGGCCCTCGGCGATCAGGCGCACGGCCAGGGGGAACAGGCGGTGCTCCTGGGTCAGGATGCGCGCCGCCAGGGTGTCGGCGTCGTCGTCGCCGTGGATGGGCACCACGGCCTGGGCGATGATCGGGCCGGCGTCCATGGCCGGGCGCACGAAATGCACGGTGCAGCCCGAGAAGCGCGCCCCGGCGTCGATGGCACGCTGCTGCACGTCCAGGCCCTTGAAGGCCGGCAGCAGGGAGGGGTGGATATTGATCATGCGGTCGTGCCAGCGGGCGACGAAGCCGTCGGTCAGCAGGCGCATGAACCCGGCCAGGCACACCAGCTCCACCCCGGCGTCCGCCAGGGCGGCGTGCAGGGCGTCCTCGAACGGGCCGCGGCCGTCGTATTCCCGGTGGTCGACCACGGCGGTGGCGATGCCGGCGTCCGCGGCCCGGGTCAGGCCCTGGACCCCGGCCACGTTGGACACCACCAGGGCGATCTCGGCCGGGTAGGCGGGGTCGGCGCAGGCGTCGATCAGGGCCTGCAGGTTGCTGCCCCGGCCCGAGATCAGGACCCCGAGCCTCAGCCGCCCCATGCCGCCCCCACGTTGTCGATGGGCACCGCCGGGCCGCCAGCGCGGTCCTCGATGCGGCCGATGGCGGTCACCGTCTCGCCGGCCGCCGCGAGGGCCGCCGTCACCGCGTCCACGGCCGCGGGGTCGACCACCACGACCATGCCGATGCCGCAGTTGAAGGTGCGCGCCATCTCGCCGGGCGCGATGCCGCCGGCCTCGGCCAGCCAGGCGAACACCGGCGGCAGGTCCCAGGCGGCGGCGTCCAGGCGCGCCGCCAGGCCGTCGGGCAGCACCCGGGGGATGTTGTCCACCAGGCCGCCGCCGGTGATGTGCGCCAGCGCCCGCACCCCGCCGGGGCCGCCGGCGCGCAGGGCCGCCAGGCAGGGCTTGACGTAGATGCGGGTCGGCTCCAGCAGGGCCTCGCCCAGGGTCCGGCCGGGATCGAAGGGGGCCGGCGCGGCGTAGTCCAGCCCGGCCACCTGGACCACCCGGCGCACCAGGGAGAAGCCGTTGGAGTGCAGGCCCGACGAGGCCAGCCCCAGCACCGCGTCGCCGGCCCGCACCCCGGCACCGGTCAGGATGGCGTCGCGCTCGGCGGCGCCCACGGCGAAGCCGGCCAGGTCGTAGTCGCCGTCGCCGTACATGCCCGGCATCTCCGCCGTCTCGCCGCCGATCAGGGCGCAGCCGGCCTGGCGGCAGCCTTCGGCGATGCCGGCCACGATGTCGCGCCCGGCGGCCACGTCCAGGTGCCCGGTGGCGTAGTAATCCAGGAAGAACAGCGGCTCGGCGCCCTGGACCACCAGGTCGTTGACGCACATGGCCACCAGGTCGATGCCCACGGTGTCGTGCCGGCCGGCGGAGATGGCCACCTTCAGCTTGGTGCCGACCCCGTCGGTGCCGGCCACCAGCACCGGGTCGGCGAAGCCCGCGGCCTTGAGGTCGAACATGGCGCCGAAGCCGCCCAGGCCCGAGGCCACGCCGGGCCGGGCGGTGGATTTGGCCAGCGGCTTGATGGCCTCGACCAGGGCCTCGCCGGCGTCGATGTCGACCCCGGCGTCCTTGTAGCTGAGGCCGCCGGAAGCGGCGGTTGGGGGCGTGTCGGTCATGGTCGCACCGGCCGTGTTAGGACTTTTAACGCCGGCCCCGGGTGGTCCATAATGGCCGCGGTCAACCACAGCTTGCCGGACACGCAGGGGGCGGACGCCGGGGGCGACAATAGCGCATCGGATTGGCATTGCAATGATCCAGACTCGTTCCGCCGTCGCGGCCGCGGCCGTCCTGGCCCTGTGCTGGCTGGCGGCCCTGGTGCCGGGTGTCCCGGCGGCGGCCGAGGACGGGGTCTACGAGGTGCGCGGGGTGGCCGTGGACGTGACCGCCGACACCGCCGCCGCCGCCCGCGCCCAGGCCCTGGCCCGGGGCGAGCAGGAGGCCTTCCGCCGCCTGCTGCAACGCCTGACCATGAGCCAGGACCACCCGTCCCTGCCGGCCCTGACCCGGGCCGAGGTGGAACCCTATCTGCAGGATTTCTCGGTGGCCGAGGAGAAGAGTTCCAGCGTGCGCTACCTGGCCAGCCTGGACTACCGGTTCAAGCGCGACCGGGTGCGCCAGCTGCTGATCGACCACGGCCTGCTGTTCGCCGAAACCCCCAGCAAGCCCCTGCTGGTGCTGCCGGTGCTGGAAAGCACGGGCGGCGACACCACCGCCGAGGCGGGGCGCGACCCGACCCGGCCCATGCTGCTGTGGGACGACCCCAACCCCTGGCGCCAGGCCTGGGGCCTGCTGCCGCGGGACCCGGGGCTGGTGCCGCTGATGCTGCCCGACGGCGACCTGGACGACATCGCCGCCATCAGCGCCGAGCAGGCCGTGGACGGCGACGTGGCGCGCCTGGCGGCCATCGGCGAACGGTACGGCGCCGGCGTGGTGCTGGTGGCCTACGCGGCCCTGAACCGGGGCGGCGCGGCCGGCGCCGGCGCGCGGCTGGAGGTCTACATCACCCGCTACGGCACCGTCGAGCCGGGCCATACCGAGACCCTGACCTTCGACGAGGAGCCCGACGAGGGCGCCGACGCGCTGCTGGCGCGCGCCGCCCGGGCCATCGCCCGCGGCGTCGAGGACGACTGGAAGCGCAACAACGTGGTCCAGGCCGGGGCGCCGTCGGTGCTGGCGGTGACCATCCCCATCACCAGCCTGGCCGACTGGATCACGGTGCGCGGCACCCTGGCGCGGGTGCCGATCCTGCGCAAGGTGGACCTGGTGCTGCTGGCCCGCGACCGGGCCCGGGTCAACCTGCACTACCAGGGGCAGCTCGACCAGCTGACCGTGGCCCTGGAGCAGATCGACCTGACCCTGTCCCCCGAGGGCGACCGCTGGGTGCTGACGCCGCGGGCCCGGGCCGGCGGCGACGAGTCCTGATCCGCCGCCGCGCCGACCGGATCGCCGTCCCGTGGTCAACGTTCCCAACCTCATCACCCTGGCGCGAATCCTGTCGGTGCCGGTGGCCGTGTGGCTGGTCCTGACCGGGCATATGCTGGCGGCCTTCTGGGTGTTCGTGGCGGCCGGCATCAGCGACGCCATGGACGGCTTCATCGCCAAGCGGTTCAACGCCGTCACCGAGCTGGGCGCCTACCTGGACCCCCTGGCCGACAAGGCCCTGCTGGTCAGCGTCTACGTCACCCTGGGACAGCAGGAATACCTGGCCACCTGGCTGGTGATCCTGGTGGTGTTCCGCGACGTGCTGATCGTCGCCGGCGCCCTGCTGTTCGAGACCCTGACCCACTCGCTGACCATGCAGCCGCTGATGATCAGCAAGGTCAACACCGCGGCCCAGATCGTGCTCGCCGCCCTGGTGCTGGGCTTCAACGGGTTCGGCATCGACGACCGCATGGCGGTGCAGGTCATGGTGCCGGTGGTCGCCGTCACGACCCTGGCCTCGGGGGCCGCCTACGTGATCAAATGGAGCCGGCAGTGGGCCCTGATGGAGGACGGCGAATGACCCGCGAACGGCGGCTATTCCTGTGGGCCGTGGTGCTGGCCGTGCTGGTGGGCCTGCTGGCGGTGCTGAACGACGTGCTGACCCCTTTCGTCGCCGGCATGGCGGTGGCCTACTTCCTGGACCCCCTGGCCGACCGGCTGGAGCGCATGGGCGCCTCGCGCACCCTGGCCACCAGCCTGATCCTGGCTGGCTTCTTCGCCTTCGCCGTGGTGCTGGTGGTGGTCCTGATCCCGCCCCTGCAGGCCCAGGTGGTGGGCCTGCTGGCCCGGGTGCCGGACCTGCTGGCGGCCATCCACGACCAGGCCAAGCCGATCATCGAGCGGGTACAGGCCCGCATCTCGGCCGACGGCATGGCCCAGCTGCAGGAGGCGGCGCGGGCCTACGCCGGGCAGGCGGCCAAGCTGCTGACCAAACTGATCGCCGGCCTGTGGAGCGGCGGCATGGCCGTCTTCAACATCCTGTCGCTGATGGTCATCACGCCGCTGGTGTCGTTCTACCTGCTGCGCGACTGGGACCTGATCGTGGCCCGGGTCGACGACCTGCTGCCGCGCGACGCCGCCCCCACCATCCGCGCCCAGGTGGCCGAGATCGACCGCACGATCGCCGGCTTCGTGCGCGGCCAGGCCACGGTCTGCCTGATCCTGGGCGCCTTCTACGCCGTCGGCCTGACCGCGGTGGGGCTGGATTTCGGGCTGCTGGTGGGCCTGGGCACGGGGCTGATCTCGTTCATCCCCTATTTCGGCATGGCCGTGGGGCTGGTCGTGGGCATGGGCATCGCCATCGCCCAGTTCGGGTCGGACTGGGTGTCCATCGCCCTGGTGGCCGGGGTGTTCGCCGCCGGCCAGGTGCTGGAGGGATTCTTCCTGACGCCGAAGCTGGTGGGCGACAAGGTGGGCCTGCACCCGGTCTGGGTGATCCTGGCCCTGATGGCCGGCGGCGCCCTGTTCGGCTTCACCGGCGTGCTGCTGGCGGTGCCGGTGGCGGCGGTGATCGGGGTCATGCTCCGCTTCTCCATCTCCCACTACGAGCACAGCCGCCTGTACCATGGCCACGACTGGCTGCCCGAGGTGGCCGGCGAGGGCGCCGACGCCGGGCGCGCCGGGGCCGTGGCCGCGGCGGACGCCGAAGCGGACACCGCAGCGGACACCGAAGCCGATCGCGGCTCGGAGAAGGCCGGGTGAGCGACCAGATCCCGTTCGGCTTCCGGTTCCGGCCGGCCCAGGCGGCCGAGGATTTCCTGGTCGCCCCCACCAACGCCGAGGCCGTGGCCTGGCTCGACCGCTGGCCGCAGTGGCCGGCGCCGGCGCTGGCCGTGTTCGGGCCGCCGCGCTGCGGCAAGACCCACCTGGCGCGGGTGTTCCGGGCCCAGACCGGGGCCGTGACCGTGACCCCCGAGGGCCTGCGCACGGCCGAGCCGCCGCAGATCCTGCGCGGCGCCGCCGCCTGCGTCCTGGACGATGCCGAGGACTTCGTGCGCGAGGGGCTGGAGGAGCCGCTGCTGCACCTCTACAACACCGTGGCCGAGGGCGGACGCACCATGCTGCTGG
>JACKKN010000028.1 GCA_024236415.1 Hyphomicrobiales bacterium
GGCGCATCACCGGACTGGTGGCGCTGGTCGCGGCCATCGTGACCCTGGCCGCCATGTTCGTGCTGGCGCGCACGCTGCTGGAGCCCATGCTGGACCTGCGCGCCCGTTTGAGCAAGGCGGCCAGCGACCCCGAGGGGGCCGAGAGGTATGCGGCGACGCCGAACCGCCGGGACGAGCTGGGCGCCCTGCAGGAGGCCGCCAACGCCCTGATGCGGCAGACGTCCCTGGACATCCGGCGCATCAGCGTGGGCGAGGAGGAGTTGCGCCGGGCGCGCATGGATCTGGAGCGCAAGGTCGAGGAGCGGACCCGCGAGTTGACCCGCGAGGTCACCGACCGCCGCCAGGCCGAGGAACAGCTGCGCGAAAGCGAGAAGCAGCTCATCAAGCAGGCCAACTTCGACGACCTGACCGGCCTGCCCAACCGCCCCCTGGCCATGGACCGCCTGTCCCAGGCCCTGTCCCTGGCCGACCGCGACCAGGGGACCGTGGTGCTCATGTTCATCGATCTGGACAACTTCAAGAACGTGAACGACACCCTGGGCCATGCCATCGGCGACGAGTTGCTGGTGCAGACGTCGCGCCGGCTGGCCTCGTGCCTGCGCCGCAGCGACACGGTCGCCCACCTGGAGCGGGCCAGCGTCAACGACACCGTGGCGCGCATCGGCGGCGACGAGTTCATGGTCATCCTGCCGCGCATCGCCGCCGAGGAACACGCCGAGATCGTGGCCCGCAAGATCCTGGCCACCTGCGCCCAGCCGTTCCAGTTGAGCGGCCACGAGGTGTTCGTCACCGCCAGCATCGGCATCACCCTGTACTCGCGCGACGGCAAGAAGGCCCACGACCTGATGGTCAACGCCGACACCGCCATGTACGAGGCCAAGGAGGCCGGGCGCAACGCCTTCCGCTTCTTCGCCCCCGAGATGAACACCCGGGCCATCGAGCGCCTGCGCATCGAATCGCGCCTGCGCCAGGCCCTGGACCGGGACGCCCTGTTCCTGCACTACCAGCCCGTGGTCGACATCCGGACGCGCACCCCGGTCGGGGCCGAGGTTTTGCTGCGGTGGGTCGACGACGAGCTGGGCAGCGTGTCGCCCGAGCGGTTCATCCCCGTCGCCGAGGGCAGCGGCCTGATCATCCCCATCGGCGAATGGGTCCTGCGCCGGGCCTGCCGGGAGGCGGCGCGCCTGGGCGAGAAGACGGGGCGCCCCCTGCGCATGGCCGTGAACGTGTCCAGCCGCCAGTTCCGCGGCACCAATCTGGCCGAAACGGTGGCCGCGGCCCTGGACGACGCCGGCCTGCCGGCCGACCGCCTGGAACTGGAGATCACCGAAAGCCTGCTGATCGAGGAGGAGTCCGAGGCCGCCACCGGGCTGATGAAGCTGCGCGAACTGGGGGTGCGGCTGTCCATCGACGACTTCGGCACCGGCTATTCGGCCCTGGGCTACCTGAAACGGTTCCCCGTGGACACCCTGAAGATCGACCGCAGCTTCATCAACGAGGTGACCCGGAACCGCGAGGACGCCACCCTGACCCGGGCCGCCATCGCCATGGCCCACAGCCTGGGCATGGAGGTCATCGCCGAGGGCGTGGAGACCGAGGAGCAGCTCGACTTCCTCAAGGCCCTGGGCTGCGAATACGCCCAGGGCTACCTGTTCGGCAAGCCCCTGCCGGCGGACGACAGCG
Source organism: Hyphomicrobiales bacterium (assembly GCA_024236415.1). Lineage (GTDB taxonomy): Bacteria > Pseudomonadota > Alphaproteobacteria > Rhodospirillales > JACKKN01 > JACKKN01. Next base: position 1,684 of record JACKKN010000028.1, read on the forward strand.
CGCGCTATTTCACCGGCGCCCTGGCCGCCGGCAGCATCCGGGCCGGCGATTAGGTCCCGGCCGCCGCGGCAGGGCGCCTCACACCACCGGCGCGCCCATGCCCCAACTGAACGGCACCGGACCGGAAAAGGCGATCACGTCGCCGTGGTCCAGGGCCACGTCCGTGCGCACGGGGCCGCCGTACAGGCCCGGCGTGACGTCACGGCCGTTGCGCAGGACCAGGGTCACCTCGTGGGCCGGCAGGTCGATCCGGCGCATCAGGTCGCCGATGGTGCCACCCGCGGGCAGCTCGACCCGGCGCGGCCCCTCGCCGGGCCGGGCCAGGGAGTTGAACAGGCGGACCTCGACGGTGATCGTGATGCCGTCCGAGTTGTGGCCCGGCGACGGCCCGTCCCCGGGACTGCCGGTGTCCAGCAACCAGATGTCCTTTCGGCCCATGGCGCCATGCTCCAATCCGCCCCCACGCGGGCACCATAGGGCAGGCCGGGCGGTCCGCCTTTGACGTCGGTCAACCGGCGCCGCGGGCTCCGCGAGCGGGCGTCAGGACGCCTCGGCCCCGGGGGTTTCCACCGGCAGGTTCTCCTTGCGCCAGCGGCGGAAGCCGCCGTTCATGACCGCCAGGTTGGTCAGCCCGGCGCGTTTCAGCATGCGCACGGCCCGGGTCGAGCGGTTCTCGGTGCGGCAATGGACGTAGACGGGCACGTCCTTCAGGTCGGCCAGCTCGTCCTTGATCTCGCGCAGGCGCATGGGAATGTGGCCAAGGGGCATGTTGACGGCGCCGGGAATGTGGCCGCCGCGGAACTCGCCCTCGGTGCGCACGTCGACCACCACCACCTCATCGGCACCGTCCAGCTTGGCCTTGACCACAGCCGGGTCGACGAAGGGCACGCCGGCCATCAGGCGCGGCAGGTACCTGGAGGCGGCGAAGGCCAACGCGATCAGCGCGATGGACAGAATCATGTCCGGTTTGAATTCCATGGCCAAATTCCTCGGGGCAACGGGTCTCGGGGTCGGCGGCAGAGATAGGGCGCGGCCCCGCCGTTGTCAATCGCGGCAATGGGGGACGGCGCCGCCCGGGTCAGTCCACCACCAGGCCGCGGGCGCCGCGCAGGTCGGCCCCGGTCAGGTCGGCGTCGCGCAGGTCGGCATGGGTCAGGTCGGCATCCACCAGGCGGGCGCCCGTCAGCTTGGTGCCGCGCAGGTTGCAGGTGGACAGGTCCGCCCCCTCCAGGTTGGCGCTGGCCAGGTCGACACCGGTGAACCGGGCGCCGGCGCACTTGGCGTGCTTCAGGTTGGCGCCCCAGGTGCCGCCCCGGTCGGTGTGGATGCGCACCGGGCCCAGGCGGGCGCCGCTCAGGTCGGCCCCGGCCAGGTTGGCCCGCTCCATCTTGGCCCCCAGCATGGTGGCGGCGCTCAGGTCGGCGGCGCGCAGGTCGGCATAGGACAGGTCGGTCATCACCAGGTGGGCGCGGGCCAGGTCGCCCTCGGTCAGGATGCAGAAGGACAGGTCGGCCGCCGACAGGTTCAGCTCGGCCAGCCGCGCCCGCGACAGGTCGGTGCCCGACAGCTCGGCGCGGTGGCCCTCGCGGCCGTTGCTGTTGATCCACCGGCCGTGGTCCTCCACCACTTCCTGCAGGGACTTGTCCAGGTCGGCCAGGGCCCGCACCGTCTTGGCCGAGCCCAGGTCCACCTTGCTCAGGTCCACGGAATCCAGGACGGCGCCGATCAGGTCGGCGTCGGTCAGGTTGGCGTGGTCCAGGATCGACCCGCGGAACACGGCGCCGTGGAAGATGGCACCGCTCAGGTCGGCCTCGGTCAAGTTGGTGGCCTCCAGGTTGCAGCCGGTCAGGTCGCTGTTCTGCATGTCGGCGTTGGTCAGGTTGGCGCCGCGCAGGTTGCAGTCGGTCAGGTCGGTCTGGCGCATGAGGGCGTTGGAGACCTTGGCGTCGCTCAGATCCGCGCGGCGCATGTTGGCGCGCTCCAGGCTGGCGCCCGACTCGCCGCCCAGCGGGATCAGGCCGCCGCCCTTGGCGGACTTGTACAGCAGGCCCTCGCGCAGGTCCGCCCCGGCCAGGTTGGCCCGCGACAGGTCGGCACCGCGCAGGCAGGCGCCGCGCAGGTCGGCGCGGGCCATGTTGGCGCCGGCCAGGTTGGCGCCCTCCAGGTCGGCGCCGAACAGCCCGGTCGCCACCAGGCGGGCGTCGCGCATGTTGGCGTGGCGCAGGCGCGTGCCGGTCAGGTCGGCCTGGGACAGGTCGCGGCCCGACAGGTTCAGGTACGACAGGTCGCGCATGGTCAGGCTGGCACGCACGCCGCCCTTGCGCGACAGCAGGAACAGGTCGTGGGACTCCAGGATCAAGTCCAGTTCGTCCTGGGGCATGGACGACCACATGTCGTCGTCGGCGACCCCCTCCCGGGCCGGGGGATCCTTGCTGCGCTGCCCTGCCATGCCGTCCCTTCGTCGTCTGCCGGAACCCGCGCGCGTCAAACCTCGCCCCCGAACCCCGCCCCCAGGATTCACGGTTGCGTCCGGCGCGCGGCGGCCCTATGTCTGCGGCCATGGGCAGCATAGCACGAAACCCGGAAATCCAAGCGCGCCGTCGGCCGGCCGCGGCCGGCCGCGGCGACGGGAGGCGACGCGGTGGCGCCTGACCCGGTTCACGTCGTCGGCGGCGGCCTGGCCGGCAGCGAGGCGGCCTGGCAGCTCGCCCGCCGGGGGGTACCCGTGGTGCTGCACGAGATGCGCCCCCTGCGCGGCACGGCGGCGCACCAGACCGGCGGCCTGGCCGAGCTGGTGTGCTCCAACTCCCTGCGCTCGGATGACTGGGAGTTCAACGCCGTCGGCACCCTGCACGCCGAGATGCGGCGCCTCGACTCCCTGATCCTGCGCGCCGCCGACGCCCACAAGGTCCCGGCGGGCGGCGCCCTGGCCGTGGACCGGGACGGGTTCAGCGGCGCCGTGCAGCAGGCCCTGGAAACCCATCCCCTGGTCACCCTGGAGCGCGGCGAGGTGGCCGGCCTGCCGCCGGCGGACTGGGACAGCGTGATCGTCGCCACCGGCCCCCTGACCTCGGACGCCCTGGCGGCCGCCGTGCGGGAACTGACCGGCGAGGAGTCGCTCGCCTTCTTCGACGCCATCGCGCCCATCGTCTACCGCGAGACCATCGACTTCGACCGCGCCTGGTTCCAGTCCCGCTACGATAAGGGCACCGGCAAGGACTACGTCAACTGCCCGCTGGACCGGGACCAGTACCACGCCCTGGTCGATGCCCTGCTGGCCGGGGACAAGACCGGGTTCAAGGACTGGGAGCGGGACACCCCCTACTTCGAGGGCTGCCTGCCCGTCGAGGTGATGGCCGAGCGCGGGCGCGAGACCCTGGCCCACGGCCCCATGAAGCCGGTGGGCCTGACCAACCCCCACGCGCCCGACGTCAAGCCCCACGCCATCGTGCAGTTGCGCCAGGACAACGCGCTGGGCACCCTCTACAACATGGTCGGCTTCCAGACCAAGCTGACCCACGGCGAGCAGAAGCGCGTGTTCCGCACCATTCCCGGCCTGGAGAAGGCCGAGTTCGCCCGCCTGGGCGGCCTGCACCGCAACACCTTCCTGAACTCGCCGCGGCTGCTGGACGGTGCCCTGCGCCTGCGGGCGCAGCCGCGCCTGCGCTTCGCCGGCCAGATCACCGGCTGCGAGGGCTATGTGGAGAGCGCCGCCATGGGCCTCATGGCCGGCCGCTTCGCCGCCGCCGAGCGCCTGGGCCACGCCCCCGCGGCGCCGCCCCCCACCACCGCCCACGGCGCCCTGCTGGGCCACGTGACCGGCGGCGCCGAGGCCGAGACCTTCCAGCCCATGAACGTGAACTTCGGCCTGTTCCCGCCCCTCGACGACGGCGAGGCCAAGGACGACCGCGGCCGCTGCCTCAAGGGCCGCGCCCGCAAGCAGGCCCTGGCCCACCGCGCCCTGCGGGACCTGGAGGCGTGGGCGGAGGCCTGACCTAACCCGTTTCCGCCACCCGCCCCACCACCGGATACCGGGGGTCCGAATACCCCGGCGTCGAGGGGTGGCCGGCCGGGACCAGGCTGTCGACCAGGGCCTCGTCCTCGGCGGTGAAGTCGTGGGTCAGGGCGCCCAGGTATTCGGTCCATTGGGCCAGGGTGCGGGGGCCGGCCAGGACCGAGGTGATCAGGCGGTTGTTGAGCACCCAGTTGAGGGCGAACTGGCCCGCCGTCATGCCGCGGCTCTCGGCGTGGGCCTTGATGGTTTGGGCCATGACCAGGGAGTCGCGGCGGAATTCCGTTTCCAGGATGCGCATGTCGCCGTCGCCGGCGCGGGTGCCCTTGCGCGGCGTCGCGTCGGGGTCGTACTTGCCGGTCAGCACGCCGCGCGCCAGGGGGCTGTAGGGCACCACGCCGATGCCGTGCTCGGCGCAGGCGGGCAGCACCTCGACCTCGGGCATGCGGTTCATGGCGTTGTAGTAGGGCTGCGACACCACCGGATGGGGCACCCCCAGTTTCTCGGCCAGGGCCACCAGGATGGAGAAGCGGTAGGCGCGGAAGTTGCTGAAGCCCCAGTGGCGGATCTTGCCCATGCGCACCAGGTCGCCCAGGGTGGCCACGGTGTCGGCCAGGTCCACGGCATGGTCGTCGAGGTGCAGGTAGTAGACATCGATCACGTCGGTGCCCAGGCGCTTCAGGCTGGCGTCCGCGGCGGCTATGATCCAACGCCGCCCCAGGCCGCGCTCGTTGGGGCCCGGGCCCATGGGGTTGCCCACCTTGGTGGCCAGGACCCAGTGGTCACGGTGCGGCTTGATGAGCTTGCCCACCATCTTCTCCGACGCGCCGTCGTTGTACACGTCGGCGGTGTCGATGAAGTTGATGCCGGCGTCGCGGGCGGAATCGACGATGCGCGCCGCGGTGGCGGTGGCGGTGCGGCCGCCGAACATCATGGTGCCCAGGCAGATGGGGGACACGGCCAGGCCGCTGCGTCCCAGGAGCTTGTAGTTCACGTCGGTTTCCTTTTCGGCAGGATCAGTCGGCGAGGAATTCCTGCACCGCGTCGGCCACGTCCTCGCCGTACAGGTCGCGGAAGAAGTGGCCGGCGTCCTGCACCTCCACCACCCGCAGGTGGCCGCCGGCCTTCTCCTTCAGGCGCGGCCGGGCGTCGGGCACCACCGTGTCGGCGGTGCCGACGATGGCCAGCACCGGCAGTTTGATGCGGTCCACCAGGCCGGGACCGTCCAGGTCGGGGCTGGGCGCGTAGTAGTCCAGGAACGCGGCCGCCGCCACCTTGGCGTCGTTGCAGTACAGGAAGTCCACCGGCGCCATCAGGTCGCCGCCGCGGCCGGCGGCCACCAGCCCCTTGGCCTGGTCCAGCAGCAGGGCCAGGGAAACGCCGTGGCGCTTCTCGTACTCGGCGCCGATGCGCGCCGAGTCCGAGGTGCCGGGGGCCAGCAGGATCACCTTCTCCACCACCCGGTCCGGGGCCTGTGCCGCGTACAGTGCGGTCTGCGCGCCGCCGCGGGAATGGCCCATGACGGTGACGGACTTGGCCCCCCTGCCCTTCAGCCAGGCGACCCAGGCCGCGATCTCGGCCACCGCGTCGCGGTGGTGGTGGGTGTGGGGCGTGGCACAGTCGTACATGCCGTGGCGGTCATCGAGGCCCAGGCTCAGGTTGATGGCCAGGCTGGAGATCTCGCGCTCCTCGAGCAGGGACTGCTGCGCCGCGATCAGCTCCATGCCGTTGTGGGCCAGGGTGCCGTGCACCAGCACCACGATGCCGTCGGCCATGGACTTGCCCTCGGCCAGTTCCAGGTTGCCGTTCAGGGTCTTCCCGCCGTGGGGGATCGTCACTTCCTCGGCCGCCGCGACACCGGCCGCCAGGGCCCCTGCCGCCAGCAGGCCCGCCAAGAACCGAATCATGCCTCGCCTCCCTAATCCGGGTACAGCCCGTCCCGTTGTCGCCGCATGTTATCGCACCCGCCCCGCCCCGTCAGTAGGCTCGGCGCAGGTTGCGCAGCACCAGGCCCGCCATGCGCCCCGGCCCCGTGGGCCGCGGCGGGCGGGCGAAGGGGTCGAACCGGGCCCGGCGCAGGTCGGCCAGATGGCCGTCGGCCAGGGCCGCCGGCAGCAGCGCCGGCCGCGCCGCCGCCTCGACCCCCGGGCGCAGGTCGCGGGCCGCGCGCAGGTGGCCGGCGGCGGCCCCGGCCACCGCCTGGACCACGGCGGCGATGCCGTCGCGGTGCCGGTCGCGGTGGCGGTCGTCGAACAGGACCCCGGGCGGCAGGCCGGCGGCGGCGGCCCGGTCGGCGGGCAGGAACGACTTGCCCAGGCGGGCGTGGTAGGGCACGGCCCTCATGAGCCCGGCCAGGGCCCAGGCGATGCCCACCCGGCGACCGGCCTCGCGCGCCGCGTCGCCGCGCGCGCCCAGGGCCTCCAGGGCCAGCAGGGTGAGGCCGCCCGAGGTGGCCTCGGCATAGGATTCCAGGTCGGCCAGGGTGGCCGGCGGCTCGTCCTCCAGGTCGAAGCGGCGGGCGTCCAGCAGGCGCTCGAAATGGCGGCGGCTGAGGCCATGGGCGCGCACCGCCGCCGACAGGGGCATGGCCACCTGGTGGTGCGGCGGGGTGCCGGCGAAGATGGGGTCCAGGGCGTCGCGCCACCACTGCAGGCGCATGAGCCCGATCAGCGGCTCGCTGACCGTCTCGCGCACGCGGGCGGCCTCCAGGTTGAAGGCCAGCAGGGCGACCAGGGCGTCGCGCGGCCCCGGCGCCGCGAACAGGGCGCACAGCAGGCGGTCGCGATCGTGGCGGCGCGCCTGTTGCAGGCAGTAGGAGACGTCGGCCATGTTCCCCCTGAAGGTCCTGGGCGGCCGGGGACCTTGAACGGACCGGCCCAGGCCATATATGGTCCGCTTTCGCCGCTGGCCCAAGCCCCTTGTGGAGACCCCGCCCCATGACCGGACTCCCGGCCGAAACCGACCTTCTGGCCGACTCCCCCGGCGGCGCGGACGGGCATGGCGGCGCCTTCCTGCGGGCCCTGGTGGCCGAGCTGGACGCCCTGGCCGACGACCCGGCCGCCGATCCGGCCCGGCGGCGCGCGGGCCTGGAGGCGCGGCGCGCGGCCCTGGCCGATTCCGGATCGGACCTGTCCCGGGACCTGGCCCACCACGGCATCCCGCCGCAACAGGCGGACCAGTTGGCCCAGGCCCGCCTGCACCGGGCCGACGGCCTGCGCATCGCCACCTGGGGCGAGCTGCTGGCCCACGCCGGGTATGCTGCCGGGCCGGTGGGCCGCATCCTGCTGTCGTGGGACGGCAACGGCGACCCGGCGGCGGCGCGGGCCGCCGACGCCCTGTGCGCGGCCCTGTTCGTCCTCGGCCGGGTGGCGGCGGCCAAGACCGACTACACCGGGTTCGACCGAGTCTTCCTGCCGCAGTCCTATTTCCGCGAGGCCGCGGTGGGCGTCGAACGGCTGGCCGGCGCCACGGCCCAGGGGCAGATCCGCGCCGTGCTGGACCGTGCCCTGGACGGCGCCGACCGCCTGCTGGCCGAGGCCGCCCCCCTGCCCCGCCTGCTGCGCGGCCGCGCCCGCCGGCGTGCCGCCCGGCGGACCCTGTGCGCCGCCCGCTGCCTGGCCCGGCGGGTCCGTGCAGGCGACCCGTTCGCCGGCCCCATAACCCTTACCAGGTGGGACCGGCTGCGCTGCGCCGTGGCCGCGGTTTTGCCGTGAACGCGCGCAACCGCGGGGCCTATTTTAAATTTCACTGATTTTTGCACCGCGGTCCCCTTTAAATCCACGGCACGAGCCCATAAATTCTGGGCAGTCGTTTGATTCTAAAGCCACAAGAGGGGAACAGATATGGCCTTCGAACTTCCCGCCCTGCCCTATGCCAAGGACGCGCTGGAGCCGCACGTCTCCGCCAACACCCTGGATTTCCATTACGGCAAGCACCACAACACCTATGTGGTCAACCTGAACAACCTGCTGGGCGACGCCGCCGGCAGCAGCCAGGCGGACCTGGAGCAGGTGATCCGCGACAGCGCCGGCGACCCCGGCAAGGCCGGCGTGTTCAACAACGCCGCCCAGGTGTGGAACCACACCTTCTTCTGGCACAGCATGTCGCCCAGCGGCGGCGGCGCCCCCTCGGGCGACCTGGCGGCCAAGATCGACGCCGCCTTCGGCTCCCTGGACGGCTTCAAGGAGCAGTTCAAGACCGCGGCCGTGACCCAGTTCGGCAGCGGCTGGGCCTGGCTGGTGTCCGACGGCGGCGCCCTGAAGGTGGTCAAGACCGCCAACGCCGAGACCCCCCTGACCCAGGGCGTGACGCCCCTGCTGACCTGTGACGTGTGGGAGCACGCCTACTACCTGGACTACCAGAACCGGCGCCCCGATTTCGTGCAGGCGTTCCTGGACAACCTGGTCAACTGGGACTTCGCGGCCGCCAATCTGGCCGGCTGACCCCAGGCATTCGAACCACCCGCGACAAGGCCCGGAACCAGTTTTCCGGGCCTTTTCCTTGACTTCCCGCGGCCCGGGCGGGCCTAATGGGGCATCGAGTCCGAAACCGGCAGGGGAAAAGAACCGGTGTGGCTCGCCTGTCAAAGACCGCCTGGGGGGCGAAAATGGACAAGTTTAACTACTCGAAAGCACAGCCCACGGGGCTGCTGCTGCAGGACTACATTTCACTGATCGGCGACGAGGCCGTGGCCCGAATCGCCACCAAGGCCGGTGCCATGCGCGGCCGTACCGTGCAGCACATCAACGCCACCAAGCACGGTGGCGGCGTGGCGGAAATCCTGCATTCGCTGATTCCGCTGTTCAACGACGTGGGCATCGCCGCCCGGTGGGACATCATCCAGGGCACGCCGCCCTTCTATGACGTCACCAAGGCCATGCACAATTTCCTGCAGGGCAAGGATGGTGACTTCACAGAGGAAGAGTGGAAGCTCTACGAGGACACCAACGCCGGCAACGCCGGCGTGCTGGAGGACTGCGAGGTCACCCTGATCCACGACCCGCAGCCCCTGCCCCTGGTGCGCGAGCGCAAACCGGGCCAGCGCTGGCTGTGGCGCTGCCACATCGACCTGTCGACCACCAACCGGGCGGTCTGGTCGCGGGCGCAGCCCTATGTGGACGCCTACGACGGCGCGGTGTTCTCGCTGCCCGCGTACAAGCAGCCGGTGACGCCGCCCATCCGCTACGTCAAGCCGGCCATCAACCCGTTCCACCCCAAGAACGTGCCCATGGCGCCCGACCAGGCCGAGGCGGTGCTGGACCGCTACAACATCCCGCACGACAAGCCCATCGTCACCCAGGTGTCGCGGTTCGACCCATGGAAGGACCCGGTGGGGGTGGTCACTGCCTGTAACAAGGCGCGCCAGCAGGTGGACTTCACCCTGGTGATGCTGGGCAACATGGCCGACGACGACCCCGAGGGGAAGGTGATCTTCGACCAGGTCAAGGAACTGGCCGACGAGAACACCATCATCTCGGCCGAGGGCGACGACGCCGACCTGGTGAACGCCCTGCAGTCCTATTCCGACATCATCATGCAGAAATCCATCCGCGAGGGCTTCGGGCTGACCGTGACCGAGGCCATGTGGAAGGAACGTCCCGTGATCGGCGGCAAGGTGGACGGCATCGGCGCCCAGATCGAGGACGGGGTCAACGGCTTCCTGGTCTCGTCCGTGGACGAGGCGGCGCAGCGCGTGGTCGAGTTGATCGGCGATCAGGCCCTGCGCCGGCGCATCGGCGGCGCGGCGCGGGAAAGCGTGCGCCAGAACTTCCTGCTCAGCCGCCTGCTGGAAGATCACCTGGACTGGCTGGCCTCGGTCGCCTGACCGCGCCGGTTGTTCTCTGCCCCGGGGACGGCTCGGGTCGTCCCTGGCGGTAACCGGAAAACCCTATTCCACCGCCAGCAGGGCCGCGGCCACGTCGCGGCCCTCGGTCAGCAGCACGTTGAAGGTGCGGCAGGCGGCGCCTGTGTCCATCCATTCCAGGACCACGCCGCGGCCGCGCAGGTCGGCGCGCAGGCCGGCCGGCTCGAGGACGAAGCGCGGGCCGCAGCCCACCAGCAGAATGGCCGCCGCCGCGCCGCCGCCGGCGAACAGGGGCGCCAGGCTGTCCAGGGTGACGTGGGAGGCATCCTGCGCCGGCCAGGCCTGGCAGCGGTCGGGCCAGACCAGGACCGACCCCTCGTGCACGGCCCCGCCGACGCGGAACTGGCCGCCGCCATAGGCGTTGATGACCTGCGATCCCGCCGGGACCGACGGGGTGATGTCCAGACCGGGAATGGGCCTATGCGGCGGGCTCCGCCGCCTCCTTCTCGTCCTCGCTGCCCGCTCCGCGCGGGCGGCGCACATTCAGGTATAGGAGCAGCGGCACGGCGACGCAAACGGACGAATAGGTGCCCACCAGCACGCCCCAGATCATGGCGAAGCTGAAGCCGCTGATCACCTCGCCGCCCAGGAAGTACAGCGCGAACAGGGCCAGCAGGGTGGTCAGGCTGGTCATGACCGTGCGCGACAGGGTCTCGTTGATGGATACGTTCAGCAGTTCGGGCAGGGTCATGGACTTGTAGCGGCGCAGGTTCTCGCGCACGCGGTCGAACACCACCACCGTATCGTTGATGGAGTAGCCGGCGATGGTCAGCACCGCCGCCACGGTGGACAGGTTGAATTCCAGCCCCAGCAGGGAAAAGATGCCGATCGTCGACAGCACGTCGTGGATCAGGGCGATGACCGCGCCCAGGCCGAACTGCCATTCGAACCGGAACCAGATGTACACCAGGATCGCCAGCATGGCGGCGCCCACGGCATAGATGCCGTCCCAGAACAGCTCCTCGCTGACCTTGGGCCCCACCGTCTCGACCCGGCGGTACTCGATGCCCGGGCCCAGGGCGTCCTTCACCTTCTCGACGGCCGGCTGCTGGGCCTTGTCGCCGCCCGGCTGGGTCTGCACGCGGATCAGCACGTCGTTGGGCGCGCCGAAGGTCTGCAGGTCGACGCTGCCCAGGTCCAGGTTCGACAGCGTGCTGCGCATGCCGGCGATATCGGCCTTCTGCTGGGTGCGCACCTCGATCAGGATGCCGCCGGTGAAGTCGATGCCGTAGTTCATGCCCTTGGCGGTGAACAGCCCGATCGAGCACAGCACCAGCAGGGTCGACGCGGCAAAGAAGACCTTCCGCCAGGGAATGAACTGGATCTTGGTATCGACCGGGATCAGATGCAGAGTTCGCATGGGGCGGTCCTAAACCGGAATGGTGCTGGGCTTGGCGCGCCGCAGCCAGAACACGACCATCAGCCGGGTCAGCATGATGGCCGTGAACATGGACGTGACGATGCCAATGGCCAGGGTCACGGCGAAACCGCGCACGGGGCCCGACCCGAACTGGAACAGCAGCACGGCGGCGATCAGGGTCGTGACGTTGGCGTCGACGATGGTCTTGATGGCCCGCGAATAGCCGGCGTCCACGGCCGAGATGGGGGTCCGCCCCTGGCGGATCTCCTCGCGGATGCGCTCGAACACCAGCACGTTGGCGTCCACCGCCATGCCGATGGTCAGCACGATGCCGGCGATGCCGGGCAGGGTCAGGGTCGCCTGCAGCACCGACAGGGAGGCGCCGATCAGCACCATGTTCACCAGCAGGGCGACGTCGGCGTAGATCCCGAACCGGCCGTAAGTCACCACCATGAACACGATCACGGCCAGCAGGCCGACCACGCTGGCGATCTTGCCGGCGGCGATGGAATCGGCGCCCAGGCCCGGCCCCACCGAGCGCTGCTCCAACACCGTGATGGGCGCCGGCAGGGCGCCGGCGCGCAGCAGCAGCGCCAGGTCGTTGGCCTTCTGCACCGTGAACCCGCCGCTGATCTGGCCGCTGCCGCCCAGGATCGGCTCGCGGATCACCGGCGCGGTGATCACCTTCTTGTCCAGCACGATGGCGAAGGGCTTGCCCACGTTGGCCCGGGTCACATCGGCGAACTTCTTGCCGCCCCGGGTGTCGAAGCGGAAATTGACCACCGGCTGGCCGTCGCGGGAATCGAAGCCCGGCTGGGCGTCGATCAGGGATTCGCCGCTGACTTCCACCTTCTTCTTGACCAGGTAGGTGCGCGGCCGGCCGTCGCCCGCGGCGTCGTCGGCGTTGTAGGCCGGCAACAGCATGGCGCCCGGCGGCACGCGGCCGCCGCCCACCGGGCTGGGATCCAGCAGGTGGAAGGTCATCTTGGCGCCGGTCTTGAGGATTTCGATCAGGCGCTCGGGGTCCTTGACGCCGGGCACCTGTACCAGCACCCGGTCCTCGCCCTGGCGCTGGATGGTGGGCTCGCGCGTGCCCATCTCGTCGATGCGGTTGCGGATGATCTCCAGCGACTGCTCGACGGCGCCGACGCGGGCGTTTGACAGCTCCTTCTCGGTCAGGCGGGCGGTGATGCGGCCGCCCTCCTCGGACAGCTCCAGGGTCGAATCAAGGCCGCGGATCTTTTCCCGTGCCGTCTCCACCTTGGCCGGGTCCTTGACGGTCACGGCGACGCCGTTGTCGACCACGCCCAGGCCCTCGTAACGGATGCGCGCCTGGCGCATCTCGACCCGGATGGAGTCGACCAGGGCCTCCAGCCGCTCCTTGATCACCTCGTCGACGCCGACCTCCAGCAGCAGGTGCGAGCCGCCCTGCAGGTCCAGGCCCAGGCTGATCCGCTGGTGGGGAATCCAGTCCGGCAGGTTGTCGGTAATCTGCCGGCTGATCAGGTTGGGGGCCAGGAAGACCACGCCCAGGGCGCAGATGGCCAGGACCAGGATCATCTTCCATTTGGCGAAATAGACCATGGGCGCGTCCTACCCCCGGGCCGTCACTTCTTGCCGCCGAACAGGCCCTTGAGCTTGCCGGCCGGGCCCGCCGGCGCGTCGCCGCCGCCGGTTCCGCCGTCCTGGCCGTCGGCAGCGGCCTTGTCGTCCTTGGCCGCCGGCGCGGGTTCCGTCTTGGTCAGCACGGCGGCCACGGTGGCGCGCTGGATGCGCACCTTGACGCCCTCGGCGATCTCGGCCATCACCTCGTCGTCGTTCACCACCTTGGTCACCGTGGCGATGATGCCGCCACCGGTCACGATCTTGTCGCCGCGCCGAATGGTGCCCAGCATCTCCTTGTGCTGCTTCATCTTTTTCTGCTGCGGGCGGATCAGCAGGAAGTAGAAAACGACGAAGATGAGGATCAGCGGCAGCAGCGCCTCCAATCCCCCGGCACCGCCGCCGCCGCCGGCGGCCTGGGCATATGCTGGCGAAACGAACATGCCAAACTCCTCAATAAAAACAGGGTCCCCGGCGCCATCCGGCGGGGGACTGCGGGACTATACCCACCTGACGGTTGATTGCAAACGCAAAGCGCCGCGCCGCCCGGGGCGCGGGGGATAGATCATTGCATTCCGGAAACATCCCGCCCATAACCACGATTTAGCCCGACCAGCGGAACCTGCAAGCCCATGACCGACGAATTGAGCACCGGGGAATTCGCCCCCCTTCTCGCCCGCATCGCCGACGCGCTGGAGCGCCTGGCACCGCCCGGGCCCGGCCGGGTCGACCTGGACGGCGCCGACGCCTTCGTCTGGCATGCCGAGGGCGGCCGCCTGGAACCGGTGTACAAGGTCAACCGGGTGGAGCTGGACCTGCTGCGCGGCATCGACCGCCAGATCGACATCCTGCTGGACAACACGCGCCGCTTCGCCCGCGGCCTGCCGGCCAACAACGCCCTGCTGTGGGGGGCGCGGGGCACGGGCAAGAGCAGCCTGGTCAAGGCCGTGCACGCCCAGATCAACGCCGACGCCCCGGGCAGCCTGGTGCTGGTGGAGATCCACCGCGAGGACATCCCCTCCCTGCCCCGCCTGCTGCAGGCCATGAAGCGCAGCGACCGGCGCTGCGTCCTTTTCTGCGACGACCTGTCCTTCGACGGCCAGGACGCCGCCTACAAGTCCCTGAAGGCGGTGCTGGAGGGCGGCATCGAGGGCCGGCCCGCCAACGTGGTCTTCTATGCCACCTCCAACCGCCGCCACCTGATGCCCCGGGACATGATCGAGAACGAGCGTTCGACCGCCATCAACCCGGCCGAGGCGGTGGAGGAGAAGGTCTCGCTCAGCGACCGTTTCGGCCTGTGGCTGGGGTTCCACAACTGCGACCAGGAGACCTACTTCGCCATCGTCGAGGCCTACGCCGGCCGCTTCGGCCTGGACCTGGACCGCGACACCCTGCGCGCCGAGGCCAACGAATGGTCGGTCACCCGCGGCGCCCGCTCGGGCCGGGTCGCCTGGCAGTACATCCAGGACCTGGCCGGGCGCCTGGGCAAGGGCCTGGACTGACCTCACCCCTTCCAGAACCCGCGGGTGAACAGCACCAGCACCGTGAACAGCTCCAGCCGGCCCAGCAGCATGCCGGCCGCCAGCATCCACTTGGCCGCGTCCGGCAGGCCCAGGAAATTGCCCGCCGGCCCGACCACGGGGCCCAGGCCCGGGCCCACGTTGGCCATGGCGGTGGCCGCCGAAGACAGGGCGGTGACGAAGTCCAGGCCCAGCAGGCTGAGCCCCAGGACCAGCAGCACGAACAGCACCCCGAACAGGAAGAAGAAGCTGAGCACCGAGGAGAACACCTCGTCGGACACCGGCCGCTGGTTGTAGGAGGCGACGATCACCGCGTGCGGCTGCAACAGGCGGCGCAGTTGCACGTTGGCGGCGGCAAACAGGACCTGGAAGCGGAACACCTTGATGCCGCAGGCGGTGGACCCGGCGCAGCCGCCGATGAAGGTGAGGAAGAACACCAGCGCCACGGGCAGCATGCCCCACTGGGTGTAGTCGGTGGTGGCGAACCCGGTGCCGGTCATGATGGAGACCACAGTGAAGGCGCACTCGCGCAGGGCTATGGGGGCGTCCATGCGCCCCGGCAGCCACACGGCCAGAAAACAGACCAGGGTCGCGGCCAGCAGCAGCAGGGCGTAGGCCCGCACCTGCTGGTCCCGGGCCAGGGCCCCGGGGTGGCCCGTGACCTCCTTCAGGATCAGCAGGAACGGGACGCCGCCCACGGCCATGCCGGCGGTGACGATCCAGTCGATGGCGGTGCTGTCGTAGTGGCCGATGGACAGGTCGTGGGTCGAATAGCCGCCGGTGGCGATGGTGGTCATGGCATGGACCACGGCATCCAGCCCGGTCATGCCGGCCAGGTACAGGGCCAGGGTCCAGATGCCCGTCAGGGCCAGGTACACCACCGTGATGCCGCCCGAGATTTGCGCTGCCCGCGGCAGGTTGCGGCCCTGGGTGTCGAAGGCCTCGACCTTGAACAGCTGCATGCCGCCGACCCGCAGCATGGGCAGCAGGCTGATGGTCATCACGATCACCCCCAGGCCGCCCAGCCATTGCAGGATGCCGCGCCACAGCAGGATCCCCGGCGGCAGGGAGTCGAGCCCCGAGATCACCGTCGAGCCGGTCGTCGTGATGCCCGAGATGGCCTCGAAATAGGCGTCGGTGAAGGTCATCTGCAGGGTCGAGAACATGAACGGCAGGGCCGAGAACAGGGGCAGGACGACCCAGATCAGGGTCGTCATCAGGAAGGCTTCGCGCGTCGACAGGCCTTGGCCGCGGGCGCTGTTGGCCAGCATCATGCTCATGCCGATGAACAGGGTCGCCACGGCCGAGACGACGAAGACCTGCCAGTCCTCGTTGCCGACGAAGGCGTCGACCAGGGCCGGGATCATCATGCCGGCGGCCAGCGCCACCAGCAGCGAGCCCAGCACGAACAGGATGGGACGGGGATTCATGGCGATCTGTCCGCCAGGGGCCGGCGCCTACTTCTCCCCGGGGCGCCGCCAACCGGCGGCGCGGGCCTCGTCGTCGCTGCAGAACCAGCGCACGTCGTCGCCGTCGTCCTGGGCGTCGGCGCCGTCCAGGGGCGTGGTGTACACCCGGCGGCCGCCGTCATCCACGACGCCGCGGATGGGGCAGTGCGAGGTTTCGTCATCGGGAGTGGCCGTCTCCCGCCACTGCCACGGCGGCGTGAAGGCACCGCCCCAGATGCCCAGGCCGGCGCCGCGCGCCACCTGCTGGTCCGCCTCGTAGCCTGGCGCGCTGCCGGGATCGAAACCCGGCCCGCCGGCGCGCACGGTGACCGCATGGCCGGCCTGCAGCATGGCCCGCGACAGGTCCTCGCGCCCGGCGAAGCAGGTGGCGACGACGGCCCCCGCCTGGCTACTGCCCAGGGGATAGCAGCGGATGCCCGTGGCCCCGGTCAGGTCGATGATCTTGTGCAGGGCCTCGGCCGCCTCGTGGCCACAGGGCCGCAGGCCGCCGCCGTGGTGGCAGGTCTGGCCGTATTCGGGCGCGTCGATCCCCGCCAGTTGCACGACGGTGGCGCCGATCTGGATCGAATCGCCGTCGATGACCATGACCTCGTGGCGGCCGCCGTGGATCACCTCGCCGGCCGCCGACGCCGTCAGGGGCAGGGCCAGGGCCAGGGCCAGTGTCTGGACCAGGGTCTGGGCCAGGGTCTGGGCCAGGATCAAGGAGCGCATGGGGTACCTTCCTTTCTGCCGTCGCCCCGACCCCCGGTCCGGGTCCGGCGGCATGGTGCGGGCCGGTCCTGGGGGGAATCGAACGACGGAATCGCCGCGGACGCAAGGGTCCGTGAATTCTCGACGGGGAGATCAGGCGGTCCGGTGGGGCGGTCCGGTGGCCAGGGGCCGGCGCGCCGGACAGCCGGCGCGATGTGCCGGCTCGGGCCCGGCATGGGCGAGGCGCCCGGCCGCCGCCCGCGGATTCCGCGCCAACGGCACCGGCAACAGCCCGTCCGGCGCCGGCTCGTCGCCGTCGGCGCCGGCCTCGTCCACCGCCACGCACCAGGGGTCCGCCGGGCTGCCCGGGACCCCGTCCGCCAGCAGCCAGACCGCAAAGGCGATCAGCACGGCATGCAGCGGCAGTCCCCGTCGCAAAGCCCCCATGGGGCACCTCCTGCGATCCAGCGAAGGCCGGAGTCTACGGGCGGGTCCCCGAAAAGGAAACGACTTTGTTGGCCCCGGGCAACGGCCTAGATGGCCGCCAGGCGGGCCAGGGCCTCGGCCAGCTTGTCGCGGGCCTGGGCCGCCTCGGCCCGGCGCTCGCGCTCGGTCTCCACCACCTCGGGCGGCGCGCGGTCGGTGAAGTTGGCGTTGGCCAGCTTCTTGTCGTGCTTGGCCACCTCGCCGTCCAGGCGCGCCACCTCCTTCTCCAGGCGCGCCTTCTCGGCGCCGATGTCGATGACCTCGGCGATGGGCAGCACCACCGTGGCCTCGTCCAGCACCGCCTGCACGGCACCGGCGGGCAGGTCGCCGTCGACCAGGCCGGTGGATTCCAGGCGCGCCAGGCGCTCGACCAGGTCACGGTGGCGCTCCAGCCGCGCCGCCGTGTCGGCCGACGCACCCTTCAGCAGCAGCGGGATCTTGGCCCCGGCGGGCACGTTCATCTCGCTGCGCACGGCGCGGACCTGGCCGATCAGGCGCACCACCCAGTCCATCTCGGCCTCGGCGCCGGCGTCCACCAGGGTGGCCGGCAGGTCCGGCCAGGCGGATAGGATCAGCGGCGAGTTGCGGCCGCTGCCCATGTGTTCCCACAGCTCCTCGGTCAGGAACGGCATGATGGGGTGCAGCAGGTGCAGCACCTGGTCCAGCACCCAGGCCGTGGCGGCCCGGGTCTCGGCCTTGGCGGCGGCGTCGTCGCCGCCGAACACGGGCTTGGCGAATTCCAGGTGCCAGTCGCAGAAGGTGCCCCAGGTGAACTGGTACAGCGCGCCGGCGGCCTCGTTGAACCGGTAATCCTGCAGCGCCTTCTCCACCGCCGCCGCCGTCTCGGCGGCCTTGCCGACGATCCACTTGTTCAGGGTCCGGGTGCAGGCCGCCGGGTCGAAGGTCGGGTCCGGCGCGCACTCGTTCATCTCGCAGAAGCGGGCCGCGTTCCACAGCTTGGTGCAGAAGTTGCGGTAGCCCTCGACCCGGCTTTCCGACATCTTCACGTCGCGCCCCTGGGCGGCGAAGGCGGTCAGGGTGAAGCGCAGGGCATCGGCGCCGAACTTGTCGATCAGGTCCAGGGGGTCCATGACGTTGCCCTTGGACTTGGACATCTTCTGCCCCTTCTCGTCGCGCACCAGGGCGTGGATGTAGACGGTGTGGAACGGCACCTCGTCCATGAAGTGCAGGCCCATCATCATCATGCGGGCAACCCAGAAGAAGATGATGTCGAAGCCGGTGACCAGCAGGTCGGTGGGGTAGTAGCGGGCCACCTCGGGCGTCGCGTCGGGCCAGCCCAGGGTCGAAAACGGCCACAGGGCCGACGAGAACCAGGTGTCCAGCACGTCGGCCTCGCGGCGCAGCTCGACCGCCTTGCCATAGTGCGCCTCGGCCGCCGCCAGGGCCTCCTCCTCGGTCTCCTCGACGAAGAAGGTGTCGTCGGGGCCGAACCAGGCCGGGATCTGGTGGCCCCACCAGATCTGGCGCGACACGCACCAGGGCTGGATGTTGCGCATCCACTCGTAATAGGTCTTCTCCCACTGCCGCGGCACGAACCGGGTGCGGCCCTGCTCCACCGCCTCGATGGCCGGCTTGGCCAGGGTGGCGGCGTCGACGAACCACTGGTCGGTCAGCCAGGGCTCAATGACCACGCCCGAGCGGTCGCCGTAGGGGACCATCATGGCGTTGTCCTCGACCCGCTCCAGCAGGCCCAGGCCCTCCATCTCCTTGACCACCACGTCGCGGGCCTCGTAGCGGTCCAGGCCGCGGTAGTGGTCGGGCGTGTTCTCGTTCATGCGCGCGTCGCGGTCGAGCACGTTGATGCGCTCCAGGTCGTGACGGTTGCCGACCTCGAAGTCGTTGAAGTCGTGCGCAGGCGTGATCTTCACCGCGCCGGTGCCCTTCTCGGGGTCCGAGTACTCGTCGGCGACGATGGGGATGGGGCGGTCGACGATCGGCAGGACGGCCATCTTGCCGACCAGGTCCGCATACCGCTCGTCGTCGGGGTGGACGGCCACGGCGGTGTCGCCCAGCATGGTCTCGGGCCGGGTGGTGCCGACGGTGATGAAGCGGCCCGGCTCGTCCTGGATCGGGTACTTGAAGTACCACATGTGGCCCTGGACCTCGCGCTGCTCCACCTCCAGGTCCGAGATCGCCGTGTGCAGCAGCGGGTCCCAGTTGACCAGGCGCTTGTCGCGGTAGATCAGGCCCTGCTTGTAGAGTTCGACGAAGACCTTGCGCACGGCGCGCGACAGACCTTCGTCCATGGTGAAGCGTTCCCGCGACCAGTCGCAGGAGGCGCCCAGGCGGCGCAGCTGGCCGATGATGGTGCCGCCCGACTCGCCGCGCCATTTCCAGATCCGCTCGATGAACCGGTCGCGGCCCAGGTCGTGGCGGGTCAGGCCCTCCTTCTCCATCTGCCGCTCGACCACCATCTGGGTGGCGATGCCGGCATGGTCCGTGCCCGGCTGCCACAGCACGTCGTCGCCCTTCATGCGGTGAAAGCGGACCATGATGTCCTGCAGGGTGTTGTTCAGGGCATGGCCCATGTGCAGGCTGCCGGTCACGTTGGGCGGCGGGATGACGATGGTGTAGGTGTCCGCCTCGGGCCGCGTGCCACAGGCGAAGGCGCCGGATTCGTCCCAGGCGCGGTAATGCTTCTCTTCGATCTCGGCGGGATTATAGGTCTTGTCCAGCATCGCTGGGGTCCTCTTGGCTTCGGGTCATGGGCGGGGGGACGTCGGGGAACCGGCCAACGGGGGCCGGCAGGGCCCGGCGCCACCCGTGATCAGGGGCGCGGCGCGGGGTCGGCGGAACGGGCGGACGGTCAGTCGTCCAGCCGCTCCGCCCTGTTTACCATGTGGTCGATTTCCTTCTTGACCAGGCGTTCGATCAAGTAGGGCAAATGGGCGTCCAGCCACTCCTTGAGGAGCGGGCGCAGCATCGAGCGCACCAGGCCCTCCAGGGTCACGTCGCGGCTGCCGATGGCGATGTCGCGCTGCGACAGGATGGCGCGGGCCAGCTCCGACAGCACGTCGGTCGAGGCCGCGTGGGTCGGCGGCGACACCACCGACGCACCAGGCGGCGGCAGAGTGTCCTGGCTGATCATGGACGGCGTCAGGTCCAGGACGTCGTCGGCCGGCTCGGGCTCGGGCTCCGGCTCCGGCGCACGGTACTCCCGCGGCGGCACCGGTTCCTCGACCTCGTCCTGGGGTTCGAGCACCACGTCGGCGGCCAAGTCTTCCAGTGAATCCAGCGCCGGTTCCGGCTGCGGCCGAGGCTCGGGATGCGGTTCCGGCCGGGGCTCGGCCAACATTTCCGGCTGCGGGGCCGCCGCCTCGGGTTCGGGCCGGGGTTCGGGCCGGGGTTCGGGCTGAAATTCGGCCTGGGGCTCGGGACGCGGCTCCGGCTGCGGGTCGGGCTGCGGCGCCGGTGCGGGCGCGGCCTGGGCCTGGGCGTCGCCGCCCTCCTCCTCCTCGGACAGGATCTTCCGAATGGAGGCGAGAATGTCCTCCATGGAGGGTTCTTGCTGGCCCGTTTCCGTCGCGTTGTCGTCGCTCATGCCCTAAATCCGCCTGGCACCCGATGCCGCCCGGCGTGCCAACGCCCCCGCGGCCGCGGTGCTGTTCCCGGGAGGGAGTTCCGTTCCATAGCCGGCCGGTCCCGATCCCGGACTGCCCAACCGAATTGCCGCTGCGAATCACCCCCGGGGACCGCGCGTGCAATCCTACCCTAACCTAAACGACTGAAACGAAAAACGCCATATGCAAGGTGTCCGTCCCGACCCCGGATTATCCGGCGCCGGGACGGAACCGTGGCGCGCCGGACCGCCGGCCGGCGGTCCGGGATCAGTTGTCCGGCTTGGCGTTGAACTGGCTGGAATCGCCCGAGCTGGTGCCGCCGAACCACTTGTCGCGGACTTCCTGGTAGTGGGCGTCGAAGTCGTACAGGTCCACCGGCAGGTTCATGTGCTGGGCCGTCAGCAGGCCGATGGCCGAGCGCAGCTCGAACTGGGCCACCGTCTCGTCGCGCTGGGACCGCACCAGGCTGACCTGGGCGTCCAGCAGCTCCTGCTCCGCGTCCAGCACGTCCAGCACCGTGCGCGAGCCCACGGTGGCCTCGCGCTGCACGCCGTCCAGGGCGATCTTGGCGGCCTCGATCTGGGCATTGAAGGACTGGGTCTGGGCCTTGGCCGTCTGCAGAGCCTCCCAGGCCCGGGTCGCGGCCTCGGTGGCGTCGCGGCGGGCCTGGTGCCCGGATTGGCGCGTCTCGGCCGCCGTCTGCCGCGCCTGGCGCAGGCGCGAATACACGGCGCCGGCCTGGTACAGCGGCACGTTCAGGCTCAGCTTGGCGACGTAGTTGTCCGAGCGCGAGGTGTCGCTGGACGCGTCATAGGCGCGGCTGGCCGAACCGTCCAGGCTGAGCGACGGCAGCAGCTCGCCGCGCACCTGGCGCACCGAATCCAGGGCGCCCTGCTCGTCGTAAAAGGTGGCGACGACGTTGGGATTGCCGGAAACGGCGGCCTTGACCGCCGAGGACAGGTCGCCGGGCAGGCCGTCGATGGGCGCCGGCCGCTCCAGGGTGCCGGGCTTGGTGCCGACAACGTTCTCGTAGGCGGCGCGGGACGCCTCCAGGTTGCCTTCGGCCTGGATCCGGTCGGCCTTGGCACGGGCCAGGCGGGCCTCGGCCTGGTGCACGTCGGTGCGGGTGATCTCGCCGACCTCGAATCGGTCGCGGGTGGCTTCCAGCTGGCGGGTCAGGACCTGCTCGTTGTTGCGGTTCAGCTCCACCACCGCCTGGTCGCGGACCACGTTGACATAGGCCGTGGCCACGTCCAGCAGGACGCTCTGCTCGGTGGCCATCAGGCGCGCGCGCTCGGCCTGCACCGAGTTCTTGGCGGCGCTGGTCGCGGCCACGGTGCGGAAGCCGCTGAACAGGGGCTGGCTGACGGACAGGGAGGCGGAACGGGGTTCCCGGTTCTGGGTGCGGACGGTGGCCTGGTTGGATTCCACATGCGACAGGCCGGCGTCGCCGCTGAGGCTCACCGTCGGCCGCCAGCCGGACAGGGCCTGCGGCACCTGCTCGTCCGTGGCGCGCAGGCGCGCCCGCCGGGCCAGAAGGGTCGGATTGTTCTGGTACGCCTGGGCCAGGGCCTCGGTCAGGTTCTCGCCCCACGCCGGTTCCGCCGCCAGGCCGCCAAGGGCCACGGCCGAAACCAGGATCCCGCCCAGGATCGGCAACCGATACATCATTCGTCTACCCCTTGTTGGTCTCGGGTTCGCCCGTGCGCCGCTGCGCGCACAGTCTACCCATCTTGCCGGGTGATCGTAAAGGAAACACAAATACTTGATCTACGTTTCCCCCGTGTTTCAGCGGCCGCCTGCCGGCCGCCATTGATTCCAAGGGCTTCGCGGTGGAATCCCCACCCCGCCCGGAACCTCAGAACACGAAGGCCGGCGCCGCTTCCAGGCCCGGCAGGGTGGGGGTTCCGGCCTCGAACAGGTCGCGCGCGGCGACGATTCCCCCGGTGCGCAGGTACAGTCGCGCGGTGCCCACGCGCCCGGCGTTGACCACCGCCACCAGGCGGCCGCCCTCGCCCAGCTGGTCGACGATGGCCGGCGGCACCTGGTCCACCCCGCCGTTGATGAAGATCACGTCATAAGGCCCCTGCTTGGGATAGCCCTCGGCCAGGCCGCCCTCGACCACGGCGGCGTTGTCGATGCCCTGCTCCTCCAGGTTGGCGCCGGCGCGGGCCGCCATCTCGCCGTCGGATTCCACCGCCACCACGGTGCTGCCCAGGCGGGCGGTGACCGCGGCGGCGTAGCCGCAGCCGGCGCCGATCACCAGCACCACGTCGTCGGGGCCGATCTCGGCGGCCTGCAGCAGGCGGCCCAGGACCATGGGCTCCATCAGGTGCCGGCCGCCGCCCAGCGGCAGGGCCTCGTCCACATAGGCGACGGCCTGCAGCGGCCGCGGCAGGAACGCCTCGCGCGGCACCGCGCCCAGGGCCGCGACGATGCGCGGGTCGGTGACCCGGTTGGTGCGGATCTGTCCTTCGACCATGTTGTGGCGGGCGGTGACGTAGTCCATGGCGGCACCCTCGGGCGGTGGGATGGGGGACGCCGCCCTATATACACCAACGGCCCGCAAAAACAATGCCCGCCGCCGCCGCCCGGGACCTATAATCGTCGTCCGCCCGCTGCCCGGGACCAATTGACGCCTTGACCCGCAAGCCGACTGTCGCTACTTTGCGGCCCGCTTCGCGGGAGGGGCCGGAATTCCGGTTTCCCGGCGGCACACGGCGCGGTGGCGGAGTGGCTACGCAGCGGCCTGCAAAGCCGTGTACACCGGTTCGATTCCGGTCCGCGCCTCCAAGTGCCGAAGCACGCCCGGCCCCGGCCGGGCATCTGCCTGATCCGGCGTAGCTCAGTTGGTAGAGCAGGCGGCTGTTAACCGCCTTGTCGCAGGTTCGAGTCCTGCCGCCGGAGCCAATTACAGCAAGGCCCTAGCCCTCACTGGGCTGGGGCCTTCGTTTTTGCAGTCTCCGGACAGTCTCCACGGAAATGGTAGGGCACCCTGCTTTGTCGCCTTGGAAGCGACGAAGAAGGTGCCAGGAAAAAGCCTACCCAAGCGCGCCGACCAAGCCTGTGAGCCCAACATCGCAACGATACCAGTTGCTTTGTTTTTTGCGCTCCCAGGGCAACTGGACCTTCGTCGCACGGATAATTCGGGAGGACCAAGCCATTGGTGGATGAAAACCGGTTTGCCTTGGGCCAGCCAGGCCTGGGCAAGACGGCGGAAGCGCCTACGCCGGTGTTGGTCTGCCCGAGACGGGAATGGCGACGCTTGACCGCAACGACGTCAAGCACTTCGAGCCTGACACGCAGCAACGACGGAGCGGGCTGGGTCCAATGGCCGGTCAGATACCCCACGAAAAAGGGGGCCCCTATTCGAGGCAGCCCGACAATTTGACGCACCGCTTGCGTGGCCGGGCATCAGATGCAATGCCGGAAGGGCCCGCGCCCCTTGTAGGCGAGGAGATCAACGCAACAATGCAAACCTGACTCGGCTCTCTCGCCGCAACCATTGCCCGTCAGTGCAGCCTGTGGTGCCGCCTGGATTCTCGTTCGCGTACCATTGTGCGATCGCGGCGAGCCCACCTTCATCGCCCCGGAAGGGTTATCTTGAACAATCAGGAGCTTGTCGCGGTCAAACACCTAGCTCAATAGTTTGCCAAGTTGCTCTACACACAAAGACAACGGCGACGTCCATAACGGGCCCCCATAATGCAATACGCTTGGGGAACGGCCTGCTATGGGCTTTCCGGCGCCCCGCGTTCAATCGGCGCTTCCCCGTGGCGGCACCAGTCGTGCCAGGCGCCGTCGTAGATGGCAACGTCCCTTTTGCCGAGCAGGTAGTAGCCCAGCGCCACCACGGGACTGGAACCGCCGCCACCGCAGTAGGCGACAAGGGGCTTGTCAGGATCAATGCCCGCCCCCTTTCCCTTTTCCGCCAGTTCCCCGAGGGGCCGGAAGACGTTGGCGCCCTTTTCCAGGCACTCGGCGAATGGAAGGCTGACCGCCCCGGGAATGTGGCCGGGCCGCTTGTCCGGACCGTTCCCCGCGCCCAGGTAGCGTTCCCTGGACCGCACATCGACCACCTGTTCGGCACCGGCTTCGATATTGGCGCGGAGGTCGTCGAAGGTTCGGACAAGGCGGGAATCGAACTCGGCGCCGCGTCGT
>JACKKN010000029.1 GCA_024236415.1 Hyphomicrobiales bacterium
AGCCCATCGCGCGCGATGGGCTTTTCCGAGACCCCCGGTTATGGGTTTAGAAGGCGTAGCTGACGTTCCCGCTGAGGGACCAGTTGTCGAACTGGTCGCGGGCGAAGCCCTTGGTGAAGCTGAGACCGCCCGAGATCGGGCCGTCCGAGAACACGCTGAAGCCGGCGCCCAGGACGATCTCGTCGCGGTCGTTGGCGGGCTGCAGGGTGCCGGGCGCGGTGCGCAGCTCCTCGCGGGAAATGTCGTACAGGTACTCGGCCTTGATGTAGGGCAGGAAGCCCACGCCGCTGCTGCCGCCCACGTAGTAGCTGACCTGGCCCGAGACCTGCAGCTGCTCGAAGTGGCTCTCGACGCCGGCGATGGCGGTGGCGGTGCTGTCGACATAGGGGCTGTTCTTGCTGTCGGCGAACAGGTAGCCCAGGCGGCCGTTGAGGCCGAAGTTGCCGATCCAGTGGTCAATGTTGGCGGCGCCCGAGGCGAACCAGCCGGCGGTGTCCTGGTTGCCGGTGATCACGGCGGCACCGGCGACCCGGCGGTTGTCCACTTCGCCCACGTTGCCGCCCAGGTTGACCTCGAAGCGGAACATGTCGTTGAGCTGGTAGTTGAGGTACGGGCCCATGGTCAGCGTGGTGGTGTTCGAGCTGCCGCCGTTGAACGACGACTCGGTGTCGGACACGCTGGCCGACGCATACAGGCCGACGGTGAACTTGCCGAACTTCTTGTCGACACCGGCGGACAGGGAATAGGTGTCGTCGTCGAAGGCGGTGGCGGCGAAGTCGTTCTCGGTGGAGGCGTAGCTGACGCCGCCCCAGAAGGTCACGCCCGGGCTCCACTTGTCGCCGGCGGACATGCCGAACAGGCCGCCGGACGGGCGCCACGCGGTCGTCGTGCCGTCCTCGAGCGAACCGCCGGTGAGGCCAAGGGCGGGCGGCATCGACATGAAGCGAAGGCCGAAGGTATTGCGGCGCGTGTTCGCTTCCTGGTGCTGGCGGCTCGGCCCTTCCATGCTGCCGGTCGGCGTGGCGAAGGTGATGAGCGGAAGCGACCCCGAGGTAAGGCTCTCGATGCCGGTGGCCGAGGCGGTGCCGGTGCCGCCCAGGGAAGCAGCCGCGACCGCGGCGATGGCGAGTGCGCTTGCGCCAAGTTTCTTTTGCATTGCCGGATAACCCCTCATGCTGCCGCGCTTCTCGCGTGCGAGGTCGCGGATTCTTTGCCCTATCTGATGGATTTTTTAGCGAAAACGCGCCGGAAAGTATAGGGCCAATGGCCGCCGCCGCCGGCCGCCCCGGACGCCGCGGCGGCGGGGATTGTTTCCTGATCCGCCCCCGTCCGGCCGCCCGCGGCGGGCCCGCGGCGGCCCTTTCCGGCCCGTTCGCGGCACGAATGCTCCACCCCGGCCCATGGCCCGGCGCCGTTTGTCCCCCGTCCCGGCGGGGCCGGGAGGCGGCGGCGGTGATTGCAATTAGGGTCGCCAGTTCAAGGGGATAGGCGCCGTCGGCCGGCGCCGGGCGCGGCCCGGCGCGGCCCGTTCAGGCCGGCGCGGCGCGGCGCGAGAAGGAATACTTGGCACCAGCTTGAGTATTAATACTCCTATACTGATGCTTGTCTTGAATCCGGTCGCCGACAACCCGAAAACGGTAGTTGCACAATTACAACAGTCGGCAAAAAAGATTATGGCCGGCCCCGCTTGCGGCCCGGCGGACCCTGCGGCTAACATGGAAGGTGCGGGCCCGGACGCGGTTTCGGCGCCGTCTTGGCCGTCGCGTCCAAGCCCTTGAGTCCGCACGCGGAGTCCGCCATGGATCAGCCCCGGAAACCGCCCACCGACGGCCGCCCGCCCGATGCCGGGCGGCGCCGATTCCTGACCGGCGGCCTGGCCGCGGGACTGTGGCCCCTGGTCCCCACCGGAGTCGCGGCGGCGGCCGGGGAAGGGGCGCCGGCGGCCGCCGCGGCGGCCCGCCCGGCGCTGCACTTGGTCCCGGGATACGTGCACGAATCGGCCCGCTTCCGGGGCCGCCCCCTGACCGAGCAGGCGCGCTTCACCAAGGCCGTGCCCAAGGGCTACGGCGGCTACCTGACCATGGTCACCCGGCTGGACGAGGCCGACGGCTCGGTGGTCCGGGCCCTGTTCCCCCTGTCGGGCCACGAGATCACGGTGCACCCGGACGGCACGGCGGCCTTCTTCAACGCCATGGACGACGTGGTCATGGCCAGCTTCGACCCGCGCACCCTGGAGCCCGGGGTCCTGGCGGCGCCGTTCCACGACAACTACACCGGCGGCGGCCACGCCCTGACCGCGCCCGACGGCCTGCACCTGGTGGAGACCGAGCGGCGCACCTACCTGCCCTATTCCGGCCGGCCCGAGGACCACTTCGGCCGCGTCGTGATCCGCGACTGGAAGACGCTGAAGGTGGTCGAGGTATACGAGTCGGGCGGCATGGCGCCGCACCAGATCCGCCTGCTGGACGGCGGCCGGCTGCTGGCCATCGCCCACTACGGCAGCGCCGAGTGGCCCGACGGCGACGACCGCCAGGGCCTGCCCTACATCGTGCAGCCCTGCCTGACCATCGTGGAGCTGGCCGGCGGCAAGGTGGTGCACAAGGTGCTGTCGCCGGACAAGCGGTTCGACCTGCGCCACCTGGCCGTGCGCGGCCTGGACGGCATCTTCGCCATCCAGGGGCGCCTGGCCCGGTTCGCCGAGGCCGAGGCGGCCATGGCCGGCTGGGGCGACGTCTACGAGCCCGACATCTGGTCGGGCGGCGAGCAGATCGCCTACCTGCCGGCGCCGCTGCTGCGGTTCGACGCGACCCGCGACCCGGTGGCGGTCACCGCGCAGCGCACGGCGGACCCGCTGCTGATGCGCTATGGCCAGACCATCGTCTACGACCCGGTCCACGACGAGGCCATCGCCACCTATCCGTCCAACAACTGCGTGATCGTGTTCGCCGGCGCCGACGGCGCGGTCAAGCGGGTGATCCGCACCGACCGCCTGGGCCTGCAGCAGCCGCGCGGCATCAGCCTGCACCCCGACGGCCTGCACTACGTGGTCAGCGGCTACTGGCGCCACATCTTCCAGTTCCGCCGCGGCAGCCACGAACTGGCGCGCGACCGGTGCCGCTACCTGACCCTGTTCGGGCACAGCCACAGCACGGTGATCTGAAGACGGCGCCGCCCGATCCCGATCCGGCGCAAGAAAAGGGGTCTGCGCAAGAAAAGGTGCCAGGCCCCATTTATTGGGTGGGTCAGCCGCCGCAGCAGGGGCCGCGGCCCCGGCCGGTGCCCTCGGTGGTGCGCGGCGGGGTGACGACGCCGCTGGGCACCTGCGGCCGGGTCGGGCGGATGCCGCGGGTGATGCGCTGCAGGGTCTCCATGACCCGGATCTGGTCCGGCCGCTGGCGGCTCACGCGGTCGCGCAGCACGCCCAGGCGCTCCTCCAGCTTCTCCCGCGCCGCGGCGCTCAGCTCGCCCTCGAAGTTCTCCAGCTTGCCCTCGATCTCCTTGATCTCGTCGTACAGGCCGGCCAGGCGGGTGTCGATGCGGGTCAGCTTGTCGCTCCAATTGGAGATGCTCTGTCCCAGGCCCGAGGACCAGAACTTCTGGGTCAGGAAGTGCTCGCCATAGATGGTGGCGGCCGTGAACAGCACGTTGCGCACCGCCGGCGGCAGGGGCTTGAAGATGACCCCGGCCACGCCGCGCACGATGCCGCTGGCCAGCCGGTCGACGAAATCGGCGATGGACTGGCCGGCGCGCAGCACGGCGCTGATCCCCTTGCGGATGGCGGTGATCACCTTGCGCGCGCCGCGGCCGATCTTCTGGAAGAAGCCCAGGATGCCGCGCCGCGCCGCCAGTTCGGCCGGGTCCGGATTGTACTGGGCGATGGCCGGGTCGATCTGCGCCAGGCGGGTCAGCATGCGGTCCATCTGGTGCTGCGACGTGGCCACCGTGCCGGCCAGGGCGTCCGCCGGCAGGGCCACGGCGGCGCGCGCCGGCGCGTTGGCGACCAGGGCCAGGATCAGGGCCAGGATCAGGGCCGGCAGGGCGAGGGCGGCGTGGGATCTGGTTGCCATGGCCGCCGCCTCAGTTCTTGCCCATGAAGAACGGGATGGTGCGCACGTAGAACAGGCCGCCGTCCTTGAACCCCATGGCCAGCATGGGGGCGTAGACCAGCTCGCCGTCGGCCAGGGGGTCGGCGCCCAGGGCCAGGTGGGCGTAGTTGGACTGGCCGATCACGTCGGTCAGCGTGAAGAAATCGATGCCGCCGATGAACTGGTAGGGTCGGTAGGGCGGGACCAGGAAGCCGGCCACCCCCTCGGCGTCGCCGGGCAGGTTGGACTCGGCGGTCAGCACGCCGTCGGTGAAGTCGAACACCGAACCCAGGCGGTAGTAGTACCAGCTCTCCTGGCGGTGCAGGGTTTCGGGCTTGTCGGGTTCGGCGATGATGACGATCGAGAAGCTGTCCGGCGGGCCCAGGCGCTCGACGATGGTTTTCTGGGCCGGCGCCTGCAGGAAGCCGAGGGACTGCTCGTCCCAGGCGGCGGCGATGCCGCCGGGGCCCTTGGGGTCCAGCTCCATGGCCCGCAGGTAGAACTCGCGCGCCTTGGCCAGCTCGCCCAGGCGCTCGTGGGCCAGGCCGCGCAGGTGCCAGGCGGCGGCGCTGCGGGGGTCGAGCCGGATGGCCGCCTCGAAGTCCTCCAGCGCCTTGTTGACGGCCCCCGAGTCCATCAGGATGCGGCCCCGTTCCAGGCGCGGGTCGACGGCCTTGGGCTGGGCCGCCACCTGCTCGCTCTGGCGCTCGACCATGGTCAGCAGGGGGTTGCCGTCCTCGCCCTCGGCCGTGTAGCCCTTGCGCACCAGCTCCAGCATGTTCAGGAACTCTTCCTGGTCGGCGGTGGCCATCACCTTGACGTCCTGGGCCGTGGGCGGCCAGACGTCGGCGCGGGCCGGCGCGCCCGGAACCGTGGCCGTCAGGACGGCCGCGACCAGGGCCGCGGCGGCGGCCGCGGCCGGGACGGAGATGCTGTTCGAGATGGTCCTGCGCATGTTTTCCCGGTCCTTCCCAGGCGGTTTTTTTGTTGTTGGGTGCCCCGAGACCCAGCCGTCACGGTAGCCCAAGGCGCCGAACAGTGTCGAGAGTATGAATACTCAACGATGCACGCCGGCAGGCCGGCGCGGCGCCCGGGTCAGGGCCCAGGTCAGGGCCCGGGTCAGGGCAGGGCCAGGGCCCCGGCCTCGCCCCCGGCCTCGCCTTCGCCGGCGGGCAGGGCGATGCCGCGCGAGACCATGGCGAAGAAGGTCTCGACGATCTCGCCGATGGTCAGGTCGCCGTCCGGGTGGTACCAGCGCGACAGCCAGTTGCACATGCCCAGGATACCGTAGGCCACCATCTTGGGGTTCAGCGCCGGGTCGAACTGGCCCGTGCCCTGGCCCTCCTGGACCAGGGCCATCCACAGGCCGGTGTAGTCCTTCCACACCCGGCGCAGCTCCTGCATCTTGCGCGCCTCTTCCTTGCCCCGGTTCTTCTTCTTCAGGCCGTGGTCCTCGCGCAGGGCGACCGACATTTCCAGGTAGCCGGGGTTGTAGCTTTCCAGGTGGTTGCGGATGGCGGCGTGCAGGCGTTCCTGCACGCCGGCGCGGCCGGCGGCGATGTTCTGGAAGTTGAACAGCAGGGTGCGGCTCTGCGGCAGGATGATCTCCAGCAGGATGTCCTCGCGGCTGCTGAAGTAGTAGTATACGCCCTCGCGCTTGATGCCCACGGCGCGGGCGATATCCTCGATGGAGGTCTGGGCCACGCCCTGGCGGCTGAACACCTCGGTGGCGCGGCGCAGGATCTCCACCCGCCGGGTCATGGCGCCGTTCCGGTCATGGTTCCGGTCACCCCTGTGTCCTGTGTCCAGTGGCCCGCGTCCCACGTCCGGGGCGCGCCGACGTGGCAAGACGTTAGGGGCGATGGGTGCGGGGCGCAACCCAATTTTTTACGCTGCTGTAAAAATTAATTTTACAGGTTCGTAAAATGCCCCTAACCTGGGGAGCAGGGAGAAACGGCCCGCCGGCGCCCGCCGGGCGCGGCGGCCGCGGCAAGAAACGACAGGCGCCCGGCGGGCGCGGCGGCAAGGGGGCGTGCTTTGACGGACGGCATCCTGGGCAGGGAATACCCGGCCCACACCTTCGAGGTCGAAAAGGGGCGGATCGCCATGTTCGCCCGCGCCATCGGCGAGACGGACCCCGTGTACTTCGACGCCGAGGCGGCCCGGGCCGCGGGATACCGGGCCATTCCCGTGCCGCCGACCTTCGCCTTCACCATCGGCCTGGAGGGCGGCAGCCCGGCCCGGGTGATCGCCGACATGGGCATCGACAAGACCCGCACCGTGCACGGCGAGCAGCGGTTCGACTACCACGGCCCCATCTTCGCCGGCGACGTCATCACCTCGCGCCAGAAGCTGGTCGAGGACTATGAGAAGAAGGGCGGCGCCCTGCGCTTCCTGGTCGTCGAGACGCACATGACCAACCAGGACGGCGAGGCGGTGTGCGATTTACGCACCGTCATCGTCGTGCGCAACGGCTGAACGGGGGAGGACCGGGCATGGGCACGGCGCGCTTCGAGGACCTGGCCGTGGGGCAGGAGATCCCGCCCCTGACCAAGCCGGCGGTGGACCGGCTGCAACTGGCGCTGTTCGCCGGCGCCTCGGCCGACCACAACCCGATCCACGTGGACGAGGGCGCCGCCCGCGGCGGCGGCCTGCCGGGGGTGATCGTGCACGGCATGCTGAACATGGCCTTCCTGGGCCAGGTGGTCACCAACTGGGTGCCGGTGGGCCGGCTGCGCGCCTTCGCCACCCGGTTCGCGGCCATGGCCTACCCGGGCGACGTCATCACCTGCCGCGGCCGCATCGCCGCCGTGGACGGCGCCGGGCGCACCGTCGACCTGGCGCTGACGGCCGAGAACCAGAACGGCGAGGTGCTGCTGGCGGGCACCGCGACGGTGGCCTTCCCGTAGTGTAGACTCCGCGCCAGCAAGAGACATAACGACGACCGGGAGACGATCGACATGTACAAGGCCTGCATCCCCTATGGCGCCTACTGGTGCACCCCCTTCACCAAGTGGCAGGGCGCCTTCGCCAACCTGCACGCGGTCAAGTTCGCCGCCCACGTGGCCAAGGCCGAGCTGGCCAAGCGCGGCATCGCGCCCGAGGCGTTCGATTATGGGGTGATGGGCATCTCGGTGCCGCAGAAGCAGTCCTTTTACGGGGCGCCGTGGCTGATGGGCATGCTGGGCGCGCCGCAGGCCGGCGGGCCCACCATCTCGCAGGCCTGCGCCACCAGCGTGCGCTGCCTGGCCACCGCGGCCCAGGAGATCGAGACCGGCATGGCCACCACCGCCCTGACCGTGACCTGCGACCGCACCTCGAACGGCCCCCACGTCTACTACCCCAACCCGGCCGGTCCCGGCGGCACGGGCGAGAAGGAGGACTGGGTGCTGGACAACTTCTCGTGCGATCCCCTGGGCGGCCACGCCATGATCGACACCGCCGAGAACGTGGCGCGCAAGAACCAGGTGACGACCGAGCGCCAGCACGAGGTGGTGCTGCGCCGCCAGGAGCAGTACGCCGCCGCCACCGCCGACGACAACGCCTTCCTGAAGAAGTTCATGACCCTGCCCTTCGAGGTGCCGGCGCCCCACTTCCGCAAGGCCGTGGGGTCGCTGGACGGCGACGAGGGGCTGACCCCCTCGACCGCCGAGGGCCTGGCCCGGCTGCGCCCGGTGAAGGAGGGCGGCAGCGTCACCTTCGGCGGCCAGACCCACCCCGCCGACGGCAACGCCGCCATGGTGGTGACCACCGAGGACCGGGCGCGGGAGATGTCGGGCGACTCCAGGGTCCTGGTGCGCATCCTGGGCTTCGGCCTGGCCCGCACCGAGCTCGCCTACATGCCCGAGGCCACCATCCCGGCGGCCCGGCGGGCCCTGGAGCAGGCCGGCATGGACATCGCCAAGATGGACGCGGTCAAGTCTCACAACCCCTTCGCCGTCAACGACATCGTGTTCGCCGAGCAGACGGGCATCGACGTCATGGGCATGAACAACTACGGCTGCTCGCTGATCTGGGGCCACCCGCAGGGGCCGACCGGCATGCGCTCGATCATCGAGATGATCGAGGAGCTGGCCCAGCGCGGCGGCGGCTACGGCCTGTTCGAGGGCTGCGCCGCCGGCGACACGGCCATGGCCGCGGTGATCCAGGTCACCGACGCCTGAGGACGGCGGCGGGGGAGGGCGCGCCCATGAACCTGGCCGACTGGATCGACCGCTGGGCCGGCTTCGCCCCGGGCAAGACCGCCATCCACTGCGAGGGGCGGTACCTGTCCTATGCCGACATGGCCGACCGGGTGGCGCGCCTGGCCGGGATCCTGCGCCACCGGCTGGAGGTGCGGCGCGGCGACCGGGTGGCGGTGATCGGCTACAACTCGGCCGACACCCTGGTGCTGCTGTTCGCCTGCGCCCGGGTGGGCGCCGTGTTCCTGCCGCTGAACTGGCGCCTGGCGGCGCCCGAGCACGAATACATCGTCAACGACTGCACCCCCCGGGCCCTGTTCGCCGGGCCCGAGTTCGCGCCCCAGGTTGACGCCAGCCGCGGCGCCATCGACGTGCCCCACCTGGTGGCCCTGGACGGGGACGGCCCGGGGGACGGACCGGGCGGCTGGCTGGCCCTGGACGACCTGATGGCCGGCGCCGAGCCGCTGACCCGCGGCGACGGCGGGCCGGCGGACGCGGTGCTGATCTGCTACACCTCGGGCACCACCGGGCGGCCCAAGGGGACGCTGCTGGACCAGAACGCCCTGACCTTCACCGCCGTCAACGGCGCCCACATGCACGACCTGACCAGCGCCGACCTGGTCATGTCGACCCTGCCGCTGTTCCACGTCGGCGGGCTGAACATCCAGACCCTGCCGGCCCTGCACGCCGGCGCTACCGTGGACCTGCACGCCAAGTTCGACCCCGCCGACGCCCTGGCCGCCATCGCCGACCACCGGCCCAGCCTGACCGTGCTGGTGCCGGCGCAGCTGCAGGCCATGATGGCCCTGCCACAGTGGCGGACCACGGACCTGACCTGCCTGCGCGTGATCTCCACCGGCTCGACCCTGGTGCCGCTCAGCCTGATCCGCGCCGTGCACGCGCGCGGCATTCCCCTGATCCAGGTCTACGGCGCCACCGAGACGGCGCCGACGGCCGTCTACCTGCGGGCCGAGGACGCGGTGCGCAAGGAGGGGTCCTGCGGCAAGGCGGCCGTGCACTGCGAGATGCGCCTGGTCGACGACGACGGCCGCGACGTGGCCCCGGGGGCCCCGGGCGAGGTGTGGATCCGCGGCGCCAACGTGATGACCGGCTATTGGAACCGGCCCGACGACACGGCCCAGGTGCTGACCGACGGCTGGTTCCACACCGGCGACGTCGGCCACCTGGACGACGACGGATTCCTGTACATCGACGACCGCAAGAAGGACGTGATCATCAGCGGCGGCGAGAACATCTACCCGGCCGAGCTGGAGAACGTCCTGGCCGACTGCCCCGCCATCCGCGAGGCCGCCGTGGTGGGCCGCCGCGATCCCCGGTGGGGCGAGGTGCCGGTGGCCGTGGTGGTCCGCACGGGCGACGACACCCTGGACGGCGCCGGAGTCCTGGGCCTGTTCGAAAGCCGCCTGGCCCGGTTCAAGCACCCCCGCGAGGTGGTGTTCGTGGACGCCCTGCCGCGCAACGCCATGGGCAAGATCCAGAAGCACGAGATCAGCAAGCTGTTGGAGACGAACTGAAATGAGCTACCGGATCGGCATCGACGTCGGCGGGACCTTCACCGACTTCTTCGTCACCCACCCCGGCCGCGAGCCGGTGGTGGCCAAGGTCCTCTCGACCCCGTCCGATCCCTCCATCGCCGTGATCCAGGGCCTGACCGAGATCGCCGCCGGGCTGGAGCCGTCCCTGACCCTGGACGACTTCCTGGGCCAGGTGGAGACCATCGTCCACGGCACCACGGTGACCACCAACGCCACCCTGACCCGCAACGGGGCGAAATCGGGCCTGATCACCACCCAGGGCGTGCGCGACGCGCTCGAGATGCGCCGCGGCATCCGCGAGGAGCAGTACAACAACCGCTATACCAACGTGAAGCCGCTGGTGCCGCGCTACCTGCGCGCGGGGGTGGCCGGGCGGCTGGACCGCAACGGCGCCGAGGTGGAGCCCCTGAGCCTGGACGACGTGCGCGCCGCCATCGAGCTGTTCAAGCGCGAAGGGGTCAAGGCCGTCTCCATCTGCTTCATGAACGCCTTCGCCAACCCCGACCACGAGCGCGCGGCGGCCGAACTGGTGCGGGCCGAGATGCCCGGCGCCTACCTGACCGTGTCGACCGACCTGCTGCCCTCGATCCGGTTCTACGAGCGGGTGAGCACCACGGCGCTCAACTCCTACGTCGGGCCGATCCTGGACCACTACCTGAACCAGCTCATGGGCCGGCTGAACGAGGCCGGGTTCGGCGGCGTGCTGCTGATCATGCAGTCCAACGGCGGGGTCATGTCGCCCGACGTGGCGCGGCAGAAGGCGGCCCTGACCCTGCTGTCCGGGCCCGCCGGCGGGCCGGGGGCGGGTCTTGAATACGCCCGGGCCCACGACCAGACCAAGTGCATCGTGGTGGACATGGGCGGCACCAGCTTCGAGGCCGCCCTGGTGGTCGATTCGCCGATCATGGTCAACGACGGCGAGATCGACCGGCACCGCATCGCCCTGCCCATGCTGGGCATCCACACCATCGGCGCCGGCGGCGGCTCCATCGGCTGGATCGACGAGGGCGGGCTGCTGCGCATGGGGCCGCAGAGCGCCGGCGCCGATCCGGGCCCGGCCTGCTATGGCAAGGGCGGCGAGCTGCCGGCCACCACCGACGCCAACGTGGTGCTCGGCTACCTGAACCCCGGCTACTTCGCCGGCGGCAAGATGACGCTGGACGTGGACCTGGCGCGCAAGGCCATCGAGACGCACGTGGCCAAGCCGCTCGGCCTCTCCATCGAGGAGGCGGCGGCGGGCATGTATCGCATCGCCTGCACCAACATGGCCCAGGGGGTGCGCGAGGTCAGCGTCAAGCGCGGCTTCGACGCCCGCGAGTTCCCGCTTGTGGTGGCCGGCGGCGCCGGGCCCATCCACTCCTGCCTGATCTGCGACGAACTGGAGGTGCCGCTGCAGATCGTGCCGCGGGAATCCTCCATCCTGTGCGCCGTCGGCATGCTGATGGGCGACCTGAAGCACGACTTCGTGCGCACCTTCGTCTCGCCCCTGGCCGGGGTCGACTGGACGGCGCTGGGCGCCATGGTGGACGCCATGGTGGCCGAGGGCGACGCCCTGCTGGCCGAGGAGGGGGTGGCGGAGGCCGACCGCAGCCACGCCGTCAAGTTCGACTGCCGCTATCTGAAGCAGTACCACGAGGTCTCGTTCGTGGTCCCGCGCGAAGCGCTCGAAGCCAGGGACGTGGACGCCATTTCCGCCGCCTTCCACCGCGAGCACAACCGCCTGTACGGCTATTCCCTGGAGGACGAGGACGTGCCGGTGGAGATCATCAACGTCCGCACCCAGGCCGTGGGCCGCACCCAGCGCCCCGAGTTCCGCCGCGAGCCGTTCGCCGGCACCGACCCGGCGGCGGCGAAGAAGGGCGAGCGCGCCGTCTACATCCCCGAGCGGCGGGAGTTCGCCACCGTGCCCGTCTACGACGGCCATGCCCTGCGCCACGGCAACCTGGTGACGGGCCCGGCCATGATCGAGGAAGTCACCACCGCCGTCTTCGTCGGCGCCAACCACGACTGCGTCACCGACGCCACCGGGTCCTTCGTCATGTTCCGCAAGGACCGCGCCGACCTGGCCGCCCACATCCTGAAGGAGGGCACGCGATGACCACCGCCGACCCGATCCTGATGTCCGTGTTCGCGCGGACCTTCAAGTCCATCACCGACGAGATGAGCATCTCGGTGCAGAAGACCACCCGCTCGCCGATCCTGTGCGAGGCCAAGGACTTCGTCACCGGGCTGTACGACGCCGAGGGCAACATGCTGGAGCAGACCGAGAACCTGCCCATCCTGGCCTTCTCCCTGGCGCCGGTGTGCCGCTACATCCGCGAGTTCTTCGACGGCGACATCCACGAGGGCGACGTCATCTTCCACAACGACGTCTTCTCCATGGGCAACCAGAACAACGACGTGGCCGTCTATCGGCCCGTGTTCCACAAGGGCGAGCTGGTGGCCTGGACGGCGGTCAAGGGCCACCAGGCGGACATCGGCGGCGCCGTGCCCGGCGGCTACAACCCCAACGCCACCGAGGTCTGGCAGGAGGCCATCCGCATCCCGCCGGTGAAGGTGGTGGAGAAGGGCAAGCTGCGCCGCGACGTGTGGGATCTGATTTTCGCCAACATCCGCCTCGACATCGTGCAGCACGACATGCGCGCCCAGATGGGCGCCTGCACCATCGGCGCCCGGCGCATCACCGAGCTGCTGGACAAGTACGGGCTGGAAACCTTCCAGGTCCACAAGGAGGCCCTGTTCGAGGCCACGCGCAGGATGATGGAGGCCGAGATCGCCACCATCCCCAACGGCACCTACAGCGGCGAGGGCATGGTCTACTTCGACGGCCACCACCAGGGCACCGAGTTCACCATCCGGGTCGACATCACCGTCGAGGACCGCAGGATCAAGTTCGACTACTCGCGCACCGACGCCCAGACCGACGGCTTCGTCAACGGCACCTTCACCAGCAGCGCCTCGGCCACCATCCTGACCCTGTTGCAGATGGTCAACCCGGACATGCCCCACAACGAGGGCATGGTGCAGCCGGTCGAGATCGTGATCCCCGAGGGCACGATCCTGAACGCCAGCTATCCGAAAGCCACCACGTTCGGCAACCACCTGTGCCCGCCCAACGCCGACGCCATCATCCGCGCCCTGGCCCCGGTGATCCCCGACCGGGTGACGGCGGGGTGGAACAACCTGCTGTGCTCGCTGACCACCGGGGTCGACCCCGAGAAGGGGGACAAGTACGTGGACATCGGCTTCATGGGGCTGAAGGGCGGCTCGGGGGCCATGCGCGGCACCGACGGGTACGATCACATCGGCATGATCGACGCCTCGGGCGGGGTGCTGGACCAGGACTACGAGATGTTCGAGCAGCAGACCCCCCATCGCCTGGTGCGCCACGAGTACATCCCCGATTCCGCCGGGGCGGGGCAGTGGCGCGGCGGCCTGGGGGTGGTGACGGAATTCGTCATCGGCTCCGAGAACACCCAGTTCGTGACCTTCGGCGACGGCGACTTCGAGCCCGCCTTCGGCCTGTTCGGCGGCCACGACAGCATCCTGAACATCATCAAGCTGACCTACCCCGACGGCACCGAGGTGGTGCCGCGCAACAAGGACCTGATCATGGGCGTGCCCCGGGGCACCTTCTACCACCAGCTTGCCGGCGGCGGCGGCGGCTATGGCGACCCCAAATCGCGGGACCGCAAGCTCCTGGCCCAGGAGGTGCGCGACGGCATCATCACCGCCCAGGCGGCCCGCGAGCTTTACGGCTACGAGGCATGAACTTCGAGCTGACCCCCGAGCAGGTGCAGGTGCAGGACACCTTCGCCCGCTTCTGCGACCAGCGCATCGCGCCCCGGGCGGCGGCCCTGGACGAGGCCCACGCCTTCCCGCGCGAGCTGTTCGAGGAGCTGGGCCGGCTCGGCTTCTTCGCCATGCGCTACCCCGAGGACGTGGGCGGGGTGGACATGGACCTGGTGACGCTGTGCCTGGCGCTGGAAGAGATCGCGCGGGGCTCCATGTCCCTGGCCGGCTGCGCCACCATGCAGTCGCTGATGGGCACCAAGTTCCTGCACCTGCTGGGCGACGCCGACATCCGCGAACGCCTGCTGGTCCCGGCCCTGCGCGGCGAGAAGGTGGGCGGCATCTGCATGACCGAGCCCAACGCCGGCAGCGACCTGGGCGGCATTTCCACCACGGCGACCAAAGTCGAGGGCGGTTACCGCCTGAACGGGCAGAAGATGTGGGTGACGTCCGCCCCCGTGGCCGACTTCTTCACCGTGTTCGCCCGCGCCGGCGAGGAGCGGAAGCTGACCATCTTCCTGGTCGAGCGGGATTTCGACGGCCTCAAGATCGGCCGGGCCATCGAAAAAATGGGGGTCTGGGCCCTGCCCACGTCGGAGCTGGCCTTCGAGGACTGCTTCGTCCCCGACAGCCACCGCCTGAGCAGGGAGGAGGGCGACGGCGAGGGCCACCTGCGCAAGCTGCTGGCCGAGATCCGCGTCGTCACCGGGGCGCTCGCCGTGGGCGGCGGCCGCGCGGCGCTGGAGGAGGCCATCCGCTATGCCGGCGAGCGCCAGCAGTTCGGCCGCCCCATCAACCGGTTCCAGGCCATCCAGATGAAGCTGGCCGAGATGGCCACGGACCTGGAGGCCGCGCGCCGCCTGGTGCACTACGCCGCCTGGCTGAAGGACGCCGGCCGGCCGCACATGAAGGAGGCCTCCATGGCCAAGATGTTCGCCTCCGAGGCCGCCGCCACGGTCTGCGACAAGGCGGCGCGGGTGCTGGCGTCCTATGGCTTCGCCATGGAATACCCGGTGCAGCGGTACCTGCGGGACATCCGCTTCACCCTGATCGGCGGCGGCACCAGCGAGATCCTGAAACTCGTCATCGCCAAGGAGCTGTCGACGTGAGTGAGCGCCAGACCGAGAAAAAGATTAGGGTGCTGATCGCCAAGCCGGGCCTGGACGGCCACGACGTGGGCGCCAAGGTGGTGGTGCGGGCCCTGGCCGACGCCGGGTTCGAGGTCATCTATTCGGGCCTGCGCAAGACCCCCGAACAGATCGCCGCCGCCGCCCGCGACGAGGACGTGGACGTGGTCGGCCTGTCGGTCCTGTCCGGGTCCCACGTGCCCCTGTGCCGGCGCCTGCGCGACCTGCTGATGGACGCGGGGCTGGGGGACAGGTTGTGGATGGTGGGCGGCAACATCCCCGAGGAGGACCGCGCCGTGCTGGGGCAGCTCGGCTACCGCGGCGTCTTCCCCACCTCGGCCAAACTGGACGACATCGTCAATTTCATACGGGAGAACGTGACATGACCGTGATGAAGAACCCCAACACGGTGGTCAACGAATCCGGCATCGAGATCAAGACCCTCTACACCCGCGAGGACGTGGAGGCGTCGGGCGGCATCGACGACAGCCGCCCCGGCGAGCCGCCGTTCACCCGCGGCATCCATGCCGACATGTACCGCAAGCGCCCCTGGACCATGCGCCAGTACACGGGCTTCGCCAACGCCGCCGACACCAACGAGCGGTTCCACTACCTGATCGCCAACGGCCAGACCGGCCTGAACGTGGCCTTCGACCTGCCGTCCCAGTGCGGCTACGACTCGGATTCGCCAGAAGCATTTGGGGAAGTGGGCCGGGTGGGCATGGCGGTGGACACCCTGCGCGATTTCGAGGTCGCCTTCGACGGCATCGACCTGAACAAGATCACCGTGTCGCTGACCATCAACGGCGCCGCCGCCATCATGATCGCCATGTACCTGGCCATGGCCGAGAAGCGGGGCTTCGACCTCGCCAACCTGCGCGGCACGGCCCAGAACGACATCCTGAAGGAGTTCGTGGGCCGCGGCACCTGGATCTTCCCGGTCGAGCCGTCGGTCAAGCTGGTGGCCGACACCATCGAGTACTGCGCCGCCCATGCGCCCAAGTACAGCCCGGTCAGCGTCTGCGGCTACCACATCCGCGAATCGGGCGCCGACCCGGCCGAGGAGATGGGCTACGCCTTCGCCATCGCCAAGGCCTACACCGACGCCGCCCTGGCCCGGGGCCTGGACATCGACGCCTTCGCCGGGCGCCTGTCCTTCAATTTCAACATCTTCGGCAACCTGTTCGAGCAGGTCGCCAAGTTCCGCGCCGGGCGCCGGCGCTGGGCCCGCATCATCCTGGACGAATACGGCGCCAAGGACCCCAAGTCCGGCTGGCTGCGCATGATCGCCGGCGGCGGCGGCTCGGGCCTGACCATCGAGCAGCCCGAGAACAACATCTCGCGCGGCGCCTACTACGCCCTGATCGCCGCCCTCTCGGGCGCGCAGACCATGGCGCTGTGCTGCTATGACGAGGCCTACACCATCCCCACGCCCAAGGCGCAGCGCATCTCGCTGCGCACCATGCAGCTTCTGATCGAGGAGATCGGCCTCACCGACACGGTGGACCCCCTGGGCGGGTCCTACTACGTCGAGACCCTGACCAACCAGATGGAAGAGAAGATCGTCGCCGCCATGGACTGGGTCGCCGAGCAGGGCGGCATGGTCCGCGCCGTCTCCGAGGGCCTGATCCAGGCCCGGGTCTCGGCCCAGGCCTATGCCCACCAGCGCAGCCTGGAGGAGGGCACGTTCCGCAAGGTGGGGGTCAACTGCTACGTCGAGGAGGGCGAGGAGCGGCCCGAGGTCGAGCTGCACGGCTACGACGAGGCCGGGTCCAAGGCCCAGGTCGACGCCCTGCGCCGGGTCAAGATCGAGCGTGACGACCACGAGGTGGAGGCCAGCCTCGACGCCCTGCGCACGGCCGCCCAGGCCGGCGACAACGTCATGCCGGCGCTGATGCGGGCGGTCAAGGCCTACGCCACCGTGGGCGAGATGACCGACGTGATGGTGGACGTATACGGCCGCTACGACGAGCCGCTGCGGTTCTGACGATCAACGGAAAGGAGCGGGCGAAAAACATGAGCCCACAAGCGAAAGGCACCCTGGACGAATACCGGGCCCCCGCCACCCTGGCCGAGGCGGCCGAGGCGCTCGCGGATGGCAAGGGCACGGTCCTGGCCGGCGGCACGGACCTGATGCTGCAGGCCGAGGCCGGCAAGACACCCTACCGCGGGCGGCTGGTGAACATCCGCCGGGTGGCGGGCCTGCGCGGCGTGACCGAGGACGGCGGGACGATCCGCATCGGCGCCCTGACCACGGTGACGGACCTGCTGAACGACCCCCTGGTGGCGGAAAAGGCGCCGGTGCTGGCGGCCACGGCGGACAAGTTCGCCAGCAGCCAGATCCGCAACGCCGCCACCGTGGGCGGCAACATCTGCAACGCATCCCCGGCCGGGGACATGATCCTGCCCCTGCTGGCGCTCGACGCGCGGGTCGAATTGGCGTCCTGGCGCGACGGGGCCCTGGCCACGCGGACGGTGGCCCTGGACGGCTTCTTCACCGGCCCCGGGGCCACGGTCAAGGGGCCCGAGGAACTGCTGGGCGCCGTGCTGTTCGAAACGCCGCCGGCGGGGCGCACGGCCCGGTTCGTCAAGTCGGGGCCGCGCCCGGCGCTGGAGATCGCCACCGTCGCGGCGGCCATCGCCATGACCGTGGACGGCGGGACGCTGCGCGACGTGCGCCTGGCCCTGGGCGCCGTGGCGCCCACGCCCCTGCGGGCGAAGCGGACCGAGGCCCTGCTGGAGGGCGAGACCCTGGACGGCGACCTGATCGCCCGCGCCGCCGAGACGGTGGCCGGCGAGGTCAACCCCATCGACGACGTGCGGGCCACGGCGTGGTACCGCAAGCACCTGGTCACCATTTACGTGCGGAGGCTGTTGCAAGATGACGGCAAAGGTTGAGATCGAGTTCACCCTGAACGGCCGCCCGCGCCGGGTGACCGTGCCGGCGGACATGAGCACGCTGACCCTGCTGCGCGAGGAGCTGGGCCTGACCGGCAGCAAGCTGGCCTGCGGCGAGGGCGAGTGCGGCGCCTGCACCATCCTGGTGGACGGGGTGTCGCAGAACGCCTGCCTCATGTTCGCCGTGGACTGCGCCGGCCGCGACCTACTGACCATCGAGGGCCTGCGCACCGAAGACGCCCTGCACCCCATGCAGCGGGCCTTCGTCGACCACGGCGCCATCCAGTGCGGCTTCTGCATGCCCGGCATGATCATGCAGGCCAAGTACCTGGCCGACACCACCCCGGGCCTGACCCGCGAGGGCATGCGCCGGGGCCTGGAAGGCAACGTGTGCCGCTGCACCGGGTACAAGAAGGTGTTCGACGCCGTGGCCGACGCCGCCGGCATCGACGGATAGGAGGATTCCCATGGACCCCATCGCCAAGAAATCCGTCATCGGCGGCCGGGTGCCCAAGCCCGACGCGCCCGACAAGGCCGTCGGCCGCACCCGCTACATCAACGACATGGTCCTGCCGCAGATGCTGTACGGCCGGATCCTGCACGCCGACCGGCCGCACGCCCGTATCGTCGCCATCGACACCGCCGAGGCGGCGAAGCTGCCGGGCGTGCACGTGGTTCTGACCGGCAAGGACATGCCCAGGATGCTGTTCGGCGTCAACCGCGACAACCGGCCACTGAAGGGCGACAAGGTGCGCTGCATCCGCGACGAGATCGCCGCCGTGGCCGCCGAGAGCGAGGAGATCTGCGACGCCGCCCTGGCCCTGATCAAGGTCACCTACGAGGACCTGCCGGCGGTGTTCGACCCGGCCGAGGCCATGCGGCCCGGCGCCCCGGCGGTCCACGACGAGAAG
This sequence comes from Hyphomicrobiales bacterium, assembly GCA_024236415.1. Lineage (GTDB taxonomy): Bacteria > Pseudomonadota > Alphaproteobacteria > Rhodospirillales > JACKKN01 > JACKKN01. The sequence goes on from JACKKN010000029.1 coordinate 18,551, forward strand.
CCCGACAACCTGAGCCTGGCCTACCGCTTCGACCACGGCGACGTGGCGGCGGCCGAGGCCGAGTCCGACGTGGTGCTGGACGACGTGTTCGACGTGCACTACGTCACCCACTGCTGCATGGGGACGAGCTGCGCCATCGCCGACTTCGACACCGACGGCAAGCTGACCATCTATTCCCAGACCCAGTACCCCTACAACTTCAAGATGGACCTGGCCCCGGCGCTCGGCATGCACCCGGGGGATATCCGGGTGATCCAGCCGCCGGTGGGCGGCGCCTTCGGCTCGAAGCTGGACGTCTATCCCTACGAGCCCGTCTGCGTGCTGCTGGCGCGGGCGGCACGGCGGCCGGTGAAGCTGACCTTTTCCAGGGAAGAGGAGTTCATCAACGCCCCCACCCGTCAGCCGGCGCGCATCCACCTGCGCACGGGGGCCAAGGCCGACGGCACGCTGACCTTCCGCGACGTGGACTGCCTGCTGAACAACGGCGCCTACACGTCCTGGGGACCCACCACCCCCTACGTGATGATGCGCACCTTCTCGTCCCACTACCGGGTGCCGGTGGTGCGGTTCCATTCCCAGGCCGTCTACACCAACAACCCCTACGCCGGGTCCTTCCGCGGCTACGGCAACGTGCAGGCCACCTACGCCACCGCCTCGCACATGGACATGTTGGCCGAGAGGCTGGGCATGGACCTGCTGACCCTGTCGCTGAAGAACGCCCAGGAATCGGGCGAGGTCTCGCCCCAGGGCAGCGTGCTGGCCGACTGCGCCTTCGCCGAGTGCCTGACCGTGGCCGCCGAGAAGAGCGGCTTCCTGGAGAAGCAGGCCCGGTACGCGGCGGCGCGCAACACGCCCGGGCGCATCAAGCGCGGCATCGGCCTCGCGTCCTCCATCCACAACGCCGGCGGCGCCAAGATCCACAAGTCCGACGGCTGCGGCACCATCGTCAAGCTGGACGACTACGCGCGCTGCACGGTCATCACCGGCGCGTCCGAGATCGGCCAGGGCATCGACGCCGTGCTGTGCCAGGTCATGGCCGAGGAGCTGGGCATCCCCATGTCCGACGTGACCATCGTCAACAACGACAGCGCCATCGGCCCGTGGGACGTTGGCGTGCACGCCAGCCGCACCACCTTCATCGCCGGCAACGGCGCCCGGCGGGCGGCCCAGAAGGCGCGGGCGCAGATCCTCAAGGCCGCCTCGCACCAGGCCAACATGCCGCCCGAGGGGCTGGACCTGCGCGAGGGCTGGGTGGTGCTGGATCACTCCGGCGAGCCGGTGGTCAAGCTCGACCGCCTGTTGCGCCAGATGCACTTCCAGAAGGACTCCGAGCTGGTCATGGTCACCGACTACTACGAACCGCCCAGCGAGGAGGAGCGGCCGGGCCACGTGGGCGACATGTCGGCGGCCTATTCCCACGCCGTTCACGTGGCCGAGGTGGAGGTGGACACCGAGACCGGCGAGGTTAGGGTGCTGAAGGTCACCTCGGCCCAGGACGTGGGCCGGATCATCAACGAGATGGGCCTGGAGGCCCAGGTCGAGGGCGGCATCGTCATGGGGCTGGGCTATGCCCTGAGCGAACACCTGCTGATCCAGGACGGCCGCGTGCGCAACCCCAACTTCCGCGACTACAAGGTGTTCACGGCCCCCGAGGTGCCCGAGATGGACCTGCACTTCATCGAAAGCCACAGCCAGACCGGGCCCATGGGCGCCAAGGGCATCGCCGAGCTGCCGACCATCGTCATCGCGCCGGCGGTGGCCAACGCCGTCTACAACGCCATCGGCATCCGCTTCAAGGCGCCGCCCCTGACGCCCGAGAAGGTGGCCCGCGCCATCTGGGATCGCGACCACGGCGCGGTGGCCGCCGAGTGATGGAGCCGGGAATCATCCTGTCCATGGAGCAGGCGCTGTCCATGACCTACGCCACGCTCCGCTTCGCCCAGTTGGGCTGGCGCGTGATCAAGGTCGAGGCGACGCCGACCCGCCCCGGCGCCCTGCCCGGCGACCCCAACCGCTACATCGGCTCGGTGGTGGCCGACGAGGGGCGGCGGTCGTACTTCATCGGCCCCAACCTGGGCAAGGAGGCCATCGCGCTGAACCTGAAGTCGGCCGAGGGTCAGGAAGCCCTGCACCGCATCATCCGCGAGCTGAAGGTGGACGTGTTCTGCTGCAACACCCTGCCGGCGCGCTACGCCGACCTGGGCATCGACTACGAGACGCTTTCGGTCGTCAAGCCCGACCTGATCTGGGCCGGCATCTCGGCCATGGGGCCCGACCACCCCAACGCCGCCGGCTACGACCCCATCATCCAGGCCATGGCCGGGTACATGGAGATCACCGGCGAGCTGAACGGCCCGCCCATGCTGTCGGGCGTGCCGCTGGTGGACCTGAAGGCCGGCGACGAGGTCTACGCCGGGGTGTGGCAGGGCCTGGCCGAGCGCGCCATGTCGGGCCGCGGCAAGCGCATCGACGTTTCCATGCTGCAGGCGGCGGCGTCCTGGCTGATCACCGTGCTGCCGCTGGTGGACTTCGGCTGCGAGGACTGGGAGATCACCCGCGCCGGCAACGAGCACCGCAAGTTCGTGCCCACCAACGCCTATCCCACCCGCGACGGCGCGGTGCTGATCGCCATCGGCAGCGACGCCCTGTGGCGGCGCCTGTGCGCCATCCCCAAGTTCGCCGCCGTGGACGCCGAGGCCCGCCGGGTCAACGCCGGGCGCCTGAAGGAGCGGGCCCAGATCCACGCCGACATCGCCGCCGTCACGGGCGCCCATACCACCGGCGAGATCGCCACCGACATGACCGCCGCGCGCATCCCCCACGCGCCGATCCTGACCATCCCCCAGGTCATGGCGCTGGACGCCGTGGCCGGCAAGCTGACCCGCACCCACGACCCCGCCGGCAAGGCCATCCGCATGCCGCCCATGGCGGTGGACGCCGAAGGGGCCCGTCACGACCTGGCCTTCCCGCCGCGCTATGGCGAGCACACCGACGCGGTCCTGCGCGAGGCCGGCTACGGCGACGGCGACCTGGCGGCCCTGCGCGCCGCCGGCGCCATCGCCGGCCCCGAGGCCCTGGACGGGGCCCACGCCGGGTGAGGGGGACGTTCTTCGCTATCGTTGGATATTGAACAGGGGGAAATAGGATCATGAGCAATCTGGACGGCAAGGTCGCCCTGGTGACCGGGGCGGGGCGGGGGATCGGCCGCGCCATCGCGCTGAAGCTGGCGGGCGCCGGGGCGCGCATCGTCATGAACGACATCGACGACGCCCCGGCCGAGGAGACCATGGCCGCGGTCCGCGACCTGGGGTCCGAGGCCGTGGCCGTGAACGGCGACGTCACCGTGCCCGACTTCGGCGACCGCTTCGTGGCCACGGCCATGGAGCGATTCGGCGGCATCGACATCATCGTCAACAACGCCGGCTACGCCTGGGACTCGGTGATCCAGAAGACCTCGGACGCCCAGTTCGACGCCATGATCGACATCCACGCCAAGGCGCCGTTCCACATCCTGCGCGCCGCCGCCGGCCCCATCCGCGAGATGGCGAAACAGGAGGCCGAGGCGGGCCGCGGCTACAACCGCAAGGTGGTCAACGTCTCGTCGGTCGCCGGCGTCTTCGGCAACGCCGGGCAGGTGGGCTACGCCGCCGGCAAGGCGGCCATCGTCGGCATGACCAAGACCCTGTGCAAGGAGTGGGGGCGGTACCGGGTCAACGTCAACGCCGTCGCCTTCGGCCTGATCGAGACCCGCATGACCCAGCCGTTCGAGGAAAAGCCGGTCGCCACCATGGTCGGCGAGCGCGAGATCCAGATGGGGGTGCAGCCCCAGGCCCTGGCGTTCGTGCGCCAGATGATCCCGCTGGGCCGCGGCGGCACGCCCGAGGACGCGGCCAACGCGGTGTATCTCTTCTGCATCCCCGAGTCCGACTACGTCAGCGGCGAAATCCTGCTGGTCAGCGGCGGCATGGTGCTGTAGGGCGCGGCTACAGGTCCACCTTCTTGGCCTTGCCGCCGGACTTCTTTTCCACCGCCGACTTGAGGGCGGCGTCGAACAGCCGCAGGTGGGTCAGCAGGTCCCGCTGGTGCAGCACCGACACGTTCAGGGCGTGGGCCAGCAGGCGGTTGGCGGGCTGCGGCAGGATCTCGGCGCGCACGGTCAGGCCGCAGGCGCCGTTCCACTCGTGCTTGGCGGCGAACCAGGGCTTGGGGCCGTTGACGCAGCGCGCCTTCAGGGAATCGGGCTGGGTGATGCGGGCGCCGGTGGGGGCGTGGATCCAGTTCAGGTTGACGGCCCCCAGGCGGTGGGTGGTGCTGTAGTAGCCGGCCTCGGTCTGGCGCATGTGGGGCGTGCCGTACTTCTCCGCCAGGGCCTTTTCCAGGGCCGCCACGGTGGGCGCCTCGCCGTCGGGAAAGACCGTGTGGCGCCAGATGATGCCCGCCTTCTCCTGCCCCGGCATGCCGGTGAAGGCGACGACGATCTCGTTGCCGATATCCCGGCGCGCCTCGAACCGGCCGCCGTAGGAGTTGCACAGCACCTCGAAGCCCCGGCGCAGGGGCTTTTCCCCCGCGGCGCAGGGGGTGCCGTCGGCGCCGCGCACCAGTTGGCGGGTGGGCTGGCCGTTGCTCTGGCGAATCCACTGGACCGCCGTCTCGACCCCCGACACGTCGTCGCGGGCGCGCAGCAGCGCCACCACCTCGTCGTAGGTCAGGCCCGGTTTCAGGCCGACGACGTCGGCCACCGGGCCGCCCTGGGCATGGGCCGCCGGTGTCCCGGCCAGGGCCCCGGCCATGCCGCAGGCCAGGGCCGCCGCCATCCACGTCACCGTCCGCCGCGAAAATCCAAGGCGCGCCACGCTCGTCTCCTTCGTGTCCGTTG
>JACKKN010000030.1 GCA_024236415.1 Hyphomicrobiales bacterium
TGGGCTTGAAGGTGACCCCCAGGATGGACACCGTCTTGCCCTCGACCGAGCCGCCGCAGGCGACGATGATGCGCTGGGCCATGCCCTTCTTGCGCGCGTCGTTGATGGCCACCACCTCCTCGACGATGCGCAGCGGGGCGCCGACGGTCTGCGCCGTACGCACCAGGGCCAGCGTGTCCTTGGGGAAGCACGACCCGCCGTAGCCGGGCCCGGCGTGCAGGAACTTGCGCCCGATGCGGCCGTCCAGGCCGATGCCCCGGGCCACGTCGTGGACGTTGGCGTCCACCTTCTCGCACAGGTCGGCGATCTCGTTGATGAAGGTGATCTTGGTGGCCAGGAAGGTGTTGGCGGCGTACTTGATCAGCTCGGACGTCTGGCGCGACGTGAACAGGATCGGCGTCTCGATCAGGTACAGCGGCCGGTAGACCTGGCGCATGACCTCGCGGGCCCGTTCGGACTGGGTGCCGATGACCACCCGGTCGGGGCGCATGAAGTCGTTGATGGCCGAGCCCTCGCGCAGGAACTCGGGGTTCGAGACCACGTCGAATTCGGCGTCGGGGCGGGTCTTGGCGATGATCTCCTCGACCTCGCGGCCGGTGCCCACGGGCACCGTGGACTTGGTGACCACCACCGTATAGCCCTGCATGGCCTGGGCGATCTCCTCGGCGGCGGCATAGACGTAGCTGAGGTCGGCGTGGCCGTCGCCGCGCCGCGACGGCGTGCCGACGGCGATGAACACGGCGTCGGCGCCCTTGACCGCGCCCTTCAGGTCGGTGGTGAAGGACAGGCGCTCGGCCCGCACGTTGTTGGCCACCAGGTCGTCCAGGCCGGGCTCGTAGATGGGAATCTCGCCGCGGTTCAGGGCCGTGATCTTGGTCTCGTCCTTGTCGACGCAGACCACGTCGATGCCGAACTCGGAAAAGCAGGCCCCGGAAACCAGACCGACGTAGCCGGTGCCGATCATCGCAATGCGCATGGTTCTTCTGTTCCTTCCCGTTACGTCAAGCTTGCGAACTCAGCGGCGGGCCGCCGGCCTGGGGGCCGGGCCCGTCAAAGGTAATTCTTCAGGATATCGCGCAGGTCCGCGGTCATCTCGGTGCGTTCCATGGCGAAGGCCACGTTGGCCTCGACGAAGCCCAGCTTGTTGCCGCAGTCGAAGCGCTGTCCCTCGAACCGATAGCCGTGGAACGGCACCGAACCGATGGTCTTGGCCATGGCGTCGGTCAACTGGATCTCGTTGCCGGCGCCGCGCTCGTGGCGCGACAGGTGCTCCATGACCTGGGCGTCCAGGATGTAGCGGCCGATGATCGACAGGGTCGAGGGCGCCTCGGCCGGCTTCGGCTTCTCCACCAGGCCCTTGGCCTTGGCGACGCGGCCGTCGTCGGTCTCCACGTCCAGGATGCCGTAGCGGTCGGTGTGCTCGGGCGGCACGTCCTCGACGGCGACGATGTTGCCGCCCAGCTCGGCGTGGGCCTCGACCATCTGGCGCAGGCACCCCGGGCGGGCCAGGATCAGGTCGTCGGCCAGCAGCACGGCGAACGGCTCGTCGTCGACGAAATGGCGCGCGCACCACACGGCATGGCCCAGGCCCAGGGGCTGCTGCTGGCGGGTGTACGAGATGCTGCCCGGGTCGGGCATCCAGTCCAGCACCGCCTTCAGGGCCTCGGTCTTGCCGCGCTCCTGCAGAACCTGCTCCAGCTCGATGCAGTGGTCGAAGTGGTCGTCGATGGCGCTCTTGGCGCGGCCGGTGACGAAGATGAACTGGTCGATGCCGGCGTCGCGCGCCTCCTCGACCGCGTACTGGATCAGGGGCTTGTCCACAATGGGCAGCATTTCCTTGGGCATCGCCTTGGTGGCCGGCAGGAAACGGGTTCCCAGGCCGGCGACCGGAAAGACTGCCTTGCGTACCTTGCTGCCCATGACATTCCCCCTCTTCAATCGTCGTCGTTGAAAAGACGCGGCGGATTCCACGCCCCATGGCAGGGGTCTTTCTGCCAAACGGTCCGCGCGCCTTCAAGGAAATTCCGGGCCCGCCGCCGTATGCGGACGTACCACCCCTGTGTTTCAGGGGTACTTCAGGCGCCGCCCAGCAGCACGTCCTTGGCCTGGTTGATCTTGGCCGCCAGGTAGGTGGAGCCGCCGTGGTCCGGGTGCAGGGCGGCCATCAGCCGGCGGTGCGCCTCCTTGACCGCGTCGGCGCCGGCGCCCGGCTCCAGGCCCAAAATCCGGTACGCCTCGTCGCGGGTCATGGACCCGGTATCGAAGCCGCCGCCGGCGGTGCCGGCCCCGTCCGCCCCGGCCTCGCCGGCGCGCTGGCGCCAGTCGGGGTCGGTGCGGTCCAGGTAGGCTTCCAGGGCCTGGGCCGACTTGGCGTCCTCGGCCCGGCAGGCGCGCAGCAGCTCCAGCCGCTCGGCCGGGTTCAGGTCGTCCAGCTCGCGGCCGCGGAACGGCCCCTCCAGCACCAGGCCGGACATGGCGCCGGTGTCGTGGTCCAGCCGCATGCGCAGGAACCGGGTCTCGATCTCGGAGGTCTGGCCGCTGCGACCGCCCGAGGCCATGCGGGTGAAGGTCTTGGCCCGGTTCCAGGCGCTGCGCAGGCGGGTCAGCAGGGGAATCAGCAGCGGCAGCACGAACAGGATGAAGTTGAACCGCCCGGTGACGACGAAGAACAGGATCAGCACCACGCCGAGGATCGCGGCGGTCCACTTCAGGGCCTTGATCACGGCCTTGGGGTCGGCGCCGGCGTACCAGCGCCCGGCCAGGATCAGGCCCGCCAGCAGGGCGATTCCCAGGATCAGGTACGGAAACACCTAGCGCCCCCGCATCTGGTCGGCGATCAGCAGCACGTCGCCGCCCTTCCTGCGCGCCAGGTCCTCCAGCGCCGGGCGGCCGCCGGCGGCGAACACCGCCACCGCCGACAGCAGGTCGCGCAGGACCTGGGCGCTGCCGGCGTCGAACGGGCAGTAGGCGCCGCCGGTCAGCTTGGCGATCTGCTTGAAGGCGAAGCCGGCCACCGGGTCGCCGCCCTCGTGGAACACGAACGCCGGCACGCCCAGCAGGCCCAGCTCGCCGGCCAGGTGGCCCAGGCGGTCCACGTCCTCCTCGACGCAATCGCCGACGAACACCAGGGCGTCCACCTTGTCGCGCCCGGTCTCGTTGATGGCGTGGGACAGGACCTTGCCGATCTGGGTCTGCCCGGCCAGGCAGAACACCGAGGTCATCAGCCGCAGCAGGTGCGCCGAATCGGTGACCCACTTGCTGACCTTGAACTCGCGGAAGCCGCGGTAGAAGGCCAGTTGCAGCTCCAGCCCGCCCAGGCCGGCGGTGGCGGCGAACATCTCGCCCTGGATCTGCGCCGCCCGGTCCCAGGTCGGCTGGCGGCTGGCGGTGGCGTCCAGGGCGAACAGCAGCCGGCCGCGCCGGCCCGGCGCCTTGGTCACCGGGGTCGCCGCCACCTTGGCCAGGAAGGCGTCGATGTCCGACGTGCTGGACTTCTTGCTGGGCAGGTTGTCGTCCGCCATGGCTCCTCGGCGGTTGCGGTGGTTCGGGGTGCTCCCCCTAATTTAGGGCAGTCGGACCGCTTCAACCAGTGCCCTCACCTCCTGGCGCGCCGCCAGGTGCGACATGCTGAGCGACACCTCGCCGGCCAGGTCGCGCAGGTCCATCAGGGTCAGGCCGCGGTGGAACAGCTCGCGGTAGATCACCCGCTCGCCGAATCCGGGCACGGTGCGGAAGCCGATGCGCCGCGACAGGTCGCGGATCAGGCGCTCCATGTCGCGCTTGTTGCGGGCGTCCAGGCTGCTCAGCCGGTTGCGCATGACGATCCAGTCGACCGAGCCGCCGTCGCGCCGGGCCCGCGCCATCTTCTGCTCCCAGACCATCTGGGCGTAGTGGCTGGGGCCGGCGATGGACAGGTTCCGGCGGTCCACCCGGGCCAGCACGTCCAGGTCGACGAAGCTGTCGTTCAGGGGCGTGATCAGGGTGTCGGCGAAGGAGTGGCCCGACCGCGACAGGGCGGTGTCGTTGCCCGGGGTATCGATGACGATCACGTCGTGGTCGGCCGCCAGGGCGGCCACCAGGGCCTCCAGGTTGCCGTCGTCCTCGGCCGCCGCCGTCTCCGGGTCCGGGCAGGCCGACACCGTCAGGTCGGCCAGGGTCGGGATCGGCAGGTCGCGGCCGCCGGGCTCCTCGGCGGTGGCGCGGCGGTTCTCGATGTAGCGGGCCAGGCTGCGCTGGCGCAGGTCCAGGTCGATGGCCGCCACCCGCCGCCCCATGCGCAGCAGGGACACCATCAGGTGCATGGCGGTGGTCGACTTGCCGCTGCCGCCCTTCTCGTTGCCGACCACCACCACGTGCGCGGCGCCGTTCATGTTCTGCGTCATGTTTTCCTTTTAGGGTTTTGAGATAGAATATTATTCCGGGCGGACCCAGACGGCGCTGTCGTGGAAGGCGGCGCCGCCGCCGGGGGGCACCGGGTCGGACCCGGTGAGGGCGTTGACGCCGATTCCCTCCATGAAGGCGGCGTTGGGCCAGATGCTCTCCACCACCACCACGCCGCGCTGGCTGCCGGGGCGCAGTTGGGCGTGCAGCAGCACCGTGCCGCGGCCGTTGCCCAGGCGCGCCAGGCCGCCGTCGCCGATGCCCAGGTCGGCGGCGTCGTCCGGGTGCAGGAACACGGTCGGCCGGCCCTCCTTCTTCTGCGACGTGGGGGTCTCGGTGAACGACGAGTTCAGGTAGTTGTGGGCCGGCGCCGTGACCAGGCGGAAGGGATGCTCGGCGGTGGCCTCCTCGATCACCGCCATGTGGTCTGGCAGCGGCGGCATGGCCGCCCCGTCGGGGCCCTCGGCGGCCCAGTCGGGGGCGAAGCGGAACCTGCCGTCGGGGTGGCCGAACCCGTCCAGGAAGTGGGCGCCGGCGAAGGGCGGCGCCAGGTCCAGGCCGCCGGCGGCGTAGATCGTTTCGCCGTCGGGCAGGCCCGAGCGGCGCAGGGTCTCCTCCAGCACCTCCCAGGCGGTCATGTCGAAGCCCGGGTGCGCGGCCCCCAGGCGGCGCGCCAGGTCGTTCAGGACGTCGTGGTTGCAGCGCGCCTGGCCGACCGGCTCGATGATCGCCCGCGACACCTGCAGGAAGCTGTGGCCGCCGCCGGGCAGCAGCTCGTCATGCTCCATGAAGGTGGTGGCCGGCAGCACCACGTCGGCGCGCTGTGCCGTCTCGGTCATGAACTGTTCGTGCACGCAGACGAACAGGTCGTCGCGGGCGAAGCCCCGGTGCACCTTGTTCAGGTCCGGGGTGACGGCGCAGGGATTGGTGTTCTGGATCAGCATGGCGGTCACCGGCGGGCCGTCGCCCAGGGCCGCGCGCTCGCCCATCAGCACCTCGCCGACCCGCGAGATGTCCAGGATGCGGGTCGAGTCGTCCAGGGCGTCAAGGCCCTCGATCAGGGTCATGTCGATGGCGTAGACGCCGAAGTTGGAGAACAGCGCCCCGCCGCCGCGGTGGCGCCACGCCCCGGTCACCGCCGGCAGGCAGCTCACCGCGTGCATGGCGGCGGCGCCGTTGCGCGAACGGGTGAAGCCGTAGCCGACCCGCAGGAAGGCGCGCTGCGTGCGGCCGTACAGGCGCGCGAACTGGGTGATGGCGTCGGCGTCCAGGCCGGTGATCTCGGCGGCCCACTGCGGCGTGCGGGTGGTCAGGTGCTGTTGCAGCCGTTCCGGCACGTCGGTGTGGGCGCGCAGGTAGTCCCAGTCGGCGAACCCCTCGGCGAACAGCACGTGCATGACGGCGCAGGCCAGCGCCCCGTCGGTGCCCGGGCGCGGTGCCAGGTGAATGTCGGCGGCCGCCGCCGTGGCGGTGCGGTAGGGGTCGATGCAGACGATCCTGGTACCGCGTTCCTTGCGCGCCCTGGTGGCGTGGGTCATGACGTGGACCTGGGTCGCCGCCGGGTTCATGCCCCACAGGACGATCAGGTCGGCCTCGGCCATCTCGCGCGAGTCGGCGCCGTGGTAGGCCCCCACCCCGGCCAGCCAGCCGTGCCGCGCCGGCAGCGAACAGATGCTCTTCAACATCCGCGAATAGCCCAGCACGTGGGTCAGCCGCTTGATGCCGTCGCGCTGCACCAGGCCCATGGTGCCCGAGAAGTAGTACGGCCACACCGCCTCGGCGCCGTGGCGCTGGGCGGCCAGGGTGAACCGCTCGGCCACCAGGTCCAGGGCGTCGTCCCAGGAAACGGGTTCGAAGGTGCCCTCCCCCGGGCCCTTGCCGCCGACCCGGCGCAGGGGCGTGGTCAGGCGGTCCGGGTGGTGGGTGCGCTCGGCGTAGCGGGCCACCTTGGCGCAGACCACGCCGTCGGTGTAGGGGTGGCCGGCGCGGCCGCGCACCCGGCCGATGGTGCGCGCGTCCAGGCGCTCCACGTCCAGCGCGCAGGCGCTGGGACAGTCGTGCGGGCAGGCCGAGGGGACCGTGACCGTCCCGTGGGAACTCTCCGCCAGGGGGGCGTCTTTGGGCATGGCTCGCGATCACCGCCGTGTGAAGGGCCAACGATTGTCGTTCGCCCCGGGACGTGCGACTCTACCCCCGCGGCGGGGGCCGGGCAAACCTTTCCGGCGCCGCCGCCGGCCCGCGCGAGACATTGAAGGCAAGGCTCAATTCACCGGGATAATATTCTGATTTGATGGAATTTTCCCTTCGCGAAATCGCCAGCCGCGCCGCCCGGCGGTGGGCCCTGCCGGTGCTGGTCCCGGTTTTTCTCGCCGCCTGCCAGACGGCGCCCGCGTCCCTCGACCTGCCGACCCGCTTCTTCAACGACGTGGCCTTCTCGGCCTCGCGCGGCGGCCACCCGGTCACCGGCCGCGCCCTGCTGGACCCGGGCTACCCGCGCCACGCCCTGAAACGCTGGGAACGGGGCATCCGCTTCGGCCTGTTCGGCCAGGTGCCGGACGGGCACCGGGACTTCGCCCTGGCCCTGGTGCGGCGCCTGGGCGAGCTGGCGGGGCGGCCGGTGACGGTGGTGGACGACCGCGCGGCGGCCAACTTCGCGGTCAGCTTCGACCCCGGCGACGGCTTCCTCATCAACCAGGCCGAGTTCACCGCCTGCTACACCCAGATCGTGCCCCTGGGGCCCGAGATCGCCGACGTGGCCATCCACATCTCGGCCGAGCAGCCGGACAAGACCCGCCGCTGCCTGACCCACGAGATGCTGCACGGGTTCGGCCTGCACCACACCAACCTGCTGCAGTCGTCCATGAACTACGGCTCGCCGGCCGAGGAGCCGACCCGGTGGGACGAACTGGCCCTGCGCGCCATGTACAGCCCGCGCCTGTCGGCCGGCATGACCCGGCGCCAGGCCCTGCCCATCGCCCGCCAGGTGATCGCCGGCATCCTGGACGGGACCGCGCCATGAGGCGCCGCCGGGCCTGGTTGGCCACGCTGGCCACGCTGCTGCTGGCCGGCTGCGTGACCGGCGGCAACGGCGGCCAGCGCCTGCAGGTGATCAGCGGCGCCGACAGCGCCATCCTGTTCGCCGACCCGGACCTGGCCGGCCTGTCCCCCACCCACTGGCGCATCGAGCCGTCGGACCGCGCCTTCACCTCGTACGTAGCCCTGTGGCGGCCGCGGCGCGGGCAGTTCCCCCAGGCCCGGGTGGAGTTCGTGCGCCTGCGCCCGGGCTACCGCTTCCGCAGCAACAGCCGGGTCGAGCAGTTCCTGTCCCGCCTGCACTTCGGCGCCGCCGAGCCGCGCCTGGTCGACGGCGCCCGGGTGCTGCGCAACGACATCGGCTACGTGCAGTACCACCGCTTCGCCCTGGAAAAGGTGCCCTGCGTCGGCTTCCTGCAGGACTGGCGCGACCCGGCCGAACAGACGGTGCGGCGCATCAGCGGCTATTACTGCGACCGCGACGGCGGCGACCTGGGCGAGGCGCGGATCAAGCGCATCGCCGGCGGCGTCCGCCTGCGCGGCGGCCAGGGGCAGCGCGACCAGGCCCCCGCCGACGAGCACCCCCTGACCGCGGCCTGGGACACCCTGGGCCAGGGCCTGACGGGAATCGCCCTGGTGGACGGCGACGGGCGCCCGCGACGGGCCTGGTTCCCCCTGCCCGGAGAGGCCGGCGAATGCCGCGGCGACGGGTCGGCGGCGGGCGCCGAGGGCGGCGGCGCCGGATCGCTGGAGGTGTTCTGCACCAACGGGCGCCGCGCCCGGCTGACCCTGCGCCGCGACGATGCGGGTGGCGGCGGCGGGTGGCGGGCCGAGGGCCGGGACGGCGACGGCAACCGGGTGACCCTGGCCGTGACGCCCTGACCCTGACGCCCTGGCCGGCGGCCCGCTTGCCGCCATCCATAAAATTTTATTCAAATATAGACTAAATAAAAAAAATTGAACTCGGCAGTTGATATTGAGATAATAGAGTATAAATCAAACAAAATACACACCCGGAGCCGGCGCGGGACAGAATCGAGGGATTCTTGGCCATGAAGTCCAAGACCACGCGCGGGCAACGCATGCCCCCGAAACGGCCATCCTTCCAGGCGGCCCTGGCCCTGTGGATCAGCCTTTCCTTCGTCGGCTGGCTGCTCATCGTCGGGCTGGCCTCGGTCCTCGCGCCGGCCGACGACCGCTACTGGGCCATCGAGGATCCGCCCGGCGTCGACGTGGCGCCGGCCTCGGGTCCCGATTGACAGGTCCGGGGACCGGCCGCCAAACTCCCCCGCCGGCAATCCAGAAAGAAGGCGGGAGGACATGGCGGAGACCGTCGACAGCGTGGTGATCGGTGCCGGAGTGGTGGGCCTGGCGGTGGCCCGGGCCCTGGCCCGCGCCGGCCGCGAGGTGGTGATCCTGGAATCCGAGCCGGCCTTCGGCAGCGGCGTCAGCTCGCGCAACAGCGAGGTCATCCACGCCGGCATCTACTACCCCCAGGGCAGCCTGAAGGCCCGCGCCTGCGTTGCCGGGCGCGACATGATGTACGACTTCTGCGCCAGCCACGGGGTCGCCCACCGCCGCTGCGGCAAGCTGATCGTGGCCACCGACGAGGCCCAGCTTCCGGTGCTGGACGACCTGGCGGCCAAGGCCCGGGCCAACGGGGTCGGCGACCTGGAATTCCTGGACGGGCCCGCGGCGCGGGCCCTGGAGCCGGCCCTGCGCGCCGCCGGGGCGCTGCTGTCCCCGTCCACCGGCATCGTCGACAGCCACGGCCTGATGCTGGCCCTGCTGGGCGACGCCGAGGCCGCCGGCGCGGTGCTGGCCCTGTCCTGCCCGGTGGTCGGCGGCGCGGCGCGGCCGGGCGGCGGCTTCGTCCTGCGCACCGGCGGCGCCGAGCCCATGGAGCTGCACTGCGCCCAGGTGGTCAACAGCGCCGGCCTGGGGGCGCAGCGGGTGGCCCTGGCCCTGGACGGCCTGGCGCCCGAGACCGTGCCGCCGCTGCACTACGCCAAGGGCAACTACTTCGTGCTCGCCGGGCGGGCGCCCTTCGACCACCTGATCTATCCGGTGCCCGAGGCCGCCGGCCTGGGCGTGCACCTGACGCTGGACCTGGGCGGCCAGGCCAAGTTCGGCCCCGACGTGGAGTGGCTGGACGGCCCCGGCTACGACTTCGACGTGGACCCGCGCCGCGGCGACTCCTTCTACGCCGCCGTGCGCGCCTACTGGCCGGCCCTGCCCGACGGCGCCCTGCAGCCGGGATACGCCGGCATGCGGCCCAAGCTGCAGGCCCGCGGCGGGCCGGCCGGGGATTTCGTGGTCATGGGCGCCGAGGGCCACGGCCTGCCCGGCCTGGTCAACCTGTTCGGCATCGAGTCCCCGGGCCTGACCGCCAGCCTGGCCATCGCCGACCTGGTGCTGGCCGAGCTGGTGCGGGACAGGCTGTGACCTTCACCATTTCTCAACCCCGGGGGCCTAGTCTGGGGCGCCGAACTGGTGAGGAATTGCCGACCTTGCACCGACCGATCTGCATTGCCCTGGGCGCCCTTGTGCTGACCCTGCACGGGGCCTGGGCCCAGCAGCCGGGCCAGGTGCGCCGCAACCTGGAGCCGGTGGCGCCGCCCGCGGCCGAGGAGCCGGCGGCGCCGGCCCCGGTGCTGGACCTGCGCGAGGAGATGCGCAAGCTGGTGGCCGGCATCGCCGGGTTCGCGCGCCGCCACAAGCCCGACTTCGTGGTGGTTGTGGCCGGCGTGCCCGACCTGCTGGTCAAGGACGGCGAGACCGAGGACCAGCGCCCGCCGGCGCGGGCCTACATGCGCTCCATCGACGGCATCCTGCTGGACGGCCTGTTCTTCGGCCCCAAGGCCCTGGACGAGCCGCCGGCCGAGGAGCGGCAGCAGCGCATGCTGGCCCTGGCCGGGATCGCCAGGGAAAACGGCCTCAAGGTCCTGGTCATGGACTACGCCAAGGAACGCGACCACATCCGCACGTCGTTCCGCGACAACGCCAAGCTGGGCTTCGTCTCGTTCGCCGCCCCGGCGCCGGTCGAGCGCCTGAACCGCCTGCCCGGGTACTGGAAGACCCCCTGGGGCAACAACGCCGACAGCGTGGTCTCCCTGCCCGACGTGCGCAACTTCGTCTACCTGGCCGACTCGTCGCCCTTCGGCCGCCCCGACGAGTTCGCCCTGGCCATGCACGAGACCAACTTCGACATGGTGGTGGTGGACGTGTTCCACGGCCGCAAGCCGCTGGACAAGCGGGCGGTGGACACCCTGCGCTACAAGAAGATGGGCAGCCGGCGGCTGGCCCTGGCCCGGGTCAACGTGGGCACGGCGGCCAGCTACCACTACTACTGGAAGGACGGCTGGCGCGAGGGCGCCCCGGACTGGATCGCCGCCCCCATCCCCACCGACCCGGACCGCTACTACGTCAAGTACTGGGACCCGGAATGGCAGAAGATCCTGTTCGGCGGCACCGACTCGTTCGTCTACGGGGTGGTCCGCCAGGGCTACGACGGCATGGTGCTGACCGGGCTCGAATCCGTGTTCTTTTTCGAGGGCGGCCAGGAAGCCGTCGCCGAACGCCGCTAACAAAAAAAGGTGCCAAAAAGGTGCCAGGCACCTTTTAATATTTCAAAAACCTCCATGAATTCGTAAGAATAAAAGGTGCCTGGCACCTTTTTGGTGCCTTTTCCGGGTGGGGCGGTGGGCGGACGGGCGATGGCGGGGGTTGCAATCGGGGGCCGGTTGCGACACACCTGGGGCCATGGACGAGACCGACAAGTTCCTGGGCGTGCTGGTGCCGCACCGCTACCCCCGCGAGGCCGGCGGCGAGGCGGTGGAGGTCGAGGACTACGCCCTGCGCATCCCCCTGGACGACATGCCCTGGCCGCCCTACATGGTCGAGGACTGCGAGCCCGAGGCCCGCGAGGCCGCCTTCGTCGACTACATCCGGCCCTTCATCGTGCGCGCCCGCGACGGCGCCAACGACGAGGACGTCAGCGTCGGCGCCTTCATGAACTTCGCCGACGGCGCCGCGTACCTGTGCTTCAAGCAGGTCTACGTGGGCGACCTGGAATACCCCACCCTGCGCGACCTGGACGACAGCGGCGACCTGGCGCGCCTGCCCGGCAACGTGCGCAGCAAACTGGCCGAGCTGCTGCGCTATTTCGAGAGCTGCGTGTTCGACGCCGTGCGCGCCGCCAACGAGGCGCCGGGCCCGCGCCACGCCTGGCTGCCCGAGCCCTACCGCGCCTTCGCCGACTTCTACGACGACGCCGCCTACGCCGACTGGTCGGACCTGCACTGGTTCGCCTTCGAGAACCGGCCCGACCTGCTGTCCTGGCTGGCGGCCCAGGACTTCGCCGGCCGCGCCGCCTGGCACCTGCACCCCTGCATCGGCGCCCTGGTCATCGCCTTCGAGAGCCCGGCCGACGCCGAAACCTTCCAGGCCACCTGGGGCGGCGCCTAGCAGGCATTCCCGGTTCGCGTTTCAAAACGCCCCCGGCGTTCCCGTATCATGGATGTCGGGCTCCCGCGCGGAGTCCGCGAACCAACAACGCACAGCCCGGCCGCCGCACCGCGGTTCGCCGGCAAAGGCATGTGGGCGTGGTGCCGGCCGGAGGAGGTTCCCGGCGATGGCACCGCTCACCCGTTTCACCCCTGCACCGATTCCCGGCGTCCGCGCCGTGCTGGCCCTGGCGGGGTTCCTGGCCGTGGCCCTGCTGGCGGCGGCGGCGGCGGCCGCGCCCAAGATCGCCGTGATCCTCATCGACCCCGACGTGTCCAGCTATGAGCGCGCGTTCCAGGAGCCGCGCATCATCCACGAGCGCATGTACTACGAGAACCTGGGCTACCGGGTGGCCTACCAGGAGGCCAACGTGAAGGTCATGGTCTCGGCGATCATGGACAAGCGGGTCGAGGCGATCTCGTTCTTCGGCCACGGCATGGACCCGAGCCAGGCCGGCGCCCAGTCGTCGATCCTGAAGCTGCCCGCCGCCACCTGGCGCCAGACGGTGTTCGGTGCCCTGCTGCGGCACTACCGCAAGGGCGGCTATCCGCAGCAGATGAGCTTCCAGATGGCCAGCAAGGGAGCGCAGAACTTCGGCTTCCAGGTGGTGCGCAACCATTCCTGTTCGTCGCTGATCGACACCGACATCGCGCGCCAGTTCGTGCGCCCGGGCGGCTCCTACTTCGGGGCCCGGTCCAGCTATGCCCCCTGCCCCACGCCCATGGCCCTGCTGAGCGACGTGAGCTGGCGCCTGACCGAATACCGGGTGCCGCCGGGCGAGATCGGGTGCGGCGTCAAGACCGAGCACAACTTCCGCCAGCTGCTGGCGCGCGACCTGTACCGCGACTACTACAACGGCCGCTGGGACAAGAAGTACAAGCAGAACGACGTGCGCACGTCGGACATCTACAAGGACCTGCGCGACCAGGTCATCAACGCCAACTACGGCCACATCCACTACGCCGGCAACATCGCCATCTGGAAACAGCGCCTGGCCTGCATGGACGGCTGCATCATGTCCACGCCGCACGACCTGCAGGTCAATCGCCAGGCCAGCGCCGCCTACAAGGCCTGCCTGAAGGACTGCGCGGCCAAGCACAAGTACTTGAAGTGCCCGTAGGAGAAACGCCCACAGGCGAAGTCCCCGCGGGCGTGACGCCCGTCGCGGCCTACACCGCCGCCGCCAGGCGGGTGCCCTGGTCGATGGCGCGGTAGGCGTCCAGCTCGGCGGCCACGTCGGCGCCGCCGATCAGGTGCACCTCGACCCCGGCGGCGCGCAGGGGCGCCTCCAGGCCGCGCTCGGACTCCTGGCCGGCGCAGAGCACCACGCTGTCCACCTCCAACAGCCGCGGCTCGCCGTTGACCGTGATGTGCAGGCCGGCGTCGTCGACCCGCTCGTAGGTGACGGCGGCCAGCATGGTGACGCTGCTCTTCTGCAGGATGGCGCGGTGGATCCAGCCGGTGGTCTTGCCCAGGCCGGCGCCGGGCTTGGAGGTCTTGCGCTGCAGCAGGAACACCCGGCGCGCCGGCGCGGGCCAGGCCTCGTCCACCAGGCCGCCCGGCGACGCCAGGCCGGTGTCGATGCCCCACTCGGCGGCGAACTCCTCGGGCGAGATTTCCTGCGGCCGGTCGCCGTGGGTCAGCAGCTCGGCCACGTCGAAGCCAATGCCGCCGGCGCCGACGATGGCCACGGTGCGGCCGACCCGCGACGGGTCCATTAGCGCGTCGGGGTACGAGATCACCTTGGGGTGGTCGACCCCCGGGATGTCCGGCCGGCGCGGCGCGATGCCCGTGGCCAGGACCACCAGGTCGTAGCCGGCCGCGGTCAATTCCTCGGCCGTCACCGCGCGGCCCAGGTGCAGCTCGACCCCGGTCAGCTCCAGGCGGCGGCCGAAGTAGCGCAGGGTCTCGTCGAACTCCTGCTTGCCCGGCACCCGGCGCGCCAGGTTGAGCTGGCCGCCGATGCCGGCGCCGGCCTCGAACAGGGCCACGTGGTGGCCGCGCTCGGCGGCCGTGGTGGCGAAGGCCAGGCCGGCCGGCCCGGCGCCGACCACGGCGATGCGCCGGGGCGCGGCGGCCGGGGCGAACACCAGCTCGGTCTCGTGGCAGGCGCGCGGGTTGACCAGGCACGAGCAGATGCGGCCGCTGAAGATGTTGTCCAGGCAGGCCTGGTTGCAGGCGATGCAGGTGTTGATCTCGTCGTCGCGGCCCTCGGCGGCCTTGCGCACGAAGTCGGCGTCGGCCAGGAACGGCCGCGCCATGGACACCATGTCGGCGTCGCCGCGGGCCAGCACCTCCTCGGCCCCGGCCGGGGTGTTGATGCGGTTGGTGGTGACCAGCGGGATCGACACCTGGCCCTTGACCCGGGCCGTGGCCCAGGTCCAGGCGGCGCGCGGCACCGCCTGGCCGATGGTCGGCACCCGGGCCTCGTGCCAGCCGATGCCGGTGTTGATGATGTCGGCGCCGGCGGCCTCGACGGCCTTGGCCTGGCGCACCACCTCGTCGGCGGTGGCGCCGTTGGGGATCAGGTCCAGCATGGACTGGCGGTACATGAGGATGAACTCGCGCCCGACCCGCGCGCGGGTGCGGCGGATGATCTCCAGCGGGAAGCGGATGCGTTTCTCGAAGCTGCCGCCCCAGTCGTCCTGGCGCTGGTTGGTGTGGGTGACCGTGAACTCGTTGATCAGGTAGCCCTCGGATCCCATGATCTCGACCCCGTCGTAGCCGGCCTCCTGCGCGAGGGCGGCGCAGGCGGCGTAGTCGTCGATGGTGCGCTCGATGTCGTCCGCCGTCATCTCGCGCGGGACGAAGGTGTTGATGGGGGCGCGGATGGGCGACGGCGCCACCAGGGCCGGGTTCCGGGCATAGCGGCCGGCGTGCAGGATCTGCATCAGGATGCGCCCGCCGGCGGCGTGCACGGCGTCGGTGATCTTGCGGTGGTCGGCCGCCTCGGCCCGGTCGGTCAGCTTGGCGGCGCCGGGGCTCAGCAGGCCCTCCCTGTTGGGGCCGATGCCGCCGGTGACCATCAGCGCCACCCCGCCGCGGGCCCGCTCGGCGTAGAAGGCGGCCATGCGCTCGAACCCGTCCGGCGCCTCCTCGAGCCCGGTGTGCATGGAGCCCATCAGGACGCGGTTGGGCAGGGTCACGAAGCCCAGGTCAAGGGGCTCCAGCAGGCGCGGATAGGCGGACATGGGACTCTCCTCCGTGTGGGGACCGGCGGGTCCCATATTTTATTCGCTAGCTAAACGAATACAGCCAATGGCTGCGGCCATCAACCGCAACCTTGGCCGGCGCGCGGTCTGTGATCCCCGTCACCTTTTTGCTGTGAAGCCGGTCATAGGCCGGCACCGGCGGCGGCCCTCTAATGGCGCCAACGCAGCCCCGAGCCAGAGAGGACCCCCGCCATGCCCCAGATCCCCGCCGACACGGACCGCGAGCCCGTCGTCCTGCTGCACTGCTCGGCCGCCGACGGCGGCCAGTGGGACGGCCTGGCCGCGCGCCTGGGCCCGCGCTACCGGGCCCACGCCCTGCACCAGTTCAATTGCGGCGACGGTCCGCGCTGGCACGGCCGCGGCCCCTTCACCCTGGACGCCGAGGCGGCGCCGGTGCTGGACCTGATCGCCGGCCTGGACCGCCCGGCGCACCTGGTCGGCCATTCCTACGGCGGCGCCGTGGCCCTGCACGCGGCCCAGCACCTGGCCCAGCACTTGGCCCAGCACCCGGCCCGGGCGCGGCCCGGCGCCCTGGCCAGCCTGACCCTGATCGAGCCGGTGGCCTTCCACCTGCTGCCGGGCGCCGGGCACGGCGCGCACCTGGCGACCATGCAGGGCGTGGCCCGGGCCGTGGGCGGCGCCGTGCTGGCCGGCGACCTGTGGGGCGGCATGGCAACCTTCGTCGAGTTCTGGAACGGCCCCGGCGCCTGGGACAGGACCCCCGACAAGGTGCGCGCCGGCCTGGCCCGGCGCCTGCCCAAGGTGGCGCTGGACTTCCACGCCGTGCTGGCGACCCGGCCCGAGCCGGCGGCGGTGGCCGCGGTGGCCGCCCCCACCCTGCTGCTGCACGGCGAGGCGTCGCCGGGTCCGACCGTGGCGGTGATCCAGGTGCTGGCCGGCCTGCTGCCCGGGGCGCGGGTGGCGGCCGTGGCCGGGGCCGGGCACATGGCCCCCTTCACCCACGCCGGGCCGGTCAACGACGCCGTCGCCGGCCACGTGGCCGCCGCCGCGGCGCGCCGCCGGGCGGCCTGACGTGGCCGCCCCCGTTCACCTGCGGCGCCTGGCCGAGGCCGACCGGCCGGCCATCGAGCGCCACCTGCTGACCCTGGGCGCCGCCGGCCGGCGGGCGCGGTTCCACCAGGCGTACAAGGACGCGGCCATCGCCGCCTACGTGCGGCGCCTGGACTTCGGGCGCATGATCCTGTTCGGGGCGGTGGCGCGCGACGGCGGCGCCATCGTCGGCATGGCCGAGGCGCACCTGGACGACCCGCGGGCGCCGGGGGCCGCCGAGCTGGCGGTGTCGATCCTGCGCGGCTGGCGCAACCGGGGCCTGGCGCGGCGCCTGGTGGACCGGGCCGCGGCCCAGGCCTTCACCCGCGGCGCGCAGCGCGCGGTGCTGAACTTCCAGCCCGACAACCCGGGCATGGCCGGGCTGGTGGCGTCCCTGGCCACGGCCCTGGGGCCGCGCCTGCGGCGCGCCTTCGGCCAGGCCACGGTGCTGCCCGCGGGCGAACCGCAACCGGTCGGCTAGGCAATCAGGAATGGAGGATGGTCAGCCGCAGCGCGCCACGCGCTCGATGACGAAGCCTTCCTCGGGCGAGAACCGTTCCGCCATCAGGCGCCGTGCCTCGCGCTCGTCCTCGGCGCTGATGTCGTGCACCTGGGTGTCGGCCCACCGGTCTTCGTAGAAGGTGTGGCTCCGGTTCTCCTTCACCAGGGCGCGGACGTCCTTGTTGAAGAGGGAGACTTCGAATTTGCTGCGGTTGCTGTCCGTGTCATAGAGCATAACGGGTTGTCCCTGACCTTTTTCTTGGCACCACCGATCCGCTCCGTTGGGACTCCCCTTGTCGATTCCTTGTGACGCGCGGAGCCCCACCCCTTGTCGCGAACCGTCACCATTAAGAATCACGATCATTAAGAAAACGTTTCCCGGCCCCTTGTACAAGGAAATTTTATGCTGCAACGCAGCACATGGACATTCCGATTATTTCAAAATCGCGGGAAGCGGGGCCTTTTCGGGCCCCGCCGCCCCGCGAAAAATCGCCCTATTCGACCCGCTGGCCGTTCTTGACCACCAGGCGGTGGTTGGCCCGGTCGGCGACGCGCGAGACGTCGTCCAGCGGGTCGCCGTCCACCACCAGCAGGTCGGCGGCCAGGCCCTCCTGCAGGCGGCCGCGGTCCGCCAGCCCGATCAGGTCGGCGGCGTTGGCGGTGGCGGCGATGATCGAGTCCTTGGGCGTCATGGCGCCGAACCGCACCATCAGGGCCAGCTCGTGGGCGTTGGCGCCGTGCATGTTGAAGGGCGTGCCGGCGTCGGTGCCCATGGCGATGCGGCCGCCGGCCTTGTAGTAGGCGGTGATGGATTCCTTGTGCCGCTCGGCGACCATGCGCGACTTCTCGATCACGTAGTCGGCGATGCCCCGGTCGGCGTTCTCCAGGATCGAGGCCAGGGCCGAGAAGGTGGGCACCAGGTAGGTGCCGGCCTCCAGCATCTCGCGCTGGCACTGCTCGTCCATGTAGATGCCGTGCTCGATGGAATCGATGCCGGCGCGGACCGCGTGCAGGATGCCCTGCATGCCCTGGGCGTGGCTGGCGGTGCGCTTGTGGAACCGCTTGGCCTCGCCGACCCCGGCGGTCATCTCCTCCTGGCTGTAGTGGGCGTCGCGGGGGTCGACGCCGGGGGTCATGACCCCGCCCGTGGCCATGATCTTGACCAGGTCGCTGCCGGCGTGGACCTGCTCGCGCACGGCCTTGACCACCTCGTCGCAGCCGTCGGCGACCCGGCCCCAGCGGTTGCCGTGGCCGCCGGTCATGCAGATCATGCGCCCGGCCGCGCGGATGGTCGGGCCCAACTGCCGGCCCGAATTGCAGGCGTCGCGCACGGCGAATTCCAGATAGTCCTTGCCGCCGCAGTCGCGCACCGAGGTGATGCCGCCGCGCAGGTTGGCCTGGGCGTTCTCGAACGCGCGCATGGTGGCGTGGGCCGGGCTCAGCTTGTCGAGCGCACCGGCCGGGTCCGGCTCGCCGCGGTAGCACAGGTGCACGTGGCAGTCCATCAGCCCCGGCAGCACCGTGCCCCCCGTGGTGTCCACCCGGTCGCCGTCGAAGCCGGCGAACTCGCCCACGTCGGCGATGCGCGCGATCTTGCCGTCGGTCACCAGCAGGCCCTGGCCGTCGTGGACCTCGGCGCCGTCGAACAGGCGGCCGCCGGCATAGAGGGTGGTGTTATTCATTCTTACTTACTCCTGGACAAGGGCCGCCGGACGCGGCCGGGGGGAACGCGGGAATCAGGT
>JACKKN010000031.1 GCA_024236415.1 Hyphomicrobiales bacterium
CAGCCAGAAGCGCAGGGCCTTGCGCAGGGCCTTCTGCGCCAGCTTGGCCCGCTTGCCCGGCGACGCCGCCATGTGCAGGGCCCAGTCGCCGTAGGCCAGGGCCAGGGAGGCCGGCGACAGGCCGAAGGTCAGCCGCGCGATGGCGGCGTGGATCTGGCGGTCGATGGCCTCCTCGCTGAGCACGCCCCACAGGGGTTCGGGCACGCTGGCCTCGCCCTTGGCGGGCAGCAGGGCGGACAGGAAGGATTCCAGCCGGTCGGGGCGCGCGGATTTGGACTTCGCCCGTTTCGTCCGTGGGCGCTTGGGCACCGGCGCGGGGTGGGCGGTTCTGGGGGATGTGGTTTTCATGGTCCGGCGCCTCCGAAGGGGTTGGGGTGGCCCGGAAAAGGACGGCGCGCGGTGCCGACGGGGTGGTGTCGGAGCCGGGAATGGCTCGGCGGCCGTGCATGACAGGACGTTCGGGCATGCACAGCGTCTCGCGCGCCCCGGGGCAAACCTTCAGCCCGACGCACCGCACGTCGCATTCCCGTTCATTACGTCGTTCCATTGTAGCGGCGGACGGCGCCGGACGCCGTGATATTTGTCAAAGTCAGCCCTGCGGCTGGGGCAGGGCTGCAAATTTTCACCTTGCCTCGGGCCGCCCGGTTCGCCCACGCTTGAAGGTGGTGGCTGACAGGAAAGGCCATGCACGGAAAGGACCAGCGACGGACGACCCCCGGCCCGGGACCGGCCTGGCACGCCCTGTCCGCGGAGGCGGTGCTGTCCGAATGCCGCGCCAGCCCCGACGGCCTGGACGGCGAGGAGGCGGCGCGCCGGCTGGCGGCCCACGGCCCCAATCGCCTGCGCCCGCCCAAGCCCCGCAACCCGCTGTTGCGGTTCCTGGTCCAGTTCCACAACGTCCTGATCTACGTGCTGCTGGCGGCGGGGGTGGTCACCACCCTGCTGGGCCATTGGGTGGACGCCGGGGTGATCTTCGGCGTGGTGGTCGTCAACGCCATCGTCGGCTTCATCCAGGAGGGCAAGGCGGAAAAGGCCCTGGATGCCATCCGCAACATGCTGTCGGCCACCGCCACCGTGGTTCGTGACGGGCAGCGCATCGCCATCCCGGCCACCCAGGTGGTCCCCGGCGACGTCGTGTTCCTGCAATCGGGCGACAAGGTGCCGGCCGACATGCGGCTGTTGCGGGTCAGGTCGCTGCAGATCCAGGAGGCGGCCCTGACCGGGGAATCGGTGCCCGCCGACAAGGAGTCGGTCCAGGTGGCGGTCGATGCCGCCCTGGGCGACCGCACCTGCATGGCCTATTCCAGCACCCTGGTCACCTATGGCCAGGGCTCGGGCGTGGTGGTGGCCACCGGTGACGGCACCGAGATCGGCCGCATCAGCGCCATGCTGGGCCAGGTCGAGGCCCTGACCACGCCACTGGTGCGGCAGATGGCCGTGTTCAGCCGCTGGCTGACCCTGGCCATCCTGGTGGTGGCGGCGCTGACGTTCCTGTTCGGCTACGCCGTGCGCGGCTATCCCGCCGCCGACATGTTTCTGGCCGCGGTCGGCCTGGCGGTGGCGGCCATCCCCGAGGGCCTGCCGGCGATCATGACCATCACCCTGGCCATCGGCGTGCAGCGCATGGCCGCGCGCAACGCCATCGTCCGCCGCCTGCCGGCGGTGGAGACCCTGGGCTCGGTGTCGGTGATCTGTTCGGACAAGACCGGCACCCTGACCCAGAACGAGATGACGGCCCAGGCCGTGGCCACGGCACGCCACCTGTTCGAGGTCACCGGTGTCGGCTACGCGCCCACCGGATCGTTCCTGCTGGACGGCATCGAGGTGGAGCCCGAGCACCGGCAGTTGCTGACCCGGTTGGCCGAGGGCGCGGCCCTGTGCAGCGACGCGGTGATCCGCGAGAAGGAGGGCCACTGGTTCGTGGACGGCGATCCCACCGAGGGCGCCCTGGTGACCCTGGCCCTGAAGGCGGGGGTGGACATGGCGGCCCTGCACCGGGCCTGGCCGCGCACCGACGAGATCCCCTTCGAATCCGAGCACCGGTTCATGGCCACCCTGCACCACGGCGCCGACGGCGGCGCCATCGTCCTGGTCAAGGGCGCGCCGGAACGCATCCTGACCATGTGCACCTGGCAGCGGTCCTACGCCGAGGACGAGCCCCTGGACCTGGACTACTGGCAGGGCCGCATGCAGGAGATCGCCTCGCGCGGGCAGCGCCTGCTGGCCCTGGCGGTGCGCAACGTGCACCCGGACCAGCGGGCCCTTGTCCGCGACGACCTGGCCGAGGGGTTGACGCTGCTGGGCGTGTTCGGCCTGCTGGACCCGCCGCGCCAGGAGGCCATCGCCGCCGTGACCCGGTGCCAGGACGCCGGCATCCGCATCAAGATGATCACCGGCGACCACACCGGCACGGCCATTTCCATCGCCCGCAACCTGGGCCTGGTGCACACCACGGCGGCCCTCTCGGGCAGCGAGCTGGAGGCCATGGACGACGACACGCTGCGGGCCCGGGTGCGCGACGTCGACGTGTTCGCCCGCGCCAGCCCCGAGCACAAGCTGCGCCTGGTGCGCGCCATCCAGGCCAATGGCCAGGTCCTGGCCATGACCGGCGATGGCGTCAACGATGCGCCGGCCCTGAAGCAGGCCGACATCGGCGTGGCCATGGGCCTGAAGGGGACCGAGGCGGCCAAGGAGGCGGCCGAGATGGTCCTGGCCGACGACAACTTCGCCACCATCTCCCACGCCGTGGAGGAGGGGCGCACGGTCTACGACAACCTGAAGAAGGCCATCATCTTCATCCTGCCCACCAACGGCGGCGAGGCGCTGACCATCATCGCCGCCATCCTGCTGGGCCGGGTCCTGCCCATTACCGCGGTCCAGATCCTGTGGGTCAACATGATCACCGCCGTCACCCTGGCCCTGGCCCTGGCCTTCGAGCCGGTGGAGGCCGACGTCATGAAGCGCCACCCGCGGGCGCCCGACGAACCCCTGCTGTCGCCGTTCCTGACCTGGCGCATCGTGTTCGTGTCGCTGATCCTGGTGGCCGGCACCTTCGGCCTGTACGTCTACGAGCGGTCCGGCGGGGCCGAGGTGGCGGCGGCGCGGACCGTGGCCGTCAACACCCTGGTGTTCTTCGAGATCTTCTACCTGTTCAACACCCGGTTCCTGCGCGGCCCGGTGTTGAACCGCCGGGGGCTGGCCGGCAGCCGGGCGGTGCTGGCGGCGGTGGCCATCGTCATCTTCTTCCAGCTTCTGTTCACCTATGCGCCGCCCATGCAGGTGCTGTTCGACACCCGGCCCATGGACGCCGTGGCGTGGCTGTGGGTGGTCGCCGTGGCCTCCACGGTGCTGTTCGCCGTCGAGGCCGAGAAATGGGTCCTGCGCCGGTGGGCCGCCCGCGCCGCGCGGCGCGATCCGGACCTATAGCCAGCGCATCTTCTTGAACAGCCAGATCTCCACCGCCGCGAACAGGGCCAGGCCGCCGCAGACGATCAGGAACGACCAGTGGTTCTCGGCGCCCGGGATGCCGCCCACGTTGATGCCCAGCAGGCCGGTGATGAAGCCCAGCGGCATCATCACCGTGGCCACCAGGGTCAGAATGTACATGACCCGCTCCATGCGCTGGGACTGGCGGCTCAGCAGTTCGTCCTGGACCACCGCCGAGCGTTCGCGCACCTCGTCCAGCTCCTCGATGATGCGGGTCACCCGGTCCACGGTCTCGCGCAGGCGGCCGCGCACCCGTTCCTTCAGCCAGGGCTCGTTCAGGGTCAACAGGCGGTTCACGGCGTCCCGCTGCGGCGCGATGTAGCGGCGCAGGGTGATGGCCACCCGGCGCAGGTCCACCAGCTTGAACCGCACCTCGCGCAGGTTCGGCGTGGCCTCGTCGCCGGCGAGAAGCTGCTCCTCCAGGTCGGCGACCAGGTCGCCCAGTTCCTCGATGGCCGGCCCCATGCGTTCGGTCAGGCCCGCCGCCACGCGCGCCACCAGGTGGGCGGGGGACACGGGACCGCGGCCTTCGGCCAGGTGGTCGCGCAGGTCCTGGATCGCCTGCAGGCGGCGCAGGCGGGTCGAGATGACCCGGTGCTCCTCGACCCAGATGCGCAGGGACACCATGTCCTCGGGCTCGGCACCGGGGTTCAGGTTGACGCCGCGCAGGATGACCATGATGCCATCCGCGAAGCCGTCGCACCGGGGCCGCGTCTCGCCGGCCAGCAGGCCGTCGACGACGAAGGTGTCCAGGCCGCTGTCCCGGCGCAGCCAGGTTTCGGTGGCCGGGTTGGTGCAGTCCAGGTGAATCCAGATGGGGCCCCGGTCGGGCGTCCAGGCCTCGACGGCCTGCCAGTCCACCTCCGCGCCGCCGCCCTTGCCGTCCAGCATGTAGGCGCAGATGAGTTCCGGATGGTCGGTCATGTCGCTTTCCTCCTGCCGGCCAATGCCCGTCCGCAGGCCCCTAGGCTACCCCGTCTGCCCATCGGTGGCATGGAAAACTTCATGGCCGGCATGGGGCACGCGGTGGCTTGCGGGCGGGGCCCGACCCGACTACCTGAACGGAAACGGACGACGGCGCGGCCCGCCGCGCACCGCCGCCGTGCCATGTGTCGCATTTTTTCGCAAGGGAGGGTGCCACCATGCATCGCTACGACTTTTCCCCGCTGTTCCGTTCCTCGGTCGGATTTGACCGGCTCCAGTTCCTGCTCGATTCGGCCCGGCAGAAGGAGGGCGAGGCCGCCCTGGCCTATCCGCCCTACGACATCGCCGTCACCGGTGACGGCCAATACCGCATCACCATGGCCGTGCCCGGGTTCGATCCCGCCGACCTGGACGTGCAGGTCGAGCACGAGACCCTGCAGGTCAGCGGCCGCCGGCAGGCCCGGGACACGGGCGAGCTGACCTACCTGCACCGCGGCATCCAGGGCCAGGACTTCGAGCGCCGGTTCGAGCTGGCCGAGCACATCCGGGTCGTGGGCGCCAACCTGGACAAGGGCCTGCTGACCATCGACCTGGAGCGTGTGATCCCGGAGGAGAAGAAGCCGCGCAAGATCGACATCTCGTCCCTCTAATATGCTGAAAACAAGAGGAAAAAATTTCGATGAAGGGGCTTGCACAGCCGAAATCACTGACCTAAATCAACCTTGCCGGGCGCTGCCTCGCGGGCCCGGCAGCCACCGCCCCGACGGGCGGATGACATGTTTGCATTGCTTCAAGATGGAGGATGTAGCCATGACGCGTTACGACTTTACCCCCCTGTTCCAGCACACCATCGGGTTCGATCGCTTGGCCCGCATGATGGATTCCGCGTTCCAGGCCGCCGACGCCAAGACCGCCTATCCGCCCTACAACATCGAGGCCGAGGGCGAGAACCACTACCGCATCACCATGGCGGTGGCCGGCTTCGACGAAACCGAACTGGACGTGGAAGTGCGTGAACAGGCCCTGACCGTCACCGGGCGCAAGGCCGCCGAGGACAAGGACTCCACGTTCCTGTACCACGGCATCGCCGGGCGCGACTTCGTGCGCACCTTCCGGCTGGCCGACCACCTCAAGGTCACCGGCGCCAACCTGGCCAACGGCCTGCTGATCATCGACCTGGAGCGCGAGGTCCCCGAGACCATGAAGCCGCGCACCATCGAGATCAAGAAGAGCGCGCCGAAAAGCCTGGCCGAGAAGGCCAAGAAGCTGATTGAGAGCGCCACCTCGAAGGCGGCCTGACGGGCCACCGGAGCCGGCCTCCCCTTCCAGCCTCCCATTCCGGCCTCGGGAGGCCGGCTCCCCCATGTTCCCCCTGTCTTGCGCAACCCCGTGCCCGCCGCGCCGCGCGGGGGCCACGGAACGTGTCGCTTGTTCGGAGGACCGGAAGATGCAAGGACGCAAACCTTTCTCCTGGCAGCCCCAGGAAGGCCCCGGCAGGCCGCCACCGGGGCCTTCCACGGACCCCGGCGACCACAACCGGGCCGCCCTGCTTCGCCTGGGCCTGGCCTTCGCCGTCGCCGTATTCCTGGCCTCGTCCGCGCCGCTGCCGCTGGTGCCGGTCATGGCCGGCTCGCTGCTGCTGGTGGCGGCGGTCGCCAGCGCCGTGCTCGCCCTGTTCCTGGGCGAGCGTCCCGCGGGACCGCGGCTGACCCGGTGGGACGAGGCCGCCGTGCTGATGGCGGCGAGTCTGGTCATGGACCTGCTGACCGACCCCGCGGCCGCCACCGCGGCCCTTCAGGCGCTTTCCGCCGGCGCCCCCTAGGGGCGCCGAAAGCGCTTGGAATCAAGGGCTTGATGGGCCTTCCCCGCGGTATCCTTCAAGCCTGAAAAAATTTTCCGGCGGGACTTGACGGCGAAAACCCGCGGCCATAAATGTGCCGCGCCGACGGAGCTTTTGGGAGGGAGCGCCGCCAGGGTTCCCCACCCCCGAAATTCGCGATCGGCACGTCATTTGCTGACGGACTGGGAATGGCATAGGAGAAGAACAGATGAAATTCCGTCCCCTGCACGATCGAGTTCTGGTTCGCCGGGTCGAGTCCGAGGAGAAGACCGCCGGTGGCATCATCATCCCCGACACCGCCAAGGAAAAGCCCATGGAGGGCGAGGTCGTCGCCGCCGGCAGGGGCGTCCTGCGCGACGACGGTCAGGTCACGCCGCTGGATGTGCGGGTCGGCGACCGCATCCTGTTCGGCAAGTGGTCCGGCACCGAGGTCAAGATCGACGGCGAGGACCTGCTGATCATGAAGGAATCGGACATTCTGGGCGTCATCGAGGCCGCCGCCGCGTCCAGGAAGGCCGCCTGACCCGGGCGTCCCGATCGAACCAAACAGAGTCATCAAGACAGTTGCCTGAACGAGGAGCT
Organism: Hyphomicrobiales bacterium; assembly: GCA_024236415.1. Classification (GTDB taxonomy): domain Bacteria; phylum Pseudomonadota; class Alphaproteobacteria; order Rhodospirillales; family JACKKN01; genus JACKKN01. The sequence continues at coordinate 6,833 of JACKKN010000031.1, forward strand.
TCGAGACATGGCTGCTAAGGAAGTGAAATTCGGCACCGACGCCCGCACCCGCATGCTGCGCGGCGTCGACATCCTGGCCGACGCGGTGAAGGTGACGCTGGGCCCCAAGGGCCGCAACGTCGTGCTGGACAAGGCCTTCGGCGCGCCGCGCATCACCAAGGACGGCGTCACCGTCGCCAAGGAAATCGAGCTGGCCGACAAGTTCGAGAACATGGGCGCCCAGATGGTGCGCGAGGTTGCCTCCAAGACCAACGACCTGGCCGGCGACGGCACCACCACGGCCACCGTGCTGGCCCAGTCCATCGTCCGCGAGGGCGCCAAGGCGGTGGCCGCCGGCATGAACCCCATGGACCTGAAGCGCGGCGTCGACCTGGCCGTCGAGGCCGTGGTCGCCGACGTGCAGAAGCGCTCCCGCGCCGTCAAGACCGGCGAGGAGATCGCCCAGGTGGGCACCATCTCCGCCAACGGCGACCGCTCGATCGGCGACATCATCGCCCGGGCCATGGAGCGCGTCGGCAACGAAGGCGTGATCACGGTGGAGGAGGCCAAGGGCCTGGCCACCGAGCTGGACGTGGTCGAGGGCATGCAGTTCGACCGCGGCTACACCTCGCCCTATTTCGTCACCAACGCCGAAAAGATGACCTGCGAGCTGGATGATCCCTACATCCTGATCCACGAGAAGAAGCTGTCGAACCTGCAGGCCATGCTGCCGGTGCTGGAGGCCGTGGTGCAGTCCAGCCGTCCGCTGCTGATCATCGCCGAGGACATCGAGGGCGAGGCCCTGGCGACCCTGGTGGTCAACAAGCTGCGCGGCGGCCTGAAGGTGGCGGCGGTCAAGGCGCCGGGCTTCGGTGACCGGCGCAAGGCCATGCTCGAGGACATCGCCATCCTGACCAGCGGCCAGGTGGTCTCCGAGGACCTGGGCATCAAGCTCGAGAACGTGACCCTGAACATGCTGGGCACGGCCAAGCGCATCGCCATCGGCAAGGACGAAACCACCATCGTCGACGGCGCCGGCAACAAGCCCGACATCACCGCCCGCTGCGGCCAGATCCGGGCGCAGATCGAGGAGACGACCTCGGACTACGACCGCGAGAAGCTGCAGGAGCGGCTGGCCAAGCTGGCCGGTGGCGTGGCCGTGATCCATGTGGGCGGCGCCACCGAGGTCGAGGTGAAGGAGAAGAAGGACCGGGTCGACGACGCCCTGCACGCCACCCGCGCCGCGGTCGAGGAGGGCATCGTCGCCGGCGGCGGCGTGGCCCTGCTGTACGCGGTCAAGGCCCTGGACAAGCTGGCCCCGGCCAACGACGACCAGCAGGTGGGCATCGACATCGTGCGCCGCGCCCTGCAGGCCCCGGTGCGCCAGATCGCCGAGAACGCGGGCCACGACGGCGCCGTGGTCGCCGGCAAGCTGCTGGACCAGAAGGACACCAACCACGGGTTCGACGCCCAGACCGGCACCTACACCAACCTGGTCAAGGCGGGCATCATCGACCCGACCAAGGTGGTGCGCACGGCGCTGCAGGACGCGGCCTCGGTCGCCGGCCTGCTGATCACCACCGAGGCCATGGTCGCCGAGAAGCCCGAGAAGAAGGCCGCCATGCCGGCGGCGCCGGACATGGGCGGCATGGACTTCTGATCCGGTTCAACACCAAGCAAGCGGCGGCCCCCGGGCCGCCGCTTTTTTTTGGCCTACTCGCCCTGCTTGGCGAAGCCCAGGGCCTTTTCCGTCTGTTCCGCCGAGCGCAGGTTCTCGGCGCGGATCTTGGCGTGCAGGGACTCGGCCGCGCCCTGGGCCACCCGGCGCAGCAGCGTGGTGGTGGTGTGGCCCAGCCGGCGGCGGCCGGCGGCGGCGGCGCGCACGGTGCGCGCGGCCTTGCCGGCGAAGCGGCGCAGCAGCTCGTCCTGCAGGCACACGATGGCCTCGAAGCTGCCGTTGTCGCCCTGGCGTCCGGCGCGGCCGAAGAGCTGGCGGTCGATGCGGGCCGATTCGTGGTATTCGGTCAGGATCACGTGCAGGCCGCCGGCCTCGGCCACTCCGGGGGCGAGCTTGATGTCCGTGCCGCGGCCGGCGATGTTGGTGGCCACGGTGATGCGTCCCGCCTGGCCGGCCTGGGCCACGGTCTCGGCCTCCTCCTTGTCCTGGCGGGCGTTGAGGACCACGTGGGGCAGGCCGGCGGCGTCCAACAGCTTGCTCAGGTGCTCGGACGCCTCCACCGACCGGGTGCCCACCAGCACCGGCCGGCCCTTGTGCCGGCTCATCTCCGCCACCCGGTCCACCACCGCCGTCCACCTGTCGTCTTCGGTGACGTAGGTGATCCGCCCCAGCTCCACCTGCCGGGGCTTGCGGTTGGTGGGGATGCGCACCACCCGCAGCCGGTAGTCGGCCCACAGCTCGGGCGCCACCTCGTAGCCGGTGCCGGTCATCCCGGCCAGGCGCAGGTAGCGGCGGAAGAAGGTCTGGTAGGTGATCTTGGCGATGGTCTCGCGGCCGCCGGTCACCGGCACGCCCTCCTTGACCTCGATCAGCTGGTGCAGGCCCCGCTCCCACGACCGGTCGGCCATGATGCGCCCGGTGTATTCGTCGACGATCTGCACCTTGTCCTCGGCGATGATGTAGTGGGTATCCAGGTGGAAGAAGTGCAGGGCGGAGAGGGCCTGCTCGATCAGTTCCTCGCGCGCCCGGCGCGAACGCCACAGGCCGTGCTTGCCCTCGACCAAGGTCCGCAGCCTTTCCTGGCCCTCCTCCAGCAGGTTGACGGCGCGTTCGTCCTGGGTCAGGCGGAAGTCGACCCCCGGCTCCAGGGCCCGGGCCAGGGCCAGGGCCGTGGCATAGGGCTCGTCCGTGTCCGGCGCCTCCACCTCGCGCGAGATGATGAGGGGCGTGCGCGCCTCGTCGATGAGAACGCTGTCCGCCTCGTCGATGATGCAGAAATGCAGCCCGCGCATGATCAGCTGCTTGCTGCGGTCGCCGCCGTCCGCCAGCCGCTCCAGCTTCAACTGCACCGAGGCCCGCATGTCGCCCAGGGCGATGCGGTCGCGCAGGTAGTCGAAGGTGACCTCCTTGTTGGTGCAAAACGTGATGTCGCGGGCATAGGCGGCGCGGCGCTCGGGCGGCTCCATGCCGTGCTTCACCAGCCCCACGGTCAGCCCCAGGGCCTCGTAGACCGGCCGCGTCTCCTCGGAATCCCGTTCGGCCAGATAATCGTTCACGGTGATCACGTGCACGGGCATGCCGGCCAGGGCCGCGGTGGCCGCCGGCAGCAGGGCGGTGATGGTCTTGCCCTCGCCGGTGCGCATCTCGGCCAGGCGCCCGTCCAGCAGGGCCCAGCCGCCCATGATCTGCACCTTGTAGTGGCGCATGCCCAGCTTGCGCGCCGTCACCTCGCGGATCAGGGCGAAGGCCCGGGCCACCAGGGGCGGCTCGAACCCCTGGCGCAACAGGGCGGCGCCCAGTTCCTCGGCCTTGGCCAGGATGCCGGCGTCGTCCAGATCGGCGACCTCGTCGGCGCAGGCCATCACCCGCTCGGCGTGGCGCGACAGGCGCCAGGTGGTGGGGCCCAGGCGCGGCGCCCAGTAGCCCCAGCCCGAGGACAGCATGCGGTCGACGCGGCCGGGCTGCTTTTCGTGCCGCTCCGGGTAGGGCCCGGCGTAGAGGGTCAGCTCAGACATCGAACCGGGACAGGAAGGCTTGGCGCACGCGCCGGTACCATTGCAGGCCCAGGGGCTCGTCGTCGTGCTGGAAGCGCACGTGGACGCGGGCGCCATAGGCCGCGTTGGGCGGCGCCTTGGCCAGTTCGATGTCGAACTGGAACAGGCGGTTCAGGGTCTTCAGGCCGTCGGGGTCGCGCGGGTCGACCAGGAACCGGCCGCCGCCCTCGGCGGCCAGGGCCTTGCTGGGCAGCTTGTCCTGGGCCGCCGGCACCTCGCGCACGATGCGGGCGGAAATGGTCTCGTCCAGGCGGTCGGCGATCTTGACCTGGACCCCGCGCAGGCGCTGGCGCACCAGGTCGATGTCCTCCTGGGGCACCACCACGCGGGCGATGCGGGTGCTTTCCGGCACCACGTAGCCCATGACCTCGCCCTCGCGCACGAAGCGGCCGGGCAGGTTGCCGGCATAGGGCAGGATGAAGGTGCCGCTGGCCGCACTGGTGGCCACCAGGCGGCCGCGGCGCTCCTGCAGGCGCGCCAGCTCGGCCCGCTTCTGTTCCAGCTCCTTGCGCGTCACCTCGGCCTGGACCCGGTCGGTGACCAGCTCGGAGGCCAGCGTCAGCTCCAACTCCTCGGCCTTGGCCTCCAGGACCTTGATCTCGGCGTCCAGGGTCGGTTCCCAGGATTCGACCAGCGGCGTGCCCGGGTCCACGGCGCGGCCCGGCTCGGCCAGGACGCGGCGCACGAACCCGTCGGCGCGGGCCCGCACGTGGGCGTCGTCCGGCAGCCAGATCACGCCCTCGGTGTTGGTGTGCAGGGGGACCGGCAGCAGGGACAGCAGCGCCACCACCGCGGCGGCGCCGCCGAAGGTGATGGTCACGGCCCGCAGGCGGTGCCGGCGCAGCTTGGAATTGGTCAACACGTGCCAGGCGATCTTGCCCACGGGGACCACGATGCTCATGATCACCGCCCAGACGGCCAGCAGGACCCCCAGCACGAACAGCTGGGTGGCCAGGAAGGTGACGATGGAGACCAGGATCACCATGCGGTAGACGAAGGACGCGGGGCCGTACAGCAGGAACCACACCCGCTCGCCGGTGCCGGCGGGGAAGGGCCGCTCCCGCGCCGCGAACAGGTAGCGGTTGGACAGGTAGGCCCAGTACCGGTTGGCGCGCGAGCCCAGGTTGGGGATCTCGACCAGATCGGCGAAGACGTAGTACCCGTCGAAGCGCAGCAGGGGGTTGCCGTTGACCAGCACCGTGGACACGCCGCAGATCAGCATCACGTCGTAGGCGACGGCGCGCGGCAGGCCCGGCTCCATCTGGCGCCAAGCATAGAAGGCCAGGGCGGCCAGGAACACCTCCACCAGGATGCCGATGGCGCCCACCAGCATGCGCTGCCACTTGCTGGAAAAGGCCGACGCCGAGGTGGCGTCCACGTAGGGGATGGGGTACAGCACCAGGAACATGATGCCCATCTCGTGCACCGCGCCGCCGAACGCCTTGGTCGCGTACCCGTGCCCCAGTTCGTGCAGGGCCTTGACCACCGGGTAGGTCATGGCCAGCAGCAGCACGTTCTGGGCCACGAAAAGCTGGTCGGTGAAGCTGCCGCTCAGGTCCGGCCAGCTCTGTGCCGCCAGCACCATGGCCGGCACCACCACCGCCAGCCACAGGATCGCCCCCAGCCAGCCGAACAGGAACCGCACCGCGGGCAGGGTGCGGGTCAGGAACCGGTCCGGGTTCCACAGCGGGATCTTGACCGACAGCGGGCTCTTCAGCTGGCGCACGATGCCGGCCCGGGCCTGCTTGTCGTGGCGTTCCAGCAGCTCGGCCGTGTTGGGCGGGACCTCGCTCTGCAGCATGTCCGCGGCGTGCAGCTGGGACAGCAGCTGGATGGTCTCGTCCTGGGTCGGTGCGTCGTCCCCCAGTTCCTCGACCACCGTGTTCCAGATCTCGTCGATGGTCCGCTCGCCGTCCATGCGCGCCACCACCAGGTAGGCGGCGGGGGTGAAGCGATGGATCTTGCCGGTGGCATGGTCCTGCACCACGTACCAGGCCTGGCCGCGGTAGCGGTGCCGGTGCACCTTGGTGTGGCCGCGCAGGCGCGGCCGCAGGTCGGCGACCCGGTACCAGGAATTGCTGAGGAACGGATCGGCCATGTCAGGGCGTCCACTTCCAGATGAACAGGCGCGCCCACTCGATCAGGCGCCGGGCCCAGACCCACACCAGGGGCCGCTCCTCGATGCTGACCTTGGCCACGCCTTCCATGCCCGGGCGCAGCTTGACGTCGGAATCGTCCAGTTCGGCCTCGACCCGGAAGAAGTTGCGCCCTTCCTGGGCCATGGCCACGGGGGTCACCTTGACCACCTTCAGGGGCAGGGTCTCGCCGGTCAGGCCGGCCAGGGCCAGGGTCCCGGTCTGGCCCACTGCCACGTACTGGATGTCGCGCTCGTCCACCTGCAGGATGGCGCGGTAGGCGGCCAGGGGCGCCACCTCGAACAGGATCTTGCCCTGGGAGATGGGGGTGCCCAGCATCTGCGACAGGTCGCCCGACACCACCAGGCCGGCGAACGGGGCCTCGATGCGCGTGCGCGACAGCTTTTCCTCGATCAGCGCGATCTGGGCCTCGGCCTGGTCGATCTGGGTCTGCAGCACGTGCATGTTGGCGCGCTCGTGCTTGGCGTGGGCGTCGCGCAGGCGCTTGACCAGCTTCTCCTTCTCGCTCAGCCACTTCAGGCGGTCCAGCTCCAGGTCCTTGTCGTCCAGGCGGGCCAGCAGCGCGCCCTGGCCCACGATGTCGCCGGCGCGCACCGGCGCCTCGGCGATGAAGCCGTCGAACGGCGCCACGGCCGCCCGCTGCACCGCGCCTTCCAGCACGGTCTTGGCCGAGACGCGGAAGTCCGCCGTGGCCGTGGCCAGGTAGCCGGCCGCCGCCACGACCAGGACGGCGATGATCTTCAGGGTCGGCCGCCGCGGCCCGATCAGGGCCTTGACCCCGGTGGCCACGGCGTCGGCGATGCGGCCCGAGATCCAGCGCCGCTGCTTGGCCTTCAGGTCCAGCAGCGGGCCCACCAGCTCGGCCACGGTCTCCAGCAGCAGCACGGTCTCGTGGTCGAAGGGCTCGTCGCGCTGGCGTTCCAGGGTGATGGCGCCCACCGCCTGGCTCTCGTGGGTCATGATCGCCGTGGCGATGGCCGACCCGCCCCAGGTGCGGGCCAGGTCGGCGTGGGCCACGGTGATGCGCCGCTCGCCCTCGGGCGGCGGCGGATAGACCACAGTGCCGTGCTGGTCCAGGGCCTCGCCCATGGCGTTCTCGATGGCGTGCAGCAGCTTGCCCTTCTTCAGGAACCAGGACGAATGGGACAGGGTGTGCACGCGCACGTCGTGGCGCTTCTTCAGGCCGATGTCGACCCGGTCACAGTCCAGCCGCGACGCCAGCTCGTTGGCCACGGCCATGGTGGCGCCGCTCAACTTGGGCAGTTCCTGGGCCACCGCCAGGACGTTGAGGGCGGCGGCGGTGCGGATCAGCTTGCGCGTGTCGCCCTCGGCCTCGCGCTGCCAGAACAGGGATTCGAGCCAGCCGATGCCCCAGTGCAGTTGGCGCAGCACGCCCTGCAGGTCGATGCGGTGGCGGTCGGTGGCGATGTCCACCACCACCACGCCCCACAGCCGGCCGCGCACGTCCACCGGATAGGCCACGTGGATGGAGTTGTCGGGGGCGCCCGAGCGGCGGATCACGCCGCGGCGCTCGGACAGGGCCTGCTCGGCCGCCGCCCCCAGGTAGGTGACGTCGCGCATGGGATCGGGCCAGACGGCGGCCGGGGCGAAGGCGCCGCCGTTGTCCTGCAACAGCAGCAGTCCGGCGCGGGCGCCGGCCACGGCGCCGCACTGCAGGGACAGCCAGGCGGCGCAGAACTCGTCGGACTGCTGGGCATTGGCGAAGGCGGCCCACAGGCGGGCGCCGTCGGCGTCGGCGTCGGTCAGGCCCTCGACGCCGGCCCCGGCGCCGTCAGGCAGGGTGTTGGAATGCTCGACCGATCCGCTCACGTCCGCGCCCGTTCACCTGCGGCGGCGCCGCGTCGTGGTGCGGGCCGCCCCGA
>JACKKN010000032.1 GCA_024236415.1 Hyphomicrobiales bacterium
GCTCGCGCAACGGCCGCGATTCCGCGGGGCGCCGGCTGGGCGTCAAGAAGTTCGGCGGCGAGGCCGTGATCCCCGGCAACATCATCGTGCGCCAGCGCGGCACCAAGTTCCACCCCGGCGACAACGTGGGCATCGGCAAGGACCACACCCTGTTCGCCCTGGTCGAGGGCCGGGTGGCGTTCAGCCGCAAGGGCAACGGACGCGTCTTCGTCGGCGTGGAGCCGTCCGCCTGACATACGCGACCACCGCTGGCTGACAAGCAAGGGGAATGGCCGGCCATTCCCCTTTTTTGATGCCGAAAACCGTGGGCCAGAACCATGAAGTTCCTCGATGAAGCCAAGATCTACGTCAAGAGCGGCGACGGCGGCGGCGGCTGCGTCTCGTTCCGGCGCGAGAAGTTCATCGAGTTCGGTGGCCCCAACGGCGGCGACGGCGGGCGCGGCGGCGACGTGGTGGTGGAGTGCGTCACCGGCCTGAACACCCTGATCGACTTCCGCTATCGCCAGCACTTCAAGGCCAAGCGCGGCAACCACGGCATGGGCAAGGACCGCACCGGCGCCCGCGGCGCCGACGTGGTCATCCGCGTCCCCGTGGGCACCCAGATCCTGGACGAGGACAAGGAGACCCTGATCGCCGACCTGACCGAGGAGGGCCAGCGCATGGTGCTGGCCCGCGGCGGCGACGGCGGCCACGGCAACGCCCACTTCAAGACCGCCACCAACCGTGCGCCGCGCCGCGCCGACCCCGGCTGGCCGGGCGAGGAGCGCTGGGTCTGGCTGCGCCTGAAGCTGATCGCCGACGCCGGCCTGGTGGGCCTGCCCAACGCCGGCAAGTCCACCTTCCTGTCCGCCGTCTCCCGCGCCCGGCCCAAGGTGGCGGACTACCCCTTCACCACCCTGCATCCCAACCTGGGCGTGGTCTATGTGGACGACCGCGAGTTCGTCCTGGCCGACATCCCCGGCCTGATCGAGGGCGCCCACGAGGGCGCCGGCCTGGGCGACCGGTTCCTGGGCCATGTCGAGCGGTGCGGCGTGCTGCTGCACCTGGTGGACGGCACCGGCGACGACGTGGCCGGCGCCTACCGCACCGTGCGCCACGAGATGGAGGCCTACGGCGGAGTCCTGGCCGGCAAACCCGAGATCGTCGCCCTGAACAAGTGTGACGCCCTGGCCGAGGCGGACGTCGAGGCCAAGCGGGCCGAGCTGGCGGCCGCCTGCGGCGCCCCCGTGCGCGTCATCTCGGGCGTAGCGCGGACCGGGCTGGACGCCCTGCTGCACGAAATCCTGGCCGCGGTCGACGCCCGCGCCGCGCACGAGGACGCCGGCACCGTCGCGGAGTTCCGGCCATGAACCCCCATCGCAGCGGCACTGACCTGGCCGCCGGGCGGCGGATCGTGGTCAAGATCGGGTCGGCCCTGCTGGTCGACCAGGAGCGCGGCACCGTGCACCGCCGCTGGCTGGAGGGCCTGGCCGAGGACCTGGCCGGCCTGTACGCCCAGGGCAAGGAGGTGGTCATCGTCTCGTCGGGCGCCATCGCCGTGGGGCGGCGCTACCTGCGCTTCGCCGACGGGGTGCTGCGCCTGGAGGAGAAGCAGGCCGCCGCCGCCACCGGCATGGTCCACCTGGCCCATGCCTACCAGGAGGTCCTGGCCCGCCACGACATGACCGTGGCGCAGGTGCTGCTGACCATCGAGGACACCGAGAACCGGCGCCGCTACATCAACGCCCGCAACACCCTGGACACCCTGTTGCGCCTGGGCGCGGTGCCGCTGATCAACGAGAACGACACCGTGGCCACCGAGGAGATCCGGGTCGGCGACAACGACCGCCTGGGCGCCCGGGTGGCGGCCATGATCAGCGCCGACACCCTGGTCCTGCTGTCGGACATCGACGGCCTCTATACCGCCGACCCCCACAGCCACGCCGACGCCCGCCTGATCCCCCAGGTCGACGCCATCACCGCCGAGGTCGAGGCCATGGCCGGCGCCACCAACACCGCCGTCGGCACCGGCGGCATGGTCACCAAGCTGGCGGCGGCCAAGATCGCCATGGGCGCCGGCTGCCGCATGGTCATCACCGACGGGCGGCCGGAACGGCCCCTGGGGCGCCTGCTGGAGGGCGCCAACGCCACCTGGTTCCTGCCCTCGGCGACTCCGCGCACGGCGCGCAAGGGATGGATCGCCGGGTCCCTCAAGCCCATGGGCGCCATCACGCTGGACGCCGGCGCCGTGGCCGCCCTGGAGCGGGGCAAGAGCCTGCTGCCGGCCGGGGTCACCGCCGTGTCGGGCAGGTTCGAGCGCGGCGACGCGGTGCTGGTCCTGGGGCCCGACGGGCGCGAGCTGGGGCGCGGCCTGAGCGCCTATTCCTCGGCCGACGCCAAGCGGATCATGGGCCACAAAACCAGTGAAATCGAGCGGACCCTGGGCTACCGTGGACGCGACGAGATGATCCATCGCGACGACCTGGTGGTGAACTGATGGACGGGAGGAACGGACCATGACGGCTTCGGAGGCGGCCGCCCGGGCGGTCGGGCAGGAGGTCGCGGACATTCCGGCCCTGATGCGCGACCTGGGCGCCCGGGCCAAGGCGGCGGCGGCCGTCCTCGCCACCACGGACACCGAGACCAAGAACCGGGCCCTGCGCGCCGGGGCCGCGGCCCTGCGCGAGAACGCGGCACGAATCATCGCGGCCAACGCCGTCGACATGGCGGCGGGCGAGCAGAAGGGCCTGACCAGGGCCCTGCTGGACCGCCTGATGCTGAACGAGGCCCGGGTCGAGGCCATGGCCGTGGGCCTGGAACAGATCGCCGAGCTGGCCGACCCCGTGGGCCAGGTCCTGGCCGAATGGGACCGGCCCAACGGCCTGCACATCAGCCGCGTGCGGGTGCCCCTGGGGGTGATCGGCATCATCTATGAATCGCGGCCCAACGTGACCGCCGACGCCGGCGCCCTGTGCCTGAAGGCGGGCAACGCCTCGATCCTGCGCGGCGGGTCCGAGAGCTTCCATTCCTCGGGCGCCATCCTGGACGCCCTGCACCAGGGCCTGCGCGCCGCCGGCCTGCCCGAGGACGCCATCCAGCGGGTGCCGACCCGGGACCGCGCCGCCGTGGGCGAGATGCTGCGCCTGACCGACTATATCGACGTCATCGTGCCGCGCGGCGGCAAGTCCCTGATCGAGCGGGTGACGGCCGAAAGCAAGGTGCCGCTGTTCAAGCACCTGGAGGGCATCTGCCACACCTATGTGGATGCCACCGCCGACCTGGCCATGGCCCGCGACCTAGTGGTCAACGCCAAGATGCGGCGCACCGGCATCTGCGGCGCCACCGAGACGCTGCTGGTGGACCGCGCGGCCCTGGACAGCCACCTGCCGGCCCTGCTGGCGGGGCTGATCGAGGCCGGCTGCGAGGTGCGCGGCGACGACCAGGTGGCGGCCCGCGACGCGCGGGTCAGGCCGGCCGCGGCCGCGGACTGGGACACCGAGTACCTGGACGCCATCATCTCGGTCAAGGCGGTGGACGGGGTCGCCGCGGCGGTCGACCACATCGCCCGCCACGGATCCAACCACACCGACGCCATCGTCACCACGGACACGGCGGCGGCCGAATACTTCCTGAACCACGTGGACAGCGCCATCGTCATGGTCAACGCCTCGACCCAGTTCGCCGACGGCGGCGAGTTCGGCATGGGCGCCGAGATCGGCATCGCCACCGGCAAGCTGCACGCCCGCGGGCCGGTGGGGGTCGAGCAGCTGACCAGCTTCAAGTACCAGGTGCGCGGCACGGGGCAGTGCCGCCCGTGACGGCGCTGCCGGCGGGCGGGCCGCGGATCGGCCTGCTGGGCGGATCCTTCAACCCGGCCCACTCCGGCCACCTGCACATCAGCCTGCTGGCCCTGAAACGCCTGCGCCTGGACCAGGTCTGGTGGCTGGTCAGCCCGCAGAACCCCATGAAGCCCGAGGCCGGCATGGCCCCGTTCGAGCAGCGCCTGCGCCGCGCCCGCGACCTGGCCTGTCACCCCCGGGTGCGGGTCACGGGCATCGAGGCGGCTCTGGGCACGCGCTACACCGTCGATACCTTGCGCGCCCTGCGCAGCCGCTATCCCCGCGGGCGGTTCGTGTGGCTGATGGGGGCAGACAACCTGGTGCAGGTGGCCCGCTGGCGCGGCTGGACATCGATCTTTCACACTGTCGCCATTGCGGTTTTTCCCCGTCCGACCTATTCTTTTAGGGCCCTGGCCGGCAAGGCCGCCGTGCGGTTCGCGGGCGCCCGGATCAGGGAATCCCAGGCGGCACACCTGGCGACCATGACGCCGCCGGCCTGGGTTTTCCTGCACGTGGCGGAAAGCGCGCTGTCGGCGACGGCGATCAGGGACAGGCATGGGTAACACACACATGGGTAAAGCACGAAGGAGGAGTCAACCATAGTCACGAAAGCCAAGACGCCGCCAAGTTCGGGGGATCTGTTGAAATTGGTGGAGGCGTCTCTTGATGACGACAAGGCCCAGGATGTGGTCGTCATCGACCTCGCCGGCAAGACGGAAATTGCCGAGTTTATGGTCATCGCCAGCGGCGCGTCGCAGCGCCAGGTCGGCGCCATGGCCGAGCATCTCCGCGAAAAGATGAAGGCAAGCGGCATCG